>NZ_BAAILK010000041.1:214741-225454 GCF_054589475.1 Rhodococcus sp. no. 34
AGATCGCCGGTAGTCCGGCGCCCAGCAGGAGGCCGACCAGTACGACCTGCCAGAGCGAGTCGACGGTGTTTTTCAAGATATCCATGTCGATTCCCTCTTTCAGGCTTTGACGTCGGTGGTGACGCGGGCGTCCGGACCGGGGACCTCTGCGGGTACCAGGCCGCCGTCCCACTCGGCGTTGACGTTGCTCGGATCGATGGGCTCCTTGCGGGAGCGCAGGTACATCCAGCCGGCCAACGCGATGAGCACGGCGAAGACGACCAGGACACCGGGCAGGCCGCCGACGATGTCGGCCAGTCCCCAGCACAGAGCGCCGACGATCGCAGCGGACGGGAGAGTGATCAACCAGGCGACCGCCATACGTCCGGCGACGCCCCAACGAACCTCGGCGCCCTTGCGTCCCAGACCGGTTCCCATGATGGAACCCGTCGCCACATGGGTGGTCGAGAGGGGAAGGCCGAGGTGGCTGGAGGTGAGAATGATTGCAGCAGAGGATGCTTCGGCTGCCATGCCCTGGGGTGCGGCAATCTCGACAAGTCCCTTGCCGAGCGTGCGGATAACTCGCCAACCGCCGAGGTAGGTTCCGGCAGCGATCGCGAGCGCGCAGGTGAGCTTGACCCAGAACGGCATGTCCGCGTCGGCGGAGATGGTTCCGTGGGCTACCAGGGCGAGGAAGATGACGCCCATGGTCTTCTGTGCGTCGTTGGTGCCGTGGGCGAGGGAAACGAGTGAAGCCGAACCGATCTGGCCGAGTCGGAAACCTTTGTCCTTGGTTTCTTCTCCGACGTTGGAGGTGATGCGGTAGATGAGCCAGGTGCCGGCCGCGGCAACCAAGCCGGCTACGACGGGAGCGAGAACTGCGGGGATGACAACCTTGCTGAGGACGCCGCTCCAGGCGACACCGCTCATTCCGAGGGACGCGATTGCGGCGCCGATCAGTCCGCCGAACAGCGCGTGTGAGGAACTCGAGGGGATGCCGAGCAACCACGTTGCCAGGTTCCAGATGATGCCGCCGACAAGGCCGGCGAAGACGATGGTGAGCAGCGCTTGGCCACCCACATTTCCGAGGTTCACCACACCCTTGGCCACGGTGGCAGCAACCTCTACCGAGAGGAAAGCTCCGACCAGGTTCAAGGAAGCAGACAGAGCGACTGCCACCTTGGGCTTGAGGGCGCCGGTTGCAATCGACGTGGCCATAGCGTTGCCAGTGTCATGAAAACCGTTGGTGAAGTCGAACCCCAGAGCGGTTACGACGACGACGAGGAGAACGATGAGTTCCGCATTCACGAGAAGTCATGTTCCAACACCGGCGGGCCACAAATCGACCTGAGACGGGGTCGTTCCGCGACATTTCCACCACTCGGCACCTGTTGTTCACCTTCGTCCGGATAATTGTCCGTTTTGAAACTCCTGGGGTAGAGAAAATTCATTCGCGTGCATGGTCGTGGAGGTTGTGGAGGCATACGCTCGTTTCATGTCCCTGGGCGAAGAGAAGACGATCTCGGTCACCACATTCCGTAAGAGCGGTGACGCTGTGGCCACGCCGACCTGGGTCGTGCCGCTGTCTGACGGACGTATCGGGTTCTGGACTTCCTCGAAATCGGGTAAGGCCAAGCGGCTGCGGAACAACACACGGGTTTCCGTCGTGCCATGCAACAATCGCGGAAAGGTTGCCGACGGTGCGTCGCCGGTCACCGGGACCGCTCAGTTGGTGAGCGGTGGAGCTGAATTCGACGAGATCCGCAGCAAAGTCAAAGCGAAATACGGTGTGATGGTGCCTATTTCGAAATTCTTCAACACCCTCGGTCACATCGGTAATGGTCCGTTCCCGTACGGCGACACCGGCGTGATCATTTCCGTCGACGCGTAGTCGGGATTGCGTAGCGGATTAGTCTGAAGGTATGGAACCCACGACCGGGCACCTCTGCCTGACGGTTCCACGAATCCTCCGTCAAGGAGCCTCGTCATGGCGCACATCAGCACTCTCGACTATGCAATGGAAGCGCCGCAGCGCCATGTCGGGCAACCTTTCCCGTCGCCGACGCGGACTCCGCGATTCCTGCTTCGTGGGCAAGGTGCCGTCAAGGCATCGGTTGACGGCGCGTGGTTCCCGTGGACCACGAACGTCACGGCGGAGCTTCACGATCTGATATCCGCACTTTCGTTGCGGCTGGGGCCGATCGCGAGGGTTGCGTTCGACTGGAACACGATCAGTAGCGCGCAGCGTCGTATCGACGAGGTCGACGGACTGGAAGTGCGGGGTCCGTACCCTGGCCAGCCCCACGATTTGATGTATTTCGACGACATCTATGGTCGTCAACTCGTTTTGATGATGATTCCGCCGTACACGGATCCGGACCGCGCGTACGAGATCATGCGGCGGTTGGTTGATCCTGGCCGCAGCGAAACCTATCGGGTGCAGTGAGATTTTTCTGACGTGCGGGGTCGAATCTCTCGATTCCTGAACATGCGTCCAGTTTGTCTGGTTTGATGGTTCTCGTAACCACGATCTCAGGCGCATTCCTTCAGGTCAGCGCTTGGGCGCGGCAGCTTGACTCCCTGCCGTGTCGTCGGTCCGGCATGTCCACCACCCTCCCACTGTGCGTGAGCGCCGGACCAGAGGAAGCCCCGCCCTCCCCACGGGGGTGGGGCTTCTACTCTGTTCGGGCTGTGCGGCGTTCGCATCGCCGAATCCGCCCGCTTGTTCGGCAGTTCGGGACGCGCTGGCCCGTAGCATCGCCACTGTGTACATTTCCCTACTCGGTGCGGCGGGGCTTCAGGACTGCGCCGACAGTGGAATGGACTGCATGGACGGATTTGGGGCATTCGTTCTTCTGTACGGCGGCGGATTCATTCTCGCCTTGATTTGGATTTCCCTGTGTCTTGTCGGAACGGCCGATGTGGTTTCCGTGTCCGGGCGAGTCGGTGTGTGGCGCGCTGTCGCCTTCTCTGTCGGGATTTGGCTTGTGCCCATCGTCGGGTTGAGTGCATGGTTTGTTTACCGACGCTCTCGCCAAATCTCGAAGAAGGTCGGTCCGGATCAAGCCCCCTACTGGACTTGAATGAGACTGACATTTTCACTGAGACCGCACCTAGCCTTGAAACTATGTGGCATCCTGCCGCTGCAGCCAGTTCAAGATCGCTTGGTTGGTCTCTTCGGGTCTTTCTTGTTGGATCCAGTGACCGCAGTCGAGATTGACTACTTCCACATTGGGCACGAACTCTGTCAGGTTCTCAGCTCTCGCGATCGCGTCACGGTCGCCGTAGATCATGAGTGTGGGCTGTTGGATGATCGGGTCCACCTCCGCCAGCAGATGCCAGTTGCGGTCAAGGTTCCTGTACCAGTTCACACTGCCCGTGAATCCTGTCGATTCGAAGGCGGAGACGAAAACGGCCAATTCTCTATCGCTCATCAGGGGCTCACCGAGTGGTGTCTCTGCTTTGGCGAGATCGATCAGCGCCATACCCGGCTGAGGTTCCCTGAGGGGTTCGTTCTTCCGGTACAGGTTGCGGAGGAACCGGAAGGTGTTGTCTTCGAACACCGCGTCCGCGACGCCCGGCTGTCGATTGAAATGGACGAAGTAGAAATCACCGCCAAGCACGGCTTCCATGAACTCAATCCACGGCTGCTCTCCGCGATCCTGGTAGGGCAGGCTCAGGTTGATCACTTTGTTTACCCGGTCCGGGTGCAACAGGGTAAGGCCCCACACGACAAAGGCACCCCAATCGTGACCGACAAAGGTGGCATCGTCGTAGCCGTAGTGATCGAGAAGTGCGATGAGATCACCCGCCAAATGTTCGATGTCATAGTCCGTCACTTCGGTCGGGCGTGATGAATTGCCGTAGCCGCGTTGGTTCGGGACGATGACGTGGTAGCCCGCCTCGACAAGGGCGGGCACCTGGTATCGCCAGGAATAGGCGTGCTCTGGCCATCCGTGACACAACACGATGGGTTTCCCGGCATTGTGTCGCCCTGCTTCGAAGACTTCGAGTTCCACGCCGTTCACTGGGATGAGGACGGGCCTGGGGAAGTCGGATGGATTCACGGATGCTCCTTTGAGTCGAGTACCGATCTCGTGTCTGGATCGACCGGTTGCTCCGACGATAGGGAGCATCGTGGACACATAAAGTCCTAGATCGCTGGCAATCTGAAGAAATGCGGAACGATCCCACAGGCCGAGCACTGCAACTGCTCTCGCTCCTTCAGACTCATCGCTTCTGGCACTGTGCCGAACTTGCCGCACGACTCGATGTCACGCAGCGGACGGTGCGCCGCGACATCGATCGCCTACGCGACCTCGGCTATCCGGTCGATTCCACGTCCGGAAAATACGGGGGCTACCGACTTGCAACGGGGGCGCACGTGCCGCCCCTGATCCTCGACGATGACGAGTCCGTGGCGGTAGCCGTCGGACTGCGCTACGCCGCCGAGGCCGCCATCGGAGGCATCGAAGAAACGTCGCTGCGCGCGCTGACGAAGATCGAAACACTCCTGCCCCATCGACTACGCCGACGTGTGTCGGCACTGCATTCGAGCGTCAGTTCCATGCGGCGGGCAGATGACGACATCGTCGATCCCGAAGCACTCAGTGTGCTCGCTGCGGCATGTCGCGACCACGAGCACGTTCGTTTCGACTATCGGCGAGGTGATGGCGAGAGCAGCAGACGGCTCGTCGAGCCGCACCGCCTTGTCACGGCGGGACGTCGTTGGTATCTCGTAGCATGGGACCACCATCGTTCGGATTGGCGAACATTTCGACTGGACCGGCTCTCGGAGCCCTGGCTGGCAGGCAGTCATTTCACTCCCCGCGAGATACCGGGCGGTGACGCGGCAGGCTTCGTCGCGAGATCAGTGGGCTCGCCACCCCGTCACCACGATGCAAAACTCGCCATCGAAGCCACGTTCGCCGACCTCGCGGGCGTACTCAGATGGATTGACCACACACCGATCGAGGTGGCAGCGGACCGCTGCCTTGTCCAGATCCGCAGCGAGGATCTCGGCAGGCTCGCCATGACGGTTGCGCGCATTGCGCTCACCGCCCCAGTGGTCGTCATCGAACCAACCGAGCTTGCCGACACCGTCAGTCGGCTCGCCCTTCACCTCAGGGTCTCGCCACCATGACAGTCAGAAGAGGATTGCGCGACAAGACCATTCACGTCCAAGTTGCCGCGGGGACGTGTTCCCTGCGCAGGCCCCTCGTCTATCGAGACACGTATCCGATTCCCTCTAGGCTTGGAGAGTAAGTGACCGATTCGAAATCATCGCCGCCGGCTTCCGTCCACCCCCAGACGTGGAAGTTCGACTACCCGATCATCCACGCCGAGACTCGCGAACAGTGGCGAACTTGGTTGACGGACAATCACACGTCAGGCCGCGGAGTGTGGTTGTGCTCCTGGCGCACCACCACCAGCCGACCACGCTGCCCCTACCCTCAGGCCGTTGAGGAAGCGATCTGCTTTGGGTGGATCGATTCCACCAACACCGTCTTCGACGAAGAGCGCAATTTGCAACTGTTCACACCGCGGAGACGCAAGAGTTCCTGGACCCGACTCAACCGCGAACGCGCAGCTGATATGGAGGCGCGTGGCCTCATGACCGCTGCTGGTCGTGGTGCCATTGCTGCCGCGAAATCCACTGGTTGGTGGACGATTCTCGACCAAGTCGAAGACCTCGAGGAACCATCTGACTTGCAGGCGGCGCTGGACCTGGACACGCAAGCGCGAAGCAACTGGGACAGTTTTCCGCCCAGCGCCCGCAAACAGATGCTGTGGTGGATCGTCAGTGCCGCTCGAGACGCAACACGGGCAGGTCGAATCGCCCATATCGTCACCAATGCGGCCATCGGTCAACGTGCCCGCGGCTGATCCGCGATTCGACCGCGTCCGGTATGAAGGCCGGTCATCATCTGTCCGAAGGATCTCCCTCGGACCGAAACAAGTCCACCCGCCCCGCAGAAGCGGGACGGGTGGACTCGGTACTCGCAGGTCTGACTTACGTCAGGATGCGGATCACACGTCGTAGTAGAGCTCGAACTCGTACGGGTGCGGACGCAGGTTGACCGGAGCGATTTCCTGCTCGCGCTTGAGCGAGATCCAGGTCTCGATCAGGTCGGTGGTGAAGACGCCACCCTCGGTCAGGTACTCGTGATCGGCTTCGAGGCGGTTGATGACCGTCTCGAGGCTGGTCGGAGCCTGCGGGATGTTGCGAGCCTCCTCCGGGGGAAGCTCGTAGAGGTCCTTGTCGACCGGAGCCATCGGCTCGATCTTGTTCTTGATGCCGTCCAGGCCGGCCATCATCTGTGCAGCGAAGTTGAGGTACGGGTTACCCGAGGAGTCGGGTGCGCGGAACTCTAGACGCTTTGCCTTCGGGTTGTTGCCGGTGATCGGGATACGGACAGCTGCCGAGCGGTTGCGCTGGCTGTACACGAGGTTGATGGGGGCTTCGTAGCCCGGCACCAGACGGTGGTACGAGTTGATCGTCGGGTTGGTGAAGGCCAACAGCGACGGAGCGTGGTGCAGGATGCCGCCGATGTAGTGGCGCGCCATGTCCGAGAGGCCTGCGTAGCCGGACTCGTCGTGGAAGAGGGGCTTGCCGTCCTTCCACAGGGACTGGTGGACGTGCATGCCCGAGCCGTTGTCACCGAAGAGCGGCTTCGGCATGAAGGTTGCGGACTTGCCGTGCTGCCAGCAGGTGTTCTTGACGATGTACTTGAACAGCTGCAGGTCGTCAGCAGCTGCGAGCAGCGTGTTGAACTTGTAGTTGATCTCCTGCTGTCCGCCGGTGCCGACCTCGTGGTGGCCGCGCTCGAGCTCGAAGCCTGCGTTGGTCAGGTTGGTGGAGATTTCGTCGCGCAGGTCCACGTAGTGGTCGTACGGAGCGACGGGGAAGTAGCCACCCTTGGCGCGAACCTTGTAGCCGAGGTTCGGGGAGCCGTCGGCGTTGGTCTCTGCGCCGGTGTTCCAGGAACCGGAGATGGAATCCAGTTCGTAGAAAGCGGAGTTCATGCCGGAGTCGTAGCGAACCGAGTCGAAGATGTAGAACTCGGCCTCGGCGCCGAAGAATGCGGTGTCCGCGATGCCGGTGCTGACCAAGTACTCCTCGGCCTTGCGGGCAACGTTGCGCGGGTCGCGGCTGTAGGACTCACGAGTGAACGGGTCGTGCACGAAGAAGTTGATGTTGAGGGTCTTCGCCTTGCGGAAGGGGTCGATCTGCGCCGTGGTGACGTCGGGAAGCAACATCATGTCGGACTCGTGGATCGACTGGAATCCGCGGACCGAAGATCCGTCGAATGCGAGGCCGTCCTCGAACACGTCCTGGTTGAAAGCAGACGCCGGGATCGAGAAGTGCTGCTGGACGCCGGGCAGGTCGCTGAACCGAATGTCGACGTACTCGATGTTCTCGTCCGCGATGTACTTGATGACCTCTTCGGCCGTGGTGAACGCCACGCTTGTGCTCCTTAAGTCGCTTCAGCCAAGTGATGTCGGTTGAATCCGTCGAGGCAGACGGTAGGGAGCTGGTGTTGCCCGCTCGTCAACCCTTTGTTTCGGCAGTGTTACGCGTCGCAGCATCCTGGGGATTTCCGAAGCCCATGTGACCGGCCACACAGTTAAAACCCGGCAAATCTGGACTACGGTGCTGCGACGCCTATCCTGGACAGCATGGCACGTATCACCGGAACTTGGCTCTCTGGGCCGCAAGCAGCTTTGCCGAAGAGCGCGGACGGCCGTGAGCAGTCGTACCGTGGCGAGCTCCTCGGTTTCCCTCAGGAGGGTCCGGGTTCGCTGGTCGGTTCGGGCCGTCGTATCGCGGCACTGTTGGTGGATTGGGTGATGGCTGTGGGAGTGGCCTCGCTCATCACCGGTGACTTCTTCGACGGTATGACCTCGACTGTCACTCTGATGGTGTGGTTCGCCGTCGGTGTCGTCACCGTGGCTCTGTTCAACTTCACCCCGGGGCAGTTCGTCCTCGGACTTCAGGTTGCGCGTATCGAAGGCCCGATCCGAGTGGGCTTCGTGCGCGCGCTCGGACGTCAGGCACTGCTTGTGTTCTTGATTCCCGCGACCATCACCGACATCGACGGTCGCGGTATGCAGGACCGCGCGACCGGCACTTTGCTCGTGAAATCGCGCTGACACAAATCTCTCGAAGTAAAGAAAGACCCGGGTCCGTGTGGGCCCGGGTCTTTCGTTTTGCTGTGGGGGAGTGTCAGCGACGACGAATGGTTCGCTGCATTCCCTTCATCTTCGCGCCTCCGGGCATCGGGCCCTTGGGAAGCGCTGCTCCGCCGCCGCGTGCGCTCAGTGCAGCGAGTCGGCCTTCGATGTTGTCCATGCGCTTTGTGTCGATGTTGCGAGGCAGCTTGTTCAGGTAACGCTGAAGCTGCGAGAGCGGAACTTGGCCCTCGTCGTTGCCGATGATGATGTCGTAGATCGGGGTGTCGCCGATGAGGCGGGCAGTCTTCTTCTTCTCCTGCGCGAGGAGGCCCTTGACGCGTTGCGGCGAACCTTCGGCGACGAGGATGACACCCGGCCGTCCGACGACGCGGTGAACGGCATCGAGTTGGGTAGTGCCGGCGACGGCATTCGTGACGCGCCACGCACCCTGCATGTTGTCGAGCGCCCACGCAGCGGCACCAGCCTGACCTTCAGCCTTCTTGTACACCGATTTCTGGACGCGACGACCGAAGATGATGAAGGCGCCGAGGAGACCGAGAACGATGCCGATCGGCAGCAGGAACCACTGAAGGCCCCAGATGAGGCCGACCAGGAAGAAGACCAGAGCCGCACCGACGAGGGTGCCGATCATCAGCGGCAGGAGGAGCTTGTCGTCCTTGCGCTGCATCTGGAATGCCTGCCAGAGCTGAGTTCTACGTTCCTTGGAAGCCTGCTTGCGGGCAGCCTTCGCTGCAGCCTTTGCCTCTTTGGTGGGTTTGCCCTTACCGGATTTGCTGCCGTTCGCCATGTACCCAGGATACGTCCATTGCTGTGCGCCTTTACTAACCGCCCGCGGTTAATAAAGGCGCACAGCAAAAAGTGGATCAGCGATTCAGGCGCGCCATGAGTGAGCTGGCTTCCTGGGAAGCGTCGCCGCCCTCGGTCAGATGACGCTGCGCCTCGGGAAGTTCACGGCCGTGATGTGCCATGGCCTGCGCATACAGGCGGCCGGCGCGGTACGACGAGCGAACCAACGGACCGGCCATGACGCCGGCGAAGCCCATCTCTTCTGCAGCCTTCGAGTGTGCGACGAACTCTTCGGGCTTGACCCACCGCTCGACGGGGTGGTGCCGGGGCGAGGGTCGCAGGTACTGGGTGATGGTGAGGATGTCGCAACCGGCGGCGTGGAGATCTGCCATCGCCTCGGTGACCTCTTCAGGGGTTTCGCCCATGCCGAGGATCAGGTTGGACTTGGTGACCAGTCCGTAGTCGCGTGCTGCGGTGATGACGTCGAGGCTGCGCTGGTACCGGAATGCCGGACGGATCCGCTTGAAGATGCGGGGGACGGTCTCGAGGTTGTGTGCGAGTACCTCGGGGCGTGAGGCGAAGACCTCGTCGAGCAGTTCGGGCTTGCCGTTGAAGTCCGGAACCAGGTTCTCGACACCGGTGCCAGGGTTGAGTTCGTGGATCTTGCGGACGGTCTCGGCGTAGAGCCAGGCGCCGCCGTCGGGAAGGTCGTCGCGGGCGACGCCGGTGATCGTGGAGTACCGAAGGCCCATGGCCTGAACGCTTTCCGCGACGCGACGGGGCTCGTCGCGGTCGAGGGCTTCGGGCTTGCCGGTGTCGATCTGGCAGAAGTCGCAGCGGCGTGTGCACTGCTCGCCGCCGATCAGGAACGTGGCTTCGCGGTCTTCCCAGCACTCGTAGATGTTGGGGCAGCCCGCTTCCTCGCAGACGGTGTGCAAACCTTCACGCTTGACCAGGCCCTTGAGCTCCGTGTACTCGGGGCCCATCTTTGCTCGGGTCTTGATCCAGTTGGGTTTGCGTTCGATGGGCGTCTCCGCGTTTCGGATCTCGAGACGGAGCAGCTTACGTCCTTCTGGGGCGATAGTCACGACAGTGATCCTACGCCCGGTGATTACTGCAACGGGGTTTGGGCGAGCCCGTCAGCTGTACTGAACGGTAGTAAAAGTCGGAGTAGGCGAGGCGCTTTCGAAGGTGACGCGCTCGACGTTCCGTTCGGTGACGGGCATGGTTCCGTCGAGAGCAGCGATCACTGCCTCGGTCACAGCGGGAGTGACTTCGTCCACGGTGACGTCGCGACCGAGTTCCTGCGACAGTGTCGTGACCCCGGCGTCACGGATGCCGCAGGGAATGATGTTGTCGAATCCGGTCAGGACCGAATTGCAGTTCAGGGAGAAGCCGTGCAGTGCCACGCCCCGTTGGACGCGCACGCCGATGGCAGAAACCTTGCGCTCGGGCTTCCATTGCCCGTTTGCGAGTGCGGCGGGCAGCCAGACGCCGGAGCGGCCGTCGATGCGCCCGCAGTTCAGGCCGAGGTCCGTGCACACCGTGATCAGTGCTTCCTCGATGCGTCGGACATACCGCACCACGTCGATGGGCTCGGCCAGTTTCACGATCGGATATCCCACCAGCTGGCCGGGGCCGTGCCAGGTGATCTTCCCGCCGCGGTCGACGTCGATGACAGGCGTGCCGTCGACGGGACGATCTTCGGGTTCCGTGCGTCGTCCTGCCGTGTACACCGGCGGGGGTTCGAGG
>NZ_BAAILK010000041.1:225568-234956 GCF_054589475.1 Rhodococcus sp. no. 34
GCTCACGCTGGCGGTCCCACGCGGCGTTGTAGTCGATCGAACCGAGTTGCTCGACGGCGATCGGCAGTTTCGAGAACCGGGCGGAAACGGCAGCGCTGCTCATGGACGTAGAGATTACGCCCGACTTCGGAATCAACCGAGTGCGGCCGCCAGCGCTTCGCCGATCGTGTTGTGGCGGAAAGAGAATCCCGCCTTTTCCAAAGCTGCGGGAATGGCGCGCTGGCCACCGAGGATGCCGCTCTTGGCGAATTCTCCGATCAACGCTTCGAGTGCGAACCCGGGAACGATCCAGGGAGCCGGGCGGTGGACCGCACGGGACATGGCGTCATTGAACTGGGCATTGGTGACAGGGGCCGGACCGGTCAGGTTGACGGGACCGGAGAGTTCGGAATTCGTGAGCGCGAACTTGATCGCGTCGCACTCGTCCTCGAGTGAGATCCACGGAAAGTACTGGCGACCGTTGCCCAGTCGCCCGCCGAGGCCGAACGAATAGAGGCGCCGAAGCCGACCGAGCATGCCCCCATGAGGTGAAATCACGACGCCGGACCGCAGATTGACGACGCGGGCACCCGCCGCACGCGCCGGTTCGGTGGCAAGTTCCCAATCGCGACACGTCGTGGCGAGAAAGTCTGTGCCTGCCGGCGAATCCTCGTCGACGATCTTGTCGCCGGTGTCGCCGTAATAGCCGACGGCGCTCGCGTTGGCGAGGACGGGAACCTTCTGACTCGCGACCGCTTCGGCCAAGACGTCGGTCGCGACGATGCGGCTGTCACGGATCGCTTGCTTGTAGGAACCCGACCACCGTTTGTCGCCGATGCCGACGCCGCAGAGGTTCACGACGGCGTCGGCGCCTTGCAGGATGGAGAGGTCCAGACGGTCGTGGTCCGGGTCCCAACGCGATTCGTCGGGGCCGGCGGTCGAGCGTCGCACCAGACGCACCACGTCGTGGTTGTCGGAGCGCAACGATGACACCAAGGCCGTTCCGATCAAACCGGACGAGCCGGCGATGACTACTCGCATTCGGAAAGCCTCCTTTGATTCAGCGTGCTTCGATATCCGAACGTATATCTCCGACCGTACTGAAAAAGCCGGGGCGCCACCTCCTGATGGAGATGACGCCCCGGCCGGCCGAGCAGTTGCTTACAGGCCCAGATCAGCTTCGAACGAGGCTTCTTCCAACCGCTGCTTCACAGTGGTGAGGAATCGGCCGGCGTCGGCGCCGTCGACCAGACGGTGATCGTAGGTCAGCGGCAAGTAGATCATCGAGCGAACGCCGATGGACTCGTTGCCGTTCTCGTCGGTGACCACCATCGGGCGCTTGACGATCGCGCCGGTTCCGAGCATGGCCGCCTGCGGCGGTACCAGGATCGGGGTGTCGAACAGCGCGCCCTGGCTGCCGATGTTGGTGATGGTGAAGGTGCCACCCGAGAGCTCGTCCGGCTTCAGGCCACCCGAGCGTGCACGCTTGGCGATGTCGGCGATGGCGCGGGCCAGGCCGGCCAGGCCGAGATCGCCGGCGTTGTGGATGACGGGGGAGAGCAAGCCCTGATCGGTGTCCACTGCGATGCCGAGGTGCTCAGCGTCGTAGTAGGTGATCTGCTTGGCAGCCTCGTCGTAGCTTGCGTTGATGTTCGGGTGCGACTTCAGCGCCTCGACGACTGCCTTGGCGAAGAACGGAAGGAACGTCAGGTTGACGCCTTCGCGCTCGATGAAGCCGGCCTTGGCACGGGCCCGCAGGGCGACGATCTTGGTGACGTCCACCTCGAAGGTCTGCGTGAGCTGAGCGGTGTTCTGCAGCGACTCACGTGTCTTGGTGGCCGTGATCTGCCGAATACGGTTGGCCTTCTGCGTGGTTCCACGCAGGTGTGCCAGTTCGGGTCGGACGCCTGCGGCTGCGGTGGCGGCCGGTGCGGCCGCGGGTGCTGCAGCAGGAGCAGCGGCGGCGGGAGCCTTCTTGGCCTCCGCAGCGGCGAGCACATCCTGCTTGCGGATGCGGCCGCCGACGCCGGTGCCGGTGACGGTCGCGAGGTCGACGCCGTTGTCCGTGGCGAGCTTGCGCACGAGCGGGGTGACGTACGGGCTGCTGTCACCGGACGCTGCGGGGGCAGCCGCCGGTGCGGGAGCCGCAGCAGGCTTCGGAGCGGGTGCGGCCGGTGCGGCGGCAGGCTTGGGTGCTTCAGCCTTGGGTGCTTCGGCCTTCGGAGCTTCGGCCTTGGGGGCAGGGGGTGCTGCCGGTGCTGCGGGAGCGGCCTTGGGTGCCGGAGCCGCGGCGGGTGTGCCGGAGCCGACGACGGCCAGCTGGCCACCGATCTCGACGGTGTCGTCTTCCTGCGCATTGATCTCGAGCAGGATTCCGGCGACGGGGGACGGGATCTCTGTGTCGACCTTGTCGGTCGAGACCTCGAGCAGCGCCTCGTCGACGGCAACCTCGTCGCCGACAGCCTTGAGCCAGCGGGTGACGGTGCCTTCGGTGACGGACTCGCCGAGGGCGGGCATCGTCACGGCGGTACCTTCAGCGGAACCGCTCGAAGCAGCGGGTGCCTCGGCAGCGGGAGCTTCTTCAGCGGGAGCTTCGGCAGCCGGCGCTTCCTCGGCGGGAGCTTCCTCTGCGGCGGGGGCGGGTGCCTCTGCCGCGGGTGCTGCGGCTTCGCCGGCTTCACCGATCTGGGCGAGCTCGCCACCGATTTCCACGGTGTCGTCTTCCTGCGCGACGATCTTGGTCAGGACGCCGGCGACGGGAGACGGAATCTCGGTGTCGACCTTGTCCGTGGAGACTTCGAGCAAGGGTTCGTCGACTTCGACCGTGTCTCCTTCCTGCTTGAGCCACCGTGTGACAGTTCCCTCGGTGACGCTCTCACCTAGGGCTGGCATCTGGACGGAGAAGGCCATGTCTTTTGACTCCTCGACAGTTGTGTTCGGGTTGTTGAATTTTGTCGACTTGTGGTCGTAATGCATTGTGCTCGAGTGGCGCGCGACGTGCGGCTACTTGTAGCTATTTTGCCGATGTCGACGCGCGGGCGCGGCGTCACCGTCGTTCATCTTTCCATTGATACGCCGGGCGTGTCCGATGAGGGGGATGCCGTCCGTTTCGGGTGTGTCGGCTACTGGCGAGTAGGTATGCGTCGGGGGTCCGGCTGTAACGTCGTAAGCGGACCAAACGGTATGTCGTGCGCAGGCACAACGGACATCGCCTGGCAAACTTGACATATCGCCGGGGTGCATCCGCGGCGTCGGTACCGAGGAGGGTACGACCGTGGGACTGTTCGATCGTTTCAAGCGTCCGCCGAGTGCGGCTCAGGCCGCAGCGCAAAGTGATGCGGATCATCTGGCGAATTGGGCGCACTCGCACGAAGGCGTCGAAGCCTATGTGGAACCGCAGACGACGGTGACCGAGGTGACCGTCGTCCTGGTTGCGAAGGACGGGGAGTGGACTCGTCGTCGTGTCGGCGGCGAACGTGGTGCCCGCAAATTGGGACAAGACCTGAAGATCCCGGTCTACGACGTCCGAAAAACGGGATATCCGCAGCGTATGCGCGATCACGACGAACGTAAGCGAATCGAACGCAAGCGGGCCCGAGAGCAGGAATTACGCGACGGCGCCTGAACTGCTGTGCGCCTTTATTAACCGCGGGGGGTTAATAAAGGCGCACAGCAAGGGGTCAGCCGTTTACCGCGATGTCCTCCAGGACCGAGATCATCGTGCGAACGGGAACGCCGGTACCGCCCTTGCCGGTGTAACCCCACGGCCCTGACGTGTTGTACGCAGGACCTGCGACGTCGATGTGCGCCCACTGGACACCCTCGGGAACGAATTCCTTGAGGTAGTGAGCTGCGACCAGCATGCCGCCCCAGCGGTGCGGGGTGACATTGGCCATGTCGGCGACCTTGGAGTCGAGATCTCCGCGCAGTTCCTCGGGCAGCGGCATGGCCCAACCGTTCTCGCCGACGCTCTGCGAGATGGAGGCGACGCGGTCACGGAACTCGTCCGTGCCCATGACTCCCGGGGTGCGGTTGCCGAGCGCGACCATCTGCGCACCGGTGAGGGTGGCGGTGTCGATCATGTAGTCGGGATTGTCCTCACCCGCGCGAACCATCGCGTCGGCAAGAATCAAACGGCCCTCGGCGTCGGTGTTGACGACCTCGATGGTGATTCCGCCGTACTGGGTCAGCACGTCGCCGGGGCGCTGGGCGGTCGCGGACGGCATGTTCTCGGCCATCGGTACGTATGCGACGACGTTGACGGGCAGGCCGAGTTTGGCGGCAAGCACGACGGTGGAGATGACGGCTGCGGCGCCGCCCATGTCCGAGGTCATGTTCTCCATACCGGCGGCGGGCTTGATGGAGATTCCGCCGGTGTCGAAGGTGATGCCCTTACCCACCAGTGCGACCTTGCGGGCACCGCGCTTCTTCGACGCGTATTCGAGGCGGACGAGACGCGGCTGGCGTGACGAGCCCTTGCCGACGCCGATGATTCCGCCGTAGCCACCCTTCTCGAGTGCCTTCTCGTCGAGCACCTGGACGGTGAGCCCGGCCTCGACGCCCAGTGCCTTGGCGCGCGCGGCGAACTCGGCGGGGTAGAGGTGGCTCGGGGGAGTGTTGACGAACTCGCGTGCGGTGGCGACGGCCTCGGCGATCGCTGCCGACCGTGCCAGCGTTGCCTTGGTCTCCTTGGTGCGCGGCGAGGGCACCAGAAGTTCGACGCGGGCCAGTGGCTGCGAATCAGGACCGGGAGCCGTCATGGACGACTTGAATTCGGTGAAGCTGTACGCGCCCAACGCAAATCCCTCGGCGGCTGCGCCGAGATCGAGGATCGAGAGCGTGGTTGCGACGGTGTCGATGCCGGACAGCGAGCGAGCTGCAGCGCCCGCGGACTTGCGGATCTGCTCACTGTCGAGCTTGTCGGCGGAGCCGAGTCCGACGGCGAGGACGCTGGTGACCGACAGCGCGCTCGGTGCCGGGACGCGGGTGAGCTGCTCGGGCTTGCCGGTGGCGCCGACGGCGATGAGGCTGTCGAGGATCTCGGCGAGCACGTCTTCGGCGACGATGCCTTCGCTGAGTGCGATCTCGGGGCCGTCCGGACCCGACGTCAGACCGACGACCAGTATCTCTGCGCGCTTGGCGACTGTGCCGGCGAGAACGAGGTCGGGTCCCAACGATCGGGCTGTGCGAGTGCTCAAGGTGTCTCCTGTGAGGTGAGTGTGCGATGCGTCCGGTTCTGGCGGATGCCTGAGTCGATGTTAGGCCCTTTGCCGTTTGCGGACGGGGCGATCGTCACGGCCGGGTGAGCTCTCGCTGCGGACATGTTTCGATCGGCGAAGTCCGATAGGTTGTGGGCCATGACCGACGAACAACTGTTGCAGGGCCCGATCCACCCCGTCCACGTCGAACTCGGCGCGACGTTCGCGCCGTTCGGGGGGTGGCAGATGCCGGTTTCGTACGCCGGCGTCGTGGCCGAACACACCTCTGTGCGTGAGAATGTCGGACTCTTCGACGTCAGTCACCTCGGCAAGGCCGTCGTGCGTGGCGCGGGCGCCGCGGAATTCGTGAACTCCGCACTGACCAACGACCTGAACAAGATCGGGCCGGGTAAGGCTCAGTACACGTTGTGCTGCAACGAGTCCGGTGGTGTCATCGACGACCTCATTGCGTACTACGTCAGCGACGACGAGATCTTCCTCGTCCCGAACGCAGCCAATACCGCGGACGTCGTTGCGGCTCTGGTCGCCCTCGCACCGGACGGAATCACCGTCGAGGATCAGCATCGTGCCTACGGTGTGCTGGCTGTGCAGGGTCCGAAATCGGTGGCGGTTCTGACCGCTCTGGGACTTCCCACCGAGATCGAGTACATGGCGTACGAAGATGCGGAATGGAACGGCGTGCCTGTTCGTGTGTGCCGCAGCGGTTACACCGGTGAGGTCGGCTACGAACTCCTGCCGCGGTGGGACGACAGCGAGCCGTTGTTCCGCGCGCTTCTCGAGGCAGTGCGCGCCGAGGGTGGGCAGGCCGCCGGACTCGGCGCCCGTGACACTCTTCGTACCGAGATGGGGTATCCGCTGCACGGGCATGAGCTTTCGCTCGAGATTTCTCCGCTCGAAGCGCGCTGCGGATGGGCGATCGGTTGGAAGAAGCCGACATTCTGGGGCAAAGAGACCTTGACCGACGAGAAGGCTGCCGGCCCGGCTCGCAAACTCTGGGGGATCAAGGCTCTCGATCGCGGCGTGCTTCGTGCCGGCCTCGGTGTTCTGCGTGACGGCGAGGCAATCGGCGAGACCACCTCGGGGACGTTTTCGCCCTCGCTCAAAGTGGGAATTGCGTTGGCGCTCCTCGATTCCGGTGCCAATGTCTCGGCCGGCGACGAGATCGAAGTCGACGTCCGTGGTCGTGCTCTTCGGTGCGTCGTGGTGTCTCCTCCGTTCGTGGAGACCAACACCAAGTAGAGAGCTTTTTCACGTTCGATAGGATTGCGCCCATGACAGGTGCCGCCGATTTCGTTCGTGTTCAGAGCTCGTCCCCGAAGTCCGACGCCGAGCGCCGTGACATTTTGGCGGCGCCCGGCTTCGGGCGGCACTTCACCGACCACATGGTCTCGATCGACTACACCGCGGGCAAGGGCTGGCACGACGCCCAGGTGTTGCCGTACGGAAACATCGAGCTCGATCCGGCCGCAATGGTTTTGCACTACGGACAGGCCATCTTCGAGGGCCTCAAGGCATACCGTCAGCCGGGTGGCGAGATCAGCTCGTTCCGCGTCGAGGCCAACGCCGAGCGTTTCGCGGCATCTGCGCGCCGTCTGGCCATGCCGGAGCTCCCGTCGCAGATGTTCATCGATTCCATCACCGAACTGATCGACGTCGATCTCGACTGGGTTCCCGCAGCCGGTGGCGAGGACGCGCTCTACCTCCGTCCGTTCATGTTCTCCACCGAAGCCGGACTCGGTGTCCGTCCCGCCGACGAGTACCGCTACCTGCTGATCGCCTCGCCTGCCGGTGCGTACTTCCCGCGCGGCGTCAAGCCGGTCAGTGTGTGGCTGTCCACCGAATACGTTCGCGCGGCCCCCGGTGGTACCGGCGCGGCCAAGTTCGCCGGCAACTACGCTGCTTCACTCCTCGCCCAGGCGCAAGCCGCCGACGAGGGTTGCGACCAGGTGGTCTGGCTCGACGCCATCGAGCGCACGTACGTCGAGGAAATGGGTGGAATGAACCTGTTCTTCGTCTTCGGCTCGGGCCCCGACGCTCGCCTCGTGACACCGTCGCTGTCCGGTTCGTTGTTGCCAGGCATCACGCGCAACTCGTTGCTTGCCCTTGCCGCCGATTCCGGTTTCGCCGTCGAGGAGCGCAAGATCAGCACCGACGAATGGCGCACCAAGTGCAAGAGCGGTGAAATCACCGAGGTCTTCGCTTGCGGCACAGCAGCAGTCATCACCCCCGTCGGACGCGTCAAGTCCGCCGAGGGCGAGTTCACCATCGCCGACGGCGAGCCGGGTGAGGTGACGATGGCACTGCGCGACACCCTCACGGGTATCCAGCGCGGAACCTTCGCCGACACCCACGGCTGGATGACGAAACTTCACTGATCGCTGGTTCGTTCCGCGAGCAATCGCTCCCGGAAGAACTGCAGAATCTCGTCTCGTGCGACGGTGGTGGGCGATCCCGCCTCGTCGACGAGATGAGCCGTCACCACGCTGTGTGGATTGGCAATGACGTGTTCGAAGAACGGCGACGTTGTCGCGTTGGCCGCTTCGTCGGGTAGTACCTTCCCGACGAAGCGCTCGCCCAAGGCCTTCGAATAGGCGGCGAATCGTTGTGCGCGGCAGAACGAGTCACCTCGAAAGCGGTATGCAAGCACCGTGAGGTCTTCGGCCTCGAGTCTCGAGCGCACGGCTTCGAGTTCTTCGGGCCCGCTGTCGGTTTCGTCCGGTCGATCGAGCGGTAACGACGGTTGGGCGAGAACCGGCGCGATGACCGAGTGTTCGAGCATCATCGACAATGCGAAGTTGCCGGTGAAGCACATCCCGATCACGCCGACGCCAGGACCGCCGCACTCCTCATGCGCCGAAGCGGCGAGTGAACGCAGCCAACGGACCGCCGGACTCGGTTCGTCGGCAGCGAGGGCGCGGAACTCCGCACTGACGCAGGCTCTCTTGAACACCGTCAGCCCCTCGTCCACTGTGGGGACCGCGCCGTCGCGCCCGAACAGTGACGGAACGAAGACCGTGAAACCGGCGTCGCGCACCCAGCGGGCAAATCGCGCTACATGCGGGCTGATGCCCGGCATCTCCGGCATGACGATTACTGCGGGACCGGTGCCGGCCACGTACACGGACTTCGCCACTGCGTCGATGGTGATCGTTCGACGGTCGAAGTCTTCGAGCGGATCATCTTCGGTCATGCTCCGGTTCGGCACGGTGAGCCCTCTCAGTAGTCGAAACAATTCCTCTGCACAGTCTTTCGGCGCGGGATCGACTACAGAAGAGGGCGGTTCGCCAGGTTTTCGGGCGGGCTCGCCACGCACCTATCCGGCGCCGCCGTTGCGGAATCGCTTTCGGTAGTCGGCCGGGCTGATGCCGACGCGGTCGGTGAACAGGCGACGGAAGGTTCCAGGATCCTGATAGCCGATGTGCCCCAGGATCTTTCCGAGAGACCAGTCGGTCGATTCCAACAACCGTTTCGCTTTTCGGATCCGTGCACGCTGCAGATAACTGCGCGGCGATTCCCCGGTGTCGTCCTTGAACTTCCGAAGCATGGTTCGGGTGCTGAGGTGAAAAGCACCCGACAGCAGATCCAAGTCGTAAGGCTCCGCCATCCGTTCGACCAGCCACCTTCCGACGTCGTCGGCAAACTGTGTGTGTCTGGCGGGCAGCATCGAGTCGACGATGTACGGAGATTGACTGGTTCGGTTTTCCGGCGCCAGAGTAATTCTTGCAGTCCTTCGCGCAATCTTGTCGCCGAGATGCTCGCGCACGAGTGCTGTTGCGAGGTCGAGCGCGGCGGTGAACGCAGCAGTGGTGGTGACGCCGTCGTCCTGGACGATCAACGAGTCGGTTCGAACCGTCGCACCGGGGTAACGACTCGCGAGGTCCGCACCGTACAGCCACGACGTCGTACATCGGCGTCCGTCGAGCAGTCCCGCCTCGCCCAACAGATACGCGCCGACGCAGACCGACGACACCCGAACGCCGTGCGCCTCGCACGCACGGATGAACTCGATTTCTCCCTCCCACAGCGACAAACGCATCGCAGGGTCTTCGGACGGCACGAGCTCGAACCCCGGTACAACCAGGTGATCGATGTCGTGATGCCCCTCCTGCGCGCCGAGCGAAAATCCACCTGCCGCAACGACTGGCGTGTCGGACGCCGCGATGACCGATACCTCGAAGGGACCGGCGGGC
>NZ_BAAILK010000041.1:235039-282780 GCF_054589475.1 Rhodococcus sp. no. 34
TCCATCAGCGACCCGATTCGCGATCAGGAGAAGGTCGGTGAAAACGAATATCTCGGCCGCCAGGCAACCTTCGTACGCAAGGACACCTACTCGCACGACGTCGGATCACAGTCCGAGAGTGAGGCCGACGGCCGTCAGCGTCACAGTGAGTTCGAGTGCGAATCCGAGAACGTCTCCGTTGAGTCCGCCGAATCTACGGACGCAGTGACGCACGCACAGCACACTGATCGCCAGCGCCGACGCGGTCACGAGAGGGCCGAGCCACCACCGGTCGGTGGCAAAGCCGGAAGCGGCGATCAGCGGAACCGACCACACGATTGCGGCCCACAGCGGTTGTGAATCGGCGACGAGCGCACCGAATCCGCTCGGGCTCGACGCGAGAATACCTCGGCGGCAGGCAAAAACGACGGCCACACGACCCGCAGCGACAGATACGAGAACGGCGATCCACTGCGTGGGGGAGTCGGCAACAGCGAGGACGCCGAAGGAGACCGATTGCAGCCCGAGGAAGATGAACAGCGCCGCGACCCCGAACGGTCCGGCACCGCCGCTGTGCATGACCTCGCGGGCGCGCTCCGGTGGACCGTAACAACCCAGTCCGTCGACGGAGTCTGCCAGTCCGTCCACGTGCATCCCGCGTGTCCCGAGAGCGAGCGCACCGACCGTCAGCAAGCCTGCGAGATAGGGATTCAGGCCGATACTGGTTGTGCCCCAGAGCAGAAACGTCGCGGCAATGCCGAGAGCGATCCCGGTGAGCGGAGCTGCCGCGATGGCGCGACGGCCGGCAGTTCGGTCGATGTCGGAGGGACCACGAACCGGAAGGACCGTCAGCCACGAGAAGGCCAGTGGCACTCCGGACAGCGGGCCCGCCACCCTCACTCCGCCGTATCGGTCTTGGTCAGGTCGATCGACTCGGGTTCGTCGGCAGGTGCGCTGCCCTGAGTGCTGACACCGGCTTCGGAGAATGTCGCCATCTTGCCCAGGATTGCCACTGCGCCCTGAAGAATCGGGAGCGCTGTGACTGCGCCTGAACCTTCACCGAGACGCATGTCGAACTCGACGATCGGGTCGAGACCCATGCGGGTCAATGCGATGGTGTGGGCGGGTTCGGTGGAGCGGTGTCCGGCGACCCACCATTCACGTGCGCCGAAAGCCAGTTCGTCGGCTACCATGGCGGCTGCGGTGACCACTACGCCGTCGAGGATCACCGGCGTACGACGCGAAGCTGCCTGGGCCAGAAAGCCGGCCATCGCGGCGAGGTCGGCACCCGAAGACGTGCGCAGCAGCGCGACTGTGTCGCGAACGTGCGGACGGGCACGCCGGAGAGCGTCGCGAATCGCTGCGGTCTTGCGGATCCATCCGGCGTCGTCGATACCGGTACCTCGACCCACGACCGCGACGGGTTCACTGTCCGTGAGTGCGGCGATGAGTACGGTTGCGGGCGTCGTATTGCCGATGCCCATGTCGCCGGCGATGAGAAGATCTGCGCCCCCGTCGATTTCCTCGTCCGCGATCGCTCGGCCGGCGGCGATGGCCTGAAGGGTTTCCTCGTTCGACATGGCGTCTTCGCGGTCGATGGACCCGGAAGACCTGCGCACCTTGTGGTTCGAGACGGACGGATCGGTATCGCCGTCCACTGCGATGTCGACGACGCGTACCGTGGCGCCGGCAACCTCGGCGAGGACGTTGACTGCCGCGCCGCCCCCGAGGAAGTTGGCGACCATCTGTGCGGTCACTTCCGGCGGATAGGCGGAGACCCCGTTGCGGGCGATTCCGTGATCACCCGCGAACACGACGACGCGAGGCCGAGCGAAAGCATGTGGGGGACAAACTCCTTGGCAGGCTGATGCCCAGCCGGCGAGAGCCTCCAGTCGGCCCAGCGAACCGGCCGGCTTGGTCAGATCACGCTGACGCGCATCGGCCTGCACTCGCACCTCGCGGTCGGGCGGGGTGACGGGTTCGAAGTCGGCGCTACTGACTGGCGCGACGTCAGGGTTGGATTCTGGGTTGGCAACTGAATTCGCCCCTGAAATGGCCCCTGGATTGGCCTCGGTACTCACATCGTGCCTTCCGGTTGTGCAGCAGTATCTTTCAAGATGAGCGGTAACCCTGCAACCACTAGTACGACACGATCGCACACCGCGGCGATACGAGCGTTGAGAGTGCCGATCTCGTCGCGGAACAATCGTCCCGACCGCGTCTCGGGGATGACGGCCAAACCCACTTCGGGGCTGACCAGCACCAGGTGTCCGCGATAGTTCTCGACACTGGCGACCAGGCTGTCCGCAGCGGGAGTGACGGTGCCGCGCGGAGCGTCCCAGGCGCCTTGCCGATCGAGTTCCGTGGTCAGCCACGTTCCCAGATCGTCGACCAACGTCGCTGTGTGTGAATCGCTTTCGAGCTGCGCCGCGAGATCGCCGGCATCTGCGGTTTCGACCGTCGACCAATGGGAAGGCCGCCTGTTGCGGTGCTGGTCGATCCGGCTCTCCCAGTCTGCGTCGGAGACATCGCGCCTTGCCGTCGCCAGGTACCGGATCGGTGCCGAACTTTCGGGTAGGTGGCCTCCACAAACCAAATCCTCGGCGTGCGCGGACTTACCAGACCGCGCGCCGCCGAGGACCAATGTTCTATACGTGTTCGTCACGCTCAGATTGCGTCGCCCGGCCCCACACGAGGCTTCGGTGCGCGCAGCTTACGGATCTGCGACGCGCGAACGAACGCGTACCAGCCGAGCTTGAATCCGCCGTCGGTGCTGTCGGGGAAGCGCTCGGCGACGCGGTTGTTGATCATGCGACCGAGCCAGATGCCTTCACCGACCATGAAGAGCATCATCACGAGCATTGCCAGTGTGACGATCTGCTGGAGCGCGGGCGTGACGAACATGGTCATGATGAGGATCAACGCGAGCGGCATGAACAGCCCGACGAGGTTGCGGCGAGCGTCGATGAAGTCACGGACGTAGGCGCGAACCGGTCCCTTGTCGCGGGGGAGCAGGTACTTGTCCTCGCCGGCGAGCATGCGGGCGCGGCGGTCTGCCGACGATGCGCGACGCTCGGCGGCTTCGGCCTTGCGGTCCTCCTTGGAGCCGCGGGTCGCCTTGCGGCGGGCGCGGGCTTCCTTCGCGGTCAGCGGGGCAGGGGCAACGGGGCCACGCCTCTTCGCCTCGGCGTCACGACGCTTGGGTGTGGGGCGGCCCTTGCCCACCTGCTCGATGGGCGCCTCTTCGGAGGCCGAGGATGCCTCAGTGCCCTCGACGTCACGTTTGTCGGAGTTGTCTGAGTCACCGCGGCGTAGCAATTTCACACCTCCAGGCTATTGGATAAGTGCACGGTCTGGGAAACCGACCTCGGTCTTTCTGAAAAACCCGATCGCCCGAGGCACTGAAACGCGCGCGATCGTGAAACATCGGGGTCATTCGCGACTCTTAGACTTCGGTTATGCGGGTAATAGTTGCTCCGGATTCATTCGGCGAAACCCTGACTGCCGTCGCGGCGGCCGAATCCATTTCTGCCGGCTGGCGGCGCGGTCGACCCGGCGACGACGTCGTCACCGCGCCACAATCCGACGGTGGTCCGGGATTCGTCGACGTCTTGGCCACGGCCGGGGGCGACATCCGGACTGCACGGGTGTCCGGGCCTTTGGCCGCCGCCGTCGACGCCACGTGGCTGTTCGATTCGGACACGGCGTACATCGAGTCCGCCGAGGCCGTCGGGCTCGGCCTGCTCGGAGGTCCGCCGACGCGGGACACTGCACTCGCCGCGCACAGTCTCGGTGTGGGAGAGCTGATCGCTGTCGCGCTCGAGGCAGGCGTGAAGACGGTTGTCGTCGGACTCGGTGGGAGTTGCTGCACCGACGGGGGACGTGGACTGGTGGAGGCGCTGGGCGGCCTGGAGGCTGCAACGGCGGCTACGGCAGGCATTCAGTTGGTCGCCGCCACCGACGTCGAACACGTACTTCTCGGCGAGCACGGTGCGGCAGCGGTGTTCGGCCCGCAAAAGGGCGCCGACGCCGAAGCCGTCGCAGTCCTCGAAGCGAGCAACGCGAGATGGGCCGAACAGTTGGAGTCCGTCACCGGAAAACGAGTGTCGAATTTTCCGGGTGCCGGCGCCGCGGGTGGTATCGGTGCCGCGCTCTTTGCGCTCGGTGCGCAGCGGCGATCCGGGGCCGACGTCGTCGCGGATCGCACCGGACAGGCCGCGCTACTGGCATCCGCTGACCTGGTGATCACAGGCGAAGGCAAGTTCGACCACCAATCGCTGCGCGGCAAACTCGTCACAACGCTCGCTTCGGCGGGGGCAGCGCACGGCGTTCCGACGCTCGTCTTTGCCGGCCAGGTGACGCTCGACGAGGCGGACTATGCGTCGACCTCGATAGTCGCGGCGAAGTCGGTGACGGATTTCGCCGGGTCGGTGGAACGTGCGATGGAGGAAGCGTCGGCGTGTCTCGAGGGACTCGCCGAACACACGGCACGCGAGTGGAACATCTGGCGCGGCGCCCGGAGGTGAGGATCCACAAGCGTCGACGCGCCGTTGCCGTGTCTGGAAGACCGGATAGGATGAAGACGAATCGCACCCGGTAAAGGACTGGCGGGAATAAGTCGGCAGCGGCGTACCGTTGAAGCGTTCACGGGTTGGTACGAACATTAGGGAGAGCCCATGACTGTGCAGAACGAGACCGCCACCCACGGCGTCAAGATGACCGAGGCCGCGTCCGCCAAGGCGAAGGCACTCTTCGATCAGGAGGGTCGCGACGACCTCGCGCTGCGTATTGCAGTGCAGCCCGGCGGCTGTGCCGGACTGAAGTACCAGCTGTTCTTCGACGACCGCACGCTCGACGGTGACCTCACTGTCGACTTCAACGGCGTCAACCTGGTTGTCGACCGGATGAGCGCGCCGTACGTCGAAGGTGCGTCCATCGACTTCCTCGACACCATCGAGCAGCAGGGCTTCTCGATCGACAACCCCAATGCAACAGGCTCCTGCGCCTGCGGTGACTCGTTCAACTGAGTCTGTCGATCACAACTCAATTCACGAACAACTGACGCGGAACCGACATTCGGTTTCGCGTCAGTTGTTTGTGGTGACTCGTACGTAGACCGTTCCGATCCGACAGCTCGGGCGCCGATGACGGCGCTACGGGCGGTAACGTGAACTTTTGCTCCTCTTTCATTCTTGTACTCACTTCGCTGAAAGGCCACGATCCGTGACTATTGCGGTAACCGGTTCCATCGCCACCGACCACTTGATGCGCTTCCCCGGCCGCTTCGCCGATCAGCTCCTCGCCGATCAGCTCGCCCACGTTTCGCTGAGTTTCCTGGTCGACGATCTCGTGATTCGCCGGGGTGGTGTCGGCGGCAACATCGCATACGCGATGGGCGTGCTCGGTGGGTCCCCGCTACTCGTCGGCGCAGTCGGTGCCGACTTCGCCGAGTATCGCACGTGGCTCGAGGACAACGGCGTCGACTGCAGCGCGGTCCGTATCTCGGACAAGGCACATACGGCGCGTTTCGTGTGCACCACCGACGAGGACATGGCGCAGATCGCGTCGTTCTACCCCGGCGCGATGAGCGAGGCTCGCGAGATCGAACTCGCGGCAGTGGCCAAGACTGCGGGCGCAGTCGAGTTGGTGCTGATCGGCGCCAACGACCCCGAGGCCATGGTTCGCCATACCGACGAATGCCGTCTGCTCGGGATTCCGTTCGCAGCGGATCCGTCGCAGCAGCTTGCCCGCCTGTCCGGTGACGAGGCCAAGGCGCTCATTCACGGCGCGAAGTACTTGTTCACCAACGAGTACGAGTGGGGTCTGCTTCAGCAGAAGACTGGTCTGAGCGAGGAAGAGATCCGCGCGCAGGTCGGCATCCGTGTCACCACCCTCGGCTCCAAGGGTGTGGAAATTGTTGACGCCGAAGGCAATTGGGTGCGCGTCGACGTAGTGCCCGAGACCGGCAAGGTTGATCCGACGGGCGTTGGCGACGGCTTCCGCGCCGGGTTCCTGCTCGCACACGGCGCCGGTCTGAGCTTCGAGCGTGCTGCACAGTTGGGATCCCTGGTCGCTGTGTTGATTCTCGAGACCGTGGGAACGCAGGAGTGGGTGTTCAATCGCGACGAGGCACTCAAGCGCCTTGCCGACGCATACGGCAGCGCGGCAGCGGACGAGATCGCAACGATCCTGCCGAAGTAAGGCTCCGCCCCGTGAGTGGTTGAGGAGTCCGGAGACTCCCTAACCGCTCACGGGGCCGAAGGCCTAGATATTGACCGGGTACACCGGCTCCTGGATCTGCGGCACGATGCGCTTCTCCACAAAGATTCCGTGCCAGACCATGAAGGTCAGGACGGTCCACAGGCGTCGGCTGTGGTCGGACACGCCCTCGCGGTGATCGTTGAGCATCTTCACGACGGCCTGCTTGTCGAAGATGTGGTCGGTACCCGACTCCTCGATCTGCAGATGTGCCCAGTCGAAGAGTTCGGTGCCGCGCAGCCAATGGCGCAGGGGAACCGGGAATCCGAGCTTCGCACGGTGCAGAACATGGTGCGGCACAATGCCTTCCAGGGCCTGGCGCAGTGCGTACTTGGTCGTGTCCTTCGTGATCTTCTGATCGAGCGGTACGCGTGACGCGACGTCGAAGACCTCGGGATCGAGGAACGGCACACGCAGTTCCAGCGAGTTGGCCATCGTCATCTTGTCTGCCTTGACGAGGATGTCGCCGCGCAGCCAGGTGAACAGGTCGAGATGCTGCATCCGCGCAACCGGATCCCAGTCCCGTGACTGCGCGTAGATCGGCGCGGTGACGTCCTGGTGCGTCCACTCCGGACGGAAGTCGCGCAGGACGGCGCGGAGCTGAGCGTCGTTGAAGCTACGAGCATTTCCGTAGTAGCGCTCCTCGAGGGTCAACGAACCGCGATTGAGCAGGCTCTTGCCGCGAGTGCCGTCCGGGATGCGTTCGGACAACTTGCCCGCGGCCCGACGCAGTCCCTTGGGGAGGTACTCGAAAGGCTTGAGCGACAACGGCTCACGGTAGATCGTGTAGCCGCCGAACAGCTCGTCGGCACCCTCGCCGGACAGCACGACCTTGACGTGCTTGCGCGCTTCCTTCGCGATGAACCACAGCGGAATCAATGCCGGATCGGCTACCGGGTCGTCGAGGTACCAGACGATCTCGGGAATGGCAGCGGCGAACTCGGCGGGGGAGACCACCTTGACGACGTGCTTCGCGCCGATCGCTGCGGCAGATTCTGCAGCGACGTCGACCTCGGAATAGCCCTCACGTTCGAAACCGGTCGTGAAGGTGATCAGGTTGGGGTTGTGCCGCATCGCCAGCGCCGCGATCGCCGTGGAGTCGATACCACCGGACAAGAACGAACCGACGGTGACGTCGGCGCGCATGTGCTTGGCGACCGAATCCTCGAGTGCCTCGGCGATTTCCTGGTAGCGCGCCTTCTCGGTGCCAGGTGCAAAAGGCTTGGCCGGGAACTTCGGCGTGAAATACCGCGTGAACGTGGGCTCCTCGCCCGGACGCACCCGGGCGAAGCTGCCCGACTCCAGGCGTCGGATCTGCTTGTGCAGTGTTTCCGGCTCCGGTACGTACTGCAGAACGGTGTAGTGCTCGATGGCACGCGGATCCAGCTCGGTACCGATGCCGATCAGATCGGTGAGTTCGAGCAGGCTCTTCTTCTCGCTGCCGAACGCGGTGCCGCCGGCGCCGGTCGCGATGAACAGCGGCTTGATCCCGAACGGATCGCGCGCGATGAACAGCTCGCGTGTGTCGGTGTCCCAGATCGCGAACGCGAACATTCCGCGCAGGCGCCGGACCGCGTCCTCACCCCAGTAGTGGAATGCAGCGACGATGGCCTCGGAGTCGCCCTCGGTGAAGAACTTGGCGTCGTGGTCCTTGACCAGTTCGGCGCGGATCTCCAAGTAGTTGTAGATCTCGCCGTTGAACGTGAGCGCATAACGCTCCGGGTTCTCCGGTGGGCCCCAACGCAGCGGCTGGTGGGAATGAGCGATGTCGATGATCGCCAGGCGGTTGAACCCGAAGACGAGGTGATCGTCGTTCCACGTCCCGTGTTCGTCCGGCCCGCGGTGACGAAGGCAATGCATCGCCTGGTCGACCCGCGAGACGGCGTCCTCGCTGGTTCCGCCAGATGTCAGTAGCCCGAGCAGTCCACACACAGCGTCCGGTTCCTCGATTCAGAATTTTTGTACAGAAGGCTCCCGGACACGAGTGTCGGGGAGAGGTCAACGAACTCTTGACGAAAGTATGCCGCAGATCGACGTCCCTGCCGATCGCGGCGGAACGAATCGACGTGATGTGCGTCGCCGAAACGACCTGAGCCGTTCCTGAGCAGCACCTGAGAGAGCTGTGTGACGTCCGCCGCGACACGGGCGAGGACCCGAGGATGGATAGCGCCCGGCTTTGGTCTACGCTGCGTAGTAATTGGGCCTTCCCTCCGGGCATGCCCTAGTTGAATTTTGTGGCGATCAGGAAGGCGTGAACGTGGCGCAAGGTCGGATCCTTCGGCGAGCGGGGCTGGCAGTATCTCTGGGCATTGCTGCCTTGCTGCTGTCGGGTTGCTCCATCGACAACGAAGTGCTTCGTTTCGGGTGGCCTTCGGGCATCACCCCGGAGGCGACGCGCATGCGTGAGCTGTGGACGTGGTCGGTTGTAGCCGCCCTCGTCATGGGTGTGCTGGTGTGGGGGCTGGTCTTCTGGGCCGTCATCTTCCACCGCAAGAAGAAGGACTCGCCGGAATTCCCGCGTCAGACGGCATACAACGTGCCGCTCGAACTCGGTTACACGGCAGTTCCCTTCGTCATCATCGCGGTTCTCTTCTACTTCACCGTCATCGTTCAGAACCATGTTCTGGACAAGACGGACAATCCTGACGTCGTCGTAGACGTCACGGCCTTCCAGTGGAACTGGAAGTTCGGCTACCGCTCCATCGAGTTCGGTGACGGCTCCGCCAAGTACAACGGAATCGACGTCGAGGCCGAAGAGGCTGCAAAGACCGAGGGCTCCACCGTGAACGAACACGGGGAAGAAGTCCCCGGCCCGATCCACGGCAACAGCACCGAGGACCTGAGCTACCTGCACTACGACAAGATCGAGACCGTCGGCTCCAGCCAGGAGATCCCGATCCTCGTTCTGCCCACCGGCAAGCGGATCCAGTTCGAACTTGCTTCCTCGGACGTCATCCACGCTTTCTGGGTGCCTGAGTTCCTGTTCAAGCGCGACGTTCTCCCGAACCCCAAGGAGAACCACTCGGACAACATCTTCCAGATCAGTGAGATCGAGAAGGAAGGCGCGTTCGTCGGGCGTTGTGCAGAAATGTGTGGCACGTTCCACGCGATGATGAACTTCGAGGTTCGTGCGGTTTCGCCGGAGGACTTCGCCAAGTACATCGAACTGCGCAAGGGTGACGCGGAGGGCAAGGGTGGTCTGACGACCGCCGAGGCTCTGCAGGCAATCGGTCAGTCGCCGGTGGCTACGTCGACCACGCCGTTCAACACCGACCGCGAGTACCGTCAGGCAACCGTCGCCACTGCAGGCAACTGAGCCGGCCAGCCTCTTCACTGAACAAGGACAAGTGCTGATATGAAGATCGAAGCCAAGCTCTTCGAGATCCTGACGATGTTCTTCATTCTCGTCGCGATCATCTACGGAGTGTTCACCGCTCTGTCACGCACAGGTATCGAGTGGGCCGGACTGACGGCCATCGTCCTGTCTGCAGGTCTGACGCTCATCGTGGGTACCTACTTCCGCTTCGTCGCCCGTCGTCTGGACACCCGTCCCGAGGACTACGACGACGCTGAAATCTCGGATGGTGCAGGAGAACTGGGCTTCTTCAGCCCGGGTAGCTTCTGGCCGATCCTGCTTGCCGCTGCTGCTGCACTCGCGGCAGTGTCGCTGGCGTACTTCCAGCCGTGGCTCATCGCAGTCGCAGTTGTCTGTGTGCTCGCCGCAGCCGCAGGCCTGGTGTTCGAGTACTACACCGGACCCGAGAAGCACTAGTTTCACCCGCACTCGAACAGAGGCGCCGCACCCACCCGGGTACGGCGCCTCTGTTGTCGTTTATGTGAGTTTCGGTGGTAGGAGGGTGCCTGTCAACAGCCGCTCTCTGTCAATCGTGGAGCGAGTATTCGAGGTCGTAGCGGTGCAGACCGGCGACGACCTCGAGCTCGAGAGTGCCTGAGATGCCCTTCAACTCGCCGGTTCCGGACCCCGGCACGATCTCGTACAGAAGCTTCTGCGTTCCGTCGATCATCTGACCGAACTGCTGCAGGGCGAACGATCCCACAGCTTCGTCGACCTGCCCCGTGACAAACTCCAAAGCGACATAGCCCGCTGCACCGGCTGTCGGATCGCCCGCGGACAGCATCAGTCCGGACGACGTGCCTTCGACGCCGCCGATGAACGTCTTGTCGAACTCGAAGCGTCCGACGCGTCCGGAGAGCTCAGGATCGGCGGGGCGAAGATCGATCTCGAAGGTGCCGCGTGCATGAGATGTCATGGTCCGAGTATCTCACCAGGCGACAACGCCTCGAGGGGACTCCCGAGAACGTGCAACACTCGGTAGATGATTCTCGAACATGCCGTCCTGCAGGTCGATCCGTCGCAGTCAGCGCAATTCGAGGCCGCATTCGACGTGGCCCGAACCATCATCTCCGAGGTTCCCGGATTCATCAGGCTGCGGCTCTCGCACTGCCTGGAATCACCGGAGCGATATCTCCTGCTGGTCGAGTGGGAAGACGTGGAGTCACACACCATCGGGTTCCGTAAGTCGCCAGGATACGAGAAGTGGCGAGAACTTCTCCATCACTTCTACGAGCCGTTCCCGACGGTGGAGCACTATTCGACTGTGCTCGAGGTCTAGCAAAGCGTAGTGCCTGCTGTTGTCGGCGCTCAGACGACGAACCGGGGGAGTGGTGCCCACTTGGAGGTTGTCCATACTGAATCGCTCAGAGAACGAGTGAGGCCCCGAACCGGAATCCGGTTCGGGGCCTCACTGGTCAACTGACGTTCTTAGTGGAGTTCTCCACTGGAACCATCGGACTTGCCGTTGGTTCGGTTCTGGTAGTCCAGAAGGATCTGAAGCTGCTCGTGCTCAGCTTCGTGATGAGCGGCTTCGAGAGCCTCGCTCTCCTCGACTGGGTCAGCGGTGATCAGGCTACCGCTACCGGGCTTGCCGGCGAGGCCGAGCTTGTTCATCTTCTTCGGGACAGCAGCACCCTGGTACTCGAGCGGGATCGGGTGTCCGTGCTCGTCGACGGGGCCGAGCGGCTGGTGGATCTCGATGTACTGGCCGTTCGGCATCCGCTTGATGATGCCGGTCTCGATGCCGTGTTCGAGGACTGCACGGTCACTGCGCTGCAGGCCGATGCAGAACCGGTACGTCACGAAGTACGCGATGGGCGGAAGGATGACCATGCCGATACGGCCGATCCACGTCATTGCGTTCAGCGAGATGTGCAGGTGGTACGCGATGATGTCGTTGATGCAGGAGATCGTGAGCACCAGGTAGAACGCGATGGACATCGCACCGATAGCGGTACGGACCGGCACGTCGCGCGGGCGCTGCAGGATGTTGTGGTGAGCGTCGTCTCCGGTGAGACGCTTCTCGATCCACGGGTACGCGATCAACAGTGCGAAGACGAGGCCCATGATCAAGGCGACGGCGAACACTGCAGGGATCGTGTACCGGTTGAACAGGTAGATCTCCCACGCCGGCCACAGTCGAGCAAGGCCGTCCGTCCACATCATGTAGATATCGGGCTGGGAACCTGCCGAGACCTGTGACGGGTTGTACGGACCGATGTTCCACACGGGGTTGATCTGGAACAGACCACCGAGCAGTGCGAGCACGCCGAAGGTCATGGCGAAGAACGCGCCACCCTTCATCGCGAAGACCGGGAGGATGCGGACGCCGACGACGTTCTGTTCCGTACGGCCGGGGCCGGGGAACTGCGTGTGCTTCTGGTACCAGACCAGCGCGAGGTGGCCGGCGATCAGAGCCAGGATGATGCCCGGGAACAGCAGCACGTGAGCGACATAGAGACGCGGGATGATGAGGTCACCGGGGAAGTCGCCGTCGAAGATCAGCCAGTGCATCCAGGTACCGACGATCGGGATACTCATCGTGATACCACCGAAGGCGGCGCGGAGGCCGGTGCCCGAGAGCAGGTCGTCGGGGATGGTGTAACCGAAGAAGCCTTCGAACATCGCCAGGATGAGCAGCAGGCAGCCGATGACCCAGTTCGCTTCACGCGGGCGACGGAAGGCGCCGGTGAAGAAGATGCGAGCGAGGTGAACGATGATCGACGCCGCGAACATCAGTGCAGCCCAGTGGTGAATCTGGCGAACGAAGAGACCGCCGCGCACCTCGAAGGAGATGTTCAGGGTCGTCTCGTAGGCGCGAGACATCGTGACACCGCGAAGCGGCTGGTATGCGCCCTGGTAGACGACGTGTGCCATCGACGGATCGAAGAACAGCGTCAGGAACACACCGGAGATCAGCAGGATCACGAAGCTGTAGAGCGCGATCTCGCCGAGCATGAAGGACCAGTGCGTCGGGAAGACCTTGTTGATCTGCCGGCGCATGCCTGCGGCGAGGTGGTAGCGGGAGTCCATAGCCTCCGCTTGTCCAGCCGCTGCCGCGCTGATCTTGGACGGTTTGGTTGTTGTTGTGGTCACGGTCGACGCTCCCAAAATGCCGGGCCGAGTGCTTCGATGAAGTCACCGTCGGCGACCAGGAAGCCCTCTTCGTTCACTGTAATAGGCAACTGCGGAAGTGCGCGAGCAGCGGGACCGAAGATCGGCTTGCCGTAGGTCAGTGCGTCGAACTGCGACTGGTGGCAGGGGCACAGAATACGGTTGCTCTGCTGTTCGTAGAGCGAGGTGGGGCAACCCAGGTGGGTGCAGATCTTCGAGTAGGCGAAGTAATCGCCGTAGTTGAAGCTTTCCTGGCCCTTACGCTTGGTGACACGCGCGGTGTCTTCCGTGCGGAGGCGGATGAGCATCACCGAGTTACGAATGCCGCGCAGTGCTGCGAGCAGAGCGTGCTCGTCGCCACGGTCGGACTCGCGGAACGGGAAGACCGTTTCCATCGAACCGGCATCGAGATCTTCCGGGCGAACGAGGACGATGTCCTCGGGACGGCCGGTGTCACGACGCAGGTAGATGGTCTCGCCCGGGTAGTTCGGGGTCCAGCCGGACACCCACAGAGGTGAGTCGTCGCCCTTGGCCCACGGGTTCTTGATGAGTCCGCCGAGGGGCATGACCATCATGACGCCGAGTGCGCCGCCGCCGAACATCAAGCTGCGCTTGATGGCCTTGCGGCGGGGGAGGGTGGACGTCTCGAGGGTGTCGCCGAGCTCGGCGACGATCGTGCGACGATCGACCTCGGTGGAACCACCGTCGTGGCGGTCCTGGATCGAGACCTCTTCGGGGATGAACTTCTTGGTGAACTGAACGGCACCGATGCCGACGCCGAGGATCGCCAGACCCATGGTCAAGCCGATCAGCGGGGTGTACAGGCTGTACTTGCCGTAGTTCTCGTCACCGGCGCCCGCGTACTCCCAGGGCCAGAACAGGTAGATCGCGATGAACGCGATCGCCGAAACGCCGGCGAGGCCGAACCAGAAGGCGACGTTGCGCTCGGCGCGCTTTTCCGCCCTGGTGCCCTTTACCGACCAACGATCACGGCGGTAGACGACATCGACGCCATCGAGATTGGTACCCAGCTTGACCAGGTCGTCGCGTGACATCGCGTCGAGCTCTTCATCTGTGTACTTCTTAGGCGTATCGCCGCCATGCTGGCCAGCGTCGCTCATGACCTTGCTCCGATCCACAATGCTGCACCGACGACAGCGATGATTCCGACGGCCCACATGGCGAGACCCTCAGAGGCCGGACCGAGGCCACCGAGCCCGTACCCACCGGGGTCCTTCGACTCGCCCGACGACTTGACGTAGGCGATGATGTCCTTCTTCTCCTCGATCGTCAGCTGACGATCCGAGAACTTCGGCATGTTCTGGGGACCGGTAACCATGGCAGCGTAGATCTGCTGCTCGCTGGCCGGATCCAGGACCGGGGCGTACTTGCCCGAGGACAGTGCGCCACCGCGGCCGGTGAAGTTGTGGCACGACGCGCAGTTGAGCCGGAAGAGCTCACTGCCGCGTCCGACGTCGCCACCGCGCAGCGAGGACTGGGCGATTTCGCCGTTCTCGTCGCGGATGAGCGTCGGGCCGCCGCCGTTGGCCTGGATGAAAGCGCCGAGGGCGTCGGTCTGCGCAGCATCGAACTTGGGGTCCTTGCGTGCAGCCTGGGCCTCGTTGCGAGCTGCCGGCATACGACCAGAGGAGACCTGGAAGTACACGGCTGCTTCGCCGACGCCGATGAGGCTGGGACCGCGGTCCTGCACGCCCTGCAAGTTCGCGCCGTGGCACGTGATGCATGACGTGTCGTACAGCTGCTTGCCTTCACGAATCAGGGCTGCTGAATCGTCACTGGCGGTCGCAACCTGCGGAGCTGGTGTCAACGCCGAAGCGAGGAAACCTGCGCTGATCAATCCCATCATCAATACGAGCGCGCCAGTGACGCGCCGGCGGATTTTCCGCTGGCGACGCGACTTCGCGGCATTCGCTGAGTTATCGGATGCGGGAGGGGGGGATGAACTCATCTGTATCCCTTTGGTATGTCGGGACGGAACTGGACGTCAGGGGCTGCCTGGGGCGTACAGCTGATTAACGGATGAAATAAATCGTGGCAAACAGCGCGATCCACACGATGTCGACAAAGTGCCAGTAGTACGAAACAACGATCGCGGCGGTGGCCTGGGCGGGCGTGAACTTGCTGACCCGGGTACGTGCGATCAAGAAGACGAAGGCGATGAGACCGCCGATGACGTGCAGACCGTGGAAGCCGGTGGTCATGTAGAACACCGAGCCGTACACGCTGCTCGAAATCGTGGTGCCCTCGTGCACGAGGTGGTAGTACTCGTAACCCTGGCCGGCGACGAAGAACGCCCCCATGACCAAGGTGATGGTGTACCAGCGACGAAGTCCGAAGACGTCGCCACGCTCAGCCGCGAAGACACCCATCTGGCAGGTGAACGAAGATGCGATAAGCACCAAGGTCACCGGCACGGCCAGATACAGGTTCAATTCGGTTGGCTCCGGCGGCCAATTTCCGTTCGCCTGAGCTCGTGCCACGAAGTACATGGCAAAGAGCCCTGCGAAGAACATGAGCTCACTTGACAACCACACGATGGTGCCAACGCTGACCATATTCGGCCGGTTCAGCGAGTGCACGCGTTGGGTGATTGCCGATCCTGAAGTCCCTACTGCGCTCGTCACAGACAGAAGTATGACGCTTCGTCGTAAGAGACGACCACTCGGGTCCACCATCGGCGCGTCGCTCGGCTCGAGTTCGCGGGATCGGGCGGCGAACGCGCTGGTGGCGTGGTCGGAATATGCTGGCGCGATGGCAGCTACACACAAGAGTAGACCGTGGTTCCTGAGAATTTTCGGCACGAAGATTCCGACACCGCTCGATGCAGGGCGGTCGGATCTGGTCGTCGTTGCCGAAGGCTTCGACGACGCCGAGGCGAGCTCGACGGCTCTCGAACGTGCCGCCTCCACCGAGCCGGAGTTCAGGGCGGAGTCCGAAGTGGTTCTGCGGCATCATCTCGACCTCCCGGAGGGCTCGGTAGCCGATGCCGAGAGCATCGTCGCCCAGGACGGATATGTGCGAGGCTCGAGTCGGCCCGAGGACGTGACTCCGGTGGTCGAGAATTCGGTTCGCGTCGTCTTCGAGCGTGTCCAGGTGCTTGACGCCCTGCATTGCTCCCAGGAGCGGTCACGAATGGCTGGTCTGGCGCAGCGACTCGGTGGTTCGGTCGCCGGGTGGGACGCGCTCCAGCCCCCGATACTTGCGGAGGCGCCGCCCAAACGCGGTCGCAGAAAGTCCTGAGCGGCCCTATTCGGTTTCCTCCTTACCTCACTGACTAGGCTGCGAGGGTCATCGGCAGCACAAAATGGCAGCGCGAAACGACAGCTCGAAATCCAGCCCACTTGAACGACAGGGGACCAAGGCACTATGGCCGGCACCGACGCATCCAACGCCGTGAACGTCGATTCGAGTGCAGTGGTGCGGTCCTGGCCGTTGATTCTCGGTTTGCTCACGGACGGCAGTGACTTGTCGGAAGCCGACAGTCGCTGGGCGATGGGCGAGATCATGTCGGACAACGCCACCTCCGCTCAGATCGCTGCTTTCGGGGTCGGTCTGAAGATGAAGGGCGAAACCCCCGCGGAGTTGGAAGGGCTCGCCGCCGCGATGCTCGAACACTCCAGGCGCGTGCCGGTCGATTCCGACGTCGTCGACATCGTCGGCACGGGTGGTGACCGCTCCAACACGGTGAACATCTCGACGATGGCCTCGATCGTGGTTGCCGCGTCCGGTGTGCGAGTTGTCAAGCACGGCAACCGCGCTGCTTCGTCCAAGAGCGGTGGCGCCGACGTGCTCGAGGCGCTCGGCGTTCGCATCAACCTCGGGCCGGAGCAGGTTGCGAGGTGCGTCGAAGAGGTCGGCATCGGCTTTTGTTTCGCGCCGGTCTTCCATCCCGCACTGCGCTTTGCGGCGGCGCCTCGCAAGGAAATCGGCATTCCGACGGCATTCAACGTGCTCGGTCCACTGACCAATCCGGCTCGTCCGCGTGCCGGGCTGATCGGGTGCGCATTTCCGAAACTGATCTCGGTCGTCGCGGGAGTCCTTGCGCAGCGCGGCAATTCGGCGTTGGTGGTACGGGGAGACGACGGACTGGACGAACTGACCACATCGACGACGTCGACGGTTCACATCGTCGGCGGTGGAAGTGTGCGAACTGTCACGCTGGATCCGCGTGACCTCGGAATCGACCGCGTTCCTCTCGAAGAGTTGCGTGGAGGCGACGCCGAAATCAACGCCACCGTCGCCAGAACGCTGCTTTCCGGGCAGAAGGCGCCGGTCCGGGACGCGGTCCTGCTGAACGCGGGAGCAGCCATCGCGGCATTCAACGGTGTCGGCGACGATCTCGAGAGTGCGATCTCTGCCGGGATGACTGCAGCCGCTGCCGCGATCGACAGCGGCGCGGGCGCTGAACTGCTTCACAAGTGGGCGGCGCTCACCGCCGAGCTGGCCGACCAAGCCTGATCGAGGGGCTATTCACCCAGCGAGAAACCGGCCTCGACGTCTGCGCTGGAGAATGACTGGAACGCAATGTGTGTGGCGGTTCGGAGAACGCCGGGCACCTTGTTGATTCCTCCGGTGACCACGTCGGCGATCTGGGCGTGGTCACGCACTTTCACGATGGCGATCAAATCGACGTCACCTGCGCACGAGTAGACCTCGGTCACTCCGGACAGGTCGGCGACGGCCTGCGCGGTTTCCGGGATCCGAGCAGACTCGGCGTGAATCATGACGATGGCGTTGATCATTTCTCTCCTCGATTTCCCTGCGGGTTGTGATGACCCGGTGGTTTCGATCGAGCTTAGGGGTGCCGCCCCGCCGTTACGTCATCGATGTTCGGATTCGGTTCCGGCTCGGGCGAGTCGGCACCAGGCTTCCCACTTGCCGGCGCCGCTCACAGGTTCGACGTATCCGGATGTCGCCGACACGATTCGGACACCGTCCGACGAGAGCCACCGTGCGATCAGTCCCAGTTCTTCGGGTGACGCGCCGCGGAACGGGGCGTCGTCCGGTAGGACGGTTTCGGCCGCCGCGGTGATGGCGTCGACGACGGGCATGGGGTGAGTCCCACGTCTGGCGAGCCCGGCGGACGCGAGACGCCCGGACCGGATCACCGACAGCTCCCAGCCGCCGTCTCCGGTGGGGCCGGCGAGAACGAGTTGTTCGATCGCCGCGACTGCAGCGAGTCGCTGAGTGCGCCGCACTGCGGTGGCGACTGCGACCGTTCGGTCACGCAGACGCGCAGCATTCTCGAACAACGCGTGTGCGGACAGCTCGTCGATCCGGGCCTGCATCTGTTGGAGGGGAGTGTCGTTGGTTCCTCGGAAGAATCCACGCACGGCCTCAGGGGCGGCCGCGTAGTCCTCTGCGTTGATTTCCGGGGTCCAGGAGGCTGGACACGCCCCCAGTTCGCGAGCGGGGCAGTCAGGGCCGTGAACGGCGCCGCGTCCGAGACGCTTGGTACACGTGCGCAGACGACTGAACTCTGCGACGGTGTCGGCGACGTCGACTGCGTCGGCGCGAGAGGTGAACGGGCCGATCGAATCGGCCGTGGGCGTGCGAACCACGGACAGTCTCGGAAACGCCTCGTCGGTGAGGGTGATCCACCATCCTCGCTTGGGAAACTTGGAGCGACGGTTGTACGGCGGCGCATGCGCGCTCAGCAGTCGTAGTTCACGCACCCCGGCTTCGAGAGCGTGCGCGCACTCGACATGGTCCACGCGGGTGGCCAGCGCGACCATTTCCTTCATCCGGCCGCGGGTCTCCGAACCGGTGAAGTAGTTGCGGACGCGGCGTCGAAGGTCGGTAGCAGTTCCTATGTAGAGGGCTTCGTCGGAAGGACCGCGGAAAAGGTAGACACCGGGGCTTCGCGGCAGGTTTGCGGCGAAGGACCGTTTAGCCCGTTGATGCGAGGAAATGTTGGGCAGGTAGTCGACTAGTTCGCTGTAACTGTGGACACCCTGGTTTCCGACCCTGTCGATCAGTCCGTGGAGGACGTCGACGGTCGCACGCGCGTCGTCGAGAGCCCGGTGCGTCGGCTGGGTGGTCACTTGGAAGAGATGGGCGAGTGCGGAGAGCTTCACCGAAGGTGCTTCGTCGCGTGTGAGTACGCGCCGGGCGAGTTTGACGGTGCACAGGACGCGGAACGCAGGCCACGGGCGCGCGCTGCGTGACGCCGCTGCTTTGAGGAAACCGATGTCGAACGGCGCGTTGTGTGCCACCAGCACCGCGCCCTCGGCGAACTCGAGAAATGCAGGCAGGACACGTTCGATGGGAGGTGCGCCGATCAGCATGGCCGTGGTGATTCCGGTCAGTTCGACTATGTAGGGCGGAATCGACCGGCCGGGGTCGACGAGTGTTGCCATTTCGCCCAGTACCTCGCCGCCGCGGATCTTGACGGCGCCGATCTCGGTGATGGAGTCCTGGTCGGCGCTGCCCCCTGTGGTCTCGAGGTCGACGACGACAAATGTTGTCTCGCTCAGCGGTGTGTCCAGTTCGTCGAAGCTCAGTTGCCGCCCGACGTCGAACTTCTCCCCGTCGGAGAACGGGGGCGGAGACGGAAATTCTCGGGCCGAGGCGGGACTCACACCGCAGACAGTAGAAGTACCCCCCGACACGAATTCGAGAGTGCAGACACGGAATCCGACCCGCACGGACTTCCGTTGCGAAATCGGTGGATGAACGCCCGACAAAAGTAGGAGAGACGAGGATCACACTTGCGGTGGGAACTCGCGAATGTGGACGCGCGCCTACTTGTGAGTAGGGCGAGTCGAGGGGTCTTCGGTGCGTCTGTCGACGGCTGAAACCGCGTCCGTGATCGGAACAGGTTCTAGTTTCAAGTAATCATCGTTGAACTGCATGGAAGATCGGATTGTCGGGTTTGGTGAGCCTTGGCAGTGGGTAGCGGGCGCGGGTTTGACGTCCAGGAGTGGGTCGCCGAACCGACCTGTTGTTATCTCCCCGTGACCCGCCGGGCGTATCGCGGGCGCGGCACCACGATTTCCGGCGAATCGGGCGCGATTGTCACGAAGCGGTCGACATCGTCGCGATCATTTCGTAACCTTCCTGAGACCTAACGAAGTCTTGCCGGACCAAACAGGACCGGCATCGTCAGGAACCGCCTAATCGGGATCTCCGCGAGGAACCCGAACCGGGAACCCAAGTTTCCACTGGGGTGAATCCCGCCTGGGGTGCAGCACGCAGGATCGCTGCAGACCACGCGGGTAGGGCTGATCTTCCCAGCCCGAACCCGTCAGCTAACTCGGTCGGCGGATGAATGGAAGAAATGGAGCACCCCTTAAGTGGCGTCACAGAGTTTCAAGCGTTCAGCGCAGTTGGCAGTAGCCGGCGCGCTCGCAGTCGGAGCATTCGCTGCAACCGCTGCACCTGCCTCGGCAGACCCCATCACCATCCCCGGCGTCGGCACGTTCGAGGTTCCGGGCGTTTCTATTCCTCAGTTGCCGGTCATTCCGGGCATCACCGACATCGCACCGGCTGCACCGGCCGCTCCCATCTCCAGTGTTGGTGAGCAGGCAGTTCGCGCCGCAGAGAGCAAGCTGGGCTCCCCGTACGTGTACGGCGCAGCCGGCCCGGACGCATTCGACTGCTCCGGTCTCGTTCAGTGGGCATACAAGCAGGCCGGTCTCAACCTGCCTCGCACGAGCTACGACCAGGCTGCAGCCGGCGTTGCCGTCGCACAGTCCGATCTTCAGGTCGGCGACGTGATCTCCTTCTACGGCGGATCGCATTCGGGCATCTACGCCGGTAACGGCAATGTCATCCACGCGTCGACCGCTGGTCAGCCCGTGAAGCTCGCTCCGGTGTCCTCGATGCCGTACGACGGCGCTCGCCGTTACTGATTTCTGAACACGCTCGACGGCTGTCTCCGGTAGGCAGTCGGAACGATCCGCCGCTGTGATGCGGCGGAGCTCGGGGGAGCTCCGGATCTTCGAATGTGGGCCTCGAATCTTCGATTCGGGGCCCACATTTTCGTTTCGCGACAATTCGCCCGGTACTTCACCCCGACACGCCTACCGGCGAGTAGACACAAACGTATGCCGTTCCGTAACCTTATCGAGACATTGCGCGGCCGAGACAGGTACTGTGGATAGTTGACAGCCAGCTAACAGATCGTCGACCGGTCCCGGTCGACGTCGCTTCACCGAGACGGAGAGTTGCATTCCGTGGTTTCATCGAAAAACAACAGTCGAGTACGGGTCGCATTGACAGTGGGAGTGCTGGCGTTCGGACTCGTTGCAGGGCCTTCGATGCAGGCCGGTGCCGACCCCGTCATCACCAACCCCACCGAGGCGCTCGACAAGCTCGGTGAACTCTCCCGGGTTTCCGAGCAGACCAACGAAGCGCTGCACAACGCGCAGATCGACCTCGACGCGAAGCTGGCAGTCGCGAATGATGCGGACGTGCGATCGGCAGCCGATCAGGGTCTTCTCGACGCGGCTTCGGCGCGCGTCGCCGAGTTCGCTCCGGCGGTAAACCGTATTGCCACAGCGAATTACCAGGGTGCGCGAACCAATCGCCTCTTTGCGTTGATGGTGAGCGACTCGCCGCAGCAGTTGCTCGACCAGATGTCTGCGCTCGACGTGATTTCCAACGACGCGGCAGTACAGGTCTCTCAGTTCAACCAAGCCACTGCCGATGCGCGTGCCGCCTCGGAAGCATCGAAGCGATCGGCCGAAGAAGCGCGAACCGCCGCCGATCAAGCCCGCGCGCTCAGTGACGATTTGCAGCGCAAGCAGAGTGAACTGCAGACGCAGATCGCCGACGTGACCAAAGCCTTCCAGAATCTCACCGACGACGAACGTAACCAACTGAGCGGTACGCCTTTCCCGCCGGACGTCGATCTCAGCAAAATTCTGGCTAACTTGACCCCTGGCTCGGGTGCTGCTGCTCTGCAGGCAGGCCTCACGCGGATCGGTGACCCGTACGTCTGGGGCGCGACCGGCCCGAACGAGTTCGACTGCTCAGGTCTGGTGGTATGGGCCTACAAGCAGATCGGAAAGACTCTGCCGCGATCGAGCCAAGCGCAGGCGCAGGGCGGTGTACCGGTGTCGAGGGACCAACTACAGCCCGGCGACGTCGTGACGTTCTACAGCGACAACTCGCATGTCGGCATCTACGCCGGCGACGGAAACATTCTGCATGCGTCGACGTTCGGCGTACCGGTGAAGGTCCAGTCGATGGCAGGCATGGAGTTCTCCACTGCGCGTCGTTACTGACGGCTTGCTGCGCCCGAGCGGCGTGTGGCCAGCCGCCGTGAAGCGTCGAGTCGAGTTCTCCTACACTCGGCACCGTGCCGACTGAACCGATGACGACGCCCGACGTCGGCGCAGATCGACCACGCCGTTGGGAGTATCCGGCCCTCGTGGCGCTCGGTGTAGCCGTGGTGCTCGTTCTGGGCCTGACGATCTTCCTGACGAACAGGTCCGATTCCGACGAAAACGCCGCCGCCGAACAGGACGCGGAACGCAGCGCTCAAGTCCAGAGCTTTCTCGATGCATGGGCCGCGGCTCAGATGTCCGACGATCCGTCGGGGCTGGCGAAGTTCGTCGACAGTTCTGCCGCACCCGGTGTGCTCGAGGCGGAAGTTCGACGAGCCACTGCAGCGGGAGCGCTCGAATTCTCCGATTGGGGATACGAGATTCCCAGCGGTGGCCTGACTCCGGCGCCGCGAACCGGTGCGCCGGGCGGAGACGTCGAAGTATGGAATGCGCAAGTTCTGTTGCGGTACGCCCTCGACGGCGTCGACGCATTGCCCACGCGCAAGGCAGTGTCCATGACGCTCGCGAAACGCGGCGATCAGTGGTCGGTTCTTGCGGACGGGTCGATCGTCGGACTGGACGGCGCCCGAACGGCGGGCGAATCCTGGAACGGCCCCTGGGACTTCGGCCCGCTTGCCGTCGCCGAGAATTCTGCGGGTAACGCGCTGGTGATCGGCCACCCGGGTCAGCAGGCGTTCGTCGACGCTTTGGCTGCCGATGTGGACTCAGCCATCGAGAACACGACGCAGTTGTGGGGGCCGTGGTGGTCCGAGCGCGCGGTGCTCATGGTGGCGGGGTCCGCTGAGGAATTCACCGCACTGGTCGGCTCCCATCACGACGGCGCTTCGATTGCCGCAGTGTCGGTCGCGGATGCGACGGCGGACGGGTCTTCCGACGTGAGCGGCCAGCGGGTGGTCTTCTCGCCTGCCGCGGCTTCGAGGTTGACCGACATCACCAGGCGAACGGTGTTGCGCCACGAACTGATGCACATAGCCGCCCGATCGAAAACCCGTGACGGGTCGCCGATGTGGGTATTGGAAGGGTTTGCCGAATACGCGGGAAACCGTGGATCCTCGCGGGCCTGGGGTGAGATCGCGCCGACTCTGGCAGCAGCGGTACGCTCCGGCGATACTCCGACCGAGTTTCCGGACGACACGCAGTTCAGCGGTGTACCGGTCGTGAGTTCACTGGCGTACGAATCGGCGTGGTCGATCAACGCGTATATCGCCGATCGATTCGGAGAAGCAAAGCTGACCGACCTCTTTCGCGCTCTCGCCTCCGGAAAGATGACGGCCGAAGACCTCGATTCGCGGATCCGAGCGGTCGTTGGCGTCGGAACCGAGGAACTGCGAGCCGGATGGGTCGACTGGACCAACAGCCATCTGGGCTGAGCGGTTCGCGGCTGGGTCGATTGCAGCGGCGAGGTGCCCTTCGCACGTTTGAAGCACCGAGTGCCCTACGGTGGACGGATGCGCCGGACCCTCTTGGTGACCAACGATTTTCCTCCTCGCCCCGGAGGTATCCAGTCCTATCTCCACACGTTCGCCGGGCATCTGCCGCCGGACAAGTTGGTGGTGTACGCACCGCGGTGGCGGGGCGACTCACACAAGAAGTTCGATGCGGCACAGCCTTTCGAGGTCGTTCGGCACCCGACGACGCTGATGCTGCCGTCGCCTTTTGTTGCTCGTCGAGCCGCGAAGTTGGTCAAGAAGCACGACTGCGAGTCGGTCTGGTTCGGTGCGGCAGCGCCGTTGGCGTTGTTGGCACCGGTTGTTCGACGCGCCGGAGCGAGCCGAGTGATCGCGAGTACTCACGGCCACGAGGTCGGATGGTCGATGATTCCCGGTGCGCGGCAGTCGTTGCGTGTGATCGGTGACCACACCGATGCGGTGACGTTCGTCAGCAAATACACCCGTGGGCGGTTCTCGGCGGCCTTCGGCCCGCAAGCGGCGCTCGAGCACCTTCCTTCCGGAGTGGACACGTCAGTGTTCCACCCGGACTCGGTCGCCCGCGCGGAACTGCGTAAGCGATACGGGCTGGGCGAGCGGCCCACGATCCTGTGCCTGTCGCGGCTCGTGCCACGCAAGGGGCAGGACATGCTCATCAAGGCGCTGCCGACCGTACGCAAGAGCATTGACGGGGCGGTACTGGTGATCGTCGGAGGTGGGCCGTACGAGGACTATCTCCGCCAATTGGCGCGTAAGACCGGGATGGACGATCACGTCGTCTTCACGGGCACGGTGCCCGCCGCAGAGTTGGCGGCGCACCACACGATCGCCGACGTGTTCGCCATGCCGTGCCGTACCCGAGGCGCCGGATTGGACGTCGAAGGACTGGGAATCGTCTACCTCGAGGCCTCGGCTACCGGTGTGCCGGTCATCGCCGGGCGCAGTGGTGGCGCTCCGGAAACGGTGCAGCAGAACAAGACCGGGCTCGTGGTCGACGGCACCTCGGTTCGCGACGTCGCCGAATCCGTGATCGAGGTGCTGTCCGATCGTGATCGCGCGGCCGCGATGGGAGCAGCCGGCCGGGCATGGGTTGCCGAAGACTGGAAGTGGGACACGCTCGCTTCGAAACTGCGTAATCTCCTCGGCTGAGCAGCCGGGACTCGAACGCGAACGGCCCGCACCGAATTCGGTGCGGGCCGTTCGTGTCGGCACGTTCGTGTCGGCAGAGGACTGATCGGCGAAAGACTACTTGGCGTAGATCTTTTCGATGTCGGCGGCAAAGCTCTCGTGCACGACGTTGCGCTTGAGCTTCATCGTGGGCGTGAGTTCGCCTGTGTCCTCGGAGAAGTCGACCGGAAGAATGCGGAACTTCTTGATCGCCTCGGCGTGTGAGACGAGCTTGTTGGCCTCGTCGATGGCGTCCTGGATTTCGCCGACCAGTTCGCCGTCCGAAACCAGGTCGGCCGCTGTGGTTCCTGCGGCCTTGTTGTTGCGCTCGTTCCAGGCGGGAAGAGCTTCGGCGTCGATGGTGATGAGGGCGCCGATGAAAGGCTTCTGGTCGCCGACCACGATGGCCTGGCTGATCAGCGGGTGCGCGCGAAGGGAATCTTCGAGCTGAGCGGGGGAGACGTTCTTGCCGCCTGCCGTGACGATGATTTCCTTCTTGCGGCCGGTGATGGTGATGTAGCCGTCCTTGTCGACGGTGCCGAGGTCGCCGGTGTGGAACCAGCCGTTCTCGATCGACTCGGCGGTGGCCTTCTCGTTGCGCCAGTAGCCGGTGAAGACCACCGGTCCCGAGAGGAGGATTTCGCCGTCTTCTGCGATACGAACGGAGTTGCCGGCCAACGGCTTTCCGACAGAACCGACCTTCTGTGCGCCGATGGTGTTGACGGCGAAGGCCGCGGTGGTTTCGGTCAGTCCGTAGCCCTCGTAGATCGTGACGCCGATACCGCGGAAGAAGTGGCCGAGTCGAGCGCCCAGAGGTGCACCACCGGAAATGGCCAGCTGGCACTGCCCGCCGAGCGCTGCGCGCAGCTTCGAGTACACGAGCTTGTCGAAGAGAGCGTGCTTGGCCTTGAGAACGATGCCGGCGCCGCCCTTGTCCTGCGCCTCGCTCCACGCGACGGCGGTGTCTGCGGCCGCGTCGAAGATCTTTCCCTTGCCGTCGCCGTGCGCCTTGGCGCGTGCGCTGTTGTAGACCTTCTCGAACACGCGCGGCACCGAGAGGATGAAGTCGGGCTTGAACTCGCCGAACGTCGGAACGAGGTTCGGGATGTCACTCGTGTGCCCCAGCGCTGCACCGGCGTCGAACGACGCGATGCTGACTGCGCGAGCGAGAACGTGCGCGAGCGGCAAGAACATCAGCGTGCGGACGCCAGGAGTCTTGAGCAGCGTGCCGAGGTTGGAGTCGAGGATGCCCTTCGACTCGGCAATCAGGTTGGAGTGCGTCAGCTGGCAGCCCTTGGGTCGGCCCGTGGTGCCCGACGTGTAGATCAGGGTCGCGGGATCGGATGCCTTCAGTGCCGCGACGCGGGCGTGGACGTCCTCGTCGGAGATGTCGGCGCCCAGTGCGGTCAATTCCTCGACGACACCCTTACCGCCCGCCGCGGCATCGATCTGGTAGACCGTGCGCAGCGCGGGGGCGGCTGCAGCGACGTCCTTCACGGTCGCGGCGTGAGTGTCGTTCTCGACGATGAGGTCGATTGCTTCGGAGTCCTCGAGAATCCAACGAACCTGCTCGGCTGCGGAGGTTTCGTAGATCGGAACCGTCACGCCACCGGCTGCCCAGATGGCGTAGTCGACGAGCGGCCATTCGAAACGCGTCGCCGACATGAGGCCGACGCGGTCGCCCTGCTCGACTCCGATCGCGATGAGGCCCTTGGCGACGGCAGTCACCTGAGCGGCGAAATCGCCTGCAGTGACATCGACCCATGCATTTCCGACTTTGCGCTTGTAGACAACCGCCGCCGGCTTCGTCTTCGCGAAGGCGAAGACCGAGTCGACCGCGGAGGCATCCTCGGGAATGGTGAACGTCTGGGGTGCGCTGAACTCAGGCACGAAATACCTCCGACACTGCGAAATACTGACGAGTAGGGTTTTCGTCTCCTACTGTAGTCGCATGTCCGACGCAGTTGTGGCCAGGCTTACAGTCTGTCCGGTATGTAGTGTTGCGACACCCCTCGACGCTTCGCGGACGCGATATGTGAAGCTACTTCGGTGAGCAGCATTCAGGTCGCAGACCAGACTTTCATCGCCGCCCCGCCCGAGCGGGTCGCCGAACTGTTGTCCTCGCGCGCGCAGTGGCGTCGCTGGTTCAGTGATCTCGAGCTCGAAGTCCGGGAAGATCGCGGTCCCGCAGGATTCCGTTGGGGAGTGTCCGGTCAGCTGGTCGGCACCATGGAGGTGTGGCTCGAACCGGTCATGGACGGGACGATCGCGCACTACTTCCTGCACTGTGAGCCGGTCGGCGTATCGCCGTCCGATCTGGCGACCCTCGACCTCGCCGGGATGAACCGCAAGCGTCGGGTCGATGGCAAGGTCATGTCGTTCCAGCTCAAGCGCGAACTCGAAGCGGGACGTGCCGCCGGAGTAGCACCGGACTGATAATCGAAGCACTGCACGTTGTGCAGGTTCTGGACTTTTGACGAAGGAAGGTAGCGCAGTCGTATGGCCGAGAAGACCAAGGGGTTGATCAGCATCGACGCTCCTGCCGACGCCGTGATGGACGTCATCGCCGATTTCGAGCGGTACCCCGACTGGGTGGCCGCGGCGAAGTCCGTCGAGGTGACGGCGCCGGGACAGGGCGGCCGCGCGGACCGAGTACGTTTCGTCCTCGACGCGGGGATGGTGAAGGACACCTACGAACTGCAGTATTCGTGGGCACCGGACGGTATGGCGGTGAGTTGGGAGCTGATCTCGGGCGAGATTCAGAAGTCCCAATTCGGTTCGTACACACTCGAGCCCGGCCCGAACGGCACCACGTCGGTCACCTACGAGTTGACGGTCGACCTGACGATTCCGATGATCGGTCTGTTCAAGCGCAAGGCCGAGAAGATCATCACCGACACAGCTCTGAAGGAACTGAAGAAGCGAGTCGAGGGCTGAGTGCCGGAGCAACGATCGCGCGTTCAACTGTTCGTCGGTAAAGGCGGAGTAGGCACGACGACGCTTGCCGCAGCGACTGCTGTGTCGGCTGCGACCGATGGGGCGAGAGTGCTGCTCGTGTCGATCGATCAGGCAGGTTCTCTTGCAGACGTCCTGGGCGTGCCGAATCCGCGAACGACCACATCTCTCACCGAGGGTCTCGACGTCCGGCAACTCGACACGTCAGCGCTCCTCGAGGACAAGTTCCGAGGATTGTCGGGGTTGATCGACGCTGCAGGAACTTTCGGAGCGGGAGATCACGAACACGGTTCGTCGTTCGAGGGCTTGGAACCGGAAGAGTTGACGGGATCCCTGGGCATCCAAGACATCCTCGGGCTCGCCGAGATCGTCAACTTCTCGGACAGCGGCGACTACGACCTCGTGATCGTGGACTGTCCGGCCGCCGCCGAAGCGCTGCGGATACTCGGCTCGCCGTCGATGGTGTCGGAGTATCTCGAGCGATTGTGGCCGCGGCACAGGCGGATGGTCGCTGTGACAGGTACGGACATGCGGCTGCTCCTGCTCGTGTCCGTCGTCGAACGCGTGCTCGCGTCGGTGGATCGGATCGCGGTTCACCTCTCGGATCGGGAGAACACCGGCGTGCGTGTGGTGACGTCGGCCGACGGCGTGTCGGTCGCGGCGACTCGTCGGACGTTGTCCGGGCTGGCTCTGGCCGGGTTGCGAGTTGACGGGATTGTGGTCAACAACCTTGTCCCGCAGTTCAACTCGTCCGCCGGGAAGGGTGTCGACGATTCACCGGCGGCGCAGTGGCTCGCGTCGATCCGGGCGGCTCAGGCACTCGTCGTGGACGAACTGCGTGGATCAACCGATGGAATGTCCGTCACAACGGTCGAACGCGCTTGCGCCGAACCGGTAGGGTTGGCCGCTCTGGGCGAGATCGCGGCCACGTTCGAGGGTGGAACGGGCACGGATTCGGGCACCGTCGGTACCGCGGACAACATCGTGGTGTCGTTGGAGTCCGGGACCGGAGTCGATTCGGTGTACGTGATGCGGATGTACCTTCCGCTCGTGGATCCGTCGTCGTTGTCGTTGGGCCGGGTGGAGGACGATGTGCTGGTGGGAGCAGACGGCGTACGACGCAGAGTTCGTTTGGCGTCGGTGCTGCGTCGTTGTGTCGTGAACGGGGCGGAGTTGGACGGCAGTTACCTGATCATCCGGTTCAGCCCGGATCCCGCGGTGTGGCCGGTATGAGCGAAGAGCACGAGCGCCTCGTCGCGGAGTTTCGCGCGCTGGCGGAAACCGTTCTGACGCGCCTGGAACCGGTGCTGCAGAAGGCCGCAGCAGCGACGGCAGACGTTGCGAGTGACTCGGCGTCCACGGACACGCAGCCGGTGTTCACCGGCTGCAGCTGGTGCCCGGTGTGCGCCCTCGCCGCACTGGTTCGCGGTGAGCACCACGAACTGTTGGCATTCCTCGCGGGTCAAGCAGCAGCATTCCTTGCGTTGCTTCGTGAGATTCTCGACGAGTTTCTCGGGGGGCCGTCAGGTCCCGATCGTGGACCGGACGGCGGTCCGACGACGCCAGGTGCGGAGCGAACTCGCACGGCGGCATTTGTCCCGATCAACGTGACGGTCAAGGACTGACTCAGTACCCCGGGTAGAGCGAACGGCCCGAGATGAGCACAATCGACACAATGGTCACCGACGCACGAGGCACCGATTCAGGGTGCGCACTCCAGCGGACGCCGCTCGCGCGGGAATCGTCGCGATGAGCGCGCGCCGCTTGAAAGCGGTCTCCGACTCCACCATGGACGACATCTTGACGGTCGGCATCGACGTCGGCGGGACGAGTATCAGGGCCTCCGTCGTGGACGTCGACGGACAAGTGCTCGAGATGATTCAAGCCCCGACCCCGCAGTCGGCCAGGGCACTCGAAGACGGTCTCGATCGCGTCGTGCGCGAATTGGTCACCAGGCACGAGGTATCGGCCGTGGGGTTGGCGGTCGCCGGCTTCATCACCTCCGATCGAAGCTCGGTTCGGTTCGCTCCGCACTTGCCATGGGTGGACGCGCCGGTCGGAAGTGACTTGAGCAAGCGGCTCGGCTTGCCGGTCGTTCTCGAACACGACGCCAATGCAGCGGCGTTCGCGGAGCACCGATTCGGCGCGGCCGCAGGTGGCCGCAATGTCGTGATGGTGGCGATCGGGACCGGAATCGGTGGAGCGCTGCTGATCAACGGTGAGCTGTACCGGGGGAGTCACGGCGTCGCTCCCGAACTGGGCCACATCCAGGTCGTTCCGGGCGGGCGTCAGTGCGCGTGTGGCAAACGTGGGTGTTGGGAGCGCTATTGCAGCGGAACGGCGCTCGTCGACACGGCAATCGAACTGCTTGCCGCCGACCCGGCCGCGTCGACGGTCCTGGCGCGTGAGGTAGCGGTGGATCCTGGTTCGCTCACCGGTCGCCGGATCGCCAACGCCGCGCAGGACGGTGACCCACTCGCGCTGGCAACGATCGCCGAGTTCACCCGTTGGCTGGCCGTGGGTCTGGCCATGGTCGGTGACGTCTACGATCCCGATCTGGTCGTGATCGCCGGCGGCGTCGCGAGTTCTGCCCCACTGTTTCTCGACGACGCCCGCGAGCAATACGCGACATTGTTGACCGGGGCGAAGCACCGCCCACTGGCCCGCATCCGTTCCGCTCAGCTGGGCGAAGCTGCGGGCATGGTCGGCGCCGCCGCTTTGGCCCGATCGGTAGTGCCTCAGGATCTCGGTGGGGTCGACGGCGCTGGAACCACGTCTGCCGGACTGTGATCGGGTCGATCCTGCAGGGGCGTGTGTAGCGGGGGTTACCGGTCGGCAGTAAGGTCGTACTCAGCGAAATTCAGCTGTGAATGGGAGGGACGCCGTGTGGTATTGGCTCTTCAAGTATGTGTTGCTGGGGCCGATTCTCTGGCTGCTCGGGCGTCCGACGGTCAAGGGTCACGAGAACATTCCGACTGACGGGGCGGCCATTCTGGCCAGCAATCACCAGGCGGTTCTGGACTCGTTCTACCTTCCGCTTCGCGTCAACCGCCGCATCACTTTCCTTGCCAAGAGTGAGTACTTCACCGGTTCCGGTCTGAAGGGCGCTTTCCAGAAGTGGTTCTTCACCGCGGTCGGTCAGGTCCCCATCGACCGAACCGGTGCAGACGCGGCGCAGGATGCACTCAACGCCGGTCTCAAGGTCCTCGGTTCGGGCAGCCTGCTGGGTATCTACCCCGAGGGGACGCGCTCGCCTGACGGTCGCCTCTACAAAGGCAAGACCGGAATGGCGCGCCTCGCACTTGAATCGGGCGTCAAGGTGATCCCGGTAGCGATGGTCGGCACCGACAAGATGAATCCGATCGGCTCACGGATGTGGCGTCCCGCCAAGGTCACCGTGATCGTCGGCGAACCCATCGATTTCTCCCGCTTCGAAGGCATGGGCGGAAACCGCTTCGTCGAGCGCGCTGTGACCGACGAGGTGATGTACAAGTTGATGAAACTCTCCGGCCAGGAGTACGTGGACATCTACGCGGCGAGCCTCAAGAACCAGGCGCCCACGAAACCCGAAGCTGCCGTCGACGTTCCGGCGGAAGGCAGCGAGTCGGTTGTCGATCTCGTGGCCTCGGCCGAGTCGAAGGAATCCGCGAAGACCGACAAGGATTCGCTCCCGGACGCACAAGCCAGCTAGAGATTTCCCACACCGGCCGCACGCGCATTGGCTCCAGAGCCTGCGCGTGCGGCATAGTTTTCGGACGTGCGCTACTTCTACGACTGTGAATTCATCGAAGACGGTCGAACCATCGATCTCGTGTCCATCGGCGTTGTCTGTGAGGACGGCCGAGAGTACTACGCGGTTTCGACGGAGTTCGATCCCGCCCGTGCAGGTAGTTGGGTGCGCAAGAACGTGCTGCCGAAGTTGCCGCAGCCTTCGTCGCCGCTGTGGAAATCACGCGAGAAGATCCGCGACGATCTTCTGAAATTCTTCGTTCCGCGGCCGATGGTGGTTCCGGAGCTCTGGGCGTGGGTCGCCGCCTACGACCACGTCGCGCTGTGCCAGTTGTGGGGCGACATGACGGAACTACCGCAGTCGATGCCGCGGTACACCCGCGAACTCCGACAGTTCTGGGAAGACAACGGCAGTCCTGCCCTCCCGTCGGCGCCCGCCGACGCACACGACGCACTTGCCGACGCCAGGCACAACCTCGTGAAGTTCGACGCCATTTCGGCTGCACGGTCACTTCGCTGACCCAGGTTTCGGTGCGCGGGAAGTGTTCCGATTGGGCTGCGATCGAGAGCCTGTGTGACGCGCCGACGAGCGAGCGAATATCCTGTAGAGGTGAACTGGACTGTCGACGTGCCGATCGACCGCTTGCCCGAACTCCCGCCGCTGCCTGCCGGACTGCGTAAGCAGCTCGACGAGGCGCTCGCGAAGCCCGCTGCTCAGCAGCCCTCGTGGCCCGCTGACCAGGCGGCCGCCATGCGGACTGTGCTCGAGAGCGTGCCTCCCATCACGGTGGCCAGCGAAGTCGAGGCGCTGCAAGAGCGTCTCGCGCAGGTCGCGCGTGGTGAGGCATTTCTGCTCCAGGGCGGTGACTGCGCCGAGACCTTCGCGGACAACACCGAGCCGCACATCAAGGGAAACATCCGCACGTTGCTGCAGATGGCCGTCGTGCTCACCTACGGTTCCTCGATGCCGGTCGTCAAGGTCGCTCGCATCGCCGGCCAGTACGCCAAACCGCGCTCGGCCGACATCGACTCGTTGGGTCTGAAGTCCTACCGCGGCGACATGATCAACTCGCTCGTCGCCGACGAGGCAGTCCGCGCCCACGATCCTTCGCGACTGGTGCGTGCATACGCCAACGCCAGCGCCGCGATGAACCTGGTTCGCGCACTCACCGGCGCCGGCATGGCCGACCTGCACAAGGTGCACGATTGGAACCGCGAATTCGTCGCAGCGTCGCCCGCGGGCGCACGCTACGAGCAACTGGCAGCCGAGATCGACCGCGGCCTGCAGTTCATGAACGCGTGTGGCGTCACCGATCCGAGCCTGCACCAGGCACAGATCTTTGCCAGCCACGAGGCCCTGGTTCTCGACTACGAGCGCGCGATGCTGCGTCTCGACAACGACAGCGATCACCCCAAGCTCTACGACCTGTCGGCTCACTTCCTCTGGATCGGTGACCGCACTCGTCAGCTCGACGGCGCACACATCGCCTTCGCCGAGTTGGTGTCCAACCCGATCGGCCTCAAGATCGGCCCGAGCACGACGCCGGAAATGGCGGTGGAATACGTCGAGCGTCTCGACCCCACCAACAAGCCAGGTCGTCTGACTCTGATCTCGCGCATGGGCAACGGCAAGGTCCGCGACCTGCTGCCGGCGATCATCGAGAAGGTCCAAGCCACCGGTCACCAGGTCATCTGGCAGTGCGATCCGATGCACGGCAACACCCACGAAGCCTCCACCGGGTACAAGACGCGCCACTTCGACCGCATCGTCGACGAGGTCCAGGGATTCTTCGAGGTCCACAACGGTCTCGGCACGCATCCGGGTGGCATCCACGTCGAGCTGACCGGTGAGAACGTCACCGAGTGCCTCGGCGGCGCGCAGGACATCTCCGACCTCGATCTCGGCGGTCGCTACGAGACGGCGTGCGACCCCCGATTGAACACCCAACAGTCGTTGGAGCTCGCGTTCCTCGTGGCCGAGATGCTGCGAGGCTGAAACCCTGCTTCGCCGAAGCTGATTCGCGCCGGCATAGATTTTCGGCAAACGCCCTCACCCGCTCGCGCAGGTGGGGGCGTTCGCTATTGCGTGAATCGTGTGACGAATCGGCGCTGCCAGGGCATTTCGACGGCGCGAGGTGAGTAACGTGCGCGAACGTACGCGGTGGCGTCCTTACTGGGCACTCCGTCACTGGGCACTCCGTCCATGACGGCAAGAGCGGCCAACGCTGTTCCGGTGCGGCCGTATCCACCACCGCACGCGATCTCGACTCTTTCGGTTTCCGAGCGCACCCACACTTCGTGCAAGGCCCTGCGCAGCGCATCGGGATCGCTAGGCAACCAGAAATCTCGCCAGCGGACCCACTCCGACTCCCACTCGGTGTCGGGAGGTTCTTTACCGGTCAGATAGACGCCGAAGGTGGGGAGAGGTCCCGAAGGAAGTGGATTGCGGAGTCCTCGACCCCGAATCGATCTCCCCGACGGCAAGTCGAGTATCCCAATGCTCTCGGGTTCCCACGTGGCCATGAATTCAGATTAGGCCGAAGCGGACTGTCAGGGAATTGCGACGACGCTGATGTCGGTGCCCTTGGCAACGAGGTCGTTCTTGACGCTCTGGCTGATGATGACCGAGCTGTCGTTCTGGGTGAGCTGACGCACGGTGATCTCGAGGCCGAGGCGGCCGAGTTCTTCGCGTGCTGAAGAGACGGAGCGGCCGATCAGCGAGGGAACCTTGACGGAGTCGGAGATGAGCAGAACCACGGAGGTGCCGGCGTTGACGGAGGACCCGACTGCGGGATCGGTGCCGATCACGCCTCCGCCCTCGACGGCGTCGTCGAACGTTGTTCTGGTGGTGCTGACTGAGATACCTACCTTGTCGAGGGCGGCGCGCGCAGCGTTCTCGGACATGCCCTTCACATCGGGAATGTCCACGGGCGGTGACCCTTTGGATGTGATGACCTTGACCGAGGAGCCCACGGCAACTTCGGTTCCCGGTGCCGGGTCGAGCGCGGCCACGCCGCCGATCGGGATCTTGGAGCTGAATGTGTCCCCGCCGTCGACCGCGACGAGAGTGCGATCGGCGAGTTGTGCGCCCAGGGCCGAGACGTCGCCGCCGGCCGGAATGGGCGGGACAGTCGGACGCCCGAGCGAAGTCAGCAGCGCGACGGTCGAGCCTTTGGTAACCCTGGAGCCGGAGGCCGGGTCTGTCCCGATCACCGTGTCGATGGGTTGGGCGTCGGAGTACTGACCCTGGACGTCGGGGGAGAGCCCGGCGTCCTGCAGAGCGGTGACCGCAGTGTCCTTTGTCAGCCCGTCGATCGAGGGAACGGCTGTATAGCGGCCCGATCCCATCCACCATCCGCCGAAGCCCAACGCGAGCGCGAGGACCGCGATGACGAGCAGCCAGATCAGGGTGGCTCGTCGCGATTTGCGTCGTGCCTCGACAAAATGAGCATGCGGATCGTCGTGCCCCGGGTGGTCGTCGCCGAAATCGGAACCGTCGTCGAAATCCGAGTCGCCGTCGACCATCGCCGGACGAGCAGTTTGTGCGGTGACCGCGCGAGTGTGCTGGATACCGCCAGGGGGAGGAGAGCCCGTGCCGAGCGCCGTGGTGGCTGCCACAGCCGGGGCCACGCCGGACGCCAATACAGTCGTGGCAGCAGGGTTCGGGCGCGCAGCAGAGTTCGGGTGTACCTCCGTGGGAGGCGCAGGCGCCGGTTGTGGCCGGGCCGGGGCAACTTGCGCGCTCTGGTGCTGGGCGCTTCGACGCGGAGCGGGAACGCGGTATGACGGAAGTTCCAGTTGCTCGCTCACACTGCGAAGTGCAGCTGCCATCTCACCGGCGTCGGCGAAACGATGTGCGGGCTCGCGGTGAGTGGCTTCGGCAACCAGACGATCGAACTGCGCCGGTACACCGGGGATACGTGAACCTGGGCGCGGGACATCGTCGTGGATGCGTTGGTAGGCGATGGAGAGTGACGTATCGCCGGTGAACGGTGTTGTACCGGTGAGAAGTTCGAACATCAACACGCCGGTGGAATAGACGTCGCTTCGAGTGTCGGCAATTCCTGACGTCACCTGTTCCGGCGACAGATAGGCCGCGGTGCCGAGGATCACGCTGTTGGAGGTGGTGGTTGCTGCCGCAGCTGCACGCACCAATCCGAAGTCGGCGATCTTCACTTCGCCGGTGTCCGAGATCAAGATGTTCTCGGGTTTGACGTCACGGTGCACCAGTCCCGCTCGATGCGCCACCGCCAACGCGTCCAGGACAGGTGCCACGACTGCAGCGACTGCGTGTGGCGGCATCGGTCCGCGCTCACGAAGGAGTTCACGCAAGGTTCCACCGTCGACGAGTTCCATCACGAGGAACACGTGATTGCGATCGCTGCCTTGGTCGTAGACGGCCACAAGGGCCGGATGCTTGAGTCGGGCCACGGCCCGGGCCTCGAACTCGAAACGAGTCAGGAACGCTGGATCGCCGGCGAATTGCGGGTCCATCACCTTGATCGCGACAGGTCGATCCAACCGTGTATCGAGGCCTCGATACACGGTCGACATACCGCCGCGCGCGATCGGTGCGTCCACTCGATAGCGGCGCTCGAGCATTTCGCCGATCAACCCTCGACCTCCGTAATGACTGTTCCTCCGTGCTTGCGATCTGTCTGCTTGCGGTCTAGGTGGTAGCTGTCGGCATGTGGGTGGTTGTTTACCGCGTACTGGCTCCCGCAGTGAGGGCACCCATTTACATCCACCGCGAAATCCCGGTTACTGATACGCCGCATCCCGTCCATCGTAGCCAGCGATACCGACGCGGAAGTCTCGAGAACGTCACAGAGCGCTGTGACCTGAGCGGAGCGGCAGTTTCGAGCACTGCACCGGGCGGTACACAGCGGGCTCGCCGGACCGGATAAACTTCTCGCGGTGAGCGCGATTCCTTATTGTGATGATGTCCTGGATTCTTCGGTTTCCCTGTTCCAGCTGGTGGATGTGGCGAAGAACGTCGGGTTGCCGGTGAGCAAGGTTCACCAGTTGCTTCGCGATCACAAGATCATCGCAGTCAAGCGGCATGGCGTTCTCGGTGTCCCCGAAGTGTTCTTCGGCGAGGACGGCCAGATCGTCAAGTGGCTGCCCGGTCTGCTGGCGGTGCTGCACGACGGCGGCTACACCGATGTCGAAATCCTCCGCTGGTTGTTCCTGGCCGACGATTCCCTGCCGGGGCGCCCGGTGGACGCACTGCATGGTGATCTCGCGCGTGAGGTCATCCGCCGCGCACAGGCCATGGCTTTCTGAGCTGCCGGCCTTCTGACAACTCACCGCATGCGGTTTTTCGCCGCGTAGGTTGCCGACCGGACCAGACCCGGCGCAGCGACTCGAAGTCGCGTGCGTCCGGGAACGGACACACGTCGATGCAGTATCCGGAAGTCGGCGCGCTCGACCTGGTCGAGAATTGCTCCGTACAACACGAAAGCCGTGCGGATCGACGGCTGGACCCGCCGATCGAGCATCGGGATGCCAGATTCGGCAGACCGATACCTCCCCCGCGTCACGGCAATGAAGTGTGCCAGCGCGCGCTTGACCCGAACGTCCACCGTTCCGGTTCTGCGCCCGTGCTCGAGCATCTCGATGTCGACCCCGAATGCGGCGAACTCGCCCGCCGGTAGATACAGACGTCCCCGGTCGAGGTCTTCACCGACGTCGCGGATGAAGTTGGTCAGCTGAAACGCCTCACCGAGATTCGACGCGGGCACTACAGCTTCCTGCTGCGGAACGCTCACTCCGAGAATCGGGAGCATCTGCAAACCGATGACGACGGCAGAGCCGTACATGTACTCGCTGAGTTCGTCCATCGTGTTGTAAACGGGTCGAAACTTCGCCGTGTCGGGGGCGTCCATCCGCATGGACTCGAAGAAGGCGTCGAAATATGCGCGCGGGATGTCGAACGTCTTCACAGCATCCGCGAAGGCCGGGAGTACGCGTGTCAGGTCGAGGGGAACCGTCGACGGGAAGCCACCTGTCGCAGTGGGGTTGTCGAGTGCGTTGACGGCTGCACGTTCGACGTCGGCGAGCACCGTGCCTCGTTCATGCGGACCCGAGGGTTCGTCCACGATGTCGTCGACGACGCGAGCAAATGCGTAGAGCGCGTGAACTGCGCGGCGTCGAGGTACGGGCAACAACCGGGTGGCCAGAAAGTACGTTCGGCCGTGTTCCCTCGTCACGTCCTCGCAGAATTCATAGGACGCAGGCAGTGCGTTCATGACACGCGGATCACGCAGATCCTGACGTCGAGGGCGCCGAGGCGGCTGACGTCATTTCGATCGGTTTCTCGTGTTTGCGTCCACGAAGTCGCAGTGGGTCTTCCGTCTGCAAGGACATCGCCGCGATCACGGCAGCGACGATGGCCAGAGCCACGTGCGGGAACGTGTAGAGGCCGATCGATCCGTCCGGCTGGAACACCAGCATCAGCCAGGTGGACAGCCCGGTCAGTACGGCGAGAGTCGTCGGCGACATTGCGAAACCGGCAGCTACTGCCAGCGGCCAGGAGTAGTACCAGGGGAGTGCTGCGGGGGACAGAACGACGATGGCGACCATCACGATCACGATGCCCATGACGGCGTCGCGCTCGGTCTTGCGGTAGCGCCACCACACGACGGCGATGATCGCGATCAACACAACCGCCGAGATGGTCCGGGAGACTTCGAGGATGTCGTTGAAATGGTCGCCGGCGAACCAGGAGGTTGCCATGGTTCCGATGTGCGCCACGATCGTGGGCAGCGAGAGCCAGTTGATGATCTTTGCCGAACCGGAGAGTGCCGTCGTCCAGCCGAGGCCGACTCCGGCGATCAGTGAGGTGGATCCGAGTACCGCCACGAACACCGCGAAACCTGCGCCGGCCGTTTTGACGAACGATCGGATCGGTGACGCCGGTTCTCGCCCGGCCGCTGCGGCGTCCTCCCGCTCGTGGATCATCCAGATCCAGACTATGAAGGGAAGTGCGACGCCTGCGGTTGCCTTGATCGCGACGGCGAGCGCGATCAGCCCGATCCCGAAGAGGTGCTTGCGTTCGAGAGCGAGCGCAATGCCTGCGGCCATGAGGCCGACCATGAGCATCTCGTTGTGAACGCCGCCGATCAGGTGGATCAGGACGAGGGGATTGAGTACTGCGAGCCACAGGGCGATCGAGGTGTTTCCGCCGAGCTTCGTCGCGAGATGGGGAACGGCCCACATCATCAGGGCGAGTCCGGGGAGCATCGTGATCCGCAACAGCATCGTGCCGGCGATGACGTTCTCACCGGTCAGCCGAACGATGGCGTCGGCAAGGAGAAGGTGAACCGGACCGTACGGGGTAGTTGTCGTCGTCCACACGTTGGAGACGTTGTCGAGCAGGATTCCCGGATTGACGACGGGGCCGACGGCATACGGGTCGAAGCCGTTGCGCAACAACGCGCCTTGCGCCAGGTAGGAGTAGGCATCACGGCTGAACATGGGCACCGCGAACAGCAGCGGAAACGTCCAGACCGGGACGACGTAGCGCAATCCGCGCAACGAGACGTCACCGCGCAGAGTCGAGCGGCCCAGTCGAACCCAGGCGGCGATCATGCACAGGACACCGATCCAGACGATGGCCGCCGACAGAATCGATCCGTGTCCGAAACGGAGCCAGGACAGATGCATCGACTCGAGCAGCGGATCTTGGCGCCGGACGCTACCGGCACCGAATCCGCCGAAAGTGATCATGACTGCGCCGAAGAAACCGAGCAGTGCACTGTGACCTTCGGGAGTCCGAAGGAAATTGGCGGCCCTTAGGTGCCACGGTCTTTCAGTGGCTGCGGCAGAGGACGTCATCGGTGCAGGTTCCTCCCCCGAGGAGATCGGTGTCGATCGGCGCATGCAGCGCCCGAGTCGGTGAATCGTGGATGAATGGTCGGTTACGAGGGGCTAGTTTAGTTGCTCGCACGAGTGCCCACCGCGCTGGCTCGCTCGCGTGTACCGGTAATACGTTCGGCGGCGAGCCGTCCGGACAGCAGAACGGTCGGTACTCCCACCCCCGGAACGGTTCCCGATCCGGCGAGAACGACGTTGTCGAAGCCGCGGGCGAGGTTCTTGCGTCGGAACGGCCCCGTCTGGGTGAAGGTGTGTGCCGCTGCGAACGGGCTACCCGCGGCCATGCCCTTCTCGAGCCAGGTCTGCGGGGTGTCGACGTGATCGATCTCGAACCCTTCGACCAGTCCCGTGTAGCCACGTTCTTGCAGCGTGAGGATGATTTCGCGCACGTAGGGCGGGCCGAGAGTCGACCAGTCGAGACTTGCACTGTCCAGATTCGGACACGGCGCGAGGACTGACAGCGGTTCACGGATTCGGCCGTCTCGCGAGAAGGCCAGGCTCGGATCGGTCTGTGCCGGTCGGGTGACGAGCAGTGACGGATCACTCATCAGTCGCCCGCGGCCGCGGCGTGCCGTGATCTCGGCGAAGGTACGCTTCCACGCCTCGCCGAAGTCGATCATGTGGTGTCGCTGCGCGGGCCATTCGTCGGCGACCGCGGAGGAAACAGTGCCGTGAATCACGACAGCGGACGGCGATGTACGCACCGGGCGCGGACGCAATCGCGTATGCGGGCGCAACAGCGAGTCCGTGACGGCCATGTCGGGAGTGAGGACGGCGGCGTCACAGTCGAAGCGCTCGCCGTCGCGTGTGTGAACGGTGTGCACGCGCCGATCGCTCACCTCGAGGCGTTCGACAGTGCGGCCGAGATGCAGAATTCCGCCGGCCTCGGTGAAGGCGTCGGCCATCGACTCGGCGATCGTGCGCATTCCGCCCTCGGGGAAGTAGACGCCGAGTGAGGTGTCCATGTGAGCGATCGCCCCGTACACCGCGAGGGCCCGAGACGGAGCAACGCCCGCATACAGCGCTTGGAAGGTGAAGATCCGCCGGAGGCGAGGGTCGCGGATCTTGCGATCCACCTGCCCGCCCAGTTTCCCGAATCCTCCCAGTGCGACGAGCCGGCTCAGATCTTTGACTGCGTCACGCGAATTGACCAGTCCGAGGGGAGAATCGAAGTCGGCGTCCATGAAGCGGTCGAATTCCGCGTCGAAGATCCGGTTCAGCCATCGCCGCAACGCACGGTATCGCTGCGCTTCTTCCGGCCCGCAGACACGGGAGACCTCGGCAGCCATGTCTTCTGGATCGGCGTGGACATCGAGAGCGGTGCCGTCTGCGAATCGCGCGTGGTACGTCGGATCGAGCTTGTGCACAACGAATTTGGGGTTTGTCGAGGCTGGGTCGGCACCGACGGCGGCAAGCGCGTCTTCGACGAGTTCGGGCATCGTGAGCACCGTTGCGCCGTTGTCGATGCTGTAGTCATTGCCCTGGTAGACACCGACTCGCCCACCGACCGAGCTGTTGCTCTCGAGAATCGTGACGTCGCGGCCGGCGCCACGCAGATACAACCCCGCAGACAGTCCGGCAAGTCCCGCGCCGACGATCACGACTCGATCGGTCGGCGAGCTGACGGTTCGAGTGCGGTGCACGTGTGCCACGGTCAGTAGCTTCGCTTCGTGGCCGCGATCGCCATGTCGGTCAGGCGAGCCTTGGACTCTGCCGTTGCCGTGCTCGAGTCGAGGGCGTTCGCAGCTGCCTCGACGAGGGTGTCGATCTGCGTTTCGACGTCGGTGACGGCGCCCAGATCGGTGATCACCTGGCGCAGAGTGTCGACCTCGGTGTCGGTCAGCTGCGTGCCGATTCCGTTGCGGAGCAGTTCTGCTGCCGCCGGATCTGCGGCGTCGGCGCGGGCAAGCGCCATCGCGAACAGGACAGTTCGCTTACCGGCGATGAGATCGTCGCCCGACGGTTTGCCCGTGACGGACGGATCTCCGAAGACACCGAGCAGGTCGTCGCGAAGTTGGAAGGCGATACCGATGTCCGTGCCGAAGGACCGGTAGGCATCGACCAACTCGGCGTCCGCACCGAACAGCGCGGCGCCGAGGTGCAGTGGGCGTTCGATCGTGTACGCGGCGGTCTTGTAGCGGTTGACCCGCATGGCTGCCTCGACGGTCTCGTCGCCTCGGGCTTCGTTGCTGATGTCGAGGAATTGGCCACCGAGCACCTCGGTGCGCATTGCCGACCAGACCGGGCTGACACGTGCGGCCGCCTCGGGGCTGATCCCGGATTCTCGGATCATGTCGTCCGCCCAGGCCAAGGCCAGGTCGCCGAGAAGAATGGCGACGGCCTCGCCGAAGTGCGCGGAGTCGCCGCTCCACTCCTCGTCTCGGTGCTGGTCCTCGAATTCGACGTGAACGGTCGGGAAGCCGCGCCTGGTCGTGGATGCGTCGATGATGTCGTCGTGGACGAGCGCGCAGGCCTGCACCAGTTCGAGGGCGGCGCACGCACGAATCACCGCGTCTGCGTCCTTCCCGTTCGGGTCGCCTCCGGCGCCGAGCCATCCCGTCCAGGCGAACGACGGTCGGACGCGCTTTCCTCCGCGCAGGACGAAGGCCTCGAGGGTGCTGACGGCCTTCTCGTATCCACCGCCGATGTTCGTGACGAGTTCGCGGCGTGAAGCGAAGAAGTCGCGGAGCGCTGCTTCGAACAAACCTGGCAGTTCGAGTGAGGTCGGATGCGGTGCGGTGTTGGTCGAACTCTGTCCAACGCGCGCGGTTCCTGCGGACAGGGTGGCCTCCAAGATCGGTATGTTCTCGCGCCGGATGGTTACACGGAAGCGAGCTTGGGGCCCAGCTTAGTAGGGGCTGGAATCAACGGCGGGTCGGGCCGTGAACTGCGCGATCCTGACATTCGGGATACGCAGTACTGGGCGATGAGCTTGTTTGCAGCTGGAAAACATATGCTTGACCGGTGACATTCGATCCAGTCAGGGGCCGCTCCAGCGAGGGGTGGGCCACCCGAACACCGTCGATCGTCGATCGGATCGCTTCCTCGACAGGTAGCCGTATTCCGTTCTCGGTCGAGTTTTCGCCGCCGCGTGACGCGGACGCCGAAGCGCGCCTGTGGCGTGCGGTGCGTACCTTCGAGCGGCTCGGACCGGCGTTCGTCTCGATGACCTACGGCGCAGGTGGCTCGACGCGCGATCGTACGGTGCGTGTCACCGGCGAACTTGCCGAAGAGACGACCCTGCTGCCGGTTGCTCACCTGACTGCTGTCTCACACAGCACCGAAGAGCTTCGCGCCATGGTCGGTGCCTACGCCGATCGTGGGATCAGCAACATCCTCGTATTGCGCGGCGATCCGCCCGGCGATCCGCTCGGCGAGTGGAAGAAGCATCCCGAAGGCGTCGAGTACGCCGAGGAACTCGTGCGGATGGTCCGTGACCTGGGCGACTTCCACGTCGGCGTCGCATCGTTCCCCGAGGGGCACTACCGCGCTCCGGACTTGGCATACGACACGAAGTACCTGGTGTCGAAGTTGCGTGCCGGCGCAGAGTACTCGATCACACAGATGTTCTTCGACGTGGAGGACTACCTGCGTCTTCGTGACCGGGTGAGTGCGTACGACGCAGAACAGGGCGCCAAGCCGATCATCCCGGAGATCATGCCGGTGACGTCGCTGCGCTCGGTGCGGCGCATGCTCGAGCTCTCGGGCTCGTCGTTGCCCCCCGCTCTCGAGCGTCGATTCGACGCCGCGGCCGGAAGCGGTCCGGACGAGAACCGTGCAGCGGTCCGCGAACTCGGCATCGATCTGGCCACCGAGATGGGTGAGCGGTTGATCGCCGAAGGCGCTCCGTGCCTGCACTTCATCACGTTGAACTTTGCGCGCGCCACCAGTGAGGTCCTCGAGCGACTCGGTCTCACTCCCGACACTTCGGTCGGGACAGCACAAGCCGTCTGATCTCCGGTTGCCCCGCTCGACACCAATCGAGGGGGGCAATCGTCAGGCGCTATTTCGTGGTGTTTTTCGGATTCTTGTTGTCAGCTTGCTTGCTGGCAGGTGATTTCGTGACAGGCGTCTTCATGACCGGTGCTTTCGCGGCCGGCGCGCGCTTGATCGGTGCTCGATTGCGCGCCATCCAGGCCATCGCACCGACGACAATCGCGACACCGAGCGCCAGCCCGGCCATGATTCCTGCCCACCCGGCGAAGCTTCGGGTGCTTGGGTCCGCGTAGTTGACCTCGGCGCGCATCGTGGACACCTCGCCGGCGGGCAAGGTCCACGACACCCGGGAATCGCCGTCTCGTGTTCCGTTGGTCGTGCCGACCCGTGCCGGGAAGGCGATGCTGACCTGGACGTCGGCGCCCTGAGTCGGAACCGTCTTCAGGTCTGCCTTGCCGTCGAGCGTGACGGTGTCCCCGGATCGCTTGAGGGTGATCTGGAACGACCCGGACCCCTCGGCGTACATGGAGCCCAGTTGGGCGACGTCACCGAAGGACAAGTCGCTGAAGAACGCCTGGCTGCCGACGTACCCGTCCTTCTTGTACTCCTGAACCCGTATCTTGTCTTCCAGCGACGAAGGTGGGGTCAGCTGCGGACCCTTGTCCGCCTCGTTCGCCGGAATAGCGGCAGCTACCACCTGTCCGGTCACACGATCGTTCGCGGACACTCCCATCGACACCTGCACGCGGATGCACCCGGCAAGCAAGGGAACAAGCATGAGGGCGAGCGCGGCAACCGTCAGGAAACGTTTCCGACTGGTCGGCTTGGCGGCGGGATCGGTGGACTGTTGCACAGTGGTCATCGTGCCAGCCGTGGCGTAGCCAGTCATCGAGGCGGGGGCGTGTCGGCGGGTGAAGTTCGGCGGGTGACCTTCACGACCTGCTCGAACGACGCATCCAACGACGAGTCGCGCCCCGGCGGCTGTCCGACAGTGCGATTCGAGCCGCACTGCGACCGCTGGCTCCGGACACACCGCCACCGGGATGAGTCGATGCTCCGGTCAGATACAACCCGTCTGCTCCCGGAACACGATGGCCGGACAGTTCCGGAAGCGGTCGCCACAACATCATCTGATCGAGTGACATCTCGACGTGCATGACATTTCCGCCGATCATCCCCAATTCCGACTCGATGTCCCGGGGAGTCTGAATGAACCGGTCGAGGACGGAATCGGCGAACCCGGGTGCGAAAGCCTCCATCTCGCCGACGATCCGGTCGGCCTCCGCCTCGGCGACCGATGCCCAATCGCGATGTCCGCTGAGGCGATACGGTTGCCACTGCGACCACAGTGTCACCTGATGCCGACCGGCCGGGGCGATCGTGGGATCGATTCCGCTGAAACTCATTCCGAGAACCGCAGGGCGAGGAGGAAGTTCCCCCGCCAGTGCTGCGCCGTGTGCAGTGCGCAAGTGTGCGCGATCGGAGACGAGTAATTGCAATCCCGAGGTACTTTCCCGTGTCGTGGCGTCGCCGCGGTACGACGGAAGCGCGGATGTCGCCAGTCGAAGTACCGCGCCGATGCCGGGGCCGACCCTGATTTTCCGCCGCCAGTGATCGAGCGTGGTTCGGTCGAAGCCCCCTCGGCCCAGGAGGTCGAGCGTGGTCAGGATGTGGCACCCGGCGATTACCTTGCGAGCGTGAACTTCTCGACCGCTCTCGGTTGTGGCGGTCCAGTGACTCGAGTTTCGACGGATCGACGTCACGCCGTCACCGAGCGCGACCGTGGCGCCGTCGACAGCCATCCGGGAGGCCAACGCAGCACTCAGTGCGCCGCTTCCACCGACTGCTCGCCCTGGCGGCAAGACGTGCATGAGGGCCGCGAAGCCGACCATCGGAGCGGTTCCCGGTTCCGACATCGCAGGCCCGGACTGGGCGCCGAACCACGCAAGTGCTGCTTTGAGTGCCTCACTGTCGAAATACTCGTCGAGCAGTGCGTCGCCAGGCGCGAGGAACTGCCGAGACAGTTCGCTGTTGCCGCGTGCGGTGGCGAGACCTCCGAACGCACCGATCAGGTTCGATCCGGTGGGCGGTGCGGAAAACGCTTTCATGACATGTCGACTGCGCTCCGACCAGACCGCGACGAATCGCCGGTAGGAGTCGGCGTCCTTTGTCCCGCATGCTCGTTCGATGGACCAGCAGGTTGCGTCGAGGTCGCGGTGAAACACGATGCCCGGCCCGTCGGTGCCCGGGGCGGGCGGCGCGAACGCCCACGGGTCACAGTCGATGTAGCGCAGTCCGTGCGCGCCGAGTCCGAGTTCCTCGATGATGCCGCTGTGTCGGATCATGAGGTGTGCCGACGACCCCCGGTCCACCTTGTATCCGGGAAATCGCTCGACGGTCGAGACGGCGCCGCCGAGAACCGTGTCCTTCTCCAGAACCTCGACCGACCAACCCTCGCGTGCGAGGTAGGCGGCCGATACGAGCGCGTTGTGTCCGGAGCCGACGACGACGGCGTCGAGAAGCGCGCTCACAGCGGCAGTCCACGGCCGAGGACTGCGAACGGCCGGTTGTCGCCGGCAAAACGAAATCTGCGGAGCACGTCACGAAAGCCGAGGCGACGGTACAGCCGCCAGGCTCGGTTGTCCTCGTCGTACACCTCGGGTGTCGACAACAGAACACTGCGTTCGGGTCGATCGACGAGGAGGTGGCGCAAGAGCGATTCGCCCAACCGGTGACCTTGTCCGTTCGGATGCACGTGAAGTTCGGTGAGTTCGAAGTAGTCGCTCAGAATCGCGTCGATCTCGCTCTGGGGACGACCCGAGCGCCGAAGCCCGTGCAGTACCTGTTGATGCCACCACTGGTCCGGGCTCCCGCGATACCCGTAAGCGATCCCCACCAGCGGCAGATTTTCGTGTGACGGTTGCTGAGGAACCGCCAATGCGCCGACTGCCTTCCAGCCAGGCCGGTTCGCGTGCTCCTGCCACATCGGTGCGCGATGGAACTCGGTTCCTCGCGGATAGTCCATCGCGGTGACGTACACGGCCAGTGCCTCGTGGAGTCGACTCGCGAATTCTGCGCGATCGAGGTCGACCGTATGTGGTGTCCAGGCGATCTGCGGGTCGACCGGTCTCACCTCTTCTCTTGACGGCGTGTCGGTGGGTGCAGTTATATTGAATAGGTCGAACAGATGTTCGATGTGGGTGATCCGGAGATGCCCGAAGGGAAGCGGGCATCTCCGGCCCACCTGGTCTTGGATCCTCACGGTGCAGGAGGTGCCCCGATGTCCGAGCGTGTGAAGCCTGAACGTGTGAAGTGCCAACGAACTCTTCCTGCCGAGTTGTCGAGTCCGTCGGATGCCGCAATTTCTCGATTGCCGATGTCGGCGAGGCGGTCCTTCGGCGCGAGGGACGCCAGCGACCGCACTGCTCGAGTGGGAAAGTCCGGTGTGGCGTGGGGGCTGCTCCGGAAGGCGGATGCGCTTCTCGAGGAAGCGATTGGGGCGGGCGATCCTGCCGACCGGTTCCGGTGTGCCTACCTGGCGGCCCTACGTGGTGCCGGGGCAGTGTTGGCCGCAGCTCCTGCCGGTGCCGGCTCGAAGCGCAAGCGAAGCGGAAACGCGTGGGTTCTGATGGACGCCGCAGCGCCCGCGTTCGGAGCGTGGTCGAAGTTCTTCGCAGGGTGGTCCTCTACGCGTGCGGCCGTGGAAACCGGCGTGTCGATCGTGATCACGGACTCCGATTCCGACGCATTCTTCGCCGAGGTCGGCCGTTTTCTCACGGCGGTCGAAGATTTCATCGGTCAGGACGCGTCCGAGCATTTGCGAGCGTCGTGAACAAATGGTCCGTGTCGGCAGTTGTTTCCGGGGAATTTCCTGGTCCGCACAGGCAAATGGAGCCGAATCGGGGCCCTTCGACACGAATACGTACGCTTGTGGCGGAACTCGTACCCGGAGTTGGTGGTCCGAGACCTAAACTGCTCGTATTATGAAAACAGGTAATCGTCCAACTTGATTACCCGCCGCCTCACACCGTGGGGTGGTTGCCAAACTTCCAGTGCCGGGGGAGGTACCGTGCCACTCTCCGAGCACGAGCAGCGCATGCTCGATCAGATCGAGAGCGCTCTCTATGCCGAAGACCCCAAGTTCGCCTCCAATGTGAGGGGCGGCCGTATGCGGGCGCCGTCGAGTAGACGGCGGTTCCAAGCAGCGGCTCTATTCGTGCTGGGTCTGGTCCTGCTGATCGCGGGGGTTGCACTCCCGCTCAAGCCGGGCGGTTTTCCGATCATCAGCCTGTTCGGTTTCTTGTTCATGTTCGGCGCAGGGGTGTTGTTCCTCTGGGGTGGTGGACGTAAGTCTGCGCCGGCCGCCGACTCCGCTTCCGAAGGTGGCAATCATCCCTCCGGTCCGCCGGGTAGGGGTAGTGCCGGCGGATCCGGGCGGGGACGCGGCCGGAAGTCCGGCGGCGGATTCTCGTCGCGGATGGAAGATCGATTCAAACGCAGGTTCGAGCAGGACTAGCTCTCCCGCCCTTCTTCGGGCGTACTTCGAGAGTGATGCAGTTCGGACGTGACGCCCTCTTCAGGGCACGGACGACCACACGTGTGGCGGTCGGCAACCAAGGTTGCCGACCG
>NZ_BAAILK010000041.1:282892-434589 GCF_054589475.1 Rhodococcus sp. no. 34
GCGAATCACTCGCCACTCCTGCTGCCTCAGGGCATGCCCGCGGGCTTCCTCCACTTCGCTCCACTCGGCCCTCCACTTTCCTCCACCCTGGTCGAACTGCAACGCACGACCAGACCTCGTCCCGCTCACGTCTATTCGAAAACCGCGCTTGTACTGCGATTTTGTGTGGGGGAGCAACAGATCGTGGCGTAAAGTGTCGATCTGACGGCGGTGTGGGCCGGGACACGGTTGCAAATTTCCCCCACGTCTCCCCACCTGCGCTGACCTGCTATTTATCAGCAAATGATGCTGAATAGGGACCATGTGCTCCTTGTTTGTGGGGGAAAGTGGGGTACTGTGGGTTCGGGCGGAGAGCTGAAGCACGATCCGCTCGATAGGGAGGGTTTCAGCGCAAGCTCGCAGGAGGTGTCGAGTGTTCCTCGGTACCTTCACGCCGAAGCTCGACGACAAAGGTCGGCTCACGTTGCCGGCAAAGTTCCGAGACGAACTGGCAGGAGGATTGATGATCACCAAGAGTCAGGATCACAGCCTCGCCATCTACCCCCGGGACGAGTTCGTCAAGCTTGCTCGAAAGGCAGCGGCAGCTCCACGCAATGATCCGGCAGCTCGGGCGTATGTCCGTGCTCTGGCCGCCGGCACAGATGAACAGCACGCCGATGCCCAGGGGCGAATCACCCTCTCGGCTGATCATCGGCGTTACGCAAACCTGTCCAAGGAATGCGTAGTGACCGGCTCCGTCGATTACCTCGAGATCTGGGATCTAGCAGCCTGGGAGAGGTATCTCGGAGACAACGAAGAGGACTATTCGCAGGCAACAGGCGAATCTCTCAGCGAGATCGTCTAGGCGAAGAGCCCCCGGCGAATGCCGCGAGGCCTCTGCCCGGAAAGACCCTGACGCACTTCCCCAGCGCCAGGTTCTCCTTCGGGCAGGGACCTCGAAGCATTCGCCTTCTCGAACAGTCATCGCCTTCTCGGAAAGTCAGCACCTTTTCGAAAAGTCATCGGAAATCATGAAAGTAGGAGCCGGAGCAATCATGGTGGATCACGAGGTGAACGAACCCTCGGATGCCGATGGCTTCGCGCACGTCCCTGTACTTCTGCACCGCGCCGACGATCTTCTCGGCCCTGCCATCACCGCCGTCGGTGACGGTGGAGCGGGCGCATACATGATCGATGCGACGTTGGGGCTCGGTGGCCACTCCGAATTCTTCCTGGGCAAGTACCCGGGCCTTCACCTCATCGGTCTCGATCGCGACACCAACGCACTCCGGATCGCTTCCGAGCGTCTGGCGCCATTCGCGGACCGAACGACGTTCGTGCACACCACGTATGACGGGATCGAGGACGCGCTCGAACAGGCAGGTCTGCCGTCGACGGAGTCGGTTCACGCGATCCTTTTCGATCTGGGTGTGTCGTCGATGCAGTTGGACGAAGCCGACCGAGGTTTTGCGTACTCGATCGACGCTCCTCTCGACATGCGGATGGATCAGACGGTCGGGCTGACCGCGGCAGAGGTCCTGAACACCTACAGTCACGGCGACCTTGCTCGCATTCTGAGCACGTACGGCGAAGAACGGTTCGCGGGAAAGATTGCGTCCGAGATCCTTCGGCAGCGTGAGCGTGAACCCTTCACCACCAGTGCAGCTCTGGTCGAATTGCTGTACCGAACAATCCCGGCAGCCACGCGGCGTACGGGGGGACACCCGGCCAAGCGCACCTTCCAAGCGCTGCGGATCGAAGTCAATGCCGAGTTGGATTCGCTTCGTGCAGCCGTTCCTGCCGGGCTCGACGCACTGGCAGTCGGTGGGCGAGTGGTGTTCATGTCCTACCAGTCGCTCGAGGATCGAGTTGTGAAGGCGGAGTTGGTTCCCCGCTCGAAGTCCACCAGTCCTGAAGGACTACCGGTCGAGTTGCCGGGTATGGGACCGGAGTTCCGCATTCTCACCCGTGGCGCAGAACGTGCGTCAGAGCAGGAAATCGAAGAGAACCCACGATCAGCTCCGGTGCGTTTGCGTGCCGCAGAACGCATTTCCAGGAGGCGGGCATGAGTCGTCAGGGCAAATCCGGTGCAGCGCAACGTGCATACGACAAGCGCACCGCACGGGCGGCAGGCCGGACCGGAACTGTCGCTGCTGCCGGCCCGTCTATCTCTCCTCGGGCGATGCTCAAGGGGAGAGTGCCGTTCGTCGCCTCCGTCATCGGACTTCTGTCCATCGGTCTCGCGGTGACTCTGCTGCTGACCACTCGCGCTGCCGAGGATTCGTACCAACTCAGTGATGCACGTGCATACAACCAGTCTTTGGTCGAGCAGAAAGCAGCGCTCGAACGTGACTTCCAGTCGCGTAACTCGGCTCCGGAGTTGGCAAATCAGGCAAGCGCTCTCGGCATGGTCCCCGCCAAGGACCCTGCACGACTGGTAGTTCATCCGGACGGTTCGGTCGAGGTCGTCGGAACGCCGACTCCCGCGACTGCCGGAGCTATGCCTCCGCTCGATGCGCCCACATCGGTGCCCGCACCGACTGCGACACCCCCGCGCACCACGACGCCGGTTGCTCCCGGAGCCACGCCGAGCGTTCCGAATAACACGCGAAACCTCGCGCAGAGTGAACAATTGGTTCCTGTGATCCCCACGACGACAGCACCCGCCACCACGACGGCGGTGCCTGCTCCGCCTGAGGAACGTCGGTGAGTCAGAACTCCCGTAACAACCCCGGTCGGCGTCCGCGCCGCTCGGCCACCGCCTCATTTCCGTTTCGTCAGCGAGTCGGTCGTATCACCATGTGTGGTGCGCTCGCCGTTGCGGCATTGCAGCTCTTGTGGATTCAGGGAATCGACGCGCCGAGTCTGGCTGCGGAATCTGCCAATCAACGAACCACGACCCAGGTCGATCCGGCTGTACGTGGCTCGATAACCGATCGCAACGGAAACCCCCTCGCCTTCACCATGGAAGCCAAGGCGCTGACTTTCCAGCCGGTGCGGGTACGCAAGGAACTCGAGGAAGCGCGCGCCAAGAGCATCGAGCAGGGAGCCGAGGGTGACAAGCAGGCGCCGGAAGTGAGCGATCGCCTCGCCGAGATCGCCGCCGGAATCCACGCCAAGCTCGGCGATACCGTTCCGGAAAAAGATCTGCTTCAGAAGATGAACAGCAACGAGACTTTCACGTACCTCGCGCGCAGTGTGGATCCGGCGGTTGCTGCCGAGATCTCGGACAAGTTCCGGGAGGTCGGCCTCGAGCGTCAGGACATCCGCGAGTACCCCGGTGGCTCTCTGGCCGCGAATCTCGTCGGCGCGACCGGCTGGGACGGGCACGGTTTGCTCGGTCTCGAAGATTCGATGGACTCCACGCTCGCCGGAACCGATGGATCCGAAACGTATGACCGCGGTTCCGACGGCGCTGTAATCCCCGGTAGCTGGCGTGACAAGCAACCGGCAGTCAACGGTTCGGGTGTCGAGCTGACCATCGATTCGGACCTCCAGTTCTACGTTCAGCAGCAGGTCCAGATCGCCAAGGACAAGTCGGGCGCAAAGAACGCTTCGGTTGTGGTCATGGACTCCAAGACGGGACAGGTGTTGGCCATGTCCAACGACAGCACCTTCAACCCCGCAATCGGCATCGACAAGAACGCGCCGACAGCCGAAATGGGCAATCCGTCGGTCAGTACGCCGTTCGAGCCCGGATCGGTGAACAAGATCGTCACCGCAGCAGCGGCCATCGAGGACGGTAAGACAACTCCGGACGAAGTTCTGCAGGTCCCGGGCAGCATCACGATGTCCGGTGCCACAGTCAAGGACGCGTGGGATCACGGTGTGGCCCCGTACACCTCTACCGGTGTGTTCGGAAAGTCCTCGAACGTCGGCACCTTGATGCTCGCTCAGCGAGTGGGCGAGGATCGCTACGCAGACATGCTGAACAGGTTCGGCCTCGGACAACGCACCGACGTCGGACTTCCCGGCGAGAGCGCGGGCAGCGTTCCGAGTCGCGACCAGTGGTCCGGCGGAACCTTCGCGAACCTGCCGATCGGGCAGGGTCTCTCGATGACAACCCTGCAGATGACCGGGATGTACCAGGCCATTGCCAACGACGGCGTGCGTATTCCTCCGCGGATCGTGAAGTCGACTGTCGATTCTTCCGGCACGCGGACCGAGACCCCGCAGCCCGAGGGCGTCGAGGTGGTCAGCGCCCAGACAGCGGCGACCGTTCGGGACATGTTCCGGTCGGTCACTCAGGAAGACACCGGCAACCAACGAGGAACCGGTGTTGCCGCGGGCGTCGAGGGATACCAGGTCAGTGGAAAGACCGGGACCGCGCAGCAGGTGGATCCCGCGTGCAAGTGCTACTCCAACTCCAACTACTGGATCACCTTCGCGGGAATCGCGCCTGCGGACAATCCTCGATTCGTGATCGGAATCATGCTCGACGCACCGGTTCGCGGCGTGGACGGCGGCGGCGGTCAGTCGGCGGCACCGTTGTTCCACAACATCGCGTCGTGGATGCTCCAGCGTGACAGTGTCCCGATGTCGCCGGACCCCGGTCGCAAGTTGGTGTTGCAGGCGGACTGATTGCGGTGTGTCGGTTTCGACACGGTCTTCGGGTGAATCCCGGACACGGTAATCTCAAACGTCGCAGTAACCTCATTCATCGCAGTGCGCCGAACTTTGCTTGCGTTGCGACCGCCATAGACAACGACCGCGATAGAACAACGACAATTGCCAGGAGTCGAGTGACAGTGCCGAATCGTTTGCAATCGTCGAACTCGGACGGCGCTCCCGGGACGCGTCCGACACAACCGGTTGCTACCGCGATCACGGCGCTCTCCGAACTGTCCGGGGCTCGCCTCGAATGGGTGGGGCAACCGGGATCACAGTCCTCGGAGGTCGTCGTCAAGGGCGTCGACCTGCGTGCGCAGGGAATCGTGACCGATGACCTCTTCGCCGCTCTGCCCGGTGCACGGACCCATGGCGCTCAGTTCGCCGTCGACGCTCTGGGGCGTGGTGCGACCGCGATCTTGACCGACGAGGCCGGCCTCGAACTGATCGAGGCCGCGGACAAGGCGCCTGACCGGTCCGTCCCAGTTCTCGTTCATCCGAACCCGCGGGATGTGCTCGGTGAGATCTCCGCGGAAATCTACGGCCGGCCCTCGGAGAAGATGCAGGTCGTCGGTATTACCGGCACATCGGGCAAGACCACGACGTCGTACTTGCTCGAAGCTGCGATTGCCGGAGCCGGCCGCAAGCCGGGCCTGGTCGGGACCATCGAGACTCGAATCGACGGCCGCCGGGTGCCCAGCGCTCTGACCACGCCGGAGGCTCCGCAACTGCATGCTCTGTTCGCCGTGATGGCAGAGCAGGGGATCGATACCGTCGTCATGGAGGTCTCCAGTCACGCTCTCGCTCTCGGACGCGTCGACGGCATCCGCTTCGACATCGGCGCGTTCACCAATCTTTCGCAGGACCACCTGGATTTCCATCGGGACTTCGAGGAGTACTTCCAGGCCAAGGCTCGGTTGTTCGATCCCGAGTCGACGGTGCGAGCCGAGCATGCCGTCGTCTGCGTCGACGACGTGTGGGGTCGACGGATGGCCGAGTTGGCCGCGACCGACGAGAGCGACGCGGTGACAACGGTCTCGACCTCGACGGCCGAGGCCGAGTGGACGGTCGGCGCAGTCGAGGTTGCCGAGGACGGCTCGCAGACCTTCGAGTTGGTCGGGCCGGACGGACAGTCGTGGCCAGTCTCACTTCGTCTCCCCGGGCGATACAACGTGGCCAACGCTGCGCTGGCGTTGACCGTCAGCTTTGCTGCGGGACTCGACCCGGACGCGGCTGTTCGAGCGCTCGGGACCGTGGACGTCCCGGGGCGAGTTCAGCGGATCGACCGGGGGCAGAGCTTTCTCGCCGTGGTCGACTACGCCCACAAGCCGGCAGCGCTCGAAGCCGTGATCGCCACGCTGCGCAACCAGGTTCCCGGCCGAGTGGCCGTGGTGGTCGGTGCGGGCGGTGACCGCGATGCCGGCAAACGGGCACTCATGGGTGAAGCGGGTGCGCGAGGCGCAGACCTGCTGATCGTCACCGACGACAACCCACGCACCGAGGATCCGGCGAAGATTCGCGCTTCGGTGATGCAAGGCGCCATGGACGTGCCCGAATCCGAACGCGGAGAGGTTCGCGAAGTGGGGGACCGGGCCGCCGCGATCGAGCAAGCAGTCCGGTGGGCACAGCCAGGAGATGTCGTCCTGGTGGCAGGCAAAGGCCACGAAGTAGGTCAAGAAATCGACGGGGTCAAACACCCGTTCGACGACCGCGAGGTGTTGGGCGAAATGATCGGCCGATTCGCGATCAACACAGCACATGGAGGCAAGCAATGATCCCGATGACGCTCTCTCGGATCGCCGAGATCGTCGGAGGAACCCTGCACGACGTCGACGATTCGTCGACGCAGGTGACTGGAACCGTCGAATTCGATTCGCGCAAAGTAGCTCCAGGTGGGCTCTTCCTCGCCCTACCCGGAGCGCGTGTCGACGGTCATGATCACGCGGAAGCGGCGGTGGCAGCGGGCGCTGTGGCGGTGCTCGCGGCGCGGCCGGTCGGAGTTCCGGCAATCGTCGTTCCATCGGTGCCGAACGACGGTCCCAGTGCAGTGATGCTGCTCGAACACGACACCGACGGGTCCGGAGCCGCGGTCCTGCATGCCCTCGGCCTTCTGGCCAGGGCCGTGGTCGACGAACTGGCAACTGATGGCACACCGGCCGATGGTGGACTGACGCTGGTCGGTGTCACCGGTTCTGCCGGCAAGACCTCGACCAAGGATCTGATAGCAGCGCTGCTGCGCGAGTGCGGCGAGGTGGTTGCGCCCCCCGGGTCGTTCAACAACGAATTGGGTCTGCCGTGGACAGTGCTCCGCGCCGACGAGAAGACCCGCTTCCTCGTTCTCGAGATGTCGGCCCGTGGGGTCGGTCATGTCGGCGAACTGACGAAGATCGCGCCGCCGAAGATCGGCGTAGTTCTCAATGTGGGCACTGCCCATCTCGGTGAGTTCGGTTCGCGTGAAGCGATCGCGGTCGCCAAAGGTGAACTGGTGGAAGCACTCCCGTCGGCAGCCGACGGTGGAGTTGCGGTCCTCAACGCCGACGACCGCATGGTCGCCGCAATGGCGAGTCGAACCAAGGCCCGGATCGTATTCGTCGGCCAGTCGGAAGACTGCGACGTTCGGGCGACCGACGTGGTTGTCGACGACCAGGCCAGGGCTTCCTTCACACTGAACTGTTCACAGGGTTCTGCACGTATTCGCCTGGCCGTTCACGGCGAACACCACGTGAGCAACGCCCTGGCCGCGGCGGCCGTCGCACTCGAGAACGGCCTCGCGGTTGCAGACATCGCACGTGTCCTCGAGGGCACGAAGGCAGCGTCCGCGAGGCGGATGGAAGTCACAGAGCGCGCCGACGGCGTCACCGTCGTCAACGACAGTTACAACGCCAATCCCGATTCCATGCGCGCCGCCCTCAAAGCGTTGGTGTCCATGGCGCGATCGGATCGGCACTTCGGTCGCCGTAGCTGGGCTGTGCTCGGAGAGATGGGTGAGCTCGGACCGGAATCAGTTGTCGAGCACGACGCGATCGGTCGCCTTGCCGTCAGACTCGATGTCAGCAAGTTGATCGTCGTCGGGACGGGCCGCACCTCGCGTGCGATGCATCAAGGTGCGGTGATGGAGGGGTCGTGGGGTGACGAGTCCGTCGTCGTGCCCGACGCAGCTGCGGCAATCGCCATTCTCGAAGCGGAACTCGAACCGGGCGATCTCGTCCTGGTGAAGGCGTCCAAGTCGGTTGAACTGTGGACGGTCGCCGAAGCGATACTGGCTGCAACGCCCAACACCGACAGCGAGAACACCGATGGTGAGAACGGCGGGGATTCGCAGTGATCCAGATTCTTCTCGCCGCAGGCATCGCGCTGGCGGTCTCCATCATGCTCACGCCGATCCTGATCAAGGCGTTCTCGAAACAAGGTTTCGGGCAGGAGATCCGAACCGAAGGTCCAGCCAGTCACCAGGCCAAGCGCGGCACTCCCACGATGGGCGGCGTCGCGATCCTGACCGGAATCTGGGCCGGCTATCTCGGCTCACACCTCATCGGTCTCGGCATGGACAACGCGGAGGGACCGTCGGCGTCCGGCCTACTCGTTCTCGGTCTGACCACCGCGCTCGGTGGAGTCGGTTTCCTCGACGACTTCATCAAGATCCGCAAGCAGCGCAATCTGGGACTGAACAAGACAGCGAAGCTGGTCGGCCAGTTCGTCGCTGCCATTGCCTTCGGAATCCTGGCCCTTCAGTTCCGCGGTGACGACGGGCTGACTCCGGGCAGTGTTCATCTGTCGTACGTGCGCGACATCGCCACCGTCTCACTCGGGTCCGTGGTCTTCATCGCCTTCTGCTACCTACTGGTCAGCGCCTGGTCCAATGCCGTCAACCTGACCGACGGCCTCGACGGATTGGCCGCCGGTGCGATGAGTTTCGTTCTCGGCGCCTACGTCATCATCACGTTCTGGCAGTTCCGCTACTCGTGCGAGACGAATCCCGGCAAGGGTTGCTACGACGTCCGAGACCCGCTCGACCTTGCGGTGCTCTGCGCGGCAGGCGCCGGCGCGTGCATCGGATTCCTCTGGTGGAATGCCGCACCCGCCAAGATCTTCATGGGCGACACCGGTTCTCTTGCCCTCGGCGGCATGCTCGCCGGATTGTCGATCACCACCAGCACGGAACTGTTGATGGTGGTCATCGGTGCACTGTTCGTCGCAGAGGCCGCGTCGGTGGTGATCCAGGTAGCGGTGTTCCGGTCCAGCCGACGGCGGGTCTTCCGAATGGCGCCGTTCCATCACCACTTCGAACTCGCCGGGTGGGCTGAAACCACGGTCATCATCAGATTCTGGTTGCTGGCGGCTATTGCGTCGGCTATCGGATTGGCACTCTTCTACAGCGAATACCTCGCAGCGCTCGGAGGCTGAAAACCATGACCAGCTCAGCGGATTCCGAGAACGACCTGTCCTGGCTCCGCGGTACGCGAGTGCTGGTCGCCGGTGGGCGGGTGTCCGGTCAAGCGACCATCGAACCTCTCGTCGCCCTCGGTGCTGTCGTGACGGTTGCCGATTCGACCTTGGACTTCGCGGAGCGCTGCGCGGAGCTCGGCGCGGACATGGTGACCACCACCTCGATCGAGGATGCTCCGGATTCGATCACCGAGTACGGGCTCGTCGTCACCAGTCCGGGCTTTCGGCCGGATGCACCGATCCTTGCAGCCGCCGCCGGTCACGGGATTCCCATCTGGGGAGACGTCGAGTTCTCCTGGCGCGTCGACCACAGCGGGCACTTCGGCACACCCCGTAAATGGCTCGTCGTGACGGGGACGAACGGAAAGACAACGACGACGTCGATGCTGGCCTCGATTCTCGACGCCGCCGGAGTTGTCGGCCGAGCCTGCGGAAACATCGGGCTGCCGATACTCGACGCACTCGCCGAGACGTCGCCGCGCGTGGAGTACCTCGCTGTCGAACTGTCGTCCTTCCAATTGCACTGGGCGCCTTCGGTGCGTCCGGATGCCGGCGTGGTCCTCAACGTCGCCGAGGATCACCTCGACTGGCACGGCGGAATGAGCGCGTACGCCGAGGCAAAGTCGCGGGCGCTGAGTGGAAAGGTCGCGGTGGTCGGCCTCGATGACGCGATCGCTTCCGAACTGGGAACTCGCGCAACTGCAGACATTGTCACCGGGTTCAGATTGGGTGAACCGGGCGAAGGAGAACTGGGTGTCGAAGCGGGACACCTCGTGGACAACGCATTCGGCGATCACGTCCGCTTGGCCGAAGCAGCGTCGATAGATCCCGCCGGCCCGGCAGGCGTCATGGACGCGCTGGCCGCCGCCGCATTGGCGCGGGCACTCGGATTCGAGGCAGACGTCGTCGAACGCGGTCTGGCCGCACACAAGGTCGGCCCACACCGAGGGGCGCTGGTCGGCCGTGTCGGGTCCGTTGTGTACATCGACGACTCCAAGGCCACCAATCCGCACGCAGCCAGACCGTCGATACTCGCGCACGATCGCGTCGTCTGGGTTGCAGGCGGTCTGCTCAAGGGAGCCAGCGTCGACCAATTGGTGAGCGAAGTCGGCCCTCGACTCTCCGGCGCTGTCCTTCTCGGGCGTGACGCTGGTGTGATCGAGGACGCGCTCGCGCGACACGCACCCGATGTTCCCGTGGTGCACGTGATGTCGGGGGACGATGCAGTGGTGAGCGAAAACAGCAGCAACTCGACTCTCACCATCCGGCTGCCGTCGGGTGCCGACGCGGATGCCGTCATGGCCGCAGTGGTAGTCGAAGCTGCCGAGTTGGCGTCCCCCGGTGATGCAGTTGTACTCGCCCCGGCCGCCGCGTCCTTGGACATGTTCGCCAGCTACGGACATCGTGGTGACAGCTTCGCCGCCGCCGTCGCCGCATTACCCGATCCGTTCACGGATTCGCCTGGCCAAGCCGGGAACTTGCGATGACCAAGGGTCCCAAGACCCGAATCGGTGCCTGGTTGGCGCGGCCGTTGGCGTCGTTCCACCTGGTGGTGACGATTGCCACGATGTTGACTGTCTTGGGGCTCGTGATGGTTCTGTCGGCGTCGAGCGTCGAGCAGTACGTGTCCGGTGGCTCGGCGTATTCGTTGTTCACCCAGCAGTTGATCTTCGCGATTCTCGGAGCTGTGCTCTTCTACGTCGCGCTCCGGATCCCGGCGAGAGTGCTCCGGCAGTATTCGTTTCCGCTGTTCGTCGTCGTGCTGATCATGCTGGTACTCGTCCTGATTCCGGGAATCGGCACAGAAGCGCAGGGCGCGCGTCGCTGGTTCAACGTCGGCGGGTTCTCGGTGCAGCCCTCGGAAATCATGAAGGTCGCCTTGGCGATCTGGGGCGCGCATCTGTTGGCCTCGAGGCGTCCGGACGACCGATCCGTGAAGTCGATCCTGATTCCGCTCGTGCCCGCAGCAATGCTGGTCTTCGCCTTGGTCGTCGCGCAGCCGAACCTCAGTACGACCATCGCATTGGGAATCATCGTCGGGGCCCTGCTGTGGTTCGGTGGGCTGCCACTGAAGCTCTTCGGCTCGATCGCGGTGACGGGCGTCGTCGTGGCGGGCGTGCTGGCGATGACGGCCGGTTATCGTTCCGATCGAGTTCAAGCCTTCTTCAACAAGAGCGACGACCTGCAGGGCAACAACTATCAGGCCAAGCAGGCTTTGTATTCGCTCGCCGACGGGGGCGTTTTCGGACGCGGACTCGGTCAGAGCGTCGCCAAGTGGAACTACCTACCCAACGCGCACAACGACTTCATCTTCGCGATCATCGGCGAAGAGTTGGGATTTGTCGGCTGCGCAGTGGTGATCGGTTTGTTCGCTGTATTCGTCTACACGGGATTGCGGATCGCAGCCCGCAGCATCGATCCGTTCTGGCGGCTCCTGTCGGCCACTGCAACTACCTGGATCGTCGGCCAGGCAATGATCAACATCGGTTACGTCATCGGACTGCTGCCGGTGACCGGACTCCAGTTGCCCTTGGTCTCCGCCGGCGGTTCGTCCTTGGCGATCACGTTGTTCATGTTCGGTGTCATCGCCAATGCAGCGCGCCACGAGCCCGAAGCAGTTGCCGCTCTGAACTCCGGGCAGGACGGCAAGATCTCGAAGTTGCTCAGACTGCCGAAGCCCGTGCTGTACCACCCGCCGTCAGGGGGCCGGCCGATCCGTCGACCGAAGCCCGCACGGCAGATCGAACCGGCACGCGGACGCGACGGCCGGCGCGCGATCGAGACGGGCGATCGACGCAAGCGGGCAGATCAAGGTGCTCGCCCTTCCTCGGATTCCAACCGAGGTGCGGCCGCTGGGTCACGGAAGCGCACCGCGGGAGGGCAGAATGGTCAGCGTCGGCAGGCGCCGACACGTAGGGCACAAGATCCACGAGAAGTTCGAGAGCGAGGAATTCGTAGGTGAGCGGCAACAAATCGGCTCTGTCGGTAGTGGTGGCAGGGGGAGGCACGGCTGGTCACATCGAACCCGCACTTGCTGTCGCGGACGCGGTCAAGGCCGCTGCGCCCGACACCAGAATCACTGCGCTCGGGACGGCGCGTGGTCTCGAAACCACCTTGGTGCCGGCTCGCGGGTACACGCTCGAGCTCATTCCCCCGGTTCCGCTTCCTCGTAAGCCCACGATGGATCTCGTCAAACTGCCGACACGCATCCTCGCCTCGGTGCGCAAGACCCGTGAGGTACTCGATTCCGTCGACGCCGACGTGATCGTCGGTTTCGGTGGTTACGTCGCGCTTCCGGCGTATCTTGCCGCACGTGGCGGTGTTCTTCGGCGCCGCCGCAAGATTCCGATCGTCATCCACGAGGCGAACGCCAGTGCCGGCATCGCGAACAAGATCGGTGCTCGCCTGGCGACGCGGGTGCTTGCTGCTGTTCCGGGTTCCGGAGTGAAGAACCGCGGCGATCAGGACGCCGAGATCGTCGGCATCCCGGTTCGCGCGTCGATCGCCAATTTCGATCGAGCGGGACTCCGCTCGCAAGCTCGCGAGTACTTCGGACTACCTCAGGACGGTCCCGTTCTGCTCGTCTTCGGCGGATCGCAAGGCGCGAAGTCGCTCAACGACGCGGTGTCCGGAGCAGCGGAAGAACTGGCGAAGGCCGGGATCTCGGTCCTTCACGCACACGGACCCAAGAACTCCCTCGAAGTCACGCAGTACTCGGAGACGGCACCGTATGTGGCTGTTCCTTATCTTTCGCGGATGGATCTCGCGTATGCCGCAGCCGACGCGACTATCTGTCGTTCGGGCGCGATGACGGTCGCCGAGGTCTCGGCGGTCGGGCTACCGGCCGTCTACGTTCCGTTGCCGCACGGCAATGGTGAGCAGGAACTCAACGCGAAACCCGTGGTCGCAGCGGGCGGCGCGATCATCGTCTCCGACAACGAGCTCACGCCGACGTTCGTCGCCGGTACCGTCGTCCCGATGCTGAGCGACAGCGCGCGCCTCGACAAGATGAGCAGTGGCGCTGCCAACGTCGGGCACCGCACCGCGGCAACCGAGATCGCACGGATCGTGCTCGACATCGCGGCAAAGGAAAACGCCGTCCAGGAAAACGCAAGGGGAAACCGATGACCGCGCTGCCCGCCCACCTCGAGCGAGTACACATGGTCGGAATCGGCGGCGCCGGTATGTCCGGCATCGCGCGAATCCTGCTTTCCCGCGGGGGTCTTGTCTCAGGTTCGGACGCCAAGGAGAGCCGAGGAGTCCTGGCGCTCCGTGCACGCGGGGCACAGGTCCGGATCGGCCACGACGCCGATGCTCTCGACCTGCTGCCGGGTGGTCCGACCGTCGTCGTGACGACGCACGCGGCTATCCCGAAGGACAACCCGGAACTCGTCGAGGCCGCTCGCCGCGGAATCCCGGTGATTCTTCGGCCGGCTGTCCTTGCATCTCTGATGCAGGGCAATCGCACGTTCCTGGTTTCGGGTACACACGGCAAGACGTCGACGACCTCGATGCTCGTGGTCGCCCTGCAGCACTGTGGTTTCGACCCTTCGTTCGCCGTTGGCGGCGAACTCAACGAAGCGGGAACGAATGCCCATCACGGCAGCGGTGACGTCTTTGTCGCCGAGGCGGACGAGAGTGACGGGTCGCTGCTGCAGTACGACCCCAACGTGATCGTCGTGACCAACATCGAGGCCGATCACCTCGACTATTTCGGCAGCGTCGAAGCGTATGTGAAGGTGTTCGACGATTTTGTCGACAAGTTGCGTCCGGGTGGGCTCTTGATTGCTTGCCTCGACGACCCGGGATCGGCGGATCTCGCGAAGCGAATCGTGGCCTCGGGCCGTTCGGACATCCGGGTACTCGGCTACGGATCGGCAGACGCGCAGGAAGTGGAGGCGGGCACCGCCTTCGAGCCTGTCGACGGCGTCGAGGTCGGAGTCCGACTACTGGGCTTCCATGCGCACGACGTCGGGGGAGTCCTGCAGTTCCACCTGGCGGGCGAGAGCGCCGCGCGAACCGTGCGGATGGCAGTGCCGGGTCGTCACATGGCGCTCAACGCACTTGCGGCTCTACTGGCTGCCCGTGACGCCGGCGCCGAGACGGAGGAGATCGTCGAGGGGCTCGCCGGATTCGGTGGCGTACACCGCCGGTTCCAGTTCACCGGCCGCGAGCGTGGTGTCCGGGTGTTCGACGACTACGCCCACCATCCGACCGAAGTTCGTGCGGTTCTCGGCGCGGCGGCGGATCTGGTTCGACCGGAGGACGATTCGTCGTCGACCAATTCGGCGGCCGGACGCGTGATCGTGGTCTTCCAACCTCATCTCTATTCACGCACCGCCGCGTTTGCCGAGGAGTTCGCGCAGGCGCTGGACTTGGCCGACGAGGTTGTCGTTCTCGATGTCTACGGCGCTCGCGAAGAGCCGATGCCGGGCGTCAGTGGAGCGCTGGTCGCTCAGTCGGTCACGAAACCTGTTCACTATCAACCGGATCTGTCGCAGGCGCCGAAGCAGGTGGCGGCGTTGGCTCACCCCGGCGACATCGTCATCACGATGGGTGCCGGTGACGTGACCATGCTCGGCAAACAGATCCTCGATGCTTTGCGTTCGGCGCCGCATCCCGCGCCGCGATGACACCCGACGCACGAAGTCGGCGCGGGCGTCGAGATCCTCGAGCCAGACAAGCCACCAGTACGCGTCGGCGCAGTACTCGCACCGAATCGCGATACTCGACGCGGTCGACGGAGCCGGCTCCCGAACCCACACCGACTCGTAAGTGGTTCAAGCGACCGCTGATCGTGGCACCGCTGGCAATCGTGCTGGTGGTGGGAATTGCGTTGGCGGCTTGGTTGTCTCCGGTGCTCTCGGTCCGGGGCACCGAAGTTCTCGGTGCGACGACCGTCAGTGAGGAACAGATCCTTTCGCTCCTGGCCGTACCGACCGGTCAGCCGTTGATGCGGGTAGACACCGGCGCCGCCGCCGCACGTGTGGCGACGATTCCGAAGGTGGCCTCGGCTCGTGTGCAGCGGATGTATCCGTCGACTATCCGCGTCACCGTCACCGAACGGGTACCGGTCGTTTTCGTCGACTCACCTGAGGGTGCACACCTGCTGGACGAGAAGGGCGTCGACTTCGAGATGGGCGTCCCGCCGCCCGGGGTTCCGCGTCTGGTGACACCGACGCCCGGGTGGAACGACGAGCCGACGCTTGCCGCGCTCGAGGTGTTGTCGGTGTTGCCGCCGGATCTGAGATTTCAGGTGGGAGAGGTTGCCGCTCGGTCGATTTCGAGTGTCACGCTGACTCTGCTCGACGGTCGCGTCGTAAACTGGGGCGGTGTCGAGCACTCGGATCGTAAGGCTGCTGTGACGCTTCCGCTGTTGACCCAACCGGGGCAGACGTACGACGTGTCCAGTCCCGATCTGCCGACGGTCCGATAGCGCACGGTGCAGCCGTGCGTCAGTGCGCAGCAAATACTTCGGTGTGTCTCGGCGCGCCTAATGGCGGAACGCGACGACGGTGCATAGCGTTTCGTTTCAGATCGAATACTTGACATAACTCTAACCCTGTGGTTGAGGTTTAGGGTTGTTCTCGAAGAGCATGAAGCTACAAAAACAGCAGTAACAAAGACAGCAGCACTGACAAGCAGCGTGAAACACGACACGGAAGGCGAGAGCCGATGACGCCCCCGCACAACTACCTCGCCGTAATCAAGGTCGTCGGCATCGGCGGCGGCGGCGTGAACGCAGTCAACCGCATGATCGAACAGGGACTCAAGGGAGTCGAGTTCATCGCGGTCAACACGGACGCGCAAGCCCTTCTGATGAGTGACGCCGACGTCAAGCTCGACGTCGGTCGTGAATTGACCCGTGGCCTCGGCGCCGGTGCCGACCCGGAAGTGGGTCGCAAGGCAGCCGAAGATCACAAGGACGAGATCGAAGAGGTCATCAAGGGCGCCGACATGGTGTTCGTGACCGCAGGCGAGGGCGGTGGCACCGGAACCGGTGGTGCCCCTGTCGTGGCAAGCATCGCCCGGAAGCTGGGCGCACTCACCGTCGGTGTCGTGACGCGGCCGTTCTCCTTCGAGGGCAAGCGTCGTGGGGGACAGGCGGATACCGGAATCCAGGCGCTCCGCGAGTCCTGCGACACGCTGATCGTCATTCCCAACGATCGCCTGCTCCAGCTCGGTGACGCGGCCGTCAGCCTGATGGACGCGTTCCGCAGCGCGGACGAGGTTCTCCTCAACGGCGTCCAGGGCATCACCGACCTCATCACCACTCCGGGTCTGATCAACGTCGACTTCGCGGACGTCAAGGGTGTCATGTCCGGTGCCGGTAGTGCGTTGATGGGAATCGGTTCCTCGCGGGGTGAGGGACGCGCGATCAAGGCGGCGGAATCCGCGATCAATTCCCCGCTCCTCGAAGCTTCGATGGAAGGCGCCCGCGGCGTGCTTCTGTCGATCGCCGGCGGTAGCGATCTGGGCCTGTTCGAGATCAACGAGGCGGCTTCGCTGGTGCAGGAAGCTGCCCACATCGACGCCAACATCATCTTCGGAACGGTCATCGACGATTCACTCGGTGACGAGGTTCGTGTGACGGTCATCGCTGCGGGATTCGACGGAGGAGCTCCGGCTCGTCGTCCCGTGGAGTCGACCGCGCAGGGACGTGGAGCTATCGGCGCCGGGCGCGCGGGTGAGGTCGGCCGGTCGCCGGTGGCCGCCGAACCTGCTGGCGAGCAGCCGATTTCCGCAGCGCGCGAGACCACCGGTTCGGGCAGCTTGCCTCCGATCGGTGGCCCACGCCATGCGCCGGTCCAGGAAGACGAGGGCGACGACGACGTCGACGTGCCGGTCTTCATGCGTCGCTGACGTAGGGCTACAAACAGTTTCGAGAACAGGGTGCCCGGAATTTCTGGGTACCCTGTTCTTGACTGGATGTCCGGTCACGTCTGAGCCGGACGACAACTTTCGACGTTTGTGAGCACACTTATCTTGAGTACCGAGAAGTCGACCACCCGCACCCGCATTCGCCGCGTCGTGACCAGCCGAGCCGGTGGTGTTTCCGCGTCACCGTACGAGTCGTTCAATCTGGGCGATCACGTCGGAGACGATCCGGCAGCCGTCGATGCGAATCGCCGACGTCTGGCACGCGAAATAGGCGTCGAGCCTGACCATCTCGTGTGGATGGAACAAATCCATTCGCGCAACGTCACTGTCGTGACGGAACCGACCGACGAAGTGATTCCGGTGACGGATGCTCTGGTCACCACTGTTCCCGGCCTGGCGCTCGCCACCCTCAGTGCAGATTGTGTTCCCGTTCTGCTCTCCGACGAGGAGGCCGGTGTGATCGCGGCCGTTCATGCCGGACGGATCGGTGCCCGCATCGGTATCGTCCCGCGCGTCCTCGCGGAGATGGTGCGTCAGGGCGCGGACGTTTCGCGTATCGGCGCCTTCCTCGGTCCGGCTGCGAGCGGACGCCAGTACGAGGTTCCCGCTGCGATGCGCGCGGACGTGGAAAAGCACTTGCCGGGCAGCGCAACTCGCACCGAGAAGGGCACGCCGGGGCTCGATCTGCGTGCGGGACTGCGTAAGCAGTTGCTCGCCGCGGGTGTGTCCGGTGTCGCCGAGGACCCGCGGTGCACGATCGAGGATCGCGCGTTGTTCAGTCATCGCCGAGAATCTCTGACCGGGCGTCAAGCTGCAGTGATCTGGATGGAAGCGCCCGCAGCGCAGGAAACCGTCTAGGCAGAAATGCGCGAGACGGAAATGCGGCTGACAGAAATATCGACGGCACTCGACTCGGTGAGGGCGCGATTGGCGGCCGCCTGCCTTGCCGCCGGTCGCGAGGTTTCCGACGTAGCACTGCTGCCGGTGACCAAATTCTTTCCGGCGTCCGACGCTCGAATCCTGTACGAGCTGGGGTGCCGTGAATTCGGTGAGTCTCGTGAGCAGGAAGCAGTGGAGAAGGTCGCGGACTTCGACGGCGCTGCACAGACGGGCGCGATCGATGATCCGGTTCGCTGGCACATGATCGGACAGTTGCAGCGCAACAAAGCTCGGTCGGTAGCGAAGTGGGCCTATGCAATTCACTCGGTGGACAGTGCGCGACTGGCCGATGCACTCGATCGGGCTGCGCTGAGTGCTTTGTCGGACGGTGAGCGCACGGAGCCGCTCCGGGCGCTCATCCAGGTAAGTCTCGACGGAGACCCCGCGCGTGGCGGAGTTCCGACGGGCGAGCTAACGCCTCTCGCCGAGCGGATCGAATCAGCCGAAGGTCTCGAATTCGCGGGACTGATGGCCGTCCCGCCGCTTGGATCAGATCCGGACGAGCAGTTCGAAATCCTCCGCAGGGCACATCTTTTGATCCTCGAATCGCATCCCCGGGCAACCGAACTCTCGGCCGGTATGACCGGCGATCTGGAGGCTGCAGTGCGCCACGGATCAACCTGCGTGCGTGTCGGAACCGCACTGCTCGGCTCACGACCAGTAATCTCGAGGTGATCGCTCAGGTGATCGCCCAACCCGTCCACACCGCTGCGACCGGTCGCAGTCGGATTGATTCCGCCGCGCCAAGGAAGGTCGATCAATGAGCAACCTGCATAAGTTCAAGGCTTACTTCGGCATGGTTCCCCTCGATGACTACGAGGACGAATACGTGGAGGAGCCCGATCAGGCTCGCCGCGCACCCCGTCGTAGTCACGACGGCTATGCCGAGCGCGACGACCGCGAGTTCGTCGAACCTGCCTTCTCGAAGGCGAGCTATGCGCCCAGTCGTCGTGACGAAGAGGACGCGGAGTTCGATCGCTACGACTCCCGGCCCCGCGTCGACACCGTTCCCAGCCGCAGCAGCCGCCCGGCGATGGCGCCGCGCCCGGCAAGCCGTGGCAACCTCGCGGTCGACGCGCGCGCAGAGCGACCCGAAGCGCGACGTGCGCCGGTTGTCGACGACGGCGGCCCGCTCGCCAAGATCACGACACTGCGTCCGCAGAGCTACGCAGAGGCCCGCACCATCGGTGAGCGGTTCCGGGACGGCACTCCCGTCATCATGGATCTGGTCGACATGAGCAACGCCGACGCGAAGCGTCTGGTCGATTTCGCGGCCGGCCTGGCGTTCGCATTGCGTGGTTCTTTCGACAAGGTAGCCACCAAAGTGTTTCTTCTCTCACCGGCCGACATCGACGTTTCCGCCGAGGAGCGCCGTCGGATCGCCGAGACGGGTTTCTACAGCCAGAAATGATGGTCTCGACCGCAGTCCGGCCCCTGAGCAGGGGTGACGTGAGCACATTCGAACGGCGGCCCGCCTCGGCGGACGCCGCATTCGGACCCATCGCCGGCCGTTACAAGACGGACTCGATGCGGACCGGTTCCGGAATTGCTGCGGTGTGTCTGTTTTGGACACACCGCAGAAGTCAGGCAGAGTGAGGGTGTGGACGCGCTTCTCTCTGTGATCTATCTGGTGCTGGTTGTCTTCTGGCTGTTGCTGATCGGCAGAGTGATCGTCGAGTTCGTTCGTTCGTTTGCCAGAGATTGGCGACCGACCGGATTGGTCGCAGTCATTCTCGAAACCATTTTTACGATCACCGATCCTCCGGTGAAACTGCTCCGCAGGTTGATCCCCCCGATCAACCTCGGTGGAGTTCGCTTGGATCTATCCATCATGGTCTTGCTTTTCATCGTCATCATCCTGATGTCGGTTGTTCGCTGAGCGCAGTCCGAGTGAGTGGTATGCCAGAATGGATGCCATAACTCATCCAGTGGTTCGCCACTACGTAGGCTGTGTTGCAACTGAATGCTTGCTAGACCGCCAAATGACGCGTGAAGGGATCCTTCCATGCCGCAACTGACTCCAGCTGACGTGCACAACGTTGCGTTCAGCAAGCCGCCTATCGGCAAGCGTGGCTACAACGAGGACGAGGTCGACGCATTCCTCGACCTCGTCGAGCAGGCGCTGTCGCAGCTCATCGAAGAGAATGCGGACCTGCGCCAGCGCGTAGGTGAGCTGGATCAGGAGCTCGCGGCTGCCAAGAAGTCGCCGGCACCTGCTCAGCAGGCAGCACCCGTCGCAGCGCAGCCCAAGCCGGAGCCCGCTCGGGTCGTCGAACCGCCCAAGCCTGCACCTGTTGCAGCGCCGGTTCCCGCCGCCGCTGCCGTTGCAGCGCCGCAGAGCGGCGACACCCACATGCAGGCCGCAAAGGTCCTCGGACTGGCTCAGGAGATGGCGGATCGCCTCACCAACGATGCCAAGACCGAGTCCGAGCAGCTGCTCGGCAGTGCCCGCACCAACTCCGAGCAGCTCATGAGCGAGGCTCGCAGCAAGGCTGACGGCATGATCGCGGATGCGCGCAACAAGTCGGAGGCGATGCTCACCGACGCTCAGACTCGCTCCGAGACCCAGCTTCGCCAGGCTCAGGAGAAGGCAGACGCTCTCAAGGCGGACGCCGAGAAGAAGCACACCGAAATCATGGCGACCATCAACCAGCAGCGTTCGGTCCTCGAGGGCCGTATCGAGCAGCTCAAGACGTTCGAACGCGAGTACCGGGTGCGCCTGAAGTCCTACCTGGAATCGCAGCTCGAAGAGCTCGAACAGCGCGGCTCGGCCGTTCCGGTCGACGGTGGACAGGATTCCTACAGCCCGTCCTTCGCCAAGGGAAACAGCTGACCGAGAGCGCCCCGTCGGCTCAGCTATCGGACCGGACAAAGGTTGATACGTGCTGGTCGTGACGTTGGTTCTCGCGGGAGTTGGTTTCGCTCTCCTGATCGTCGCCCTGACCACAGGGTCGTTGATCTGGGCGTGGGCATGTATCGCGATTTGTGTAGCAGGTGCCGTCCTCCTGCTGGTCAGTGCGCTGACCAGCAGGAAGGCGGTTCCTTCGTTGGATGACCCGGCATCGGGCAGCGGACTGTCGTCGCCTTACGGTCGAGTCGAGAGTTCCTCGAATTCGTCGATCGACGATGCAGCCACCGCCAACGATGACAATCAGAGAAATCATGGCGAGTCGCCGGGTGGCCCCGACAAGTCCTAGGGCGAGTTCCGACAAGGTCCAGGACGAGTATTAGACTGTCCAACACGAATACCAGGCTGTGATCCGGCAATCACCGGGGAGCTTTCGGAAGAACGGTTCTTGTCGCTTCAGGCGCCCAGAACTCAGTAGAACCGAACGGGTGAGCCCGTCACAGCTCGATCGAGTGGCACCTCGGGATCCAAGCGCGGATCTACGGGGTGCAAACGGGGTGGTACCGCGGTGTCGGCGCACAAGCGCCACGTCGTCCCCGTGCCGAGTCCGACTGGCACGAGGAGATCGCCATGGCGAGTAACGGGTATCCCAAAGTCGACTACGGTGTCCCCGCCGACACCGGAGTCAAGTTCCCCGAACTGGAACAGAAAGTCCTGAAACAGTGGGACGACGACGACACCTTCCGTGCGTCGGTTTCCAATCGGGACGGTAGCGAAGAGTTCGTTTTCTACGACGGACCGCCTTTCGCAAACGGCTTGCCGCATTACGGTCACCTGCTGACGGGGTACGTCAAGGACCTGGTGCCGCGCTTCCAGACCATGCGTGGACGCAAGGTCGAGCGACGCTTCGGCTGGGACTGCCATGGCCTGCCCGCAGAACTCGAAGCGGAGAAGCAACTCGGCATCAAGGACAAGGCCGAGATCGAAGTCATGGGTCTGGCCAAGTTCAACGAGTACTGCAAGGCCTCGGTGCTCAAGTACACCGACGAGTGGCGCGACTACGTCACCCGCCAGGCACGTTGGGTCGACTTCGACAACGACTACAAGACCCTGGACGTCGACTTCATGGAGTCCGTCATGTGGGCCTTCAAGGAGCTGCACGACAAGGGCCTGATCTATCAGGGCTTCCGCGTGCTGCCCTACAGCTGGTACGAGCAGACTCCGCTGTCCAATCAGGAGACTCGTCTCGACGACGCGTACAAGATGCGTCAGGATCCTGCAGTCACGGTCGACATGCCGCTGGTCGCTCCGGGTTCACCATTGGACGGCGCAAACGCGATCATCTGGACCACGACTCCGTGGACACTGCCGTCCAACTTGGCCACTGCGGTTCATCCCGAGGTCGACTACGTCCAGGTGCTCGGCGAGGACGGAAAGCGGTACGTGCTCGCGGAAGCACGGGTAGCTCATTACGCACGTGAGCTGGGGGAGGACCCCGAGGTCGTTTCCCGTCACAAGGGCGCCGAGCTGGTCGGACTGTCGTACATACCGCCGTTCGACTTCTTCCTCGGACATCCGAACGCGCACGTCGTGCTTTCGGCCGACTACGTGACAACCGATTCCGGAACCGGAATCGTCCACCTCGCACCGGCTTTCGGTGAGGAGGATATGGATGTCGCCACGGCCAACGGTATCGAGGTCGTGCAGCCGCTCGATCCGGGTGGAAAGTTCACCTCGATGGTTCCGCCATACGAGGGCTTGATGGTCTTCGACGCCAACCCGGTCATCATCAAGGACCTCAAGGCCGCCGGAAAGCTGCTGCGGCACGAGACGATCGAGCACTCGTACCCGCACAGTTGGCGCAGTGGGCAGCCGCTCATCTACATGGCGGTTCCCTCGTGGTTCGTCGCGGTCACCAAGTTCCGCGATCGCATGGTCGAGCTGAACAAGGACATCACGTGGGTGCCCGAGCACATCCGTGACGGCCAGTTCGGCAAGTGGCTCGAAGGTGCACGCGACTGGAACATCAGCCGAAACCGCTACTGGGGCAGCCCGATCCCGGTGTGGGTGTCGGACGATCCGCAGTACCCGCGTACGGACGTCTACGGATCGCTCGATCAGTTGGAGGCAGACTTCGGTGTGCGTCCGACCGATCTGCATCGCCCGATGATCGACGACCTGGTCCGCCCGAACCCCGACGACCCGACCGGGAAGTCGATGATGCGCCGCGTTCCCGAGGTGCTCGACTGCTGGTTCGAATCCGGTTCGATGCCGTACGCGCAGGTGCACTACCCATTCGAGAACCGTGAATGGTTCGAGGGCCATTTCCCGGGCGATTTCATCGTCGAGTACAACGGGCAGACTCGCGGCTGGTTCTACACGCTGCACGTGCTGGCCACCGCACTCTTCGATCGTCCGGCGTTCAAAACCGTTGCTGCGCACGGCATCGTGCTCGGCGACGACGGACTCAAGATGAGCAAGTCCAAGGGCAACTACCCGGACGTGAAGGAGGTGTTCAACCGCGACGGCAGCGATGCCATGCGATGGTTCCTGATGTCTTCGCCGATCTTGCGCGGCGGAAACCTCATCGTGACCGAGCAGGGCATCCGCGAAGGTGTGCGTCAGGCATTGCTCCCGCTGTGGAACGCCTGGAGCTTCCTGCAGTTGTACGCCCCGGAATCCGGTGTGTGGCGTACCGATTCGGAGAACATCCTCGATCAGTACATCCTGGCCAAGCTCGCTACCACCCGCGACGTGATCACCGAGGCCCTCGAGGTCAACGACATCGCCGGCGCGTGCGACGAGCTTCGGTTGTTCTGTGATGCGCTCACCAACTGGTATGTGCGACGGTCGCGTTCGCGGTTCTGGGACGAGGATCGCGACGCGATCGACACCCTGCACACCGTGCTCGAGGTCGTGACGCGTCTCGCTGCGCCGCTGTTGCCGCTGGTGTCCGAGGTGATCTGGCGAGGGTTGACCGGGGAGCGCTCGGTTCACCTGGCTGATTGGCCCGAGGCGTCGGAGCTCCCCGCGAACCCCGAGCTGGTAGCGGCGATGGACGACGTCCGGACCGTGTGCTCCACGGTGCTGAGCCTGCGCAAGGCGCAGAATCTGCGTGTTCGTCTTCCGCTGCCCGAGGTCACGGTTGCGGCGCCGGATGCCGAGCGTCTGCGTCCGTTCCTCGGACTGATCGCCGACGAGGTCAACGTCAAGAAGGTTGATCTGACCGATGACGTCGACGTGCACGGGCGCTTCGAGATCGCGGTCAACGCGCGTGCTGCAGGACCGCGTCTGGGCAAGTCCGTTCAGACTGTCATCAAGGCGGTCAAGGCGGGCGACTGGACCGAGAACGCGGACGGCGTCGTGGTTGCGGCGGGCATCGAACTGCTGCCCGAGGAGTACACGCAGAAACTGGTTGCGGCCGAGCCGGATTCGACGGCTGCACTGCCGGACGGTGCGGGACTGGTCGTACTCGATTCCGCTGTGACGGAGGAACTCGAAGCCGAGGGATGGGCCAAGGACCGTATCCGTCAGTTGCAGGATGCGCGCCGTGCCGCCGGTTTGGACGTCTCGGACCGGATCAACGTCGTGCTCGAGGTTCCGCAGGACTGCAAGGAGTGGGCAGAGCGCCATCGCGAATTGATCGCCGGTGAGGTTCTGGCCACCTCCTTCTCGGTGGGTGAAGCGGGCGACGACGCCGTCGATCTCGGTGAGGGTATCCGCGCCGCAATCACGAAGGTCTAGTACTGACGCGACTACTCCGGCTCTCCGATGAATGTCTGTATGTCGGGGTGCCGGAGTAGTTTGCTCTCATGAGTACGAGCAAGGAAACCGTGGCGCGCATTCTCGAGCAGTTGGAACCGCTCGACGTGCGGGCAAGGGCGATGTTCGGCGAGTACGGATTGTATTGCGACGAGAAGATCGTGGGCTTGATCTGCGGAGACGTTCTGTTCGTCAAACCCACCGAGGTCAGTACGGAGTTCGGATCAGAGGCCGATCTGGCTCCGCCGTACCCGGGAGCGAAGGATTATTACCGGGTGACGGAGGAACGGTTGCAGGACCTCGATCACCTGCACGCCTTCATTCAACGGACTGCCGACGTATTGCCCCTGCCGAAGAAGAAGTCGCCGAAGAAGAAGGCGCGGACGTAAATTCTGCACCTACTTTTGAGAGAACCGTAACGCCCGATGAATCAAGGTGATCCCACACGAAGTCGTAGGTGGGTGCTGCATCTCGACATGGATGCGTTTTTCGCTTCCGCCGAGCAGTTGACGCGTCCCACTCTGCGAGGTCGCCCGGTGCTGGTCGGCGGCTTGGGCGGGCGCGGGGTGGTGGCCGGGGCAAGTTACGAAGCGAGAGTTTTCGGTGCGCGATCGGCAATGCCGATGCATCAAGCACGCCGGATGGTCGGTGGTGGAGCGGTGGTATTGCCACCGCGGATGTCCCTGTACTCGGTTCTCAGTAAACGCACGTTCGACGCGTTGCGCCTTCGTATGCCGATCCTCGAGCAACTGTCGGTGGACGAGGCTTTCGGGGAACCGGTGGAGTTGGCCGGTGTCGGAGCTGACGAGGTCCGCGCGTTTTGCGAGGACCTGCGGGCGTTGATCAAAGCCGAGACCGGGTTGGTCGCTTCGATCGGGGCCGGCGCAGGTAAGCAGGTCGCCAAGATCGCGTCGGGACTGGCAAAGCCCGACGGCGTCGCAGTGATTCCTCCCGGGATGCAGCACGAGTTGCTCGATCCACTGCCGGTGCGAAAGCTCTGGGGGATCGGCCCTGTTGCCGAGGAAAAGCTCAAGCGTCTCGGCATCGAAACCATCGGAGGGTTTGCCCGCACTCCCATAGCGGAGGTGGCGTCGATACTGGGAACCACTGTCGGTCCGGGGTTGCATCGGCTTGCGCAGGGGATCGACGATCGGCCGGTCGCCGAGCGTGCCGAATCCAAGCAGATCAGCGCGGAATCCACGTTCGCCGCAGACATCGTCACGATGGCACAATTGCGCGCGGCCGTCGAAAGTAGTGGTCGTGCAGCATTTTCCAGGCTGGAGAAGGACGGAAGAGCTGCTCGCACCGTCGTACTGAAGCTCAAGAAGTCCGACATGAGTATCTTGACTCGATCCGTGACGCTGCCGTTTGCCACCATCGACCGCCAAATCCTTATCGCGACCGCGCAGAAACAGGTCATCGATCCACAGGAATTGGGGCCGATTCGCCTGGTCGGTGTGGGATTCGCCGGTTTGTCCACGGTTCGGCAAGGATCACTTTTTCCCGAGTTGGATCAGGATGTTCCCGGCTATCCGGTCGAGACTCTCACGGGCGCCCTCGATGAGGCCGAACTCGACGTTCCGGTGGCAGCACGTGTCCCTCAGCGCTACTGGCACCCCGGTTTGGACGTGAAGCATCCAGAATACGGACACGGTTGGGTGCAGGGCGCCGGGCACGGTGTGGTCACCGTTCGCTTCGAAACCCGTTCCAGCGGAACGGGAATCGCCAAAACTTTTGCCGAATCCGATGAGGTGCTCGAGGTAGCAGATGCGGTCGACAGCCTTCTCTGAGGATGTCCTTAGACTTTTTCCGCTTACCGTTGGGTAATGTTGTCGACGATCCTCGAGCAAGCACGATGTTCGACTGACGCTCGAATGTGAACACCCGAATGGATAGGACTGAGAAGTTGAAGCTTCAGAAGATGACCGTTGCAGCCGTGGCGATCGCAGCAGCCCTGACGATGACCGCGTGTGGTTCAGACGGAGGAGACTCCGACAAGACGACTTCGGCGAAGCCCACGACCACCACCTCTGCGGCACCCACGTCCGAGGTTGTTCTGCCGACCGCCCCTGAGCTCAACGCCAAGGTCGCTCAGGCACTCGACGAGAGCGTTCCGGCCGCAGACAAGGTCAACCTCGTCCAGGGCGCCGAGGCTGATCCCGAGCTGATCAACCAGGTCGCCGCTGCCGCCAAGGCTGCCGGCGCGCAGGTCGAGATTCTCGACCCGGTCACCGACACGGGCAGCGAGACGGCAGCAGCTTCGCTGAACATCGTCGTCAACGGCCAGCCGCTGCAGCAGGGCCTGCAGGCGTCGTTCGTCTACGAGGACGGCGTCTGGAAGCTCTCGAAGACCACCGCTTGCCAGATCGTCGGCGTTGCAGGTCTGACCTCGCCGGCTTGCGCTGCTTGATCTCTCGGTAACACCTGAAACACCAGAGCGGCCGCCGACTCCCGAAGGGGAGTGGGCGGCCGCTCTTCACGCGGTAAGCGACGTCAGTGATGGAATCCCTCGGTGACGCGCGGCCGCGGCATCGGGCTGTCCAGTTCGTCGAGGAACGCGGTTTCCTCTTCGATGATGCGCAGCAGATTGGCCGCCAGGTCCATGCTCAGTCCGTTACGAACCACGATGCGCTGCACTGTCAGATCCGCGAGATCGTCCGGCATGGGGTAGGCCGGCACCAACCAGCCCTTGCCTCGCAACCGGTCCGAGAGGTCGTACAGCGTCCAGTTGGACGTGTGCCCCTCGGCGAGGCGCCACGCGAAGACCGGGATGTCGGAACCGTCGTTCCACAGTTCGAACGCGTCGAGTTTCCCGATCCCTTCGGCGAGAAATTTCGCCACGTCCTGGGAGGACTGCTGGATCGCGCGATAGCCGTCGTGGCCGAGACGCAGGAACAAGTAGAACTGCAGGATCACCTGAGCGCCGGGACGCGAGAAGTTCAGTGCGAAGGTCGGCATACTGCCGCCGAGGTAGCTCACCTTGAAGACGAGGTCGTCGGGAAGTAGATCCTGCGATCGCCAGACCACCCAGCCGAGGCCGGGGTAGACGAGCCCGTACTTGTGCGCCGAGGTGTTGATGGAGTGGACGCGCGGTAGTCGGAAATCCCATTCGAGTTCGGGCTGAAGGAACGGTGCGATCATCGCACCGGAAGCACCGTCGACGTGGATGGGGACGTCGAGTCCCGTCTTCGCCTGGATCTCATCGAGTGCCTTCGAGATTTCCAGGACCGGCTCGTACATCCCGGTGTAGGTGACGCCCATGATCGCGACGACGCCGATGGTGTTCTCGTCGACGTAATTGTCCAGATCGTGACCGTCGAGGGTGCGGTGTTCCTCGCTGATCGGCACGTAACGCGCTTCGACGTCCCAGTAGTTGCAGAACTTCTCCCAGCACACCTGGACCGCGGAACTCATGATGAGATTTGGCTTTTCGGTGGACTTGCCCGCGGCTTTTCGTGCGTGCTGCCAGCGTCGTTTCATCGCCAGGCCGCCGAGCATGCAGGCTTCGGACGAACCGATCGTCGAGGTGCCGATTGAATCCTTGGGGGAGGGTGAGTGCCAGAGGTCGGCAAGGATGCGCCAGCAATAGGTTTCGATCGCGGCGGTCTGCGGATACTCGTCCTTGTCGATCATGTTCTTGTCGAACGACTCGGCATACAGTTTGGTGGCGTGATCGTCCATCCACGTGCTGACGAACGTCGCGAGATTGAGCCGCGCATTGCCGTCGAGCATCGTTTCGTCGTGGACGATCTGATACGCGGTCTCGGGAAGCATGCCGTCGGGTTCGAGTGTGTACTTCGATGCAACCGAATCCTCGCCAGGCCTCGAGAAGATCGGATTGACGGCTACGTAATCGGTGTGATCTGACCTTCTGGGTTCCGGCATGAACTCTGGCTCCTCACATCAGTGTGTCGCGTCGGTCTGTTTCGTACCTACTCTCACCGTTCAGTGTGGACGGGCAGTTGTCAAAGGGTCTGTGGTCCCGAATCATTCGCGAAAGGCCGAGACAGGACGAATCCGCTCGTAGTCAGGGCGTTTGTGCGCGCAGGCGATCTGCGGCGGCCGATGCCATCGAGTGGAGAACATCGGGGGCGATCGGACTCGGCGCCGTCGCGGACAGCTGAGTCAACGTCGTCCCGACTGCGGCCACGATCGCGTCGGCGACCAAGGTGAAACCGCCACTCTCCGTGATGATTCGGAAAGCGAAAGACGCGTCGCCGATGTTCGGGTCCGACGCTCCGCCGACGCGATAGGTGATTGTCGTTCCGTCGGCATCGGTTCCCGAATACTCCGCACACCCAGCCAGCGTGGCCTGAAGTTTCTCGAAAGCTGCTGCTGCCGCGGTGCCGTCGGCGTACGAAGCAGAGTCCTGATCGATGCTCGTGAAATCGGGGCCGGTGAACATGTCGGAGAGGTCGGCGACCGATCCGGGAGCCTGGGTGGCTATCGGCGCCAGAACCTGGGCGCAGACGGCGGGGTCGGTGCTCGACTTGTCCGCCTCCGAATTTTCCGGCGCCGGTGCGAGGCCGAGGTCGTCGACCGGGTCGGGAACTACGTCGAAGTCGGCAGGTAGCTCGGACAGGGTGAGCGCGGCTCGTTGCAGGCCGTCACGGTCGAGAGGCGCCCCGCTCAGCGGTGCGGCCGGAGCAGCCGTGAACGGCGCCAAGCCGACCTGTGGGGCGGAAACCTGCGTAGTCGTGTCGGCACCAGGCGAGTCGTCCGAGCCGCAACCGGTCACGACGAACAGTGCCGCCGTTGCGGTCAGACCAAGTGCGAGAAGCGACCGGCGTGTCACGATTCCCACCGAATGCTGTTGGAGATGGTCTGCCGGATCACCGAGGAGCTGTCCGGGTCGCCGTATGCCTGGTCGCCGCCGACGGTCATCTGTCCGTCGATCGGCAAGGGGAGTGAGAGGTCGACGGTGAGGTTTCCGGAGCCGGCCATGACGTACTGATCGATGTTCAGCGTTCCGGCGTCACCGGCCAGGTTCCAGACCGGGCTCTGCGGGGTCTGCGATACGTCCACCGCGAGCGAAAGCCGATTGCCCTCGCGCGCGGTGAGCGTGACGGTGGTTGTCTGATCGAGCAGGATTTCGCTGCTGACTTGCTGCCGAACCACCCAACGTGCGCCGACACCGACCGGAGCGTCGGGGAGTGCGACGGTCCGGTAGACCGCTTGGCCCAGCGCTTGTTCGATTGCAGCGCGGGCAGCATTGGCCGAGTTGGCGGAGGGCTTCAACCGTAGGGCGGTGATGGCGCCCGAATCCGTGACCGACAATCCGGCCGCAGACCCGTCGGCCCCGCTCAGCGCAGCCTGCAGCGTTGCATCGGGCGAGGTCATCGACGACAGCGTGAGGTCAACGACTGCGGTGGGATCGTCAGCGGTCACGTTTGCCGAGAGCGGGATCGTGATCTCCGGCGAAGAGAAATCCTGCGCCGGTTGTTGATCGATCTGCTGACTCACGACGGCCTGGGTGACGAGCGTCGTCGTCTGCGTGGTGCCGACAGGCAAGTTCGTACGCAAAACCTCGCGCGGCTCGCTTCCCGCCTCGAGAACTTCGACCGTCGCGGCGGTCACCGGAACAGTCACCTCACTCGGCGAGGAGGTCGGGGTGTTCGGAGGTTGATCCGAGTCGCCGCAAGCGGTGAGAACGGTGGTGAGAGCGAGGGCAGCGAGGGCGAACGGAACGCGTCGGCCGGTCGTGGACAGCAGTGGCACGCGCTCCAGGCTAGCCGCAGTTGCAGAGTGCGTGACCCGGTGCGGTGAACATGAGGGATGATGGTTGCGTGAGTACAGACCACCCAGACCGAGATGTCAACGCGGAGGATCAGCCGATTACCGAAATCTCGAAGGCCGACGAGCCCGAAACCGTGAAACCGGAAGCCGTGAAATCGGAAGACGGTGACCTGGCGGTTGCGCCGGTCGAAAAGCCCCGCCGGCTGACCATGCTCATTGCCATCGCCGCTGTCATCCTGCTCTCGGACATTCTCACGAAGGTGTGGGCAGTCGCCGCGGTCAAACCGGGGCAGCCGATCGAAATCATCGGTGACGTGGTCACATTCACGATGGTGCGCAATCCGGGGGCAGCGTTCTCGATGGCGACGTCGATGACGTGGATCCTCACTCTCGTCGCAATCGGTGTGGTCATCGGTGTGATCAAGATCGGTCGCACGCTCCGATCACCGTGGTGGGCGCTCGGTCTCGGCCTCGTTCTCGGCGGCGCGCTGGGTAACCTCGTCGACCGATTCTTCCGCTCTCCCGGAATCATGCGCGGACATGTGGTGGATTTCGTCTCCGTCGGCTGGTGGCCGGTGTTCAACATTGCGGATTCCGCGATCGTCTGTGGCGCGATTCTGCTCGTCGTCCTGACACTGTTCGGCTTCGAACCCAACGGTGAACGCCTGCGTGATCACAAGGCGGACGACAAGAAGCTCACCGAATCGAAGGCTGCAGCCGAGGGAGAAACCAAGTGAGGGAATCCCGTTCGATGCCAGTGCCCGACGGTCTCGATGCCATGCGCGTCGATGCCGGCCTCGCGCGCCTTCTCGGACTCTCGCGCACCGTGGTCGCGACACTCGCGGAAGAAGGCTCGGTACTCGTCGACGGTGTGGCCGTCGGCAAGTCCGATCGTCTGACCGCAGGGTCGTGGCTCGAGGTAGTCCTGCCCGAACCGCCGCGGCCCCTGACCATCGAAGCGACACCGGTCGAGGGAATGGAGATCCTCTACGCCGACGACGACGTCGTGGCAGTCGACAAGCCCGTCGGAGTTGCCGCGCACGCCAGCGTCGGGTGGACGGGACCGACCGTCATCGGCGGACTTGCCGCGGCCGGTTTCCGCATCTCGACGTCCGGTGCCCACGAGCGTCAGGGCATCGTCCACCGCCTGGACGTCGGAACGTCGGGTGTCATGGTGGTTGCCACATCCGAGCGCGCGTACACGTTGCTCAAGCGCGCTTTCAAGCAGCGGACCATCGACAAGCGCTACCACGCTCTCGTGCAGGGACACCCCGACCCGAGCAGCGGAACGATCGACGCGCCCATCGGACGCCATCACGGGAACGACTGGCGATTCACGGTCACGGCCGACGGCAAGCCCAGCGTCACGCACTACGACACCATCGAGGCGTTCCAGGCAGCGAGTCTGCTGGACGTGCACCTCGAAACCGGTCGCACACACCAGATCCGTGTCCACTTTTCGGCGTTGCGCCATCCGTGCTGCGGCGACCTGACCTACGGCGCGGACCCTCGACTTGCCGAAAGGCTCGGCCTCGAGCGCCAGTGGCTGCACGCCGTGTCTCTTGGATTCGCACATCCGGCGGACGGTCGCTGGGTCGAGATCAAGAGCAAGTACCCGAAGGATCTCGAACACGCACTCGAAGTTCTCCGGTCCTCATGACACCGCGCGGGCTTACCCCCGCGCCGGCCGTCGTCGCGGTGGTGGTCGGTGTGGCGGCGATGGTGGGCGTGGGGTTCGCGAATCCCGTGCCGACCCCGCCGATCCGGACGGACACCCTGGGTCCGGACAGTGGGGAAGCTGTCCCGGACTACCTCGACCGAGCGCGAGATTCTGTCGCGTCGGTCGATGGGCCGGTGTGGGCGTTGGTCTCGTTCACGAAGGCGCTCACCGTCGACGAGGTCATCACGTCGACCAGCAGTGTTCAGGTGCCGGGCGCTGAGGTCTCGGGCGTTCGCGTGTCCAGGGTCATGTTCCGAGTCCCGATCGAGCGCGTCCAGACGCCGCTCATGTCGGTGCCCGTTCCCGACAACGACGAATCAGTGCGCAGATCGCCCGGGGTTGCAGCCACGCGACTGGTCTCGCTCGGCGGCGACACCGATCGTCAGCAACAGGTGGCGCTCGCGTCGGCGAAGCAATTGTCCGCCGGGTGCGCCTGCGCGGTGGGCGTGCTGGTGCGAGCTACTCCCGAAGGACTCGAAGCGATCGAACATGACTCGAACGTCCGTGCAGTGGAAGCGTTGCCGTCCGACGCCTCGCCGTGGTTGGCAGCCGTCCGTCCGTTGCTGCCGGAGTACGTGGACGTCGTTGCTCCCGGCCCCGACGACGGTCCGGTCCCGTGAACTCCGGTTCTGTGAACAAGGACGAACGCGCTAGGTCCGGTTCGTCCTCGGGGATCTTCTACGGTGTGGCGGCGTTCCTGTTGTGGGGAACGTTCCCGGCATTCTTCGGGCTACTCGACTTCGCCGATCCGGTCGAGATCCTGGCGCACCGGGTGGTGTGGACCCTCCTGTTGATGCTGATCGTGTTGGCCTTTGCCGGCCGCCTCGGATCGCTTCGCGGAATCAGCGCACGCACCTGGCTGCTGGTGACCGCGGCATCAGCGGCGATCGCGGTGAACTGGGGGACGTACATCTATGCCGTGGTGTCAGGCCGCGTCGTGGAGGCGGCCCTCGGGTACTTCATCAACCCGCTGGTCACTGTTCTGCTCGGCGTCGTGATCTTCCGCGAACGATTGCGCCGCGCTCAGATCGCCGCCCTTGTTCTCGCTGCCACGGCAGTTGTCGTGATCACGGTCGACTTCGGGAAACCCCCGATCGTCGCTTTGCTGCTCGCCGGCTCGTTTGCCACCTATGGGTTGGTCAAGAAGGTGGTTCCGCTCGATCCTCGAACCAGTTTGACTGCCGAGGGCGTCGTTGCCGCACCGTTCGCGGTCGGCTACCTCGTGTTTCTCGGCCTGACCGGGGCCGGTGCATTCATCAGCAGCGGTACCGGGCACAGCCTGTTGCTGCTTGCCGCCGGCCCGGTCACCGCGCTGCCGCTGCTCCTGTTCGGCGTCGCCGCTCAGAGAGTTCCGTTGGCGACGATGGGCATGCTGCAGTACCTCACTCCGGCGCTCCAGATGGCGTGGGGTGTGGCCGTCATGCACGAGGACATGCCGGCCTCACGCTGGATCGGCTTCGTTCTGATCTGGGCTGCACTGGTGATCTTCACGACAGACACCTTCGTCGCCGGTCGACGTTCGCGGCGTTCGGTGAGGTCGAGCGCCGAACCCGAGGTTCCGGTCACGTGACCGGAGGCGGCGCACGGCGATTCCGCTACGTCGGTCGCCGGTCGTGTCGGCAGCGCGGCATACACTCGATCTCGCTCCCAGACCTTCAGAGAGGCGCACGTGGCTGACTCGTTCGTACATCTTCACAATCACACCGAGTACTCGATGCTCGACGGTGCGGCCAAGGTCGGCGCCATGTTCGAGGAGGCCGCTCGTCTCGAAATGACCGCTGTCGGCATGACCGACCACGGAAACATGTACGGCGCCAGCCAGTTCTACAACGAGGCAAAGAGCGCCGGCATCAAGCCGATCATCGGCATCGAGGCGTACATCGCACCCGAGTCTCGCTTCAACACAAAGCGAGTTCTGTGGGGCGATCGCAGCCAGAAGTCCGACGACGTCTCCGGTAGCGGTGCGTACACGCACATGACGATGGTGGCCGAGAACGCGACCGGACTCCGCAACCTCTTCAAGCTGTCGTCGCTCGCGTCCATCGAGGGCCAGCTCGGTAAATGGCCACGGATGGACGAGGAGCTCATCGCCGCGCACGCCGAGGGCATCATCGCGACCACGGGTTGCCCGTCCGGTGAGATCCAGACGCGCCTTCGTCTCGGCCACGATCGGGAGGCTCTCGAAGCTGCCGCGAAGTGGCAGGAGATCTGGGGGCCGGACAACTTCTTCCTCGAACTGATGGATCACGGTCTCTCGATCGAGCGCCGTGTGCGAGAGGGTCTGCTCGACATCGGCAAGCAACTCGGTATTCCGCCACTTGCCACCAACGACTGCCATTACGTCACCAAGGACGCAGCCGAGAATCACGAGGCGCTGCTCTGCATTCAGACCGGCAAGACGCTCTCCGACCCCACTCGCTTCAAGTTCGACGGCGACGGCTACTACCTCAAGTCCGCTGCCGAGATGCGCGCCATCTGGGACAACGAGGTACCGGGGGCATGCGACAACACCGTTGCCATCGGCGAGCGTGTGCAGTCGTACGAGGACGTGTGGGCGTTCCACGATCGCATGCCGATCTTCCCGGTCCCGGAGGGTCACACGCAGCAGACCTTCCTGCGCGCCGAGGTGATGCGCGGACTCGATCGCCGCTTCCCTAGCGGACCGCCGCAGGAGTACCTCGCCCGCGCCGACTACGAGATCGGCGTCATCAACGAAATGGGCTTCCCGGCCTACTTCCTCGTGGTCGGCGACCTGATCAACCACGCCAAGGACGTCGGGATCCGTGTCGGGCCCGGCCGTGGATCGGCTGCCGGTTCGTTGGTGGCCTACGCGATGGGTATCACCAACATCGACCCCATCCCGTACGGGTTGCTGTTCGAGCGATTCCTCAACCCCGAGCGTGTGTCCATGCCCGATATCGATATCGACTTCGATGATCGCCGTCGCGGCGAGATGGTTCGCTACGCGACGGACAAGTGGGGCAACGACAAGGTCGCCCAGGTCATCACCTTCGGCACCATCAAGACCAAGGCTGCCATCAAGGACTCGGCTCGCGTCCAGTTCGGCAAGCCGGGCTTCGCCATCGCCGATCAGATCACCAAGGCACTCCCGCCGCCCATCATGGCCAAGGACATCTCTGTCTTCGGTATCACCGATCCGAAGCACGAGCGGTACAAGGAGGCCGTCGAGGTTCGAGCACTCATCGACTCCAGCCCGGACGTCGCGAAGATCTACAAGACCGCGGTGGGTCTGGAGGGGCTGATCCGTAACGCCGGTGTGCACGCCTGCGCGGTCATCATGTCGTCCGAACCGCTCACCGACGCAATCCCGGTCTGGAAGCGCGCCCAGGACGGCGCCATCATCACCGGGTGGGACTACCCCTCGTGTGAAGCCATCGGCCTGCTCAAGATGGACTTCCTCGGTCTGCGAAACCTCACTGTCATCGGCGACACGCTCGAGAACATCAAAGCCAACCGCGGCATCGACCTCGACCTCGACACGTTGCCGATGGACGATGCGGCAACATACGAACTGCTCGCCCGCGGTGACACTCTCGGTGTGTTCCAGCTCGACGGCGGCGGCATGCGCGAGTTGCTGAAACTGATGCAGCCCACCGGATTCGGCGACATCGTCGCCGCCTTGGCGCTGTATCGACCGGGACCGATGGGTGTGGACGCCCACATCTCGTACGCCAAGCGCAAGAACGCCTTGGAAGACGTCAAGCCGATTCACCCCGAGTTGGAGGAGCCGCTCGCGGAGATCCTCTCGGAGACGTACGGCCTGATCATCTACCAGGAGCAGATCATGCAACTGGCGCAGAAGGTGGCCGGGTACACCCTGGGTCAGGCCGACTTGCTGCGTCGCGCCATGGGTAAGAAGAAGCTGTCCGAGCTGGAAAAGGCCTACGCCGGCTTCCGGCAGGGCATGTTGGACAACAACTTCAGCGAAGCGGCCATCAAGGCGCTGTGGGACACGGTCCTTCCCTTCGCCGGCTACGCGTTCAACAAGTCGCACTCCGCCGGCTACGGACTCGTGTCGTACTGGACTGCGTACCTCAAGGCGAACTACCCGGCCGAGTACATGGCGGGTCTGCTCACCTCCGTCGGTGACGACAAGGACAAGTCCGCGATCTACCTCGCAGACTGCCGCAAGTTGGGCATCACCGTTCTCCCACCGGACGTCAACGAATCGCGAGTCGACTTCGCGACCGTCGGCGACGACATCCGTTTCGGTATGGGGTCGGTGCGTAACGTCGGCGCCAACGTCGTCGCCTCGATCATCAAGGCGCGCACCGAGAAGTCGAAGTTCACAGATTTCTCCGACTATCTCGGCAAGATCGACGCGATGGCTTGCAACAAGAAGGTCACCGAATCTCTCATCAAGGCCGGTGCTTTCGACTCGTTGGGTCATCCGCGCAAGGGCCTGATGTTGGTCCATGCCGACGCCATCGATTCCGTGATGAGCACCAAGAAGGCAGAGGCGATCGGACAGTTCGACCTCTTCGGCGGTGCCGAGGCGGACGAGTCGATCACCTCGGTGTTCGACGTCAAGATTCCCGAGGAGGAGTGGGACTCCAAGCATCGCCTGGCACTCGAACGAGAAATGTTGGGGCTGTATGTCTCCGGCCATCCGCTCAACGGTGTCGAGCACATTCTTCGCCAGCAGTCCGACACGTCCATCGCTGCGATACTCGAAGGCGGCGTTCAGGACGGTGCCCAGGTAACTCTCGGCGGCATCATTGCCTCGGTGGACCGCCGGGTCAACAAGAACGGTCTGACCTGGTGCATCGTGCAGCTCGAAGATCTCGTGGGTGGAATCGAGGTGCTGTTCTTCCCGCAGGCGTACGCCGTGTACGGAATGGACATCGCGGAGGATGCCATTGTGTTGGTCAAGGCTCGCGTCTCGATCCGAGACGATCGGATGTCACTGATCGGCAACGACCTTGCGGTACCTGATATTTCGGCGATCGGGGTTGCGCGTCCGCTGTCGGTCTCGCTGCCGCTTCGGCAATGCACCAAGGACAAGCTCAGTGCTCTCAAGCAGGTGTTGACCAGGCATCCGGGGACGTCCGATGTCCATGTCCGACTGATCGGCGGAACCGAAATCAGTTTGTGGAAGGTCGACGACGTCCTTCGGGTCGAACCGTCCTCGGCACTGATGGGTGACCTGAAGGCATTGCTCGGACCGAGTTGCCTGACTGTCTGACCGCCGAGCGGACCTGAACCGAACGAAGGGACCTTGCTGCTGATGCAGCAAGGTCCCTTCGTGGTTCGCGGGAGTTCGGGGGAGTGTGGTGATCAGGTGGTGCGTGAGTAGTGCACGCGCCGTACCCACCACGTGACTACAGCGGCCGTTGCGGCAGTCAGTACGGCCACCTGCATTGACTGCGTGACGGCACCGGCGACGACGAACAGCACGAACCCGACCACGAGAGCTTCGATCTTGTACAGCGGCCACCGAGTTCCGGCCAGATCGACGCAATAGTCGGGGGAGGGGCGTGATTCGCGAGTGGAGATATCTGCGGTGGTCATCTCGTCCCTTTCCGATACGGCTGTTCGAAGCTGTGGTTTCAGAGTAGCCAGAGATGAGAGTTCGGGCAAGCGAACTTTATTGATCGGCAGCTCACTTAATCGATCAACCAGGGGAGTGCGCGGGCGACAGGCCTGGTCGGCGTGGTTCGGTGGCCAAGGTCCTCGAGTGGGTGTTCACTGGTACACATGCCAATCACAGGTGAGTACGAACCCAGTCCAGCGTCGTGGGCCGCCGATCAGGTCGCACGCATCGAGAACTCCGGTGGCACCGAGGGAAACGACATGAACGGCATGCCCGTCGTCGTTCTCACGACCATCGGCGCAAAGTCCGGCAAGGTCAGGAAGACTCCGCTGATGCGGGTCGAGCACGACGGTTCGTATGCCGTTGTGGCTTCGCTCGGTGGCGCCCCGAAGAATCCGGTCTGGTACTACAACGTCAAAGCCGACCCGCACGTCACGCTGCGTGACGCGACGCAGGTCTTCGACCTGGTTGCTCGGGAAGTCACCGGCGACGAGAAGGCGGTCTGGTGGGAGCGCGCTGTCGCTGCGTACCCCGACTACGCCGATTATCAGACTAAGACCGATCGTGAGATTCCGGTGTTCGTGCTCGAACCCAAGTAACGCACTGCAGTCCTCACGAAACGGCAGTCCACAAGAAGCACTGCATAAACCACAAGCAAATCGTCACTCGCGGGGGTCGGCGATCCCGACTCCCGTGAGTGTGTCATGGAGGTCTGATGAGTCCGAAAACCGTTGCAGATCAATTGGTTCAGCAGCTCGTTGACGCGGGTGTCAGTCGGATCTACGGCATTGTCGGTGACAGTCTCAATCCCATCGTCGATGCGGTTCGTCGCACCGGTGGTTCCGAGAAGGGCGGAATCGATTGGATACACGTCCGGCATGAGGAAGCAGCCGCCTTTGCGGCCGCAGCGGATGCCCAGATCACCGGAAAACTCGCAGTGTGTGCCGGATCCTGCGGTCCCGGAAACCTTCACCTGATCAACGGCCTGTACGACGCTCATCGTTCGGGCGCGCCGGTCCTTGCGATCGCCTCACACATCCCCAGCGCCCAGATCGGAATGGGCTACTTTCAGGAAACGCATCCCGAGCGGATCTTCATCGAATGTTCGAGTTACACCGAACTCGTCAGCACGGCAGTCCAATCACCACGCGTGGTGCAGTCGGCGATTCAGCATTCGGTGGCTCGAAACGGCGTCTCGGTGATCGTGCTTCCCGGGGACATCGCCGATTGTCCGGCAGAAGGCACCCCGCCGACGCTCGTCGAAACCCGAAGGCCGACAGTCGTTCCGGATGCCGGTGACGTCAAGGCGTTGGCAGATGTGATCAACGGCTCGCGTAAGGTTGCGATCTTCGCCGGCGCGGGCGTGCGAGATGCGCGCGCGGAGGTTCTGGCGTTGGCCGAAACCGTCGGCGCTCCCATCGGGCATTCACTGCGTGGCAAGGAATGGATCCAGTACGACAATCCATACGACGTCGGGATGACCGGATTGCTCGGTTACGGTGCGGCGCACGACGGTATCCACGGCGCCGATCTCCTGCTCCTCATCGGTACGGACTTTCCTTACGACCAGTTCTTGCCCGATGACGTTCGTACCGCTCAGATCGACATCGCGGCCGAGCGGTTGGGGCGTCGAACCAGCCTGGACCTGGCGGTGCACGGTGACGTCGCGAGCACCTTGAGCGCACTGATTCCGCAACTCGATCGAAAGACCGACCGCGGGTTCCTGGAGGATACGCTCGCAAAGCACAACACTCTGATGACCAAAGTGGTTGGTGCGTACACGGATCCGGTCAAGCAGCGCACACCCATTCATCCCGAGTATGCGGCCTCGATCCTCGACGATCTGGCGGCCGACGACGCAATCTTCACCGCCGACACCGGGATGTGCAACGTGTGGACGGCGCGCTATCTCAATCCGAACGGATCGAGACGCTTCATCTCCTCGGCGCTGCACGGATCGATGTCCAATGCGCTCCCACACGCGATGGGTGCTGCATGGTCGAGTCCGGGGCGTCAGGTCATCTCGGTGTCGGGCGACGGTGGATTGTCGATGCTGCTCGGTGAGTTGGTCACCGTCGCGATGTACAAGTTGCCGGTCAAGATCGTGGTGTTCAACAACTCGACGCTCGGAATGGTCAAGCTCGAGATGCTGGTCGACGGCCTTCCGGATTTCGGGGTCGACGTGCCCGCGGTCGACTACGCGGCGGTTGCTGCTGCGCTCGGTATCTTTTCGCGCCGAATCGAGAATCCCGCGGACATCGAAGCGGGCCTACGCGCCGCGCTCGATCATGACGGTCCAGCCTTGGTGGATCTGGTGACCGACCCGTTGGCATTGTCGTTGCCGCCCACCATCACCGGTGGTCAGATGAAGGGCTTCGCTTTGGCGATGTCGAAGATGGTGATGAACGGCGGCGTCGGCGAGGCAGTACAGATGGCCAAGTCGAATCTGCGGAACGTGCCACGTCCTTCACAGTTGGATCCGCGCGGCTGACCTACCGCCACCCTGCCTCGCAGACCATGCGGGGCGGGGTGGTGGGAAGGTTGATCTCCGACGTGCGAAAATGGCGGGGTGTCTAACTCGCCCGATGTCGTAGTAACGAAGTCCACCGTCCCCGCGCTCGACGCGCAGGAGATCGACGCGGCCATCGAGCGAATTCAGCACGTCATTGCGGCGACACCCCTGCAGTACAGCGATCGTCTTTCGGCGTTGACCGGGGCACACGTGTATCTCAAGCGTGAGGACCTCCAGGGCGTTCGTTCGTACAAGATTCGTGGCGCGTACAACCTGATCGCTCAGCTCAACGAGGCCGAACGCGGTGCCGGCGTAGTGACTGCCAGTGCCGGTAACCATGCGCAGGGTGTTGCTTTCGCGTGCCGAACGATGCAGATCAAGGGTCGGATCTACGTTCCGGCCAATACCCCCAAGCAGAAGCGTGATCGCATCCGCGCGCACGGTGGAGCGTTTGTCGAACTGTTCATGATCGGTGAGACCTATGACGCCGCCGCTGCTGCGGCCGCGGAGGACGTAGCCGAAACTGGCGCAACCATGGTTCCGCCGTTCGACGACGTGCGCACCGCTGCGGGGCAAGGAACCATTGCAGCGGAGATTCTCACGCAATTGGACGCCCCTCTCGACACGATCGTCGTGCCGGTCGGCGGCGGCGGTTGCATTGCGGGCATCGCCACCTACCTGCACGAACGGTCGCCGAAGACGTCGATCGTCGGGATCGAGCCGTCCGGTGCGGCGTCGATGACGGCCGCTCTTGTTGCCGGGGGCCCGGTGACTCTTCCCGACGTCGATCCATTTGTCGACGGAGCAGCGGTCAAGAGGATCGGCGATGTTCCCTACGAGGTCGTCTCACGTCTGGGTGCCGCCGTGGTGTCGCACGCGTCGTTGCCGCTCGTCGCTCGTCAACTTCAGACGCGGTCCGGTTCGGGATCGTTTGTCGTCAATCAGATCGACGAGGGCGCTATCTGTACGGCGATGCTCGAGCTGTACCAGAGCGAGGGCATCATCGCCGAACCCGCGGGAGCGCTTTCCGTTGCGGCACTGCAGAATCTGACGTTCGAGCCGGGTTCGACCGTCGTGTGCCTGATCTCCGGTGGCAACAACGACGTCTCCCGTTACGGCGAAATTCTCGAGCGTTCGCTCGTTCACCTCGGGCTCAAGCACTACTTCCTGGTGGACTTTCCGCAGGAACCGGGAGCGTTGCGCCGGTTCCTTTCGGACGTGCTGGGGCCGGACGACGACATCGCGCTGTTCGAGTACGTCAAGCGAAACAATCGCGAGACGGGTGCCGCGTTGGTGGGTATCGAACTCGGTTCCGCCGACGGGTTGGCGTCGTTACTAGAGCGGATGGAGCGCGCGCCGATGCAGTCCGAGAGGCTCGAGCCGGGAAGCCCGGCGTACCGCTATCTGACGTAAGGGACGCCCCCCGGTCAGGGCCGCAGTCGCTCGACTACCTGTCGATGCAGTTCGGGATCCGGCTGGGGGAGTCCGAGCATGGCCGCCAGATACAGGCCGTCGCCGACGAGTCGGATGATCTCGGCCTGCACAGGGTCGGCGATCTCGGTCTGAAGGCCCTTGTCCCAGCTCCGCATCACATGTGTGACGGCCTTCTGGATTTCGTCGTGTTGTCCGTCGACTGTTCTCAGTGCCGCGATGATCGATCGGAAGAGTGAGAGTTCTTCGCTTTCGTTCGCATCGGGGATCTGCAGATAGAACTCGGTGACCGTGGTACCGCCGGCTACGGCGTCGTCGAGTTGCTGATCCGAGCGTTCCCCGAGTCTGCGGACCATCGCCGCGAGGAGGGCTTCCTTGCTGGGGAAGTGATAGAGAAGTCCGCCCTTGGAAACCCCGGCTTCGGCGGCAACGCCTTCGAGCGTGACTTGGGCGACGCCGCTGACCAGCAGCAGCTTCTCCAGTGCGTCGAGAATTCGATCGCGAGTGTCGGCAGCCATGTGATGTGACCCTACCCGGAAATAACTTTACCGCTCGGACGGTTCACTGTTACCGTAGACCTACTGTACCGGCTGGACGGTGCAGTGAAATCTTTTCGAAAGAACTCAGAGAAAGTCGCAGGGGAGCAATGTCAGTGTCGGCAGATCAGACGTCTGCAATCAATCCCGACGAGGTTCGGGCGACAAAGCGTGACTGGGCGGGCTTGATAGTCCTTGCCTTTGCTGTGTTGCTCATCGCAGTCGACGGCACGGTGCTCGATCTTGCGCTTCCGTTCATCAGCGCCGACCTCGAACCGAGCAGCACGCAGTTGCTGTGGATCATCGACGTCTATTCGTTCGTGCTCGCCGGTCTGCTCATCACCATGGGTACGCTCGGCGACCGGATCGGTAGGCGAAAACTGCTCCTGATCGGCGCAGTCGGCTTCGGTCTCGCCTCGATCATCGCCGCTCTCGCTGTCAGTCCCGAGATGCTCATTGCCGCCCGCGTGCTGCAGGGTATTTCCGGTGCAACGCTGATGCCTGCCACCCTCGGTCTGATCCGCACGATCTTCGTCAATCCGCGTCAGCGCACCGAGGCGATCGGTGTCTGGGGCGCGATGGCCGGTGGCGGTACCGCGGCAGGCCCTTTGGTCGGTGGTTGGTTGCTCGAGCACTTCTGGTGGGGTTCGGTCTTCTTGATCAACATTCCGGTCATGATCGCGCTGGTTGTACTCGGCCCGATCCTGATCCCGGAGTCGAAGGACCCCAATCCGGGTCGATTCGACCTCATCAGCGCTGGTCTGTCGATGGCGACCATGTTGCCGCTGGTGTACGCGGTCAAGGAATCCGTGGTGCACGGCGTCAGCATCACGTTGCTGGTGATCGGCCTCGTTGGTCTCGCGGCGGGTTACGTGTTCGTGCGTCGTCAGCGGATGCTGAAGGATCCGATGTTGGATCTGAAGCTGTTTGCCAACGCGTCGTTCTCCACCGCCGTCATCACCAACCTGCTCTCGATCTTCGCGCTGGCAGGTGTCCTGTTCTTCGGCTCGCAGTACCTGCAGTTGGTGCTCGGTAACTCGGCGCTCGACGCCGGGCTGCTGATGCTCCCGGGTATGTTGCTCAGCGCATTCACCGCGGTTGCGGCGGCCTGGTTGATTCGCCGGTGGTCGGTGTCTCACGTGCTCAGCGCGGGCCTTGCGGTTGCCGGTATCGGTGCTGCGATGCTGCTCGCGCTCGGCGTCGACAGCGGCCCGTTGATGTTCGTGATCGGCTTCGGTCTGGCCGGTGCTGGTGTCGGTGTCGCGTTGACGTTGACATCGGATCTCGTGGTCAGCTCGGTGGAACCCGAACGCGCCGGCGCTGCGTCCGCTGTGTCGGAGACCGCGTACGAACTCGGCATCGCGCTCGGCGTGGCGATCCTGGGCAGCGTGGTGATGGCGATCTTCCGCAAGGGAATCGACACCTCGATGCTCGAAGCAGATCAGGCGCACGCTGCACAGGGCACGCTCGGCGGTGCCCTGCAGGAAGCAACGTACCTACCTGGTGAACTCGGTTCGGTGCTTGCCGATTCCGCGAAGTCGGCGTTTGTCGACGGTATGCACGTTGCTGCCGGTGCAACAGCTTTGGTTCTGTTCGTCAGTGCCGCATTGGTGTTGCGGATGCTGCGGAGTACACCAGAGAACGCGAAGCGTTAATACCGGAATCTCGAGAGTTAGTCAGCTTTCGAGTACGACGAACGAGTGCCCCGGCACCACTGTTGCGGACGCGGTCTCGTCCTGTGTCGGCGGATCCCACCAGAGGATGGGGGTTCCGCCGGCCGGAACCGAGGCCGCGTCCGTTCCCAGATTGCACACGATCTGTAATGCGCCGCGGCGCAAGGTGATCCACTGGTCGTCCTCGTCGTAGTCGACGTGCAGGTTCCCCAGCCAAGGGTCGGTGATCTCGATTCGCTTCCTGCGCAGGGCAAGTAGATCGCGATAGCAGGCCAGGACGCGAGCGCGTGTCTCGTCGTCTCGCTCGTCCCAGTCCAGTTTCGATCGCAGAAATGTCTGTGGGTCTTGCGGATCCGGAATGTCGTCACTGTTCCAGCCGTGCGCCGCGAACTCCGCTTTGCGGCCTTTGGCAGTGGCCTCGCCGAGTTCCGGTTCCGGATGCGAGGTGAAGAACTGGAACGGAGTGGTCGCTCCCCATTCCTCGCCCATGAACAGCATCGGCGTGTACGGCGAGAGCAGGACCAGCGCCGCCTTGATCGCCAATTGTCCTGGCGTCAGATAGGCGCTCGGGCGGTCCCCGATCGCGCGGTTGCCGATCTGATCGTGGGTGCACGTGTATGCGAGCAGGGCGCTGGCGGGCTGATGCGTGATGTCGATCGGCCGGCCGTGAACCCGTCCACGGAACGAGGAATACGTTCCGGCGTGGAAGAAACCGCGCCGCAATGTATTTGCAAGGGATTCCAAGGATCCGAAGTCGGCGTAATAACCCTGGCGTTCGCCGGACACGGCCGTGTGAATGGTGTGGTGGATGTCGTCGTCCCACTGCGCGTCCAAGCCGAACCCGCCGGCCGCTCGTGGCGTGATCAGAGTGGCGTCGTTGAGATCACTTTCGGCAATCAACGTGAGCGGTCGGCCCAGATGGGCCGACAGTGTTTCCGTTCGGACGGCGAGTTCCTCGAGGATGTGCGTTCCGGTGTGATCGACCAACGCGTGGACGGCGTCGAGGCGTAGACCGTCGATGTGGAAATCACGCATCCATCGCAGGGCATTGCCGATGATGTACTCGCGAACCTCGCCCGACTGCGGGCCTCCGATGTTGATCGTTCGGCCCCAGGTGTTCGCTCCATCGGCAATGTAGGGGCCGAACTTTTCGAGGTAGTTGCCCGACGGGCCCAGGTGGTTGTAGACCACGTCAAGAATCACGCCGAGTCCGCGTTCGTGGGCCGCATTCACCAAGCGTTGCAATCCGTCCGGGCCACCGTAGATCTCGTGGACCGTGTACCAGAGCACACCGTCGTAGCCCCAGTTGTGAGTTCCGTTGAAGCCGTTGACCGGCATGATTTCCACGAAGCCGACGCCGAGGTCTACCAGGTGATCGAGACGTTCGATCGCGGCGTCGAATGTTCCTTCGGGGGTGAACGTTCCGATGTGCAGTTCGTAGACCGATGATCCTGGGAGTTGTCGTCCGGTCCACTGAGAGTCGGTCCAGGACGCCTCGTCGAGCTGATGCAACTGGGAGCGAAGGTGCACGCCTTCGGGCTGGCGTGGTGAACGCGGATCCGGGAGTGTTTCACCGTCGACGACAAAGCCGTAGCGAGCGCGGTTGTCGCAGTCGACCTCGGCGCGCCACCACCCGTCGTCGGTCCGGTCCATCTCGTGCGTGATGCCGTCGACTTCGACCCGGACCGATTCCGGTGTTGGCGCCCAGACCTCGAATGTATGCACACGATCAGCATGCCTTGTTCGGCCGGATGTGGCAGCCCGGCGGGCTGGATCCGTCGTCAAGGACTGTTTCTATCCGCAGGTGTTGCCGGACGGTGCCGACAGTGTGATCAGTTTCGGAGCGGGGGCGCTGCAGCATCCGCCCTCGGCTTTCCCTGTGACGGTTTCTGCTGTGTCAGGTTCGTCGAAAATGCCTGCGCCGCCGCAGACTCCGGTCTCCGGAAGGATCAACTCGACACGGGCCGCTGCTTCGTGATCGCCGGCGAGCTCGGCTGCGATGCTGCGAACCTGCTCGTAGCCGGTCATCGCCAGGAAGGTGGGTGCTCGGCCGTAGCTTTTCATTCCTGCCAAGTACACCCCCGGCTCCGGATGGCGAAGCTCCTTCGCGCCATGCGGGTAAACGGTGCCGCACGAGTGGACGTTCGGATCGATCAGCGGAGCAAGCTCGACCGGTGCTTGTAAGACCGGGTCGAGGCCGAGTCGAATTTCCGAGAGCCAGGACAGATCGGGGCGGAAGCCGGTCAGCGCTATGACGTTGTCCACGTTCTCGATGCGATCACCCGCATCGGAGGCAAGTATGAGTTGTCCCGAAGGGGTAGTTGTCACCTCTGCGGTGCGGAAGCCGGTGACGACGCTCAACAGGCCATCCTCGACGGCCTTCTTTGCGCGCAATCCCAGGGCGCCGCGCGCGGGCAGTTCGTCAGCGTCGCCGCCTCCGAATGCAGAGCCGATGTTTCCTCGGCGGACCGCCCAGGTGATGCGGGTGCTCGGAGCGTGCTCCGCCAACTCTGACAGCGCAACGATCGCCGTCAGCGCGGAGTGGCCACTACCTGCGATGACGGTGTGCGTTCCGGCGAACTGTGCCCGCACTGCCGGATCGTCGAGATCCGGAACCCGGTACCGGATCGCAGTACCCACAGCGCCTTCGCCGAGTGCAGGAAGACCTTCACCACCGAGCGGGTTGGGGGTGCCCCAGGTGCCGGACGCATCCACAACGGCCTGGGCGAACATCCGATCCTCGGTTCCGTCGCGGCGCCGCAGGTGAATCGAGAGGGGTTCGCTGTCGCGTCCGGCGTCGACGACCAGGTCACGTCCGCGTCGAGCTACGCCGATCACCTCGGTGTCGAACTGGACCAGGTCGGCGAGGGCCGAGGCGAGTGGTTCGAGGTAGAGCTCGCGCCATTGCCGGCCGGTCGGATAGGTCTGCCCGTCGGGTGAGCTCCATCCATTCTGGTCGAGGAGTCGCCGCGCGGCGGGGGAGACGAGTTCGGACCACCGGGAGAACAGTCGAACGTGATTCCACTCGGAGATCGCAGCACCGGCTGTGGTTCCGCGCTCGAATACAAGGGGTGTGAGTCCGCGCTCGCGCAGTTCTGCTGCGGCTGCCAGGCCGATCGGGCCGGCCCCGATCACGACAACGGGTAGGGGGTTCATTTTCGTGCCTTTCATCGACGATTATCGATCTACGGGGACTGTATCGACGATCATCAATGTAGGCAACCATCGACAGCTGTCGATATAGTGGAGAGATGACTTCGCTGCAGACTCCGACGGTGCGAGTCGGAGATTCGGACTCGGATCAGATCCGTTCTTCCGTCCTCGCGCAGGGCGATGCCGATACCTACGCGCAGTGGTTCGCCTGCCTTGCCGAGCCGATGCGCGTCCGATTGCTTCACCGGGTAGCGAGCGCGGTCGGTGGTATTACCGTCGGAGCGCTCGCCGAGGCGTTGGGGATCGGGCAGCCGACGGTGTCGCATCACCTGCGCAAGCTCGCCGATGTGGGTTTTGTGACCATGCGTAAGGAAGGGACGAGCACGGTCGTCGCGATGAGTCCGACGTGTTGCGTTGCCTTGCCGCAGGCGGCGGATGTGGTGATGGGAGTCCTTACTCCGCGTCCGTGCTGCCCGAGTGATCTGCCCGGCGATGTCTCTGTCCGGGCCATGGTCGACGACGACTGGGATGCGGTTCGACGTATTTACGGCGAGGGTATCGACACCCGAAATGCCACCTTTGCCGCTGAGGTCCCCTCGCGTGAGCATCTCCACGAACGGTGGCTGCCGCAGCATCGATGGGTGGCGACTATCGGGGGTGTTGTTGTCGGATGGGCTGCGTTGAGTCCGGTTTCCGAGCGTGACTGCTACCGCGGGGTTGCCGAGAACTCCGTGTACGTTGCGGACGGCATGCGTGGTCGTGGCGTCGGAAAGGCGTTGTTGCGCAAGCAAGTCATGGCCGCCGACGCCGACGGACTCTGGACTCTGCAGACGTCGATGTTCCCGGAGAACCGTGCCTCCATCTCGCTCCATCATTCGGCCGGGTTTCGAACGGTCGGCCTTCGCGAGAAGATCGCCGAACTCGACGGCGTGTGGCGCGACACTGTTCTGCTCGAGCGTCGAACGGCGATCGCCGAGGGATGAGTTCGGGATCCGGCTGACCGGATGCCCGATTGTGCGTTGATTCGATATCTGTCAATATCGAAGAATGTCGAATCAAGAGCTGCCGGACTCCGAGGCTTGCTGCACCCCGCTCGTTCGCGAACCGTTGACCGAGGATTGGGCCGGCGACTTGTCTCGGATGTTCAAGGCCCTCGGCGATCCGGTTCGTCTCCGCTTGCTCAGCTTGGTGGCAAGTCACGAGGGTGGTGAAGCCTGCGTCTGCGACATCTCCGACTCGTTCGACTTGTCTCAGCCGACTATCTCGCATCACCTGAAGGTGTTGCGCCAGGCCGGGTTGCTCGATTGTGAACGACGCGGGACCTGGGTGTACTACTGGGTTATTCCGGCTGCGCTGCAACAGCTTTCCGCCGTTCTGCTGGTAGAAGGTGCGAGCGTGAGTGCCGCAGACGCTTGCGCTGAGGTCACCGCATGAGCAACACCGCTGCCACCACCGAACACCCCGAAGTCGTCGGAAAACTCTCCACCCTCGACCGCTATCTGGCGGTCTGGATCGGCGTGGCCATGGTCGTCGGCCTGCTGGTTGGACGCTGGATCCCCGGTGTGAACACTGCCCTGGACAAGGTGCAGATCGACGGCATCTCGCTACCGATCGCCCTCGGTCTGCTGATCATGATGTACCCGGTCCTGGCGAAGGTCCGCTACGACCGCCTCGACACAGTCACCGGGGACAAGAAACTCCTCGCCGGCTCCCTGTTCCTGAACTGGGTTCTCGGCCCGGCGCTGATGTTCGCCCTCGCCTGGCTGTTTCTGCCTGACCTGCCGGAATACCGAACCGGTTTGATCATCGTCGGTCTCGCTCGCTGCATCGCGATGGTGATCATCTGGAACGACCTGGCCTGCGGAGACCGCGAAGCCGCCGCGGTGCTGGTCGCCATCAATTCGGTGTTCCAGGTGATCATGTTCGCCGTGCTCGGTTGGTTCTACCTCTCGGTCCTGCCCGGGTGGCTCGGCCTCGAACAGACCACCATCGACACCTCGCCCTGGCAGATTGCGAAATCGGTCCTGATCTTCCTCGGTATCCCGCTGCTGGCAGGTTTTCTGTCCCGCTTCTTCGGCGAACGCGCCAAAGGCCGCGACTGGTACGACAACAAGTTCATCCCCAAGATCAGCCCCTGGGCGCTCTACGGTCTGCTGTTCACCATCGTCGTGCTCTTCGCGATGCAGGGCGAACAGATCACCTCCCAGCCTTGGGATGTCGTCCGGATCGCGCTGCCCTTGCTCGCGTACTTCGCGCTCATGTGGGGCGGAGGCTACATCCTCGGCGCCGCAATCGGATTGGGCTATGAACGCACCACGACCCTGGCGTTCACCGCCGCGGGCAACAACTTCGAACTCGCGATCGCGGTAGCCATCGCCACCTACGGCGCCACCTCGGGGCAAGCTCTTGCCGGTGTCGTCGGCCCGCTGATCGAGGTACCGGTGCTCGTCGGGCTGGTCTATGTCTCCCTTGCTCTACGCAAACGCTTTGCAGTCGAAGAGGTTTCATCCAGTCGAGAAAGAGCGAGGTCATGAGCAAACCATCGGTGTTGTTCGTCTGCGTCCACAATGCCGGTCGATCTCAGATGGCCGCGGGATTCCTGAGCCATCTCGCAGGCGACGCCATCGAGGTCCGTTCCGCCGGATCCGCACCCGCCGAGACCGTCAATTCGGCAGCGGTCGAGGCGATGGCAGAGCGCGGTATCGATATCTCAGCGCAGTCTCCGAAGATCCTCACTGTCGACGCCGTCCAGGATTCGGATGTCGTCATCACCATGGGCTGCGGCGACACGTGCCCGATCTTCCCCGGCAAGAGTTACCGAGACTGGGTTCTCGACGACCCGGCCGGACAGGGCCTTGAAGCAGTTCGCCCGATCCGTGACGAAATCGAGCGTCGCGTTCAAGCCTTGATCGCTGAACTCACCACTGCAGCGAAGTCTCCCTGACCGATCGGGGAATCGACAGGATCATTCGCCCGCGGGCTCGATGTGTTCGGCACCGAGGACGGAGAGTCGGTATTCCTGTGCGTCCTGCTCGGTTTCGAAATCTTTCTCTTCGAGGAGATTCCGGTCGGCGTCGAGGTATCGGTAAGTAGTCATTCCTCCACCGTGTCACTGATGAACGATTCGTGCTCGGATACCGGTTCGATTTCGTCGACGGCTATTTGAATCAGCCTTCCGTAGCGCCGGATCAGATCCTGCGACGACAGTGAATCCTCACCGAGGAGTTCGAGCGTCCGCATGCCGGTGGCCAGTCCGAGCAGCAGTGAGACGACGATCTGGCTGCGTACCAAACCGGGCTCCGTGTCGCCGATGCGGCGCGCGATCCCGTGAACGTATCGTTGCTTGATCTCGGCCCGAGCGGCGGCCGGATCTGGCGCCTCGTGAACGTGTACTGCGAGCATTGCCCACGGATCGGTTTCGTCGGATTCTCTACGAGCGACAAGTTTCTCGACCAGTTGACAGCCGATGTCTCCGGTGGCGTCGGCATTCGGATCCTCGTCCATCGGAGGTGCGGACGGGATCGCAGCCGAGTACAGCCGAGCTTTGCTGCCGTAGATCTTCATGACCAGGGCAGGGGAGTAGCCGGCTGCGACCGCGATGTCCTTGATGGTCGTCGATGCGTAACCTCGTTCCGCGAACAAGGCTTTCGCTGCTGTGAGGATGCTGGCTTCGCCGCTGCTCACGTCGCTCGCCTCCGCCTCGATACCCGATCGCCATGCGTTCGGTTGCTCGTACTGGCGTTCATACTGTCGTCAACGGCTCGGCATCGACGGGTACGTCGAAATCGACGACGGTGGACTGCGCGATGACCGCTATCTGACGAGCCAATGTGCCGTGTCCGCTCTCGGTCAGCGCGGTCAGGATGTACCGGCCGGATGTGGGAAGTGCGATTCCGTAGTGCCCGGTTCCGTCGGTGACCGTGGATGCGACGAATTCGCCGGTCGGTTTCGTGAGCGTGACGACGGTTCCCGAGGTTGTTCGGCCGCCGACTCCGACCTTGCCGGAGATGGTGAGGCGGTCACCGAGTTCGACGGTGTGCGTCGATTGCGCGCTGTCGAAAGCGATCACCTGCGACCGAGGGGACCAGCCGTCGGCACTCGTCACTACCAAATACCGTCCGGGCCGGGGTAGGGCGAGGGAAAAGTTGCCCTCGTTGTCGGCGCGACTCCAGTCGATCGGTCGACCCTCCATGTCCATCACGGTGACAACGGCCTGCCGGATCGGTCGGCTGTCGGCCCGGACCACACGACCGGCAACCACAATTTCCGTTTCGGACACGGCGGCGTCGGGAAGCTCGAACCCTTCCGGGGTCACCGGGCGAAGTGCCGCTTCCGGTTTTGCGCCGCGGCGAGGAATGAACGCAGCGGCAGCGGCAGCAGCCACGGCGGCGAGGGCGGCCAGCCAGAAGATGTTCTTGAAGGCGTCGATCGACGGAAGGCCCTCGCCCGGCCCGGACGGGATGACCATCGAAGTGAGCATGGCGGCAACCACCGCGCTGGACGTGGAAGTACCGACTGAGCGGAGCAGCGAATTGAGGCCGTTTGCCGACGCGGTTTCGGTAATCGGAACCGATCGCATGATCAGCATCGGCATCGCGGAGTAGGCGATTGCGGTTCCGATGCTGACCACCGCCGCGCTGATGATGATCAGTGCTATCGAACCGGTCAGGAACACTCGCGCGATGTAGGCGAGCGCGAGCACCGTGCCGCCGACGATCAGGGTGATCTTGGCTCCGAATCGCTTCGTGATGTTCGCGGAGACGGGCGCGAAGAAGACCATCGCGAGGCCTGCCGGAATCATGCACAGTCCGGCCGCCATCACGCCCAGTTCGAAGCCGTAGCCGGAGATCTTCGGCATCTGAAGTTGTTGGGTGGTGGAGAGGTTGTTCGCGTACATCGAGAAGCCGACGAGGATCGAGGCGACGTTGGTCAGCAGAACAGGCCGCTTGGCCGACGTTCGTAGATCGACCATCGGCTGGGTGACGCGGAGTTCGTAAGGGAACCACAATGCGAGAGTCACGATTCCGATGACGAACATCAGCAATGTCAGTTCGCTCGTCCATCCCCAACGGGCGCCCTTGGAGATGGCGAGGAGGATCGCCGTGAGTGCTGTCGAGAGCATGACCGCGCCCAGGAAGTCGAATTTGCCGCGGGTACGAACACTCGATTCCGGGACGACGGCTACCGCGATGATCAGCAGGACGCCCACGATCGCCGAGAGCCAGAAGATGGCGGGCCAGCCCAGATGCTCGAAGATCAACCCGGACAGCGGGAGCCCGAGTGCGCTGCCGATTCCGAGAGTGGCACTCATCAACGCTGTTGCCGACGCCACCTTCTCCTTGGGCAGTTCGTCGCGCATGATGCTGATTCCGACGGGGATCATCGAGATCGCGAAGCCCTGGAGACCACGTCCGATCAGCAGGGCGACAAAGTTGCCGCCGATCGCCGCGACCAGTGATCCGACCACGATCATCGTCATCGAGATCAGCATCATGCGTCGTTTTCCGAACATGTCTGCCAGGCGGGAGACGATCGGAGTGGCGACGGCACTCGTGAGGAGCGTGACGGTGACGAGCCAGGAGGCGTCGTCAGCGCTGACGCCGAGGATCTTCGGGAAATCGGGCAACAACGGAATGACCATCGTTTGTTGCAGCGCGACCACGGTGCCGGAAAGACAGAGAATTGCGGTAATGAGCCGACTTGAACGGCGAGTGGTCGGAGACGAGTGCAATGCCAAGAGACGGTCCTTCACGCGGCGATGGTGAACGGGAATTCACCCATGAGTGAACCACTGTTCACCCGTCGCTGTCACCTTCGGTGAATATGCGATTTCTCACGACGGCAACTCGTCCCAGGGTTTCCGAGTCGGCATGGCGGGAACAACGTCAGTGGTTGGTCTGCGCCTGCGCGAGCGGGCAGCGAGGAGGAGTGATGCATGCCGAAGTGGGTGACCGTCTCCACGTCCAGGGGCGCGTGGTGGGGCAGGCGGAGGTAACTGCCGAGGTTCTCGAGGTGCACGGCGAGGACGGCGGTCCTCCCTATCTGGTCAGGTACGACAACGGCCACGAGGCGTTGGTGTTTCCCGGTAGCGACGGCTGGATAGACCACCCCGGAAAAGGCTCCTGAGCTGCACGATTCTTTCCATGCATGGTCGTTGCATCGAATGCGGCTAAAGTGTGCGCAATGGAGGGCAGACGCCAGTACCACTCCCGCGTGCGTGAAGCTTCCGCGCAGCGAACGCGTGAACTCATTCGTGATGCGGCGACGGCCTTGTTTGTTCGAGACGGGTATGTCAGTGCCACCGTCAAGCAGATTGCCGCCTCGGCCGGCGTCGCCGATCGGACGGTGTTCACAGCCTTCCCTGGCGGGAAACTCGAGATCTTCGAAGCGGCCCTCGCTGCGGCGCTCGATGCCGAAGAGGTTCCACTCGGCGCGCCGAACCTGGCCTCGGACCCCGATGACGTTCGCCGGATCGTCTCCCAGATCGTGGCACAGGGCATCGGACTGCTCGAACGTGCCGGCGCTCTGATGATGGTCGCGGTCGAATCCTCGGGTGCGGATGCCGACATGCGTCGACTATTCGAGGAGTCGTCGGATCAGTCGGCCGTCAATGCGATGTCGATAGCCGAGGGTCTCTCCGAGCATGGCTTGTTGAGGCCTGAGATTTCGCTCGAGAAAGCCGCGGGCATACTTGCCGCTTTCGTCTCGCCGCAGCTTCATCAGCAATTGCGTCGGGTCAGTGGATGGGACGTCGATGCGTACCGAGGATGGCTCGAGTTCAACATTCGCCAGAATCTAATGTACTAATTGGTCTGTTTTCGTTAGCATGGCGAGGGTTTTTTATTCTCGGGAGGAATCGCCAGCGTGCCCTATGCCTTGTTCGGCCTCATCACGATGTTGCTGTGGATTTTCTGCATCGTCGACGCCATCACGAGAGATGACGCCTACATCCAGTACCTACCCAAGGTCGTCTGGATTCTGATCATCATCTTCCTTCCTACTTTGGGATCGGTTCTGTGGCTGGTGGTGGGGCGCGGACAGAACGCGCCCCGCGGATACGTCGGCCCAACCGGGTACGGCGAATACGAGCGCCCGGGACGTGCCGTTGCGCAGGATCCGGCGGCGGACGAAGCCTTCTTGCGTCAGTGCCGCGAGCGGGCGGAAGAGCAGCGTCGAATTGCCAAGCAGCAGCGCCGCGACGGCGACGCTGATCGGATGTGAGTTATCGGTAGGCCGTGAGTCGGTCCAACACGAGCCGAAGCGGCGGCCACGACGATCGGCCGCGACGCGTCACCGCATAGGCAGTGAGGATGACGGGCGGATCGACGAGTGGTTCGACGCGCACGCCTTCGCGAGTCTTGCGTTCGAGCGGCATCAGCCCCACGCCGTAACCACTGAGGATCAAGAGTTCGACCAAGTCGAGACTGTCGATCTGGTGAGTGATCCGAGGGGTGAACCCGGCCAGCGACGCGAGGGTTCGCACAGCGCGCTCGTCTGCCGTGTTGCGTGAGTTCACTATCCATGACGTGTCGGCGAAGGCGCGGAGATCGATTCCGGATTCTGTGGACTTGTCGGGAGCTTTGGCGTCGTCGGGAACACACAGTCCCCAGGGCGTCGACCAGAGCGGAATTGCTTCGAGTAGTGGGCTCGGCGACGCGGGGGCAAGGTTGTAGTCGTACGTCAGTGCGAGGTCTAGATCGTCGCGTTCGAGGAGTGCAAAAGCCTCGACGGGTTCGTATTCGTAGATCATCACGTCCACCTGCGGGTGACTGCGTTGCAGGCTTCGAGCGACGGGGAGCATCGCGGTTCTGATCGCAGTTGCGAATCCGCCGACTCGCAGGGTCCCCACCGGTTCCGCGTCCGGATCGAGGTCCAGGCGAGCTGCATCGACGGCTGCCAGGATGGTGACGGCATGATCGGCCAGTCGTTGACCGGCCGGCGTCAGCCGCACCCGGCGACCGTCGGGCTCGATCAGTGCGGTACCGGTCTCCGCGGTCAAGGCCGCGAGTTGTTGGGACACTGTCGACGTCGTGAGGTTGTGCGCTTCGGCGACCGCACGCATCGAACCCAAGCGGGAGAGTTCGAGGAGGAGATGGAGTCGACGGGTTTCCATCCTTCGATCATTCACTAATCGTGAACATAATGTAGGTCAAAATCGCGTGGACACGAACGGTTGGCCTCCCGTTCAATTCAGCTATGGATACGAAAGCGCGGGCCGGAGTGGGCCTGGCTGTTTTGGCGATGTTGTGCGTGCAGCTCGGGCTCGCCGTGTCGGTGGGCCTGATCGATCAGCTCGGCGCAGACGGAGCGGCGTGGCTACGACTCGCCTGGGCAGGCATCATTCTTCTGATCATCGTCAGGCCCCGCCCTTCGGCGTTCACTCGCAAGGCGTTTCTGGCTTGCGTGGTTCTGGGTGTGGTCACCGCAGGCATGACGCTCCTGTTCATGGCAGCGGTGGAGCGCCTTCCGCTGGGAACAGCAAGCGCATTGGAATTCTTGGGTCCGCTGACGGTTGCTTTGCTCCGGGGGCGTGGCCGCGTTCTGTGGCCGGTTCTGGCAGGCGTGGGCGTCGTGCTTCTCACCGAACCGTGGTCCGGGACAGTCGATCTGGTCGGTGTGGCGTACGCACTCGGTGCGGCGCTCTGCTGGGCGATGTACATTTTGCTCACCCAGCGCGTCGGCGACGAGGTTGCCGGTATCAACGGGCTGGCGGTGTCGATGGCGGTAGCCGGGTTGGCCGCGACAATTGCCGTAGGCCACTCGGCTATCGGGCGGCTGACTCCGCATCTGATTCTCGTGGGCCTCGGACTCGCGATCTTGCTGCCCGTCGTGCCGTTCGTTCTGGAGATGGTCTCGTTGCGAAGGCTGTCCACGGCGGCGTTCGGCACGCTGATGAGTCTCGAGCCTGCTTTCGCGCAGCTTATCGGTCTGGTTGTGCTGCAACAGGTTCCGAGTGTTCTGGCCGTGGCAGGTATCGCGTGCGTCGTCGTCGCAGGGATCGGCGCGGCCCGCGGTGGTGCTCGAGGTGGCGCTCGGGATGGCGCCCGGAAGCCTACCGAGCCACCCTCCGATTCCGAGCGAACGTACCTTTCGGCGCCTTCATGAGGCCGAGAGTGCCGTTCGCTCAGGTCGCGTTCGCTCAGTGCGAGTGCGCCGCGGCGATTGCTCCGTCGAACACGTCGGCGACCTCGCCGAGGGAATCGAGAATCGGCTGACCGGATCGTTCGACGCGAGCCCGCACCAGCGAGCCCTCGAGCGCGGACACTGCAAGGACGGCAAGCCGTTCCGCTCGCGCACGTCCGACCCCGGACGCGATCAGTGTGTCGCGCAGTAGCGAAGTCCACTGTCGATACACCGCCTGTCCGGCGGCTGTCACGCTCTCCGAATCGGGGGCAAGTTCCAACAACACCGTCGTGATCGGCGAGCCTTCGTGGAAATCCGAATCGCTCACCCATCCGGCGAGCAACCGCGCGTACTCGCGCAGCAGCGACCCGGCGTCCGATTGGCTGTCGGCGAGTTCGGTCAGGGTGTCGGTGACCAACTGCCCGCCGACGCGGACGACCTCTTCGCCGATCTGCTCTTTGCCGCCGGGAAAGTAGTGGTAGAGCGAACCTTTCGGCGCCCCGCTCGACTTGAGGATCTCGTTGAGGCCCGTTGCCGCATACCCCTGGCGGCGAAACAGATCGGCCGCAGCTCGTACGAGTGCTTCGCGGTGTTTCGGGGGAGTCGCCACGAGTTGGAGCTTAAACACCCCAGCGATCCACCACAATCTATGTAGACTGGTCTACATGGGAAATTCTGAAATGCTCGAACAGTTGCGCGCGGTCAACGCCTCGGCGGCCTTCAACCGGTGGGCCGGATTCGAAGTCACGGAGGCCGAACCGGGTCGCGTTTGTCTGCGGCTCGAATGGCGTGAGGATCTGGGCCAGTACTCGGGACACCTGCACGCTGCGCTCGTGGCGGGACTCGTAGACACCGCGTGCGGATTTGCTGCTTTCACCCAGGTAGGTGTCGTGGCGGCGTCCAACTGCGCGGTCAATTTCGTGAGTCCGGGCGTCGGAACCGCGTTTGTCGCTACGGCGCGCTCGGTCAAGGCCGGGCGCAAGCAGGTGTTCGTCACTGCCGAGGTACTTGCCGAACGCGAAGGCGAATCCGTGCTCGTCGCGTTCGGCACCACCCTGTTGGTTCCACTCGCCCCTCAGACACAGGGAACCGCAAGCAACGTCAGGGAATGAGGATGAACTTCCCGGCGGGATGGGAGCTCTGCAACTCGGTGTGAGCGAGTGCCACGTCCGCTAGCGGGAAGGTCTTGGCGATCTTCACGATGAGGTGTCCGGAACCGGCTTGTTCGACAAGTTCGGATCGTGCCTTCAAACGCGCTTCCGCACTTGCCGGATTGCCTCCGCCGACGGAAGCGAAGCCGTCGGTCTGGGCGCGTCCGAACGCGACGATGGTGACGATACGGCTCTTGTCGGTGACCAAAGCCAGAGATGCATCGACGGCTTCGTCCGTTCCGGCGGTGTCGAACGCCGCATCGACGCCGTTCGGCGCGAGTTCACGGACACGCGCTTCGAGGCCGTGGCCGTAGAGCACAGGCGTGGCGCCGAGCGAGCGCACGTAATCCTGATTCGAGGCTCCCGCAGTGCCGATCACCGTAGCTCCGCGACCAACTGCCAGCTGAACAGCGATCGCGCCGACGCCGCCGGACGCGCCGTGGATGAGAACGGTGTCGCCGGAACCGACCCGAATGGTGTCGAGGGCGTCGACTGCAGTTCCGCCGACCAGAAGGAGGCCGGCTGCCTGTTCCCAGCTGATGCCTGCGGGCTTCGCGGTGACAGAGGAGACCGGCACGACTACCTGTTCGGAGTAGAGGCCGTTGCCGGGGCTGACGATCACTTCGTCGCCGACGTTCACATTTGTGACGCCGTCGCCGACAGCCGAGACGACGCCCGCTGCCTCGCCGCCGAGGCGGATGGGAAGTTTCTCGGGGTCGGTGCCGAAAGCGCCGCTGTAGAGCTTGAAGTCGAAGGGATTGACGCCGATCGCCTTCACATCGACCAGGACTTCACCTGATTTCGGCGCCGGTAAATCGACGTCCACGAGCTTCAGGACTTCGGGCGTGCCGTACGTCTGCGCTACAACAGTTTTGGTCATGCCTCGCGCAACCGTCCTCGGGGAAGCGATATTCCCCGAGGACGGGAAAAACTCGAGAAGATTCGATCAGCGGATCAGGGTGCCCAGATCGAGCGGCATCGCGATGCCGGTGATGTGATGGGCCTCGTCGGAACCGAGGAACGCGACGGCGGCGGCGATGTCCTCCGGCTGGCTGACCGGGTCGGGCAAGGTCTGCATGAAGATCGGACCGAGTGTGTGGGCGTTGGCGTCGATGAGCGGCCGCATGTCCGTCATCTGCATTCCGGTTTCCACGCCGTGTGGGTGGATGGTGTTGACCCGAATGTTGTACTGCCCCAACTCCGAGGCCATCGTCTTGGCCAGACCGGTGATGCCGTGTTTGCTCGCGACGTAATGGCCGAGGAAGGGGAGGCCGCGCAGGCCGGCGACGGAGCTGGTGAAGATGATCGAGCCACCGGTGCCTTGCTTGATCAGGTGCGGGATCGCTGCCTTGGCGGTGTGGAAGACGCCGGTCAGGTTGACGTCGAGCGTTTCCTGCCACTGCTCGGGCGTGATCTCCCAGGACATGTTGGCAGAACAGATTCCGGCGTTCGCGACGACGACGTCAAGTCGCCCCAATTCGTCGATGCCGGCCGCGAGCGCCGCGGACAGCGCAGAGAAGTCGCGAACGTCGGTCTTGGTAGCGACAATTCGACGGTCCAGGGCCTTGACCAGTTCGACTGTCTCGGCCAGGTCGTCGTCGGTGGCGCCGGCATACGAGGTGGATTCGAATTGAACACACGCGTCGACGGCGATGATGTCTGCGCCCTCTTCTGCCAGCCGGACAGCTTCGGCGCGCCCCTGACCACGGGCGGCTCCGGTGATGAAGGCAACTTTTCCGGTGAATCGACTGGCGGCCATGCTCAAACCTCCGACTAGTGGTGACGATCTGCTCTTCGGAAGTTAGCGCGACGAAGTTCTTTTCGGGGGTGAATGCCCAGTCAGCGGAAACCGCTCAGCGCACCCTGGTCAACAGGGCACATGGCCCGGCAGCGAAGATGTCCCGCGCATCCGAAGACAAGACGGGTTGTCCGCTCAGTGCGTCGACCCATTCGCCATCTGGCAGGTCCACTCGCGTATCTCTCCAACCGTGCGACGAGAGTCTGAGCGAATGTCGCGTCGCCAGAGCAACGACCATAGGCGGATCACCTGCCGGGCCGCGCGAGAAGCCGACCAGATGACCGGATCCGGAACCTGAAGCGAAGACCGGCCGGTACTCACCGTGATCGAACCACGAGGGGTTCTCCCGCCGCAGTGTCAGTGCCGTGCGAACGAGGTGCAACTTTGCGGTACCTGTTGCGTCGATCGGCGCGGCGCCGGAATCGAGCAGTGATCGCCTCGTTCCGTAGTCGACAAGCCGCCGGTTGTCCGGATCGACCAACGAGTCCTCCCACAGCTCAGTGCCCTGGTAGACGTCGGGAACGCCGGGCCCGAGAAGTTGGAGCAGCTTTTGGCCCAGAGAGTCCGACCAGCCGTGACGCGCGATCCGGCCGACGAATTCGCTGACCGAATCACCGACCGGGCCGTCGATCACCTCGTCGATCCAGCGGTGCACTGCCGACTCGAAGTCGACGTCCGGATCGTTCCAGGAAGTTCTGGCGCCGGACTCGCGGACGGCTTTCTCCGCATAGGCGTGCAAACGCTCGCGCAGCTCTGGAACCGAGACTGCCGAGCGGCCGTCCGCCGGCCACACACCGATGATGTTCTGCCACAAGAACAATCCGGTAAGCGGATCAGGGCTGGGGCACACGTCTTCCCACTCGCGAATCAGCCGGGCCCACAGCGTCGGCACTTGAGACACAACACCGATCCGTGCCCGCACGTCCTCGCCGCGTTTGGTGTCGTGAGTGGACAGACTCGTCATCGCGCGCGGCCACCGCTTCGCTCGGTCCGCGTTGTGGAGATGGAATTCGGCGACGGAGACGGCAAGCGATGCCGGGTTGCCGCCGACTTCCTGACGTGAGACCAGGCGCGCCGTCCGATAGAAGAGTCGATCTTCGACGGACTTGGCCATGACAGCGCCACACACCTGCTGGAAGCGAACTGAGGCTTCACCGCTGTTCACCAGGGATTGCGCCAACACGTTGAACGATGGTTCATGTCCGGGAGCCAATTCGTGCATGTCGCCGACGATCCGAGCGGCCAAACCGGCGAGGGGACTGTAGTCGGATCGGTACACCGGCATCCGAGCGATCGCGACGACAACTGCGTCGTTCAGTTCGGTCTCACTGCAACGACTTCCGGTTTCGCGTCGGATTGCGCGCACGAGTCTGCGAACCTCGGGTGCAAGGTCACCGCGCCCGGTGTCGCGTTTGAACTGACGTTCGGTGTGATGCAACCACGTACTGTCCCCGTCGTCGCCGGTCAGATCTGCGGAGAGTTCGGTCAGTTCGAGTTCGGCGGCGGGATCGACGAAAATGCCGCCCAGTTGATTGAGTGCGTCGTATCCGGTGGTGCCGTCGATCGGGAGCAGCGGATCGAGTGGTTCCGTATGGCCGAGGATCTTTTCGATCACGAGCCACTGATCTGGTCCGATCAGTTCCCGCAGGCGCCCCAGATACTCCGCCGGATCGGCGAGTCCGTCCGGGTGATCGATGCGAACGCCGTCGATCAGTCCTTCGTCGACCCACGACTTCACTTGCCGATGGCAGAGTTCGAAGACTTGGGGGTCCTCTTGGCGCAGTGCAGCGAGTTCGTTGACGGCAAAGAACCGTCGGTAGTTGATGATTCCGGCGTTCCACGGTACGAGTCGGTACGACTGCCTGGAGTGGACCTCCTGTGGAGATCCGGATTCGGTGCCGGAGGCGATGGGGAAGCGGTGCTCGTAGAACGCGAGAAGTGTTTCCTCACCGTCTTTCTCGACAGTCAGTGCGTCGAGATCGTCCTGGCTGCCCAGCACCGGGAGCGAGAGTTTGCCGTCGGCTCCGTTGTCCTCGGCCCAATCGATGTCGAAGAAGTCCGCGTACTCCGACGACTGCCCGTGCGTGAGAACGTCCCACCACCAAGCATTTTCGCGAGGTTTGGCGACACCGACGTGGTTGGGGACCAGATCGACGATCAGGCCCATCCCACGTGATCGAACGGCGCGCGAGAGCTCCACCAGGGCCTCGCGGCCACCAAGTCCTTCGGACACGGTTGTCGGATCGGTGACGTCGTAGCCGTGCGTCGATCCGGACGTCGCAGTGAGGATGGGGGAGAGATAGAGATGTGAGACCCCCAATGCCTCGAAGTAGTCCACCTGTGCGGCCGCATCACGAAGAGTGAATACATCCGGTCGCAACTGCAGTCGGTAGGTGCTGGTTATCGGGGCCATGTGCACGTCTCCCTCAAGCGGTTCTGCGAAGTACCGTCAATGCTCGCGCTTTTACATCCAATGTTGTTCCGGCTTTGATCACGGTATCGCTCTCACCGGTGGGGACCGAGGTGTCGAGTACGACGGTCCATTCCGACGCGTAGTCCGCGTTGGGGGTGGAGAATTCGAGATCTTCGTAGTGGGCGTTGAAGCAGAGAAGGAACGAATCTCCCGTGACGCGCTCGCCACGGTAGTTCGGTTCCGGGATCGCGTCACCGTTGAGAAAGACAGCCAACGACTTGCCGAAACCGCTGTCCCAGTCGGCCGGAGTCATCTCTTCGCCAGACGGCGTGAGCCAGGCGATGTCGCGACTCTGATCGCCGCTTCGAATAGGTCGCCCCTCGAAGAATCGACGACGCCGGAAGACCGGGTTCTTGGCGCGCAAAGCAATTGCGCGCTTGGTGAACTCGACGAGGTCGGCGTTGGTTTCCGCGAGAGTCCAATCCATCCATGACAGTTCCGAATCCTGGCAGTAAACGTTGTTGTTACCCTGCTGAGTTCGGCCCATCTCGTCGCCGTGAGCAAGCATCGGGGTGCCCTGGCTGAGCATCAGCGTAGCCAGTATGTTCCGGCTCTGACGGCCACGCAGTTCGAGGATTTCCGGGTCGTCGGTGGGGCCTTCGACTCCGCAGTTCCACGATCGGTTGTGCGATTCGCCGTCGTTGTTGTTCTCACCGTTGGCTTCGTTGTGCTTCTCGTTGTACGAGACGAGGTCGTGCAGGGTGAAACCGTCGTGAGCGATGACGAAGTTGATGCTCGCGCCAGGGCGACGTCCGGTGGCCTCGTAGAGATCAGAGGATCCGGTGAGACGTGAGGCGAACTCCCCGAGCGTTGCCGGCTCACCACGCCAGTAGTCGCGGACGGTGTCGCGGTATTTGCCGTTCCATTCGGTCCACAGGCCAGGGAAGTTGCCGACCTGGTAACCGCCTTCGCCGACGTCCCACGGCTCGGCGATCAGCTTCACCTGACTGACGATCGGATCCTGTTGCACGAGATCGAAGAAGGCCGAAAGGCGGTCCACGTCGTGCAGTTCACGGGCGAGTGTCGAGGCGAGGTCGAAGCGGAAACCGTCGACGTGCATCTCCGTGACCCAGTACCGCAGAGAGTCCATGATCAATTGCAGCGTATGCGGATGACGGGCGTTGAGGCTGTTGCCCGTTCCGGTGTAGTCCATGTAGTGCTCTTCGTCGCCGTCGACCAGGCGGTAGTAGGCGGCATTGTCGATACCGCGGAAACTGATGGTCGGCCCCATGTGATTGCCCTCGGCGGTGTGGTTGTAGACCACGTCGAGGATCACTTCGATACCCGCCTGGTGGAAGCTGCGCACCATGGCTTTGAATTCCGCTACGGCCGCATCGGGTTTCGTGGCCGAGGAGTAGTCGGTGTGCGGAGCGAGAAAGCCGAAGGTGTTGTAACCCCAGTAGTTTCGCAGACCTTGGTCGAGAAGCACCTGATCGTGCATGAACTGGTGGACCGGCATCAGTTCGATCGCCGTGACACCCAGATCGGTGAGGTGCTCGATGATCACCGGATGAGCGAGCCCCGCGTACGTGCCGCGCAATTCCTCCGGAACTCCGGGATGCGTCGCGGTCATACCCTTGACGTGCGCTTCGTAGATGACCGTCTCGTGATACGGACGCTTCGGCGAGTGGTCGGACGCCCAATCGAAGAACGGGTTGATGACGACGGTCGACATCGTATGGCCGAGCGAATCATGTTGGGGGAAAGGGATCGTGGCGGGTTCGTCGACGAGTGGTTCCGGCTCGAAGGGTTCGGGCTCGAGGATCTCGTCCGATTCCTGATCGCCCGTGGGCGAGTCGTCTTCGAGGCCCACCTCGTCCGATTCGGCTTCCGAACTCGTGTCGTCGGTAGCCTCTTGCGGCTCCACGGCGGGAGATTCGTCGTCTCCTGAAGGTTCGGGGTCCGCCGCCGATTCGACGTCGTACGAGAACAGCGAACGGTCTCCGTCGAAGTCTCCGTCGAACGCTTTTCCGTACGGGTCCAGCAGGAGCTTGCTCGGATCGCATCGCAGACCTGCAGCCGGATCGTACGGCCCGTGTACGCGGTAGCCGTATCGCTGGCCGGGGGATACCGACGGAAGGTACGCATGCCAGACGTAACCGTCGACCTCGTCCATCCGAATGCGGGTTTCGGTTCCGTCCTTGGCGATCAGGCACAGCTCGACGGCCTCGGCGACCTCGGAGAAGAGCGAGAAATTGGTCCCCGCGCCGTCGTAGGTGGCACCGAGTGGGTACGCACTGCCAGGCCATACCGGGATGGGAGTGGCTGAGGTCTCGCTCGGCGGTTGATCCATGAATCAGACCCTATCGGGTGCAGCCGATCGAATCTCGTCGACTGTCTACGGTGCCGATCACCGTTTCGCCTGGCTGCGGGCGGTTGCAAGCATTCCGGCTGTGATCTGTTCCACCTCTGCCTCCGAACACAGGTACGGAGGCATCGCGTATACGAGGTTGCGGAACGGCCGGAGCCAGACGCCGGCGTCGACGGCTGCATCGGTCGCGCTCTGCATGTCGACCGGCTGTTCGAGTTCGATCACTCCGATTCCGCCTTTGACGCGGACGTCGACGACCCCGGGAATTGTGACGGCTTCGGCGAGGCCTCGAGCGAGGCCACGTTCGAGGGTTGCGACGTCACGCCGCCAGTCCATCGCAAGCAGAAGTTCGGTCGACGCCACCGCGACGGCGCACGCGAGTGGATTGCCCATGAAGGTGGGGCCGTGCATCAGCCCGCCGCCCTCACCGGCAGTGATGGTCTCCGCGATCTCCGTGGTGCACAGCGTTGCTGCCAGACTCATGTACCCGCCGGTCAGTGCCTTGCCGACGCACATGACGTCGGGACTGACGCCGGCGTGATCGGCGGCGAACAATTCTCCGGTGCGTCCGAATCCGGTCGCGATTTCGTCGAAGACCAGGAGGACTTGGTACTTGTCGCAGAGGTTACGCAGGTCGATCAGGTACGCGGGATCGTGGAAACGCATTCCGCCGGCGCCTTGGACCACCGGTTCCACGATCACCGCTGCGAGGTGCTCGTGATGCTCGGCCAAGAGCGATTCCAACTCCTGCACGTATTCGGGGAGATAGCCCGCCGGGGGAGCCTGCGCGAAGACCTGAGGGCGCAGGACGTCGGTCCAGAGAGAATGCATGCCGCCGTCGGGATCGCAGACGCTCATGGGGGTGAAGGTGTCACCGTGGTATCCGCCGCGCCAGGTCATCAAACGATTCTTCGACGGCTTTCCGAGGCTCCGCCAGTACTGCAGGCACATCTTCACTGCGACTTCGACGGCCACCGAACCGGAGTCGGAGAGGAACACCTTGTCGAGGTGGGGTGGTGTGATGTCGACGAGCAGCCGCCCGAGGCGAGCGGCGGGTTCGTGTGTCAGTCCGCCGAACATGACATGGCTCATCTTGCCGAGCTGCCGTGCGGCGGCGGTGTCGAGCACGGGATTGCGGTAGCCGTGAATGGCGGCCCACCACGAGCTCATCCCGTCGACCAATCGGCGGCCGTCGGAGAGCGTCAGGGTAGCCCCCTGCGCAGAGTCGACGATCAGCGGACGAGTCGACGCGGGAAACGATCCGTACGGATGCCAGAGGACATCGGCATCGATGGCGGAGACGTCATGGGGATCAAGTCCGGTTGTGAGCACGGATGCACCCTAACCATTGAGTTGAACGGTGTTCAAGTATGGTCGGAAAAGTGAACACCTCGCTGAATTGGCTGACGGCCGTCGAAGCGGACCGCAGGGCCGCTGGACTGCGCCGCGAACTCCGTCCTCGCACGGTCGACTCCCCGTTGATCGACCTGGCGTCGAACGATTACCTCGGACTCGTGCGGCACCCCGATGTGATCGAGGGTGCCACGGCGGCTCTGCGCCGTTGGGGCGCGGGCGCCACGGGCTCGCGTCTGGTCACCGGCACCACCACCGAACACGAACTGCTCGAAGTCGAACTGGCCGAGTTCGTCGGGGCGGACTCCGGACTTGTCTTCTCCTCCGGTTACACAGCCAATCTCGGCGCGGTGACGGCGCTCTCGGGTCCAGGGGCGTTGATCGTCTCCGATGCGGGATCGCATGCCTCGCTGGTGGATGCCTGCCGCCTGTCACGTGCTCGGGTTGCCGTTGCTCCGCATTCGGACGTGGGCTTTCTCGCCGACACGTTGCGCAGCAGAGTGGAAGAGCGAGCGCTGGTCGTCACGGATTCGGTCTTCAGCGCCGACGGAGACCTCGCGCCGCTGCGGGAGATGCATCAGGTGTGCCGCGAGTTCGGGGCGATCCTGCTGGTCGACGAGGCGCATGGCATCGGTGTGCGCGGTGCCGGTGGACGTGGACTCGTACACGAGTCGGGCCTGGCGGGTGAACCTGACGTCGTCGTGACGGCAACACTGTCCAAGTCGCTCGCCAGCCAGGGCGGAGTTGTGCTCGGTGACAACAAGATCCGCGCGCATCTCATCGACGCGGCAAGAACGTTCATCTTCGACACCGGTCTCGCACCGGCCGCCGTAGGCGCGGCCAGGGCTGCACTCGCAGTACTCCAGCGTGAGCCGACGCGAGCGCTCGACGTCCTGGCCCGGGCATCCGAGCTGGCGGACGTCACCGGTGCTCCGTCGCCTGAATCTGCTGTCGTCTCAGTCGTTCTCGGTGATCCGCAACGGGCGTTCGATGCCGCGTCCGCGTGCCGGGACCAGGGACTGCACGTCGGATGCTTCCGCCCGCCGTCGGTTCCGGAAGGAACGTCACGGCTGCGTCTGACAGCACGAGCGACGCTGTCTCCTTCCGAGATGGAGCAGATCTCACTCGTACTTCGCGAGGTATTGGCAGGTGCCCGCGCATGAGTATTCTCCTGGTGACCGGCACGTCGACCGACGTCGGAAAAACAGTGGTGACGGCAGCGCTGGCATCGCTCGCCCTGCAGTCGGGAAAGTCGGTTGCGGTGCTCAAACCGGCCCAGACCGGCGTCGACGTGGACGGTGCGGGTGATCTGGCCGAGATCGAGCGTCTGACCGGCGGCGGTGCGACGTTGGTCGAGTTGGCGCGGTACCCCGAACCTTTGGCGCCGGATACTGCTGCACGTCGAAGTGGTCTCCCGTTGTTGGCGCTCGACGACGTGGTTCGGGTCGCCTCCGACCTTGACACCACCCACGACCTGACCCTGATCGAAGGCGCCGGCGGCTTGCTGGTCGGCTTGGGCGTCGACGGGTTCACCGCTCGCGATCTTGCCGCGGCTCTGGCAGCGCCAGTGGTGCTGGTGGTTGCGTCCGGCCTGGGCACGCTCAATCACACCGCACTGACCGTGGAAGCCCTACGTGCATCCGGCGTGGACTGCGCCGGGTTGGTGATCGGTTCGTGGCCGCAGGAACCGGACCTCGCCGAGAGATGCAATCGCGAGGATCTGGTCTCGGTCAGCGGTGTTCCCCTTCTCGGGGTAATGCCTGCCGGAAGTGGAGGCGCGAGTGTCCGAGAGTTTGCTCGCACCGCTTCGATCACGCTCGGTGAACTTCATTTGACCAACTGACGACGTAACATCCGATTTGTCCTCATCGATAGCCAAGGCACAGTGGGGCGCCTTGGGTTTCGACGTCCCTCGCGTACGATTCCGGTCGGTATATTTCGACGGGTGTCTTGCGGCGACCCTGCATCCGGGGCGCCTTGGTCACCGATAGTGGTTGTCGAATTGTGAGTAGGTCAGTCGAATGTAGGTGGTGAGCACGGTCGAAAAGTCGTTGTCGTCATCGGCCGTACGTCGCGCACTGCTTATCGGCGTAGTCGTCATCGTCTCGTGCCTGGTCGGAATTCTGAGCCGTCTGCCGGGCACGCTTGCAGTCTTCTGGCCGGCCAACGCGCTGCTACTCGGGATCCTATTTCGGTCGCCGCGTTCCGCCACATTGCTCACCTGGATCTGCGTCGTAGTCGGTTATGTCGGAGCCGACCTGATCACCGGTGGGGCATGGGAGTCCACGGTGTGGCTCAACGCGGCCAACATCGTCGGGGTTGCGAGCGGCTTCTACGCCTTTCGCTGGGTCGACAGTGAGGACCGTCGACTGACCAGTATTCAGTCCGTCGGCTATCTCGTGTCGATGACTGTCGCCGCCGCGTCGATGGCGGCGCTCGTGGGCGGTATCGCGAACCGCGTGCTGTTCGGCGGGCAGTGGTGGGACGGCTGGTTGCTCTGGTTCTCGAGTGAGTTCGTCAACTACATGACCATCGTCCCCTTGGTGCTGACATTCCCTTCGCTTCGACGAGTGGATCGGGAACCGAAAGCTGTTGCCACGCTTCTGCGTCGATCAGTCGTTCCGACGGCGCTGCTGGCCGTCTGCATCATCTTGGAGTGGGTGATAGGCGGTGCCGGAGCGATCGCGTTTGCCATGCCGGCGCTGGTGACTGCAGCCTTGCTCACCAATGTTTTTGTCACGTCGGTGCTCACAGCTGTGTCAACTGCCTGGACGTTGGTACTGACGGCCGACGGCCATCTCGGATTGTCCAGCGAGGGCGTCTCGCCGGTCAGCGCGTCGGTCCAGATCGGATTGTCGCTACTGGCGGTAGCGCCGATCGCGGTGGCCTGCGTGATCCTCGAGCGTCGCCGCGCGCTCGAGGCACTCACCCAGGCCGTCACCCACGACGATCTGACCGGTGCGTTGCGCCGGGACGAATTCTTGCGGCGAGGCGGCAGCGTGACGGGTGCGACCGATCCGCGTCGCCACTCTGGACGTCCGGTCAGCGTCCTGATGATGGATCTGGATCACTTCAAGATGGTGAACGACAACCTCGGTCATCGTGCCGGCGATACAGCGTTGGTGAGTTTTGCCGATCAGGTGCGGCGGCACCTCGATGACAAGCATCTCTTCGCCCGATTGGGCGGCGAGGAGTTCGTCGTACTGATGGCCGGTGTCGATCTCGAGGGTGCGACCGAAACAGCCGAGATGATTCGACGCGCGCAAGCGGAGAATTCGTCGGCAGTATTGGGCGACTTCGGGCCGACGGTCAGCATCGGTGTCGCGTGTTCACCCCACGGCGACGCAGACCTGACGCAATTGGTCGATTGCGCTGACGAGGCGTTGTATCGAGCGAAGAAGTTGGACCGCAATCGAACCGTGGCGCTCACGGTCGGTAGCTGAAGAAATACGTGCGGACCCGCAGTTTGTTGCGGGTCCGCACGTGGTGGTGGAGTCGACCGATTCAGAACAGATTGATCAGGGCAGGAACACTGAACAGCGCTACGTAGTAACCCATGAACAGAACTCCGCCGTGAATCTTGAACAGGCGCCCGAGAAGACCACCGACCAGGCCGACCGTCACGGTGATCAGAAGCCCGAGGATGCCGCCCTCCCAGATGCTGATGACCACGACCAGTCCCGTGAACACCGCGATCACAGCTTCGTGACTGATGTGCTTGACCACCGCTGACGCAGCGCGGTACGCGTAGTTCATGGCAAACGGGTATGCGATGACCGTCGCCGTGACCACTGCGAGCAGTCCGTAGAGCAGGAACTCCCACTGCGTCAGGTACGTGGAGAGATTGTTGATCACTCCGGTTTCCTGATTGGTCTCGAACACCGGTGGAGCGTTGAACAGAGGGGCTGCGGGGCCTGCCGCGAGCGGGCTGAGCGGAAGGCCGAAAGCGACGAGTGGGATGAGGGTTTCCGCGATGTAGGTGGATTCCGTCGTACCGTTCTTCGCCGAGACCATTGTGGTCAGTCGGTGATAGCCGTTCTTGATCCGCGCACCTACCAGCTCACCCATCAGAACAGTCATGGCGACCGGGCTGAAGACGAAGGTTGCGCTCGACACCGTGGAAGCGGCGGCGGTGTAACCGATCTGCTTGCGATCGAGGACCTTCAGAGGATTGGGGAAGTATCCCTTCCATCCTTTGATGTCCGGGGCCAATGCAACGGTTTTGGGTTCACTGCGTTCCATGTCCTTACGGCTAGACGGGCCCAAGGTCAATGCGAGGTCCGCGATCAGCGGCCCGACTGCGATCGCAAGGAAGTAGCTGATGTTCAGCGACACATCGTAATTCGACGTCAACGCGCGGGCGCCGAGGATCAAGATCACGAAGGGAACGAGGGCGACAAGCCCGGCCCAGCGGCCTGGTGAGGCGTAGGCGATGCCGATGGCGGCGACCAGGAACAGCCACGGTGCTATCGACTGAACGGTGTCCGCGAACGGCGCGAGGATGGTCGCGAACAAAACGGCAACCGGCACAGCGACGAACGCCGAGATCACTGCTCCCGAGATCGCCTTGCGGAGTGCGATGTGCGGGATGCCGAGTGAGCGCATCATCTGCGCTTCCGGCAAGAGTGGAATCGCCATCGTGTCGCCGGGAATGCCCAGCAGCATCGTCGGCACCGCGTGCGTCATGTGTTTGGCGATCGCACCGGAGAGGAAGAACGTGAAGACCGCCGCCGGGGGAGCGCCGAGCAGAATCACGAGCAGAGTCAGCGGTGCGATCGTGGCGGTCTCGTCCGTGCCGGAGATCAATCCGATGAACGTGAACGCGACGGCACCGATGATGCCGAAGAGAACGGCAATCAGAATTTCGTTGGTCAGAACCGAACTCATGCGCGCCCACCGTCCTCCGGTGTGTTCGAGACCCGTGCGTGCTCGGCCTCGGCAGCGGCGAAGTGGTCGTACAGACCCAGCTCGCGAAGTTCCTGTCGGCTCTGCTCCGGAATGTCGGCGAGAGTGCCCAGACCCTGGCGCTGTTCACTCATCGTCGTGATGACACCGTCGATCGACTCCGCGTCGGCGGCGGCCAAGGCGACTATCCGCTTCGGCTTGATGAAGATTCCGCAGACCACGCCGGCGAGCAGGCAGGCCGCGATGCCGACCAGCAGGCTGTACGCCTGGGCCAACGAAGGTTCGCTGACGACCCGTTCGAACAGTGCCTGGGCCGCGAGAAGGGCCGAGGCGCCGACGACACTGCCGACTGCAACGGAGATCGCGAGGTGTCGACCGTTGACGGTGTCGCCCCAGACTTCGAGGTATGTCTGCTGCTCGGTCGGCTCGGTTGTGGTGGTCGGCGTCGTTGCCGGCTGCGGTGGTGACATCAGTCTTCTCCAGTGTCATGCATGGCGGGGTCGTACAGGGAGGGGCTTGCGAGATGAGGGGCTTGCGTTGCGGGTGTCAGGTGCGTGCTGCGCGGAGGGCGGTGACAACTCGGGACGGGCTCGAGTGGCCGATCTGTTCGGCCATCCAGCTGCTTGTATCGGTGAGCGAATCCAGGTCGATGCCGGTGTCGATCCCGAGGCCGTGGAGCATCCACACCAGATCCTCGGTGGCGAGATTTCCGGTCGCGCCCTTGGCATATGGGCACCGTCCGAGACCACCTGCGGAACTGTCGAATTCGGATACCCCAGCGGTCAACGACGCATAGACGTTCGACAGCGCCTGGCCGTAGGTGTCGTGAAAGTGCATGGCGATCTGCGATGTGGGGATGCCACGTTCTCGGAGGGCGCCGAGCAAAGCGAGCACATGGCCAGGTGTGCCGACGCCGATGGTGTCGCCGAGTGAGAGTGACGTGACACCGCTGTCGATCAGGGTCTTTGCGATGTCGGCGACACGCTCGACGGGCACGGAGCCTTCCCAGGGGTCGCCGAAGCACATGGAGATGTAGCCGCGGACGGGAAGTCCCAGGGCTCGGGCGGCCGCAGTGACCTCGGCAGCCGCGGCGATCGCGCCGTCCACCGTGGAATTGAGGTTGCGTTTCGCGAATTCCTTTGTGGCGCTGACGAATACTGCAACCTCGCTCGCTCCGGCGGCGACGGCCCGCTCGAGACCCTTGCGGTTCGGGACAAGAACGACCGTACGTACCGAGTCCGGCAGGTGCAGCCGACCCATCAATTCTTCCGCGTCCGCAAGTTGCGGGATCCATCGAGGTGAGACGAAACTCGTCAATTCGACAGTGCGAGAGCCGGCCGCGACCAGGCGTTCGATGAACTGGGCTTTCGTCTCGGTCGGGATCACCGCTGTTTCCGCTTGAAGTCCGTCGCGTGGCCCGACTTCGTAGATCCGGACCGAGGTCGGCAGCCCCGGCGCCGGCACTCGATGAGGCGCCGGCTTCCACACCGGTGATCCTGCAACTGTTTCGGTCATTGTCGTCAGTTTCCGCCGCGGATCTCGGCGAGAACCTTCTCGGCATGCTCGACGCGAATGCTCTTGTCCGCGATCAGGCGTGCAACCACGGCGTCGATCTCGCTCTTCTGCGCTCCGGCGGTGGCAGCGATGTTGCGGGCGTGCAGCCCCATGTGTCCGCGCTGGACACCCTCACTGGCCAGAACGCGGACAGCAGCCAGGTTCTGCGCCAGGCCGACTGCCAGAATGATGCCGGCGAGTTCTTCGGCGCTCTCGACGCCGAGCATCTTGATTGCGGCCTGCGCTACCGGGTGCACCTTGGTGGCGCCGCCGACGAGGCCGACCGGCATGGGTAGCTCGAGGGTGCCGACGATGTTGCCGTCGGCATTCTTCTCGAAATGCGAGAGTGAGGAGTAGATTCCGTCGGCGTTGACTGCATGGGAATGGCACCCGGCTTCGACTGCGCGCGTGTCGTTTCCGGTTGCCAACACCACGGCGCTGATGCCGTTCATTATGCCCTTGTTGTGTGTCGCGGCGCGGTAGGGATCCAGCTCTGCCAAGCGTGCGGCATGGATCAGGTTGTCCACAACCTCTGCGCCGCCGATCAATTCGGCGTCGAACACGGCACGAACGCGCGTCAGCCGCAGATCGGCCTTGTTGGTGAGGATGCGCAGGACGACGTGTCCGCCGCCGATCTCGGCTACTCGATCCGCGATTGCCTCTGCCATCGTGTTGACTGCGTTGGCGCCCATCGCATCTCGTACGTCGACATGAAGGTGGAGGACGACGTAGGCGGCCTTGTCCGAGGACACGATGCGAACCGAAATGTCCTTCACGCCACCCCCGACGCTGACCAGCTTCGGGTCCTGCTCGTTGGCGAGTGCAATGATTTCTTCACGTGCCTCGAGGAGTCGGATGCGGGCAGCTGCCGGATCCACGACGTCGACGAGTTGAATCTGGGCTTGCATGATCGGCTGCGTGCTCGAGACGTGAAAGCCCCCGAGTCCGCGTGCGATGCGAGCAGCGTTACTCGCGGCGGCGACCACCGACGGCTCCTCGGTGGCGAGGGGGATCAGGTAGTCCGTGCCGTTGATCGTGAAGTTGGTGGCCACGCCGACCGGGATGCCGATGACGCCGAGGACGTTCTCGACCATGCGATCGGCCTGGTCGATGGTGAGGCCGTCGGCAGCGTCGTAGACCGCGATGTCTGCTTCGGTCAGGTCGGTCTGGCGGACGATCTCGGCGCGTCGTGCGGCGACGTCGTAGGACCGGAAATCGGCGATGCGGCTGTTGGTTGATCGGCTGCTGGTTGATGACACGGGGGGTCGTCCTCCTGAAGTGGTTCTGTGCTCCGCTTCACAGTAGGGAGGTTGATGCCTGCCAGACCACGTGCTCACAACACATCGATCGGACGAAATTGTAGTGTCATGCACCATCGCCGCTGTCGTTGATGTCGCTTCCACCCTCTTCGGCTCCCACTTCTCGAAGTTCGTCGAGCCTCGTCGCCATGGACACGCGAAAGAAGTTCTCGTCTTCACGCCACGAGTGACCGAGGAGCGTGCGGATGCGGTCGAGTCGCTGAACGACGGTGTTCGGGTGGTAGTTGAGTGCGCGGGCAGCCTTGGTCGGGCTGCCGTCGTTGCGGACCAGAGCCCGAAGGGTCGCCGTGAGATCGGTGTCCTTGTCACGGTCGTAGGCGAGTACCGGGCCGATTACTTCGTCGACGAATTGATGGAGTGATTCCGGATTCTCGCCGAACAGAACGGTGTACGGCAGGTACGACGCAGTCGTGACCGCGCCGTCGGTCTTGCCCAACGCCGACAGTAGGCGGGCGGTGCGCAGCGCCGAGGTGAAGCGCGCCGGGAGCTCTTCGGGGCGCTCCGCCGTTGCCGGCGCAATGACTACTGCGTGGGGTCCTACCGAACCGGTGATCTGGCGGTGAACGACGGTCGCCGCAGCTGCCGGGTTTCCCGAGCGCGAGACCACCGCGATCAATCCGGCGTGCTGCGACGCCAAAGCTCCGACCGGCAGACTCTGCCCGATTGCACGGAGCGTCGCGGTGCGGAGTTCCGGAGCGACCGACACCACGAGGACGGTGTCGAGTTCGCCGAGGGAGATACCGAGGTTGCGAGTCCGACGTTCGAGATCGCGCCTCCGCTCGGGCGCACTGCTCAACAGGTCGGCGACCAGTTCGTCACGTGCGCGCCGATCCGCTGCTGCTGCCGCCGAGTGTTGCAACACGAGAATCGCTGTAACCTGAGCTGCCCGTTCCACGGTCCTGAGTTCGACGGGTCCGATCGGCGCGTCCGATCGATTCAGCAAGATCGCCCCGAGGAATGATTCTCCGGCGGTGACGGCGCTGACGAGTTGGATCACGGTCTCGCTGTTATCGGCGACAAACGTGCATCGGCCACTGCGGCGACTCTGGTCGATGGCATCGGACACGGCGCGAGGTAGCGACAACGGCACCGTCGTGATCTGCTCACCCGACGATGTGACGAGAGGGCGTAGCTCACTGTCGACGACGACGGTGCTGCGCTCGAGAGAGCTGCTGAGAGTTCGTGCAACCTGGGCGTATCCGCCGCCGCGGAGAACGGCGTGGATCAGATCCTGGTGGACGACGTTCGATTTGTCCCGCGCGGACACGTGCTCGCGCAGCTCGTCGAGTGCTCTCCCGGTCTCGGCAGCGGATTCCTCGGCGCGGTCGAGTGCCCGCGCGGTTTGCAGGACCACCGAGGCGTGATCAGCCAGCGCCGAGAGCAGGGCGATCTGATCTGCGGTAAAACGCCGTTCCCGACGGTCGGCGGCAAACAGGACTCCGAGGATCTGGCCGTCGGAGAGCATCGGCACGCCGAGAATCGCCACCAGACCCTCGGCGACGATCGCGGCATCGACCACTTCGTCATGGCGCGACTGCGTGTAGTCGCTGTAGTTCTGAACCCATTGGGCTGCTCGAGATTCGGCAATCGCGCTGACCAGTCCCGCGCCGGCAGGAACTTGCAGATGCTGGAGTTCCGGCGAGACCGCGCCGGCCGTCTTTCGAACATTCAGGTCACGAGTGATCACGTCGAACTCGGACAGGTACGTGACGTCGGTGCCCATGATGTCGTGTGCGCGGTTGACCAGCCTCTGCAGCAGTGTGTCCACGTCGCGAACCTGCGCGAGCTCACGTGCACTCGAATAGAGAACCGCCAATTCGTTCTCGCGACGGCGAAGTCGCCGAAATTCCGACCGACTGGCCCGGATGCGGGCCGCGGTCTCCGCGACCTCCGTTGCGCCAAAGCCGAATTCGGCAAGTACCTGTTCGACATGTTCGTCGCCGACTGCATCGGACGTCACGTCGAACAGCGCGGCAATCACGTTGGGCGCTGAGTCGGAGTCTGAATCAGGGGCGGTCACACCGAACAAACTACAGACCGGTGGATCCACCGAATTCGTCGAGCGGTGTGGATATGTGATTGTTGTTTGTTTCCAATGCATTCCGAGTCGTGCTCGTGTCTCCCGTTTCCCGTCTCAGTCTGTTCACGTCCTTCTCGAGCGCGCTGACTTCTGTCTCGAGGGCACTGATTTTGCGGTTCAACGCTTGGATGCTCGCCATGCAGACGCCGTTCGCGTCGACGGCGGAGATCCGGCGGGCGTTGGATCCCAAGCCGAAAATCGCCGCAAAGTCTTGCGCCATCGGACCCAGGTGACGGACCGACTTGTGGTCGAATCCGTAACTCCACGTACTTATTCGGAGTGCCGTCAACCGGTCGAGCACGTCCTGCGCGCTCGTCGGAACATCTACGCCGGTATGCACGCCACGTCGATGCGCGGCCCGTGCGAACACCCACTGCGCGGGGTGTCGCATCGCGGCGTTCACCCGAATACCGACCCGAGTGCCCAAAAATTCAGTGCGCTCGCCCTCGTCAGGCGGTGAGTTCACGTCGTGCGGTTTTGACGGTCTTGTCGCTCAGCAGAATTCCCGCTCCTGCGCCGAGCAGTCCGAGGCCGATTCCGACAGCGGCGCTGCCGAGGCCCAAAGCAATTCCCAACATGATTCCTCCAAAAATTGTGCGGTGAATTGAGGGGCCAGGTGTCCGACGAAAGTGCTGCCGACCTGCTCCGCGCTCATCTTTCACATTGCTCCGCCGTGCGGGCGATGACAACCCGTCTGGACCGAATTTCTCGTGGAAAACACAGGCGTGCAACACTGGGTGAAGAACTGCTGAGTCATCGGCGTCTTGTCGGCGCCGTACGGGCGGCAGTAATTGAGTAGCCATCGACCGATCTCTAACGCAGGTTTATCTGCGCGCGGCAACGATGACCAGGCAAAAGGGTGGCATGTGAACGAATCGAGCAGTGGCTTGTTTTCCGACCTCAGCGCGTCGGAGCCCGTTGTCGACGCGAAAAGCGCCGAGCAACTGGCTGCCGAGCGTGAAACTGCGGCAGCAGAACGCTCCAACACCGACACCGCTGAACAGCGGCAGTCGCAGCTGTTCAGCGGTTAAGCGCGTCAGGACTCCTTGATCACCGACAGAACATTGCCGGCGGGATCGGTGAACCAGGCGATGTCGGGGCCGTTGCCACGCATGATGCCTCGCGCATCCTGGGGGAATCCGTCGTATTTGAGAAACTCCACGCCACGTGCGGTCAGTTGGTCGACGGTTGTGTCGATGTCGTCGACGACGAAGTTGAGAATCGTGTAGGTCGCCGCTTCGTGATTCGGCTTCGGATAAACGAGGATCTCGGTTCCGCCGGCAATATGTAGGCGAATCAGTCCCATGTCTTCGTCGGTTACTTTCAACCCGAGTGTTTCGCCGTAGAACTTCTTTGCAGAGTCGATGTCTGTCACCGAAAATCCGCTGAATGCTTTCGTGTCTGTAAGCATGACTATCTCCGTTCCCAGCGGTTGCCGGACTAGGTGGTTTGGGAATCCGTCATTCCGGATTCCATCTCGGCCCTGGCTTCCTCGCTGAACTCGATGATCTGAACGTAGTTTCCGTCGGGGTCGATCGCGGTGGCGAACAAACTGCCCCCGCGGTCTTCGAGTGGAGCGTGCCATTTTCCGCCGAGCGCATCGATGCGCTGTGCGATCGACCGGGCGTCGTCGGTCTCGACGTTGAGGAACATGCGACCCGGCTGGGGGTTGGTCTCGCCGACGTCGTCGCGTCTGTCGAGCATCACGTAGAAACCGTTGAAGTCGAGCACGTCGTAGCCGGGTTCGCCGGGAGTCCGGTCGACCTTCGGGGCGAACGCCTCGGCGTACCAGTCGCGCAAGCGTTCGGGGTCGGTGCTCGAGAGCAAAATGCTGCTGATGCTGGATCCGGACATGGGTCCTCCTGCTGTCGGTCGTTACTGTCGTCGGCAATCGAGGCTCTGGCCACATCACCTCCCAGATACAGACTTCCCGCAGCGGCGAAACTCATCGCGGCTCAGGTGTGTTCCGACACCAAGATCGCTGTCGTCCCTGGTTCGAGCGCCCGAAAGATGTGCTCCTCGTCGCCGGGATAAGCAAGATAGTCGCCCGGTCCGAGTTCGATCGGATTTGCAGTGGGCCCGACCTCCGCCCGTCCGGTGCCGATCACGACGTGTTCGGTGGTGCCGCGTGCATGCGGAGTGGAAATACGCGGCTCGCCCGGTTCGGCGACTATCCGATACAGATCGCGTCGTGCGTTCGGTGGGCTCGGCGCCAAGAGCGTCGCGATGTACGACGCGTTTGTCGACGCAATCGCGGGACCTTCTCCGGCTCGAATCAACTGAACGGTCTGTGCCTGAGAGTCGACGAGTTGTGAGAACGGCACACCCAATGCGTTTCCGAGTGCCCACAGAGTTTCGAGGCTCGGATTTCCGAGTCCGGATTCGAGTTGGGAGAGTGTGGACTTGGCGATATCGGCGCGCCGGGCGACCTCCGAAAGGCTCAAGCCCGCTCGGGTGCGCTCGCGTTTGAGTGCGACGGCGACCAGTTTCTGAGGAGTCTCCGCTGTATCCGTTTCATTACTGGGCATCGTTCGATTCTCCGATCGATCGTTCTACTTGACGAACGGTGTCACTTCGTTCAACATAGAATACATGCGTTCTTTATGGCGAACAGTTGATCGAGACACGGTTCGGGTGAGCGTGCTGATCTGTCTCTCCGTGGCCATCGTCGGTGTGTCCTACGGTGTGACGGCAGGATCGGCTGGATTCTCGTTGTGGCAGCTTTTGGCGTTGGCTGTACTCGTTCTGGGAGCGTCTTCGGAGTTCTTGTTCATCGGAATCATCGCGGCCGGAGGCGGCGCCGTCGCTGCAGTTGTAGCCGGCTTGCTGATCAACTCCCGAAACTTCGCCTACGGATTGGCAGCGGGATCTTTTCTCGGCGAGGCTCGCCACACGGATTCAGGCTGGCGCAGGGGCTCGGGCTGGCGCAAGTTGGTCGGCGCGCACCTGGTCAACGACGAAAGCGTCGCGGTTGCCATGGCGCAGGAATCGGTGGAGCGCAAGCGTGCGGCTTTTTGGTTCTGTGGGATCGGGATCGCGGTGTCGTGGCCGATCGGAGCGCTGCTGGGCGGGCTGCTCGGCAGTGTCGTCCAAGATCCGGCCGCGTTGGGATTGGATGCCGCTTTTCCGGTTGTCATTCTGGCCCTTGTCCTGCCCGCGTTGAGGGAAAAGGTGACGCTGCTTGCCGCCCTGATCGGTGCAGCAGTCGCGGTGTCCACGTCGCCGTTCCTGCCGTCGGGTACCGCTCCGCTCGTAGCGCTGCTGAGTATCGCGGTGACGATCCCGTTCCGGGAGAAGGTTCGATGAATACCGCATCGGTCTGGATCGGTATTGTCGTGTTCGCTTGCGGTTCTTACGCTTTGCGGGCAAGTGGCGTTCTGCTCCGCGCTCGGGTGAAGCTTTCGGTTTTTGCCGAGAAAACCCTCGATCGTGCTGTCGTGGTGCTGCTGCTCGCAGTGGTTGTGACATCGACGGTCTTCACCGGGCATGACGTTGCGGGGCCGGCGCGGATGCTCGGCGTGGTGGCCGGAGGCATCTGCGCCTGGTTCAAGGCGCCGTTGGTAATGGTGGTGATTGTCGCGGCCGGCACTACTGCAGTACTCCGACTGTCAGGAGTGTCGTAGAGCCGATTCGGTGCGCGTTGAATGTGTGGTCGAATTCAGGCGAGTGCGGATGCCGTCGATGAACAGGTCCAGGCCGAACTGGAAGCGCACTGTCGGATCGCCATCGAGGAGGTCCTCGTCGGAACCGCCGCCGATCACCTCGGGGGAGTCGGGGGAAATGGGTGCTCGGGTAAGTGCCCCCATTTCTTCCATCTGCGCTCGGGACTGCTCGTCGACGGTGTGGCCGAGTACGTAATACAGCAGGGCATACGCCGCGAGTTGGGCGTGCTCGCGTGAGAGACCGGATTCTTGCCCGGCTTGTACGAAATGCTCGCGCACCTTGCTGCTTGTCATCCGCGAGGCGAAGGTGGCGCTGACCAACTCGGCGCCGTCGCGGTGCGCCAGTAGGGCAGACCGAAGTCTGTGTGCCAGTTCCGAATACGCTTCTTGCCACGTGTCTGCGTCGACGGGGGCGTCGAGGTCTTCGAGGATCTTGTCGACGACCGCGCCCAGCAAGGTCTGTTTGTTCGGGAAGTGCCAGTACAGGGCGCCGGGTTGGACACCTAGTGAGGTTGCGAGCCTGCGCATCGTGAGGTCGGCAAGTCCGAACTCGTCGAGTATCGCCATGGCGCCGTCCAGCACGTCGCCGCGTCGCAACTGCACTTGTCGTTCCCCTCGTTTCGTCCCGCTGTGGAGCGCTCTCGATCGAATGTCGATCGGACCCGCCTTTGACAGTATTCCACCGCGTCTCTAACGTGAACACCGTTCAACTTGTACGGTGTTCAATTTTGCTGGTTTCGAAGGAGACGTCTGTGACCCCGCCCCCGATTAGCACGGCCCCTGCGACGGTCGACATCCTCGACCAGGCGCGCGAGCAAGTTCTCGAAAGAGGAGTTGGCCTGACCGAAAGCCAGGTGCTCGACGTACTCCGACTCGACGACGACAGGCTCGAAGACCTGCTGGCTCTCGCCCACGATGTGCGTATGAAGTGGTGTGGACCGGAGGTCGAGGTCGAGGGCATCATCAGCCTGAAGACGGGCGGCTGCCCTGAGGACTGCCATTTCTGCTCGCAGTCCGGACTCTTCCAGTCGCCGGTTCGCGCGGCGTGGTTGGACATCCCGAGCTTGGTGGAAGCTGCCAAGCAGACTGCGAAGTCGGGCGCTACCGAGTTCTGCATCGTGGCCGCCGTCCGCGGACCCGACGCCCGGTTGCTCGCTCAGGTTGCCGCAGGCATCGAGGCGATCCGCAACGAGGTCGACATCCAGATCGCCTGCTCGCTCGGCATGCTCACCCAGGAGCAGGTCGACCAACTGGCCGCCATGGGTGTGCACCGGTACAACCACAACTTGGAAACTTCGAAGTCGCATTTCCCGAACGTCGTGACCACGCATTCGTGGGAAGAGCGGTGGAACACGCTTCGGATGGTTCGCGAAGCAGGCATGGAAGTGTGCTGCGGCGGAATCCTCGGCATGGGTGAATCGCTGGAGCAGCGCGCAGAATTCGCGGCCAACCTGGCTGAACTGGAGCCGGACGAGGTCCCGCTCAACTTCCTCAACCCGCGTCCGGGCACCCCGTTCGGTGATCTGGACGTGCTGCCCGCCAGCGAGGCGCTCAAGTCCGTGGCGGCATTCCGTCTCGCGCTGCCTCGCACGATCTTGCGCTTCGCGGGTGGACGCGAGATCACTCTCGGCGACCTGGGTGCCAAGCAGGGCATCCTCGGCGGAATCAACGCCGTGATCGTCGGCAACTATCTGACGACCCTCGGACGTCCCGCCGAGAAGGATCTGGATTTGTTGGTGGATCTGCAGATGCCGATCAAAGCACTGAACGACACTCTGTGAGCACTCCGGTGACCGAGGAGCGGTACAACCCGTTCACCGGGCGTCGGTTCGTCGACGGCGTCGACGATCCGACGCCGACTGCGGCGTCGATGGGGCTCGAGCCTCCTCGCTTCTGCGAGCAGTGCGGGCGCCGCATGATCGTTCAGGTCAGCCCTGACGGATGGTGGGCGAAATGCTCCCGACACGGTGTCGTCGACTCGATCGACGTCGCCCGCAGGTAGCGTCACTCTGTGTGATCTCTCTTCGGCAGACTCGTCTGCGCACCGCGATCGTGATCGCCGCAACCATTGCGGGCGTGAGCGTGCTCGTCGGTGTGCTGTGGGCGTTCTTGGCTCCGGCCGAGCACCTGTTGGTGGTGTCCGAGGGGCGCGGCGTCGCGTTGACGGGTGAGAGCCTTCATCAGTTCGACGCGAGCGCCGTGTTCATCTGGCTGGCACTGATCGTCGGTGTGCTGTCGGCTGTGGCGGCCTGGTTGGCACGCCTGAGTCGAGGTCCTTATGCCCTGGGCGGGTTGATAGTCGGTTCAGTGGCAGGTGCCGGACTGATGGCACTCGTGGGTTCGGGCGTGACAAAACTGCGTTTCCCTACGGCCGACAATCCGGCGGTCGGGGAGATCATCGCGCGGGCCCCGAACGTCGGAACTTTGCTCGTGCTTCTGTTTCAGCCGCTTGCGGCGTGCGTCGTGACATTGGTTCTTGCAGTGCTCAATCCGTACGACGACCTCGGGGTGGGGGACCACCCGGAATCCGGGGATCCGGAATCTGGGGATCCGGCCACCGACACCGAACAGACCGAAGTCGAGAGCCAGCCGAAACTTCCGTAACTGTTGCGTCGCTAGGCCGGCGAGGTCGACGAGCGCTTGGTTTCGGCTTTCATTCGCACGTCACCCAACAGTCGCCCGGAAATCAGCGCGCCCAACCGGCGGGTTGCGAAGCGAGTGCTGATCGAGGACACCCAGTTCGGCAGTCCCGATACGACGGTCGGCGGCGCGTTGCGTCGATCCAGTGCTCGGAAAGCGGTGTCCACCACCTGAGTTGCCGTCTGCATTCGCCCGACCGCCGCGTCTTCGGAGCCGACTACGTCGAAGAACTCGGTGCGCGTCGGACCGGGACACACCGCCAATACAGTCAATCCGCTGCCGCGAGCTTCGGCCCAGAGCGCTTCGGTGAAGTTGAGCACAAACGCCTTGGACGCGCCATAGACGGCCATGCCCGGTGTCGGCTGGAACGACGCTGTGCTGGCGATGTTGACCAGTGCTCCGCGGCCGGTGAGAAGGTCGGGCAGGAATGTGTGTGTCAGCTCGACCAGCGTGGCGATGTTGAGCTGAATCTCGGACGTGACGCGCTCGAGGTTTTCGTCCACGAATGCTCCGTGTGTTCCGAATCCGGCGTTGTTGATCAGGGACGTGACCGTGATGTCGCGACTGGCGAGTTCTTGGTGCAGGGTCGCGCCGACGCCGGGTGCGGCCAGGTCGGCGGGCAGAACCGTGACTGTGATGCCGTGGGCGACGCGGAGTTCGGTGGCGAGTGCTTCGAGGCGGTCGGCCCGCCTGGCGACCAGAACCAGGTTTGCGCCGCGAGCGGCAAAGCGATGAGCGAATTCCACTCCGAGCCCAGCGCTGGCTCCGGTGATGAGGACGGTGGTTCCGGCTACGTCGATGGCCATGGTGACTCCTTCGGTTCGGGTGATCCCAAATGTAGGCACTGACACCATAGTTGTCAATGACAACATTTTGATATGGTGCCACCATGCCCGCCCACGAACAGCCGTATCATCACGGCAGCCTGCGACAGGAACTCCTGGCGTCGGCCGAAGCAACACTCGAACGAGATGGCGTCGACAAGTTGTCGCTGAGGCAACTCGCGCGTGAGGCGGGCGTGAGCCACGCGGCTCCGGGCAAGCACTTTCGTGATCGCCAGGCTTTGCTCGATGCCTTGGCCGAAAGTGGATTCCATCGGATGACCGGTGCGCTCGAGCGGGCAGTCGCGGATGCTCCACCGACCGCGAGGGCGCGGTTCTCCTCGCTCGCCAATGCCTACGTGGATTTTGCGCTGGAGCATCCGGGCCTGCTCTCTCTGATGTACAGCAACAAGCATGCGCCGGGCGCCGCCGAAACTGTCGTCAACGCGGGGCACGCGACGATGGACCTGACCGTCCGGCTCGTTTCGGAAGCTCAGGCCGCAGGTGACATTGCCGCCGGTGATCCGGAAAGCATTGCGCTGGTTGCCTTTGCGACGTTCCACGGCGTCGCGACGCTTGCTGCGGGCGGAATGTTGGGCGACGTGCCGGTGGGCGAGGTGGTGAACGCGGCCTCGACGGTCTTCTGGGCGGGCCTTTCCAGGGCTGTCTGAGGTGGGGCGCGCAATTCCCCAGAGTTCTCACAGAACCAGCACAAGGGAAGCACAAGATTGCGGACTTACATAGGAGTCAAGAAGTTTGATTCCGAGTGGAGGTTCGGCAATGAGTGTTTCAGAGATCGCCCCCAACAGGGGGGTTGTACTTGTCACGGACATCGGCTTCGAGCACGGTGCGCGCACGGCCGCCGAGTTTCTCGACGCTGGTTGGAGCGTGGCAGTCACGGCGCGGACGGTCACCGAATTGGTTCGCGTCATGGCGGGAAAACCTGCCCATCGCTTCTTTGCGATTGTCGCCGATCCGACGGATCGTTGGCAGGCCGATCGGATTCTCGATCGGGTGACGACTCGGTTCGGTGTAATCAACCGGGTCATCGATCCGGCCGGCGCCGTGACCTCGGTGTGGTTGCAGCGCGGAAGTCTCGAAGCTGTTGCCTGACAGTGCGATCGGTGTCAGCTTGGCGGCCGTAGTGCGGCGAATTCGTCGGTGACCCGCAAGGTGGAGTCGGTGAAACGGTACAGGGCGGGTGGACGTCCACCCGACTTGCCGGACGGTGCGGTGTTGCCGGTGGGAGTCAGAACGCCTCGACGCCCCAGCACGCGTTGCAAGTTGGTGGCATCGACCTGGTAACCGAGGGCAGCGCAGTAGATTTCGCGCAGTGTCGACATCGCGAACTCTTCCGGGGCCAGCCCGAATGCGATGTTGGTGTACGAGAGTTTCGCGGCAAGTCGATTGCGCGCGTGCCGTACGACGGTTCCGTGGTCGAACGACATCTCCGGCAACTTCGAAACCGGGTGCCAGGCCGTGTCCGGTGGCAGTTGTGGGTCGGCGCTGAGGGGAACGAGTCCGAGGAAGGTCGACGCGATGCGGCGCGGACCCGGCACGCGCTGTGGATCACTGAAGACGGAGAGCTGTTCGAGGTGGGCGACCTTTCTTAGGTCGACCTTCTCGGCGAGGAGTCGTCGAGCGGAGGTCGTCAGGTCCTCGTCGTCGCGCAAAGTGCCCCCGGGCAGGGACCACGTGCCCTTCTGTGGGTTGAGTGCACGCTGCCACAGCAGCACGGCCAACTCTTCACGACCTTGCGGGCAGTGATCGCCGTCAACTGCGGCGATGCTTGCGGGGAAGGTGCGAACTTGGAACACCGCTGCAAGCACTTCGTGGGTGGTGTTACTATTGGGCACGTTTTCGATCCTAAGTCGAAAACCTCGAATACGGAAATCCGGGCCAGCCCGTCCGGATTTGAACTGGGTGACGAGCCCGGGTTCACGGTGAAGGAGAACGCCATGACGACCACGACGTTATGGGAGGGATCGGCCTCGCAGATTCACGACGGCCCCGGCGGATACAACGGAGTCGAAGCGACCCCCGAGTGGGCCGCTGAGATCAAACGTCTGGCTCGCGAACGCGGCGCGACGATTCTTGCGCACAACTACCAACTGCCTGCGATTCAGGACGTCGCCGATCATGTCGGCGACTCCCTGGCGCTGTCGCGAATCGCTGCCGAGGCGCCCGAGGACACGATTGTCTTCTGCGGTGTGCACTTCATGGCCGAGACCGCGAAGATCCTGTCGCCGTCCAAGACCGTGCTGATCCCGGACGAGCGAGCCGGCTGCTCTCTGGCCGACTCGATCAATGCCGAGCAGCTTCGTGAGTGGAAGGCCGACAACCCGAACGCGCTGGTGGTGTCGTACGTGAACACAACCGCAGAGGTGAAGGGTCTCACCGACATCTGCTGCACCTCGTCCAATGCCGTCGACGTGGTCAACTCGATCGATCCCGACCGCGAGGTTCTGTTCCTGCCGGACCAGTTCCTGGGAGCGCACGTCAAGCGCGTGACGGGCCGTACCAACATGCAGATCTGGGCTGGTGAGTGCCACGTGCACGCTGGCATCAACGGTGACGAGCTGACGGCCAAGTCCAAGTCGCACCCGGACGCCGAGCTGTTCGTGCACCCTGAATGTGGTTGCGCTACTTCGGCTCTGTACCTAGCCGGTGAAGGCGCGGTCCCCGCGGACAAGGTCAAGATTCTCTCCACCGGCGGAATGCTCGACGCTGCCCGCGTCACCAAGAGCAAGCAGGTTCTGGTCGCGACCGAGATCGGGATGCTGCACCAGTTGCGCAAGGCAGCGCCCGACGTCGATTTCCAGGCCGTCAACGACCGCGCGTCGTGCCCGTACATGAAGATGATCACGCCTGCCGCGTTGCTTCGCTGCCTTCTCGAGGGCAAGGACGAGGTCCACGTCGATCTCGAGATGGCCAAGCGTGCACAGAAGTCGGTGCAGCGCATGATCGAGATCGGTAATCCGGGCGGCGGCGAGTGACCAGCCCTGCCGGGCGTTTCGCCTGGGAGGCTCATGCCGACCTGGTCGTCGTGGGAGGCGGTGTCGCGGGCCTCACCGCTGCGCGCACCGCTTCTCTGCGGGGACTGAAAGTACTCACGGTCAGCAAGGGCGGTCCGACGGACACCGCGACTCAGTACGCGCAGGGCGGCATCGCGGTCGTCGACGATCTGAATACCGATTCCGTCGAGTCGCACGTTTCGGATACGTGTGAGGCCGGCGTCGGTTTGTGCGACGAGGAAGCTGTCTATTCCATCGTCGAAGCTGGTCACGACGCTGTTGCTGCGCTGGCCGCGTTGGGAGCGGTCTTCGATCGCGGGCGAGACGGCGAGGTGTCGCGCACCCGCGAGGGTGGGCACAGCACGCGTCGGATCATCCATGCCGGCGGCGACGCCACTGGCGCGGAAGTGCAGCGGGCTCTCAATGCTGCCGGGCTCCCCGTTCTGTTCGGTGCAGCGGCAGTCCAGGTGGTGACCAACCGGCGTGGGGTGTGCGGACTCATCGTCTCCTCGCCGGAAGGCCTCGGAGTGATCCATGCGCCCGCGGTGCTGCTCGCTACCGGCGGACTCGGTCAGTTGTATGCCTGCAGCACAAATCCGCCCGGAGCGACTGCCGACGGAATCGCGTTGGCACTCGAAGCCGGTGCGGCGATTGCGGACCTGGAGTTCGTTCAGTTCCATCCGACGGTGCTCTTCACTCCGGGCGGGGTAGGCCGCCGACCCCTGATCAGTGAGGCGGTCCGCGGCGAGGGCGCGATTCTTGTCGACACCAACGGTGATTCGGTCACCGCAGGTGTTCATCCGCTGGGTGATCTCGCCCCGCGTGACGTGGTCTCGAGGGCAATCGCAGCACGCCTACGCGATCTCGGCACTGATCACGTCTATCTCGACGCTCGCAAGCTCGACGGTTTCGATTCGAGATTCCCGACCATCACGGCGTCCTGCCTCGAAGCGGGCATCGATCCACGCACCCAATTAATTCCGGTCGCTCCGGCCGCGCACTATTCGTGCGGCGGAGTCGCCACCGACGTCCATGGACGAACGGGAGTGCCTGGTCTCTACGCAGCAGGCGAAGTGGCTCGCACGGGATTGCACGGCGCGAATCGTCTTGCGTCCAACAGCCTTCTCGAGGGTTTGGTAGTCGGGGAGCGTGCAGGAATCGCAGCTGCCGAGCGTCGCGAGGTTCATGCCGAAGTGGTCAACGTGGTGCGCAAGCCGATGCCGATCCTGCCGCGAGAGACCGTGCAGTCCGTCATGACGGCACACGCGTCGGTGGTTCGCGACGGAGGCGGTCTCCAGATTGCGCGAGCCGCGCTTGCCGACGCCGAACAGACAGTGGCGGTGGCTGCTCCGGACCTCGAAGACGCGGCGCTCACGTTGACCGCGACTGCATTGGTCGACGTGGCCGTGGCGCGAACCGAGAGCCGTGGCTGCCATACCCGCACCGACTATCCTGAAACAGATCCGAATCAGCGTCGCAGCACTCGGATCAAGATGGGTGCCGATGGAGCGCTCGAAATACCCGACATGTTGTTGACAGGAGTTCATTGATGACCGAGCAGAAGATCCTGCCCGCGCCGCTCGACCGTGACGAGCTGCTCACCTTGGTCAGGCTCGCTCTGGACGAGGATCTGCGCTATGGACCCGACATCACTTCTACCGCAACGGTTCCCGCCGATGCGGTCGCGAAGGCGTCGGTCGTCTCACGCTCCTCGGGTACTGTCGCCGGCATCGACGTCGGACTGCTTGTTCTCGACGAGGTGATCGGCGCGGGTAACTACGAGGTCGTTGATCGGGTGGCCGACGGAACTCGGGTTGCGCCAGGTCAATCGGTGCTCACCGTTGTCGCGCCCACCCGCGGACTTCTCACGGCAGAGCGCACGATGCTCAACCTCGTCTGCCATCTCTCGGGAATCGCCACGGCGACATCACAGTGGGTCGACGCCATCGCCGGCACTCATGCCAAAGTGCGGGACAGCCGAAAGACACTGCCCGGACTGCGTTCTCTGCAGAAATATGCAGTCCACGTGGGCGGAGGCGTCAACCACCGTATGGGATTGGGTGACGCGGCGTTGATCAAGGACAACCATGTTGCTGCTGCCGGTTCGGTGGTCGCAGCACTTCGTGCGGTCCGTGAGCTCGCCCCGGACATCGAGTGCGAAGTTGAGGTCGACAACCTCACTCAGCTCGATCAGGTGCTGGCGGAGAACGTGGAACTTGTTCTGCTGGACAACTTCCCGCTGTGGCAGACGCAGATCGCGGTCCAGCGCCGAGACGCTGTTGCTCCAGAAACCAAACTCGAGTCATCCGGTGGTCTCACCATCGACGTTGCCGCAGAGTACGCCCGAACCGGCGTCGACTACCTCGCTGTCGGTGCCTTGACGCACTCGGTGACGGTCCTCGACCTCGGGCTCGACATGTAGGTGTCGCTATTGCTCGGCGTCCAGCAGTTGCGGGACGGCCGAGCGAAGCGCGTTTGTCACGGTTGCGACCGCCGGGTGAGCGTCGGAGCCCGCTCGGTGTGCAATCTTCGTCCTTCGTCGAATGTGCATCGGCGTCAGGCGCACACCTAGCGGCGGATGGATTGCTCCGAGTTCAGGAACCAGTGAAACACCCTGTCCCGCAGCGACGAGGGCGAGAACGGTGGCGAACTCGTCGATGTGGTGTCGCACTTTCGGGGTGAATCCAGCTGCCTGGCATGCGCGAATAGTCATTGCATGACAAGCAGTTCCGGGAATTGCGGTAATCCAGGGACGTTCTACGCAGTCGGTCAGCGATGCGACAGCGTCGTGGGGATCTGACTCGATGTCACTCGAAGCGAGGTACACGGCTTCGCTGCACAGCGGCAATGTCGTCAGGCCCGGTTCGGTGGGGCGAGGGACGAAGTCGTAGTCGTGAATCAATGCCAAGTCCAGAGTCCCAGCTCGTAGGTCGTCGGCGACGTCCGCCGGGTCGATCTCCGAAACCATCGGTTCCAACCCGGGATGCTCGCGAGACAGGGCGATCAATGCCGCCGGGAGGATCGCCCGTGCCGCGGTCGGGAACGTTCCGATGCGCAGCGGCCCCGCCAGTCCACGACGTGCGTCGACCAATTCACCTGACGCCTGCTCCAGGCGTTGCAGGATGGCTTCGGCATGACGTGCGAGGTTCTCACCGGCGGGTGTCAGTCGGACGCGACGGCCTGTTCGTTCCAGCAGCGGCACGCCGGCTTCACGTTCGAGGACGGCCAACTGCTGCGACACCGCGGAGGGACTGAACGACAGCGCCTCGGCAACGGCAACGATGGTTCCGCGCAGCGCTAGTTCGCGCAAGAGCTTCAGTCGACGAACATCGAGCATCAGATCAGCTTACGCTCGACCATGGAAATGCGAACTGGACCTACAAGGTTTGTTCGGTGAGGCTGGGTTCTATGACTACGACTCGAGTTGACTGGGCCGGAATCCATGTTCCACTGATCACGCCCTTCGAGAGCGACGGTCGTATTGCAACCGATTCACTCGAACAGCTTGCGCACCAGGTCCTCTCCGAGGGTGCGGTCGGACTTGTTGCGCTGGGGACTACGGCGGAAGCCGCAACGCTCACCGAGCAGGAGAGAGTGACCGTTCTGGATATCTGTGCGAATGTGTGCCGTGCGAGAGGCGCGACGTTGATCGTCGGCGCGGGCAGTAACGACACGGCGGGCAGTGCGCAGGCGCTCGGGAGGCTGGCTCGGTGGCCTGAGGTCTCGGCGGCCTTGGTGCCGGTTCCCTCCTTCACGAGGCCGTCGAAAGCCGGTGTGGTGGCGCATTTCGCGCATCTGCAGTCGTCGAGCCCAGTGCCGCTGATCGTCTATCACGTGCCGTACCGAACTGCGTGCGATCTGGACAGCGGCACTATGCAGGAGGTGGGTACTTTGCCCGGGGTTGTTGGTGTGAAGTATGCCGCGGGCGGTATCGACGCAGCTGCCGTCGAACTCTTCGCGGATCTTCCAGGCGACTTCGCCGTACTGGCGGGGGATGATCTGTTTCTCGCGCCTCTTCTGGCCTTGGGTGCGGCCGGTGGCATCTTGGCGTCCGCTCATGTGTCGACCGCTGAGTTCGTCCGCTTGGTAAAAGCTTGGGACAGTGGCGATGTGGACGGCGTCCGCGACCTCGGGCGGAGTTTGTCGAAGCTGTCCGGAGCTCTGTTTTCCGAACCGAACCCGACTGTGATCAAGGGCGTATTGCATGCGTTGGGACAGATTCCGACTCCCAATGTGCGACTGCCGTTGCTACCTGCGGGTGACGAATCGGTAGCGCGGGCGCTCGAGGTCTACCACTCTTGACTCGAACGGGTGTTCGAGTATTGTTTGGGGAGGGGATCGGGGGATTCAATGAGTGTCTTGTTGTCGGATGTGGTGTCTGGTTCTGCGGTGGGGTTACGCGGACGGTTGTGGCAGTTGACTGCTGCCGAGTTGCGCGCTGCTGCTGTCGAGGCGAGTGCGGAGATTCTGCGCCTGGAAGCCGTTCGAGTGGCCGTGGTGGACGAGTTGTCGTTGCGCCCGGATGATCAGGTGATCGCGAGCCGCGGGGTGGGTGCGTGGTTGGCGGCGAACACGATGCTGCAGGTTCGGGACGGGAAGAAGATCGCCGCGTTGGGTGCGGCTTTGCGGCCGTTTCCGGCGGTGGCGGCTCGGTTCGATGGCGGGGATTGTTCGTTCGATCATGCTGTGTTGATCGTGGCGTTCTGCGAGTCACCGCCGAAGGGGATGCCGGAGGAGGCGCTCCCGAAGTGCATCGATTTGTTGTTGGCTGCTGCGTCGGGTGTGGAGGCGACGACGACGAAGGTGCGGAACGTGATCGCGACGTTGGAGCGGTTGTTCGAATCGGATGAGATTCCGCCCGCCGAAGACATCGACCGGAACGAGCTCCGGATCGCCTCGACATTGAATGGTCGGGTGGTGGTGCGCGGGGATTTCGACGCTCTCACCGGGGAGATGTTGCTGTCGGCGTTGTCGAATTTGACGATGCCGACCCCGGCACCGGATGGGACGCCGGATTCTCGGTCGGCGGCGAAACGCACGGCGGACGGGTTCACCGAACTGGTCCGCCGTTATCTCGATTGCGCCAAGACCGGTTTCGATGGTGGTCAGCGTCCGCATGTGAACGTGCACATCAATGCTCGGGATCTGGCGGAGCATCGGGACTGCGCCGCATCTTCTGATGGTGAAGAGTCTGTGTCTGATCTTGATGTCGGGCACATGCCGTGGCTCGGACCGCTGTCGGTGTCGCAGACCAGGCTCCTCGGGTGTGATTGTTTCCTGTCGACGGTTCTGCTCGACGATCATGGCGCGCCCTTGGATGCGAAACCACGAAAGAGGTTGGTGACCGCCGAACAGCGAGTGGCGTTGATCGCCCGGGACAAGGGCTGCGCCTTCCCCGGCTGCACGTGCGTGCCCGCCTGGACGGATGCGCACCACATTAAGCACTGGGCGAACGGTGGCCCGACGGTGATGAACAACCTGGTCCTGCTGTGCCGTTCACATCATCGATTGATGCACCGCAAATCCGGGTTCGTCGGCAAATGGGTGATCCGGATCGGTGTCGACAACAAACCGTGGTTCGTCCCGCCGCCCTCGATCGACCCGCAGCAGCATCCGCGACCGGCCAACACCACATTCAAAACCTGACTGAGTGGTGACACCCGTTCAGGCGCACAACTTCACGCCGATAGGCTTCAACTCGGAGATACACCCGGGTTGGGGCCTGGAGGCCGTGTTGTTGTGAACGGCTGCAGATTTGGGGGAGGTGGTTGTGGACGTTGTGCAAGCGGTCGAGACCGATGGGCCGGAGATTCTGGCGCTGCGGCATGCGGCAGAAGACTGGTTGGCAGAACGCGGAATCATCCAGTGGCGCCCGCGTGAAGTGTCTGTCGAGCAGGTCGAGCAGCAGATTTCGAGAGGGGAGTTCTTTGTTGCGCGAGACCGGGAGCAGTCGAGGATTGTCGGCGCCCTGCGGTTGATCTGGTCGGACCCTGTGGTCTGGCCCGATTCGAACGAGCGTGCTGGTTACGTGCACGGATTGGTTATCGATCGAGAATTCTCCGGAACCTCGATGGGCGAACGCTTACTCGGCTGGGCCCATCGACGTTCCGCGCAGGAGAACGCGCAGTACCTGCGGCTCGATTGTGTAGAAACCAACGTGCGATTGCGTCGCTACTACTTGGACGCCGGTTTTACCGAGGTCGGGCGTCGTGACTTCGGAGACGATGCCGACACCGGTTGGTTCAGTGTCGTGTTGTTCGAGCGCTCCCTGACCTGATCCCATTCACAGCAACTTTCCAGGCGGCTCCCAGTGCCGCCAGGGTTGGGGACGCGATCGTTGGCAGGACAGTAACTCATGAAGGGACTTCCTGATGACCGCCGTTCTGCATCCGGCCCCGCCTCAGCGCCCGGCACCAACTGCCCATCGAGCGGAGTCCTCGCCGTCGTGGTTCCGGACGCGCAGTACAGGATTGGCGCTGACGATCCTGTTGGCGGCAACGGCAGTCCTGTATTTGTGGAATCTGACTGCGAGTGGCTACGCCAACACCTTCTACGCTGCAGCGGCGCAGGCCGGCTCCCAGAATTGGAAAGCGTGGTTCTTCGGGTCCCTCGATGCCTCGAATTTCATCACGGTCGACAAACCGCCCGCTTCGTTGTGGGTCATGGGTCTGTCTGGGCGAATCTTCGGATTTTCGAGTGCCAGCCTTCTAGTTCCGCAGGCATTGATGGGCGTCGGATCAGTTGCGCTCGTATACTCGGCCGTCAAACGAGTGGCGTCGCCCGCTGCGGGTTTGGTGGCGGGAGCTGTTTTGGCAGCTACGCCCGCTGCCGCCCTGATGTTCAAGTTCGACAATCCTGATGCACTGTTGGTTCTGCTCATGACTGTCGCCGGCTACTTCGCTATTCGCGCCATGTGCACGGCGATCGGTCGTCGAGCCGCGATGTGGGTGGCGCTCGCAGGAGTAGCGCTGGGGTTTGCCTTTCTCTCCAAGATGCTGCAAGGGCTGATGGTGTTGCCTGCATTTGGTGCCGCGTATTTGATCGCCGGACAGGTGCGCTTGCGGACTCGCCTGGTCCATCTGGTGATCGGTGCTGCGTCCGTTGTCATATCGGCTGGGTGGTGGGTGTTGGCAGTGTGGCTGTGGCCCGCTGATTCTCGCCCGTACATCGGCGGATCGACCAACAACAGCGTCATGGACTTGGTACTGGGATACAACGGATTGGGTCGACTTTTCGGGAGCACCGGTGGCGGTGGCGGAATGGCCGGTGGCAGTGCAGGTTCGAGCTTCGGGGGAAGTGCCGGACTCGAACGGCTGTTCGGCAGCGAGATGGGTATCCAGATTTCCTGGCTTATTCCTGCGGCTTTGATTGCGCTGGTGTTCGGCTTACTCGCCTGCGGGCGCGCACCGCGCACAGATCTTGTCCGTGCGTCGTTGATCCTGTGGGGTGGTTGGTTTCTCGTTACCGGCCTGATCTTCAGCTACATGTCCGGCACGATCCACCCCTACTACACAGTTGCGCTTGCGCCCGCCGTCGCGGGGATGATCGGGACCGGTGGATACGCTCTGTGGTTGGTCCGTGCCCGTTGGATCGGACGTTGCGGCTTGGCTGCGACGATGCTGGCCGCAGGAATCTGGAGTTGGGTGTTGTTGCACCGCAATGCCGACTGGCTGCCGATGCTGAAGTGGATTCTGTTGGCGGGCGCTGTCGTCGGCGCGATCCTGGTTCTCGTGGGAGCCAAGGATCGATTCCGCAAGCTCGCTGTCGCTGGATTGATTCTTGGATCGTTGGCAGGGATAACCGGTTCTGCGTCTTACGCGATTGCCACTGCCGCAACAGCGCACGGCGGATCCATCCCGACGGCCGGACCAACCGGCGCCGTGTCCGACTCCGGAATGGGCGGGGGAGGAGGTATGGGTGGGGGCCCAGAGCTGCAAAACGGTGACGCTCCGCCGAATTCTTCTGACGCGACTGTAAATCCGGCGTCGAACGGGCAAGAACTGAGTAGCGGCAGCGAAAGTACTTCCGAGTTGACGGCAATGCTGGTCAATGCGGGCACCACGTGGTCGGCCGCGACCAACGGCTCGCAAAGCGCAGCAACCTACGAGTTGGCCAGCAATACCGCGGTGATGGCGATCGGCGGTTGGAGTTCCGATCCCGCACCGACATTGGATCAATTCATCCAGTACGTGGCAGACGGAAAAGTTCACTACTACATTGCCGGTGGCCAGGGCGGAAGCCAGAGAGAGGGCCAAAGCGGGGGCAGCACCTCGAGTGTCATCCAGGAATGGGTCGAAGCCAATTTCGCATCGACGACCGTGGGAAATTCCACGGTTTACGACCTCACTGGGTATGTCGGATAGTCACGTAGTTGTTGCCGTAGGCAATGATCGAGAAATGTCTGGGCGCACCGCACACGAGTCGAACCGTCGCCGCGAGCAATGGACCTGGCGCGACGGGTTGGTGATCGTCTCGATCGTCGCATTGGGAACTGTTGTCGCGGCCGTGACGAACGAGGACACGGGCACGTCGATTCCCGGCTGCGAGTCTGTGGAATCGCCGGGTCCGCCGGTGCGATTCAACTACGGTTTTGCCGGTGAGTCCGGTTATGACGACCCGGACTATCCGTGGTTCTCGGGTCCGAAGGCCACCGCCATGAGCGATGCACTACTCGAATCGTTGCCTTCCGATGTGGAGGTTGTATTTGCGAGTCCGTCGCAATCGCTCGAGCTTGCGCCGATCCAGAATTACCGGGGGGCTTCGTTTCCTGACGGGGTCGACCCGATCGAGTTCAGCGGTTCGACGTCGGCGAAGGGAACCTTGACTCGCGTCGGGCGGACTGCGGATATCTCGGTTCAGGTGCGTGCATGGGATCAGCCGGTGCCGCCGTGCTTGGAGGGTCTGGTGGATCGGCGGGAGCATCTCGAAAACGGAACAGTGCTGGACATTGCGGATTTCGAGGACGAAGTCGCTTCGGATGTCGGGGGCGAGCGCGGTGTCGTCGCGTATCTCGGTGATGGATCCCGGGTTGTTGCCAGCGTCGACACGTCGACCGGAACTTCGTCGGATGCTTCCCCGCTCTTGACGATGGACGAACTGATCGCGTTAGCGACCGCGCCGGGGCTTGCGGTGACTGCGCCGGTTCCAGACTCGACGCCGCCGCCGATGGCATCCTGCTACACCGATTCTGTGAATGCCGGTCCACCTGCGTCGCGCATGGATATCGACCGACTGAATCAGTTGCTCGATGCACGTTGGAAGGATCTCGGCGCGGCAGGCGTCACTTTGGAGCGCCCGCTCGGTTCGTTGGTTCCAGATGATTACGGACAGGGAGGAGTGTGCGAGCGGATCGTCGCCTCGACAGCGGACGGCAGCAGCGATGTCGAAATATCAGTTGGTACCGCTGTGCCGGAACGGGGTGAGACACTGACGTTGCCAGGCTCCACCACCGTGACTCGCCTGGTCGATCCCGATGGCTCGGGCGATGACACGGTCCGAGTTGTTCACCCCTCCGGCGAAACAGTAGTGGTGACCCAGTTCGTGACATCGGCGGGCTCCACATCGGCGTCGCCTTTGACGATCGAACAGCTCGAGTTCATCGCAACCACTCCAGGGCTGGTGATTTCGGCTCGGTGACGGTGGTGCTGGCACAATAGTGGCGAATTGTTCGTACCCAGAGACGTCGGAGGCTCAACGAATGGGCGATGCCAGCCCTGCTCGCGGTGACGACTTCTCCACCTGGTTCATCGACCAGTTCTCCGTGTACTGGCAGTCCGGCGGTGGGGCTCGTATCGAAGGTCGGATTGCGGGCTATCTGCTGATCAGCGAGTCGCAAGGGGTCGGCGCCGAAGAGTTGGCGCAGGCACTCGGAGCAAGTCGCGGATCGGTGTCCACCTACATTCGTCGGTTGATCGACCGGGGGTTCGTCAAGCTCACGCGCAAGCCTCGGGATCGGACTCACTACTACGTCATGGATTCCGACGTGTGGGGCGGATTCCTCGAAACAGAGCACATGTATCTCGAGAATCAACGCAAGCTTGCGACCGAGGCCCTGCAGTACGCAAATCCCAACGGTCCCGCGTACATTCGTGTGCTCAACATGCGCGATTACATGGGGTGGATCATCGACAATCGCATGCTGAGCAGTGAGTGGATGCGATTCAAAGCTGAACGCGACGGCAAGAAACCCGCGTCCGAATAGGACGCGGGTTTCTCGATCGCACGATGCTGATCTACATCACTTGTTCAGCTTCGCGATTGCCTCGTCGATCATCGGCACGTAGCGCTCGAGCGACCAGGGCACGGTCAGAGGGTTGATCATCGAGGAACCGGTGACGAAGGGCTGTTCGGTCGGAGCGATGACAGTTCCCCGAGCCACAGCGGGGATTGCCTGGTAAGCGGGCTGCGCTTCGATCTCGGCCCGATTGGCCGGGTCCGAGTAGAAGGTGAAGAGCAGGTCGGACTTGTCGAGGAGGTTTGCGTTCTCGAGGCCGATGACGGCGGAGTCTGTTCCTTCAGATTCCGTCAAGGTGTAGACGACGGGATCGACCTGCAGGCCAAGTGCGCGGACCATGGCCACACGCTGCTCTTCGGCGAAAAAGACGCCGAGGGTTCCTGGGCCCGTGTTGTAGATGAAGGAGAAGCTGACGTCGGCGTAGTTCGGATGTGCTGCAGTCGATTCCGCGAACTGCGACTTGATCTTGTCGATTTCGGCTGTCGCCTTCTCGGATTCGCCCATGGCTTTGCCGATGACGCTGATCTGGTCTTCCCACGTGATGGTCCAGGGGCTCTCGGCGTAGGCGACGGTCGGCGCGAACGCGTTGAGTGAGTCGAACTGCTGCTGTGTGATGCCGGACCAGGGGGCGAGGATCAGGTCGGGTTCGAGAGCGATGATCGCCTCGATGTTGAGATCGGTTCCGCCGGTGAACTGCTCTGGCAGTTCGCCACCTTGCTTCGTGACCGCTTCGTGGACCCACGGCAGATACCCGGTGTCGTCGCTGCCCCATGCGTACTTTTCGACGCCGACCGGGATCGTGCCGAGCGCGATTACGGTCTCCGCCGACCCCATGCCGAGAGTCACGATTCGCTCGGGCTTTTCGGTGATGACGGCGTTTCCGAGCGCACTTTCGATGGTGACGGTTTCGAAGTCGCTGCTGCTCGATTCGGTTGCGGTGTCGTTGTTACTGCATCCGCCGATTACCAGGGCGGCAATGACCAATCCACTCAGCGCCACAGTTCGGCGAAGTGAGCGCACACGGGCGTATCGCATGGGGAACCTTCCGTTGTCGATGCGCCGAGGAGTGAGACTCCGACGGATCGCAGCCGACGGCCGGTTCCAGGCGCGTCAGGAAGCATAGGCTAGCCTTCGCCAAAGTTTCAAATCTGCTGAAAGTTCACGAGCCCGACAAACGGCGACATGCCAGGGGCCTCGTCGACGTTTGCCGGTCAAGCTCAGCAGCTAGGAACGTCGACGGTAATCTTCGGGTCGTCGACAAGCGGCTGGACCGGTACGCGTGCTTCACCCTCGGCTGTGGGCTCGGTCAGATCGAACTTCAGCTCAACGGTCTGGCCTCGCGGAATGACGGCCCTGGTCATGAATGCCGGGTGGCCCTGTTCGGTTCCGTTGACGGCAAACGAAATCTGCTCGCCCACGGAGACTGCGTCGAGTTTGGCGCCGGTCGTTGCCAGTAGTGTGACTGCAGCCACGTTGGTGCCCTTGGGTAGTCGTCCGGGGTTGTCGACGATCCCGCTGACATATTCGGTCAGGTCGGCGTCGGGCGCGTTGTTTGTCAGTCGAACAGTGACCGTTGTCTTTCGGGTGTCGCCGGTGCACGTCTGGGCTGTGTAGTCGATTTCTCGTGTGAGGTAGTAGTCGAGCTTGTTGCCGGCTTGGTTGTTGATCACCACACCGGCGTACGGCGCCGCATCATCGGGAATGGTGTGCCCGAGGACGGTGTCGGCGAGAACCGATTGTTCGTCGGGGTGAGAGCTCCACACGGCGATTCTGCCCTCGCTGATGCCCTTGCCCAGAGCTTCCAGCAGTGCGCTCGGCGACTTGATGTTCCCGGTCATCTTCTCCACGACACGAGCTGCGATTGTCTGCAGATACTGCTTTCGTGCCTTGTTGTCGGAAGGGAAGCGAGCGTACGCAGTCGACTCGGTCAGTTCCACGACGTTGTCGGCGGTGACCGACTCTCCGTCGGGCATCTTGATCGGTCCTACCGCTTCGAGGATGTAACTCAGGGCGATCGGATCGGTCGCTATCGCACCGTCGACCATCTCACCCCCGGACTCCTGTGACCACAGGGACTGCCAGATCTGCGCTGCGTAGGGAAAGTGCGAGCTGAGGTTGCTGTTGCGAGAATCGGTGGTCGGGCGACTGTTTCCGTACAGCTGGTTGAAGTCAGGACCAAGGTCTATCGGTTGATTGTCCAGTGTTAGTTCGGAGTTGGGGGAGAGTGTGTCCACCCGAGCGGCGCCGTCGTCGACTCGGACGATGCCGTATCCACCCAACAGGCCGCCGGTTCCTCGCGCTTCCGCATTGGTCTGGAAACCGATGAAGTAGTTGCGCGGTCCGTCGGTGCCGAGCATTGCCGGTGCGATGCGCGCCGCGGTGGCGGTGTTCGTCAGGAGGGTAGCCAGTTCGCTTGTCTGCGACTGTAATTCTGCTCTGGCATCGTTAACTCGGCCCAGGTACTTCGATTCGGGAACTTCCTGTGCCTGCGACGACAGCAATTCCGCGGCGATAGCTGTTTCGGCCAGTTTCGGTTCCGCTTCGCGTAACGGTGCGAGTGCCAAGCGCCCACCGGGCTGCACCAATTCCGTTGGTGCGAGTGAAGTTCCGGTAGTCACGGCAGGGCCGAGAACGTCACGCGTAAGCCCCTGAACGACCTCGGTCATCTGGCGCGTCGACTCGAACGGCGACCCGATGACGGGAATTGCGGCGGTGATGTTCCAGGGGAGTGAATGGGTGTTGTCGTATGCGGCCGATGCTTCGCGATCGGCTTCCGCCGCGGCAGACTCTGCGACTCCCGTATCTCCGGCCAGGAGAGCGCTCTTCGCCGACTGTGCGTGGTCGCGAGCCGCCTCCAGGTTGTCTTTCGCTTCGTATGCCGTGTACCCGAGCCATGCCACGAAACCGCCCACTACCAGCGTCGTTGCGGTGATCGCGACTGCCGTTCTACGGCTTCGGAGAAAAGCGGCCGCCCCCTTGGTTTCGCGCTCCGGGCCCCTCGGTGGGATGGTGTTGGAGCCGCTCGGTTCAGCCCCGGAATCGTCGTCGGACTTTGGTCCCACCGTGTCGTTGTTCATCCGCTGAAGCTCCTGACGTTTGAGTGCGTGAAAGCTGCGTCGACATGTCTAGCAGTGTTGGCCCAGTGGTGAAAACTTAGACGAGACAGTAGGGTTCGGTTCGGCCGTTCGTGGTGTTCGCTCCCATGGATTCACGTGATCAGCCACCGAACGTTCGTGAAAAACAAGGCTGGTGAAATGTGAGGTGACGGGTTGAGTGCTTTTCCGTTGTCTCGGGCTCAGCTCGCGCTGTGGTTCGCGCAGCAATTGAGTCCGTCAACTCCGTTCGTGGTGGCTCAGTACGTGGAACTACGCGGACCGGTTGACGTCGACGCGCTGATCGAGGCAACGAATACGGCATGTCATGAATTGGAGTCGCCGTTCGTTCGCCTCGTCGCTACCGATGCCGAGCCGGCACAGGTCGTCGATCATTCGATCGTCGACGATCTCGCATACCTCGACTTACGCAGCGACCGCGACCCGGTTCGGCGCGCGAACGAGTGGATGACAGCGGAATACTCACGGCCACTTGACGTGATGTCTGACCGCCTGATCTCGGCAACCTTGCTTCACCTGGCAGATGAGCACTACTACTGGTACTCGCACGCCCATCACCTCGTGCTCGACGGACATGCGGCGATGACACTCACCGCTCGGGTGGCCGAGCGCTATTCGCATCTGGTTCATGGCAAGACGCTGACTCCTTTCGGTGGTCTCGGGGTAGGTGCACTGCATGACCTCGACGTCGATTACCGATCCTCGTCGCGGTATCGATCGGACGAGCAGTACTGGACGGAGATGTCCGAAGGCCTGCCCCGCCCGGTTCGCCTCGCCGACGGCGCCGGCCTGACGTCCATGCCGCAGCGCATGATGGTGCGGACACTGAATCCAACTCTTGCAAAACGGCTTTCGGATGTCGCGACCGAGTGGACTACCTCCGAGGTGGCGGTCCTCGTCGGTGCATTCGCGTCCTATCTCGGTCGCATGACTGATTCCGATGACGTAGTCCTCAGCTTGCCGGTGTCCGGCCGCACCACGGCGACGTCGAAACGTTCAGGTGGGATGCTGTCCAACATCGTGCCTGTTCGTGCGCAACTCGAACGGGATCTGTCGCCACAAGAACTGGTGCGTCAGATCTCGGTTCAAATGACCGGTGCGCTACGCCACCAGCGATTCCGCTACGAGGACATGGGCTTCCAGGAGGGTCAGGGCGGATCCCGTGAGGCGGCGGGCCCGGCCGTGAACGTCATGATGTTTCACGAAGCGATTCGGCTCGGTGACGTCGTCGGCGAATTTCACGTCCTCACATCCGGACCCACCGAAGACCTGTTCTTCAGCATTTATCCGTCGATCGCGGGGGAGAACGTTCGCCTTTCCTTCGAAGCCAATCCGCACCTCTACAGCGAACGTGACTTGGCGATGCATCATCGTCAGTTCGTTCGGCTACTCGAGGGGTTCCTCGACTCGGCTACCCGTGCGCTCGGTGACCTCCCCATCCTCTCGACGGATGAAGTGAAGGATCTGGTCCCTGCGCTAGGTCAGCGGACGGACGGATTCGCGACGCTCGATTCGGTCATCAGAGGCGGCGCAGGGCAGGGGAGTGCCGTCGCGATCCGCGAGCAAGGTGTGGACGTCACTTACGACCAGCTCGGCGCTCGCGCGGATGCACTCTGCGCCTTGCTCGTGGAGAACGGAGTCGGACGAGGCGACGTCGTCGGGATCCTCACCGGGCGCTCGACCGATTCCGTAGTTGCATTTCATGCAGTAGTGCGGGCTGGTGCTGCCCTTCTCTTCGTGGATCCTCAAACACCCTCCGAGCGTGTCGCTTTCCTTCTCGACGACGCCGACGTGTCCGTTGTGGTCGGTGGCGAACTCGTGAACGTGCCGGCCTGGGTCTGCGTCGTCAACCCCAGGGAAGACGAGACCGTCGAAGGTCCGGTGGATCGACGCGTGGGGGCGGGTTCATCTATCGCCGACCTGTCTCTGGACGACACCGCCTACGTGGTCTACACCTCTGGTTCTACCGGGCGACCGAAGGGTGTCGCGGTCACGCACCGAGGCATTGTGCCGTTGCTGCGTTCTCACACACGGCGTCTGAACATCGATAGTTCCTCCCGCGTCGCGCTCCTTGCAAACACATCGTTCGACGTGGCGATCCTCGAGATTCTGCTTGCACACGGCTGCGGCGCGACCGCAGTGATCGTTCCTCCCGGATTGATCGGCGGAGTGGACCTCGAAGACTATTTGCGACTTGAAGGTGTCACGCACCTGAACTCGACGCCATCGGTTCCGTTGACGATGGATCCTCGGGCTTTGCCGGAACTTCGAGTCTTGAACGTCGGCGGCGAGCGACCGCCGGGAGCGCTAGTGGATGCGTGGTCGAGTCACGTCGACATCGTGAATTCGTACGGGCCCAGTGAAGCAACCGTCGCGGCATTCATGAGCGAGCCGCTCGCGCCTGGTGGTGATACTCCGATCGGGCGCCCGATCGACGGCGTTTCCGCTGTGGTGTTGGATTCGTCGTTGCTGCCCACTCCGGTCGGCGCCGCGGGGGAGCTGTACGTGATGGGACACGGACTGGCGCGAGGGTACCTTTCTCCGACGCTCACCGCGGAGCGTTTTGTCGCTGCGCCCTTCGGTGCTGCCGGCGCTGGTGAGCGTATGTACCGCACCGGGGACATGGTGCGATGGAACGCTGCCGGTCAACTCGAGTTCTTGGGCCGCTCTGATCAACAAGTGAAGATCCGTGGAGTACGCGTAGAACTGGGCGAGATCGAGGCTGTGCTCCTGTCGACTCCCGGCGTTGCGCAAGCAGCGGTGGTCGAGCGATCCGGGTCGCTTGCGGCGTATGTGACCGCGGACGAAGGCGCAGCTCATCCGTTGAGCCAGACGATGGTGCTCGATCATCTGGCTTCCCGACTTCCTCGTTCCATGCTGCCGAGTTCGGTGACCATTTTGGCAGCATTGCCCGTCACGAGCCATGGAAAGACTGACCGTTCAGCGCTCCCCGAACCGGCGTCGTCCGCGCCGGTCGAGCAGCGCGCGGCGGTCAACCACCCGATCGGGTACGACGAGGAATTGATTGCCTCGGTGATGGCCGAGGTCCTCGGCGTCGGAGTTCTCGGACCGCACTCCGACTTGTTCGCCTGGGGCGGTAGTTCACTCGACGCCGTGTATGTCGCCGCGCGAGTGAGTTCCGCCCTCGGAAGACGGGTTGGTGTCAGGGACGTGTTCGGTGCCCCGACGCCGGCGCGCCTGGCCCGGGTGATCCGTGCGGGGCGGGCGGAGTGGGTGGAGGAACCCCAGCGCATTTCGGACGACCTCGTCGTGGAAATCGCACCGGCGCAACAACGCCTATGGTTACTCAATCGTCTGGATCCCCAGTCGTCGGCGTACAACATTGCGTTCGAGGTCGCGTTCAGTGGTGCTCTGGATATCGAGGCGATGAGGGTGGCGGTAGGTGACCTGACCGATCGCCATCTCGTCTTGCGTACTGTTTTCTCGTTCGACCAGAATCACGACGCGTGGCCGATCCAGGTTGCGACCGCGACTCCGGTGACTCTGATCGAGGTTGCGTCCGAGGATTACGAGGCTGCGTCAGCGGATTTGGTTGCGGCGGGTTTCGACCTGGCGACCGATACGCCTCTTCGCTTGATCCTCGCCTCCGGCAGCGATGCCGACCACCGCATGACCGTGGTTGCCCATCACATCGCCCTGGACGGCCTTTCGTTCGCGACGATCGTCTCGGACCTCATCGCGGCGTACGACGCTCGCGCCGACGGACGGTCGCCGATCTGGCCTTCGCCCGCTCTCGACTACCGCGACTATTCCGCTTGGCACAGAACCATTCTCGGTGATCCCGCGGATCCACAGAGCTTGGCAGGACGCCAGCTGGAATTCTGGTCCGACACACTCGCCGGTGTTGATCCGACTCTGGCGCTTCCCGTGGACAGATCCCGCCGGCCGGACCAACCGTCGTCGGCTCCGGACGTGACGTTCGAGTTGCCCTCACCTATCCATGCGGCGCTGAACGAGATCGCTCGCGCGCACGACTGCACAACCTTCATGGTGTTGCACGCTTGCCTTGCGATCGCACTGAGCAAGATCACCGGTGCGTCCGATGTGGTCATCGGGACCCCGACCTCCGGACGAACGCATCCTTCGTTCGACGGTGTCGTCGGTATGTTCGTCGGGACCGTCGCGCTGCGAACGCTCCTTCGCGGCGGAGACACGTTCGGTGAGTTCTTGACTCGGGTGCGCGAGGTTGATGTGGCGGCCCTGTCCAATGCCGACGTCCCGTTCGACTGGGTGGTCGACCGTGCGGTCGGTGGGGCCGTAGGCGAGAAGAATTCTTTCCTCCGAGTTGTTCTCGCTGTCGATCCGGTAGCGCCCGACTCCGAGATCGCGATGGGAACTCTGACGGTGCACGGCACTCCGCTACCCCCCGTGCACCCTCGCTTCGACCTCGAAGTGACGGTGCGCGAGGATCGTACGATTGACGGCGACGCGAGCGGTATTCGCGGCACTTTCCGATATGCCGACGATTTGTTCGATGCAGGCACCGTGCAGAGCTGGGTCGAGCGGCTTCGTCGAGTGTGTGGCTCGATTACCGAGAACTCGTCAATCATGCTGCGTGACATCGATGTTCTCAGTGTTGCGGAACGCGAAGAATTGTCGGCTCGGGTGCCGGCGCCGTCGATTGTCGCGCAGTCGCTGCCTGACCTCTTCGGGGCCGTCGCAGCCCGGCATCCGAATGCAATCGCGGTGTCGAGTGGCGATACTCGTTTCACCTATGAAGAGGTGCGAGTTCGTTCGGAGGGCCTTGCCGCTGTCTTGATCGATCGAGGAATTCGAGTCGGTGATCGCGTGGCGGTCGCCCTGCCTCGATCGGTCGACCTCGTCGTAGCCATCATCGCTGTCGTTCGCGCGGGCGCGACGTACGTACCGATCGACTTGCAGTATCCCGACGCTCGTATCCACTACGTACTTGCCGATGCAGGCCCGAAAGCGATTCTGTCGACGGACGAATCTGCTGGGCGGTTCGTTGGGTACGAGCAACTTGTCATCTTCGTGGACGAGACGACTGACGCTACGGCCGACTGGCCCGTTGCACAGTCGGAGTCCGCCGCCTACGTGATCTACACTTCCGGATCAACTGGAGCTCCCAAAGGCGTAGTGGTGTCTCAGGACAACGTGTTGGCGCTGCTCGCCTCGACCCGAGAGATCTTCGACTTCAACGCCGAAGATGTGTGGACGATGTTTCATTCGTACGCATTCGACTTCTCGGTCTGGGAGATGTGGGGTTCGTTGACCACTGGCGGATCCCTCGTGATCGTGGACGGTGATGTCGCGCGCTCACCCGAAAGATTCGCGGATCTGATTGTGCGGGAACGAGTGACCGTTCTCAATCAGACCCCGGCCGCCTTCTATGCGTTGGCGGAAGTCACGCAGGAAATGCTGCTTCCGCTCCGGACGATTGTTTTCGGCGGTGATCGCCTCGACGCCGGGCGCGTGGAGGCTTGGTTCGATCGGCACCCGGACGTGCGGGGCGTCAACATGTTCGGAATCACCGAAACCACAGTCCATGTCACCAGTTTCGATCTTGTCCCCGGTGACGAGACTGTCTCGCCGATCGGGTCCCCACTACCAGGGTTGCGCAGCTACGTACTGGACGCGTCGTTGAAGCCCGTCCCTCCGGGATCTGTCGGCGAACTGTATGTTGCGGGTCCGCAGGTGGCCGAAGGCTACTTGGGTCGACCCGCGATGACGTCTTCGCGATTCGTGCCTGAACCCGGATTCGATGGATCACGGATGTACCGCAGCGGCGATCTGGTCCGTTGGCGAGCCGGCCGACTCGAATATGTTCGCCGCGCCGACGGTCAGATGGCACTGCGCGGTTACCGCATCGAACCGGGCGAGGTCGAATCCGCGCTGTTGGCTCACACGTCGGTGGAGCAGGCCGCGGTAGTGGTGAGAGAACTCGACAGCGGGCCGACTTTGGTCGGTTACATCACCCCGGGGAGCGGACACGACCTCGACGGCGTCTTGCGGACTGCTCGTTCGTTGCTGCCCGCGCACATGGTTCCGTCGGCTTTGATGGCGCTCGCGTCATTACCGGTCACGATCAACGGCAAAATCGACCGAGCATCGTTGCCGACCCCGGTGTCTCTCACGCAGCCGACTCGGCAGTCGCGAGACTTCTTCGAGCAGACAGTCGCAGCTATTCTGAGCGATTTGATGGAAGTTCCGCATGTCGATCCGGTCCGGAACCTCTTCGATCAAGGCGCCAATTCCTTGATCGCCACTCGTCTTTCGTCGCGTCTGAACTCCGCCCTGGGCTGCAACCTCGACGTCCGCGATGTGTTCGAGCACCCATCCGTCGATCAGCTCGCAGACATCGCTGCTGCGCGGATAGGTGTAGGGCGAACCGGCGCGGAGCACGCGTCTGACGTGTCCTTGGGGCCTCGTTCGGACAACACGGAAGTGCACCTGTCAGCTTCCCAGCATCGAATGTGGATTCTGAATCAGTTGGATACAGACTCCGCCGGATACAACATCCCGATCGTGCTGCGCTTGGCAGGCGAGCTGGACGTGGTTGCGGCCGAACTGGCAATTCGTGACGTGATCAATCGCCATCGCACTCTGCGGACCGTGTACCCGGTTGTCGGCGGCGGCCCGGTTCAGACGGTGCTCGACGCCGAGGATGCGCTTCCGGCCTTTCAGCTCGAGGCACTCGACGGCGGCGACGCCGAGAATTGTGTAGCAGAACTGGTGGGTTCGGGCTTCGATGTCACCGTTGATCCGCCCGTACGTGCGGCACTTCTCCAGGTTTCACCTGTCGAGCACATCCTGGCTGTCGTCGTCCATCACATTGCCGCCGACGCTCGATCACTCGAATTGTTGGTCCGCGACTTCACTGCGGCGTACATCGCCCGCTCGGCGCAGCACGCTCCGCAGTGGTCGCCGCTCGCGCTCGAATACTCCGATTACAGTGCATGGCAAAGGGAATCGGGGATTCCCGAGACGGTACGCAGCTACTGGATGCAGGCTCTCGAAGGAGTTCCCGAGCAGGTGACGCTTCCCCTCGATCGTCCACGTTCGACGTTCGCCCGTGCGTCGAGCTGTCGGGTGGAGATCTCAGGTTCGGTACGAACGGGCCTTCAGACACTCGCACGATCGAACAACGCGACCATGTTCATGGTTGTACACGCCGCTCTCGCGGCGCTGTTGGCGAGGTACAACGGTAGCGATGACGTAGCTGTCGGCACTGTTGTGTCCGGACGCGTCACACCTGAACTCGACGAGCTGGTCGGCATGTTTGCCGGCACGATTGTTCTTCGAACCGAAGTCGATCCGTCGAACTCGTTCGGCCGGTTGGTCGAGCAGGTTCGTCAGCGTGACGTAGCGGCGTTCGCGCACGCAGAGATGCCCTTCGAATCGCTGGTCGATCTGATCGACCCACCGCGATCGCGTTCGCGACATCCGTTGTTCCAGGTGGCGCTCTCGTTCCGAACTGCTGAGACCGCCGCGTGGTCGATACCAGGGCTGGACATCACACAGATTGCTCCTGAAGTCAGGCACGCAAATTTCGATCTGCAGGTCAACGTCACGGACGAGGGGGTCGGGGGCGAACTCGGTCTCGAATTCGTCTACAACGCTGATCTATTCGATGATCTGACGGTATCGAGCTTTGCGGGCCGGTTCGAGCGCTTCCTGAATCAAGTGTCTGTCGACCCGAATGTCGCCGTAGGGCAAATCGACCTGTTGGACAGTGCGGAACGAGCTCTTCTCGTCCCCGCACACGGCGCGGTCGACCGGCCTGATCGATCTCGACTTTCCGGTACGACACTTGCCTCCATGCTGCGCTTCGGCGTCGAATCCGCCCCGGACGCTGTGGCGGTCGAGGGTGAGGGCAACACACTGACGTACCGGGAACTCGATGCCCAGTCGGATGTCGCAGCCGACGAGTTGCGCTCCCGGGGAGTTGGAGTCGACCAGGTCGCTGCTTGGACTGCAGATCGGTCGATTGCGTCGATCGTGCAACTGTGGGCAATCGCGAAGGTCGGTGCAGCTCCGGCATTGACGGACCCGGAACAGCCGCAGGCGCGAGTACGCGATGTCCTCGAAACACTGGGCACCGGAGCGATCGGCGGCCGCAACGCTGGTGGTGAAGACGCTGGTGGTGAAGACGCTGGTGGTGAGAAAGTCACCGACTCGGTGCGCGAATATTCCGAGAACCTGGCGGCCTACGTAGTTTTCACGTCAGGAACGACCGGAACCCCCAAGGCTGTGGTCGTGACCAACGGCGGGCTCGGTGTGATCGCCGAAGACCTGCCCGGTCGATTCTCGGCTAGGCCAGGTTCTCGCGTATTCCATCGCGGAGCGCCAGGATTCGACATGACGTTGCTCGAGGTGCTCATCGCGAGTGCGTCCGGGGCCACGCTCGTTCTGGCGAAGAACGAAGAACTGTTCGGCTCGGGACTCGCATCAGCACTGAGGCGCGAGCGAATTACTCATCTGTGCGCCACACCTACTGTCGTCGCCTCGATCGGCGATCCTTCGCTGCCGGACCTTTCCACGGTGATGTTCGGGGGCGAGCGACTCGGCGGCGCGTTGGCGAAGCGCTGGCAAGCCGGACGCCGAGTCATCAACGGATACGGACCTGCCGAGTCGACGATGTATTCGCTTGCTACCGAACCACTGTCGATCGAACAACTGTCGGGTGACACTCACGACGGATCGATCGGGTATCCACTGGCCGGGGTCGACGCCGTCGTGCTAGATGATCGACTCGAACCGGTGCCGCCGGGAGTCGCCGGCGAACTGTATCTCTCAGGTCGAATGCTCGCTCGCGGTTACGCCGGCCAACCGGCCCGAACTGCGGAACGATTCGTGGCAACCGGTTCAGGCGCCCGGATGTACCGGACGGGCGACCTGGTGATGTGGAAGCCGGAAAGCCCCAAATCCGAGGGAAGTACGTATCGCCTGCATTATCTCGGGCGAACCGACGTGCAGGTGAAGGTCAACGGTGTCCGGATCGAACCGGGTGAGATCGAGGCAGTCATTCAGTCTGTCGCGAACGTCGACTTCTGTGTCGTCGGGGTTCGGTCGGCCGAAGGTGGAAGTCCTCTGTTGGTCGCCTACGTGAGAAGTTCAGGTGCCGAAAGAGTTGACACAGGTCAACTTCGCGCTGCCGCCGCAGAAGTCCTTCCGACGTACATGGTTCCGCATGCCATCGTCGACATCGAGGGCGAGCTTCCGATGCGGAACGGCAAGGTCGACTTCGCCCGTCTCCCGTCGCCGACACTGGATGCTTCCCGTGCAGAGGGGCCGGCCACCGCCACCGAACGTGTTGTAGCCGGAGCTTTTGGTTCCGTCCTCGGTGGGAATGAGGACGACCGCGACGCAGACTTCTTCTCGCTCGGGGGCAACTCGCTGTCGGCCGCGGAGGTTACCTCGCTCTTGAGTAGTACTCTGGGGCTGGTTGTTCCGCTCAGGACCGTATTCGAGCATCCAACAGTTGCGGCGTTGGCAGCCCGGCTCGATTCGCTCGAGCAGAACGACTCGGTGACCGATCTTGTCCGACTGGAACCGCGCCGCGACCCCACGCCCGCACCCCTGTCACGAAACCAGCGTGCGATGTGGGTACTGAATCAGCGGAACACGGCGAGCGGCGCGTACAACCTGCCGATCTGCATCGAGATCGACGGTGAACTCGACGCGGCCGCGCTGCGTCAGGCAGCAACGGATCTTGTCGGTCGTCATGATGTCCTCAGAACCCGGTATCCGGGCACTCCACCGGTTCAGGTCGTGGATCCTCCGACCTCCGTGACAATGGAAACGCGGCTGGTCGCCGACATCGAGGTCGAGGTGCTGCTGCGAGAGTTCGGCTCGCGTGGTTTCGATGTAGCGGCAGACCTGCCGGTGCGCTGGATGCTGCTCCAGGTGTCACCGGTCAGGCACGTTCTGGCAGTGAGCTTTCATCACATCGCAGTCGACGGGGTGTCGATGCGAACGGTGGTCGGCGACCTGCTGACCGCGTACGGCAAGCGACGAGCTGGACTGGATTCGCAATGGTCTCCGTTGCCGATCCAGTACGGGGATTTTGCCGCGTGGGAGGCAGCACGTGACGTTTCCCCTGTCGTCGAGCAGTTCTGGCGCCGAACGCTCGACGGTGTGACATCTGTGTCTCCGCTGACGGTGGATCACTCTGATGGCGGGCCGGATACCGTGGCGCAGCGAGTGAACTTCGTGATACCAGCCGTCATCACCTCGGCACTGCAGGCGCGAGCCGACCGATTGAAGGTCTCGCTGTTCGCGGTGGTTCATGCGGCGTTGTCGGTGGTGCTTGCCAAGCTGAGTGGAAATCCCGATGTCGTGATCGCGACAGCTGTCGACGGACGGCGGGCGCCTCAGCTCGACGGCGTGGTCGGCATGTTCGTGGATACGGTGCCTCTTCGCCTTCGGATCGACGGGGACGTGCCGATCGATCTTCTGTTGGGTGCAGCTTTCGATGCTGATGTGGCAGCGTTCGAAAACAGCTCTGTTCCTGCCGAATTGGTTGGTGAGCTGCTCGGTGGACGAACTCCCCAGATTGCGCTGGGTCTGCAGAACTTCGCGATCCCTGCCGTGGAGGTTTCCGGTCTCACGATCGAGGCTCGCGAAATCGAGACCGCGACAACGAAGTTCCCCATGCATGTCTCGCTCGCACCCGCTGTCGACGGTTCATTGACCGGAGCGCTCATCTATGCCGCGAGCGTTTTCGATCCTTCGAGCGCCGACGCGGTTACCCGACAGCTGTCGAGAGTGCTCACCTCGATTGCCGAGGATGTGCCAGTACTCGTTTCGGATCTCGCGGTGGGCGCGGCGCCCAGTTGGACTGCTGCCGAAGTCGATTCGTCCCGCACGCTGACCGAGATCTTCGCCGCCACCGCGGCGCGATTCCCGAACAACATTGCTCTCGACGACGGACACCGCACGGTGACGTATGCCGAACTCGACTCTGCCTCGGATGCCCAAGCCTGGGAACTGGTGGCTCGGGGAGCAGGACCGGGTGCCGTGTACGAGATTCCGGCGGTACGGACTATCGCGTACCTGGTCCGAATGTTGGCGATCTCGAAAACGGGCGCGGCATTCGTGCCGATCGACCCCGACCTGCCACCGGCACGTCTGAAGCAGCTGCGCACAGTCCTCTCCGATCGCAGCCCTGTTCCCGGTCGGCAGTATCCGGATTCAGTCGCGTACGTTGTTCACACGTCCGGGTCGACCGGTGAACCGAAAGGCGTTGCAGTCACCCACCGAGGACTGGGCCTGCTGACCGACGATGCTGTCCGCAAGTACGGCGTGACTTCGGACTCGGTTGTGCTGCACGGTTACAAACCGACGTTCGATGCAGCAATCCTCGAGATGATGTTGGCGATCGGCGCCGGGGCTACCTTGGCGGTCGCTCCTCGGGAGGCTTTCGGCGGAAGGGCACTCGAAGAATTCGTCGCAGAACGCGGCGTCACTCACATGTTGTCCACTCCAGCCGTACTCGACACGATGGCTCCGGAGCGGTTCGATTCGCTCGCGGTGGTGGCAGTCGGTGGCGATGTGCTCTCACCTTCCACCGCGCGTGCGTGGAGTCGCCGCGCGCGAATGCTCAATGCGTACGGACCGACGGAATGCACGGTGGTCACCACTGTCGCAGAGGTGGATCATCGGGTCACGATCGGAGTCCCGCTCGCCGGAATCGGTGCAGAGGTGCTCGATACGCGACTGCGTCCGGTGCCGTGGGCCGGGATCGGTGAGTTGTACGTCAGCGGGCCCGGGCTTGCGATGGGCTATGCCGGAGATCCTGCCGGCACCGCCACGTCGTTCATCGCAGCACCCGGTGGGCACCGTCGTTATCGAACCGGTGATCTGGTTCATCGCCGCACGGATGACACTCTCGGATTCGTCGGACGCTCCGACCGTCAGATGAGCGTGCGAGGAATCCGCGTCGAGCCCGCCGAAATCGAATCAGCTCTGCGTCGGTGCACGGGCGTCGAGGCTGCGGCGGTTGTCCTCGTCGACGACATCGCCGTTGCGTGCGCGGTCGGCGATGGTGTGGAGGCGGATCAGCTGACAATCGAGTTGGCCGCGATGTTGCCTGCGTATCTGATGCCCGGCCGCGTCGTCGTATTGGAGTCGATCCCGCTCACGACGAACGGAAAACTGGATGCAGATGCGTTGCGGCGCCATGTGTTCGAGAGCCAGGCGCCCGATGCAGCAGTGACGGTTTCGGAGGAACTCGTCACCGCTGTCATGTCGGAACACGTGTCCGGAAGTTTCGGCGCTCTGCACAACCTGTTCGAATCAGGTGGTGATTCGTTGGCCGCGGCAGCGGTGGCAGGTCGCCTCGCCTCGATCTTCGCGCGAGATGTGCCTGTTCGCGCCGTCTTCGACAATCCGTCGCCGCGAGCGATGTCTCAGTGGCTGTCGGCGAGCGCGTCCGATGGCAAACGCCGCGAACTGACTCGACGTGATCCCGGCAAGCCGGCCCCGCTGGCGCCCTCGCAACAACGACTCTGGCTGATCAATCAGCTTCAGCCGGAATCGACTGCGTACAACCTGACGTTTGCAGCGGTCCTGGCAGACGACATCGATCGTTCGGTCTTGAGCAGCGCGCTCGGCGACGTCGTCGATCACCATGCCGTATTGCGAACTGTCTGTGTTCCGGGTGAATTCGGTCCGCAACAACTTGAAATAGACTCTGTTGCATTCGATCTCACTGCGGTATACGTCGGCGATATCCGTGCGAGCGCTTCGGCATTCGCGACTGTGCCGTTCGATCTCGAACGAGATGTTCCGTTCCGTGTGCGTGTGTTCGCCGAAAAGGCAGGAGTCGACTCTGCAGGACTGACGGTCCTGGTCATCGTTGTTCACCACATCGCGATCGACGGAGCGTCGATGGGCCCGATCCTGACCGATTTCGTGGCAGCGTTCGAGGCCAGGTCGGCAGGTCTTCCCTGGGATCGCTCGTCGGGGGAGATCAGCTACGGCGACTACAGTTTCTGGGCGAGAGAGAGCTTGGGTGACCCCGAGGATTCTCTCAGCGTGGCTCACCGGCAACTCGACTATTGGTCGGACGCACTTTGTGGCGTCGAGGATGTGTTGGCTCTACCCGTCGACAACCCCCGGAGTCCCGTGTCTTCACGATCCGAGGAGATGGTGACGGAAGTCCTCGACGGCGCCACCTACGACGCGTTGTCGGCGTTGGCTCGTTCGCATGGCGTCACGGTATTCATGGTCGTCCACAGCGTGATTGCCGTGCTGCTCGCTCGCGAGTGCGTCACGGACGACGTCGTGGTGGGAGCAGCTGTGAGTCTGCGGAACGATCCGGCGCTGCTGAGCGTCGCCGGAATGATGGTGGGTACTGTTGCATTGCGCACGAGGATCAACTCCACCGATCGCTTCGCTGCTGTTCTGGACGAGGTTCGCCGTGTCGATCTGGAAGCAATGGCGAACGCGGACGTCTCGTTCGACGACGTCGTTGCGAAGGTCGATCCGCCGCGCAGGATGAACGAGCATCCGCTGTTCACGGTCATGCTGGCGTACCGGCGAGCGCTGGAGTTGCCGCAGATCGACGGCATTACCGTCTTCGACATCGACAATTCAGGGGCGTCGACCGGTTACGACTTGACGTGGGACCTGGTCGACACCGGTGACAGTCTGACTATTCGATTGCTGTATGCGACGGACAAGTTCCGCGAGTCGACCGCGGAACTGTTCATGCAGCGGGTGAGACGTATCGCCGAATCAGTGACCGCGGAACCCGAGATTGTGATCGGGGAGATCGAACTGCTGTCCGGACTCGAACGCTCGGCGCTGACTGCTGCGAATCCTCGCCACGTCGAACCTCTGACGATTGCCGACATTTTCGAACGCGCTCTGCGTCAGGCGCCCGACGGCGTCGCGCTGGAAGAGAACGGCAGACGCTGGACTTACCGCGACCTGCACGAGGAGTCGTCGCACTGGACACGCGAGTTGGTGGTCCGAGGAATCGGACCCGACGACGTGGTGGCCGTTGCGCTCGGGCGCGGGCATCTGTGGATCGTTGCGTTGTGGGCAGTAGCGCGTGCAGGCGCAGCGTGGCTGTCGCTCGATCCGGCGCTGCCGACAGCGCGCCGGCAGACGATGGTCGAGGAATGCGGTTCGGTTGTCGGTTTGACAGCGGGAGGTGCATCCGAGAGTTTGCCCGAGTGCGTCGAGTGGGTGGCGATGGACGAATCCCGCACTGCTGGTGGCGCTGCCGAGGTATCGGCAACGCCGGCTCACCCCGACAACCTCGCCTACGTCATCTACACGTCGGGTTCCACGGGAAGACCCAAGGGCGTGGAGGTTTCACACCGCGGAATCATGAACGTCTGCACCGCACACGCCGAGATCGCCGAGCTCGAGCGTGGCCCCCGAGTCCTGCAATTGGCGTCGTCGACCTTCGACGCGTCGGTGATCGAGATCCTTCTCGCGGCTGCAGGGTGTGGAACGCTGATTCTGACTCCCGACTTCGTCTACGGGGGAGAAGAACTCACGAATCTGCTGATAGCCGCCGACGTAACACATCTGATCGTGACGCCGACGGTCCTGGCGACAGTCGATCCGGATGCAGTGCAACCGTTGATCGTCGAATCGATGGGGGAGCCGCTCTCTGCGCGCCTTGCGTCGGCGTGGTCACCCCGACATCGCATCGTCAACGGATACGGACCGACCGAATCAACGATCGCGGCATCGATTTCCGCACGGATCACTGACGCGGACGTCACTGTCGGCACTCCAGTCCCTGGTACGACAGCATTTGTTCTCGATCAGAGGCTCCGACCGGTTCCGGATGGCGTTGCGGGAGAACTGTTCCTCGCCGGTGAGAATGTGGCACGGGGGTACGTCGCTTCCCCGGCTCTGACGTCCGAGCGCTTTGTTGCCAATCCTCATGCGGTGGGGACTCGGATGTATCGCACGGGTGACCTCGTGCGTCGTAGGCGTCACGACCGAGCGCTCGAGTACCTGGGTCGCAACGACGCGCAGGTGAAGGTGCGGGGTGTCCGCGTGGAACCGGCGGAGGTCGACGCGGCTCTGTCAAGCCATGGAGCAGTGGCCTTCTCGGTAACCGTTGTCTGTGACGACGGGCACGGATCCGCTGAGCTCCGTTCGTATGTGACGTTGGCGGAAAACGGTTCGGCGACGGAATCGGAGCTTCGCGGGTTCGTCTCCGGCCTGCTGCCGAAGCACCTGCTGCCTTCGTCGGTGACGATAGTGGGCGAGGTACCGTTGCTCGCTTCGGGGAAGATAGACGCAGCGGCACTTCCTGCTCCTTCACCGCAGCCAGGGTCGAGTGTGGATCGACCCATCTCGGATACCGAACGTCACGTGGCACAGGCATTCGAGGGCGTGACCGGCGCGAAATCGGTCGGCCGCTACGACGACTTCTTCGAGCTCGGCGGGACATCGATGGGTGCAGTTCGAGTGGCTACGCGCTTGCGTGAGAGCCTGAACAGGGAATTCCCGGTTCAATGGATTTTCACCGACCGAACTGTGGCGGAGCTTGCCTCTCGGATGGATCTCGTTCATGCCGATGTCTTCGAGGGTGATTCGCTTCGTTCGGATCCGCTGGACACGGTCGTCATGCTCGGCGGCGACCCCGATGACCAACGGCCGCCGTTGTTCTGTGTGCATCCGGTCAGCGGAATTGCCTGGTGCTACGCCGGACTCGTCGGTCAGCTGCGGGGTCGACGGGTGTACGGCATCCAGGCAACGGGAGCAGGTGAATTGCCAGGCACGGTGGCGGAGTTGGCGTCGGGGTACGTCGATGCCGTACGGACGGTGCAGCCGTCGGGTGAATACCATCTACTGGGTTGGTCTGCCGGCGGAACGATCGCGCTCGAGATGGCGAGCCAGCTCGAAGAGGCCGGCGATCTGGTCGGTTCGGTTGTCATGCTCGACGCGCTGTTACCGGAGATGATGCCATCGGTACAAGCGGCTCCGAAACCTTCCGAACTGTTCGCGCAGATCGGGCTATCCGAGGTTGAAACTGAAACTGCAGCACTGACTTTCACAGACGTTGCGGCAGAGATCCGAAGGCAGACCGGTATGGATTTCCTTTCCGATACGGTACTCGAATCCGTAGTGGGTCGGGTGGAAAAACTGTCGCGAATCGTTCGGGACCACACGCCGAGCCACTATTTCGGGTCAGTGGAACTGTTTGTGGCGCAGCATGATCTGCCTGAACATCGTCACCTGGTCGAAAGGTGGTCCGAACTGGTGGGGCCGTTGCGGGCGTACCTGGTCGACTGCTCCCACTCGGAAATGTCGAGCACTGAGGTGTTGGCGGAGGTCGCCCAAGTTCTCGTCGGCTATCTCGAAGGTGTCGATTCGGATTCGAAGGATCGCAATCATACTGGGGTGCAGTAGATCTAACGGGCCGGGACTTTGGTCCGGAATTGTCACTCCCGTGGTCCCCTTGCTTCAGTTCCGCAAGTAGAATCTGTAGCATTTCCCTTGTGGCAGTAAGCCATTCAGAAACTATCTCCGGAGGATCGTATGTTGGGTTCCCTTTTTTCCATCAGCTCTGAAATCGGTGTTCCGTCCGTCGACGCGCTCTTCGAGGCTGCTCGGACCATCATCGGCGCGCTCTTCGGCCTGAGCTGACACGTCGCAGCGACCTTCCCCCGCGGTGAAGAAAGTCCCTGTTCTCCGACAAGGAGAACAGGGACTTTCGTGCAGCCTGCAGGTGAGCGTTTGCGTGGCGGTGAGTGAGTGACCTACCGGCCGTTCTGTTGATACGCGATCGCTGTCAGCAATCCGACTTCGTCGTTCACGTCTGCGGTGCTGCTGAGCCCGATCTTGTGGGTCGACTGCCCGGGAGCTTTGGCCGGCACAAGAAGTTCGGATTCGGGGGCCTCGACAAAACGTAGTCCGAGGTCGACTCGGGCCTTGGTGGCCGCTGCGATGGCGGCGAATTGGCGAGCGCGAACGAAGGGTGTGTAGGTTCCGCGGCCTTCGACCCGAACATCGGCTCCAAGTTCTTCGATCAGACGTCGGGCTGCATCGAAGATCGGCCGCAGTGCTGCCTTCGGGCCGCTGTACTGCTGGTCGATGTATCGCTCGACGGTCGGCTCCACCCATCCGGACTGTTCGGCAGTCTCGAATGCAATTGCCCACTGCGAGTTCTGCGGTACACCGTGCTCTGCTTTCAGCCACTTGCGCACTTCGTTCTGATCGAGCGGGTCGACCCCGGACGTCCGTACGGCCTCAACCCATTCTTCGAGGGTGCGCCCGGTACGGTCGCGCATGGACGAGGTGACTGCGGCCATCATGTCGGAGGGTTCCATGTGTCTGTTCTACCGGTTGTCGCTGGTCTTCCGGTTGTCACTGGTCTTCCGGTTGTCGCTGCTCTCTCGGTTCTCACGGTGCACGGGTAGCTCGCTCAGTCGATGCCGAGCATCGTCTTGAACGCGCGCACGCCGGTCACTTCGACGGGATACGGCGGTGCGACAAAATCTTCGCGGCTGAGGGTGAAGAGACGACGCACGGTCATGCGACCGTCGGCAGCCAACTCCTCTACTGTGCCGTCTGCGCGGTACCCGACTTTGGTGGACACCGTGATCGAGGCGGGGTTGTCCGTGAATGCCGACGACACGACGCTTCGTGCGCCCAAAGAGTCGAATGCGAATGCGCAGATTGCCTGTCGGGCGAGAGTGCCGACACCCCGGCCTTGGAACCCGCGTCCGATCCACGAGCCGGTTTCACCGGTACGACTGGTAGGAAAGTCCGTCGCGGCGAACGCCTGGCAGCCGACGATTTCTCCGTCGACGACAATGGCTGTTTCGAATTTCCAGTCGGTCATGGTCATCGCTCCGCGGACCGACCAGTGGTATTGGATGAATCTGCGCGACACTTCGTCGGGAGTGCCCACCGTCCAGGGGACGAGAAACGGCATCTGTTCGGCAGGGTGAATGCCGGCTCGGACCAGCGCAGTGAGTTCGGGGAAATGATCGTCGCGCACAGGGAGCAAGGTGATGGGCCCACACGTGATCGTGACTCCGTACGGAGGCCAGATCTCTCGCAGTGGGTCAACCATCGTCTTCAGACCTTCGTTTCGTGTGCGAATCGGGTCACAGTCTGGCATGCCAGGCACGTCCGAGTGAGCGACTTCTGGTCATCGGGATTCTTTTGCCCTCGCGGTACGGAGTCGTGACATTAGTGTGTGGACGGTGACTACAGACAAACCGGTACGTCTTCGTGAAGGTAGATCGCCTGACAGGCTTTCGCGTGGTGTGGTGGCCGGATACGCAGCGGGAAGTGTCGGTACGGGTGGATTCGGTGTTCTGCCAGGTCTGGTACTGGCGTACTACCTGACCGACACGCTCGGCGTTGCCGCGGCGCTCGCGTCGCTTGTGGTCATTGTCCCGAAAATCGCCGACGTCCTGATCGATCCGCTGATCGGGTCGATCAGCGACCGAAGCTCTCATCGAACTGGTACGCGAGTGCCACTCATGCTCGCAGGCGCTCTGGGACTGCCGTTGCTCTTCATTCTCACGTTCTCGGCCCCGGTGTCGGCCGGCCCCGGAGTCGGGGCGATGTGGGTGCTCGTCTTCTTCCTGCTCGCGGCGAGTGCCTACAGCCTCTTTCAGGTGCCGTACATCGCGTTGCCGACCGAGTTGACCGGCGATTACCACGAGCGCACCCGGTTGGTATCGGTTCGAATTGCGGTGTTGGCCCTGACAATTCTGGTCGTCGGCGCCGGCGGACCCGAGCTCCGCGACGCTGCCGGGGGCGGAGCACGCGGTTATCTGGTCATGGCGATCGGGGTGTCGGCGCTGATGTGCGGGGCAATGATCTGGGCAGTTCGCGGAGCCGCGCGCCACACGGTGACTCACGCGGACGCGCCGGTCGGCTCGTTGCTCTCGCAGTACCGGGACGGGTTCGACGCGATACGACATACCCGCGCGTTCCGATTGCTGGTCATCGTCTTTGTGCTCCAAGCTCTTGCCACCGCTGTGATGTTGGCGGGTGCGCAATATCTGGCGACCTATGTGATGGGCAACGAAGGTGCGCTCACCGGTCTGTTCGTTGCACTCGTCGGACCAGCTCTCGTCGTCATGCCGTTGTGGTACCGGTTCTCGCATCGGTACGGAAAGCTTCGCGGTTACGTCGTGTCCTCGGTTCTGTTCGTGGTCGCGACGGCGTTGTTGACGCTTGCGGCTGTCGACGCCGGTTCGTGGATCTACGGTGCCGTCGCGCTTGCCGGCGTCGGCTATGCCGGCATGCAGGTGTTCCCGCTGGCGATGCTTCCGGACGTCATCGAGGACGACGCGCGAATCGGTGGGCGCCAACGCGGTGGTTCGCTCAGTGGCATCTGGACAGCCTCGGAAACCGCAGGTCTTGCCCTGGGTCCCGCGGTGTTCTTGGGTGTACTCGCGGTCACCGGGTTCGTCTCGAAAACTGCGGGCGAGACTGTCGTGCAACCGGAATCGGCGCTGACCGGAATTGCCCTTGGCTTCTCGGTCGTGCCGGCGATCCTGGTTGCGATCAGCCTGGTCGTATTGCGGAATTACCGCACCGAACAAGAATCCACTCACGAGAACGAAAGGTGAACGATGAGTTCCACTCAGGCCGAGGAACTTCAGGGCAAGATCGTCGAGAGCGCAAACCTCGAGAAGAGGGCGGCCGACATCTTGACTCGGTTGCGTTCGCTTCGCGAGCAGGACGCTCCGACGCACGGAGGCCGGGTTCTGTCGTACGTGTACGACAGCGGCCTCGCAGCGCTCGACGAGTTGGCAGCGGACGCAGCTCGATTGGTTCAGCCGGTCAACGGTCTCGACCCGACGGTGTTCCCGTCCACCGCGGTGATGGAGCGTGAGTTGGTTGCGTTCGCACGCGAGTTCCTCCATGGAGCTTCAGACCCAGCCGCAGATACAGACGCCGGAGGCGTAGTCGTCGGCAATGTCACCAGCGGCGGAACGGAGAGTTGTGTGTTGGCCGTCAAGGCAGCTCGCGACTTCCGTGGGCTCCCGCCGGGTGAGGGTTCGCTGGTTCTTCCGACCACCGCGCATGCCGCTTTCCACAAGGCAGCTCACCTGCTCGGACTGGAACTGATCCTGGTACCCGTAGATCCCACGTCGGGGCGCGTCGGCGCACAAGATATTGCGACGGCAGTTCGGAAAGACACGGTCTTGATCGTCGTCTCCGCGCCCAGCTACCCGTTCGCGGCGCTCGACCCGATCGCCGATGTCGCGGAAGTTGCTCGTGCACATTCGATTCCACTGCATGTCGACGCCTGCATCGGTGGGCTTGCATTGCCGTGGTGGGGTGATCTGCCACCCTGGGATTTCCGGGTGCCCGGGGTCACCAGCATGTCGGTCGACTTCCACAAGTACGGATACTCGCCCAAAGGCGTTTCGGTTCTGCTGCACCGAGGGCGAGATCTGCATCGCAAGCAGTATTTCGGACTCACGGACTGGCCGGGGTACCCGGTGGTCAATCCCACGCTTCTCGGTTCCAAATCCGTTGCTGCTCTTGCCGGTGCTTGGGCGATTTCGCAAGTCCTCGGGCAATCCGGGTACGCCGAATTGGTGTCCCGGGCGCAGCGGGCCACTCGTGCACTGATCGGCACGGTCGAGGCAATCGAGGGTCTTCGCGTCGTGGGCTCGCCGGTGGGACCACTGTTCGCGGTCGCTACCGACGATTCCGTGCCGCTCGAACGGCGAGTGGATCCGCATCGCTGGGTGAGCGCTGTCGGTGCTCGCGGCTTCGTCCTTCAAGGGCAGCCGGCGTCGACGCAACCTGACGGGACGACGTTGCCTCGAACAACCCACCTCACCGTCACCCCGGTGACGGAATCTGTGCTCGGCGAGTTGACCAGCGCACTCGTCCTCGGTGCCGACGACGTTCGCGGCTCGGCGGCAGCCGAGGCGCCGCCGGCCCTGGCAGAGTTGGCCCGAGCATTCGAACGTGGCGATGTCACCGTCGCCGATGTTCTTGCGTTGCCCAGTGACGCCGTCGCGGCAGCGTTGACGTCGGCGGGGCTGGATCCTCGGGGCTCTTCCGATTCTCCCTTGGACATGGCGGCCGTCCTCGCGGCAGTGGAATCGCTGCCACGTGAGGTCACGAAGAGACTGCTGGTGGAATTCCTCGCCGGACTGGTGGAACCCTGAACTCGGCGATGAATACCGAAACCGCGATGAACACTGTCCAAAACTCGGACAAATGGCGCGAAAGATTCGCGAATCGGGCGTAAGTTTTCTGTCATCGGCTAACCATCTTTTGTCGGAGGGTTGATCAGTGACTGGTGCCGCGGCCAAGATTTTGACGGTGTTCGAGGAAGTGATCGGGGTTCCGCTTCCGGTCCGCGTGCGATGTTGGGACGGTTCGGAGGCAGGGCCACGGGACGCCGCCGCGCAGGTTCACTTCCGGAATCGGCGTGCCCTACGGCGGGTCCTGTACTCTCCCAACGAATTAGGGCTGGCGAGGGCGTACGTTTCCGGCGATCTGGACGTAGACGGCGACATCTTCGCGCTCCTCGACGTCCCGGAACTGGTCACGCGGCTCGGTGAGAATCGTTTGTCGACGTTGCCGCTACGCTCGGTTGTTCGCGCCGCCGGTACTTTCGCCGGCTTGGGAGCGGTGGGTCCACCACCGTCACCCCCGGCGATCGAGATGCGTAGTAAGCGAGGCAAGCGGCACAGTAGATCACGCGATTCGGCGACTGTCTCCCATCACTACGACGTCGGGAATCGCTTCTACGAACTGTTCCTCGGGCCGAGCATGGTTTATTCGTGCGGATACTGGCCGGAAGGTGTCGAATCCCTCGAAGCCGCGCAGTACGCGAAGCTGGACTTGATTTGCCGCAAGCTCGATCTGAAGCCGGGAATGCGACTGCTCGACGTCGGCTGCGGTTGGGGATCGATGGCATTACACGCCGCCCAGAACTACGGCGTCGACGTCGTCGGAGTCTCGCTGAGCAACGAGCAGGTCGAATACGCCAAGGGGCGAGTTGCCGACGCGGGTTTGACCGATCGCATCGAGATTCGGGTGCAGGACTACCGCGACGTCGACGACGGCCCTTACGACGCGATTTCGAGCATCGGCATGTCCGAGCACGTGGGCCTGGTCAATTTGCCGGTGTACACGGCAAAACTCTACGACTTGCTCGTGCCGCAGGGTCGTCTGCTCAATCATGCCATCGCCGCGGTGAAGTCGTTGTCGGACAACGTCGATGACGGTCCCAGCTTCATCGACAGGTACATCTTCCCGGACGGTGAGATCCTTCCGTTGAGTAAAACCATTGATGCGCTGGAACTTTCGGGTTTCGAGACGCGTGACAGCGAAGCGTTGCGCGAGCATTACGCACAGACACTGCGCGCATGGGTGCAGAACCTCCGCGAGAACTGGGACGCATCGGTCTTACAGGTCGGTGCTCCCCGGGTGCGTACCTGGTTGCTGTATCTCGCTGCCAGTGCCCTGGGTTTCGAGGAGCCGCACAGGCTTACGATTCATCAGGTTCTGGCCGTGAAACCAGGGGATCGGGGGGCCAGCGGCATGGCCCGCTCGCGTGACAGTTGGTATCGATCGATTGAAGTCCCGCAGATCGAAACCGGTCCGCGCGTCGACTGAGGCCTATACGTTGGATTTCCATGAGCACCCGGAAGGTTGTCCTCGCGGCACTGAAGGTTTCGGCCGTTGCGGTATCGGCGCTGTTGCCGACCTCGCTGCTGTTCACACCGATGTCGAACGCCGAACCCGTAAACGATTTCTACGACGCGATTCCGGGCGACGTCGGTGATCCGGGTTCGGTGATTCGGACGGAACCGCTGGCTCTGGCCGGTGCCGTCGGCGGAGTGCCTGGTGTGGGGACCCGGATCCTGTATTCGAGTACCGACACCCACGGATCCAAGGTTGTTGTGTCGGGCTCGTACCTGGAGCCGGCTGCCCCGTGGTCAGGAGCGGGCCCCCGCCCGACGGTGGTGATCGGTCCGGGTACGCAGGGCCAAGGTGATCAGTGCGCGCCGTCGAGGATGTTTCCCACTGCCGGTCAGCTCCGCCTGGCGGAACCCGGGAATCCGTCGAACTACGGTGCCGGTGTGGACAGTGTCGGTGTCAACTACGAGTCAGCTTTTGCTTTTGCTTTCCTCGCCCAGGGCGTTCGTGTATTCGTCACCGACTACATCGGACTCGGAACACCCGGCGTCCATACCTACGTCAATCGCGCCGAGGAAGCCCATGCGATGTTGGACGGTGCACGCGCTGCCCGAGCCCTCGCGCAGGCAGGAGATGACGATCCGATAGCGCTGTGGGGCCACTCGCAGGGCGGCGGCGCCACTGCCGCTGCAACCGAACTGGCACCCGAATACGCGCCTGAGTTGAATCTGGTCGGGAGTTACGCGAGCGCGCCCCCGGCAGACCTGGCAAGCGTTCTGCGTCATATCGACGGTACCGGCCTGATGGCCGCGATCGGCTACACGATCAACGGCGTCCTCGACCGCTATCCCGCCGCCCGAGAGCCGATCGAATCTCGACTCAACGACTACGGCCGGTCCGTGCTCGCCGACGTCGCCGGGCAATGCCTCATCGATTCCCGAACCAAGTACGGGAAGCAGTCGACGGCGTCGTGGACCACAGACGGACGACCACTCGCCGACGTGGTGGAATCGGTACCGGAGATCCAACAGGTGATCGAGGAACAACGCATCGGGCGGCGAACCCCGGCCTCGCCGATTCTGGTCAACGGAGCGCTCAACGACGATTTCATCCCGTACGAGCAAACCCGGCGCCTGGTTCAGGACTGGTGCGCGCGCGGGGCCGAGGCGACGTTGTTCACCGACACCCTGCCTGCGGTGAATCCGGGGAGCGGCAACAACCACCTCGCGCCGGCCGTAGCGGATTTCGGCGTCGGATTGCAGTACGTGCTGGACAGATTCAACGGCAAGCCGATAGTCGGTGCGTGCAACGCCTGAGTCGCCGTGTCACGTAACCACCGTCTCACTTCTAACAGTGGTTGACTGAGCCCGTGAACGATCGACCGCACGACCTTCCGATCAACCCGGTTCCACGGAGCGCCCTGGGTGCCGGGCCGGCGCTGAGAGTGTCGACGGGTCTGCTGCTCGGTGTGGCCGCCGGTGTCGTCACGGCGTTGGTCGGCTACCCCCGATTCGCGTTTCTGATCGGCTGGGATGTGGCGGCGATGGTGTTCACGGTGTGGACGTGGATTCTGGTCTGGCCCTTCGACGCGACGCTCACCGCAAGCCACGCAACGCGCGAAGAGCCGGCCCGAAACGTCGCGCACCTGCTGATTCTCGGTGCCGCCGTCGCGAGCCTGGTCGGTATCGCGTTCCTGCTCCTGGCGGCACCCGACGGACATCACTACCAAGTAGTGGCGGCATCGGTTGCAGTCGGCAGCGTCGTGATCTCGTGGCTGGCGGTCCACACGCTCTTCGCCCTCGGATATGCACGGCTGTACTACTCCGGCCCCGACGGCGGAATCGATTTCAATCAGGAAGAACCGCCGAGGTACAGCGATTTCGCCTACGTGGCGTACACGGTCGGGATGAGCTTCGCGATTTCCGACACCAACTTGAAGTCGTCGGACATGCGCGCGATGGCACTCGGCCACGCATTGCTGTCGTACCTGTTCGGTTCGGTGATCGTGGCGTCCGTCGTCAACTTGATTGCGGGCCTGTGATCTCTCGAGCCGTGTGACCGATCAAGCCGCTGCACGCCCGATGCTCGAGAGGAAGCCGGCGGCTCCGAAGAACAGTCCGGCGAACACTCGATTGGTGGTTCGCTGCTGTTTGGGGGAGCGCATCAAGGTGAGCACCCGGGCGGCCAGGCCGGTGTATCCGGTCATCACGATCACGTCGACTGCGCACATCGTGGCGGCGATGATCAGATACTGCGGCAGCAGCGGCGCCGACGGGTCCAGGAACTGCGGGAGCACTGCGAGCATGAAAACGACGGCCTTCGGATTGCTCGCGTTCACGAGAAATCCGCGAAGCATCATCATCGGACCGGAACTGCTCGCGGCTGCCTCGTCGGTCTCCACCTCGGTGGGCGCCGATCGCCACTGCCTGATCCCCAGGTAGACGAGGTATGCGACACCGAACCACTTGATCAAGGAAAAGGCCACGGTCGAACTGGCGAGAATTGCACCGACCCCCGCCGCGACAATTCCGATCTGCAGCAACAATCCCAACTGCAGCCCGAAGATGTTCCAGTATCCGCGTCGCAAGCCGTAGGCAAGTCCCGACGACATCGACGCAATGGCGCCGGCCCCCGGCGACAGGCTGATCACCCAACTTGCTCCGAAGAACGCCAACCAGACGTGCCAACTCATGTCGAAAGTCCTTTGATCGGGAAATACTCCCGACAACGAGCACGCACGGGATCAGAAAAGTGTAGACGGACAGTCCTGCTCACTGCTCGCGACAGTGCAATGATCGGGAGATGACGTCGTATCCCGTACTCGACCTGACACCCGACGAATTGCTGACCACAACGCGGACCGTTCGAAAGCGTCTGGATCTGACCCGTCCCGTGCCGTTGGACCTGGTGAAGGAATGCCTCCAGATCGCCCTGCAAGCGCCCTCCGGTTCGAATCGCCAGGGCTGGCAGTGGATGGTGGTGACCGATCCGGCACTGCGTGCAGCAGTCGGGCAGATCTACAAGGAAGTCACCGACGAGTACCTTGCCTCTCACGGTTCGGCGGCAAAACTCTTCGCCGATGATCCCGATCGCGCGCCGATCCAACAGCGCGTGGGCACCAGCGTCGCGTGGCTCGGTGAGCACATGGGTGAGGTGCCGGTCCTTCTCATTCCGTGTATCAAGGCGGGCAAGACGCTGCCGGAGGGGAACCAAGCCGGTCTGTGGGGTTCGCTACTCCCGGCTGCGTGGAGCTACGCGCTGGCCGCGCGGGCACGTGGGCTCGGTACGGCGTGGACGACATTGCATTTGCAGCGTGAAGCGGAAGTTGCCGAGCTGCTGGGTATTCCGGCCGGATTCCATCAGGCTGCGCTCATCCCGACGGCGTATTTCACCGGCGAGACGTTCAAACCCGCCGCCCGTGAACCAGTCGACAACGTGCTGCACGTGGACCGATGGTGAGCCTGATCTACTCGGCGATCTGCTCGATCGACGGGTATGTGGCTGATGAGCAAGGAAACTTCGACTGGGCGGTTCCCGACGCGCAGGTCCATGCGTTCGTCAACGAGCTCGAGAGGGGAGTCGGCACGTACCTGCTCGGGCGCCGGATGTACGAGACGATGATTCCCTGGGAAACAATGGCATCCGAGGATCTCGAGCGTTCTTCGGTGGCAGGAGGACCTTCGGCTCCGGACGAGTTTGCCGGTATCGAGGCGGCGACCGCCGAGTTCGCTCAGATCTGGGGTGGCATCGACAAGATCGTGTACTCCACGACGCTGAACGAGGTGTCGACGGCGCGCACAACGATTGCCCGGGACTTCGACGCCGACGCCGTTCGTGCGCTCGAGAGCGAAGCGGTACAAGATATCTCGATCGGTGGACCGACGGTTGCGGTTAGTGCTTTCGCGGCGGGTTTGGTCGATGAAGTCAGACTGTTCCTGTGTCCGGTCAATATCGGTGGCGGATTGCGAGCTCTCCCGGAAAGCCGGCTTGATCTGCAACTGCTCGAGGAGAAAACCTTCGACGGCGGCGTCATCTATCTGCGATACGCCGTTCGCTAAGCAATCACCATCACTGCCGTGACGACGCCGAGTAGAGCGATGTAGGCGGCGGCATGGACTCGGTCCGGTATGGCACCGACGATTCGTCGGCTCAGCGCGATCGCCGGTAGGGAACCGGCGAGTAGTGCACAGACGGCCAGAAGGTCGACAGCGCCGACTCTGCCCGCCGACAGATCCGAGGCTGAACTGTGCCCTGATGAGACCGCATACACCGCAGTCGCGACGACGGCGACAGGCAAGCTCAACGGGTTGGCGCTCGCGGCGGCGTCGGCCATCGGAACTCCGCCGCGTCGCATCATCGGAACCGTCATGACGCTCCCGCCGACTCCGAGGAAACTTGCGACGGCACCGATGCCTATCCCGACAGCGCGGACGCCGTGACGGTCAAGATGTTCGCGAGGTTCAGGTGGTGTCAGAAACCCTTGTCGCAGAAGACTGTCCAGGATTGTCACCAGCAGGTAGATGACGAACAGAATCCGGACGACGCCGTCGTCTACGTGGCCCGCCGCAACCGCTCCGAGCCCGGCTCCGAGTGCGATGGGACCGATCAGAGGTCTGATGTACTCCGTCCGAAGCCGTCCTGACTTCCTGAATGCGATTGTGGCACTGAGTGAATTGACCACCATCACGGCCGCCGAGGATGCTACGGCGACATGCATCGGATCGATGACGTCCGGCCTCAGCGTCGATGCAGCGTAAACGACTGGGACAGTGACGAACCCGCCACCGAATCCGAAAAGAACGGTGGTGACTCCGGTCAGGGCGCCGAAAGCGAGAAGGATGAGGGAGTAGTGAAGCACTTGATGAACGGTAGCGCTTTCTCCGTTGGCGCACATTCGAAGGTTCGCCACGTTCCATTGTGAATCGGACACAGACTCGGTAGGTTCCTCCGGTGCGCAACATCTCGATCAACGACGTCGATCACTCACCCCGCGGTGTTCTCGCAATCGGAACCGACTACCCACCCGGTCACGTGCTGGCGGCCCACGAACATCGGCGAGCCCAGTTTCTCTTCGCTGTGAACGGTGCGATGAACGTCGAAACCGAAGACGGTGAGTGGACGGTTCTGCCGTCCAATGCGGTCATGATTCCCGCCGGTGTCGCTCATGCCGTGACAATGGACGGCGTCAGCACGCGAAGCCTCTACATCGAATCGTCCGCAGCGCCGTGGTTCCCGGTCAGGTGCCGAGTCGTCGCAGTATCGTCGCTCCTGCGTGAGCTACTTGTCGCTGCAGTCGACGTGGATGTCGAGCTGAATGTGGAGGACGACTTCCCCGCACACGGACGCGGCGCCGCGGTACTTCAGCTGATCCTGCACGAACTTCGCGATCTTGCGCCCCTACCTGTGGAACTCCCGCTGCCTCGGCACCCGGGATTGCGGGCGTTGTGCGCGCAGTATCTCGCAGCCCCGTCGATCCATGACTCGCCCACGCGGTGGGCTGACCGACTCCACGTCAGTGAACGAACACTGCACCGCTTGCTGATCTCGGAAACGGGGATGAGCGCGTCGTCGTGGATGCAGCGTGCCTGCATTCTTCACGCGCTTCCGAAACTTTCTGCCGGGGCCAGTGTGACGGCCGTTGCGTCTGAACTCGGATACTCGACGCCGGCTGCCTTCGCGGCGATGTGCACCCGAGTCTCGGGTGCACCGCCCAGTAGCTATCGGGCGCGCGTCACGACACAGACACCGGGATGATGTCGGCGACGACGTCGTGGATGAGACCGTCACGGACTTCGAAGGTTTCACGAATCTCCACGGTCATGAGGCGAGTGCCGCCGATTCCCGCGTCCAGCAGGTAGGTGGTCGAGACGATGTCCCAGGCCTCCGACATCTCGAGGTCTCGGACGCCCTGGATAACGCGGTATTGGATGCCGTTTTCGAGGTCGGCGGACATCTGTGGTCCGGAGAACCCCGTCTTGAGTCCGGCTTCGACGCGGGTCGCATCCGGGGCGAAATGAACATCGGAGACGTCATGGGAGACGAGGGCGTCGATGTAGGCGCGTGCTTGCGCCTCGCGGGGTGAATCGGCCGGGTTCGGGGCTGCCGTCGCAGCGCCTCCGGCAACCAGGATCAGGACAGCGGTGGCAGCGGCAGTTCCGGCGATATTTCGCAGTGTTCGCATGGGACATCCTAACGACGAGGAGTGGAGGAATTTCGGAAAACGGCCCTCATCGAGTAGCCGTACAGCTGCGGGGAGGATCGACGAGCGAGCAGAAAGCCGGGGCCATGACGGGCACGTAGTCGGCCCCGACGCCGTTCTCGTGAATGATCCGGCGGTAGGCGTCGACGCCGTCGGTCGGGATTCGCGCCGCAGTGGGATCGCCGAGAACATCGACCGTGTAGAGGCCGAATCGAGGTCGGTACGAACCCCATTCGTAGTTGTCGGTGATGGACCAGTAGTTGTAGCCGATCACGTCGGCACCGTCTTCTCGGGCGCGTTCCATCCAATAGATGTGATCGCGTAAGTGATTCGCGCGTGTGTATCCGTCGGCACGCGGCGCTCCGTTGTCGGTGGGCATGCCGTTCTCGACGATGTAGAGGGGGAGTTCCGGGTACTTGCCCGAGTACCGCATCAATGCGTCGTACAGGCCTTCGGGCTGCGGCGTGACGTTGTAGAACTCGTCGAGTGCGGCGTACGCGGCAGTCGGATTGTTCAGGGCCACACCGTAGTAGTAGTCGATGCCGAGAAAGTCGAGCTTGTCGCGCACTCGATCCGTGAATACCGAATCGATCGCCTCGGACACGCCGGGAATGAAGGAGAAATTACTGCTTACACGGGCACCGGGATCGAGAACATGGATGCGGTCGTAGATCGCCCGGTGGACTCGGACCAATGAGTCGAACATCGACGGCGCCTGGGTGAGTGCGATTCCGCCGTAGGTCAATTCGCGCTGAACGTACACAGTCGGCTCGTTGATCGTGATCCACAGCGCCCCGATTCCGGAGTACCGCTCGACTACCTTCTCTGCGTTGACGAGCCAATCGGCTTCCGTCTTCGGATTTGTCCAGCCGCCTTGATCGACAACCCATCCCGGATACACCCAGTGGTCGAGCGTGATCATCGGAGTCATGCCCCGCGCGCGGATGTGAGCTACCACGTCGTCGTAGTAGGCGAATTCGGTCTCGTTCCAGCTCCCGGCGGCGGGCTGAACTCGCGCCCACTCGACGCCGAATCGGAAAACCTTCGATCCCAGATCGGCCGCCCGGTCGATGTCCTCGGCGTAGCGATGACGGAAGTCGACCGAGTCACCGATCTTGTCGTGGGTTCGTCCGGAATCGGAGTATCGAGACCAGTTGCTGTCCGGCGACGAACCTTCCGATTGGAACCCGGAGGTGGCAACGCCCCAGAGGAAGTCATCCGGTACCTCAGCCGAGGCGTGAGCGGGAAGGGTCAGCGCCCCGAGCAGGCACGTCAGTGCCATCAGCGCAGGCGCGATAGACCGTGACAGGGCTCCCATGCCTGGGAGACTAAGTCATACAAGTGTCCAGTCGCAGGCGTTTCGTCCGATCCGCCCGCGGCTGGACCGTGTCACTCAGTGACCCAGCCGCTCAGAAATTCCGCTCAGAAAACCATGGTCATCGATCCCGGGTTCCACGTCCCGGAGCGCTGAACGGTCGTTTCGTCGACCTGGGCAGGTACTGCACTCGGATCGATCGGTGTGTACTTCTCGATCGAACCCCAGTCGCGAGCCCAGTCGTTGTCGAGATACGACGGAATGGTCTGCGCGGTCAGGAGCAGATCGATCCACCCCAACGGTCCACCACCGTAGTGGTCCTGCCAGGCACTGGTCACGAGCGCACCGGAATGGTCGGGAAGGATCCGATACTCGGGGACCTCGGCGATACCGACCCGATGATCGAAGGGGCGTTGGCATGGGAATGCCAGTCCGACAGCCCAATCCAGCATGACGGGCGCCTGTGAACCGACGACGTCGTTGAGCTTCTGGGTCTTCGGAACCCGCGGCGGGGTGACGGCCACCCATTGGTCGGGCTTGCTGTCGTAGTCGCTGACGACCAGTCGAATGCTGTTGGCTTCGACGGGAATCTGATCCAACGGCACACGCAGGTTCCGCCATGACGGCGCCGGGCCGATGTCGAGGGGCGCGATCTTTCCGAGTGTTTCGACAGCGTCTGTTTCGGCATCGTCGACGCCACGCGCTGTGCCGTACTCGACCTCGACGTTCTGGCCGTAGGTGACGATTCCGTCCTTGTCGACGGACCGAACACGACCAGCCGCGGCAATCGAGATGATGTCGCCACGTGTGGCGTTCTCGCCCACGTCGGGGAGTTGGTACCAGTCACTGGTCAGAGTGCCGGGGGAGGGCTGACCGTAACTACCCATGACGGGTGTTGTCGCCGGGTCGAGACCGAACGGCAACGCGACCGAACTGCCGTTGACTCCGGTCTGTCCGGCGCCACCGCCGGTTCCGGCCGAGTTGCCGGCGGTGTCCTCGGAGGTGTCGACGGTGTTCGCGCCGCCGGTAGCCGTGGCTTCCTTGTCTGCTCGAAGGTCGGAGGCGACGCCATTCGGATCGAATCCTGTAGCCCCATCGGCGGAGAGTGCTGTGGCGACGCTGCCCGAGAGGGGCGTCAGCATCGAGGCGTTCGGATCGGTCTCGAGCAGAACGTCGTTGGCGAGTCCGCAGTGTTGGCCGAGAACGGCGTCGACGTTTGCACGGCCCACCGAATAGGCCGGGTACTGGGTGACCGCGCCCTTGGCCATGGACAGCACCTCGAAGAGGACCATGGCACCTGCGGCAACCGTCAGTGGCGAGATGGCAAGCAGTCGAGCGTGCTTCGCGGACGGTTCCTTCCCCGCGGTGTACGGCTCACGGAAGAAGTACCACGCGGCGACGCCGAGCATCAGCACCGTCAGCCCGAGGAGGACGGTGCTCGCGCCGAGTCCGCTGATGGACACAGGCTTGTCCCACCACGGAACGCTGTAGCTGGACACGTAGTAGTAGCTGTTGCTGCCGGTGAATGCCACCGCGAGGAGGAACAGGACGGCCGCCGCGAAGAGGGCACGATTGCGCGGCGAGCGCAGGAGTTTCGTTCCCACGGCGACGGCCGTCATCATCGCCAGAACGGCGGTGAGTCCGGCAAAGATTCCGAAGTGGTGCGTCCACTTGGTCGGCGAGAACATCAGCAGTGGCAGTGCGCCGATCGTCAGCCCCACGACGCGGCGTGACGGGCCGGCGGCCAAACCGGGAATCCGGCCCCCCTTGCGCAGCATCATCGCGGTGCAGACGCCAAGGCACAGCACCATGACGAACACACCGAATCTGCGAGTCAGGGAACCGTCGACGGAGATGTTGAAGAGGTACTGATAGCGGAGGTACTCGTCGAACCAGGGCTGATTCGGTGAGATCGAGTGGACGCGTTGCATCTCGATGACGGCGGCCAGACTTTGATCGCCGAACGCGGGGATGAGAATCGAGAGTCCGGCAGCTAGCAGTGGCCCGACAGCCGCGACGTAACCGGTGGTGCGCGCACGTTCGATGATGATGCGCATGATCGGGCGTATTCCGGCGATGAGTGCGGCAAAGCAGATGAGGCCGGAAGGGCCGGCAGTCAAGGTGAATCCGGCGATCAGGATCGCGACTGCGACCGGCAGAAGTCGTCTCGTCGCGACGGCGCGTTCGATCGAGCACCAGGTCAGCAGCACGCCGAGGGCAACGATCGGTTCGGGGCGCAGTCCGTTGTTGAACGGAAGCCAGAATGCGAGGAAGACAAGCGCGCCGGTCCAGAGGGCGAGTCGATTTCCGCGAATGGCGGCGCCCAGCCGAGGCGCAACCTCCCGGCTGATGACGAGCCAGGTGATGATGCCTGCCAACAGAGCAGGCAGACGGACCCAGGGGCTTGCGGTGCTGACGTGGGCCAGGAGTCCGAGGATGTTGTAATACGGCGTTCCGAACGGGGTTTCGGGGACCGCGAACCACCGGAAGTAGTTGGACATGTAGCCCGATTGCTCGGAGGCTCTTGCCATCGTGAACTGGTAGCCGTCGTCGGTGGTGGTAGCGCCGATGAAGTGCCACAGCACCAGCGTTCCGACGACGACGCCGTCGAGGACGGTGAACTTCCACCATCGGGCGGGCAGAAATTTGCGTGTGCCCCGGCCGTCGCGGTTGTCGAGGCGGTGCAGCGCGAAGAGGGACACGACAGCCGTGAGTGCACCGAGAATCATGGCGAGAGTCTTGATCACCGACGGGCTCGACGTGAAGCGTGAGTCCGCCTCGATCGAGACGTTCAAACCGGCTGCCGCCGAATCGAGGTCGCTGAAGACGCCGACTACCTGTGGCCGGCTGTCGCCCTCGATGACGCGCGGTTCGGAACCGGTGGCACTGAAGGTGGTTCGGGTCGGCTCGGCGGCGAGCGTGAGTGCGCATCCACTCGGCAGATCAGCGACGGGTGTCGAGAGCAACACTCGATCGCGCAGGACAACGTCGACCCGAGCGGGAGCGTCGGCGGATTCGGGGGAGACAGTGGCAACAAATCCGTAGCGGCGCGCATCGGCGGCACCCGGGGGAGCAGTCGAGACGAGCGTTCCTCCGGTGGCGGCCAACTCACTGATCGACGCGCACGGAATCGATGCCTCCATGCGCAACGGTGTGTACGAGACCAATGGCGCCTCGACGCTTGTCGTCGACCCGGCCTGCGGCCAGTTGACGGCGGCGGTGTCCTGTTCGATCGGCAGGAACGGTATCGAGCCGCACAAAACTATGCCGAGGATGGATGCGACAATCGCAACGATCCGTGCTCGGTTCGGTCCGCTGGATCGCTGAGGGGTCGGCAAGGCCGGAGGTGCGGTCGTGGCCACGTCACTGTCTGTCACGACTTTGGACCCTAGCTGTGCGTGACGTGTTTGTTATAAAAGCGCGAGTAATGGGATGGTCGTGTTCCCGGTGCCGTTCCACGGTGTGGGGGTTGTCGGCGATCGAGGCGGGGGTGCTGTGCACGAAGTTCACGAGTCCATTTCGTTGAGCCCACTCCTGCGCCGTTCGACGGTCGCATTCTGCGTCGTCCTCGGAATTGTCCTGGTAATTGTCTGCGGGTTCGCGGCGATCGTGCAGCGTGACCCGGCGGGCTACATCGGCGCCGTGTTGTCCGCGGTCCTGTCCTTCGGGTTGGCCGCGTACATGTGGAAGGTGCGCGTGATCATCACCACAGACGTCGAACGAGTGTCGATCGCGCTGTCTCCGGGGCTGCGTCAGGTATTTCGGTGGGACGAAGTTGTGTCTGCCACTGCAGTACATATCGGGATGGGCTCCGGAATCGGTTATCGAATGACCGGCCCAGGTATGCGGGTAATTCTCGCGTCACCCGGCGACGGGGTCCGCTTTCGTCTGCATGACGGCCGTGAAATCTCGGTGGCAACACCTCGACGGGACGAGCTGATCGAACTCGCCCGGCGGCGGGCGCCGGACCTGCAGTGAGCGTTGCAGGTGGACCGGTGAAAAACGGGGTGCGCCTATCCTGGATAATTGACATCAGTTCTGTGTTTCAGGCGCGCTGTTCAGGGCCTGTGATGCCGGACCGGTTTGCTGCCGCTTGCACAGGCACCCCGTTTGCGTACGAGAGGAACTCTCATGCTTGCCCGCACCGACCTGCGTGGTCGTACCCCATCCACGGCCGAACTTCGCGCCGCGCTTCCCCGAGGTGGAGTGGATGTGGACGCGGTGCTGCATCAGGTTCGCCCGATGGTCGAAGCTGTTCGTGATCGCGGGGCAGAAGCCGCCCTCGAGTTCGGCGAGAAGTTCGACGGCGTTCGTCCGGCTTCGGTTCGTGTACCCGCAGCCGAGCTCGAGCGCGCACTTCGTGAACTCGACCCCGCAGTCAAGGAAGCACTCGAGGTTGCGATCGAGCGCACCCGCAAGGTGCACGCCGATCAGCGTCGCAAGGACACCGTCACCGAGGTCGTTCCGGGCGGCACGGTCACCGAGCGTTGGGTTCCGGTCGAGCGCGTCGGGCTGTACGTACCCGGCGGCAATGCCGTGTACCCGTCGAGCGTTGTCATGAACGTCGTGCCGGCTCAGACGGCCGGCGTCGGGTCGCTTGTTGTCGCCTCGCCGCCCCAAGCCGACTTCGGCGGATTGCCGCACCCGACCATTCTTGCCGCCGCAGCCATGCTCGGCGTCGACGAGGTGTGGGCCGTCGGCGGCGGGCAGGGCGTCGCCCTCCTTACCTACGGCGGAACCGACACCGATGGAACCGAGCTTGTCCCGGTCGACCTCATCACCGGTCCCGGCAACATCTATGTCACTGCCGCCAAGCGTCTGTGCCGCGGACTGGTCGGCATCGACGCGGAAGCCGGTCCCACCGAGATCGCGATCCTCGCCGACCACACCGCTGACCCGGTCCACGTTGCCGCCGATCTCATCAGCCAGGCCGAGCACGACGTGATGGCCGCCAGCGTTCTTGTCACGACCAGCGTCGACTTGGCCGACGCGGTCGACAAGGCTCTGGCTGCGCAGCTCGAGATCACCAAGCACCGCGAGCGCGTCACCACGGCACTGACCGGTAGCCAGTCGGGCACGGTGCTCGTTTCTGATGTTTCCGCTGGTCTGCGCGTCGTCAATGCGTATGCGGCCGAGCACCTCGAGATCCAGACCGAGGATGCAACCGGGGTGGCAGCTCAGGTCACCAGCGCTGGTGCCGTGTTCGTCGGCCCGTGGGCGCCGGTCAGTCTCGGCGACTACTGCGCCGGCTCCAACCACGTTCTGCCGACGGCCGGGTGTGCACGCCACTCCTCCGGTCTGAGTGTGCAGACGTTCCTTCGTGGAATCCACGTGATCGACTACTCCGAGTCTGCACTGAAAGACGTTGCCGGACATGTCATCACGCTGGCCAATGCGGAGGATCTGCCGGCTCACGGCGAGGCTGTGCGTCTGCGATTCGAGGCTCTGCGATGAGTAGTGCTCCTGGAGAGTCGATTTCGGTCGACGCCCTTCCGATTCGCGAGAACCTGCGTGGAAAGTCGGCGTACGGCGCACCGCAGTTGACGGTTCCGGTTCAGCTCAACACGAACGAGAACCCGCATCCGCCGACCCAGGCGCTCATCGACGATGTGGCCGAATCCGTGCGCGAAGCCGCGAAGGAACTGCACCGCTACCCCGACCGTGACGCTGTGGCGTTGCGGACGGATCTGGCGGCGTACCTGGCGAAGCAGACAGGTGTACCGGTCACCGTCGACAATCTGTGGGCGGCAAACGGATCGAACGAGATTCTGCAGCAACTTCTTCAGGCGTTCGCAGGTCCGGGACGTAGCGCGATGGGTTTTGTGCCTTCGTACTCGATGCACCCGATCATCGCCGACGGTACCGATACCGAGTGGGTCGAGGTCTTCCGTCGGGACGACTTCGCACTCGACGTGGATGCTGCCGTCACCGTGATTGCGGAACGTCGACCCGACGTCGTGTTCGTGACCAGCCCCAACAACCCGACCGGACACAGCGTCGGCATTGCGGAACTGCGACGCATCCTCGACGTGGCGCCGGGCATCGTGATCGTCGACGAGGCGTACGCGGAGTTCTCCGCTGCCCCCAGCGCGATGACGCTGATCGACGAGTTCCCGGCCAAGCTGGTTGTGACCCGCACCATGAGCAAGGCTTTCGCGTTTGCCGGTGGCCGACTCGGCTACCTCGCCGCCGCTCCCGCGTTCATCGACGCACTGTTGTTGGTGCGCTTGCCGTATCACCTCTCGGTGGTCACGCAAGCGGCGGCACGTGCCGCCCTGCGTCACGCCGACGAGACCCTCGGCAGTGTACACGCCTTGTCCGCCGAGCGCGATCGAGTGTCGAAGGCGCTGGCGGACACCGGTTTCCGAGTGATTCCCAGTGACGCGAACTTCATCTTGTTCGGTCAGTTCACCGACGGTGCACAGGCGTGGAAGGAATACCTCGACCGCGGGGTTCTCATCCGCGACATCGGCATCCCCGGATATCTGCGGGCCACCGTGGGACTCGAATCCGAGAACGACGCGTTCATCAAGGCCAGTGACGAAATCGCAGGCACCCAGCTGGTCGACACGAATTCAGGAGAGACGGCATGAGCGATCGCATCGCGCGGATCGAACGAACAACTCGGGAATCAAGCATCGTCGTCGAACTGAATCTGGACGGGACCGGCATCGTCGACGTCTCCACCGGCGTTCCGTTCTTCGACCACATGCTCAACGCGTTGGGTACGCACGCCAGCTTCGATCTGGACGTCAAGGCGAAGGGCGACGTCGAGATCGACGCTCACCACACCGTCGAGGACACCGCGATCGTCTTCGGCCAGGCGCTCGGCCAGGCACTCGGCGACAAGAAGGGCATCCGTCGTTTCGGCGACGCTTTCATCCCGATGGACGAAACGCTGGCGCACGCGTCGGTCGACGTCTCCGGTCGCCCTTACTGCGTGCACACCGGTGAGCCCGACTACATGGTGCATTCCGTCATCGGCGGGTACCCAGGCGTTCCGTATCACGCGGTGATCAACCGCCACGTATTCGAGTCGATCGCATTGAATGCACGTATCGCACTGCACGTTCGGGTTCTGTACGGCCGCGATCAGCATCACATCACCGAAGCCGAGTACAAGGCCGTTGCGCGCGCTCTGCGTGAGGCGGTCGAGCCGGATCCGCGCGTGAGTGGCGTACCGTCGACGAAGGGCACACTGTGAGCGTCCTCTTCACCTACTTGCTGTTCATCGGCGCGGGTATTGCCGTGGGCGGCGCCTACTCGATGTTCAAGGTCAACAAGCTTGCGTCGGGAATCCTTCTGGCGTTGGCGGTTCTGGCGGCGGTAGCAGGCGCACTGCGTCTGTGACGCGAAAAGTGACTGCGTCTGTGACGCGAAAAGTGACTGTGTCTGAGACGCAAGATCCTGCTCCATCACCGGGGTTGCTTCGCACTCCGGGCATGATCGGTGTCCTGATCATGGCGGCAGCAGCTTTCGGTGGCTGGTCGTTGCTGTTGCCGGTGGTGCCGTTGCTGGTTGCGCAGTCCGGCGGATCGGATGCGCTTGCCGGATCGGTGACCGGTGTCTTCATGGCGGCCACGGTCTTGACGCAACTGCTCGTGCCTCGGTTGTTGCGGACGCAGGGCTACCGGCGCGTGCTGGCAGTCGGGTGTCTGCTCCTCGGTCCACCGTCGTTGGTGCTGTTGATCTCGGCCGACGCCGGCCCCGTCCTGGCGGTTTCCGCGGTGCGAGGAATCGGTTTCGGCATGCTGACGGTCGCCGGCAGCGCGCTCGTGGCCGAGTTGGCGCCCAAACGAATTCTGGGCCGTGCCACTGGCGCTCAGGGAATCGCGATCGCAGCGTCACAAATGGCGGGGCTTCCGCTGGGGCTTGCGATCATGGAACGGTGGTCGGCAACACCGGTGTTCGTTCTCGGTGCGCTGATCCCGGCACTCGCGCTGGTGGCCATTGCCGGGTTGCCGAAGATCTTCGCCCAGCCCACCGGCGAATCCGCCCGGTTGAGTGTGTTCGTCGTCTTGGTCCCGGTGCTCGCTCTGGCGTGCGTGTCCGCGTCGTTCGGCGGGCTGTCGTCTCTACTGCCGATCGCAATCTCGGAGCGCGCGGCCGTTGCAGGTGTGGTGTTGGCGACCGCCAGTGGATCGATGTTGATCGGCCGGTACTCGGCGGGCCTGATCGCCGATCGTCTCGGCAGTGGTCGGACACTCGCGCCGGCATTGGCGTCGTCGACCATCGGATTGGTGCTGTTCGCGATCAACGTCGACGGCGGGTCGACGCCGGTCTTGTTCTGCGCGGCGGTCCTTTTCGGGCTGGGGTTCGGGGCGGTGCAGAACGAGTCCTTGGTCATGGCGTTTCAGGCTGCCGGCCCGAGGCAACTCGGATCCGCCAGCGCGATCTGGAACATCGGCTACGACGCCGGCACCGGAATCGGTGCACTGGCGTTGGGATTCGTGGCCACGACTGCCGGCTATGCGTGGGTCTTCGCGGTCTCTGCGGTCGTTGTCGCTCTGCTCCCGGCACTGGCCGCGGGCGGCAAAGTGATCGGCAGCAGGGTTGCCCGATAGAGTTGGGGCATGAGCGCTTCCACGATTGCTGTACTCGATTACGGCTCCGGCAACCTGCATTCGGCTACTCGCGCACTGGCGCGCACCGGGGCGCAGGTGGAGGTGACCAACGACATGAAGGTTGCACTGGCGGCCGACGGTCTCGTGGTGCCCGGCGTCGGCGCGTTCGCGGCCTGTATGGAAGGTCTGCGTGCAGTGCAGGGTGACCGAATCATCGGCAGACGCCTGGCTGGTGGCCGACCGGTGCTGGGCATCTGCGTCGGCATGCAGATTCTGTTCGACCGGGGAGTCGAATTCGGTGTCGAGGCGGAGGGCTGTGGCGAATGGCCCGGCACCGTGGAGAGGCTGCAAGCAGAGGTCCTGCCGCACATGGGCTGGAACACAGTGGAGGCTCCGGAGTCCAGCACCCTGTTCAAGGGCATAGACGCCGATACCCGCTTCTACTTCGTCCACTCCTACGGTGTGCAGAGTTGGGAGCTCGCGCCGTCCGAGCACATTGCACCCCCGAAGCTGACATGGGCCGATCACGGCGGAAAGTTCCTCGCTGCCGTCGAGAACGGTGCGTTGTCGGCAACGCAGTTCCACCCCGAGAAATCCGGTGACGCAGGCGCCGAGTTGCTGAGCAACTGGGTGCAGAGTTTGTGACCGGGGGATCCGGACCGAACCGCGGTGACGATTTCTCCCTCGCCCGTCTGGCGTTGTTCTCGCTCGGCGCCGCTGTGGCTGCGCTGGCGGTCGCAACTGTCGTCATCGTTGTTCTCAAACCATCGCCGGGCGTCGGCCTCGTGATCGGTCTCGTGGGGGTCGTCGCTGCGATTGCGGCAATGGGCGTCGTATCCAAGCGGATGACCCGAAAAGCGTTCGGTGACCCGGAAGACGGTTCGAGGTCCTGACCTACTAGGGTTACCGCACGTGAGCCTGGTCCTTTTGCCTGCTGTAGATGTCGTCAACGGTGAAGCTGTTCGCCTCGTGCAAGGAGAGGCGGGAAGTGAGACCGGTTACGGGTCGCCCCGCGACGCTGCTCTTGCGTGGCAGAACGACGGTGCCGAATGGGTGCATCTTGTCGACCTCGACGCTGCTTTCGGGCGTGGGTCCAACAGCGAACTGTTGGCCGGCGTCATCGGCGACCTGACGGTCAAGGTGGAACTGTCCGGTGGAATCCGCGACGACGCTTCCCTGGAAGCCGCACTGGCCACCGGCTGTGCTCGCGTGAATCTCGGTACTGCCGCTATCGAGGATCCCGAGTGGTGTGCGCGTGCATTGGCCAAGTACGGCGACAAGATCGCTGTCGGCCTCGATGTTCGTCTCGTCGACGGTCAGTACCGCACCCGTGGTCGCGGCTGGGTCACCGACGGCGGCGATCTGTGGGAGACCCTCGCGCGTCTGGACCGTGACGGCTGCACTCGTTACGTCGTCACCGACGTCTCCAAGGACGGCACCCTGACCGGTCCCAATCTCGAACTTCTCAGCCAGGTCTGCGCGGTCACCGACGCGCACGTCGTCGCCTCCGGTGGTGTGTCGACCATCGAGGATCTACTCGCCATTTCCAGCCTGGTTGATCAGGGTGTCGAGGGCGCGATCGTGGGCAAGGCATTGTATGCCGGTCGCTTCACTCTCCCCGAAGCACTGGCAGCAGTTTCCGGATAGATTTTCCAGATGACTCCGACGCGTGACCTCGATGAACTTCTCGCGATTGCGGGTCGGCTTCTGGACGGCGTCCACGATCAGTTCGTCTCCGGTGTCGGCGCCCCGAGTGCGGTCCGCAAGGGCTGGGGTGATTTTGCCACCGAGGTCGATCTTGCGCTCGAGAAGCGGTTGACCGCGGAGTTGTTCGAGCAGACCGGCATCGAGGTGCACGGCGAGGAATTCGGCGGTCCCGACGTCGGTTCCGGGCTCGTCTGGGTTCTCGACCCCGTTGACGGTACTTTCAACTACTCGGCCGGATTGCCCACTGCCGGAACGCTGTTGGCGCTTCTCGACGACGGTGTCCCGGTGCTCGGATTGACCTGGCTTCCATTGATCGGTCACACGTACGCGACTCGCGTCGGCGGTCCGTTGTTGGTCAATGGAATCGCCGTACCGCCGCTGGAGCCAACCGATCTGGCGTCGTCGATCGTCGGCTTGGGTGCGCTCAACGTCAACAGTCGAGGGCGGATCCCCGGCAGTTTCCGTCTCGACCTCCTCGCCGAGATCAGCAAGGTGTCCTCGCGGATCCGGATACACGGTTCCACCGGAGTCGATCTGGCCTTCACCGCGGCCGGCATCCTGGGCGGTGCGATCGTCTACGGCCGCAACGCGTGGGACAACGCGGCCGGGGTCGCGCTCGTTCGCGGTGCGGGCGGGGTGGTCACCGACCTGGCCGGCCGCCCGTGGACCGTAGAATCGGAGTCGGTGCTCGCTGCCGCTCCGGGCATCCACGGTGAGATTCTCGATATCCTCAACGCGCTCGGTGATCCGCGCGCTTCGTCCTCAGGAGGACCACAGTCATGACCCTCGCAGTTCGTGTGATTCCGTGCCTCGACGTCGACGCCGGGCGAGTGGTCAAGGGTGTCAATTTCGAGAATCTTCGCGACGCCGGAGATCCGGTGGAACTCGCGGCAGCGTACGACGCTCAGGGCGCCGACGAACTGACCTTCCTGGACGTGACCGCCTCCACGTCGGATCGCGGCACGATGCTCGACGTCGTAAGTCGCACTGCCGAGCAGGTTTTCATTCCTCTGACCGTCGGCGGTGGAGTGCGCACGGTCGCGGATGTCGATCGTCTGCTGCGTGCCGGTGCCGACAAGGTCAGCGTCAACACCGCGGCGATTGCGCGCCCGGAACTGCTGAAGGAACTGAGTGAGCGATTCGGCTCGCAGTGCATCGTCCTCTCGGTCGATGCCCGCACCGTTCCCCAAGGGCAGCCGGACACACCGTCGGGGTGGGAGGTCACCACGCACGGGGGCAAGCGCGGCACCGGGATCGACGCTGTCGAGTGGGCCGAGCGTGGTGCAGAGTTGGGAGTGGGGGAGATCCTGCTCAACTCGATGGATGCCGACGGCACCAAGGCCGGCTTCGACCTTCTGATGATCCGCGCTGTCCGTGCAGCGGTCCACGTACCGGTGATCGCCAGTGGCGGTGCCGGCCTGGTCGAGCACTTCGCCCCGGCTGTCGAAGCGGGCGCGGACGCAGTTCTCGCAGCAAGTGTCTTCCATTTCGGCGATCTGAGCATCCCGCAGGTCAAGGATGCGATGCGTGCCGAGGGAATCGTCGTTCGCTAGGCGTTCTCGGCGCGGATTCCGTCGAACATGAGGCGGCTGATGGCTTGGTTCAACGCCGTGCAGTCGACGGACGAACCGGCTCGCAATCCTTGAATCGCACTTGCCAGCATCATGCCGTTGACGGCGTGGGCAGTGTTGTCGACATCGAGGTCGGCGCGCAGATAGCCGCATTCGACTCCGTGGTGGAGGTACGCCGCGGTCAACGATGCCGACTGGTCGAGTAGATCGAGCATCCGGCCCGTCAGATCGGCGTCGACGCCCGTCGTCTCGAACAGCAGAACCCGCGGGATGCGGGGGTCGTCGAAGAAGATGCGGGGGAGCGCCTCGGCGATCCGTCCCACCTGGGCGCGGTACTCGTCCAGTGTGCTGGCGGCGTCGGGAGCATTCTCGGTGGCCAGTGCGCTGATGATCTTTGCGACGAGGTCGTCGATGACGTGATCGATGATGTCGCGCTTGTTCTCGAAGTACCGGTAGAAGGTCCCATGGCCGATTCCGAGAGTTGTTGCGATGTCGGCAATTCCGGTTGCGTGATAGCCGCGCTGGGCGAAGCACTCGAATGATGCGTCGATGATCTCGCGGCGCAATTCCGCCTTTTTTCGTTCCGCTCTGGTCATGGCCTTCGTCACATCAGGAATGATACCGTTCTCAATAACGGAATGACGTGTCAGTTTCTGATGTGCAGTTTTTCTGATGTGCAGTTCACGAGAGGGATTCTCCGATGGCAGTGCAGTACGACGCAGTAGTAGTGGGGGCGGGCTTCGGCGGAATGGGTGCGGCCATTCAACTCAAGCGGCTGGGCCTGAACAACCTGGCGATCCTCGAGCGCGAGGACGATCTGGGTGGAACCTGGCACGTCAACCGCTATCCCGGTCTGGCTGTCGACATCGCGTCGGTCACCTACTCGTATTCGTTCGAGCCCAATCCGAACTGGTCCAGGCTTTTCGCACCGGGCGCGGAACTGAAGAAGTACGCCGATCACGTCGCGGACAAGTACGATCTGCGGAAGCACATGACGTTCGGTGCCGTGGTCAACGGAGCCCGCTGGGACGAGGATTCCTCGCACTGGGTCGTATCCGTCGAAGGCGCGCCGGACATCACTGCCAAGTACCTCCTGACTGCGACGGGTTTCCTCTCGCAACCGCATCGGCCCGACATCTCCGGTATCGACGACTTTGCCGGCAAGATCATCCACACCACGGCCTGGGACGATTCCTACGATCTGTCCGGCACCAAGACCGCAATCATCGGAACCGGCGCCACCGCTGTGCAGTTGATCCCCGAGGTGGCGCGTCAGGCCGCAGAGTTGACCGTCTACCAACGCACCCCGATCTGGGTCGTTCCCAAGATCGACGTCCCCATTCCGAATGCAGTGCAGAAGCTGTTCTCGCGCATTCCGCTCACCCAGCGAATCGCGCGCGCTGTCAGTTCGTCGATCCTAGAAATGATCATGGTCAGCGCGGTCCTGCACTACAAGCAGGTCAAACTGTTGAACAAGGGTGCGGCGGCCGCATCACGTGCGTTTCTGCGGTCCCAGGTCAGCGACGCCAGCCTTCGCAAACAACTCACACCGGACTACGACTTCGGGTGCAAGCGTCCCACATTTTCCAACAGCTACTTCCGTACGTTCACCAAGGACAACGTGCATCTCGAAACGACGCCGATCGACCACATCGCTGCCGACGGAATCGTCACCGCCGACGGTCGCAAGACCGAGATCGACACCTTGGTGCTGGCAACGGGATTCAACCTCTGGGATGTGAATTTTCCAGCCATCGAGGTTATCGGTCGCGAGGGACGAAACCTCGGTAAGTGGTGGCGCGACAACCGTTTCCAGGCCTACGAAGGGGTCGCGGTTCCGTATTTCCCCAATTTCCTCACGCTCGCCAGTCCGTACTCGTACAGCGGGTTGTCCTACTTCACGACGATCGAATCCCAGATGCAGCACATGGATCGACTGTTCGGCGAGGTGAAACGGCGCGGCGCCGAAACATTCGAGGTCACCGAAACTGCCAACGCCGAGTTCCTCGACCGGATGACCGAGAACCTGGCGGACTCCGTCTTCTACGGCGGTAGTTGCCAGACTGCACGAAGCTATTACTTCAATCAGCACGGCGAGGCTTCGATTCTGCGGCCCACGTCGACACGGAATGCGTTCGTCGAAGCGAAACGCTTTCCGCTCGAGGACTATTCGATCGTCTAGGCGGGCTTGTCCCGCGTTCGGCTATCTTGCCGAGCTGACTCCGGTCGGAACCGATATCACGGGATAGCGGTTCTGCCGGTTCAGTCGGGAAGAGACCGAGCTGTGTATCAGTCGGCTCACCGCGGAGGCAGCGCCTTTTCGCGGTGAGCCGATCACGATGGTGAAGGCGTCGTACTTGTCCGCGGTCGCGAGGATGACACCGGCCGGGTCGCCGTAGGTGCAGTCGTAGGTCCAGGTGTCCGTGTGCGAGGCAAGTGTCGAGGTTGTCTGCTCACGTTGGGACGCCATCTCGTCGTGCAGACGCGTTTCGAATTCTGGTGAGTCGGTTTCGACAGGTAGGTCCTCGGACGTGATGCAGTGAACGACGTGGAGTGCTGAATCCTCCTTGGCGGCAAGCGTCAGTGCGTAGCTGAGTACATTCTTGCTGGTAGCACCTGGGCCGATGCCGAGAACGACGTGGCGGGTTCGGACGCGATCGGTACTCGGGTTCACGATATGGCAGGTGTACTCCGGGTGTGGGCCGTCATGACGTTGATGGTTCATGTCGGATCTTCTTCCACGGTGACAGCGAAGGAACTTCCATTCTACGGCGAACAAGCAGGGGAATTCCACGGAAGTCACAGGTGGAAGGTATAAACATCATATGAGCCTTGATCCCGCAATCGCGGCGAAGCTGAAGCGAAACGACGCCGGACTGTTCAGCGCGGTTGCGCAGGAGAAATCGACCGGTGATGTGCTGATGGTCGCGTGGATGGACGACGAAGCGCTCGCGCGAACACTGGAAACCCGTAAGGGGACGTACTATTCGCGCTCGCGGCAGCAGTACTGGGTCAAGGGAGAGACCTCCGGGCACACCCAGTACGTGCACGAGGTGCGCCTCGACTGTGACGGCGATTCCGTCTTGCTGATCGTCGATCAGGAGGGCGCCGCGTGCCACACCGGCACTCACACGTGTTTCGACACCGACGTCCTGCTCGCTGCTGAGCAGTGACGCGAGATGGCCACTGACAAGACTCCACAACCGCTCGATTACTCGTTCACCGCTCCCATCGAGAAAGACGGTGCGTTCGCAACGTTCTTGACCGTGCCCGGCTCGGCGGAACTTCTGGGAACCAGACGCGCTGTGAAGGTGGTCGGGACCCTCGATGGTGAGCATCCCTTCGAGGCGACGCTGATGCCCTCCGGCGACGGACCGCACTGGCTTCCGCTGCGCGTGGCGCTGTGCAAGGCGATCGGCAAGAGCGCCGCTGGAGAAGAGGTAGCGGTACATCTACAGCAGCGCCTGAGCTGAAAGTTTCGCTCGAACCGAGGAGTCTCATGTTCGACAAAGCAGTTGATTCGTTGCAGTTGGTGGCACGAGAACTGGGCCCGTTCGGCGGAGACGAGGGGAAAACGCGCATGCTGCGCATGTCGCGGACTCTCGCGGCACCAATAGGCACGGTCTGGGCGGCGATCACCGAGTTCGACCGCATTCGCCAATGGTTCATGCCGGTCGCGGGAGAAGCCATGATCGGCGGCCACTATCAGCTCGAGGGCAACGCCGGCGGCGAGATTTTGGCGTGCGAAGCTCCTCGAACTCTTCGCATCACCTGGGAATATGGCGGCGATGTGAGCTATGTGACTGTAAATCTCGCCGAAAAGGGCAGTGGTGCAACGCTGTTCGATTTCGAACATGCCGCGGACGTGGAGCCGGATCGGTGGGCCGAGTACGGTCCAGGTGCCGTCGGCGTCGGGTGGGACATGGGACTGCTCGGGCTGGCTCGACACGTGGAACTGGGGATCGCGACGCCACTCGAGACACCCGAGTGGTCGGCGAGCGACGAGGCCAAGGCATTCATCGCGGGAAGCAGTGAACTGTGGGCCGAAGCTGCGATCGCATCGGGCGACGACCCGGATGCGGCTGCAGCCGCCGCTGCTCGCACGACCGCTGCATACACCGGGTAGATCACCTCTACGAGGACTAACATCGGATTAGTCTGGTTGTTGCGGGACTTCCGCGCCACGAGCGGAGACGACGATGGTGTATCGGCTCATCGAAGTAGTAACGGTGTTCGTTCACTTCGGGTTTGTCCTCTATGTGGTGCTGGGTGGGTTCGTGGCGTGGAAGTGGCGTCGTACCATCGGTTTCCACCTACTTGCAGTCGTCTGGGGAGCCGGTTCGATAGCGGTCGGATATGACTGCCCGCTGACCAATCTCGAGAACTGGGCCCGCCGGATGGCCGGGATCGCGGAGTTGCCGTCCACCGGATTCATCTCGCACTACATCACCGGCGTGTTCTATCCGGCGAGTATCGAAGGCCTTGTACAGGCGCTCGCGGCGACAGTGGTTGTCGGATCCTGGGTCGGATACGTGCTGCTCGGACGGCATGCGAAGGGTGAGGTCAACGCCTCTTCAGCGACCTGATTCCGTACAAACGATTCCAGCCGTTTCCGAATGGAAACGGCTGGAAGGTGCTACCAGGATTTACGCGCGAGTCAGGGCTACCACCGGGATTGTGCGGATCCCAGCTGTCTTCTCCGCGTATTCGGCAAATCCCGGGTATCGACTGGCCTGCTCGTCGTAGATGCGTTCACGCTTCTCGCCGGTTACTTCGCTGACGGAGACCGGGTATGTTTCGGTGCCGATCTCGACCTCTGCCTGGTCGGTGGCAACGAGGTTGTAGTACCAATCGGGATTGGTCGGGGCACCGGCCTTGGATGCAAAAACGTAGATGGTCTTCGGATCCTGCTCGTCTGCCAGATACATCATGGGACTCACGAAATCGCGTCCGGATTTGCGTCCTGTGTGGTGGACCAACACCATGGGCGCACCTTCGAAGGGGCCACCTACCTTGCCCTCGTTCTCCCGAAATTCCGCAATGATTCCTGCGTTCCAATCGTCGGTACTCATCGTTGTCTCCCGGTCTGCGAGTGGCGAAGGGCTCTGCCGCCAAGCTTTGCACAACTGGTGAATCGACGAGAGGTCATCTTCGGCGTCCAGCATGATCTACTATCTACGTATGAACGCAGATAGTGGTGTTTGTCGCCGCAAGCTTCCCGATGATCAAGTCGACCTCGTCGTCGAGGTGTTCCGCATGCTGGCCGACGCAACCCGTGTGCAGGTCTTGTGGGCATTGGTCGACCGCGAGTGCTCGGTGAACGAACTGGCGGAACGCGTCGGCAAGCCGGCGCCCTCGGTGTCGCAGCACCTGGCGAAATTGCGCATGGCAAGGTTGGTACGAACCCGCCGCGATGGTACGACGGTGTTCTATCGCCTGGAGAACGACCATGTGCGCCAACTGGTTACGGACGCGGTCTTCAATGCGGAGCATGCCGGACCCGGATTGCCGGGGCATCACCGTAGTGAAGGTGAGCTTCGGGAGATACACCCGGAGCGCTCGGCGAACGTCGATCGGACCGATCAAGAAGAAGGTGCGTCGTGACGCACGAACCCAAGACGTCCCACGGCCACGGCCACACCCATGGCCACGGGCCGAAGGGATTTCGATCGGCAGTCCGCGAAGTGTTCTCGCCGCACAGTCACGACGCTGCCGACAGTGTCGACGACGCATTGGAATCGAGCGCAATCGGCATCCGGGCGGTCAAGATCAGTCTTGTCGCGCTCGGCGTCACCGCAGTTGCTCAGGTTGCGATCGTGGCGATCTCGGGTTCGGTGGCGCTGCTTGCGGACACCATTCACAACTTCTCCGACGCGCTCACGGCAGTCCCACTCTGGATTGCCTTCGCGCTCGGTCGGCGCGCTGCGACCAGGCGCTATACCTATGGTTTCGGGCGTGCGGAGGATTTGGCCGGACTGTTCGTGCTCGCCATGATCGCACTGTCGGCAGTGATCGCCGGTGTCGAGGCGGTGAGGCGATTGATCAACCCGGTCGAGATCGAGCACCTCGGTTGGGTAGCGGCGGCAGGTTTGATCGGTTTCATCGGAAACGAATTGGTGGCGTTGTATCGGATCAGGGTCGGCAGGCAAATCGGTTCAGCGGCACTGGTGGCCGATGGATTGCATGCTCGGACCGACGGATTCACTTCGCTCGCAGTCCTTCTGGGGGCGGGGGGAGTTGCGCTGGGTTTCCCGTTGGCAGATCCGATCATCGGCCTTGTCATCACCGTCGCCATCGTGGCGGTGCTCAGGACTGCAGCGCGAGACGTCTTCCGGAGGTTGATGGACGGCGTCGAACCTGAGTTGGTGGACGACGCAGAGCATGCATTGATGCACGAACCTGGAGTCCTCGGTGTTCGTGATCTGAAGATGCGGTGGATCGGACACCGACTGCATGCCGATGCAGAACTCGACATCGATCCCCGGGCAACTCTTGCCGAAGCTCATGCGATAGCGCACAGCGCCGAGCATTCGCTCACTCACGCGGTGCCCAAACTCGCTACTGCCTTGGTGCATGCGTACCCGGCGCATGACGCGCCGAATACTGAGACCGCACTCGAATCCCAGGTCTGATCTGCAGAAACAGACCTAGCGGAATCCTTTACGTGATCGCATGGGACTTGTTTTGCCATTTGACGAGATGGGAAGGTTATGCAACCCTATCTTTGATCAATCGGCGGACTGTGTCGAGTGGTAGTCGGTACGGTCGTCTCGCGCCGCAGGTCCACAGCAATCGATGCAGGCCGTCGGTACTTTTTTCGGCAGATGAGAGAACGACGCTGTGCATGCTGATCGACGTTTCGAGCCCTTTCCGCTGACCAGCGCGCAACGCGGAATCTGGTTTGCCCAGCTACTGCGTACTGATGTGCCGATCACGATCGCGCAGTATGTCGTAGTCGACGGGACTCTCGACGCGGCGGTGCTCGAAAGTGCCTGCGTCACAGCAGCGCATGAGTTCGGCTCCGGGATGCTGAAACTCCTCGAGATCGACGGCGAACCGTTTCAGCAGATCGATTCCGAGCTCAGTCAGAGCGTCGAGGTCGTCGATCTGAGCGGTGAGCGCGAGCCGGAGGCAGCCGCACTCGAGTGGATGCGGCAGGAGTACACCCGACCTTTCGATCTACTCACCGATCGATTGGTGAAGTCAGCCGTCCTGAGCGTCGGCGCGAACCGCCAGTTCTGGTACTGCCGGATCCATCATCTGGTCCTCGACGGCTACGGCGCCATGAACTTCATGACACGCATCGCCGAGCTCTACTCAGCGGAGGTCGCCGGCCTTTCAGTCCCCGAATCGTCGGCAACCGATCTTCTGGCCGTGCGCGACGCCGAGGCCGAGTATCGGCACTCGCCGCGATTCCGCCGAGATCAGGACTACTGGGCAGCCAAGACAGCAGACCTTCCGGCCGTGGCAAGTCTGGCCGGGAAGCGGATGGACGCCACAGCGGGTGCGGTCGTGGTCGGCCGAACACTCGACAGTGCGAACGCGACGGCGAAGGCGGACGAGTTCTCTTCGGCGGCGGCGGTGGCTGCTTTCGCGCTCTACTTCGCCCGGGGGACCGGCACCGAAGACGTAGTGCTGAGTTTGCCGGTGACCGCGCGCACGAACAGGGTTCTGCGCGGTTCGGGTGGCATGATCTCCAACGTCGTTCCGCTGCGCCTCGCGGTGACCGCTACGACCACGGTTGCCGAATTGAGCGCGGCTGCCTCGCTCGAACTGACCGGCGCGCTCAGACATCAGCGGTACCGCACCGAGGACATGAGGCGCGATCGAGGCCTCGGTGCCGAGCGGGGGTTCTTCGGTCCTGCGATCAACATCATGAACTTTCACCCCGAAGTGGTCCTGGGGTCGGTGACTGGTCGATTCCACGTCTTGTCGACAGGGCCGGTGGAAGACCTGTCGGTCAACATCTATCCGAGTGCCTCGGGAGAGGCGCCGCGAATCGATTTCGAAGCCAATCCCCATCTGTACACCGCAGATGTCCTGAGCGACCATGTCCGCCGATACGTCGAACTGCTGTCCCGGTACATGCAAGCGCTGCCGGACACTCGTGTTCACGATCTCGAGATCCTGAGCGAAGCCGAGCGGAAGTCGATCGTTCCGGCACGCGGCCCTGACGCACTGGCACCGATGACCTTGCCCACGATTCTCGCCCACGGCGTCGCGGCATCGTCGGAGGGGATCGCACTGAGCTGCGGTACCCAGCAGCTCAGCTACCGCGAACTCGATCGTCGCTCCAACGTACTCGCTCGAATGCTGATCCGGCGCGGAGTGGGTCCTGGCACCAGTGTCGTGATCGCGCTGCCTCGATCCATCGATGCCGTCATCGCGTGGTGGTCGGTTGCCAAAACCGGCGCTGCATCAGTTCCGGTCGATCCGACGTACCCGGTCGAACGAATCGATCACATGGTCGGGGACAGTAATGCTGTTGTGGGAATTACTGATTCGACTGTCCATCAGATGCTGCCCGTCGATCTGGACTGCATCTCTATCGATGCCTTCAGCTTTGTCGGCGACGAGTCCGTCGTCGACGACTCCGACCGCACGGCGCCGTTGCGAAGCGATCACATCGCCTATCTGATCTACACGTCCGGTTCCACTGGTACACCGAAAGGTGTTGCCGTCACGCACAATGCGTTGGTCGATTTCACCGCATGGGGTCGCCCCGAACTCGGCGTCGGTGCACATTCGCGAGTTCTGCGATTCTCGTCCGCAAGTTTCGACGCCTCCGTCTTCGAAATGGTTCAGGCGTTCAGTGCCGGGGCGACGATGGTCATCGCTCCGGCAGATGTCTACGGCGGCGGCGAGCTCACAGAACTGCTGCGCAGCGAGCGCGTCACCCACATCATCAGTGCGCCCGCAATTCTGGGCACGGTGGACGCCACCGATCTTCCGGATCTCGAAGCTGTGGTTGTCGGAGGTGACGTGTGCCCGCCGGACCTGGTTCGACGCTTCGGCCCGATCTGCCGGTTCTACAACAGTTACGGGCCCACCGAGTCGACCATCGTCATCACCACGACACCCCCGCTGGCGTCGGACGAGGCCATCACGATCGGTTCTCCGATTCAGGGCGCGCATCTGATGGTTCTCGACCGCTGGTTGCGACCTGTGCCGGCCGGGGTGGCCGGTGAACTGTATCTCGGTGGCCCCGGATTGGCGCAGGGCTACCACTCACGTTCGGCTCTCACCGCTGCGAGTTTTGTCGCCGATCCTCTCGGCGGCGGAACTCGGTTGTACCGCACCGGAGACGTGGTCCGCTGGACTCGGACTCTCGAACTCGAGTACGTCGGCCGCTCCGATTTCCAGGTGCAGGTCAATGGACTTCGCATCGAACTCGGTGAGATCGACGCTGTGCTCGCACGCCATGAATCCGTCGATTTCGTGGTGACGCTTGCCGGCGGCACCGTGTACTCGTACGTGAAGATCAAGCCGGGACACGATCTCGACGAAGAAGCGTTGATCGCACACGCATCTCGATTCCTGCCCGCTCACATGGTGCCGTCCCAGCTGATACCGCTGGCTGAAGTGCCACTGACCCCGGCAGGCAAGCTCGATCGCCAGGCGCTACCCGAACCGGAATTTCGTTCGGCGGCTCAGAACTACCGGGCGCCGAGCGGTCCGGTCGAGCGCATCATCGCCGACGCCGCTGCGTCGGTACTCGGCGTCGAGCGAGTCGGCGTCGACGATTCCTTCTTCGCGCTGGGTGGAGACAGCATCGTCGCGATCTCGCTCGTCTCTCGAGCAAAAGCCGCCGGAGTTGTCTTCACTCCTCGCGACGTGTTCGAACGCAAGACGGTGGCGCGATTGGCCGAAATCGCACTCCCGGCAGATGAATCGGTCGTACTCGAAGAACTGCCGGGTAAGGGAGTGGGGTTTGTCCCGCTGACCCCGATCGCAGCCAAGATACTGGGCACGGCCGGCAGCATCGACACCTTCTATCAAGCCGTGTCGGTCAGTGTTCCTGTCGGACTTGATCTCTCGCGCCTCGCGGCAACTCTTCAAGTAGTTGTCGATCAACACGACGCTCTTCGCGCGCGTTTGCTGCCCGACCACTCCGGATTCGACATTGCCCCTGGCTGTGCTGTCGATACATGGGTTCGTCGGACCGTCACCGAAGCGCTACCCGGAACCCCCGAGTTCGAGGAAGCTCTTACCCAGGCGACCGCGGACGCCGCGTCGAGGCTCGATCCGTACCGCGGCGATACTGCTCAGATCGTCTGGCTCGACTCGACGCACGATTCGGGCCGATTGGTGGTCGTCATCCACCATCTGGTTGTCGACGGCGTCTCGTGGCGGATTCTCCTTCCGGACTTCGCTGCAGCCTGGCAACAGATCGTTCACGGTGGCACGCCGGTACCGATGCCCGTCGGAACGTCACTGCGGCGTTGGTCGCACGGACTCACCGAGCTGTCACCGTCGGCGGAACTCGAGTACTGGCGTGAGGTCGTCGACTTCGATGGTGCGCCGATCGGTTCGCGTCCTCTCGATGCGGAACGGGACCGAGGGTCGTCACTGCGTCGAGTCCGGGTCGACATCGACCGTGACACAACAGATCACCTGTTGCGCGCGGTACCGTCGCACTATCGGACCGGTGTCAACGACGGCTTGCTCAGTGCGCTTGCCCTGGCATTGCGCACCTGGAGCGGATCACAGCGGATGCTGGTCTCGCTCGAAAGTCACGGACGAGACGAAGACGTGCTGCCCGGTGCCGACCTGTCCAGGACCGTCGGCTGGTTCACGGCGGTGTACCCGGTTCGGATCGATCTCACCGGACTCGGAGTGGACACGCCGACGGTCGTGAAATCCGTCAAGGAACAGCTGAGAACCACGCCGGGGTCCGGTATCGGTTACGGGCTGCTCCGACGTGCAGGGATGCTGACCGGCCCGGAACCGCAGATCGGTTTCAACTACTTGGGCAAGATGTCCACTGCGGAGTTCGGTGACGAATTGCGGGCCGCGGGCTGGATTCCCGACGCCGGAATCGATCTCAACAACGGCAGCGGAAGCGATCTCGCGGTCAATTACGCGATCGACATCAATGCCGCCGTCGTGGACGGTCCGGAAGGCGAGTTCCTTTCGGCGTCATTTGCTTTCCCCGAAGGTATCTTCGAACCCGCTGCAGTCGCGGAGCTCGCGACGGCGTGGCGCGTCGAACTGGAGAAGATTGCCGCCTCCGTCGGTGATCATGCCGGCCTCACGCCGTCAGACGTTCCCCTGGTCTCGGCTTCGCAGGACGAAATAGAACTGTGGGAGAAGCAGTTCGGCCACCTGGAGGACATCTGGTCGCTCTCGCCGCTGCAAGCCGGATTCCAGTTTCATGCCGGCCTCACCGCCGATGCCGTCGACGTCTACACCGGCC
>NZ_BAAILK010000041.1:434661-485336 GCF_054589475.1 Rhodococcus sp. no. 34
AGATCGTTCTGTCCCTCGCCGGGATCGTCGACAGCGATCGACTACAGCGGTCGCTTTCGAGACTGTTCGAGCGCCACACCGCACTTCGGACTGCCTTCGTGTACGACTCGAACGGCGTTGCAGCACAGCTCGTTCTCGATTCCGTGGCAACTCCATGGCGGGAGGTGCTCGGGGGTGATCCGCACGTCGTCGCGGAACTCGAGCGCACGGCACCGTTCGATCTGAGCGCGCCCCCACTGCTTCGTGCAGTGCTGCTACGCCAGGGTGCGGATTCGGCGCACCTGATCGTGACCAATCACCACATTCTCTTCGACGGTTGGTCCATGCCGTTGTTGGTGCGCGATCTACTGTCGCTCTACGCCGCCGACACGTCGCTGCCGGCTCCCGCTCGGTCGTATCGCACCTATCTGCACTGGCTCGCCGAACAAGACAACGGCGCGGCATTGGACAGGTGGATCGGCGCACTGTCTGGAGTAGACGAACCGGCGCTGGTCGCACCACACCGTACGGAGTCCTCCGTGCACGCAGTTCCCGTGGATGTCGAAGTCCCGCTGGAAGCCTCGTCGACCGAGGCGATCTTCGAGTTGGCCAGGCGCAGCGGCGTCACGGTCAACACTGTCGTCCAGACTGCGTGGGGTCTACTGCTCAGTGGAATGCTCGGACGCGACGACGTCGTGTTCGGAGCCACCGTCTCGGGTCGACCCGCGTCGCTGACCGGGGTCGAAGACATTCTCGGGTTGTTCATCAACACAGTTCCTGTTCGCGTTCGTGTCAACCCGGACAGTTCGGTGTCCGAACTCCTCGAACACGTTCAGTCCGAGCAGGTTCGGCTGCTCGACAGTCACCACGTCGGCCTGGCCGAGGTGCAGTCGGCCGTGGGCGCCGGCGCGATGTTCGACACGTTGACGGTGTTCGAGTCATATCCCGTCGACCGTTCGGCGCTCGAATCCGCGACGGATATCGCCGGGATGCGAGTTACGGGAATCGAGGTCGCCGACGCGACTCACTACCCGCTCGCCCTGATCACGGTCCTCGAACCGAGCCTTCACCTCACCATCGAGTACGCACCCGATGCGATGGACCACGACGCAACAGAGCGTGTAGGCCGACGCCTTGCATCGATACTGGGCGCGATGACTGGCGAGAAAATCCGTATCCGGGACATCGACTATCTCGACGCGGCCGAACGACGGCTCGTACTCGACGAGTGGAACGACACTTCCCACGTCATAGCTGACAAGACGCTGCTCGACTTACTCGGCGCCGACTCGGAAATCGCCGACTCGGAAATCGTCGACTCGGGTATCGCCGACTTGGCCGATGCTGCACTGACCTTCGCGGGCACGACGATCAGTCGCGGAGAATTCCGGTCCCAGGTCAACTCTCTCGCTCGTCACCTCGTAGAACGCGGCGTCGGGCCGGAGTCACTGGTCGCGATCGCTCTGCACCGGAGCGCGCAGTACGTGGTGGCAGTGCACGCCGTCATCGCAGCCGGCGGTGCGTATCTTCCGATCGATCCGCAGCATCCGGACGAGCGGATCCGGTACGTGCTCGACATCGCAGCACCGTCGGTCGTCCTGTCGGTCGCGGCCGACGCAACATCGCTGCCCGATGGGGTCAACCCCGTACTTCTCGACGAGATCGATCTGTCGGGGTACTCCACCGAGCGGCTCGCAGACGTCGAGCGTCTCGGTCGTGTATCGCCGGATCACGTTGCTTATGTGATCTTCACATCCGGGTCCACCGGAAAGCCCAAGGGCGTTGCAGTGTCGCATCGAGCGATAGTCAATCGCCTGCTGTGGATGCAACATGAATATCCGCTCGGCCGTCACGACGTCGTGCTGCACAAGACACCCGCCACCTTCGACGTCTCGGTGTGGGAGTTGTTCTGGCCATTCGTCGCCGGCTCGCGACTGGTAGTTGCAGAACCCGATGGACATCGCGATTCTCGGTACCTCTCCGAGCTGATCGCTCGCGAAGGTGTCACCACCTTGCACTTCGTCCCGTCGATGCTCGACGTCTTCCTCGTCGACGGCGATCTCGCACAACTTCGGTCCGTTCGTCAGGTGTTCGCCAGCGGCGAGGCACTTCCGCGTGCGACGGTCGTTCGCTTCCACGAACGATTCGGTGCACGTCTGCACAATCTTTACGGTCCCACCGAAGCTGCCGTCGATGTCACTTTCCACCAGACGGATGCCGCCGCAACAGGTCCGGTGCCGATCGGCGCTCCGGTCTGGAACACTCAGACCTATGTGCTGGACCACCGCCTCGCGCCGAGCCCGATCGGAGTGGCGGGAGAACTCTATCTCGCGGGAGTCCAACTCGCCCGCGGCTACGTGCAACGCTCTGACTTGACAGCAGATCGTTTCGTAGCCAACCCCTTCGGTCCCGGCCGGATGTATCGGACCGGCGACCTCGTCATGTGGAACTCCACCGGTGAGATCGAGTATCTGGGTCGTACCGACTTCCAGGTGAAGCTTCGCGGGCAGCGCTTGGAACTCGGAGAAATCGACGGGGTCCTGTTGGAACTCTCGGGAGTACTCTCGGCCGCAACCGTCGTACGACAGGACCGCCTGATCGCCTACGTGACAGCTGATTCGGCAATCGACAGTGCCCTTCTCAGCGCGCACGCGCAGGAGAAGCTGCCCACCTACATGGTTCCCTCAATATTCGTGTTCTTGGCGTCGATGCCGCTGGGCCCCAACGGAAAACTCGACCGGCGTGCGTTGCCGGAACCGGATTCGACGGCAGGTGAGTACGTCGCTCCCGTCACCGAACCCGAAAGGGCTATTGCCGCAATCTTTTCCGAGCTGTTCGGAGTGGAAAACATCGGCGTTACCGCTGATTACTTTGCGCTCGGCGGCAACTCCCTGACGGCTGCGCGGGTGGTGGCACGGATCAACTCGGCACTGGGATCGACTCTGGGTGTCCGAGACCTGTTCGACGCTCCGACAGTTGGTGCGCTGGCCGGACTCGTCGCCGGCAGCGCGCCGTCCAGGTTCACCGAACTCGGACCCCGCCCTCGACCGGACCGGATTCCGCTCTCACCGGCCCAGCAGCGTATGTGGTTCCTCAACAGATTCGATCCGGAATCCGGGGCGTACAACATTGCGGCAGCACTCTCTTTGTCCGGCGACCTGAACGTTCAGGTTTTGCGCCAGGCGATCAGCGATGTCATCGACCGGCACGAGGTGCTGCGCACACTCTATCCGGATTCGGATCAAGGTCCTTACCAGTGCATTCTCGACGACGCGCCAGTTGCTCTCGAACCCGCGGATGTCAGTGACCCCGTCGCGGCGATCGACGAGTTGGTCGGTGCCGGGTTCGACGTGACCACCGAGGTTCCGGTGCGGGCTTCGCTTCTCCGGACGTCTGGTCGGGAGCATATTCTTGTACTCGTCGTCCACCACATCAGTGGTGACGGTTGGTCGATGCAGCCACTGGCCGCGGATGTGATGACGGCCTACGCGTCACGGCTCGCGGGAACCGCGCCACAGTGGTCGCCGTTGAGCGTTCACTACGCGGACTACACGCTCTGGAAGATCGATTCTCTCGGCAACGAGGACGATCCGGAATCGGAGGCATCGCGCCAGATCGAATACTGGCGCGCTGCATTGGCGCACGTCCCGACCCGTCTCGATTTCCCGACGGATCGGCCGCATCCCACAGTCGCGTCCTATCGAGGTGCGACGGTGTCGTCGACCCTCTCGGCGCAGACGCACCGCGCCGTCGAATCCCTGGCTCGCAGCACTCGGTCCACACCGTTCATGGTGCTGCACACGGCGTTGTCGGTACTGCTGTCTCGGATGGCGGGGGAGTCCGACATCGCGATCGGCACCCCGGTCAGCGGACGCGGGAATCAGGCCCTCGACAATCTCGTCGGCATGTTTGTCGGAACAGTGGTTCTCCGGACACAGGTGGATCCGAAGGCTTCTTTCCGCGGATTGCTCGAATCGACCCGTAACGCCGACCTCTCGGCATTTGCCCACTCAGATATTCCGTTCGAGCGTCTCGTCGAGGTGGTCGACCCGCCTCGCTCGACGGCGCACCACCCCTTCTTCCAGGTGGTACTCGCGACCGGCGATATTCCGACCCCATCCGTGAAGCTTCCCGGCCTCGAAGTTTCTCAGGTCCCGTTGGATGCTCCGATCTCGAAATTCGATCTCCAACTGGATGTCTCGTCGCCGCGCCCGGACGGGTCGGTGACCACGACGTGGACCTATGCCCTCGACATCTTCGACGAATCGACTGTCCGCGAGCTCGCGGATCGGTTCGTCGCCATTCTCGACGCTGTTGTCGCCCAACCCGAATCAGTGGTCGGCGACCTCGATCTGCGGACGATGCCAGAGATCGAACGTCAGGGAACTGCCCAGTCGGTCGCCTTGACGGAGCTGACACTGCCGGAGATCCTCACGGCCGGGGTCATCAAATCCAACGGTGGTCCGGCCATACTGTGCGGCGACCTCGAACTCACTTACGACGATGTAGACCGGCGTACCAATCGGTGGGCGCGGGCACTCGTAGCTCGAGGGATCGGCCCTGAATCGGTAGTGGCGATCGCCATTCCGCGGTCGGCATCTTCTGTACTCGCCACTTGGGCCGTTGCCAAGACCGGAGCGGCGTTCGTACCCGTCGACCCGAGCTACCCGGCCGAGCGAATCGAGCACATGCTCACTGATTCGGGAGCAGTCCTGACGCTGACGGAAGAAGCAGTGGCGTCGCTTGATCGCGACGACGTCAGTGACACGCGAATCCTCGATTCCGAGCGCACGTCACCGATTCGCACGGACCACACCGCGTACGTCATCTACACGTCGGGATCGACCGGCACTCCGAAGGGCGTCGTCGTCTCCCATGCGGGTCTCGCGGCGCTGGTCGACGAGCAGGTTCGCCGATACGAACTCGACAACCTCAGTCGCACGATGCATTTCGCTTCACCCAGCTTCGACGCATCGGTGCTCGAACTGGCCATGGCTGTCGGTGCCGGTGCCGCGATGCATGTTGTTCCCACGGGCATCTATGGCGGAAGCGAACTCGCGGCCCTCATGCGGGCGTCGAAGATCAGTCACGCATTTGTGACCCCGGCTGCCCTGGCTACGATCGAACCGGCAGAGGTTCCGGATCTCGGTACCGTGATCGTCGGCGGTGAAGCGTGCGACGCTGCGTTGGTCGCGCTATGGGCGTCGACGCGAAAGATGTTCAACGCATACGGTCCCACCGAGGCCACCGTCATGGCTACCCTCGCGGGGCCCATGTCTGCGACTGATCGGATCACCATCGGTAGTTCAGTTCGCGGCACCGTCGCACATGTTCTCGACTCTCGCCTCCGTCCGGTTCCAGACGGAGTGACGGGTGAGCTGTATCTGACCGGCCGTGGACTTGCCCGCGGTTACCACCATCGCGGCGACCTGACAGCGTCTCGATTTGTTGCCGACCCCTCACGTTCGGGGCAGCGGATGTACCGCACCGGAGACCTCGTGCGACGTCGTGGAACGGAACTCGAGTATCTCGGCCGCAGTGACTCGCAGGTCAAGATTCGCGGTTTCCGCATCGAACTCGGTGAGATCGACGCGGTGCTCGGTGCGCACTCTGGCGTACGAACTGCGGTGACGACAGCAGACGACACCGTCGGACTGCACTCGTACGTGGTCGGTGGTCATCTGGATCCGGAAGAAGTGCGCACCTTCGTCTCCAGTCGACTGCCGGCACACATGGTTCCTTCCTCGGTGATCGTTCTCGAGGAAATTCCGTTGACGCCGGCCGGAAAGGTCGATTTCCGCGCGCTGCCTGCCCCGACGATGCGCCGGAATGCGTATGTCGCACCCGTCACGAAGACGGAGGAGTTGATCGGCCGGATCTTCGGTGACGTCCTGGCAGTCGACCAGGTCAGCATGACGGACGACTTCTTCGACATCGGTGGAAACTCTCTGAGTGCTACCCGAGTGATGGGACGGGTCGGCACCGAACTCTCAGTCACCCTCCCGGTTCGGGTTCTCTTCGATGCCAGGACAGTCGCGGCCCTCGCTGTGGCAGTCGATGCAGCGCAGAGCGGAACGCGGCCCGCTCTGGCCGCCGGGCCTCGGCCCGAGCGAATCCCGCTCTCGCCGGCGCAATCGCGAATGTGGATTCTCAATCGATACGATCCTGCCTCGCCCGCGTACAACATCCCGCTCGTCCTTCGCCTGCGCGGCCGGCTGGATTCAGTGGCTCTCCGAGAATCTCTGTCGGACATCGTTCTTCGCCACGAATCCTTGCGGACCATTTTCCCTGACGATGCCGAAGGGCCTTTCCAGCGGATTCTCGACGACGTCGACGTTCCTTTTCGTCACACGGTGGTTTCTCCCGAACAGGTTGCCGATCAGATTGTCGGCGCTGTGGACGAGGGGTTCGACGTCACCAGAGCAATCCCGTTGCGGGTAAACCTGTTCGAGCTCTCGGCTGACGAACACATCCTGGTCGCCGTGATTCACCACATAGCCGCGGACGGTGCGTCAGTGGCGCCGCTCGCACGGGATCTGGTTCTGGCCTACTCGGCGCGCCGTTCGGGTACGGAGCCGTCACTGGCCCCGTTGGTTGTTCAGTATCCGGATTACAGCGTGTGGCAACACCAGGTCCTCGGTTCGGAAAGTGATCAGACCAGTCTTGCTTCGGCGCAGGCCGAGTATTGGCGTGGCCAGTTGGCCGGCGCGCCGGAGCTTCTCGAACTTCCGGCCGATTTCCCGCGGCCGGCGATTGCGTCGCTGCGCGGAGCGAACACCGAACTGGTGTTGGCGCCCGCGATGGTCACTGCACTCGGGCAGTTGGGCCGCACACAGGGCGCCACGACCTTCATGGTGCTCCAGGCGGCCCTCGCGGTGCTCCTGTCCAACCTCGGTGCGACCGACGACGTGGTGATCGGGACACCGATTTCCGGACGCGGCCAACACGCGCTGGACGACGTGGTCGGAATGTTCGTCGGCACGGTGGCACTACGCAGCCGTCTCACCCCGGCGATGTCGTTCCTCGATCTGTTGGCGCAGGTGCGAGCCACTGACCTCACTGCGTTCGAGAATGCCGACCTACCATTCGAGCGGCTGATCGACATACTGCAACCCGCTCGCTCCCAGGCCCACGCGCCGATCTTCCAGGTGGCTCTGTCTCAGGAGCAAGAGGGAACCGCTGCGTTCACGCTGCCCGGTCTCGAGATCGAAGCCGTGGACAACGCAGTCGCGGCGGCAAAGTTCGACCTCCAGATCACGATGGTCCAGCACGCAGATTCGTTGAATCTCACCTGGACGTACGCCACAGACCTCTTCACCGGCACGTCCGTGGACGGATTTGCGCAGCGGTTCCACCGGATTCTCGCGCAGATTGTCGAGACTCCGGAAGTGGCAATCGCGGATATCGCCGTTCTGGACGAGAACGAATACACCAGACTTACTTCGGCATTCGGTCCGTCAGCGCCAACGGTTCGCACCTTGGCAGATCTGTTGACCCGGCACTCGGAATCCGCGAATGTGGCAATCGTTTCCGAGTCGTACGGTGAGATGACGTACAGCGAGCTGGATGTGCGATCCTCACAGCTGGCTCGGCTCCTCATCGAACGTGGGATAGGCCCCGAAACAGCTGTTGCGGTGTCTCTTCCACGTTCGACGCAGTCCATCCTCGCACTGTGGGCTGTTGCCAAGTCCGGAGCAACGTACGTTCCGGTGGATCCGACGTATCCCGACGAGCGCATCGCACACATGCTGGCAGACTCTGCAGCGCTGGTCGTGATCACCGACTCCGAGACGGCGCCAACACTTCCGAACGGAATCGATACGATCGAGATCGACTATCTCGACCTCGATCGCTACCTCGCAGCGCAGGTCGACGATGCCGATCGGATCCGCCCATTGCACGCGGATCATGTTGCCTACCTGATCTACACGTCAGGCTCGACCGGTCTCCCCAAGGGCGTCGCTGTCACTCACCGGGGACTGTCCGTGTTCTCCGCTCGGACCCGCACTGATCTGGCGGTATCGCGCGACTCTCGGGTACTGCGACTGTCCTCGGCCAGCTTCGACGCGTCCATGTTCGAGATGATCCTTGCGTTCACCGCCGGTGCCACGATGGTGATCACACCTCCGTCGGTCATTGCCGGCGAGGAACTCACCGACGTGATCCGGCGTCATCGCGTCACCCATGTGGTGACGGCTCCTGCTGCGATGACCACCGTCGACGCAGGCATTTTGTCGGATCTCGAAGTCGTCGTGCTCGGCGGCGACGTCTTTCCGCCGCAGCTACTCGACAGTTTTCCCAGCCAGACAAGACTCTTCAACAGTTACGGGCCGACCGAGAGCACCATCGTCATCACCAAGACCGGGGCTCTCCACGACACTGCAGCTCTGGTCGGTGACGGCGAGCAACACCGTCACACGTCACTCTCGCCCGTCACGATCGGTATTCCGCTCGAAGGCGCACACGTTCTGGTCCTCGATTCCGCCCTCAATCCCGTCCCCGTCGGTGTCCGGGGCGAGCTGTATCTGTCGGGACCCGGCCTGGCACGTGGGTACAACCGGCGCGCGGCATTGACCGCAGAACGCTTCGTGGCGAACCCGTTCGGTGCATCGGGCGCGCGGATGTACCGGACCGGCGACGTCGTCGCCTGGACCGAGCAGGGCGAACTGGCCTACATCGGACGATCCGACGCCCAAGTTCAGCTTCGCGGGCTCCGCATCGAACTGGGGGAGATCGAATCAGCGCTCGCCTCCGTTCGCGGAGTGAGCGCTGCTGCCGCCACTGTTCACCGACATGACTCTCTCGGCGATCAACTCGTCGGTTACGTCACCACCACAGATGCGGTGTCGGCGGAGTCCGTCCTCGAAGCCGTATCCGCGGTGCTGCCCCGTGCCTCGGTGCCCAGTGCCGTGATCCTGCTGGATCTGCTACCCCTGACTCCGGCCGGAAAGCTTGATCGCGCAGCACTTCCCGTTCCGGAGTTCATCGCCTCCGCGATGTTCCGGGTGCCGACCACACTCGCAGAGATTCGTGTCGCGAGCGCTTTTGTCGACGTTCTCGGTACCGATACCGTCGGCGCAGAAGACAGTTTCTTCGAGCTGGGTGGAAACTCGCTCAGCGCGACTCGGGCGATTGCCCGAGTCAACGCCACGTTCGGGATCAAACTCGGGGTTCGGGCGCTGTTCGAGGCGCCGACCGTCGCAGAACTCGCACTGGTGGCAGACTCGGCAGAACGTGATGATCAGCCCCGATTGGAAGCACGACCGCGACCTGAACGTATTCCGCTCTCACCGGCGCAGAATCGGATGTGGTTCCTCAATCGATTCGACACCGCGGCTGCCACGGACAACCTGCCCCTGGCGCTGCGTCTGAGCGGAACCCTGGACGCGCCGGCGTTGGCTCTCGCGCTTCGTGACGTGGTCCAACGCCACGAGTCGTTGCGTACCTACTATCCGGATTCCCCGTACGGTCCTCGCCAGGAAATCCTGCCCGAGTCTTCGGTGGATCTCGATCTGGTTCCGCATGACGTCACCGAAGCCGAAGCGTCGCAGCGGCTCTTTGCTCTTGCCGGCACCGGATTCGACGTGACAACTGACGTACCACTGCGGACCGCTCTGTATCGAATCTCCGAGACCGAACATGTGCTCGCCGTCGTCATGCATCACATCGCATCGGACGGATCCTCGCTCGGACCCCTGGCCTCCGACGTCATGGGTGCCTACGTTTCGCGGTCTCGCGGCGAAGCTCCACAGTGGACACCGTTGCCCGTGCAGTATGCGGATTACGCGCTCTGGCAACATGATCTGCTCGGCGCGGATGAGAATCCCTCCGTCGATGCTCAGAGACAAATTCAGTTCTGGACCTCTGCACTCGCCGGAATTCCGGACCTGTTGAGTCTGCCGACGGACAGGCAACGTCCGCCCCGTCAGAGCTACCGCGGCAAGGAGATTCACTTCACGATCGGCTCGGACACCGCCGATCGACTGCGTGATCTTGCTGTCGGATCAGGCGCGAGCCTGTTCATGGTGGTCCACGCGGCATTCGCCGCACTGCTTGCCCGGTTGGGCAACAGTGCTGACATCACCATCGGCTCGCCCATCGCGGGACGAGGGCACGAGTCGCTCGATGCACTCGTGGGGATGTTCGTGAACACCTTGGCATTGCGAACCCAGGTGAACACGGCAGCACCGTTCACGGACCTGCTGAACCACACCCGCGATCAGGATCTCGCCGCCTTCGCGCACGCGGACCTACCGTTCGAGCGGCTCGTCGAGATCATCGATCCGGTCAGATCGACGGCCCGCCATCCGATGTTCCAGGTGGCACTGTCCTTCCAGAACCTCACGCCGACAATGTTCGAGCTACCCGGACTGCAGATCGCGGCAGTTGGCGCCCCAGTCGAGACGGCGAAGTTCGACCTGCACTTGACCGTCACCCCTGGGGACTCGGGGTCGATGTCGGCGTCGTTCACCTATGCAACGGATCTGTTCGACCAATCCACAGTGGCGACATTCGCCAACCGTCTGCTTCGCGTTCTCGATTCGATCGGTCGAAACCCGGACCTCCCGGTAGGCGACGTCGCTCTGCTCGGCGACGAAGAGATCGCGGCCACCGTCAACACGTGGAACAACACCGACACTGTCGTTCCAGAGACGACCCTCGCGGATCTGTTCGACGCCCAGGTGCGCAGAACACCGCGCGCCGAAGCGCTGGTTCTCGGTGACCGTCGCCTGACCTACGCCGAGTTCGACGCCGAAAGCAACCGCCTGGCACGGTATCTGATCGACATCGGTGTCGGCCCGGAAGTGACTGTCGCGCTCAATCTGCGGCGCTCCGTCGAACTGGTCGTTGCCATGTACGCGGTGGTGAAGGCAGGCGGGGCCTACGTTCCGCTCGACCCGGATCAGCCGGCAGAACGCACGGCTCACATCCTCGAATCTGCAGCGCCCACAGTTGTTCTGAGCACTTCCCGCGATTCGCTCGACGGGCAGTTCCACGTCGTGGACATCGAAACTCTCGATCTGGACGGAAACGACGCAGCACCGATTCGGGACAGCGAACGCCTCGCCTGCCTGCGACCGGACAACATCGCGTACGCGATCTACACTTCGGGATCCACCGGAAAGCCCAAGGGCGTGGCGATTTCCCATCGAGCGATCACGAACCAACTCTTGTGGAAGCAGGATCAATTCCCGATCGGCGCGCACGACCGCGTACTCGTCAAAACTGCATCTACCTTCGACCTGTCCGTTTGGGAATACTGGTGGGCGTTGCAAACCGGCGCCTGCATGATTCTCGCCGAGTCAGGGGCACAGCAGGACGGCGAGTACCTCACGCTGCTGATCGAGCGTGAGCACGTCACGACACTGCATGCCGTCCCCTCGATGTTGTCGCTGCTCAGTGTGTCCGAGCGCCGACTGCCGAATTCGCTCACCAGGATTCTGTGCATCGGCGAGACTCTCCCGATACAGACAGCCGAGCACATGCGAGAGCAGAGTTCGGCGCAGGTCTACAACCTGTACGGACCCACGGAAGCAGCGGTCAGCGTCACAGCGCACCGAACGAGCGATGCAGACGTTGCCGTAGTGCCGATCGGAACCCCCGCCTGGAACACGCGCCTGCATGTACTCGACGAGCGGCTTCACCCGGTTCCGGTCGGTGTCGCAGGTGAGCTCTATCTCGCTGGAGTTCAGCTGGCGCGCGGGTACATCGGGGATGCGGGGCAGAACTCGAGCCGTTTCGTCGCCGACCCGAATGGAACGGGAGAGCGTCTCTATCGAACCGGCGATCTGGTTCGGTGGAATGCCGCGGGCAGCCTCGAATACCTCGAGCGTGCAGATTTCCAGGTCAAGGTCCGAGGTTTCCGCATCGAACTCGGCGAGATCGAAACAGCGTTGCGCGCCGAACGACCGATCCGCGATGCGGTGGTCACGGTCACGACGTCGGCCACCGGTGAGCAAAACCTGGTCGGCTACGTCACCGCGGCAGCTGGCTCGGACATCGAGAGCTCAGCGATTCTGGCACGACTGCGCGCCACCCTGCCCGGCTACATGGTTCCGACAACGCTGATGACGCTCGACTCCCTGCCGCTGGGGAGTACAGGCAAGGTAGATCGACATGCGCTACCGGAGCCAGTCTTTGAGGCACGTGGTTTCCGTGCACCGACGACACCGGCCGAACTGTCGGTGGCGACCGCTTTTGCCGAGGTTCTCGGCAGCGGAAGCACGGGGGAGGTGGGCATCGACGACGACTTCTTCGAACGCGGCGGCAATTCGCTCAGTGCAACTCGGGTGCTCGGGCGGATCAACGCCGCGGCGGGAACGGACTTGCCCGTGCGTGTGGTCTTCGAGTCGCCCACTGTCGCAGAGTTGGCTGCAGTGGTGGAAACTGCCGAGCGTTCGCGGCGGCCCGCGCTGGGTTCGCAGCCGAGGCCGGCGAGGATTCCGCTCTCCGCTGCGCAGACTCGTATGTGGTTCCTCAATCGCTTCGATCCCGATTCGTCGGCATACAACATCCCGGTGGTTCTGCGATTCACAGGTCCATTGGATGTCGAGGCGTTGCGCGCCAGCGTCGCCGACGTGATCGCTCGCCACGAGGTCCTGAGAACCGTGTACCCGGAGTACGACGGAACGGGTTACCAGGAGGTCGTCGAGGAACCTCGTGCTCTCGACATTCTCGACATTGTCACGGTGCAGGAGGATTCGCTCCACAGCGTGCTGGCCGATGTTCTCGGCGTATCGTTCGACGTCACGTCCGAGATCCCCGTTCGAGCCTCGCTGTTGCAGGTTGACGAGTTCGAGTACGTCCTGGCGATGACGGTGCATCACATTGCGGGTGACGGTTTCTCGATGGGTCCGTTGACGCGTGATGTGATGGTGGCGTATGAGGCGCGGACCCGAGGTATGGAGCCGTTGTGGGCGCCGCTCGAGGTGCAGTACGCGGATTACGCACTGTGGCAGCTCGAGACGTTGGGTTCGGAAGAATCGTCGACCTCACTCGTCACACGACAGTTGGACTTCTGGCGGAACGCTCTCGAGGGAGTGCCCGCCGTCCTCGAGCTCCCGGTGGATCGGCCCCGCCCGGCTGAGGCCTCCGGACGAGGATCGCTTCTGAGCGTGCATCTCGAACCTGCTCTGCAACAAGCAATTTCCGAACTGGCACGACGGCATCGCGCGACGCCGTTCATGGTGTTGCATGCTGCTCTGGCCGTCGTACTGTCACGGTTCAGCGGCAGTTACGACTTTGCCGTCGGGACGCCGACCGCCGGGCGCGGCGAACGTGTGCTCGACGATCTCGTCGGTATGTTCGTGGGGACCGTCGTGTTGCGCACCAGAGTCGATCCAGGTGAGGAGTTCACCGACCTGCTTTCCCGAGTCCGCGACGTCGATCTTCAGGCTTTTGCGCACGGCGACGTTCCGTTCGAGCGTCTGGTGGAGGTACTCGATCCCGTTCGTTCGCAGTCCTATTCACCGCTCTTCCAGGTCAGCCTCGCACTACAGAACCATCTCGATTCACGGTTGACTCTCGACGGGTTGCACATCGAGAGCATCGAACCTGCGGTGGTGAGCACTCAGTTCGACCTCGATTTTGTTGCGGCCGAACAATTCGACAACGACGGCCTACCGGCAGGGCTTGTCGTTCAGTTGACCTACGCCACTGATCTGTTCGAGGAATTCACCGCCTCACGCCTGATGTACGCCTTCGAATCGGTCTTGACTACTGCTGTCGCAGAACCGGATCGGCGAGTCGAGATGTTCGAGGTGGAGTCTGTGGTGGAGCGTGGGTTGGTGTTGGGGGGTGTGAATGAGACGGATCGTTGTGTTGAGGATGTGACGTTGGCGGATTTGGTGGCGGCTTCGGTTGAGGTGTCGTCGGGTCGTGTGGCTGTGGTGTTCGGTGATGTGGTGTTGTCGTATGCCGAGTTCGGTGTGCGGGTGAATCGGTTGGCGCGGTGGTTGATCGGGCGTGGTGTGGGGCCGGATGTTTTGGTGGGTCTTGCGGTGGAGCGTTCGGTGGAGATGATCGTGGCGATGCATGCGGTTGTTGCTGCGGGTGGTGCGTATGTGCCGATTGATCCGGAGTTGCCGGTGGAGCGGATCGGGTTTGTGGTTGATTCGGCTGCGCCGCAGCTTGTGTTGACTGTTTCTGCGTTTGTGGGTGTGTTGCCTGTGGGTGTGGATGTTGTTGTTCTCGATGGTCTTGATGTGGGTGGGTTTTCGGGTGGTCGGGTTTCTGATGGTGATCGGGTTGCGCCGTTGCGGTCGGGTAATGCGGCGTATGTGATGTTCACGTCGGGTTCGACGGGTCGGCCGAAGGGGGTGTCGGTCAGTCATGGGGCGATTGTCAATCAGTTGGCGTGGTTGGCTGGGGAGTACGGGGTGGGTGCTGATGATCGGGTGATGGCGCGTGCGCCGTTCACGTTCGATGTGTCGGTGTGGGAGTCGTTTTTGCCGTTGACGGTGGGTGCGAGGTTGGTGGTGACGCGGCCGGGTGGGCATCGTGAGTTGGATTATCTTGCGGGTGTGATGGTCGAGCATGCGATTTCGGTGGCGGAGTTCGTTCCGTCGGTGCTTGCGGCGTTGGTGGCTGATGGTTTTGGTGGTGCGTTGGGGTCGTTGCGGCATTTGTTTGCCGGTGGTGAGGAGTTGTCGCCGGAGCTTGCGGTGGCGTTGGGTTCGTTGACGTCGGCTGCGGTGCATAACACGTATGGTCCGACGGAGGCGGCGATTACGACGACGGCGCATCGGATTGTGGGTTCGGTGTCTGGGGTGGTGCCGATCGGGACGCCGGTGTGGAATACGCGTGGGTATGTGTTGGATTCGCGGTTGCGTCCGGTGCCGGTGGGTGTTGCGGGTGAGTTGTATCTCGATGGTGCGCAGTTGGCGCGTGGTTATCATCGGCGTCCGGATTTGACGTCGGATCGGTTTGTGGCGAATCCGTTTGTGGTGGGTGCTCGGATGTATCGCACGGGTGATCGTGCGTTGTGGAGTGCTGCTGGGTCGTTAGTGTATTTGGGTCGGACGGATTTTCAGGTGAAGATTCGTGGGGTGCGGATCGAGCTCGGTGAGATCGAGTCGGCGTTGGCTGGGTTGCCGGGTGTTTCGGGTGCTGTGGTGGTGGTGCATGGGGGGAGTCGTCTGGTCGGGTATGTGACGGCTGGGTCCTCGGCCGATGCGGGTAGTTCTGTGGATTCGGTGGGGGCGCGGGCTGCGGTGGGGTTGGTGCTTCCGTCGTACATGGTTCCGGATGTGGTGGTTGTCGTTGATGAGTTCCCGTTGTCGAGTGCGGGGAAGTTGGATCGGAAGGCGTTGCCGGAGCCTGTTTTTGGTTCGCGGGTGTTTCGGGCGCCGGTTTCTGGTTCGGAGTTGGTGGTGGCTGCTGCGTTTGCGGTGGTGTTGGGGTGTGAGTCGCGGGTTGGGTTGGATGATGATTTCTTCGTGTTGGGTGGTAATTCGCTCAATGCGACCAGACTTGTCAGCCGCATCAATCAACACGCCGGTAGTGCGTTACCGCTTCGCGCGTTGTTCGATCATCCGTCGGTGGTGGAACTTGCTGCGGCACTGGATACAGCAGAGCGTGCCGATCGACTCGCCCTCCTTGCGCACGCACGCCCAGAACAGATTCCGCTCTCGCTCGCGCAGAATCGGATGTGGTTCCTCAATCAGTACGACGTTGCGTCCGCGGCCTACAACATTCCGTTGGCTATCCGACTCTCAGGTGCCGTCGACGTCCCTGCACTTCGTGGTGCGGTGGGCGACGTCCTGGCACGCCACGAGTCGCTGCGAACGATGTTCCCCGACAACGGCGACGGCCCCGTCCAGGTCATCCTGCCACCCGAAAACGTCGAGTTCGATCTGAGCCCGATCGATGTCGACCGAGGCAATCTCTATACGCGCATACTCGGCGTCCTTTCCGAAGGCTTCGACGTCACAGCCTCGGTCCCGATTCGGGTGAAGCTGTTCCGAGTCGAAGAATTCGAGCATGTGCTCGTGATGTCGGTCCATCACATCAGTGCGGACGGTGTGTCCATGGCGCCGTTGGCTCGAGACGTGATGGTTGCCTACTCGGCGCGGCTGACCGGCCAGCCGCCCTTCTGGGTTCCGCTGGAGATCCAGTATGCCGACTTTGCGCTGTGGCAGCGGGCGCTCCTCGGTGACGAGGCGGACCCGAACAGCATCGCATCGACTCAAATCGACTACTGGAAAACAACGTTGGACGGGATCCCGGACGTACTAGAATTGCCGACCGATCGACCACGCCCGGCGGTGGCCACCCAGAACGGTGCGATGGTTCGCTTCGACATCGCGCCCGAAGTCATGGATCGCGTACGTGAGATCGCCGATCTCCATCACGCAAGTGTGTTCATGGTGATCCACGCGGTGTATGCGGCGCTGCTGGCGAGATTGTCGGCAAGCACCGACATCGTCGTCGGCACACCGGTGTCCGGACGAGGTGAGGCCGCTGTCGAGGATTTGATCGGAATGTTTGTCGGCACAGTCGTTCTGCGAACAGATGTCGACTCCGCACTGACGTTCTCGGCGTTGCTCGATCAGGTGCGTGACCGAGATCTGAGCGCATTCGGCCACGTCGATGTGCCCTTCGAGAGGCTTGTCGATGTTCTGAAACCTGTTCGCTCACAAGCTCACACACCGCTGTTCCAAGTTGCGCTGGCCTACGAGTACATCGAGGACGCTGTCTTCGAGCTTCCTGACCTTCGTGTGTCGGCTCTCGAATTCGACGTCACTCCCGCTCAATTCGATCTTGCCTTGACGCTGTTCGAGACCGCGGAATCCGAAGGCTCAGACACCGAGCCGGTGACGGTGAGTGGATCGCTGACCTACGCAACCGATCTGTTCGACCGGTCCACGGTTGCATTGTTTGCCGAGCGATTCGTCATGCTGCTCGCGCAACTAACCGAAGACCCGGCCAGAGTTCTCGGTCATGTCGACATTCTGAATCGTGACGAGCAGAACCTGCTGGTGCCGGTGCGAGGCCTGGTGGCGGCGCATCCGGCGACGCTTTCCGAGCTGATTTTTGCTGCGGTCTCGTCGAATCCGACGGGGATCGCCTTCCTGTGGAATGACCGCGCCGTCACCTACGCAGAAGCCGACGAACTCTCGACCCGTATGGCTCACGTTCTCTTGGAACGAGAAGTCTCGCCGGAAACATTTGTGGCTCTCGCTCTTCCGCGATCACTCGAGTCTGTGCTCGCAGTCTGGGCAGTGGCCAAGACCGGTGCCGCGTATCTGCCGGTCGACCCGAGCTATCCGGCCGAGCGCATCGAGCACATCCTCGGAGACTCTCGGGCAAAGCTCGGTGTGACGATTGCCGAGCATCGTCGGTTCCTGCCCGACGACGTCGAATGGCTGATTCTCGAGGACATCGCCGAGGAACTGGCGGCAGCCCCGGTGAGGCCTCTCGACACACCCGCACGAATCGACAATCCGGCATACATGATCTACACCTCGGGTTCGACGGGGAAGCCGAAGGGAGTCGTAGTCACCCACGGTGGTCTCGCGAACCTTGCAGCCGAACGCCGTGAGCACTACCGCGTCGACTCGCACTCACGATTCCTGCACAACACCTCGCCGAGCTTCGACATGTCGGTGGGTGAAATGATGTCGGCGCTCTCCGCGGCCGCGACTCTGGTCGTCACACCACCCTCCATTATCGGCGGCGACGAGTTGTCGCGGTTCATGATCGACCGCGAGGTCACCCACGCACTGATCACTCCGGCAATGTTGACGTCGATGGAACCGGAGGGGCTCGAGGAGCTTCGAGTTCTCGGTGTCGGCGGAGAAGCGGTTTCCGCCGAACTGGTCAATCGTTGGCAGCCTGGTCGAACCATGCTCAACGGGTACGGACCAACCGAGGCCACCGACATCTCCACCGTCGGTGATCTTGTCGCGGGGAAGCCGGTCACGATCGGATCGCCCGTACGCGGTTTCGGCACGGTGATCCTCGACGCTCGACTGCTACCGGTGCCGATCGGGACACCGGGTGAGCTGTACGTGTCGGGGCCGGCTCTAGCCCGGGGATACCACGATCAGCCCGTGCTCACGGCGACCCGATTTGTTCCCAACCCGCATGGGCGGCCGGGGGATCGTATGTATCGAACGGGTGACATCGCAGCGTGGACACCCGAACTCACCATCGAGTATCGGGGCAGGACCGACAGTCAGGTCAAGATTCGTGGTCACCGCATCGAACTCGGTGAGATAGATGCGGCACTGCACGCCCACCCGGACGTCGATGTGGCCATGGCCCTCGGCAAGCGGACACCGTCCGGAGACACGGCGCTGGTGGCGTACGTCGTGCCGGAGCCGGGAACTGCGCCGGAGGCGGGCCACGTCATCGCATTCGTATCAGAGTTCTTGCCACGTCACATGATCCCGAGTGCCGTCGTCTTCATCGACAAGGTGCCGATGACACCGACAGGGAAGGTCGACGAGAAGGCATTGCCGACTCCTGATTTTGCGTCGAAGATCGTGTATCGGGAGCCGAGCACGCCTACGGAAATCGCTGTGGCCACTGCCTTCTCGGAGGTCCTCGAGATTGCTGACGTCGGCGCCGACGACAACTTCTTCGAACTCGGTGGCAACTCACTGTCGGCGATGCGAGTAGTGACCAAACTGCGGATGTCGCTTGCTCGCGAGATCCCACTGCAGTGGTTGATGGCCGAGCCGACTCCGGCGTCGATTGCGATTCGTGTCGACTCCGGACAAGAATCTTCCGGGGCGCTGGACGTCGTGTTCCCGATTCGGACGACCGGTGATCGGCCGCCTGTGTTCTTCGTCCATCCGATCGTCGGCCTGGCCTGGAGCTATGCCGGCTTGGCGCCGTACATCGATTCGGCGACTCCGATGTACGGGATCCAAACTCCAGCAGTCTCGTCCGCGGATCCGCTGCCGGAGTCCATCGAGTTCACCGCCGCCAGGTACCTCGAGGAAGTTCGAAAAATCCAGCCTGAAGGTCCGTATCACCTTGCCGGTTGGTCGCTCGGTGGCGTGATCGCACACTCGATGGCGGTGCTATTGCAGGCAGCGGGCGAGTCGGTCGATTCGTTGGTGATGCTGGACAGCTTCGCCCATGCCGCTGAAGACGGCGAAGGTACGGACGCTGACGACGACGCGGACATGGGACTCGAGTTCGCGCGAGCCATGGGCGAGTTGACTTCGGAAGATGTCGGCAGGCTTGTCTTCGCGGCCCGGCACAACGACACGTTGATGAAGACCTATCAGCCGGGGATCTTCGATGGTGACGTGCTGTACTTCACTGCAGCGCTGGATGATCCGTGGCTGAACCGTGGAGCCGATTCATGGCGTGCGCACGTGAGCGGGGATATCGTGAATCATCCCGTCGAGTGCACTCACTGGGACATCACCTCGCCCGCTGCGCTCGAGACCGTTGGTCCGTTGATCGCGCACAGCTTGGAGAGGATTCGCGGGATGTCCTGAGTCGCTCGGGCTTGCCGGCAGGACACCGTCCGGCTCAGGAATGGGCGCTCTCCCAGGCGAAACCGTCTGGGTCTGTGAAGGTTTCAGACGCGCCGGCAACGGTCAGACGGTGTGATCCGGTGCCTTCCGGAGCAACCCCGGCATCCTTTGCCAAAGCGCGGCGACCATACAGTGCGAGTGTCACATTGTTTGCTGCACTGGTGAATTCGACGTACTTGCGACCGAAGCTCTTGGACACCTCGAGTTCGCGGTCGAGGTAGAACTGCTTGCTGGCCTTGACGTCTTCGGCGCCGAGCAGCAGCACGAGGCTGTCGATCGTGCGGGTGGCCGGCCCGTCGTTCTTCTTCGACGACGTGGCGATCTTCCAGATGGAACCGTCTGGAGCCTGGACGACTCCGCCGTATCCCCAGAGGGATTTCTTGACAGGCTTCAAGGCGGTGGCATCGGCTGCGAGTGCTGCGCCGACGAAGGCGTCGACGATGTTCGGTTGGGAGACGACGAGCGAAAGGGTGTACCCACGAAACCCTGTTGTCGGTTCGTTCGATTCGCGTAGCTGGATTCGATCTCCGACGCCGAGAGCGTTGTAGAAGGCTTCGGCTGCCGCGAGGTCGGGAACGTCGAGGATCACGGATTGGGCGGTGGTCATCTGGGCGCTCCCTGCTGATGTGTGGATTGGCGACGTGTGGTCGGAAGTGGACTTCTGTGGTGTGTTCATGTGTTTCAACGTAGTTGCGGGTCCCGTGGCTGTGCTTCTCGATTTCTGATCGGTTTGCTGAGACTGCTTGCAAGGTGAAGCGCTCGAGCGGGCACTAGGTGGGCAATTTGTCGTGAATGTACTGTTCAGCCGATGTTTTCTCGATAGGCTGATGAGCGCTGATCGGACGTATCTCACGCCACCATGGAACGGGGAAACCAGTGATCGCACTGCGAGGAAAGTCGTTAGCCGCAGCAGTAGTGGTGTCCATGACGATGGCGTTGGCCGCGTGTACGTCCGCTGAATCGGCGCCCGAGGTGGGCGCGAACTACGGCTCGGACGGAACCGCCGTCGACTACCGGGAGCCGGTGAAACTGAGTAGCCGAGATGGTGTTCTCGAGGTGCGCTTGTCCGCTCATCAGGGAGTGATTCCGCTCGATACCGCTTCGGCGCCCGTGTCGAATTTTCTGCTCTTCGGGTACGAGGTCATCCGCGGTACGGCGTCGGACGGATCGACCTCGGCGAGTGACGTCTATCCGGCGCCGACTCTCCGCGTCAATCCCGGAGAGCGATTGATCATTCATTACGACAACGATTTGCAGGATCTCACGATCCAGGACTTCTACGATCCGGCATTCACACCTGCGGGCGGGGGCGTGCCGATCTATCCGCCGGCGCTGACGTCGGCTCCGCTGAATCTGCACACGCACGGAGTGCACGTGAGTCCGGACGGCAATGCGGACAACGTGTTGCTCAACATTCCAGCCGGCCAGGGAAACGTGTACGACTACGCGATTCCGGGGACGATGCCGAACGGTCTGTACTGGTATCACAGTCACCGGCACACCCTCACCGCCCAGCAGACGTACATGGGCCTGGCCGGGCTACTGGAAATCGGCCGGCCGGACGGCAATCTGCCTGTCGTGACGGCAAACGACGTTCCGATTCGCGATATGGCACTGCAGTACAACTTCGTATTCGACCGCAAAGGAAAGGGCCGACAGCTCAACGACGCGAACTGGCCCCAATTCGTCAGTACGTTGACGCCACCCGCCGGTACGGAACTAGCCGACGGGACGTACCGTCCGAGCCTTGCTCCGGTGAATTTCTCGGACACCACCGAGGGCGCGCAGTATTTCACCAACTGGTACACCGGACCGTTGTCCCCGGCCAATCATCGTGGACAGAATCAATTCGTTCCAGGCAATCTGCAGAGCTTCGTGGGTGAATCGACGACTGTACCGGCCGATCCTTCACTGCCGGACAACCAACGCGATGTGCAGTACACCGTGAACGGTCAGTTCCAGCCGTCGCTGAAACTGAAGCCGGGGCAGACCGAGATCTGGGTGCTTGCCAACATCAGCGACTTTGCCTACATGCCGGTCACGTTGACGGAAACCGCAACCGGCGCCCATCCGAAGTTCGCCATCGTAGGGCAGGACGGAAACCCGTTCGACGAGGTCAGGCCACCCGTGGACGGGGACGGAACCAGGCTGGTGATTCCGCCGGCCTCGCGATACGCAATCGCAGTGACGATGCCGGAGTCCGGCGATCTGGTGCTGGAGATGCCACCGCTCGAAGGTGCGAAGCCGGTGAGCAATCCAGGCATTCTCTACACCAACAACGGTACCGACAATCCGCCCGCCGAACTCGGAACCGTCACCGTCGACCCGTCGGTGATCAGTTACGCGGACGGATTCTTCACGTTCCCGACTCAGCAGTTGATCCGTGCGACGCCAGACGAGGGTGAAGGAAAGACGACTCCCTTCGAGTTCGGACAGAAGCTCGATACCTACACCTCGTTCGTGGATACCGCAGCGATGACGCCCGACGTGACCCGCAATCTCACAGTGTCCGGTGGGTTCGGAAACGAGAAGGCCAGCAACAGCGATCCGAAGGCCTTCACCTACGAATTCGCCGACAACACGTTCCCCAACATTCCGCTGATTCAACCGCGACTGAATTCCGTTGAGGAATGGAAGATCACGAACCTCAACAACGACGAACACCCGATGCATATTCACGTCAACGACTTCCAGGTAACGGAAGTTGTGGATCCCGTCGCAGGTACCACGACGGGCGTTCAGCCCTGGGGAATCGACAACGTGAACGTGCCGGCGCCGGTGACGGACGAGAACGAGAATGCGCTGGAACCAGCATCGGTGACGTTGCGGACGAAGTTCACCGAGTACACCGGAACCTTTGTGATTCACTGCCACCGACTCAATCACGAGGACAACGGTTTGATGGCGACTGTCAACGTGATTCCCGAGGTATCGACATATGCCGTCGCGATACCTGGTTCGGCCGGCGTGCCCGCCAAGGTGCAGATATTCGATGCCAACGGCGACAAACTGATCACTGCTGTGACGCCCTTCCCGTCGTTCGAAGGCACCCCGAGTGTTGCGATGGCGGACGTGAACGGAGACATGGTGCTTGATCTGGTCGCTGGAACAGGTGCAGGCTCGGCTCCGGAAGTGGTGGCGTACAACGCAGTCGGCGGCGTGCCGTTCACCGACGAGTTGGCAAGATTCGCCCCCTTCGATGTGGGTTTTCGTGGCGGAGTGAACGTCGGCGGTGTCGACATCGACGGAAATGCACTGGCAGACAACATCATCGTTGCATCAGGCCCGGGGATGGAGTCGCAGGTCAAGATCTACTCCACCGACCTTCCGGCGGACAAAAGTTCCGCACCCGCAGAATTCGGTTCGTTCTCGCCGTACCCGGGATCGAGTAGCGGAGTCACGTTCGCAACCGGAATGGTTGACAGTCACTCCGGTCGAGCGAGCATCGTGACAGCACCCGGCGCGGGCGAGGAGCCGTTGATCAAGACGTTCCGCTACGACCTGTACGAACCGACGGCGGCTGCGCAGGGCGACTCCGATGAACACGCAGGTCATACGGCTGGTCCGGCAACGACATCACAGTTCTTGGCATTCGATCAGGGCTACCGCGACGGGGTGTCTCTGTCGACGGGTTGGGTGGCGGGCGCCGAGGGCGGCGCAAAGTCGATAGTGGCAGGCATGCTCGGAGGAGAAGGATCAATCCGCGTCTTTTCGAGTGGATCCAGGCTCGACGGTGCACCCGAGATGTACCTCGAGAGTCCAGATCACCATTCGACGGACGTGGCGTTTCGGGAGGTTGCAGCTTTCGACCCGTTCACCGGTCCAGGTTCGGGTGTCGGAGTGGCCACGACGAGCACGACCACCGGCGCGGACCTCCTCGTAAGTGGCAGCAACGGAACGGGTGCCGAAGTTCGGAAACTTACGCTGGGTCGCGCCGATCCGTCTGCGACCACATTGACACCGACGCTTGTGGGAACGCTCCCTCCGTATCCTGTCGGCGGGGGAGTTCTGCCGCTCGGTGGCCGATGATCCGGTTTTGAGAGTTACTGAAAGTAGTTTCATATCAACGGGTCTCGAGCCTTCCTGTTCTCGAAGTTGTCCGGTTTGTCTCTGGTTATCGAAAGTGTGTTCGATTAGACTTTCGGTATGGACAGTCGGGATGCGTGGCAGCTGGATGGTGAGGGCCTCAAGGGTGAGGTTCTGGATCTGGTGCGTGTCCGGCACGAGTTGCAGTCGCGGTTGGTGTTGTTGATCGTGGAGATGTTTTCCCGGGACGTTCTCGGTGGGAAGGGTTTTCGGGCGATCGCGCTGTGGTTGCATGGTTCGACGAATTTGGAGATCGGTGAGTGCAGTCTGTTGGTCGGGTTGGCGCGGTTGTTGATGCTCGAACCTGTTGTCGCGGACGCGTTTCATCGTGGTGAGGTGGATGCGTTGAAGGCGCGGCAGGTGGCGTCGTTTTGTCAGCATCCGCCGAAGAACATGACCGTGGCGGATGTGGACAAGGCTCGCGGGATTTTGTTGTCGTTGGCGTCGAAGAATATTGCGGATTGTGATGCGGTGCGGGCGGCGATTCGGCGGATCGAGAAGCAGTACGGCAAGCGTGAGGACGGGGTTCCGGTGGGTGAGGATTCGGAGCGTAACGAGTTCTACGCGTCGAAAGGTTTGTACGGGCGGGTCACTGTGAAGGGTGATTTGGATGCGGTGAACGGGGCCCGGTTGATCACGTTGTTGTCGAGCCTGTCTGCGCCGACGCCGGAGAAGGACGGCGTCAAGGACACCCGCACGCCGGCGCTACGGCGGGCGGACGGGTTCTGCGAATTGTTGCGTCGTTACGAGCGAGCGGGGTTGGGTCCGATCGAAGGCGGAGTGAAACCACACATCACGGTCACCGCGTCGGCAAAAGACATGACCGACCTTAAAGTTCTGAAAGACCTCCTGCCGTCCACCGAGGAACTGGGTTTCGCGTGGACGGATTGGGTGGGCCCGATCAGTATCGACACCGCACGGATGTTGGCGTGCGACTGCACCGTCACCCGGATCTTGTTGGACGAGAATGGTGTTCCGCTCGACTGCGGTAAGGAAGCGAGAACGGCGACGGTTCCGCAGCGGCGGGCTCTTGCGGTTCGGGATGGTGGGTGTGCGTTTCCGGGGTGCGGAACGCCGTCGGGGTGGTGCGATGCTCATCATATTGTTCACTGGAACGATGGTGGCCCAACAGATCTCGACAATCTGATCTTGTTGTGCGGTCATCATCATCGGACGATGCACCACACCGAATGGCGGGTGGAGATCGGGCCGGATCGGAAAACAGTGTTCTATCCACCGATGTCGATCGATCCGTATCAGCAGCCGATCGGCGGGAACAGCCCACCGACAGCCGCCTGAAGTGAAACAACTCGAGACGCGAGCACCGGGGCACGATCATGCCCCGGTGCTCATGCTGCGTTCCGTCATCTTCGCGGAGACGTACGGCCTACCAGCGGTTCCGAACCTCCTCGGCAAATCCGAGGAGATCTCGAACCACCACGGAGGTACCGTCGTCGAGGATCACTGTGCCGGAGAACTTTCCGAACACCTGATGCTGAATCGAACGCAGCACCCCGACGTCGAAAGTCGCGGCACGGTCGATGATCGGCTCGAAAGTCATCTCGAAGCGACCATCGTTGCTCGAGAAGTTCCACGGAGCGCCGTCGTACGTTCCCTGCGGGATGCCGAAGTCGATCCTGTCCAGTTTGTGGGCCCGCCCTCCGACAAACACGATGTTCTCGCTGGCCGCCGTAGTGTCACCGAAGCCGTAACCGATGTTGAATCCGAACCGCTCGCCGTTCACCAGTCCGGATGCAGAACCCCAGTACCAGGTGTTGTCGTAAGTCCAGACTCCCCTGCCCCAATCGAGAACGCCGAACGAGTCTTCCGAGCGAAATGTGAAGTCGTCGCTCCCGATTCGCACGGTCCCGGCAGCGGGCAGGCAGTTGATCTTCTGGTTGTAGTAAAACGAACGGGACGCCTTCGGAAACGGTGTGGCGATCACCATCCGGTCATCGGCAGGACTCGCCAGGAACAAATCGGCATGAAGGCCTCGCCCACCGTCGAAAGCCGGGTAATCGACGATCAGGTGGCGCCCACCGTCCACATGGCGAAACTCGAAGCGAGCTTTACCTTTCGACACCACCACATCACCGTCGTCGGCGCTTTCGGGCAGACCGAGCCTTCCCATCGGGAACGGCAGCATCACGTTTTCGGTGATCTCGTGTGGTGTTCGGAAATCGAGCCAGGAGACTCCGAGCAAGCCCATGTACCCGTTGTCGGCGACGGTCAACGCGATGCCGTAATCCGCAGTAAGAACGCAGTAGTAGTCCCACTCCTTGATCCGGAACTTGGGAGCGGTGATCGCAGAGCGTCGATACTTGCGAATCTCCGATGGGGCCCAACCCGTCTCGACCAAATGTCCGCGATCGTCGAGAAGCGGGCCGGGCGACATCAGTGTCTGCATTCTTACTTCCAGCGTCCCAAGATCTCGTTCGCACGGTTGGCCAATGCCATCTGGAAGAACGGACCGAAGCTCACACGTGCCACTCCGAGCGGCCCGAAACTTGCCGGATCGTCCTGGTCCGGGATTCCGATCGCATTGATCGGAAGTGGAAGTTCGGACGTCAGGCGGCGCTGGGTCGCGTCGTCATGCCGCCCGACGGGGTAAAGAACGTCGGCGCCGGCGTCGGCCGCCAGCTTGAGGCGTGCGATGGCGCGATCGACGCGATCGGACTCGTCACCGACCTGCTTCACGAACAGGTCGGTGCGCGCGTTGACGACAACGTGAACTCCGGCTGCGTCGGCGGCCTGACGAAGCCCACCGACGAAGTCGGCGTGCTCCTGCGCCTCACGCAAGCGTCCGCCTTCACTGTGAACGGTGTCCTCGATGTTGAGTCCGACAGCGCCGGCATCGATCAACCCGTCGATGAGAACTGCCGGCTCGAGCCCGTAACCACCCTCGACGTCCACCGAGATCGGGGCGTCGACCGCACCGGTGATCTGCTTGATCCGGTGCAGAAGTTCGTCGAAGGTGATGCCCTCGTTGTCCGGCTTGCCGATGGAATCGGAAACCGGGTGGCTGCCCACCGTCAGGGCTGCAAAACCTGCAGCCACCGCAAGATTCGCCGACCACGCGTCCCACACCGTCGGGAGAATGACCGGGTTACCTGGCTGGTGCAACGCCAGTAGAGCTGTTGCCTTGTCGTTGATCGAAGTCATGCGGTGGCTCCTCGAGATCGTGGGGTGTACCTCTCACCTACCGACTCTAGTGAGCGACCGGGCAGCCTGTGCTCTTGTAATCGACCTGGAACTCCTTGATGCCGTTGATCCAACCCGAGCGCAGACGGCGCGGATCACCGATCTTGGTGATGTCCGGGACGTTGTCGGCAATCGCGTTGAACATCAAGTCGATCTCCATACGAGCGAGGTTGGCTCCGATGCAGAAGTGCGCGCCCGTTCCGCCGAAGCCCAAGTGCGGATTGGGGTTACGAGTGATGTCGAACGTCATCGGGTTCTCGAAGACGTCCTCGTCGAAGTTCGCGGAGCTGTACAGCATCACCACGCGCTGCCCCTTCTTGATCGACACTCCTGCCAATTCCGTGTCCTCGAGCGCGGTGCGCTGGAAGGCGGTGACGGGTGTCGCCCAACGGACGATCTCGTCGGCCGTCGTCTTGGGACGTTCCTTCTTGTACAGCTCCCACTGCTCGGGGTTGTCCAGGAACGCGATCATTCCGTGCGTGATGGCGTTGCGGGTGGTCTCGTTCCCTGCGACCGCCAGGATGAGCACGAAGAACCCGAACTCCTCCGGGCTCAAGGAGTCGCCGTCGATGTCGGCCTGGACCAGAGTGGTGACGATGTCGTCTGCCGGGCAGGTACGACGTGCGTCTGCCATTTGGTACGCGTATCCGAGGACCTCGGTGGACGCGACTGCCGGATCACCCTGGTATTCCGGGTCGTCGTAGCCCATCATCTCGTTGGACCACTTGAACAGCTTGTCCCGATCGTCCTGCGGTACACCGATCAGATCCGCGATCGCTTGGAGCGGCAGCTCGCTGGCAACCTGCTTCACGAAGTCACCCGGGCCTTCGCTCACAGCGGTGTCGACGATGCTCCGTGCACGACGGTCCAATTCGTCGCGCATGCCGTTGATCGCGCGAGGCGTGAACAGCTTCGAAATCAGCTTGCGGAGCTTGGTGTGCTCCGGTGCATCCTTGTTGAGCAGAAGATGCCGGAGCATCTCGACGGCCTCACGTGGCATGTCGTCGGCGAAACGCGCGATCGCGGTGTTCTCCCAGCTCGAGAACACATCGCTGCGCTGGCTGACCTCTTTGACGTCAGCGTGACGCGAGACCACCCAGTAGCCCTCGTCCTGGAATCCACCGACCGTCGGCGGCTGCTCACACCACCACACGGGTGCGTTGCGACGCAGTTCGGCGAATTCCTCGAAAGGGATCCGCTCCCCGAGGACAGCAGGATCGGTGACGTCGAATCCGGCCGGCAGGTCAGGCGTGCGTGTTGTGTCCGAGATGGTCATGGCGTCCTCTGATCGGTCGAATGTGCGCTACACCACAGAGTAGCTTTCACTAACGGACTGTCAAGTGAAAGACGGAGAGTCTCGTGCAACTGACCCGTGAGAGCCCCCGCGGCACTAGGATCCTGGTAATGACAGATACCTCCGGCAGACTGACGCTGCGAGAGAAGCAGAAGCAGCGAACCCGCGCAGACCTCGTGGATGCCGCCGGCGCGCTCTTCACCGAACGCGGATACGCGGCTGTCACCGTCGAGGACATCGCCGGCCGGGTCGGTTGCAGCCGAGCCACCTTCTACCTGCACTTTCCCGGAAAGATCGACATCCTCAAGGCGCTCGGCTCGAACACCGTCGTATCCAGCACCCTCGCCATATTCCAGGATCTCGACCACGTACTCGATTCCGGTTCGCGCGAAGAATTCGCCGGCTGGATCAACCGCGCTCTCGACTGGTGCCGCGATCACCACCACATGATGCGGGCGTGGGACGAGGCCATGGTCCTCGAACCCGAGTTCCGCACACTGGCCCGCGAAGGCATCTCCGCACTGCCCAACGCGATGCCGTCGTACCTGGCACGCTGGCCGCAGAATCGACACGACGAGGCGAAACTCCGGGTCGAGCTCCTGCTGACACAGGTCGAGCGCTTCTTCATTCGCTGGGCGGAACAGGGCGCGATCACCGCGGGTGCGGACGTCGCAGCAGACGTTCTCACCGACATCTGGTTTCCGGCACTCACGCCGCCCACGACCGATGTCGCGGCGCCGCGATAGGTTGGCCCGATGCCACTCGATCTTCGAGCGATCCTCACCACCGTCGCTGCGCTCCTGTCCGGGATACTCGCTGCGCTGGCCCTGACCAATCCGGTTCTCCGTGACTGGGCCATCGTGGCCTCTCCGTCGGAAGTAGATCGCTGGATCAGCAGTGGACCCACCGCTGTCGGGCTCGGCGCCGTGGTTGCCGTGCTTGCATGCGCCCTCTCACAGCGTCGCGGCTCCCGTCGGGCAGCCTGGATCGCGATCACCGTCGGGGTCGCCGTCATCGCGATCATTCGGGCAGTCGTGCCCGAGGTTGCGTCACTGGACCTGCTGATCGCCGTGATCATCGTCAAAAGTGTTGCAGCCGGTGCGATTCTGGGTTGTGTGGTTGCCGTCAGTTGGGATCGCACCGCCACGAAGAACGCCACCCTCCTCGGCGTGCTTGCCGCCTTCCTCGCGGTTCGCACGTTCGCCGGCGGGACGGGCCGGATGAGTACGTCTTCGGTAGGTGAGCCGTCGTGGTGGCTGATCGGCACCACGGCCGCAGCAGCAATCGCCTGTGCAGTGACCGCGCAATCCGGCTTCCGGATCCGCAAGCCCGACGCGGGCGAAATCCGCATCGCGCTCGTGGTGATCGCCGCGCTGGCGATCGGGCATCGAGTGCTCGGCGCCGTGATCGATCGCCAGCAGTACGCGTCCGAGGCAACTGCCTGGATCGTCATGGTCTTGGCAGCGGGCGCTGCGCTCGCGTTGACATGGATCGCCGCCTACCGTCTCGGCGACACCTCCGGTGCTGGTGGCAAGTTCCTCTGGGCCGCAACCGCTCTGGCCGCTGCGTCGGCTCCGCTGTTCGTCGACATCGCGAAGGGTTCCGGCCACTGGGGAGACCTGAAGTCCCCCTGGGTACTGGTGCTTTTCGCAGCCCTGCCGGTCGCCGTCGGATTGCGACTGCACAAGCAGGTGCCAAACCTCGTTCCCATCGCCGTTCTCGTTGCGGTACCGCTGTCAGAACTACTGCCCTTCGACTCCGCGCACGGTGTCTGGTCAATCGCACTGAAGATCGCCTCGCTGGGTCTCGCCGCCGGATTGCTGTTCGGTGCCCTGGCTCCCGGCAGCCTGGTCGACGCCACACTCGGACTCGCCATTCCCTTTGCCGCAATGACCTTCTCGTCGATCGCCATTCTCACCGATCAGCTCACCGCGCCGCCAGAGTTGACAGCGGCAGACATTCAGCGATTGATGGAACTTCCCATCCCGGCGCACGTCAGCGCCAACGGAGGACTATTCGGACGCGGAATAGGCATCACCATCGACTACGTCACCCCTCAGACCGTCGGCGCTGCAATCCTCTTCGCCTTGATCATCGGCTTCTGCGGTGCAGCGATCCTCCGACGATCCCATCCACCCGTCGACACCACGGAATCTCGGATCGAACCGGAGCCAGTCGACTGACACACCGTCACCGGACTGAGACCTGCTATTGCGGTGCAACTGGTACCGGATTGACTATTTTGGAGCAGTGCCCATCGCCCGCAGGACGCTGCTCGTCGCGCTGAGTGGTGTGACGGCATTCGTCGTCACCGTCGTCGCCTTGGCACCGTTCGTGAACAGCCAGTCGACGTCGATTTCGACGGGCGACCGATTCTGGTCCATCTCGACCATCGGCGCCGGCGTCTTGGCTGTCGTCGCGGTCGGGACAGCCGCGATGATGGCCCGCTGCCGGTTGCGGACCGCGGCCATGACGGTCTTCGGTGGACTCCTACTCGAACTGCCCGGGCTCTACGATCACAACTTCGAGGCACTCTCACCCGTCGGTGCGGGAGTCGCTGTCGGCGCGGTCACGGTTGCTGCCGCTCCCCGGGTCCGAGCCGCTTCCGTCGCGGGAACGATTGTTGCCGTGCATGTCTCGGATTCACTCCTCGACGAAGACGCTATACCTCGGCGGTACGCGGACTACATCGCCGACAACACCAACCAGTTTCAACCACCAGTGTTGGGGGCAACACTGCTCGCGCTCGCTTTGGCCGCCGCCTGCGTCGCCGCGTTCTGGTTCCACGACTTCGACAAGGACCACCCCAAGGAACGGATGGCCGTTCGACCGGTGACTATCGCGGCGGTGCTCACTCTCTTCGGGGTCGCTGCGAATTGGTGGTTCGAGATCACCACCGTCACGGCGGCGGTGCCTCTACTACTCGTCGCGCTGGTGATCACGGTGATCTGCGCGCGGGTGCTGGGCGACGGCAGTCGAATCCTGCTGATGTGTACCGCTGCCGTCGCAACTCTGGCGGCGGTCTCGGCGAACCGTCCCGCAACCGAAGCCATGGAATGGTCGAAAACCCCCGCCTCCACCGCCGTCGTGATCGGACTCGTCATCGTCGCCGCGGCAGCGATCGGCGCGATCGCTCCCTCGCGAGTCGTCGGCTACGGATTGCTCCTGACGGTCACGGTCGCCGGGATCGTCAGCTACGCCACGTCGCCGTCGCCGAAGATCGGTGACGTTCTCACGATCAGCGATCTTCTTGTCGCCTTCACCGCTGCGGTCGTCACATACGCGATCGCCAGCGCGATGTACCGAGAGCCACCGCGGACCGGAGCGTCGCGAGCACTCGTCGGACTCGGTGTCATCTTCGGCCCGACGGCGCTGGCCCTGCTCGTCTATCCACAGTTCGACTACGGATGGACGGCGTACACGCCGCTGGACGATAACAAGCCCTTCAACGGCATCACGACGGTCGGCCCGTTCGAAATCTCGACCGACATTCTGATACTCGACGCCGTGGCGTTGATCATCGTGGCCGTCTGCGCCTACGTGAGTCTCCGATTGGGGCGGATCAATCGATCCGTTCCTCCGCCGATCAGTCGATCAGATCCATCGACGCCAGGCGATGGAACACTTTGAGTGATCCGGGCGCCACCTCGTCCATCGCTGCGTACTCGGCGAGCGTGAAGTAGCGGAACTCGGCGATCTCGCTGGTCGGGTGCGGGTCTCCGGCCATCTCCGCCAGATAGCAACTCATGTGCAGGCCCGTGTCCGCGGAATGTCCGAAAGCGTGAGCCTCGAAGACGTCGAGGAACGTGACCGTCCCGTCGACCAGATCGACGTCGAGTTCCTCCCGAATTTCGCGGTGCAACGCCTGCTCGGGCGTCTCACCCGGGTCGATCTTTCCGCCGGCCATGTAGAACGCGGTCTTGCCTACGGAGCGGGTCTGGATCAGCTTGCGGTCACGAATGTGTGCAAGGGCAGCGGTACGGATGATCGTGGTGGGTGTCGACGAATTCACGTCGTCCAACCTACGTGTATCAGCGAGTGCCGATGATGTCCGAATCGACTCGCTGCACATCGAAACTGCCACGCCCGGTAATATGTACGCAAAGACAACCTCTCCGACAAGGTGAATTGTCTCGTTAATCCGATAGGTTCGATTTTGTTCGGACACCCCGCCGCCCGCTGACAACACGACGGAGTGCCTTTTGCTCGCTATCTTGCTTGCCCATGCCGTTGCCGCCCTCTTGGCTCCGCTTGTGGTGCGCAGGTTAGGGCGAAACGGCTTCTTCCCCCTCGCGATAGTCCCCCTCGCCGGCCTCGGCTGGGTCATCGACAAATGGGGCACCGTCGAGACACTGCACATCACCTGGGTTCCCGGCCTGTCGATGGACATCGACTTCAGGTTCGACGCGCTTTCCGCCATCATGGCCGTGCTCGTCCTGGGCGTCGGCACGCTGATCCTGATCTACTGCGCCCGCTACTTCACCGACGACGAACCTCGACTCGGCATCTTCGCCGCCGAGATGGTCGCCTTCGCGGGTGCCATGTTCGGACTCGTGACCAGCGACAACATGCTGCTTCTCTACGTGTTCTGGGAACTGACGACGGTCTTGTCGTTCCTGCTCGTGGGTCACTACGCCGAACGCGCCACCAGCCGCCGCGCCGCGACCCAGGCACTGCTGGTCACCACCGCCGGTGGTCTGGCGATGCTGGTCGGCATGATCATCCTCGGCCAGGTCGGCGGCAGCTACAACCTGTCCGAACTGGTCGCGAACCCGCCGACGGGGTGGCTCCCGTCTGTCGCGATCGTCCTGATCCTGATCGGTGCGCTCTCCAAATCGGCAATCGTGCCCCTGCACTTCTGGCTGCCAGGTGCGATGGCCGCGCCAACCCCTGTCAGCGGTTATCTTCACGCTGCTGCAATGGTCAAGGCCGGTATCTACCTCGTCGCGCGCCTGGCTCCCGGGTACGCCGATTCGCCGCCGTGGCGCATCACCATCATCAGTTTGGGTCTGCTGTCGATGATCCTCGCCGGTTGGCGAGCCATGCGCGCGTACGACCTCAAACTCGTCCTCGCCTTCGGAACGGTCAGCCAACTCGGCTTCATGATGGTCCTGGTCGGCATCGGCACGCGTGACGCCGCCCTGGCCGGCATGACGATGGTCGTGGCGCACGCGATGTTCAAGGCCGCACTCTTCATGGTCGTTGGCATCATCGATCACACGACCGGTACCCGTGACCTGCGCAAACTTGCTCACCTGGGTAAAGCGGCACCCGCTCTCGCGATCATCGCGAGCCTCGCTGCCGCCAGCATGGCCGGTCTGCCACCGCTACTCGGATTCGTAGGCAAGGAAGCCGCACTCGAATCGGTGCTCGAAACGAACGCGCTCGGCCACTGGTCGTCCATCGCCGTCGTCACGGTGATCGTGTTGGGCTCGATCCTCACCGTCGGCTACAGCGTCCGCTTCATCTGGGGCGCCTTCGGACGTAAGACCCTGAGCAAGCCCAGCCCAGCCGTGAGCAAGATGCACAAGCCGGGTTGGCTGTTCCTGTTCGCGCCCGGCCTGCTCGCTGTTCTCGGTCTGGCCGCCGGCATTCTCTCGCCCCAGCTCGAGAAGTTGCTGACGCCGTACTCGACCACACTGGCCCCCGGACCGCACGCCGACTACCACCTCGCGCTGTGGCACGGATTCAACACTCCGCTGCTGCTCACCTGCATCGTCATCGCCGGCGGTATCGCGCTCTACATCGCGCAGCGTCAGATCAGCCGCCTGCACTTCGAGCACCCGCCGCTCGGCAACGCCGACCGTATCTACGACGCGACCCTGCGCGGCATGGACACGATCTCGATGCGCCTGACCGGCGCCACTCAGCGTGGTTCGCTCCCTCGCACACAGTCGACGATTCTCGCGACGCTGGTCGTTGTGCCACTGTTCCTGCTGATCATCGACACCGATGGCGGCGGAGTCGACCTTCGGATGTGGGATTCACCCATCCAGTTCACGATCGCGCTGATGATGATCTCGGCCGCCATCGCCGCGACGCTGATGCGCAACCGACTCGCCAGCGTCATCCTCGTCGGACTCACCGGCTACGGCTGCGGCGTGTTGTTCGCGCTGCACGGCGCACCCGACCTCGCGCTGACCCAGTTCCTCGTCGAGACACTGACACTGGTGATCTTCGTGCTCGTGCTCCGGAAGTTCCCCGCCGAAGTCGACGAGAGCAAGGCGATCGGCTTCAAGTGGCCGCGTGCCGCACTCGCCGTCGCCGTCGGTATCACCGTCACCACCATCGCGGCCTTCGCGACCAATGCCCGAAACACTCGTCCGATCTACGAGCTGCTTCCCGACGCGGCCTACGACCTGGGCAACGGCAAGAACGTCGTCAATGTCCTACTCGTCGACATCCGCGCATGGGACACCCTCGGTGAGATCTCGGTGCTGCTTGTCGCGGCAACTGGCGTCGCCAGCCTCGTCTTCCGCAACCGCCGGTTCGGTATCGCGCCGCGCGTCGCGGACGCCCCCTCCGTCATCGTCGACAAGGCAGCGGCCAACTCGGACACGACGTGGTTGCGCGGCGGAGACCTCATCGATCCTAGACACCGTTCGCTGGTTCTCGAGGTCACCACGAGGTTGATCTTCCCGACCATCATGGTGTTGTCGATCTACTTCTTCTTCTCCGGTCACAATGCCCCCGGTGGCGGTTTCGCTGGAGGCCTGACGGCGGGCCTGGCGCTGGTACTTCGGTACCTCGCCGGTGGACGCTACGAACTCGGTGAAGCCGTACCCATCGACGCGGGCAAGATTCTCGGCCTCGGTTTGGCGCTGGCCGCGGGCACCGCCCTGGTGTCGCTGTTCCTCGGCGCCCCGGCGCTCTCGTCCGCCGTCTTCGAGTTCACACTCCCGCTCATCGGCCACGTCAAACTGGTCACCGCACTGTTCTTCGACCTGGGCGTCTACCTCATCGTGGTCGGCCTGGTCCTGGACGTACTCCGAAGTCTCGGCGCCCGCCTCGACGCAGAAATCGAGGTGAAAGCACCATGAGCGCAAACATCGGAATGCTGATCCTGATCGGCGTCCTCACGTCGGCCGGTGTCTACCTGCTGATCGAACGAAGCATCACTCGGATGCTGCTCGGTCTACTTCTATTCGGCAACGCCATCAACCTCTTGATCCTGACCGTCGGTGGATCGGACGGGAATCCGCCCATCGTCGGCCGAGATTCGGTCCACGAGGAAATAGCGGATCCGCTCGCCCAGGGCATGATCCTGACGGCGATCGTGATCACGATGGGTATCGCCGGCTTCGTTCTGGCACTGGCGTACCGGTCTTACAAGATCAACACCGCCGACGCCGTCGAGGACGATCCCGAGGACACCAAGGTTCTCAAGCGTCGCCTGCCTGCCGACGCTCCCGACCACGACCGCTCCGACGACCCGGTCACCGGTGCCCCGAGCATCGGCGGCGACGCATTCGACAAGGACGGCAACCCTATTCCCCTCGAACAACTGGTCAACCTCGAGGACATCGAATGCTACGACGACCTCCACGACGGCGACTTCGAGGACGAACCGGTACCCGACTGGGCCACCGACCTTGCTCGTAAGAAGGAATCCGAGAAGCGGCGCAAAGACGCTCGCCAGACCAAGATCGAGGGAGGTGGAGGCGCATGACCATCTCGGACAACCTGATGGGAGCCCTTGCGCCCCTGCCCGTCTTGATCCCGATGCTGGCCGCAGCTGCGACGCTGGTCGTCGGCCGACGTCCTCGTTTCCAGCGCGTGATCACACTGATCGCGCTCGTCGGAGTCGTCGCGGTGTCGGGCTTGCTGCTCTACCTCGCCGACCGCGACGGTACGACGGCCGTTCAGGTCGGCGGCTGGGACTCCCCCATCGGCATCACACTCGTGGTCGACCGTCTCTCGGCGATGATGCTCGTGGTCTCGTCGGTGGTGTTGCTCGCCGTCATGATCTACGCGATCGGTCAGGGTATCCGCGACGGCAGCGAGGCCCAGCCGGTCTCGATCTTCCTGCCGACCTATCTCGCATTGACCGCCGGTATCTCCAACGCGTTCCTCGCCGGTGACCTCTTCAACCTGTACGTCGGGTTCGAGGTTCTGCTCGCCGCGAGTTTCGTGCTCCTGACGCTCGGTGCCAGCGCCGACCGCGTCCGGGCCGGTGTCTCGTACGTGATGGTCTCGATGGTGTCCTCGCTGATCTTCCTGGCGGGCATCGCTTTCGCCTACGCGGCGACCGGCACCCTCAACATGGCCGACATGGCCCTGCGCTTCGACAACATTCCGCCGGGCACACGAACCGCCATCTTCGCTGTCCTGCTCGTGGCGTTTGGCATCAAGGCCGCGGTCTTCCCGCTGTCCGCGTGGCTACCGGACTCGTATCCGACCGCGCCCGCACCGATCACCGCCGTCTTCGCCGGGTTGCTCACCAAGGTCGGTGTGTACGCGATCATCCGCGCACACTCACTGCTGTTCCCGCAAGGGGAACTCGACAACGTACTGATGGTGTGCGGCCTGCTCACGATGGTGGTCGGCATCATGGGTGCCATCGCGCAGAGCGACATCAAACGTCTGCTCTCGTTCACACTGGTCAGCCATATCGGTTACATGATCTTCGGTATCGCACTGTCCACGACGTCCGGGCTGTCCGGCGCGATCTACTACGTCGCCCACCACATCATCGTGCAGACGACGCTCTTCCTCGTCGTGGGTCTGATCGAACGACAAGCCGGGTCGTCGTCGCTGCGCCGTCTCGGCGGTCTGGCGGCGGCCAGCCCGATCCTCGCGATCGTCTTCCTGATCCCGGCGCTGAATCTCGGTGGTATCCCGCCGTTCTCGGGCTTCATCGGCAAGGTCGCGCTCCTTCAGGCCGGTGCGGCCGACGCCAGCGCGTTGGCTTGGATCCTCGTTGCCGGCGGCACGATCACCAGCTTGCTGACGCTCTACGCCGTCGCCCGCGTGTGGACCAAGGCTTTCTGGCGAGCCCGGGCCGACGCGCCCGAAGGTGACCTCGCCGACGTCAGCCCGTCAGCGTTGATCGACGAGTCCGAAGAGGACATCGCGTTCGTCGACCGCGAGGATGTCGGCAAGATTCCGCTCTTCATGCTGATTCCGACGGTCGGACTTGTCATCGTCGGTCTGGCACTGACGGTGTTCGCGGGCCGGATCATCGACATCAGCGACAGAGCGGCGAAGGACCTGCAGGACCGGTCCATCTACATCGACGCGGTTCTCGGCAACCACCGGCCCGTGCCGGTCGACGAAGCTCCCGTCGCTGCAGACGACCCTGCAGCCGTTCCGAATACCGAGGCCCCGAACACCGATGTCCCGAACACCGAGGAGGCTCCGCGATGAAACGCGAACAGGTACTCCGCGTCGGGATCCTGCTGTGGCTGATGGTCGTATGGATCCTGTTGTGGGGCAACATCAGTTTCGGCAACATCTTCGGCGGACTCGCCGTCGGCCTGATCATCATGGTCCTGCTTCCCCTCCCCCGCGTACCGGTCGAGGGTCGGGTACATCTGCTGTCGATTCTGCGTCTGTTGTGGATGATCGTGTACTACGCGATCCAGTCGAGTATCCAGGTCGCGTGGCTGGCGATCCGTCCGTCGCCGCCGCCGGTCACCGGAGTTCTGCGGTACCAACTCGGGATCAAGTCCGACCTGGTTCTCACGCTGTGCATCGACGTTCTGAATCTGATCCCGGGCACGATGGTTCTCGAGATCGACCAGAACCGACGCATCGTCTACGTCCATGTGCTCGACGTCGGCTCGCAGAAAGCCGTCAGCGCGTTCTACCGCTCGGTGGAGGACCTCGAGCGGTTGTTCATCGCGTCGTTCGAACGTGATTCGGACTGGCAACCCAGCCCGTGGCACCAGCGCGACTACGAATTCGATGCACCCCGGCAGGAGGACCAACCATGAACGGGTTCATCACCACGATCTTGATCATTTCCGGAGTGATTCTGCTGATCGCCGCCGTACTGACCACATTCCGATTGCTCGACGGTCCGAGCTCACTCGACCGCCTCGTCGCCCTGGACACGATCATCGCGGTCTCGATGTGTGGACTCGCGGTCTGGGCCGCGTACAGCAAAGACACCACTATCGTTCCCGCGATCGTCGCGCTGGCGCTGGTCGGCTTCATCGGTTCGGTGTCCGTCGCGCGCTTCCGGGTGAGTGACCAGTGATCGGCAACATCCTCGACACGATCGGGGCCATCTCCATCTTCCTCGGCGCGCTGCTCGCGCTGACCGCCGCGGTGGGAATCGTTCGCTTCCCCGACACTCTGCGTCGTATGCACGCGGCCACGAAACCTCAGGTGGTCGGACTGATCTTGGTCCTGATGGGCGCCGTGTTCCTGCTTCGTGGGAGCGTCGACATCTGGATGTTGGTCCTGGTGGGCATCTTCACGCTGCTGACGGCGCCCGTGATCGCGCACAGCGTCGGCCGAGTCGCCTACCGCGAACAGCGCGAAGAGGACGACCTCATGAAGATCAACGAGCTGGAAGACCCGGACTCTCTCCTGTAACGGCATCCCACTCGCCGTCGCGCTCGCCCCACACCGCAAGAGCAGTGCCGGGGCGGGCGAAGAAGGTGGCGAAGTACGCCACCGACATCAGAACCAGGACAGCCATCAGCAGCGGCCCGAAGATCGCCGGGTACTCGGCCATCTGCACCGCAGCGAACCGGTACGAGAGCAACAATCCCGCCAGGAGTGCCGAGCCACCGATCAACAGACGCACTCGGAACCAACCCCAGCCGCGCTCCGGATCCCGTAGCGCCGCATCGAGGGTCAAGCACAGGACGGCACCGGCAATGAGGTCGACGCCGTAGTGGAATCCGAAGCCGAGCGTCGCGGTCAGGGTCGCAACGAGCCAGAACGATCCCAGGCTGCGAATCCACCACGGTCCGCTGCGCGAGTGGATGAACAGCGCGACTGCCCACGCGGTGTGCAGGCTCGGCATGCAGTTTCGCGGTGCGGCGTCGTCGAACGGCAGCGACGACGGTGATGCGAAGTCGAAGTTGGGCACGATGTTCGGCCAGTAGTCACCGATCTGGAATCCGAACCCACGCGGACCGAAGGCGAACACCGGACCGACCACCGGGAACAGGACGTAGAAGATCGGACCGATCAGCCCGATGAGCAGGAACGTTCGCAGCAGGTGATGCGACGGCCAACCCTTGCGTACTTGGTAGAGAGCAACCACGATCACTGCGACGGGTAGTTCGACGTAGATCCAGTCGAGGGCTGCTGCACCGACGGGGCCCATGGCGTCGACGATCTGGCCCATCACCCACGACGGATTCCCGAGAGCCTGGTCGGCGAGAAAGACGTACTCGTCCCACACGTCGGTGCCGACGAGAATGGTGATCTCCAGCCACGTCTCGGCAACCTTGGCCGCGATGATGAGCAACTCGCCCAGCGCGACGCCGTGCAGAACGCTGAGTCGACGCTCACCGGACAACTTCCACACCGCGTACACCGCGATGGCCGTCAGCACCCAGGTGCCGCCGGTGCCCATCGTCAGCGGTCCACCCGAGAACCAGCGGATCGCGCCGACGACCACGTCGATCACGACGGCCGCGGATACCGCGTAGATGCGTTCTTTGTTGTTCAGTCCGACGAGCGCGAGAGCGAGGCCCACCCAAGGCATGGTCGCGGAGCGGGGAACGAGGAAGTAGTCACCGAACAGGCTTTCCACCGGACCGAGATAGCCCTTGTACGACGCGAACGCCTGCACGCCCAGGACCAGCACGGTCAATGCTGCTGTGCCGATCAGAAGGAGTCGGTGAGAACTCGACCACGAACGGTCCGACTGTCCGGGTGCGCCCCCTCGTTGGGACCAACTGTCTATCAACACCGGACAATAGTAAACGGCGTGTGAACTGAATATGGACACCCACTGGACAAACGGTTGGTATGCCCGGATTTCCAGTCCGCGAAACAGCCCTTCGCACTGTGAACCTGCTAGGTGCCCAACTCTGCGACCAAGGCGTCGACGACCGCAACCAGATCGCCGCCCGTCGCTTCCGCGACACGACGTTGCCGCTGGTAGGACGCGCCGCGACGGGGAATGTCCGCCACCGACGCCAACTCGTCCGCGCAGCCGAGCGAGACCGCGATCGGCGCCAAGTCGTCGAGCAGGCGATCCAGATCGTCAGTGACGAGGCACTCGTTTGCGTCGGAGTCGAGGATGATCTCGGCGTCCAGTCCGTATCTCGCTGCGCGCCACTTGTTTTCCTTGACGTGCCACGGCTGCATGTTCGGCAGAGTCTCACCGGCGCTCAGTCTGCGGTCCAGATCGACGATGAGGCAGTGGACCAGAGCAACGAGGGCACCCAGTTCGGCGCGCGTCGAGACGCCGTCGAACACCCGGACCTCGATGGTTCCCCACTTCGGCGCGGGACGGATGTCCCAGTGCATGCCACCGATCTTGGTGATCACACCGGTCTTCATCTGGTCGTCGATGAACGACTCGTATTCGGCCCAGTTCTCGAACTGGTACGGAAGGCCGGCGGTTGGCAGCTGCTGGAACATCAACGCGCGATTGGACGCATAGCCGGTGTCCACACCGGCCCACATCGGCGAGGACGCCGACAGCGCCAACAGGTGCGGATAACGCTGCAGCAGTGCGTTGATGATCGGGAAAACGCGGTCCGCGGACGAGACACCCACGTGAACGTGCACGCCCCAGATCAGCATTTGCCGACCCCACCACTGCGTGCGTTCGATGAGCTCGTCGTAGTCGGGCGTCCGGGTGACCAACTGAGTCGACCATTGCGCGAACGGGTGCGTGCCCGCGCTGATGAGGTCGACGCCGAGCGGATTCGCGGCGCGACGCAGCAGATCCAGTGACCTGTCGAGATCACTCATCGCCTCGCCGACCGTCGAATGAATACCCGTGACGAGTTCGACGGTATTACGCAGTAGTTCCTTGGTGATGTGCGGGGTTTCGGAGCCGGCAAGCTCTTCGACCGCCGAAAACACCTCGGCTGCTGTGTTGGAGAGATCTCTGGTCTTGCGATCGACCAGCGCGATCTCCCACTCCACGCCCAGCGTCGGGCGCGGCGAACCTGGAAATGGAACTACCACGCAGAGAATCCAATCACAGTGTCGGTAAAAACACCGTGCTGGCTACTGCGTGGTAGTCGCCGGAAGTGATGCAAAACTCAGGTGAGTTTGTCAGCTCTTGGTGATGACACCGCAAGCAACGCGTCCGCCTGCGTCACCGGTGTCGAGGGTCTGCTGGTCCGGTGCCGGCGCGTAACGCGTCGGGATGTTGCCGAAGTTGTCCGCTCCGGCGTGGATCATGACGGATGTTCCACCGTTTGCGACCAGTTCGTCGACGGTGAATGCATCGGTGGTGGTGACCAGCGTGGCGGTGCCGTCTTCGAGGACCTGAACCGAAGTGAGGTCGCCGCTCGCCGGGTGGCCCGTGTGACCCTCGGCCTGGAAGTGTCCGCCTGCCGAGAGGAAGTTACCCGGCTCTCCGCCGCTGGGGGCAACGGAATTGGTCTCGCACTTGGCGACCTGGTGGACGTGGAATCCGTGGAAGCCGGGGGTGAGGCCCTTGGCGTCGAGGGTGACCTTGACGTCGCTACCTTCCTGCGCGAACGTGACCGTTCCGACCTTGGCGCCGTCGGTGCCGTTCAGCGTTGCGGTGACCGTTTCGGCAGAAGCGCCGGCGTGAGCCGTCTCGGAACCGTGGCCGCCCGCGCTTTCGTGCGCGCTGGGATCGGCTGCACCGGTCCACACCGGAGGAGTCGTGCCGGGGACGCTGCTGGGCTCTTCGCTGTTACTGCAAGCGGTCAAGCCGAAAGCGGCAATCGCGACTACAGGGGCAACGACGCGCCAGGACATACGCCGGGTGCTGCTGGGGGCCATCGAACCGCTCCTTTGAGGTGGCGAGAAAGTGCTTCTGATCATAACGGCGCGTGTAGTAGCTGGAACCGACGGGTCAGTTCCACCTTCACGACCGGTCAGTTGGAGGTCACGATCACGATCACGCCAGGTGACGCGTTCGCGATGCCGGCGAATCGAGGCTCTGCGGAGACTCCGAGTTCAGCCGCGATCTTCTGCGCCGCTGCCTTCTCCGCCGCGGACGATCCGTAATACACCGTCGTCGTACTGACGGTGCCCTCGCTGTAGTTACCCGTCTCCTCGACGTTCCAACCTGCTGCCGTCAATTCCTCGGCGGTGCCTGCTGCCAGACCGGAGACGGTGCTGTTGTTGAGAACTCGAACGCTGACATTCGACGTGTCGGTGCCGCTCGCGGAGCTGGAAGTCGTGGTCGTCGCGGTTCCCGAGGGTCGCGACGTGGTGGTGGTATCGCCCGAAGCGGGTTGCGTCGTCGCTGCCGGCTTGGAAGTGGCAGGTGCCGGCGCGGGGGCGCTCGTCGTGGCAGGCGCCGAGGATTCGGTCTGCTCTGCTGCGGTGTTCTCGTCGCCCGATCCACCGTCGCTCGATCCACCCAGTGAGGCTGCTCCGAGACCGATGAACACGATCGCCAACGCGATCAACACCATGGCGATTGCGCGAAGCGGAGGTCCGGACGGCTGCTCTTTCGGGGTACTCACGATGTCGACCTTATCGCCAGTGCGTGGACAGCCCGATCATATGTACGCGTGATTCAGGTGACCTCGAAGCCGAGGCGACGGGCGGCCCTGGCCTTCTGACGGCTGGCACGCAGACGACGCAGGCGCTTGACCAGCATGGGATCAGCCGCCAAGGATTCGGGGCGATCGACCAAGGCGTTGAGAACCTGGTAGTAGCGGGTTGCCGACATGTCGAACAACTCCTTGATGGCTTCTTCCTTCGCACCGGCGTACTTCCACCACTGGCGCTCGAAGGAGAGGATGTCGTGCTCCCGGCGGGTGAGGCCGTCTTCGCCCACCTCGTGCATGCCTGCTGTATCTACTACCGAATCGTCGGCGCCAGTGCCTTCGGACTGGTTCCGACTACGCGCGGTTGCGCCGTCCATGTCACTCCTCGACTGCTGTGCTCGGCGTCAGCGAGACTCGTATGCCCGGTGTTCTTTTCCGACCGATATTCTCGCGGCCGTGAGTTTCCCGGTCCCCTGGCCCGAAGGTAACTCACAATTTCCCCCGCGGCCCACGTTCCGACCGAGCAACGAATTACATCGCTGTTCTTCAGCAACCATTGAACCATGATCGAGTGTGCGGGCCGTGATAACTACGCGGGCGCGCCGCACTATCCTTGTCCGCATGGCTATCCTCCCCATCCGAATCGTCGGCGACCCGGTACTGCACAAGGCGACAGAGCCGGTCACTCAGTCCCCGGCCGAGATCGCCGAACTGATCGCAGACATGTACGAGACGATGGACGCTGCCAACGGCGTCGGTCTGGCGGCCAATCAGGTCGGTGTTCCACTGCGAGTCTTCGTCTACGACTGCCCCGGTGACGACCGCAGCAGCGAGCGTCGACGCGGCGTCGTCGTGAACCCGGTACTCGAGACGTCCGAAATCCCCCAGACGATGCCCGACCCGGACGAAGACTTCGAGGGTTGCCTGTCCGTTCCCGGCGAGCAGTTCCCGACGGGTCGCGCCGATTGGGCGAAGGTCACCGGCACCGACGCCGACGGCAACCCGATCGAGGTCGAGGGCACCGGATTCTTCGCACGGATGCTCCAGCACGAGACCGGGCATCTCGACGGTTTCCTCTACACGGACGTACTGATCGGCCGCAACGCGCGCGCTGCCAAGAAGATCATCAAGCGTTCCGGTTGGGGCAAGCCCGGTCTGACCTGGACGCCGGGGACCGTCGACGATCCGTTCGGTCACGACGACGACGATTACGAAGACTGAGAATTCTGCTCTGAACGGCAACATTTCGATCGGTAGCCGGGTGGTTTTGCGATACAAGCTCCCACCCGGCTATTCGCATCCCATGACCGACGTCATCGGCATCCTCGAGGGCGCCGATCCCATCGCCGTTCGCGCCGGCGACGGTCGGCTGGTCCAGGTCTCCGCCGATCAGGTGATCGCGCTCAAGAGTCTCTCGGCCCGCCCGATTCGCATCGGCGAGATTCGAAACCTCGAAACGGCTGCTGCGGCGGCGTGGCCGGGGGTCGAGCAGGCGTGGATCGACGGTTGGTTGCTGCGCGCCGGTCACGGTGTCACCGGCCGCGCCAATTCGGCTTTGCCGCTCGGTGGTGCGGGGGCGGTTGCCGGCTTCGAAGCGAGCACCATCGAGCGGATACGCCAGTGGTTCGGTGACCGCGGCCTGCCAACCCTGCTGCTTCTCCCCGATCGACTCGGCACCGTTCCGGACGGGTGGACCAGCAAGAAGGAAACCATCGTGATGGCCGCCGATCTGGACAATGTCACGCTGCCGCTCGGTCCTCCGGTCACCTCGTTCGCCGACCGCCCCGACCACAACTGGCTGTCGATGTACGACGCCCACGGCGATCCGGCGTACGTCGAGGCGGTCCTCACGGCTGTCGTGGGCACTGCAACTTTCGGCGCGATCGGAAACACCGACACCACGCTTGCCATCGGGCGCGCTGCGCTCACCGAGGCACCCGACCACAAACGCTGGGTAGGACTGACCGGCATTCACGTCGCCCCTGAACACCGTCGTCACGGAATCGGGTCGCTGATCTGCGGAGATCTACTCTCCTGGGGTCGTGAGAACGGTGCGACGCACGCGTACCTCCAGGTTTCGGCGGACAACTCCGCGGCGATCGCGCTCTACGAGCGGCTCGGATTCGTCGAACACCACCGCTACCGATACGCCACCGATCCTGTCGGCGGCTGACGCTAGGCTTGCCCTCGTGCGCATCGCTACCTGGAACGTCAACTCCGTCCGTGCCCGTACCGACAGGATCATCGACTGGCTCGGTCGATCCGACGTCGACGTCCTGGCAATGCAGGAAACCAAGTGCAAGGACGAGCAGTTTCCGTACGAACGCTTCAAGGAGATCGGCTACGAGGTCGCCCACGTCGGGTTGAGCCAGTGGAACGGTGTCGCCATCGCTTCCCGCGTCGGCTTGGACGACGTGCAGATCGGATTCGAGGATCAGCCCGGATTCGACAAGGATCCCGAGGCAGACCCGGTCCGCGAGGCACGTGCGATCGGTGCCACCTGCGGCGGTGTGCGGGTGTGGAGCCTGTACGTCCCCAACGGCCGTGAGCTGGAAGACCCGCATTACGCCTACAAGCTGGATTGGCTGGCCAAGCTGCGCGACGACGCGGAGGGCTGGCTCAAGCAGGATCCCGACGCGCAGATCGCCCTGGTCGGCGACTGGAACGTCGCTCCCACGGACGACGACGTGTGGGATCCCGCTTTCTTCGAGGGCAAGACCCACACGTCGGAGCCGGAACGAGCTGCGTTCACCGCCTTCACCGAGTCCGGGTTCGCGGACGTAGTTCGCCCGTACACACCCGGTCCCGGCGTGTACACGTACTGGGATTACACGCAGCTTCGCTTCCCGAAGAAGCAGGGTATGCGAATCGACTTCATCCTCGGCTCACCGGCATTCGCAGCACACGTCGAGGCGGCCGAGATCGATCGAAACGAGCGAAAAGGCAAGGGCGCCAGCGATCACGCTCCGGTGATCGTGAATCTCGGGTGATCGTGAATCTCGGAGCCTGATCGTCTGTTTGCACCCTCGGGCTTCTAGTCCTCGACGAGCAGTTCCAGATACTCGGGATGCTCGCCGAGGTACCGCTGAACATAGGTGCACACAGGCCGTACCGACCATTCACGTTCACGGGCGCAGTCCATCGCGAACTGCACGAGTACGGCTGCCAGTCCCTGCCCGCCGTACTCCTCCTTGACGACGGTATGCATGTACGCAACCACGTCGCCCGCTTCGGCTCCGCTCCCCGAAATCTCGTCTTCGTCGCGGTATCCGAGGATGCCGACCAACTCGTCGTCGGAGAGCAGTTCGAATCGTTCGTGCGACGGATTGTCCACGAGCGTGACTTCCGGTGAGGTTCCGGTTTTCGAATTTTCGATGTCGTTCATTGCGGCGACCTCCACGGCACGATGTGCACCTGCGCGATCGGCGACAGCTGCGTTCGCACGCTCTCCATAACTGTGATCCATGCCACTCATAGAATCAGCTACCGACGACGCTGTCCCGGGTTCGACCAATTTTTGCACCGGGAATGACCGGATCGCAATCGCGGTTCGGGCATAGTTCCCGCGAGAGGTGGGACCGAGCTGCCGTTTCCCCAGGTCCGATCGGTAGGCTCGTCGTCGTGAAGCTGCTGCCCCTGACCCCCGCCGGACAGACCCCGATTCGGGCATTGACCATCGCCGGAACCGACTCCGGTGGCGGAGCCGGCATTCAAGCCGATTCCCGCACGATGGCGATGTGCGGAGTGCACGCCTGCGTGGCCGTCGCCGCGGTGACGGTCCAGAATTCGGTGGGAGTCAGCGGATTCCACGAGATTCCGCCGGAGATCGTCGCCGACCAGGTGCGGGTCGTGGTCTCGGACATCGGCGTCGGTGCGGCGAAGACGGGAATGCTCGCGTCGACGACGATCATCGAAGCGGTGGCCGCGGTTGCCGCCGAGGTTGGGATCGGCCGCGACCGTCCGATTCCGCTCGTGGTCGACCCGGTGTGCGCGTCGATGCACGGCGATCCGCTGTTGCACGAAGAAGCTCTCGACGCGGTCCGCAACACCTTGATTCCGGCTGCCACGGTGGTCACTCCGAACCTCGACGAGGTTCGGTTGATCACCGGTATCGAGGTCGTCGACGACAAGAGCGCCCGCCAAGCGGCAGAAGCGTTGCATGCGCTCGGCGCTCAATGGTCCATCGTCAAGGGTGGCCACCTTCGTACTTCGGAGTTGTCCACCGACCTGTTGTTCGACGGCGACCGTTTCCTCGAATTCAGCAGTGCTCGGATCGACACCGGCAACGATCACGGTGGCGGAGACACACTGGCTGCTGCGATCACTTGCGCTCTCGCACACGGCTATTCCGTTCCGGACGCGGTGGCGTTCGGCAAGGAGTGGGTGACCAAGTGCCTCGAGGCGTCGTACGACCTCGGCGCGGGACACGGTCCGGTGTCCCCGCTCTGGCGGCTCCAGGTCTAGCGCTCGAGGTCCAGTGCGCTAGTTCCGGCGTACGCGCCAGATTCCCAGGTCGACGGGAACCCCGTTGGGCGTCGTGGCGAAAAACCCTCGCCGCCATGGCCGAATCGTGAGATCGAGATCCTCGAGGGTGCCGGCTTCGAGTTCCTCGAGAGTCGTCGCCGACATCATGACGTTGCCGTCGCCGCCCAGGCCCATCATGCGGGCGGCGATGGTCACGTCGACGCCGAGCCAGTCGTCGCCGATCTGGCGCGGGGTACCCGTGTGTAGGCCGACGCGCATGCGTGGGGTGTACCCGTCGAGATCGACTTCCGCGAGCGCGTCCTGCGCGGTGAACACCGCCTTCAAAGCCGCATCCGGACGAATGAACACTGCCATCAGACCGTCCCCCATCCGTTTGACGACGTGTCCGCCGTTGTCGGTGATCGGAGTTTCCACGGCCTGCGCCACCGCACGCAGAAGGGTCAGCGTCGCGCCGTCACCGGCTGCGAGCGACCAGGTGGAGAAGCCCACCAGATCGGTGAAGACGATGGTCAGTTCTTGATCGCCACGTCCGCGGCCCATCTTTTCCAGCGCTGCCTGCCACACCTGCAGTGCTCCGAGGCTCACTTCGCGAGTGGCTGCCGGCTTCTGATCGAGCAATCTGTCAGCGACGCGCGCCACGGCGCGCGCACCGCCGGGGCCGGCAAGCGAGAGTGGGTCCCCAAACCCTGGATCACCGGGTAGTGCCCGCCTGAGCCGCCGTAGCGCGTCGATGAGCTGCTGCCGACGGTTCAGTTCTGCCGCAGAGTTCAAGACGACGTCGACGACGCCTCGAACCGAGGAGGAAGAAGCACCTGCCGTGTCGGTGTTCTCCGGGGACAGATCAGCCATAACTCAAGCGTAACTCAGAGTTACAGACAGTGTGCTGCCGCCGTTCTCGCACAGTGGCCTCCTGGTCGCTCGCACAGTCGATCATTCGGTCAGTCGATCATTCGGTCAGTCGATCATTCGGTTCTGGCCTGTGTCCGGGCATCGCCGACGGGAACTCCGTTCGGCCCGCTCAAATCCTGGGCATACGTCGCAACTCCGAAGGCTACTGCAGAAGCGTTGGCAGCGAGCGCTTCGCGATCGATGTTCGCGAGGTTGTCCTGGGCACTGTGGTAGTTCGGGTCGAAGGTCTCCTCCGCCTCTCCGCCCCACTTCTCGGCCTGTGCCGGCGTCTTGCGCTCGTCCGCGCCGCTGAACACGCCACCCGCCGGGATCCCGATCTCGATGAACGGGCCGTAGTCGGAGCGCCCGTCGAAGTCCGTTCCGTCCGCCGCAATCCCTCGCCCGGCGAGAAAATCGACGAAGGTGCGCTCGATGCCCGCCGACCCCTCGGGCCCGGGCCCCTCCCCGACGGCATCCGAGTTGTCGCCGTCGTAAGCCAGGTATCCGGCGTTGGGCGAACCGAGCATGTCGAAATTCAGGTACAGGGCGATGTCGGCCCGTTCCTGATCGCTCAGACCCTCGACGTAGCGTGTGGAGCCGACCAATCCCACTTCTTCCGCTCCCCAGAAAGCGAAACGCACGGCATTTTCGATGCTCGGTGAGCTTCCCATCTGCAGCGCGGTTTCCAGTACGGCTGCGGTACCGCTTCCGTTGTCGTTGATTCCGGGACCTTCCGGCACGCTGTCGAGGTGGGCGCCCACGACAACCACGTTGTCGGTCGCGCCGGTCTTGGTCTGCGCAATCACGTTGCGCGACTTCGTCGTTTCCGTCGACGTGTCGAGAATCAGCGTGAGGTCTCCGGGCGCTGCGGCAAGAGCCTCGCCCGACGCCTTACTCACCCCGCCGGTCGGAATGCGGGCGTCTTCGGGTTCACCCAAGGTTGCCCCGCCCAGCATTGCGTCCTCGTTGTTGGCAACCAACAGCGCTGCCGCGCCGCGGTCAGCGGCGATCTTCTGCTTGTCGCCGAACGGGCACACTCCACGGGTGACCAGCACGATGGCACCGTTCACGTCGCGGCCGTCGTAGTCGGTGGCCTCGCAACCGGGGGTCTCGTCAGCGGGAATCGCCACCAGACGCGCCGTGATTCCGGTCGGACCCGTGGACGTCGAATACGTCAACGCCCGCACCGGAACATCGGAGCCGTCAGCGGCTTTCAGGGATTCGGTCCCGGGATCGAAGGAGCTGAAGTCGAATTCCGGGGTACTGACGTCGAAACCCTTGTCTTCGAGCAGGTTTGCCACGTAGTCGACACTGGCGTCGTAACCAGGGGTTCCGGCCGATCGATTGCCGTCGTTGTTGGCGGCGATCTTCTCGAGTTGCTCCAGATGCCCCGTCACGGCGTCGACCGTGACGGTCTCGGAGAATGCAACCGGGTCTGTCGGGACGGCCGCTTCACTTCCCGACGAGCATCCACTCACCACGAGTGCTCCAGCCATTGCGACCACAACCACACCGAAGAGTCTCATCTTCGGAGGATATCGGCCGAAGCACAGGAAAGGGACCCAGTACGAATGGTTTTTCGTACTGGGTCCCCACTCTGCTGTCACTCCTGGTTCTCGGTAGGTCTCCCGACAACACCTACCGAGGGAGCGACAAGATCAGGCGTCGCGACGATTCACGATGACAATACTTGCTCCGAAAATCACCAGAACGAAGGCCGCGAAGTAGATCAGGCTGCCCCAGGGTCCCCAGTGGAAGTCGACGCCACCGCTGCTCGCACTGAGGAAGTGGTTTGCATTTGCGAACGGCAGGAACGGGGTGATCTTCTCGCCGAAGCTGCCGAACAGTCCGAACAGGCTCTCGATGAGCAGCGGCCAGAGCAGGAGCAACGCAATAGCGCCGGCCGACTGGCGAATGATCGATCCGACGCCGACAGCGAGAATCACGCACAGGAAGGCGTAGATCGGGATGCCGTAGATCGCGCGCCAGTCACTGCCGCTCGACAGAGTCAATCCGGCGCTCGCCTCGGTACCGGCGATGGCCTTGGCCATGGCGTACGCGCCGAAGGCGAGAACAAATGTCAGTACAGCACCGAAAGCACCGATGAGGCCGGCCTTGGCGATCAGAACCGAGGCACGGTTCGGAACGGCCTGGAAGGTGGTGCGGATGGTCCCGAAGCGGTACTCACTGGTGACCGCGAGGGCCGCCATGATCATGAGAACCATGATTCCGAAACCCGAGATGCCGGCCGTGGCAACGGCGGTGTCGAGGTCCGGTGCTCCCTGGACGTCGGAGGACGTCAGAGCCGACTTGGCAACCGCGCCCATGATGGCCGCGAAGCCGAGCGCGAGCACGACGATGATGACCGAGCACCACAGCGGCGACTTGGTCGTGGTGATCTTGATACGTTCAGCACTGAGAACAGCCATTACAGTGCACCTCCCATAGCCTGCTGCGTGTTTGCCTGCTGTGTATTTGCGTGGTGTGCACCGACACCCGGATCGATACCGGATGCGTGGTACTGGACATCGTCCCCGGTCAACTTCATGAACGCATCCTCGAGCGACCCCTGCTGAGAAGCCAACTCGTACAACACGATTCCCTGCGAACCAGCCAACCCACCGATCA
>NZ_BAAILK010000041.1:485430-523979 GCF_054589475.1 Rhodococcus sp. no. 34
GACCACCAATGCCGGGGCAACACCGGAACCGTCCTCACGCACCGTCAACCCCTGCGAGAGCAACACACTGCGCAACGCATCGAGCTGAGGACTACGCACCCGCACCGTCGACTCCGACGAACGATCCACGAACTCCGCCACCGTCGAATCCGAAATCAACCGACCCCGACCGATCACCACCAACTGCTCCGCCGTGAGCGCCATCTCCGAAAGGAGGTGACTCGACACCAACACCGTGCGGCCCTCGGCCGCCAACCGCTGCATGAACTTACGAATCCAGACGATGCCCTCCGGATCGAGACCGTTGACCGGCTCGTCGAACAACAACACCTTCGGATCCCCCAACAACGCACCCGCCAACCCCAGACGCTGCGACATACCGAGCGAGAACCCGCCGGCCTTCTTTCCCGCCACCTCGGACAACCCGACCAACCCGAGCACCTCGTCGACGCGGGACTTCGGGATCCCGTTCGAAGCAGCCATCCACTGCAGATGCGCCCGCGCACTGCGATTGGGATGCACCCACTTCGCATCCAACAACGCACCCACCGTCCGCAACGGCGTCTTGAGCTCGCGGTACGGCTTGCCCTCGATCAACGCCGCACCCGAGGTCGGCTGATCCAAACCCAGGATCATCCGCATCGTCGTCGACTTGCCTGCACCGTTCGGGCCCAGGAAGCCCGTCACGATGCCCGGCTTGACCGTGAACGACAAATCGTCCACCGCTTTCGTCGGTCCGTAAACCTTGGTCAATCCCCTCAGTTCAATCATGAGGAGAACTTTGCCCTACCGGCAATGACCAGCACATCGGCCACAGGTCTAGTTCCGAGTGGTACTCAGGTAGGACACGAAGCCGGACAATCCGGGCATAACCCTGAGAAAACACCCGGAAATGGTCCGTCAGGACGATGCTTGGGCCCAGAACCGCTTGGGAATCCGGCCGGCGTGACGCGCTTCGAAACCTGCTACCACTGCGTGCCGCATCGCCGACGCCATCAACGCGGGATTCTTGGCCCGCGTCACCGCTGTCGCAAGCAGGACGGCGTCGCAGCCCAACTCCATGGCAAGGGTGGCGTCGCTGGCCGTTCCGATTCCGGCGTCGAGGATGACGGGCACACCGGCGCGCTCGACGATCATCTCGATGTTGTGCGGATTCGCGATACCCAGCCCTGTCCCGATGGGTGAACCGAGCGGCATGACTGCCGCGCAGCCGACCTCTTCGAGGCGAAGCGCCAGCACCGGATCGTCCGTCGTGTACGGCAGGACGGTGAATCCGTCGTCCACCAATTGTTCTGCGGCGGAGACGAGTTCGATTGCGTCGGGCAGCAGAGTCCGCTCGTCGGCGATGACTTCGAGTTTGACCCAGTTCGTCTCGAGCGCTTCGCGTGCCAACTGCGCCGTCAGGACCGCTTCGGCGGCGCCTCGACACCCGGCGGTGTTCGGCAACGGTTCGATTCCGAGGCGACGAAGCAGGTCCAGAACGCCGGTGCCGCCGGCCGCGTCGACTCGCCGCATCGCGACGGTGGTCAGTTCGGTACCGGAGGCGACAAGCGCTTCCTCGAGCACCGCAAGGTTGGCGGCGCCGCCTGTCCCCGTGATGAGCCGGGAACCGAAACTGCGGCCCGCGATAGTGAGAAGGTCCTGCTCAGCCACCCTGCACCGCCGTGAGGATCTCGATTTCCCAACCACGTCCGACGGATTCGTCCCAACGCCCGCGAGGAAAGAGCGCACCGTCGACGGCGACGGCGATGCCTTTGCTCGGCAACTCGAGGTGCGTCAGAAGTTCGGTCACCGTGACTGCTCGATCGAACTCGAGATCTTCGCCGTTGACGGTGATCCCGATCGGGACCTGCTCACTCATGAATTTTCCTTAGCTACTGCGAACCGCTCGGGTTCGGTTCCTTTTACCTCGACCAAAGATGTGCCGTTCAGCAACGCGACCGTCGCATCGGCGGTGACGGGCGTCAGCAGGACTCCGTTGCGGCCGTGCCCGGTGGAGACGACAACACGATCGGACACGCGCCCGATCAACGGCAGGTTGTCCGGCGTCATGGGACGCAGACCTGCCGCGCACTCGTACAGTTCGTATTCGCCGATCGCCGGCATCAGGGCCTCGGCGTCGTTGATCAGGTCCCGTACGCCGGCCATCGTGACCTGTGTATCCTCGCCGGACTCGTATTGTGTTGCGCCGACGACGATTCCGTCACCGCGCGGGACGAGGTAGGCGGGCCGGCCGTGGACGCTGCCACGGATGGTACGGCTGGGCGCCGGGGTGACTCCAGGCCTACTGCGCAAGCGAAGGATTTCGCCCTTGACCGGGCGTACCGGTAGCCCGGGCCACAGCTTGGGTGACGCGATACCGGCGGTGAGCACTATCTGATCGGTATCGAGTTCGGCGAGGTCGCCGACGGCCCGCGCGATCAATTCGACGCCGGATTCCGCACAGGCCTTCTGCAACGCCGCCAGCAGAAGTCTGTTGTCGACGGCGGACTCACCAACAGCCATCAACCCCGACCGGATGCCCCGGCCCAGCATCGGTTCGAGTTCACGGATGCGCGCGCGACCGAGAACTTCGAGTTCGTGCCCCTGCGAGCTCACCCACTCGGCGATGGTCTGCAGGTCCTGCGCGTCGGCAGCATCGAGTGCAACCGTCAGCGAGCTGTCCGCGGTGAAGACCGATTGCCCGAATTTTCCGAGCTCCTCACCGAACGTCGGCCACCGTTCCAGGGACGCTGCACCGATTGTCAACGCGGTTTCTTCACCCGGCCAGCCTTCGGAAAGCGGGGCAAGCATTCCGCCCGCCACCCACGAAGCACCTGATCCAATGGACGGGTCGTACAACCGAACGGCCCACCCGTCGCGGGCTGCTCGCCACGCGATAGCGAGACCGATGACACCGCCGCCGACAACCGACACCGTACGAGCGTGTGTACTCACGAAACTCCACCTCCACTTCCTGCGCCGGCATGATCCGGGTCAGGTCTGACGGTCGGGATCTGGTCGCGATCCCCTCTCAGCCCAACGAACCTCGCAGTCACGACAAAAAGTGACGACGACGTTTCAGGACTCCCGTGTCGAACCTTGCTCCCTAGAGGCTACCGTTTGCTCCGTGCACCCCACACATCCCAGTAACGACATCGACCGGCGCGAGCGCCTGGCAGCAGCACGGCTGTACCTGTGCACCGACGCGCGCCGCGAGAAAGGCGACCTCGCGCAGTTCGCCGAGGCAGCATTGTCCGGCGGAGTCGACATCATCCAATTGCGTGACAAAGGCTCTGCCGGTGAGCGCGAGTTCGGCCCGCTCGAGGCCAAGGACGAACTGGTGGCGCTGGGCATTCTCGCGACCGCAGCGCGACGCCACGGCGCATTGTTGGCCGTCAACGATCGCGCGGATCTCGCGATGGCTTCCGGCGCCGACATCCTCCACCTCGGCCAGAACGACATTCCCGTCCCCTACGCGCGAACCGTTGTCGGTGAAGACGTCGTCATCGGCCGTTCGACGAGCAGTCGCGCGCAGGCGAGTCTGGCCGCCATCGAGGAGGGCGTCGACTACTTCTGTACCGGGCCGGTCTGGGCGACACCGACCAAACCGAATCGAAGTGCGTCCGGTTTGGAACTGGTTCGATCGACCGCCGACGCCGCACCGCCGCGGCCCTGGTTTGCGATCGGCGGCATCGACGAGGAACGTCTGCCAGAGCTGCTCGATGCCGGCGCCACGCGCATCGTCGTCGTGCGTGCAATCACGCAAGCATCGGACCCCCAGGCGGCCGCGCAACGCCTCGCCGCAGCCGTCGCTGGGCGCTGAAAGCCGGTAACTGGCGTTCGTCAAGTGTTTGCCGGGCGATTTCCGCACAGTTACGGGTCAGCACGCCTGACTCGAATTGTGAACGGAAGTTGTCCGATCAGACAACAAACTCCCAGTTCCTAGGTGCGATTGGATGTCCGAAAAGTCGGATTAAGTGATCTTGCTCACAGTTGCTTCGATTGCGTGTCACATCCCATTCGGTTTGTTGTAGTTTACCTCCAGTTACTAACTGAACCTAGGAGCACTAAATGGGATCCCTCGACACCGGCTCGCTCAGCACCGAATCGCTCGAAGACCTGAACCTCGGCAAGATCAGCGAGCTGCTCAAGCTCGGTATCACCGCGGTCAGCTTCATCACGGCGCTGAACTCGCTCAGCTGAGCCTCGTTTCGGTCGACGACCGAAACACCGAAGGGCCGGACTCCCGAGGAGTCCGGCCCTTCTGCTGTGTACGAACTGCGAAGACTCGACTGCTACGACTGGGTACTGCTCGCCTCGGACAGGTTCTGGTCGCTGCCTGCCTGGTCACCGCGTGCCTGGTCGCTGCCTGCCTGGTCGCTGCCTGCCTGGTCACTGCCGTGGTGGGAACTACCCGACAACCATCCGAATCCGCCGTCCTCGAGCACGACGGTGTGCGGATCGCCGTCCACGGCCACAACAGGCTCGGTCCGGAGGTCGGGCCATGAGGAACCGAAGCCCGGATGCAGCGGCAGTGAGTCGACGTCGGCTTCGCGTACCCACCGCAACTCGGTGCTCTCACCATTGGCAACCGTCGACAGTGGATGCGCCGCGTCAGCCACGACGGTGGTGTAAGTCCACCCGCTCTCGGCGCGCATCGTCACTACTTCCCCGCGAACACGGACGGCGTCCTCGGCGATACCTGCTTCTTCGTGTGCTTCCCGGACGGCAGCGTGCGTCGTGCTCTCGTGTGAGTCCCGCGCTCCGCCGGGCAGTGCCCACGTTCCGCCCTGATGGCTCCACGCCGCACGATGCTGCAGCAAGACCATGGGTGATCCGTCCGAATCGGGGGCACGCAGAAGCAGTCCTGCAGCTCCGTGTTTACCCCAATGCCGAGTACCGTCCGATCCGATGGACCAACCGTCACCGTCACCACGCATCGACTACCTCGCTCCGCCTGCTCTCGCCGTTGTCCCACACTAACCGTTTCAAACTGCTCCAGGTGTAGGTGATGCTTATATGCTCGCGAAGATGCCCTGAATCATTTCTCGGCGGCATCATTTCTCGGTAGCCCGCCTACAGCGAAGTGAGGTGCTCGATGGTCGACCGTGTCGTCCCGTCCATCGAACCCCGGTCGCTGCCGCCCTCCGAGGCCACATCAGTGTCGGCGGAGGACGAGCAGGCACTTCTGCGGCGCGAACTGCAGGCCTTCATGTCCTCGACGCCTGGCCGGTTGACCGTCGTCGGACTGATCCTGATCGCGATCACTTTGATCGCCGGACTCCTCGCCGCCGCAGCGATCGAGAACCGCCAGGCGAACCTCGACCTCCTCCTCGTCGAAACCGAGCCTCTCGCCAACTCGGCCCAGAATCTCTACAGTGCGTTGTCCTTGGCAGACGCCGCCGCGGCCACCGCCTTCATCTCCGGCGGCCTCGAACCCGCCGAAGTCCGCGACCGATACACGCAGTCGATCGGTGAGGCCTCTGCGGAGATCGTCCAGGCGTCGGCCGGTCTCGACTCGACCGATCTTGCCGGTCACAGCGCCTTGACCACCATCTCGACCGACCTCTCCGTCTACACCGGGCTGGTCGAAACTGCACGGGCGAACAATCGCGTCGGAAACCCGGTCGGGGCAGCATATTTGAGCGAGGCCTCGCAGTTGATGCAGACCTCGCTGCTGCCGATGGCCCAGCAACTGCACGCCTCGCAGGAGACGCTGGTCTCCCAAGTACAGCGCGATTTCGAGACTCCACCGTGGTGGCCGATCGTGGCGTTCGTCTTCGTGCTGTGCGCGCTGGTGGCGACACAGATGTACTTCTCCCGCAAGAGTCGCCGACGCTTCAATCTCGGGTTGATCCTTGCCTCGCTCGCGGTCGCTGCAGCTCTGCTGTGGCTGCTCACGGTCGGACTGGTCTCCGCACTGGCCACCGGGCGCGCGCTCGACGCCGGGGCCGAGCCACTGCACGAACTGACCGAGGCACGAATCATGGCTCAGCAAGCACGCACCGTGGAAACCCTCACGCTGGCGAGGCGGGATTCGACCGCCGAGGACAACGTGACGTTCACCCGCAAGGTCGATGCTCTGCGGGACATCCTCGAGGGCCTGCAAAGCGACGAACGCGCCCGAGTGAACAGCGAAGTGCTGACCGCCGCACTCGACTCGCGCCAGCAGTGGGTGGCTGCGCACACGCGCATGTACGACCGTCTCGGAAACGGCGACTTCACGTCCGCCGCAGCCATCACCATCGGCGCCGGAGAACACGATTCGGCCGCGGAGTACGGAAAGCTCGATCACGAACTCTGGCAGGGAATCGTGGATTCGCGCACGAATCTTCGGTCCGACGTCTCGTACGCCTCCCGGGTGTTGGCTGCCTCTGCACCGGGCATGTCTGTATTGGCAGTTCTCGGAGTTGCCGGAATCTTCATCGGATTCTGGCCTCGACTGCGGGAGTATCAGTGACGGGAGTACCGGTGATGCGGAGGAAGAGCCCGGCCGTATGTGTCGCGGTTCTGGCAGCGGCCATGCTGGTGCTCGCCGGTTGCGGTGCGGATCGAGCCGAAGACTTGGACAACGCAGGCGCCACGTCGTACACGGAACCGCCGCTGCCGGCCGAGGCCACCATCGCTCCCAGCCCGACACCGACGACTACCGCGTCGTGCACCAACCTCACCGCGAGCCTGCGGCCCACCCCCGCAGACGCATCTCCGCAGCCACCCACGCCGAGCCTCGACGCCATCCGCGCCCGCGGGCGGCTGATCGTGGGCCTGGACACCGGTTCCAACCTCATGAGCTTTCGCGATCCGGCCACCGGGCGCCTCGAGGGTTTCGACGTGGACATCGCCCGCGAAATCGCCCGAGATCTGCTCGGTGACCCGGAGAAGATCGAGTACCGAATCCTGACGTCGGACGATCGGATCGCCGCACTCCAGGAATCGATGGTCGACGTGGTCGTCAAGACCATGACCATCACGTGCGAGCGGCGCGAGAAGGTCGACTTCTCGACGCAGTACTTCTCCGCTGAACAACGAATTCAGGTCTTGCAGGGGTCATCCGTCCGCGGCATCGACGACCTCGCAGGCAAGCGGGTCTGCGCTGCCCGGGGAACGACCTCGGCCACTCGAATCCAGCAACTCCAACCCGAAGCCACCGTCGTCACCGTCCCGATGTGGTCCGACTGCCTCGTCGTCCTCCAACAGGGGCAGGTGGACGCGATCAGCACCGACGACACGATCCTCGCGGGCCTCGCCTCGCAAGACCCGTATCTGATGATGGTCGGTGGCTCACTGGGCGTCGAACCGTACGGAATCGGAGTGAACAAGGACAACCCCGACTTGGTCCGATTCGTCAACGGAACACTGGATCGGATCCGGAGCGACGGGACCTGGAACCGTATCTACGACCGCTGGCTCAGCGTCCTCGGTCCTTCGCCCGGTCCCCCGCCGGCCGTCTACCGGGATTGAGGCTGACATGACCGAAGAAACCGGCCCCGAGCCCGACGCCACGCAGGCTTCCATGCGTCCCGAACCCGAAGCCACCGGCGCCTACGAGCGGCCCGAGCCCGAAGCCACGGGCGCCTACGAGCGTCTCGAACCGACCTCGGCCCAGATACGAGGAACCACGCCGTCCGCATCCTCCTCCCCGACCGGCCGCTCCACTCGATCCCGCCGCAGCCGGTCGGGACGAAAGCTGCGCCTCGGCGGCGGCCTGGTCGAGGTTCCCCCCGTCCCTCAGATCGACCCCGCATCTGCGGTGATGAGTGACCCGACCGTCCCCGAGCGGAAACGGTTCTGTTGGAAATGCAACGAACCAGTCGGTCGTAAGAGCGCAAGCACCAAGGCAACTCAGCACGGCACCTGCCCCAAGTGCGGTTCCACTTTCGACTTCCGCCCACTCCTCGAAGAGGGCGAATTGGTGTCCGGTCAATACGAGGTTCAAGGGCCCATCGCGCACGGCGGCCTGGGATGGATCTACCTCGCGATCGATCGCAATGTCAGCGACAGGTGGGTAGTTCTCAAGGGGCTCTTGCATTTCGGTGATTCCGAAGCGCAAGCCGTTGCGGTGGCCGAGCGTCAGTTCCTCGCCGAGGTCGCCAACCCCAGCATCGTCAAGATCTTCAACTTCGTCGAGCATCCACGCCCGGACGGCACACCCATGGGGTACATCGTCATGGAGTACGTGGGTGGGCGATCATTGCGAGAGGTGCTGGCCGAATTCCCGGACGGCAAGCACATGCCGATCGAGCAGGCAATCGGCTACGTACTGGAAATCCTTCCGGCGCTGAGCTATCTGCATTCCACCGGCCTGGCGTACAACGACCTCAAGCCCGAGAACGTGATGGTCACCGAGGATCAGTTGAAGCTGATCGACCTCGGCGCCGTGTCCGGAATCGAAGACTACGGATACCTGTACGGTACCGCCGGCTATCAAGCACCCGAGATCATCGAGACCGGTCCGACCATCGCCTCCGACATCTTTACCGTCGGAAGAACACTCGCGGTTCTCACCCTCGACATGCCTTCGAAGCACGGACGGTACCTCGACGGCCTTCCCGAACCCGAGGACGAGCCACTACTGCGCGACCACGAGTTCTTCCACCGTCTACTGCTACGCGCCACCGACCCGGATCCGAAGAAGCGATTCCAGTCCGCCGAGGAAATCGCGGGACAACTCACCGGCGTTCTGCGAGAAATCCTCGCCGAGCAAACCGGGCAGGAGAATCCCGGACTCTCGCTCGTGTTCAGCAGGCAGCGAACGTCTTTCGGCACCGATGAATTGGTCGGGCAAACCGATGTGTACGTCGACGGTGTCAGCCACGACGCCGCTCTCGATCCGCGCGAAGTTGCGCACGCACTTCCCATTCCGTTGGTCGACCCCACCGATCCCAGCGCGCCGTTGCTGGCGGCAGCGGTGCACAGCGAACCGTCGCAGACCCTCGATGCGTTGAAACACGCCCGCGAGAACGGAATCGACCGAACATCGGGCACACCGGCGGCCGCCGTCTCGGGCGAAGTTCGACTGGCCGAGGCCAAAGCTCATCTCGATCTCGGTGATCCGGAAACCGCACTGACAGTTCTGGGCGAACTCCAGCAGAACATCGGGGACCACTGGAAGATCGAGTGGTATCGAGGACTTGCGGCGTTACAACTGGACCGATTCGAGCCCGCTTTCAGTCACTTCGAGACAGTTCTCACCGCACTGCCCGGCGAGGCTGCACCAAAGCTGGCGTTGGCAGCGACGGCAGAACTGATTCTCCAGCACTGGGAGAGCGACGACCCGGACCAATGGTGCCGCTTCTCCGAGAAGTACTACCGCACCGTCTGGCGGACCGAACGAAACTACGTGAGCGCAGCATTCGGGCTCGCCCGACAACTCGCCGATCACGGCAACAAGAAGGCAGCCATCGCCGCCCTCGACGAAGTACCCACGTCTTCCCGGCACTACAACGTCGCACGGATGTCCAGCGCTCTGACGATGCTGTCCGGCGTTCCGATCGCCGAACTCGACGAATCGACTCTGCGGGAAGCCGCCCGTCGTGTTCGGGCGCTACCTGCTGAAGAGAGCCGAAGCCTGCAGATGCGAACCCTGGTGTTGGGCACGGCACTCGATTGGATTCGCTACGGCAATCGCTCGCACACCGAACTCGAACCCATCCTCGACCTGCCCTTCACCGAGCAAGGTCTGCGCACCGGAGCCGAAGCCTGCCTTCGCGCCCTCGCTCGCGCCACGACCTCCCGCACGCACCGCTACGCCCTCGTGGACCGGGCGAATGCGGTGCGTCCGCGCAGCAATTTCTGACGGACGCCCCGAGGTTTACAGTGCTGCAGAAACCTACAGTGCGGCCACCAAAGCCTTCGCCGCGCGGGCGATCGCCAACTCCTCGTTGGTGGGGACCACCAGCACCTCGACAGCCGACGAGGATGCGGAGATACGACGCTCGTCGCGACTCTTCGCCTCGTTGAGAGCCGGATCGACCTCGATACCGAGACGGGAAAGCCCGGCCAGGCTGTCGCGTCGCACGTCGATGTTGTTCTCCCCGACGCCACCGGTGAAGGTGATGACGTCGACGCCACCGAGTTGAACGATGAAGGCGCCGATGTACTTACGGAGCATGTGCACGTAAACGTCGTACGCAAGTTGTGCGTCTTGGTCGCCGCCCTCGATCAGTGCGAGCAGGGCACGGAAATCGTTGACTCCCGACAGTCCCTTCAAACCGGAGCGCCGGTTGAGGAGGTCGTCGATCTCGTCGACCTTCATTCCCGAGTTGCGATTGAGGTGCAAGATGATGCCTGGGTCGATGTCGCCGCTGCGGGTGCCCATGACAAGACCCTCGAGCGGGGTGAGGCCCATCGTGGTGTCGATGGCCTTGCCGCCCTTGATTGCCGAGGCCGAAGCGCCGTTTCCGAGGTGCAGGACTATCTGATTCAGCTCGGCCGGATCCTTGCCGAGGAACTCCGCGACCCGTCCAGACACGTATTCGTGTGAGGTCCCGTGGAAACCGTACCGGCGAATCTGGTTGGCCTTGGCCACATCCCGATCGATCGCATAGGTGGACGCCGCCGCGGGCAGTGTGTGAAAGAAGGCAGTGTCGAACACTGCGACGTGCGGAACGTCGGGCAGTTCCTCGCGCGCCACCTCGATACCGATCACGTTGGCGGGATTGTGCAGCGGCGCAAGGTTCGACAGATCTTCGATGGCTTTCACGACGCCGTCGTCGATGAGAGTCGGCGAATAGAAGATGTCACCACCGTGCACGACTCGGTGCCCGACTGCGATGATTCCGGCCTCACTCAGCGGCCGTCCGACCTCGGCGACGATGTCGAGCACCATCTTCAGACCTGCGCGGTGATCGGCGATCGGAAGGCTCCGGTCTTCGACTCCGGTGCGGTGGTTGTAGACGATGTGGCCGTCGGGCTCACCGATGCGCTCGATGAGGCCGTGCGCCACCGATTCCGCCGTATCCGGATGCACGAGTTGAAATTTGATCGATGACGAGCCGGAATTGATGACCAGTACGGTGCCGTCGCTCACGCTTACGCTCCCTGTGCCTGTATTGCCGTGATAGCCACGGTGTTGACGATGTCCTGGACCAACGCTCCACGCGAGAGATCGTTGACCGGCTTGTTCAGTCCCTGCAGAACCGGGCCGACGGCGATAGCGCCGGCGCTACGCTGCACTGCCTTGTAGGTGTTGTTGCCGGTGTTCAAGTCCGGGAACACGAACACCGTGGCCTTGCCCGCCACCAGAGAATCCGGCATCTTCTTGTCGGCGACACTCTGCTCGACGGCGGCGTCGTACTGAATGGGCCCTTCCACCAACAGGTCCGGTCGGCGCTCGCGCACCAAAGCGGTCGCGGTGCGAACCTTGTCGACGTCGGCTCCACTGCCCGAATCGCCGGTGGAGTACGACAGCATCGCAATGCGCGGGTCGATCCCGAACTGCGACGCCGTCTGTGCGGACGAGATCGCGATGTCCGCCAACTGCTCCGACGTCGGGTCCGGAACCACGGCGCAGTCACCGTAGGAGAGAACGCGGTCGGCCAGGCACATCAGGAAGATGCTCGAGACCGTCGAGACACCGGGGGCGGTCTTGATGATCTCGAACGAGGGTCGAATCGTGTGAGCGGTGGTGTGCGCAGCGCCGGACACCATGCCGTCGGCAATTCCCAAGTGCACCATCATCGTTCCGAAGTACGAGATGTCGGCGATCACCTCGCGGGCCCGCTCGATGGTCATGCACTTGTGAGCACGCAGCGCGGTGTATTCCTGTGCGAAGCGCTCGGTGTACTCGGACTGCGCGGGTGCGAGTACCTGCGCGCCACTGATGTCGACGCCGAGTTCCGCTGCGCGTCGACGCACACTGGGTTCGTCACCGAGGATCGTCAGGTCGGCAACCTGGCGCTGCAGCAGCCGGCCGGCCGCGCGCAGGATCCGGTCGTCGTCACCCTCAGGCAGGACGATGTGCTTGCGATCGCGTCGAGCACGGTCGATCAGCTTGTACTCGAACATCTGTGGGGTCACGACGGACGGGATCGGCAGTGCCAGTCGGTCCATCAGGACGTCGGCGTCGACGCGCTGTTCCATCAAGCTCAACGCGGTGTCGACCTTGCGCTGCGAACCGACTGCCACGCGTCCGCGGGTTTGGGCTGCGGCGCTTGCGGTGTCGAAGGTACCGAGGGTTGTCGTCAGGATCGGAAGACGCTGTTTGAGGCCGGCCATCAACGCTGCGATGGCTGGGTGCGGTGTGATTCCGCCGTTCATGATGATGCCCGCGAGCGACGGAAATCCTTCCGCCTCATGTGCATTGAGCAACGCGAGCAGTACGTCCGAGCGATCGCCCGGTGCGATGACGACCATGCCCTCGACCAGACGCTCGAGGATGTGCTCGGCGGTCATGCCGCCCACCATCACCTTGAGCGCTTCGCGGTGCAGCAGTTCCGGGTCACCCGAATACAACTCGCCGCCGGTGGCCTCCATCAACTCGGCCATCGTGGGCGAGACGAGCAACGGAATCTCCGGCAGGCTCCACGTCGGAACACCGATGTCGGACAGCGCTGCGGTGACCTCGTCGAGCTTGTCGGGATCGCAACGATTGGCGACGACGGCGAGCAGATGAGCGTGGTTGGCGGCCAACTCGGCGGCGCATAGATGCGCGAGCTGGGCGACCTCCTCGACACTGCGCCGAGCGCCGCGTACCGCCAGCAGAACCGGCGCGCCGAGGTTCACGGCGATGCGGGCGTTGAAGCTCAGCTCGCTCGGGCTTGCTACGTCGGTGTAGTCACTTCCGATGATGACGACGGCGTCGCACTGCTCGGCCACGGTGTGGTACTTCGCGACGATGTCGGCCAGCGCGGCTTCAGGATCGGCGTGAACCTGCTCGTAGGTGACGCCGAGTGCGTCGGCGTAGGAGAGATCGGCGGTGGTGTGCTCGAGCAGCAGTTCGAGGATGTAGTCGGTTTCCTCGGTAGAGCGGGCGATCGGGCGGAAGACACCGACCCGGGCGACGGTCGCGCACAGCATCTGCAGCACGCCAAGCGCGATGGTGGATTTTCCGGTGTCACCTTCAGGAGAGGCAACGTAGACACTCGACACGGCAGCGGGCGCTTCTGGCATGCCCAACAGCCTAGTGTGGGCCGCCGCCCACCTTGCCACTGATCGTGGTCACGCTCACGCTCGTGCCGACAACCGGCGGCTACGAGAAAGACGAACGGTGCCTGCCACACGTCGAGTGGCAGACACCGTTCAGTTGCTCTCGAGGATCAGCCCAGAGCACGCAAGCGAGGCGCGAGGTCACGCTCGAACAGTTCGAGGAACCGGCGCTGATCATGGCCCGGTGCGTGGAACACCAGGTGATTGAGACCGGCATCGACGTAGGCCTTGACCTGCTCGACGGCGTCGTCCGGATCGGAAGCGACGATCCAGCGCTTGGCCACCTGCTCGATGGGCAGAGCGTCGGCAGCGGCTTCCATTTCGATCGGATCCTCGATGCTGTGCTTCTGCTCCGGCGTCAGGGACAGCGGAGCCCAGAAGCGGGTGTTCTCGAGTGCAGCCTCCGGATCGGTGTCGTAGCTGATCTTGATCTCGATCATCTTGTCGATGTCGGCGACGTCGCGCTCGGCCTTGGCTGCGCCCTCGGCAACGGCTGGAAGCAGCTTCTCGGTGTAGAGCTCCATGCCCTTTCCGGAGGTGCAGATGAAGCCGTCACCGGCACGTCCAGCGTACCGGGCGACAACGGGTCCGCCGGCCGCGATATACACGGGAATGCCACCCTCGGGAACGTCGTAGATCGACGCGCCACGAGTGGTGAAGTACTCGCCTTCGAAGTCGACACGATCGCCCAGCCACAGCTCACGCATCAACCGCACGGACTCACGCAGCCGCGCGAAGCGTTCCTTGAACTCGGGCCACTCGCCCTGGAAGCCGGTGGCGATCTCGTTGAGAGCCTCACCGCTGCCGACGCCGAGCATGATGCGTCCCGGGTAGAGACATCCCATCGTCGCGAACGCCTGAGCGATGACTGCCGGGTTGTAGCGGAACGTCGGCGTCATCACGGACGTGCCGATCTGCACGCGCTCGGTGCGCTCACCGACGGCGGTCATCCAGGCGAGCGAGAACGGTGCGTGGCCACCGTTGTGGCGCCACGGCTGGAAATGATCGCTCACCGCAACGGAATCCATGCCGTGCTGCTCTGCCAGAACTGCCAGCTCTACCAGTTCGCGAGGGCCGAATTGCTCAGCCGATGCCTTGTATCCGAGCTTGAGTTCCTGCGCCACCGTGCACTCCCTTGTCGTCTGTTTCGTTTACTTCTCTGACATGCTTCACGTTCTTTGCAGACTATCCAGACACCGCTCGGACTTCTCTGCGTATCTCAGCGAGCGAGGCTGGTGACCACCGTTGCCACGCCGGCTGCGACGGCAACCCCGGCCAGTGCCAGTGCAAACAGCCACAATGCGTGCGGTTCCGGCATCGCCGCTCCGTCCTCGAGCGCCTTCTTCACCTGTAGCCAGCGTCGCATACCTACCAGTGCGGCTGCCGCCGCGAGTGCGATCAGGGTCAGACCGAGAGTCGTGCGAACCCACCCGGTACTCCATTCCGGTACCAACTGGACGACGGCGATGCCTCCGGCCAGCAGGGCGAGTGAGCTACGCATCCAGGCGAGGAAGGTGCGCTCGCTGGCAAGGGTGAAGCGCTCGTCCGGGCGGTTCGGTTCACTCATGCGTGCTCACCTCCGTGCGGTGCCACCAGATCCGGGTCCTGACGCCAGTCGTAGACGACCTCGGTGCGCAGAACGATGTCCTGCAACGATCGTCGTCGTCGATCGACCGCCGACCACAGCAATCCGAAGGCGAAGAGCACGCAGAGCACCGCACGGATGAAGGCCAACGGCCAGCGCACGAGGCGATGCCCGGACGTGATCACCCGCAGCCCCATCACGAGGGACCCGACGGTCCGACCGGTGGTCGCCCAGCAGGCGGTCAGATACGCCACCGAGACACCGAGAAATGCCGTCGTGGACAGGAAGATTCCCGGTTCCGAGAAAGTGAAACTCTGTGGCGAGAAGAGCAGTCGGACGAAGGCGAAGCCCACGTACACGGAACCCATCAGGAGCAGGACGACGCCCAGGTCGATCAGTCCGGCGAGTCCACGGGTGACGATGCCGGCTGGGCCGGAACTCTCCTGGGCCACTAGCGTTCGCCTGCGTTCGTCTTCGGATCGGTCTCTGTCGACGGTTTTTCTGGTGACGGTTTATCTGATGACGGTGCGTTGTCGCGGCCGAAGAGTCGCCCGACGAAGCCGGCGACAGCGTCGTCCGCCTGCATGCCCTGCACTCGAGCTCCGTGCACGGCTTCCGTGGAGAGTGAACCGGTCGATTCACGAATCATCTGGGGCAGGTCGACGCCCTCGATGACCTGGTCGGCGATCTTGACGAGGTCGATGCGGTTGACCTGGCGTTCGAGGTCGACCGTGTCGACTATCCCGTCGAGATCGAGGCGATCGATCACCGCTTTGACGTCGAGGCGGCTTGCGATCTCGTCCACGTCGACCCGGTCGATGATCGGTTCGAGCGAGACCCGTTCGGCAATCTTGTCCACGTCGATGTTCTCGGCGATCTTGTCGATGTCCACGTGGTCGACGACGATCTTGGTGATGTCGACTTCGGACAGAGCAGCGTCGACGACAGCTTTGATCACCGTCCGCAAGGTCGAGTCGGCGAACTCCACGGTCGAGTGCATCGCTTCCGTGCCGCGAGTGGTGACCTGGGTGATCGCGCCGTCGAGTGCGTCACCGACGACAGGGATCCGCTGCACGGAATCAAGTGCGAGACCAGCGGTTCTGCGCGCCGCACCAGCCGTGATCGCGGCCAGCCCGAAGGCCAGCCGAATCACGTCGGATTCGGGGTGGTGCGACTGCGATCCCACGCAATTGTCTCCATCTTCTTATACGACTGTTATCCGGACATTCGTCACTCCTCTTCGCATTGTGCCACTGTTGGAAGGCACAAATACGCTGTCCGGCTTGCGCCTGGGGGGAAATATGAAGACACGTCGTTTCACGGTTCGGCTGACGATGGCGGTGGCCATGGCCGCCGGCTTTCTCGGCCTCAGCGCGCCGACCGCGAGTGCGGATTCCGTGGTCAGTCGCATCGACGTCTACTCCCCCTCGATGGACCGCTGGATCGCCAACGACGTGATTTCGCCGGCCGGAGGAGGCCCGGCCCCGACCTTCTATCTGTTGACCGGTGTCGGCGGCGGCGAGGACGGGATCTCGTGGTTCAACAACACCGGAGTTCGTGACTTCTTCGACGACAAACACGTCAACGTGGTCATGCCGGTCGGCGGCAAGTTCAGCATGTACACCGACTGGAACGCCGACGATCCGGTGCTGGGCCGTAACAAGTGGCAGACGTACCTCACCAAGGAACTACCGGCGGCGGTCAACGCTCGGTACAACACGACCGGTGTCAACGCACTCGGTGGTGTGTCGATGGCAGGCGGACCGGTTCTGGACCTCGCGATCCAGTCGCCGGGCACCTACCGCGCAGTCGGCTCGTACAGCGGCTGTCCGCGCGCCGGCGACCCGCTCGGCCAGGCAGCGGTGCGCTCGATGGTCGAGATACTCGGCGGCGGCAACGCGGCCAACATGTGGGGGCCGTGGGGTAGCCCGCAGTGGGCGGCGCACGACCCGTTGATCAACGCCGAGAAACTGCGTGGCACAGCGCTGTTCATCTCGACCGGCAACGGCCTTCCCGGCCCGGTGGACGGAATCAACTCATTGGCGATGGCCGCCGGCGTCGTTCCCGGCGCGGTCCTCGAAGGCATCACCAACATGTGCACCGCTGCCCTGCAGGGGCGATTCGGTCAGCTCGGCATTCCCGCGACGTTCAGCTTCCGACCCGAAGGCACCCACACCTGGGGGCTCTTCGAAGCCGACATGCGCGCGTCGTGGCCGATGATCGCGGGCGCTATCGGGGCGTGAGCCTCACGGCCCTCCTTACAAGCCATGGCGTCAGGTGAGACTGCGCGCCCAGTCCCGCATCCCGGCGGGGCCAGTGCCGGTGGCGTATTCAGCGAACCACACCCGGGTCACACCGAGTGTGATCGCGGCACCCATGCACATGAGACAGGGTTCGAGATTGACCGCCAATGTCAATTCACCGGACGCTCGAGTGAATCCGAGAGCCTCGTCGGCCTGCAAGAGCGCTTGAAGGTCCGCATGGACTACCCGTCGGCCGAGTGCCCGTTCTTGCGTATACGCCCGCCCGAGCACACGGTCGTCGTCGAACACGACTGCGCCGATCGGCATCTCCCCGAGCTCCATGCCCTCACGCGCTACGTCAAGAGCAACCGCAAGGGCATCTCGAGGTGAAAACATCACTCGACACTAATGGACCAAGGCAAACTCACGCTGCCAGTAGTGCGGGTAGTCCCCATTCCTTGGCAAGCAGCTCGTACGAGCGCAGACGATCCTCGTGCCGATGGGTCACCCCGGTGATTACCAATTCGTCCGCTCCGGTGAGCTTCTGCAAACTGTCGAGCCTGTCGGCGACGGTAGACGGTGAACCGACGAACTGCGTGATCAGCCGATCCTCCACCACTGCTTTGTCGGCGTCGGAAAGTGGGAGCGCTGTCGCGGGATCGGGGTACGGGATGGCGCCGTGTCCGCTGCGAATGCTGTGCGTCCAGTGCCCGAACGTGGACGCCAACTCTCTCGCCGTCGCATCGTCTTCCGCAGCAACAACATCCGCGGAGACGACGACATACGGCTCCGACAGGACTGCCGACGGTCGGAATGCTGCACGGTATGCCTCGACGGCATCGAGCGTACTCGAGGGCGCCACATGGTAATTCGCACCGAACGGCAATCCGAGTCGTCCGGCGAGCTCGGCACTGGGGCCCGCACTGCTTCCGAACACCCACAGTTCGACGTCGGCATTCTCGCCGGGACTGGCGTGCAATTCGATGCCGTCGCGGGTTCTGTAGGTACCGTTCAGGAGCGAGCGTATGTCGTCGACCTGCTGCTTGAAATCGGGCGCCTGCGCGCCCGGAAACGCCAATGCCTCGAACGACGCCTGCAACCGCGGTGACGTGAGAAGACCGGTTGGATCGAAGGGTGCCGGGATCACGACGCCGTCGCGTACGACGTTCTCTCGCTTCGATTCTGCCGGCGCAGGCGTTCCGGCAGCGACGGCGCGAAGTGCCTCCACCCGACGCTGTCCGCTGCGCCCGATACCGAGATCGATACGACCCGGATACAACGCTTCGACGGTACCGAAGGCCTCGACCACCTGAGCCGCCGTGTTGTTGCCCAGCAGCACGGCGGCCGAGCCGACACGAATGGTGTTGGTGGCGGCCGCGATCAGCCCGACAAGCACTGCTGGCGACGAAGAGGCAACACCGACGAAGTGGTGTTCGGCGACCCAGTAACGCTTGTATCCCCACGCTTCGGCAGAACGAGCGAGGTCCAGCGAGTTCCGCAAAGCCTGGCGGGCCGTTCCGCCCTCACTGATCGGCGAGAGGTCGAGTACGGACAGCGGCGCGCTCACCTCGGTCCGCTTTCGGAGCGGGTGTCCGGTGTCTTCTCGCCGGCTTCCACCGCGAACGCCAGGCGGTTCTCGGCGGGGGCCACCGGGCACGTCGCGTAATCGGTGAACGCGCAGGGCAGGTTCGACGCCCGATTGAAATCGAGGACTACCGCGCCACCGGGTTCAGGTGCGCTCACGTGCAGCGAGCGTGCGGCCGGGTAGGTGGACACACCACTGGTCGCGTCGGTGAACAGGATGTGAAAGCCGTTGTCCTTGCCCGCGAACGCAATCAGCGTATACGTTGCACCGTCGTGTTCGAAGCTGATGGTTCCTCGGGCGTCGTGATGATGCTCGAGGCGCTCGACGACCGCGCCCGTCGTCACCGTGCGAGCCTCCTCGAAAGCTGTGAAGACACCCTCGATGCGCCACTGCGGGTTCGGCTCGAAGGTCGGGATACCACTGAACTGCGCCAATGCCGGGGCCGACGAATCGTGGATCCGCAGAGCCACCTCGCCGGTGCGGCGGATGACCTCGACCAACCGCGCGCCCTGCTTGACGATCAGTCCCGGCGCCCCCTCGATCGGATTCAGAGTGGCCGAACCGTCCACTGCGACGCCGTCGATCGAGAGGTCGTCTGCGGGCGTCGCGGTGACGACAACGGCATTCGCGTCGGCGCGCCATGCACCGGGCAGGTCCGCGAAGGTGGAATCGGTGTCCACCAGCCAATGCAACGCAGTCAGGCTCAGCCAGCCGAGGGGTTCGCCGAAGGTGGCGTCGCGCGAGGCGTGCCAGGCATTCCAATCGCCGGTGAAGGTGCTGGTGGAAGTGTCGGTAACGGTCATGATGCGCGGACTCCTTCAGCCTGCTCGTGCGGGTGGCGCAGCCCGAGATGGCTGCGCAGGGTGGTTCCTGAGTACTCGGTCCGGAAACTGCCGCGGTCCTGAAGTTCCGGTACGACGGTGTCGATGAACTCGTCGAGGCCCGCGGGGGTGATGTGGGGAACGAGGATGAATCCGTCGCTCGCGTCGCCCTGGACGTAGGTGTCGATCTCGGCAGCCACCTCCGCTGCACTACCCACGAACTGTTGGCGGGCAGTCACTTCGATGATGAGTTCACGGATGCTGAGGTTTTCGGCCTCGGCCTTGGCACGCCACTGATCTGCGACCGCTCGCGGATCCTTGACGTGGCGGACGCGTCCGCGGGTGATGTTGACGTCGTCCGACGGATCTTCCTTCGGCAACGGGCCGTCGGCGTCGTACTGGGAAAGATCTCTGCCCCACACCTGTTCGAGAAAAGCGATGGCAGTCTGGGGCCCGACCTGCTGCCGCCGGATGTGATACGCCTTCTCCTGTGCGTCCGCGGCGTTGTCACCGAGGACGAAGGTGGCGGCGGGGAGAATCTTGAGGTCTGCGTGCGTGCGTCCGTACTTGGCCAGGCGTCCCTTCACGTCGGCGTAGAACGCCTTGCCTGCTTCGAGCGTTCCGTGCCCGGTGAAGATGGCGTCCGCCTTGGCAGCGCCGAACTCGCGTCCTTCGTCGGAATCACCTGCCTGCAACAGAACTGGGTGCCCCTGCGGACTCCGAGGAACTTCGAAGCGCCCGGTGATGTCGAACTGCCTGCCGGAGTGCTGGAACTGGCCGACCTGCTGGTCGGTGGCGAAAACACCGCGCTCACGGTCGACGATCGGACGGTCGACGCTCCAGCTGTCCCACAGCGTCCGTACTGCGTCGACCAACTCGTTGGCGCGTGCATACCGCTCGGAATGCTCCAGATAGCCACCGCGGCGGAAGTTCTCGCCGGTGAAGGCGTCCGAGGAGGTGACCAGGTTCCAGGCGGCGCGGCCGTCGGAGAGATGATCGAGCGTCGAGAACTGCTTGGCCAACTCGTACGGTTCGTTGAACGTGGTGTTGATCGTCCCGGCCAGGCCGAGATGCGTTGTCACACCGGCAACCGCATTGAGAATGCTGAAGGTGTCCGGGCGACCGACTACGTCGAGGTCGTGAATTTTGCCCTGATGCTCGCGCAGGCGCAAACCCTCTGCGAGGAAGAAGAAGTCGAACAATCCGCGTTCGGCACTGCGGGCGAGATGCTCGAACGAGCTGAACTCGATCTGACTCTTGGACGCCGGATCGGTCCACACCGTGGTGTTGTTCACGCCGGGAAAGTGAGCGCCCAGATGAACTTGCTTGCGAATCCTGTTCTGTGTCATCGGTGTTCCTGTTCTCTACTCGCGCTACGCGAACTGATTGACGGGCAACTGGAAGCCCAACCGCTCGCGCAGCGTCGGGGCGGTACTCGGTCGCGGATTGAGAGTTGGCACTACGTCCGTCGCGATCTTCTCCACGGCGGCGGCCAGCGCCAGTGGACGCAGAACCACACCGTCGACCCCGGCCAGCCCACCGATCTCACGCAGCAGCGCAGTCAAACCCGCGCTGTCACCGCGATAGAACAGCGAGTGCGGGGCATACGGCGCTCCCGCCCATTCCTCGAGTTCCGCCAAAGCGTCGTCGGCGGCACCGCGATCGGCGCCGAGGAGCACGTCGACGTCGAGGAGAACCCGCACGCTGCGCCCGAGGGCGGCGGCACTCGCGTGGACCAGCTTGGCCGTAGTTTTGGCCTCGGCGAGATCGGTTGCCGAGATCCGAATCAGATCTCCGCGCGCAACAGCGAGCTCGCGTGCCTCCGGCCTGCTCGCGTCGACGGCGATCAGCGGCTGCCCCTGCGGGGAGCGCGGCGTGATGGACGGGCCCTTGACGGAAAAGTTCTTTCCCTCGAAGTCGATGTAGTGCAGCTTGTCCCGATCGATGAATCGTCCGCTCGCAGCGTCACGTATCTCGGCGTCGTCCTCCCAGCTGTCCCACAGCCGACTGACCACCTCGACAGCCTCGGACGCTTCCTCCCACGCAGACTCAGGACCCTGCACTGTCTTTCGGCCGAACAACGCCGCCTGCTCGGCGGTGTCGGACACCGCGACCTGCCAACCGGCCCGCCCAGCAGACGAGTAGTCGATACTCGCGACGGCCTTGGAAATGTGGAACGGCTCGGTGTGCGTGACTGTCGCAGTGGGGATCAGACCGATGCGCGAGGTCACGGCACTCAGCCGCGCCGCAGTTGCCACCGCCTCCAATCTCCCGCGCACTGCGTGCCGGCCTTCGGATTGCAGTCCGAACGAGTCAGGGAGGAACGCCAGATCCACCCCACCCCGATCCGCGGTGGTCACCAGGTCCACCCAGTACGACGGTGTGAACAGATCTTCGGCGCGTGAGTCCTCGCGTCGCCAGGAGTACGGATGAGCTCCGGTGCCCTCGAATTCGAGACCGACCAGGAATGCTCCGGAACTACGCTCGGACATGTTCGGCCTTTCGTGTCGAATGATCCCGCCCGGGGATCGCGTCGAGAAGTGTGCGTGTGTACTCGTTTCGGGGATTGTCGAAAATCTCGGTGGTAGTGCCGATTTCGAGCAATCGCCCGGCCTGCATGACGCCGACGACGTCGCTGATCTGGCGAACAACCGCCGGATCGTGGGAAATGAAGAGATAGGTCAGGCCCAGTTCTCGCTGCAACTCGTCGAGTAGCGCCAGAATCTGCGCTTGCACCGAGACGTCGAGAGCGGACACAGGTTCGTCGAGAACGAGCAGGTCCGGCTTCAACGCGAGCGCACGAGCGATCGCCACCCGTTGACGCTGGCCGCCCGAGAGTTCGGCCGGTTTGCGGCTCAGGAACTGCTCGGGAAGTGCAACCTGATCGAGCAACTCTGCCGCACGAGTCTGCTGCTGGCTGCGTCCACCAACCTTGAAGGCCCGCAGCGGCTCCGCAACGATGTCCTGGACGGACAATTTCGGGTCGAGTGATGCATAGGGGTTCTGGTACACGAGCTGGATCTTTCGGCGCAGCTCACGCAGGTCGCTGCCCTTGACCTTCGTGATGTCGTGTCCGTCGAAGGTGATGGTGCCTGTGTCCGCCTGCTCCAATCGCACGGCAATGCGTGCGGTGGTCGACTTGCCGGAGCCCGACTCCCCCACCAACGACACCGTCTGACCCCTCGGAACAGTCAGCGACACTTCGTTCACCGCGGTGATCGAACTCCCGCGTCCGACGTTGAAGTGCTTGGTGATTCCCGTCAGGGTCAGCAGCGGGCTGGTGTCCTGGCGGACCGGGCGAACGACTGGTCCCGAGGACAGGCTCGGCGCAGAGCTCAGAAGTTTCTTCGTGTACTCGTCTCGCGGGTTGTCCAGAATATCCGCGGTGCGGCCGGATTCGACGATCATGCCGCCCTGCATCACCAGGATCCGGTCCGCGCGGTCTGCGGCCACACCCAGGTCGTGCGTGATCAGAAGCACGGCGGCACCGGATTCGGCGATTCGCTCGTCCAAGTGGTCGAGGATGCGTCGTTGAACCGTGACGTCCAGAGCACTGGTCGGCTCGTCGGCGATGACGAGGGCCGGGTTCGCGACAAGCGCGATACCGATCAGAACTCGTTGCCGCATACCGCCGGAGAGCTCGTGTGGGTACTGGCGTGCTCGGATTTCCGGCCGGTCGATACCCGCACGCTCGAGCACCTCGACGGCGTCCAACCGGGCTTTGCGGCGGTCTGCGAGGCCGTGGATCCGGAGGACTTCTGCAACCTGGTCGCCGATCCGGGTCACCGGGTTGAGCGAGGTCGTCGGATCCTGCGGCACCAAACCGATACGCGCGCCGCGGATTCGCTGCCACGCACGGTCGGAATACGAGTCGATCTGTTCACCCTCGAACTCGACGGTCCCGCCGGTGGCGTGGCCACTGCCGGCGAGCAGACCCAATATCGCGTGGGCCGTGGTCGACTTACCGGAACCCGATTCCCCGACCACCGCAACTACTTCGCCGCGGCCGACGGTGAAGCTCACGCCGGATACCGCGGGCTCGGCGCCGTAGGCGATCTGTAAGTCGGTGACGGAAAGCAGCTGTTCTTCGGTCGTGCTCATCGCCGGTTGTTCCTTTCGATCTCGTGGCCGATACGGTGTGCCGAGATGACCACGGCGACAATCGCGAGACCGGGAAGTGTGGTCATCCACCAGGCATTGGCGAGGAAATTACGTCCCTCGGATACCAGCGATCCCCATTCCGGGGTAGGCGGAACGGCGCCGAATCCCAAGAAGCTCAGAGCCGACACCGCCAGTACTGCCTGCCCGAACTCGACAGCGGACAGCGCGACCACCGGCGCGTAGGAGTTGGGAAGCACGTGCCGACGCAGGACACCGAGCCACTGCACACCCGAACTGAACGCGGCCTCGACGTACTGAGCGCCGCGCACCCGCATCACTTCGGCACGCATCACTCGCGCGAAATTGGCGACCATGCTGACGCCGACCGCGATGGCGACGTTGATGGTGCCGAAGCCGAGTGCGGTCACCAGTGCCAACGAGAGCAGCAGCGCCGGAATGGACAGCAGCACGTCGACGATGCGCATCAGCACGGCGTCGACGACGCCACCGACAAAGCCCGCGAGCAAACCGATTATCGATCCCGCCACCAATGCGATTCCGACCGCCACCAAGGTTGCGGTCAGGGACAGCGCGGCGCCGTGCACGAACCGTGTGTACAGGTCACGTCCGAGATTGTCGGTTCCGAACCAGTGAGCCAGGCTCGGGCCCTGCAGTTTGTCCGCCGGGACACCGGACAACGGATCGCCGCTGGCAAAGAATCCGGGTGCGACGGCAAAGCCGATGGCAAGCAACACGATCAACACCGGAATCACCAAGCTGGGCTTTCGGATCCAGCCGATGGCCGTGGACTTTCGGCGCGAAACAACAGGTGCCTTCGCCTCGACGGTCGGATCGAGGAGTAGGGGTTCGATCAATGTGTCAGACATGAGCCGGCTCCAGATCGGTCGAGCTTTCGGTATTCGACTTTTCGGTGTGACTCTTCTTCGTCTGGATGATCCGTGGATCTATCAAGGGGTAGAAGAGGTCGACCGCGAGGTTGACGAGCACGAACACGAGAGAGGCGAACACAACGACTCCCTGCACCACCGGGATGTCCTGCGCCATCACCGACGTCTGTGTCAGACGGCCGACGCCCGCGCGAGAGAACACCGTTTCCACAACCACCGAGCCCGCCAGCAGCGTGCCGACCAGTACACCGGCGATGGTGAATGCCGGAATGCTCGCCAGTCGCAACGCATGACGGGTCTGCACGCGCCAGCGGCTGGCGCCCTTGGCATACGCAGTCTCCACGTGCGGCGAACGCAGCGTCGACTGCAGGCTGGTCGTGAGTACCTGCGCGATCACCGCGCCGGTCGGGATCGCCAAGGTGATCGCCGGAAGAATCACCGTTGCGAATCCCTTGTCTCCGAAAGCGGGGAAGATGTGCAGACGGAACGAGAACAGCTGCAGAAGAATCAGGCCAACCCAGAAGGTAGGCACCGCCACACCCAGCGGCGGCAGTGAGAACAACAGATTCGCGAGCCACCGCTTGCGGGTGTAGGTAGCGAAGAACGCGATCGCCACTCCGAACAACACGGCCAGAACCAAAGCGGTAGTTGCCAAGACCAGAGTGCTCGGCAGCGCCGAGAAGATGGCATCCGTCACCGACTGACCGGTGGAGATGGACGTACCGAAATCGCCGCGAAGAGCATTCGTCAGCGACGTCCAGTACTGCACCCACACCGACTGGTCCAAGCCGTACCGTGCCCGAAGCTGATCGAGCGCAGCCTGATCCACTGCAACACCCTGACCGGACGAGTCGGCAGCCATGCTGACGGGATCACTGGGCAGGAGGAACAGAATCACGAACGAGATGGTGAAGGCGGCCCACAGAACCACTGCGGCCTGGCCCAGTCGGGTGAGTACGTATCGAGTCATGATTACTTACCCGACAACCATGCGTCGTAGAACTGCAGGCGCGAGGAGGCTTCGAAGTTCAGGTCCTGCACACTCGATCCGGCGCCGATGGCCTGCGAGAGCTCGATGGTGGGGATGGAGAGTCCACGGTCGAGGATCAATTCCTGTGCGGTGGATACCAGTTCGCCGCGTTGGCCGTTGTCCGTGGCTGCAAGCTGGTCTGTGAGTACCTTGTCGAGCTCCGGATCTGCGCCGCGACGGTTCAGGTTGCGGCCTTCGGTGCTGAACGATGCCCGCAAGATGTCGGCGTCCGCGCGAGTGCTGTTGTAATACAGCGAATCGTAATCACCCGATACTCCCTTCTCGGTCCATTCACCGTTCGAGACCAGGTTGAGCTGCAGGTCGACGCCGACCTTCTTGAGCTGCTGCTGCACGAGCTCGAGGATGGCCTGGTTACCCGAGAACACCGGACTGAAGGTGACGCTGAAAGTGAGCTTCTGCCCGTCCTTCTCGCGGATACCGTCGCTGCCGGTCTTCCAACCAGCCGCGTCGAGGAGTTTCGCCGACTTGTCGGCGTCGTACGTCACGACACTGGATTCGTCGCTGTAGAGCGGAGTGGTGTGAGCCAGCGGGCTCGTGGCCGGGAAGAACGACGGATCCAGAACGGTGTCGACGAGTTCTTGGCGGTTGATCGCGGGAATGATGGCCTGACGAACAGCCTGATCAGCGAGAACGCCGCGACTGACGTTGGGCTGGAAGAAGAAGCTCACACCCGGGTTCGGCCTTGTGAGGATTCGTCCACCCGCGCCTTCGATTTGCGGCGCATCCTGCGGAAGCGCATCGCTGACCGCATCGAGCTGGCCGGAGGCCACGCTGCCGGCCCGCACACCGGATTCGGGAACCACCGTGAAGTCGACGCCATCGAGGTACGCCTCGCCCTGATGCGCGACCGCATCCGAGGCCCAGTTGTATCCCGCACGCTTGGCGATCTTGACGCTCTTGTCCTGCTGCCAGTCGGTGTACACGAACGGTCCGGAGGCGATCACCGCTGCACCGGGGCAGCGCTGCTCGGATGCCAGCGCGGTGGTGGAATCGGCGAGGATTCCGAGCTGTGGCGTCGAAGTTGCTTGCAGGAACTGAACATTGGGTCCGGAGAAATTGATCTTCGCCGTGTGAGCATCTACGACGTCGGTACCGGTGTACGAGGACAGGTAACTCTTCGCCAACGACGCGTTCGGTCCCAGGTTCTTGACCGAGTCGAAGGTCTTCTTCACCGAATCCGCCGTCACCGGTGTGCCGTCACTGAAGGTGGCGTCGTCGCGAAGGACGAACGTGAAGCTAGCGGCGTCGGGGCTGATCTCCCAGCTCTTGGCGAGCCACGGGGTGATCTCTCCGGTGTCGGGATTTTGATCGGTAAGCGAATCCACCACTGTCCGAGTGACATACACGGTCTGGTTACTGCCGGCCTGGGCCGGATCGGCGCACGTCGGCGCCTGCGACAGACCGTAGCGAAGGGTTCCGCCGGACTGGGCGGGGCCTGCGTCGGCAGCACTGTCACTCCCGCTGCTGCAGCCGGCGAGGACGGTGCCGAGAACCGAGACAGCACCGATACCGGCGATTACGGTCGCGCGTTTGCGGGCACCGAATGAGGGCGAAGACACCAAGAACTCCTAACGAGGCATGCCGAAGAGCGCACCCGTCGCCTGAGACGAAAGAGGCGATCGAGCACGAATCACTTGTGTGAGAAGAGAAAACAGACTTGTCGACGACTCGCCTGAGTGTGAATGACTGACCGAGAGGTCAGTTGGTACAGAAAGATCCCGCGGTGCGGCACAGGTCTACGTGACGACGCGACCAGGCGGTATCGAAACCGCCTTCGACTGCCTTCATTTCGTGTTCCTCCATCGGTCCTGGCGGTAGCACCCGCACCCGATCACTCGGGGGGTTGCTGCGACTTCAATGAGCCAGGTCTCTCGGTCGCTCTGGATGGTCGTTCGCAAGTGTACGAGGTCAAACCCGGGTGTTGTCAACCCGGTCGGTAGGAATTGCTGCTCGGGTCACATTTTCGAGGACCCGAAGCTGCTTTTCGAACGGGTGGATGCCCACCTCTTCGGGCGAGAGTGACGCGTCGTAAAGCGGTGTGTATCCACTGGACAGATACAGCGCGACGGCCTCCGGCTGCCGAGGACCCGTCGTGAGAAACACCCGGTTGTATCCACGAAGTTCGATCTCTCGTTCCAACTCGCGAACGACGGCCTTGCCGAGGCCGCGCTTCCGATAGTCGACCGATGTCCAGATTCTCTTCAGTTCGGCAGTGGTGGAATCGAATTGACGAAACGCACCACCGGCGATCGGCAGACCGTCGTGGGTGAGCACCAGAAGCGCACCCTGCGGGTAGGCAAATTCTTCTGCCGGATACGTCGTGAGATCCTCGAGCATCGCTTCGCGAGTCCCGCCGTAACGCGAACTGTATTCGAGTGCCAACTCTGCGATCAGTGGAGCTGCCAGGGGATCGTCCTGCGATACCGAATAGACCTCTACCGCTCCGATACCCTCGAGCTGCCGAGTTCCGAGCTCCAGTGCCACAACACTTTCCTCCATGAATCTGGTCAACGCTCCCCCAGCCTGAAAACTTCCGGAGCGATGGTGGTTCCGTCGACGAGGTCCGCCACAAGTTCACCCAAGGCCGGACCGAACTTGAACCCATGCCCCGAGAACCCCGCCGCCACTGTGACGGCGCCGACTCGGTCGATGACGAAGTTACTGTCCGGCGTGCTCGTGTACAGGCACGTGATCGACTCGACACGGGTGGAATCGACGCCGGGCAACCACGACTCGGCGTACTGGGCCAATCGCCGCTCTCCGTCGACGTCAGGGGTGTAGTCACGGGTCTGCGGAGTCACCACCGGCCCGGTCGCGTGTTCGCCGATCTTGATCCCGTCCTCGGAACCGAGCCCGTAGATCCCCGCGGTCTCCAATTCTGCGCCGGTGTGGTGAACGAAACTCGGCCACTCGACTCCGGGATCGAGCGGTGCGAAGTGTGCTGGTTGTTCCTGTGTCGTGCGCAGTGTCGGCAATACGATCTCGGAGCCGAGACCGCTGTCTGCGATCAGGTCCGCAGTCCACGCACCGGCCGCGATCACGACCTGACGAGCTGCGAGCGTTCCACTGTCCGTCACCACGTCCACGCCGTGGGACGCTCGCGCGAGTGCCAACACCCGAACATCGTGACGGACCTCGGCACCGGCAAACACCGCTCCCGCCTTCAGAGCGGTCACGGCGCGGTCCGCGTGCAACCGGCCTGCGTCGGGGTGATGGAGCACCGTGGTGTCGAATCGCAGCCCCGGCCAACGGGCGGACGCCTCGGCAGGGGTGAGGATCTCACCCTTGATGCCCGCCTCGCGAAGTATCTTCGCCTTGGACTGCACTGCCTGCGGCAGGCCGTGATCGACGGCACCGGTGAGTTCCAGGAACCCGATGTCCGTCGTGGTCTCCAACTCCCGCCACAGCGGCAGCGCGTCGGCCGCCAAACCTGTGTACAGGTGATTGTCGTACGCCTGCCGGTAGATACGCGAAGTACCGTGCGACGCACCGTGCTTGTGACTCGGCCCGAACTGTTCCAGCTGAACGACGCTACGTCCGCGTGCCGCGAGCCGCCAGGCGGCGGAGGACCCGACGAGTCCTCCGCCGATGACGATCACATCGAAAATCTCACTCATGGACGAGAGCTCACTTGGTCTTCGGAAGGCCGGGCGGGTTGATCAGGGACGTGTCGACGGCTTCGCTGGTGATGTTCCAGCGCTCGAGGATCTGCTGGTACGTGCCGTTCTCGATCGTGTGGTTGATCGCGTCGTTGATCGCCTTGATCAGGCCGTTGTCCTTCTTCACCAGCACCGCGATCTGCCCCTGCAGGGTGTCGCCGGCCCCGGAGAACTCTCCGACAACCTCGGTCTCCCCCGACTGCTTGGCGTGGAACTGCGACGACGGGTTCGGGCCGAAGTAGGCGTCGATCCGGCCGGACTGCAGCGGGAGGTAGTAGTCGGTGGTGTTCTGGTAGTAAGAGATGTCGGTAGGCGCCAGGCCGGCCGCGACGTTCTGCTCACTCCACTTGACCAGCAGCGCTTCCTGATTGGTGCCCGAGGAGACGGCGATCTTCTTGCCCGCGACGTCCTTGGGTTCCTTGATGGAGATTCCGGCACCCTTCTTGGCTTCGAAGGCGAGGGTGTCGAGACGGTAGGTCGCGAAGTCGTACTTCTCCTTACGCTCTTCTGTGACAGTCACATTGGAGAGGAAGGCGTCGGCCTCACCGGAGTCGATCCGGACGAAGTTCTGTGCCCAATCTGCTGTCTGCAGGTCGACCTTCAAGCCGAGAACGTCACCGATCAGATAGGCGAAGTCGGTCTCGGAACCGATGAGGGTGGTGTCGTCGTCGGCGTAGAAACGGAGCGGCGGAGCGGAACCGGCACTACCGGTGACGCGCAGCGTGCCACGATCGCGGATGTCCTGAGGTAGCTCGGCGGCGATGGAATCCACCTTGTCGGTGGTGATGCGGTTCTGATCGGCCGTGAGGTTGTAACCCGCAGCAGCGGTGACCTGGGCGCCGTCGGACTCGGCGTCCGCGCTGCTGCATGCAGCGCTGAGCAATCCGACGGTGGCAAGCGCCGAGATCAGAAAAGTCGCGCGACGGGATGTGGAGAACATCAATTTTTCCTTCCGGGAATGAGTCTGGGTCGCGTCAGAGGACGCGGGAGAGAAAGGCTTTGGTCCGTTCGTGGACCGGATTGTCGATCACCTGCGAAGGCGGGCCCTGTTCGACGATGACGCCGCCGTCCATGAAGACCGCAGTGTCCGCCACTTCCCGAGCAAATCCGACCTCGTGTGTGACGATCACCAAGGTGGCGCCGTCACGGGCCAGCTGAGCGAGGACTTCGAGAACCTCGCCCACCAGTTCCGGGTCGAGCGCCGACGTCGGCTCGTCGAAGAGAATGACCGCCGGCCGCAGTGCCAGCGCTCGCGCTATCGCGACGCGCTGTTGCTGGCCACCGGAGAGTTGGCGCGGATACTCGTCCGCCTTGTCGCCTACCCCCACTCGCTCGAGCAGCGCGCGGGCCTCGCGGTACACCTCGTCACGATCACGCTTCTGGGCCGAGAGCGGCGCTTCCACCACGTTTTCCAACGCGGTCAGGTGCGGAAACAGGTTGAAGTTCTGGAACACGAATCCGATGTGCGAACGCTGTTTCAGGATCTCGCGGTCACGCAGTTCGTGGAGTCGATTTCCCTTGCGCCGGTATCCGATCAGCTCTCCGTCGATCCGTACGGTTCCGCGGTCGACCTTCTCGAGGTGATTGAGGGTTCGCAGCAAGGTGGATTTACCGGAACCCGACGGACCGAGAATGACGGTCACTTCGCCCTTGCGGACCAGGAGATCAACGCCGGCAAGTACTTCCAAGGCACCGAAGGACTTGTGAATTCCGCGCGCTTCGACGGCATACACCGTCTCTTCGGCCAGTTCTGCGGTCATCGGGTCGCACCTCTCGGAATATCGAGACGCGCATCGCGAATCTCTTCGAACTTCTTGCGCGCCTTCTGTACCGGAGTCAACGGAAGCGCACGGGCGGATCCTCGTGCATAGTGGCGCTCCACGTAGTACTGACCGATCGAGAGCAACGTCGTGAGGATGATGTACCAGATCGTGGCGACCATCAGCAGGGGCACGACTCGTCCGTTGCGGCCGAAGATGACCTGCACCTGGTAGAACAGTTCGGCGATTGCCATGGTGGAGACGATCGACGTTCCCTTGAAGAGTCCGATGACCTCGTTGGCGGCGTTGGGGAGGATCGCTCGCATTGCCTGCGGGAGAACGATCTTGAAGAACTGGCGACTGCGCGGAATACCGAGCGAGTGAGCAGCTTCGATCTGACCGTGATCCACCGAGATGATTCCGGAGCGGATGATCTCGGCCGAGTATGCAGCCTGGTGCAGCGCCAAACCGATGACTGCTGCGGTGAATCCGCCGATCACACCGCTGACCTGGAAGGTGAAGAACTCGGGCCCGAAAGGTATTCCGAGAGAAAGCGTCTGGTACAGGTATGTGATGTTGAACCAGAAGAGCAGCTGCACGATGAGTGGAATCGAGCGGAAGGCCCAGATGTAGGTCCAGGCGATCACCTGCAGGACCGGGTTTTTCGACAACCGACCGAGTGCCAGGAAAACACCGAGACCGAATCCGAGGATCGTCCCCCACAGGGTCAGTTTGATCGTCATCCACAGCGCGGCGAGCACTGATTTCGCGGTGAAGTACTGCGCGAACGTCGGCCAGTCCCAGCCGGGGTTGACGACGAGCCCGTGGATGAACTGAGCAAGCAGGACCAGCACGACCGCACTGATCACCCAGCGCAACGGGTGCCAGGTGCGAGCGACGACAAGCTCCGAGTCGGGTAGTTGCGACTCGGACACCGACTTTTCGGGGCGGACATCGGTGGGCGCGCTCACGGCGCGCTACCTGACGGAGTGGACATCACGAATAGACCTTTCGGGGAAATGGGAACGCAGCTGTGTCCTCGAGTTGGTGAGCTCGAGTTGCGAAGACGACGAGAGTTCGGTCAGCGACAGTGACACGAAGCGGTGCGGCACAGATCGATGTGACGTCGCTTGTGCGCAGCGTGCGAAGTGGTACCCATGTGATGCCTTCCATCGGTCCTGGCGGTAGCACCCGCTCCCGATCACTCGGGGGGTTGCTGCGACGTCGACGAGCCAGGTCTCTCGGTCGCTCTGGATGGTGAGCAAAGACTAGACGCGAAATGTCGAGTCGTCAAATGTTGTATTTCCCTGCACTGCAAGGGAAATGAAGGGTCCACGATGTTGAAATCGCATTGATTCCAACGGTGTCCGCAGCCGCGTTCGGCGTGTTGAATGGAGCGTTCGAATGAAGACCGGGACCGCCGTCCGGACTGACTTTTCCTCTGCCGTACCGTCTGCGGAGTGAGTGGACTCGACGCTTTCTTCATCTTGTTGGCCGGTATCGGCGCGGGCGCGATCAACGCCGTGGTCGGCAGTGGAACGCTGATCACGTTTCCCACCCTGGTCGCCTTCGGCATGCCGCCCGTGACCGCAACCATGTCCAACGCGGTCGGGCTCGTCGCCGGCGGAGTTTCGGGTACCTGGGGCTACCGACGTGAGCTGTCCGGACAGTGGGATCGACTGAAGTGGCAGATTCCGGCGTCACTCGCCGGGGCACTACTCGGTTCGTGGTTGCTCATGCATCTACCCGAGAAACTGTTCGAGACCATCGTTCCGGTGCTGCTGGTCCTCGCTCTCGCGCTCGTCCTCCTCCAACCACGCATCCAGGCGTGGGCCAAGAAGCGTTCCACCGAAGAAACGACGCTGTCCACCAAGAGGCTGATGCTCCTGACCGCCGGCACTTTTGCAGTCGGCATCTACGGCGGGTACTTCACTGCCGCGCAGGGCATCCTTCTCATCGGTGTGATGGGTGCCATCCTCCCGGAAACCCTCCAGCGCATGAACGGCGCGAAGAACCTGCTGTCGCTGCTCGTCAACATCGTTGCAGCAGGGATGTACATCACTCTGGCATTCGATCAGATCAATTGGGCAGCAGCCGGTTTGATCGCCGTCGGCTCACTCGGTGGTGGCGTTCTCGGTGCCCGCTACGGACGGCGCCTGTCCCCCACTGCACTGCGCTACACGATTGTCGTCGTCGGCCTGATCGGACTGTGGCGCCTTCTCGCTTGACCGCCCACATCGGGCGCCACCCGCACATACTGGAGTAATGACCAGTACAGAAGATCAGACCGGTTGGACCTACCTCATGGACATGGACGGGGTTCTCGTCCACGAGGAGCACTTGATACCTGGAGCGGACACGTTCCTGGCAGAGCTGGCGTCGAACGACATCCCGTACATGGTGCTCACCAACAACTCCATCCGCACCCCGCGTGACCTGCGAGCACGCCTGCTCAATTCGGGACTCGACATCCCGGAGAAGTCGATCTGGACGTCAGCGCTCGCAACCGCGACGTTCCTGGCCAACCAGCGGCCGGGCGGCAGCGCCTACGTGGTCGGCGAATCGGGCCTGACCACTGCCCTGCACGACATCGGTTACGTCCTGACGGACAGCGACCCCGACTACGTCGTCCTCGGCGAGACGCGAACGTACTCCTTCGAGGCAATCACCACCGCCATTCGCCTGGTCGAGCGTGGATCGCGGTTCATCGCCACCAACCCGGACGCCACTGGACCGTCGCGAGACGGCTCGCTGCCGGCCACCGGCTCGGTCGCCGCTCTCATCACCAAGGCGACCGGACGCGATCCCTACTACGTCGGCAAGCCCAACGCCTTGATGATGCGCTCAGCCCTGCGGTCCATCGGCGCTCATTCCGCCAATACGTTGATGATCGGCGACCGCATGGACACCGACATCGTCTGTGGCCTCGAAGCCGGACTGCAGACGATTCTGGTGATGACCGGGATCTCGACCCGCGCGTCGGTAGAGCTCTACCCCTACCGCCCGACCATCGTCCTCGAGTCGGTCGCCGATCTTGTGGGAACAACAACCGATCCATTCCGTAGCAACACAAACAATTGATTCAAATTGCAAAACAAAACCGAAACTCGGTAATTAACTGGTAAAAAACAGCAGATTTGCCAGGTTCCGACTCGTCCGCTTTGTCCAACTGAACAAACCAACGGTTTTATTCGCACCAAACTTACAAACGAGTAGTTAGACGCAGGTCAAAGATCATTTCGACACCGAGTGACAGTTGGACTCCAGTCGTAAAATTGATTTTTCGAAAAGTGGTAACGAATCGTTTGCCGTGTCTGATACTCATGTCTGAATGGCCCCATTTCGGGTCCCAGACATGAAATGAGATTTTCATGAAGAAGCAGACCAAGGGTGCGATCGCTGCTGCGGCGGCCGGTGCCCTCCTCCTCGGCGGTGCCGGCTCGCTCGCAGTCTGGAGCGATTCGGCCGACGTCAGTGGCGGCGGGCCCGTCACGTCCGGCGCCCTCGACCTGAGCTCTTGCGCACCGGTCGGCGGGGGTTGGAACTCCCTCAACCCGACGAAGACCGCGATCACCAACATCTCGGCCTACCGCATCGTCACGACCGAAAGCATCGAATACACCTGCGACGTCACTGTGACCGCAGTGGGCGATCGTCTCGCGGCTGTTCTGACCGCTGATACGGCCGGAATCGTTCCGGGTGCGAACAGCGCCGAGCTTGCCGCTGCTGTCGTGCCCGTGACGACAATCAAGGACACTGGTGGCAACCCGATTTCGCAGATCACCAAAGCCCAGAACGGAACGATCGTCCACGTCGGAGTCCGGCTGAACTTCAACGAGGTGGCCAATCAGGTCGCGCAGAACCAGTCGCTGAACTTGTCGGCGATGAAGTTGGTCGTCACTCAGACAGCACTGACACCGGCCCCGTAATTTCATGAGGAAAAAGGTCTGGGGAGCGATCGCAGTCGCGGTGGCTGCTGTAGCGGTGTTCGCATCGTCGCAGCAGTCGCTCGCGCTGTGGTCCGATTCGGCGAGCGCGAATGGCGGTACGGCGACAGCCGCCAGCGTCAACCTCACGGTTGGTACATCTGCCGGAACCAGTGCGGCGTACACCCTGGCGAACTTGACGACGGCCGCGACGCCCGTTGTCCCGGGAAACACGGTGCAAGCACCGCTCACCGTCAAGAATTCGGGGACTGATCCTCTGCAATGGCGAATGCAGTCGACGACCGCACTTACGGGATTCACGTTGACCACGTACGGAGTCGCCAACGAAGGCGCCTGCCCGACCGGCGTGAACACGGCAGCTCCTGCCGTTCCATCCCTGATGTCAGCACCGATGACCGCGTCGCTGCAGCACCCGGTTTCACCGGCGTACATGCCGGATCCGCTCGTGCCTGGCGGCACCTACGTCTTGTGTCTGCGGCTCGCGGTGGACTCTGGTGCGGTCTCCGGTCAAACGAACAAGGCCACCTTCACGTTCCAGGCAGGTCCGGTATGACAAAACACTCGACCAAACGCGGTGAACGTACCGGCCCTCTGTGGTGGGTCACCTCTATCGTCAGTTGGACACTGCTGCTGGCAATTTCGGCAGTCATCGTCGCAACCATTGTCGTTCCCTTCTTTGCCGGAGCACAGCGCTTCACGATTCTGACCGGTTCGATGCGCCCGACGTACAACCCTGGATCACTGGTAGTCGTCAAACCTGTCGATCCGTCCGAACTGGGGATCGGTACACCTATTACGTACCAGCTGGAATCGGGTCAGCCGACCGTCGTCACGCACCGGATCATCGCCACAAGTGAAAACCAGAAGGGTGAAAGAACTTTCATCACCCAGGGCGATGCGAACGGTGAGCCTGACGAGAAGGAAGTACGGCCGGTGCAGATCCGGGGAAAGGTCTGGTACAGCCTGCCTTATCTCGGTTACGTGAACACCTGGCTGACGGGAGAGCAGCGCACCGTGATCGTGGTGATCGTAGTGACCGCTCTACTGCTGTACGCGTCGTACATGATGATCAGCGGCATCCGTGACGGCCGGAAGGAGCGAGCTCGAGCCCGATTGGCTCCTGACCCTGCAACTTTCGCGCCCGCAGACTCCGCCCAGATCGAGAAAGGCCAGCACGATGCCCTCGCGCCCTGACCGTCCGGCCCATCGGATTCGTCACCTGTTGACCAGCACGCGTTTTCGCGCGCTGCTCGCGCTGGGGATGGTGCTTGGTGTCGGCGGAGTGACCACGCTCGCGGCCTGGACGTCTTCCGCCACGGCAACCTCGGGCAACATCACGACGGGTTCTATCAATCTGCAGTTGAACAGCACCGCCCAGCCCACCCTGACCAAGTCCCTGAATTTCAGTGAGCTTGGCAAGTCCGGAATGATTCCCGGTGATTCGAACACCGCTCTGATCAAGGTCAACAACCTGGGCACAGCGGCAACTGTCCCACTGAAGTACACGATCACGTCTACGAGTAGCGGTGCGTTGACGACTTCTCTACGAATGACGGTTTCCTCCAACGGAACTGTTGCCAACAAGTGCACTGACGGCGCCAACGTTGTGTCCTCGCTCGCGCTGACACTCACCGCGAATCAAGCCATCGGTAGCCCCGACCGCCCACTGGCGGTCGGGGCTACCGAGAATTTATGTGTCTCGGTGCAGCTTCCGACAACACCGACACCGCCGACGAACAGCACGTCGAACATCGTCCTGACCTTCACGGCAAAGGTGTGATGGCAATGGCTCGACACACGAAAAAACATGCAAAGGCCTCGATGCAGAACCGGGTACGGGAAGTCCTGCTCAGCCTGGGAGCCCTCGCAGGCTTGGTATCCATCATCATTTTCATCGCCGGTCTGGCTTTCGGTATCACCCCGCTGATCTTTCGGAGTGGATCGATGTCACCCACGATCGATACCGGTGCTCTCGCATTCGCGCGCACCGTGCCTGCTTCGGAAGTGCTGGTCGGTGACATCGTCAGCGTCTCCGACAGCCAAGGCACGCGCATCACCCATCGTGTGGAATCAATAGATCAGCAGGGCAACAACCTTGCCGTCGCACAACTGCGTGGTGATGCAAATCCGATCGCCGATCCCGATCCCTACGTCATCACCGAAGCCGATCGCGTCTTCTTCAGCATCAACCGCCTCGGATACGTGGCAGTCTGGCTGTCCGGACCGAGTGGGCTTGTGCTTGGTGCGATTGCCGTCGGCGGGCTCCTGTACATCGCGTTCCGTCGACGTGAGGCTTCCGACGCGGAGGAACCTCAGCGGGATCGTCAGGACATACGCGGCGACTCCCATGCCCTCAAGGCCATCGTCGCCTTGGCTACGGTCGGTCTCACGGTGGTCGGTGTGTCCCAGATCGGTGGTACCAAGGCGGGGTACACCGACACAGCCGCGGCAACAAGCATTCAGTTCGGCACTGCTGCAACCTTTCCCACGTCGCCAAGCACAGCCAGTTGCGCGGTGAATTTTGCGCTCGTTGTTCCGGTCGCAGTAACGATCACTTGGCCCGCGACTGTCGGAAGCTCATACCGCCTCATCGCTCGCGACGCCAGCGGAAACCTTTTGGGGTCGAACGACTACACCGCAACGTCTACTACAGGCTCCATGAGATACGGCTCGGGCGGTACAACAGTCGCGTTCCCGCTCATAGTCGGCACCTACAACATCGAAATCCATGGACTGAGCGGCACGTCGGTCACGCCGTCGTACTCCGGCTACCAATTCAGCATTCTCGTCGGCCTGCTCTACTCGTGTGGCGGTCCGATCAGCGGGACATCTGCTCTCAGTCGATCGGCAGCGCCGGCACTGGCGGCAGACGCTCCGAGCACTCCTACTACGGCCGTCACTTCCACGACCGCCTCATCCACCACGCCCACCACGACATTGGCGCCGGCTGTGACAACCACCAGCACAACTGCACCGTCGACAACCACCAGCACAACTGCACCGTCGACAACCACCTCGTCACCGGCTACAACTACGGCGCCCCAGACGACGACCGCTACAACGACAACGACAACGACAACGGTGCCACCAACTACGACCACCCCGAGCGAGGTTCCCGTCGACGCCCCGGCGACCACGACCGGTCTCAGCGCCCAGAAGCTCTCGACTGCCAGCGGAACGGTTGTGTCCGTGTCGAATTCATCGGGCGCTGAGGTATATCGAGGTCCCGTTGACAGCGACGCTGTCCTGCATTGGCTCACCGGTACCGATCAGCTATACGTAATCACCCCTTCCGGAGTCACCGTCATCGACACGTCAACGGGAGACTGGGCCGAATCTCCTACCCCGAGCGAACTTCCGGACGAAATCAAGGCACTGGTGCCGTGATGAAGAAGACGACGAAGGCTGCAATGGCAGTCGCCGCGGCCGGAGCTGTATTGCTCGGCGGCTCGGGCACATTGGCGAAATGGACCGACAGTGCGACCCTGACAAGCGCCGCTGTCCAGTCCGGGACCCTGGATCTGGGAGCATGCGTGACCACGAACGGCGGCGGTTGGTATTCGCAGATCTACGTCAACGCACCCACTAACCCGAATCCACTCGTGCCTATCCCGAACATCACTACCTATCGACTCAAGCCTGGATTCAACTACACGTATTTCTGCGATTCGAGGGTCTTGGCCACCGGTCCCCGGTTGAGAGCCAATGTGACGGTCGACAAGACCAAGTTGAGTGGCGGGCTCGCAACCGCCGGTGTCGAT
>NZ_BAAILK010000041.1:524094-555517 GCF_054589475.1 Rhodococcus sp. no. 34
ACGCCGAACCTCATCCCGGTCACGTCGGCATTGAACAACACCGACCTGACGGCGCAGGTGCTGTTCACGATCTACCCGAGCGATACCACCAGCTCAGGACTCACACTGAATACGGCGGCATTGACAATCGATGTCAAGCAATTGGGACTCACGCCCGCGCCGTAGAACGCCTCGCCACGAAGATCGAGGTACGGCGTTCTACGGGTTGCGTTCTACGGGGTCAGCCGAGGGCTCGCTTCAGATCAGCCAACAGATCGGCGGTGTCCTCGAGCCCCACGGACAGACGCACGACGCCATCCGTAATACCCACTGCTGCACGCCCTTCCGGACCCATGGCCCGGTGCGTCGTCGTGGCGGGGTGTGTGATCAAGGACTTGGAGTCACCGAGGTTGTTGGAGATGTCGATGACGCGCAGGCCGTTGAGAACCTCGAATGCCCGCTTCTTGCCCTCACCATCGGGGGCATTGAGCTCGAACGTGACAACGGTTCCGCCACCGCTCATTTGAGACTTCGCGAGCTCGTGCTGCGGGTGCGAAGTCAGGTACGGATACTTGACCCACTTGACGCCGGAGTGCCCTTCGAGGAATTCGGCGATCTCGAGGGCCGAAGCCACGGAGTGCCGAATGCGGACCGGCATCGTCTCGAGGCCCTTGAGCAGTGTCCACGCGTTGAACGGGCTGAGGGCAGGTCCGGTGTGCCGCATCAGTTCTCGAACGGGACCGCTGATGTACTCCTCGGTTCCGAGGATCGCACCACCGAGCACGCGGCCCTGACCGTCGATGTGCTTGGTGCCGGAGTACACAACGACGTCGGCACCCAGATCGAGGCTGCGCTGTAGGAGCGGTGTCGCGAAGACGTTGTCCAGCACTACCTTTGCACCGGCTGCATGAGCAAGCTCCGACACCCGCCGAACGTCGACGAGGGACTGCATCGGGTTGGACGGCGTCTCGAAGAACACCGCCGTGGTGGGCACGGACAGCGCCTCTTCCCACTGCGCGTTGTCCTCGCCGTCGACGAAAACAACCTCGACCCCCCAGCGCGGAAGGATCTCGTTGCACACCACGAAGCAGGATCCGAAGAGGCTGCGCGCGGCAACCAATCGGTCGCCGTTGGCCAACAGTGCGCCCAACGCCGTGAAGACTGCCGACATTCCGCTGGCCGTCGCAAAGCACGCTTCTGCACCTTCGATGAGACGCAGGCGCTCTTCGAACATCTTGACCGTCGGGTTGCCGTAGCGGGAGTAGACAAAATGATCCACTTCGCCGGTGAAGGCTTGTTCGGCGGCTTCTGCACTCTCGTAGACGAATCCGGAGTTGAGGAACAGCGCTTCGGAAGTCTCCTCGAACCCGGTACGCATCAGTCCGCCGCGAACACCGAGAGTGCCGAGACCGACGTCGTCCGGCAGCGCTCGTTGAAATGCGCCACCCTGGGGAATTCCGCTCACTGCTGCCTCCATGGCAAGCCGATGGCCCGCCAACCTACAAGTCCGCGATGTCCGTCGGCACCCAATGCGCCTTCGAACCCGTCGAGCACGTTGTACGACGGGCCGATGCCCGCCGCAGTCGCAGCTTCCGCCGCACCGATGGAACGTTGTCCGGATCGACACAGGAAGATAACCGGACGCTCCGACCCGGAGGAATCAGCAGTGATGCCGGCTTCCTTCAACTGGTCGACGAAGTTGTCATTGCGCGCGCCGGTCGGGTGGCTCACCCATTCGATCAGTGCGGCCTGCTTGCCGAGGGAGGACACATCGGGGACACCGACGTACTTCCACTCCGCATCGGTCCGCACGTCGACCAGCACGGCGTCGGGGTTTTCGCGGAGCAGCTCCCAGGCTTGCTCCGGCGTCAGATCGCCTGCGTAACTCACGTAGTCCATGTTTTCACAAGACTGCCGTGAGCGCCTGAGCGGGCCGTCAGTTGCAGACGACCCAACGGTTGCCGTCACGGGTCAGGGCCCAGGTCGAGACTCGCTCGCCCGCTCCGCCACCGGTGATCGTCACGTCGGCCCGGGCGCGATCGCCGTTGACCGCGACCCCGTCCACACCTTTCAGCTCGACCGTCCCGTCGACGCCGGCCATAGGACCGTTGCTCGAATTGAAGCTCGCGCAGGTCAGGGTCTTGATCGTCTCCGCGTCATTCCGATTCTCGGCATCGACGTAGTCGGTGACGGAACGGCTCACACGATCGGACTCGGTGACGTTGTCCTCGGCCGGCGAGATCCACGACGCTACGAAGATTCCACCCAGGATCAAGGCGACGATGGCGACAGCCAAGAGGAACGGCCCCGCAGACGCCTTCTTGCCATCGATGTTGTCGGATTCGCGCAGCTCGTCACTCATAACGCCAATAGTCCCCCACAACTTGAAATTGTGGCCCGTCAAGGATCAGGCCCCTACCCCGAATACCCGAGACAACGGGAGAATGGGAAGAAAGAATAGGTTTACCCACAACCGATCGAGTGAGAGTGTGGATCCGTTCGGCCGCAACCGAGGCACTGTGCTTAGGTTCGGCTAAATTGGATACTTGTCGATATGTTGTCCGAACTTCGAAGAAGGTAGCTGTCCTCACGATGACTGACTCCAACCGCCCACTCCGGGTCGCGATCGTCGGCGCCGGCCCCGCCGGCATCTACGCCGCCGACGCCCTCATGAAATCCGACACCGCAGTTTCCGGCCGCGGCGTCAGCATCGACCTCTTCGAGCGCATGCCCGCGCCCTTCGGCCTGATTCGTTACGGCGTCGCGCCCGATCATCCGCGCATCAAGGGCATCATCACTGCCCTGCACAAGGTGCTCGACAAGCCTCAGGTACGCCTGCTCGGCAACATCGACTACGGCACCGACATCACCCTCGACGACCTGCAGTCGTTCTACGACGCGGTCATCTTCTCCACCGGCGCCAACGCCGACCGTGCGCTCGGCATCCCGGGTATCGAACTCGACGGCAGCTACGGCGCGGCCGACTTCGTCTCCTGGTACGACGGCCACCCCGACGTACCGCGTACGTGGCCGCTCGAAGCCGAGAAGGTCGCCGTCCTCGGCGTCGGCAACGTTGCACTCGACATCGCCCGCGTTCTCGCCAAGACCGGCGACGAACTGCTGCCGACCGAGATCCCCGCCAACGTCTACGAGGGCCTCAAGAACAACAAGGCCGTCGAGGTTCACGTCTTCGGACGCCGCGGCCCGGCCCAGGCCAAGTTCACGCCTCTCGAACTGCGCGAACTCGACCACTCGCCGACCATCGAGGTCATCGTCGACCCCGAGGACATCGACTACGACGAGGGTTCCGAGCAGGCTCGCCGCAACTCCAAGCAGGTCGATATGGTTGCGAATACGCTGCAGGACTGGGCAATTCGCGACGTCGGAGCCCGTCCTCACAAGCTGTTCCTGCACTTCTTCGAATCTCCCACGGAGATCCTCGGTGAAGACGGCAAAGTCGTCGGCCTGCGCACCGAGCGCACTCAGCTCGACGGCACCGGCAACGTCAAGGGCACCGGCACGTACAAGGACTGGGATGTCCAGGCCGTGTACCGCGCCGTCGGTTACCTCTCGCAGAACGTCACGCAGTTGCCGTTCGACGACCAGGCCGGCACCGTCCCCAACGACGCCGGGCGCGTCGTCGCCGACGACAACGCCGAGGGCGCAGCCCGGTTCATGCCGGCCACCTACGTCACCGGCTGGATCAAGCGCGGCCCCGTCGGCCTCATCGGCCACACCAAGGGTGACGCCAACGAAACCGTCGCGAATCTTCTCGAGGACTCCGTCGACTTCGCGGGCGCCGCGAACCCCGACGAGAACGCCGTCATCGAGTTCCTCGAAGGCAAGCAGGTTCCGTACACGACCTGGCAGGGCTGGTACCGCCTCGACGCGCACGAGCGCAGCCTGGGCGAGCCCGAGGGCCGTGAGCGCATCAAAGTCGTCGAGCGTCACGACATGCTGAAGGCATCCGAGCCCGACCGCGCGAACTGAGTGCGCGGAAGTAACTGAACAGAAGCCCTCCACCGGCCCGACGCGACCCAGGTCACATCGGGCCGGTGGTGTGTGCAGGGACCCAGGGCAACAGGGCAAAATAGACCCCGTGTTTGACGCCCATGTGCATATCATCGACCCGCGCTTCCCGCTGGTCGAGAATCACGGGTACCTGCCTGAGCCCTTCACCGTGGCCGATTACCGGGCCCGGATTGCCTCACTTAAGGGCCTGAGCGTTGACGGCGGCGCGGTGGTGACCGCGTCGTACCAGGGCAATGACCAGGAATACCTGAAAGCTGCCTTGTCCGAACTCGGCGAAGGCTGGGTGGGCGTCACTGCTTTGCCGCTCGATGCGACGGATGAAGACATCGTTGCTCTGGACGCACTGGGAGTACGTGCCGTCCGGTTCAACCTGCGCCGCGGCGCCACCGACCTGCGTCTGCTCGCCGATCTCGCCAACCGCGCTTTCGATCTGGTCGGCTGGCACGCCGAGTTCTACGTCGATGCCACGCTGTTGCTGTCGTTGGAACCGGTCTTCGCCAAATTGCCCGCGGTGAGCATCGACCACTTGGGAATGTCCACCCGCGGACTGCCGTATCTCCTCAACCTCGTCGACCGCGGAGTGCGCGTCAAAGCCACCGGGTTCGGCCGCACCACCATCTCCGACGTCAGCGATGTGCTGCGCCAGATCCACGCGGTCAATCCCGCTGCGCTGATGTTCGGCACCGATCTACCCGGCACACGGGCACGTCGAGCGTTCGAGGTCCACGACCTGGACGTGATCGCCGACGCTGTCGGCGACGACCTGCCCGCGGTCATGTGCGACAACGCCCGCTCCTGGTACCGCTGCGCTCAGGTGAACGCAACGGCTCCCAGCCACAGCCCCGCCGCGATCAGCGCTCCGAACAGTTCCACCAGCATGGACAATCCGACTGCCTTCACCGCGTGAAGCGTCGACGACCAAGCGATGTCGTAACGGCGCAGCCGCGCTAGTTCCGCGAAATACGTTCCGACGATGAATCCGAGGAACAACCCCACGACCGGAATCACGAAGAACCCGATGATGCCGACGACGCCGCCGACCACCACCGACAGGTTGGGCACTCCCCCGGACTTCATCCGCTTGCCCGGCCACGTGTACTTCACGATCCCGGTGACCACCAGTGCCAGCGTGGACAGCGCGAACACCGTCCACGCCGTGGCACCACCGGTCATGATCGCCCACACCAGAATTGCACCGAAAACAAGAAGCGTCCCCGGGAGAATCGGAACGACGACACCGATCAGACCGACCAGGATGACCAGCCCGACGAGGACTTCGGCCACAGGACTCATCCGACGGGACGCACCTTCGACGCGGCTTCGCGAGCACGGTCGCGTGCAGTAGGCACATCGGCGGCCGTCGACACTGCAACACCCATGCGACGACGCGTGAAGCTCTCCGGCTTGCCGAAGAGCCGCAGGTCCGTCTCGGGAACCGCGAGCGCCTCGGCGACGCCGTCGAATCCGATCCCCTTTGCCTCCACTCCGCCGTAGATCACTGCCGACGCTCCCGGAGACGTGAGCGTCGTGTCGACCGGCAAGCCCAGGATCGCGCGAGCATGCAGCTCGAACTCCGAAAGTCGCTGCGTCCGCAGAGTCACCAATCCGGTGTCGTGCGGCCGAGGGCTCACTTCGGAGAAGAAGACGTCGTCGCCCTTCACGAATAGCTCGACGCCGAAGATGCCTCGCCCGCCCAGAGCCGTGGTCACCTTCTCGGCGACGTCTCGGGCCGAGGCGAGGGCAACTGCGGACATCTGCTGCGGCTGCCACGATTCGATATAGTCACCGGCCTCCTGCAGGTGCCCGATCGGCTCGCAGAACGACGTCTCGACCTGACCGCTCTCACCGACGGCGCGAACCGTCAATTGTGTTATCTCGTAATCGAAATCGACAAAACCCTCGACGATCACCCGGCCGTGATTCACACGACCTCCGGCCATCGCGTAATCCCATGCGGCGTCGAGATCTTCGGCGGATCGAACCGTCGACTGTCCCTTCCCCGACGAGGACATGACTGGCTTGATGACGCACGGAAAACCGATTCGGTCTGTCGCTGCCTGTACTTCGGCAAGCGAGTCCGCGAAGGCGTACGGCGAAGTGGGCAGGCCCAACTCCTCGGCCGCGAGCCGACGGATTCCCTCACGGTTCATCGTGAGCTGGGTGGCTCGGGCGGTCGGAATGACCACCGCACCCCCGCGTTCTTCGACGAGTGCAAGCGCATCCGTCGCGATGGCCTCGATCTCGGGAACCACGAAGTGAGGCTTTTCCAACTCGATGACGGCAAGCAGTGCTTCCGGATCGGTCATGTCGACGGTATGAGCACGATGAGCCACCTGGTGCCCAGGGGCATCGGGATACCGATCCACCGCAATCACTTCGACGCCCAGACGCTGCAGCGCGATGACAACTTCCTTACCCAACTCGCCTGATCCCAACATCATCACGCGGATGGAGTTCTCGGTCAGTGGGGTTCCGAATCGGAGCGGAAGCGTCGGCAGGGGCGAAGGCGTCGAATCAAGCTGCATGGGTGCGACTATATGCCAATCCCGATGCAGGTCAGCGCGGTTATCGGCCGTCCACCACACCTTCGCGGCCAAATCCTCGCCGGATCGTTCGGGGTACCGCAGGCTTGCGATAGGTGCGGGTGACAGTGTCCGGCTCGGAATTCCGTTGCGGCACGGTGTCGTTGCCGACGCGGTGCACTTTCACGAGGTTGCGCCCAGCACGCTTGGCGTCGTAGAGAGCCTCGTCTGCGACGCTCATGAGGGTCGCCGGCGTCGCATGATCGACCCACGCGACGCCGACGCTGACGGTGCTCGTCACATCTGATTCGGCCGAGTACTCGACTTGCGCGCCGCGGACCGCCTCGGCGACATCGATTGCTCGCGTGAAGCTGCAGTCCGGAAGCAGAACGGCGAACTCCTCGCCGCCGAGCCTTCCGATCAGATCGCCGTCCGACAATCGGTCAGCGGCCCGCTCGGCGAAGTTCGCGAGAACGCTGTCACCGGTCATATGTCCATGCGTGTCGTTGATGCTCTTGAAGTGGTCCAGGTCGAGCATCAGCAGGCCGACCGGAGATTGTGTGCGAGCCGCGTCGGCAAGTTCCGCTTCCGCGTGGCCGAGGAACGCACCGCGCGAGAGGACCCCGGTCAGATGGTCGAATTCGACGGCAAGGAAGAGCTCACGCTCGGCAGCACGGCGTTCCTCGGTCGCACAGGCAACCGCGATCGGCCCCAACGCGATCAGCGTGACGGCAATGGACGTGATGACGTCCTCGTTCCACGTCGAGGCGGCTTGATCTCCGATGTCGAGTCGACCGCTACCCGCCATCATGAGTGACCACACCGACCAGACCACTGAAACGAAGGCAGTGCTCGGAACCGAGATGCGAGTGGCACACCAGAGGAGAGCTGGAATCGGCAGGACCAGCGCAATCGGCCCTTCGATACTGAGGGCGATCGGCACGCAGGCTGCAGTGGCGAGTAGCGGAACGCTCAGAGCGGCGACAGTTCTGGCGGTCAGTTTCCTGCGGAACTCGGCAAGGCTCGACGGGATGGAGAGAGTGAGAATGAGAGGAAGGACCAGCAGGTACGCCATGACCTCGGTGGCACCCCAGTGGAAAAACGTGTCGGCAAAGGACTGACCGCGTAAGAGCCGGTCCAAGGCGCCGGCCGTGGCCGCGGTACCAGTCGCCGCGACGAACGAGACGAAGACCATCCATACCAGCGACTGCGAATCGACCAATCGGAACGGTGTGCGCTTCAAGTAGTACAGAACGAGAACACCGAGCGTCACTCCGGCGAGGTTGGCCCCGTTCAGCTGCAGGGCAAGCGACAGCGAGTTGCCCGTAATCAGGTCAGCGCAGACGTATCCGACGGCCGCGGCGATCCACGTCCGCCATTCGATCAGGACCGGCCATCTGACCATCATTCCCAGCAGAATGGCGTTGGCGCACCAGAATGTCGCGAGCAAACCTGGTGGGCGCGTGAGGATGCCGATCAACGATGCCGCAAGTACAACGGCCAGCACTAGGAGAAGGCGCAGAAAGCGACTCGTCCCTACCATGCGTCACCTCGCGGTCGGCTACCTCTGAATTCGGGAGCACCGGACGTCGCGGTGACCGTATGCCGATGTCGTCGAACTATCGTACGCAGGTGCTGCCACTCGCAGTTCTGTGTTCACATGCCAAAACGGCAACTGCGAACATCTCCGCAAACGCGGATGCCCTCCGGCCACGACAGTGGACAGAGGGCACCTGCATGCAATCCGATCGGCAGAGCCGAATTGATCTGCCGGAAGGGATGACTACTCGGCGGATCCGCTGGACAGACCCGAGAGTGAACCGGTGGACGAGCCCTCGCCCTCTCCGGACAGCGATTCGGTGGGAACGGACTTGAGGAAAGCTCCGAGCGCGGTGAGCAGGGGTCCGAGGGTGCTGAGTGATCCGAACATAGGAGGTTCTCCTGTATGTGAGGTGGTGTGATGTTCCAGCGCCATTCCGGCCGCAGGCGGTGGCCGATATGGTTCGGGAACTTCTGCCGCACGGATGGCTGAACCGCCCCCCGAACAACATCCCGAGCTGTGATGTAGCGCACTGACTTGGCGCTGCCTGCATTTATAGACCGGCTTTCCATCCTTGTCTAGCTATCTAATAGCTATCAATGCGGACTTTCGGTCACACCTTTACGGATAATTGCAGTTCAAAGCGCAAGTTCACCCTCTAGAATGTCCCATAATGTGATTTCGCTCACAGTGAAGAGCCGAAAAGTGTGGCCCGCAGACAACTGCGAGCCACACTTTCGGACAAACTGGACTTACTTATCGGCCGCCGATCCCGTCCCAGGGGTGAGAGAGCCACCACCGAGTGCCGTGAACAGGTCCTTGAGCACCGGAATGAACGTCTTGACGACGCCGCTAAAGTCTTCGAATGAACCCATGTCGGGCCTCCTTTTGTCGGAATGCAGTTGAGATGAAGTGAGGACCGAGAACTACTCGGCGGCCGAACCGGCCGAACCCGAGCCGTCTGCCGATCCCGCGTTCAACTTGGTCACGAATGCAAGAACGCTCTTGAGGAAGGCGTCGAGATTCTGAATCGAGGTCATGCGACTACTCCTGTGTTGTTTCGGAAGATTTCTCGAGGTCGAACGTCAGGAGTTCGAGCTCGCGGTGTCCAGCCCCTGAAGGGTTTTGAGCATGTTGACCAGGGGAAGAAGCTGGAGAATGCCCCAGCCCATGCCGTTGGCCTTGAGAAGGTTTCCGAGGGATCCCATATGTGACTCCTTGCATGAATATCTATGACGCGGCGCACGTTTTGTTCGCTCCACGTCTTTGTAGCCAAGCTAAATACGTACGTCCAGTTTGTTTCTGTCCAAGCGAAAACGTGACACATTGGATGAATATGTAAACCTGCAGTTCAGGTGCTGTGACCTGAATCCAATCTCGAATTCGAGTGTGTTCGAGATCACAGCCAATTAGGACAAAAGGATGCAATCGTCAGAGTCGGTGCCAACCTCGACCGCGATCTGTCATACCGTGTGCGTGTGATCAATCGCGAACGAGCGGCAACCGAGGCAACTCACCGGGAACCGTCGTGCTAGCAAAACTCCTCAAGACGTACCTGCCGCCGTACCGCTGGTTGCTTGCCGGGGTCCTCGCACTGCAACTCTTCGGGGCCATCGCGTCGTTGGTCCTCCCCACACTCAACGCGCGGATCATCGACGACGGCGTCGCCCGAGGCGACACCGGATTCATCATGTCCACCGGCGGGATCATGCTCCTGGTCTCGCTTGCGTCGATCATCGCGTCGGTCGCATCGACCTATCTGGCTGCAAAATCGTCGATGGGCTTCGGCCACGACGTTCGAGGCGCCTTTTACAAGGCAGTCGGCAGTTTCTCGGATCGCGAATTCAACAGTTTCGGTGCGCCGACGCTGATCACACGCAACACCAACGACGTCCTGCAGATCCAGGCCCTGGTCATGCTGACGTCCTCGATGCTCGTCAGCGCCCCACTTATGTGCATCGGCGGCATCATCATGGCTCTGCGCGAGAACCTGCAGATGTCCTGGCTCCTGACGATTTCGGTACCACTGCTCGGCATCACCGTCTCGGTCGTGGTGGCCAAGCTGATCCCGCATTTCCGGACGATGCAGACGCGGATCGACAACATCAATCGATCACTGCGCGAACAGCTCACCGGTATGCGTGTCATTCGCGCCTTCGTTCGCGAACCCGACGAAACGATCCGCTTCGACAAGGCCAACAAGGAACTGACCGACACTTCGCTCCTCATCGGCCGGTACCAGGCGGTTCTGCTGCCCACCGTCATGTTGATCGCCAACCTGTCGAGCGTCGCGGTGCTGTGGTTCGGCGCGCATCTGGTCGATACCGGAGACATGCAGATCGGCCAGATCAGCGCCTTCCTCGCCTACGTCATGCAGATCCTGATGTCCGTGGTCATGGCGACCATGTTGGCCGTCGTGATCCCCCGCGCGGCCGTGTGTGCCGACCGCATCACCGAGGTACTCGACACCGAGCCGACCGTGCCCGCGCCGGCCCAGCCCCTTCGCCCGACCAGCCCCTACGGCGTTGTCGAGTTCGGTGGAGCCGGATTCACGTATCCGGGAGCTGAAACGCCGGTCCTGTCGAATGTCTCGATGCGATGCATGCCAGGAACGGTCACCGCGATCGTCGGCAGTACCGGTAGTGGCAAATCGACCCTCGTCTCACTCATCCCCCGACTGTTCGACGTCACGGCCGGCGCCGTCTTGGTCGACGGCTTGGACGTCCGTGGCTGGGATCAGGACGAACTCTTCGCCAACTTCGGATACGTGCCCCAGAAGGCCTATCTGTTCGCCGGCACGATCGCGAGCAATATCCGCTACGGAAACCCGACCGCCACCGACGACGACATCTGGGCAGCCCTCACCATCGCCCAGGCAGACGACTTCGTCCGGGAGCTGTCCGACGGTCTCGAGTCACCGATCGCCCAGGGCGGCGGCAATCTCTCGGGCGGACAAAAACAACGTCTCGCCATCGCCAGAGCGGTGGTCCGCAGACCCCGGATCTTCGTCTTCGACGATTCGTTCTCCGCTCTCGACATGCATACGGACGCCGCGGTCCGACGCGAACTCCGGACGGTTTCGACTCATTCGACGGTCATCATCGTGGCTCAGCGCGTCGCGTCCATCATCGATGCCGACCAGATCATGGTCCTCGAAGACGGTGCGCCGGTCGGCCTCGGCGACCATCAGTTCCTTCTGGCCAACTGTCCGACGTACCAAGAGATCGTGGCTTCCCAGATTCCCGCGGAGATGAGCGCATGACCAGCCCGCAGGACCCGACATGGGGCGGCCCCAACAGCCAGTACTTCGACGATGCCCCGACGGTGGTTTTCGCCAAGATCCCGAGCGAACCTGAATCCGCGGACGGGGATGCGAAGTCGAGTAACCCCGAGACCCCCGACAAAGAGCCGAAGCCCGCGCTGACCGCGACGGACACCAAACCTCGCCACTTCAAGGCGACGATGAAGCGGCTTCTCTCGCTTCTGCAGCCGCACAAGTTTGCAGTCTTCTGTGTCGTCGTTGCGACGATCGCCAGCATCGCGCTGTCGGTCGCAGTGCCGAAAATCCTCGGTCACGCGACAGACCTCATCTTCGCCGGGTTCATCGGCAAGAGCCTGCCCGCCGGACTCACCCGCGAGCAGGCCGCAGACGCCATCCGGGCATCAGGGAATTCGACGTTCGCCGATCTTGTCGCCAACTCGACCGACGTCGTTCCCGGTGTGGGTCTGAACTTCGACGCCATCGGCAAAGTCGTCATGCTCGCGATCGGCGTGTACTTGCTCTCGTCGCTGCTTGCCTGGTTGGAAGCATTCCTCCTCAACATCATCGTCCAGAAGACCATCTACAACCTGCGTGCCTCGGTGGAGGCGAAGCTTCACCGTCTCCCCCTTCCGTATTTCGACAAGACACCGCGCGGCGAGATCCTCAGCCGCGTCACCAACGACATCGACAACATCTCGTCGACGCTGTCGTCGACGTTGACCTCGCTCCTGACGTCGGTGCTCACCGTCCTCGGCGTCCTGACGATGATGTTCGTCATCTCTCCGATGCTCGCCCTGATCGCACTGATCGCGGTGCCGGTATCGGTGCTCCTCGTTGCCAGGGTCGCCAAGCGAGCACAGGTGTTGTACAAGGCTCAGTGGACCGAGACGGGCAAGATCAACGCGCAGATCGAGGAGAACTACAGCGGTCGCGACCTGGTACGCGTGTACGGGCATCAGGCCGAAGCCGAGCGTGAATTCGCCGAGCAGAACAAGAAGCTCCTCGACGCGTCCTTCGGCGCACAGTTCCTCTCCAGCCTGATCATGCCGGTCATGAACTTCGTCGGAAACATCACCTACGTGCTGCTCGCTGTGGTCGGCGCTCTCAAGGTCGCCAGCGGCAACATGTCACTCGGTGACGTTCAGGCCTTCATCGTCTATTCGCGCCAGTTCAGCCAGCCACTGACGCAGATCGCGTCCATGTCGACCAGCCTGCAGTCCGGAGCCGCGTCGGCGGAGCGGGTCTTCGAGCTTCTCGACGAACCCGAGCAGTCGCCCGACATCGACGTGCCGCTTCTCCCCGAGCCCGCCGGACGTCATCGCAACGTCGGTCACATCGAGTTCGAGAACGTCTCGTTCCGGTATGAGCCGGACAAGCCGTTGATCGAGAACGTGTACCTCACGGCTCGGCCCGGGCAGATGGTCGCCATCGTCGGGCCCACCGGTGCCGGCAAGACCACCTTGGTCAACCTGCTCATGCGCTTCTACGAAGTCGACTCCGGCCGAATCACTCTCGACGACGTCGACATCTCGCAGATGCGCCGCTCCGACTTGCGCAAGCACGTCGGCATGGTTCTGCAGGACACCTGGCTCTTCGGCGGCACGATTCGCGACAACATCGCATACGGCCGACTCGACGCCAGCGAATACGAGATTCACGAAGCCGCACGCGCTGCCTTCGTCGACCGCTTCATCCACACCCTCCCGGACGGGTACGACACCGTGCTGGACGAGGAGGCGTCGAACATCAGCTCCGGCGAGAAGCAGCTCATCACGATCGCTCGTGCATTCCTGTCGGAGCCGTCGCTGCTGATTCTCGACGAGGCGACGAGCTCGGTCGACACACGTACGGAACAGCTTGTGCAGCAAGCAATGTCCGCGTTGCGCGTCGGGCGGACCAGCTTCATCATCGCGCACCGGCTCTCCACCATCCGTAACGCCGATCTGATCGTCGTGATGGAGTCGGGCAAGATCGTCGAACAGGGCACACACGACGAACTCATCGCAGCGGCGGGCGCGTACTTCCGTCTCTACAACGCTCAGTTCGAGGGTGCCGCCGTCTAGTGATCGGCGCCTCCCTCGGTGGACACAGTGCCCCGGAGCACACCTGATCGATTCGACACGTTACCGTCGGGTCAGAAGTGTTGTCACCGTCTGAATTGGGAGTGCGTGTGTCTGCAGAAGCTGTGGAGAAGAAGGGCCCGCTCGCGGGCATTCGGATCGTGGAATTCGCTGGATTGGGACCGGGCCCGCACGCCGCGACACTGTTGGCGGACATGGGCGCCGACATCGTCATCGTGCAGCGCGCAGGGCAGATTCCGCAAGACTCGAACGCAACCGACCAGATCAAGCGCGGCCGCCGCATCGTCGAGGCCAACCTGAAGGACCCGGCCGACGTCGCGAAAGTGCTCGATCTCCTGGGCCGCGCCGACGTCCTCATCGAGGGTTTCCGCCCCGGCGTCATGGAACGCATGGGACTCGGACCCGACGTGGTCTCGGAGCGCAATCCGCGCCTCGTCTACGCCCGTATGACGGGCTGGGGACAGGAAGGACCGCTCGCCAACGCCGCCGGTCACGACATCAATTACATCTCACTGACCGGTGTCCTCAACGCCATCGGACGCAAGGGTGAACGTCCGGTCCCGCCGCTCAACATGGTCGGCGATTTCGGCGGCGGTTCCATGTTCCTGATCTTCGGCATTCTGTCGGCTCTCGTCGAGCGCTCGACGTCCGGTAAGGGCCAGGTCGTCGACGCGGCAATGGTCGACGGAACCCTCGCGCTCTCCCACATGATGTGGGCATTCCGCGGTCGCGGCGTCTGGTCCGACGAGCGCGGCGTCAATCTCCTCGACACCGGCGCTCCGTTCTACGACACCTACGAGACCTCCGACGGCAAGTACATGGCCGTCGGATCCATCGAACCCCAGTTCTACGCATTGCTGCTCGAGGGCCTCGAACTCGATCCCGCGACGCTCCCTCACCAGATGGACACGTCCAAGTGGGACGACATGAAGAAGCTCTTCACCGAAAAGTTCCTGTCCAAGACTCGCGACGAGTGGGCCAAGATCTTCCTCGGCACCGACGCCTGCGTCTCCCCTGTCCTGACTTTCGCCGAGGCTCCGTCCAACGAACACATCGCGGCTCGCGGTTCGCTCATCGAACTGGACGGCGTCACCCAGCATGCTCCCGCACCGCGCTTCTCGCGCACGCCCACCACGACGCCTGCTGCGCCGGCGCGTGAGGCGACGGATATCGATACGGTCTGGACCTAGGGCCTTCGGCCCCTGTGCGCCTTTTTGGTAGTTACTGCAACCAAAAAGGCGCACGGGGCGTCAGCCCAACCTGTAGAACCTGAACATCTCGTGCTCGATCGGCAGCACGTCCACCCGCTCGAAACCTGCCGCCTTGGCATAGCTTTCGAGTGTCGAGTGCCTCATCACCGTCCCGGTGGCAATGCTCCCCGGATGCGAAAGACTGTCCGGTAAGCAGCAGGTCAGCGAAAATCCGTACAGCAATTGCTCGATCGGACCCGCCTCGGGATCGAACTCATCCGCCGTTCGTTCGTCCATCACGATCACCGGAGCGCCCGGCTGGGCAATCGCCCGAGCCGTGGAAAGAAAACCCACCGGATCCGGAACGTCGTGAAGGCACTCGAAAGCGAAGACGGCGTCGTAGGTCCCGGCATCGGCTCGCCCGGCCTCAGGAGCCTGTCCGGCGACGTCGACCAACGAGAAATGCACGCGGTCGTCCACCCCCCGATCATGAGCGTTACGACGGGCAGCATTCACCGACGCCGCGTCGACGTCGAAGCCGTGCACTTCGATCTTCCTGTATCCGAGGGCGAGCGCGATCGACGACCAGCCCTCCCCCATCCCGAGATCAGCGACCTGCCCGCCGTCCGAAAGTGTGGCGTGCAGGTCGGTGACTACCGGCAGAAACTGCTGACAGAGCTGATGGAGATACATCGGCCGATTCAGTAGCGCTTGACCCTCGCGAGCATCGGGGCCCATCGATTCCCACGTGACTCCCCCACCGTGACGATAAGCGTCGAGTAGACGTGGCATCGACGACGTCGTCGCGACGAACAGCCTCGCCAGCGGCGCCAGGAAAAGAAGGTTCTCGTCGTCCACCAGAACATCGGCGTGGGCCTGCGGCAGGCTGTACCGGCGATCGGCATCCGAATTGACGTCCACATAACCGGCGACGGCCTGCTGCTCGAGCCACTCCCGCGCATATCTTTCGACGGTCCCTGTCCGGTCCGCCAGCTCCGTCGACGTGAGCGGGCCGTGATCGCTCAGCGCGCGGTACCAGCCCAACCGGTCGCCCAGATACACGGCCTGCAGCTCCGATGCCCCGAGCGTGGCCGCGAACAATCGTTCTGCGAGCGCTTCCGCCGCACTGGTTCCCGCTGCGCCTGTACCGTCTACCGCCGTCATGCCCTACCTCCTGGTTTCACACCACTTTCAGGGTGTGTACCCAGTTCTCAGACGACGACCATTCGTTGGTCTGCCGTGTCGCGATCCGTCGCGAGAGTGTCGTACGCAGCGGCGATGGACGCAACGCCGCGAATGAGGTCCTCGGGAGAACGTGCGTACGGCACGCGGATGAATCGTTCGAACGCACCTTCTACGCCGAAACGGGGGCCGGCGGCAAGGAGTACGCCGAAGTTGGGTGCCACCGCCGCCAACGCCGTCGAGACGGGCGCGGACATTCGCATCCAGACCGACATTCCGCCGGAACCGATGGTGGGACGCCAGTCCGGCAGATGCTCGGCCACCGCACCGAGGAGTGCCGCACGCTGTTCTCGCAGAACTTCGCGACGCTGTTCGAGCAACGAGCGGTCGTCGGCGAGCAAGTAGGCGGCTGCCAACTGATCCATGACGGGAGTACCGAGGTCGACCGCGGCACGCGCCCCCACCAACTGGGTGATGAGCGCGGCATCGGCGCGAATCCAACCGACACGTAGCCCGCCCCACAGCGACTTCGCGGTCGAACCGAGCGTCACCACTTCGGTTTTCGCTGCGCCTCGCCCATGTGAGGCGACCGGCGCCGGCGGTGGTGCGTCGAGCCACAGATCCACCATCGTCTCGTCGACGACCAGAGTCATTCGCGTTTCGTGCGCAATCTTCGCAAGCTCGGCGCGGCCGGAAGAGTCCATGCAGAGGCCGGTCGGGTTGTGAAAGTCGGGGATCAGGTATGCCATTCTGGCAGCGGTTTGCCTTGCTGCACTACGGATCCCGTCGAGATCCCAGGCTCCGGCCGCCGCGAACTCCGGTCGGACCGGAACCGGTACGGGCCGAGCGCCGTTTCGCCGAATCGCTTCCAGCGCATTGGGGTACGTCGGATGATCGACCAGCACTCGCTCGCCGGGTGAGGTGAGCACCGACAGCAACAATCGAAGCGCGTGCTGCGCACCCGAGGTCACCATGATCTGTTCGGCGGTGGTGGGCAGACCCCGCGCCGTGTAGCGCTGCGCGATCACGTCACGCAAGTCGGCGATCCCGACCGGTTCCATCCCGTGCGTGGGCAGGAAGTTCGGAAGTTCCTGCAGCGCAGACGCATACGCCAGTTCGACCTGAGCTGCGGGAGCTGCCATCGCCGCGTAACTGAGGTCGACGACGGGTCCACTCGGCCCGGGTTGATGGGAGCGGAACATCAACCCGTTCGGCCGCGCGCCGGCAGGCAATGCCACGGTGCTTCGCGACCCCTGCCTGCTGATCAGGTACCCCTCGTCTCGCAGCACCGAGTACGACGACGTGATCGTGGTTCGACTGAGTTCGAGTACCGCCGCAAGTTCACGCTCACTCGGCAGTGCGACTCCCAGCGGAACGCGACCGTCGTGCACGAGCAGGCGGATACCGTCGGCAAGCGCACGGTACGCGGGCCTGCGTCCGGACTCTTCCTGCCAGGATCCCAGATCGCGCGCAAGCGAACGGGCACCGAGAACTCGAGTCATCATGCAGTCCAGTATCGACAACTTGGCTATGTAACTCAATACCAGTCAAGTTGATCATATGTCCATGACTACCTTCGCAACCCTGATCGGCATCGGACTCTTCGTGGCACTCGTCTACTTCTTCGCGCCCGCTGAAGGTGAAGGTACATACATTCGGTTGGAGCAGTTTCGCCTGGCAGCACCCCTCGGCGGCATCTTCCACGACAATACTTCAGACCGCGAGAACGACGCTGTCAGACCCCCGTGCGATTGTGATCAGGGGGAAGAATTCACTGATCTCAGTCCAGTTGCGTAAAACTGGACTCTTTTCGCACTCAGAAAGTCTCCAGAGAGGGTTCCCATGCCGGCTTCCAAAAAGATTCTCTATATCGATCTCGACAACACCTTGGTCAACTTCCAGTCGGGCATCGATCGCCTGCCCGACAGCGTCCGAGAGAAGTACAAGAACGACCTCGACGAAGCGCCGCACATCTTCTCTCGCATGGATCCTCTCGACGGCGCTATCGACGCCTACCACCAACTGGCACAGCAATTCGACACCTACATCCTCTCGACAGCGCCGTGGAAGAACGCCACAGCCTGGCACGACAAGGTTCTGTGGGTCCAAGAGCACCTCGGAATGGAGGAAGGCAGCGTCGCGTACAAACGTCTGATCCTCTCGCACCACAAACACCTCAATCGGGGCGACTACCTCGTCGACGACCGCGGAGCAAACGGAGCAGATCGATTCGAGGGCGAGTGGATCAAGTTCGGCAGCACCAAGTTTCCCGACTGGAAGACCGTCACCGCACACTTGTCGAAGCTGGCTTGAAACACGAAATCCCCGCTCATGCTTGCATGAGCGGGGATTTCGAGGGAACGAACTAGCGGACGATCTCGCGCCGGACGATCGTCTCGTCGCGGCCGGGGCCGACACCGATGCAGGAGATGAACGCACCCGAAAGCTCTTCGAGACGAAGCACGTAGTTCTGCGCATTCTGCGGCAGTTCCTCGAAGGTGCGAGCCTCCGAGATGTCTTCCCACCAGCCGGGCATCTCTTCGTAGATGGGCTTGGCGTGGTGAATGTCGCTCTGTGACATCGGCATTTCGTCGTGGCGGACACCGTCCACCTCGTACGCGACACAGATCGGCACGGTGTCGAGGCTGCTCAGCACGTCCAGCTTGGTGAGGAAGTAGTCGGTGATGCCGTTGACGCGCGTCGCGTAACGCGCGATGACAGCGTCGAACCATCCCGTACGACGAGCGCGTCCGGTGGTGACACCGACCTCGCCGCCCTGCTTCGCCAGGTATGCGCCGTGATCGTCGAACAGCTCCGTCGGGAACGGACCGGAACCGACACGCGTCGTGTACGCCTTCAGGATGCCGAGCACTGTGGTGATCTTGGTGGGACCGATTCCCGAACCGACCGCCGCACCACCCGAAGTGGGGTTGGACGAGGTCACGTACGGGTACGTGCCGTGGTCGACGTCCAGCAGAGTGCCCTGCGAACCTTCGAGCAGAACGGTCTCGCCGCGCTCGAGGGCGAGGTTGAGCTCCAGGCGCGTGTCCGAGATGCGGTGCTTGAAACCCTCGGCCTGCGTCAGTACCTCTTCGACGACCTGCTGCGGGTCGAGTGCCTTGCGGTTGTAGATCTTGACCAGCACCTGGTTCTTGAATTCGAGTGCTGCTTCGACCTTCTGGGTCAGGATCTTCTCGTCAAGGACGTCCGCGGCACGGACACCGACACGGGCGATCTTGTCCTGGTAGCACGGGCCGATACCGCGGCCGGTCGTGCCGATCTTCTTCGCTCCCAGGAAGCGTTCGGTGACCTTGTCGATGGCCACGTGGTACGGCATGATCAGGTGCGCATCAGCAGAAAGCAGCAGGCGGGACGTGTCCACGCCGCGCTCTTCCAGGCCTGCCAATTCGGTCAACAACACACCCGGGTCGACGACGACACCGTTACCGATGACGTTGTTGACGGCGGGGGTGAGGATTCCGGACGGGATGAGGTGCAGTGCGAACTTGTCACCGTTCGGCAGAACCACGGTGTGTCCGGCGTTGTTACCGCCCTGGTATCGCACGACCCACTGAAGCTGCTCGCCCAGTAGATCTGTAGCTTTGCCCTTACCTTCGTCGCCCCACTGGGCGCCGATCAGGACGATTGCCGGCATGACGTTGTCTCCTACGGTCGACGTGCAGCAGTTGTCCCGCCGCATTGGTACTGCCTGGCTTCCGCGCACATGATGCAGCGCCGAACTGTTGCAGTGACCGAAGGAGCAGTCTAGCCCAGAGCACCAGACCAGACCTGACGGTCCAGAATTTGGCCGGTGACCATCACGATTGCGAGTCGACACAGAGACTCGCACTAAGATCGTCGGCAGTGATTCGGACGGCCATTTCGGGGAAGGGTGGCGAGGTCCCACTACCCGAAAAGAAGTCTGATCGAGCTAGGAGTGGCTTTGACCCCTGTGGTGCTCAAATGTGGCGATTCGCCGGTTCCACTCCCCCTGGGTGAACTCACGTCGTTCACTGTCCCCGAGCTTCCGGAGAAGCAAGACTTCGACGAGGCACTGTCCCAACTGCAGGTCGTGACGGAGCCGCGCTTGATCGTCGTGGGCAACGACGGCGCGTTTGCCGCGGCATTGACGCGGTTGATGCGATTGGAGCGACTCAACGTCGAACTCGCCTACGTCACCGAGAACAGGTCCGACGCAACCGATGCGTACAAACTCGCGACCGGTGCACGAGCTGCGCGCACGGCCTTGAAAGGCACAGTCCACACCGTGCCGCTCATTCGTGACGACGCCGGAATCGCGCTGGTAGGTGCAGCAACTGTCACGGGTCCGTCGGATGCAGACGAACTGATCGGCGAGGCCTACGTCGACGACAACAAGCTGTTCTCCGGCACAGTCCCCGGCATCCGGATAGTGCCGAGCCCCAAGCTCCCCGGGATCAAGGCATCAGTCGACCGCAAGAGCCGCTGGAGCGGGCGACGCTGGCTGGAAGGCCGAGCCATTCAACTGGGCTCGCCGGCAGCGCGACTGGTTCGCGACGGGGTGGCCAACCCACGCGATCTGAAGCGTTCGACCTTCTACCGGCACGACAAGACTTGGTTGTTGGTCAGGTGAGAACCGGAGCAGCACGGTCGGCGGTTCGGCCGAGCCCTGTCTTCCTCGGCGTCGTTGCGATCACTGTCATCGCCGGAATCGTCGCTTGGAACTCGACGTGGGGTTCCATCGCGGGCCGCGCGGGTGTTTTTGTCCTCGTGGTTGCCGGCTGGGTGGTCACGCTCTGCTTGCACGAATTCGCGCATGCCTATCTGGCGTGGCGTCATGGAGACACCGACGTCGAGGCTCGTGGCTACCTGACGCTCAACCCGCTCAAGTACAGCCATCCGATGCTCTCGATCGGTCTGCCGGTGCTGTTCATTGCATTGGGCGGCATCGGGCTTCCCGGCGGCGCCGTGTACCTGCGCACCGGGATGTTCCCGCCCAAGGTGCAGGCCCGAATATCGCTCGCCGGTCCGTTCACGAATGCCGTCGCCGCCGTGATCCTCCTCGTCGTCATACGTACGTACGGCTCATCGGCCGAGCATCTGACGTTCTGGGCCGGCCTCAGTTTCCTGGCCTTCTTGCAGGTCATGGCAACAGTTTTGAACCTGCTCCCAGTCCCGGGTCTGGACGGTTACAACGCACTGGAGCCCTACCTCGCACCCAACACACGGCACCAACTCGACCAGTTCAAGCCGTACGGACTGCTCCTGCTGGTTGCGCTCCTGTTCGTCCCACAGATCAATGTCGTCTTCTTCGACGCGATCTACTGGATCTTCGAATTGAGCGGTGTGTCCGACTACTACGCCATGCTCGGTAACGCCCTCATGCGTTTTTGGACGTGATCGAGTGCGCTGGAGGAGACTCGTGAGAGTCTGACATTTCAGACATTCATTCTTCTTCAGGGGAGCATCGATGATTGCGACGTCATTTCAGTCCGGCGGAGTGGAGTACACCCTCACGCGGGCCGAGATTCGACACGTGGAGGCACTGATCGACTTGCTCGCCGACGACCCGATCGGCAGCACCCGGGAGACGACCAACCCCGAAGCCCGAACGATCTACGAGGACGCGTTCAAGCGAATCGACGAGGATCCGGCTCAACTTCTCGTCACCGTTCTGGTCGGCGACGCGGTAGTCGGCACAATGCAATTGACCTTCATTCCGGGTATGAGCCGGATGGGTGCGACGCGACTGCAGATCGAAGCTGTTCGCGTCCACGAGGACTACCGAAGTAAAGGCATCGGCAGTTCGATGATCCGATGGGCCTGCGAAGAAGGTGCCCGGCGCGGCGCGTTCCTGGCGCAGCTCACTTCGGATCAAACTCGCAAGGAAGCTCACGACTTCTACGAGCGACTCGGATTTGTGGCCTCCCATGTCGGGTTCAAGAAGTCACTGAGCTGACGCCCTGCCACAAAACTCCCAAACGCGGGGACTCCCAAACGCGAGCTCGAGCACCGGGGCGTAGAGGTGCCCCGGTGCTCACGTCTTCAGTTGTCGCGGTTCACGCCGCTGTCGGTGGGCTGTCCCCGCCGATCGGCTGTTGATACGGGTCGATCGACATCGGTGGATAGAACACTGTTTTCCGATCGGGGCCGATCTCCACCCGCCATTCGGTGTGGTGCAGTGTCCGATGATGATGACCGCACAACAAGATCAGATTGTCGAGATCTGTTGGGCCACCATCGTTCCAGTGAACAATATGATGGGCATCGCACCACCCCGACGGTGTCTTGCACCCCGGAAACGCACACCCACCATCGCGAACCGCCAACGCCCGCCGCTGCGGCACCGTCGCCGTTCTCGCTTCTTTGCCGCAGTCGAGCGGAACACCATTCTCGTCCAGGAGGATCCGGGTGACGGTGCAGTCGCACGCCAACATCCGGGCAGTATCGATACTGATCGGGCCCACCCAATCCGCCCACGCGAACCCCAACTCCTCAGTGGACGGCAGGAGGTCTTTCAGAACTTTAAGGTCTGTCATATCTTTCGCCGACGCAGTCACCGTGATGTGCGGTTTCACCCCGCCCTCGATCGGACCCAACCCCGCCCGCTCGTACCGGCGCAACAACTCGCAGAACCCGTCCGCCCGCCGTAGCGCCGGAGTACGCGTGTCCTTCACGCCGTCCTTCTCCGGCGTCGGAGCCGACAGACTCGACAACAACGTGATCAACCGGGCCCCGTTCACCGCATCCAGATCACCCTTCACGGTCACCCGCCCGTACAAACCTTTCGACGCGTAGAACTCGTTACGCTCGGAATCCTCGCCGACCGGGACCCCGTCCTCACGGTTTCCGTACTGCTTCTCGATCCGGCGGATCGCCGCCCGCACCGCATCACAATCAGCGATGTTCTTCGACGCCAGGCCAAGCAGGATCCCGCGGGCCTTGTCCACATCCGCCGGCGTCATGTTCTTCGGTGGATGCTGACAGAACGACGCCACCTGACGGGCTTTCAACGCATCAACGTCACCGCGGTGAAACGCATCGCCGACAAGAGGTTCGAGCATCAGCAACCGCGCCAACCCGACCAGCAGACTGCACTCACCGATCTCCAGATTCGTCGAACCATGCAACCACTGAGCGATCGCCCGAAAACCCTTCCCGCCAAGAACGTCCCGGGAAAACATCTCCACGATCAGCAACACCATCCGCGACTGCAACTCGTGTCGGGCGCGCACCAGATCCAGAACCTCACCCTTGAGGTCCTCGCTATCCAGTTGCCATGCTTCCCGACTGTCCATGCTCAAAGTTTAATCGAACATACTTTCGATAACCAGAGACAAACCGGACAACTTCAAGAAGACCTACACTCAAGAGCTGTTGAGATGCATCGCTATTCGCGCAACCGCCGACGCGATTCGTTGACAGAGACTCGCAACTCCCCCAAAGGCACTTCACGACCCGACTCACTGCGCACCTCAACGCGAACGCGCTCACCAGTAGCGTCGTCGGCCACCTCCAACGGTCCACCTTTTCCGCCGTGCAGATACTTGTCGCCCCACTGCATCAGCGCGAGAACCGCCGGCAGCAGGTCACGGCCCTTCTCGGTGAGCACGTACTCGTGCCGCGTCCGCTTTCCAGGCTCCTTGTACGGCACACGCTCGAACAGTCCCGCCTCAGTGAGTTCTTTCAGCCTCGCCGACGCAACCGCCTCGGTGATGCCGACTCGCGACGCGAAGTCGTCGAAACGCGTTGTGCCGTAATAGGCCTCTCGCAGAATGAGCATCGCGGATCGAGTGCCGACCACTTCCATGGCCCGCCCGATCGAACAGTGCGTGGCCCGCCAGGCGTCGCGATCTTCGAGCACTCCGGTCAGTCGTACAGCGTCCATGCAATTCACCATACCCCCTGGCTTGCCATAACCATAGCCAGAGTCTAGATTGCTGACTATGGAACTTCATAGCCAGCCGGTGCGGACCGGACCCCTGCTCGCGATACTGTCGGGGGCGCCGTTTGTCGCCAGCCTCGATCTTTTTGTGGTCAACGTGGCCTTCGGCGACATCGCCAAGAGCTACCCGGGTCACTCGCTCGGCGAGTTCAGTTGGATCCTCAACAGCTACGCGATCGTCTACGCCGCACTGTTGATACCCCTCGGACGCTGGGCGGACAGGATCGGGCACAAGCGCGCCTTCATCGCCGGCCTCGCACTGTTCACCCTCGCCAGCGCCGCCTGTGCCTTCAGCCCGTCCTTGTGGGCACTGGTGGCCTTCCGTATCGTCCAGGCAGTCGGCGCCGCAGCGCTCACCCCGGCCAGCCTCGGGCTTCTGATCAATGCGCTTCCCGCCGCGAAACGTCAATCCGGCGTTCGCATCTGGGCAGCCGCCGGCGCTGCAGCAGCTGCATTCGGCCCTGTCGTGGGCGGCATCCTCGTAGAGGCCTCGTGGCGCTGGGTCTTCCTGATCAATGTTCCAGTGGGCATCGTGTTGCTCTACTTCGCAGTCCGACTCGTACCGGATACAACACACAAGGACCCCGATGCCGGTATCGACTTCGTCGGCGCTGCCCTCCTCACCGTCGGAATCGGCTCTCTCGCCCTGGCACTCGTCCAGGGTCCGGACTGGGGATGGACCGACAATCGCGTTCTGATCGCCTTCGCCGTGGCCGCCGTGACACTACTCTCGTTCTGGTGGAGCAACTCTCGTCACCGGACTCCGTTGATTGCTCCGGATCTTCTGAAGATCCGCTCGTTTGCCTGGTCCAACGTCACCGCCATCCTGTTCAGCGCAGCATTCGCCGCGGGTCTTCTCTCGAACATCCTGTGGCTCCAGGAAGCCTGGGGATACTCGGCTCTGCGAACCGGTTTCGCCGTCTCACCGGGTCCGCTTCTCGTTCCGCTGTTCGCCATCGCCGGCGGATCGCTGACGCGGAGGTACTCGGCGGGACGCGTCGCCGCACTCGGCAGCCTTCTGTGGGCAGTCGGAACCGTACTCGTTCTCGTCTCGGTTGATACGACACCCAACTACGCGACCGGACTCCTACCAGGCTGGATCATCGCCGGGATCGGTGTCGGCCTTGCCCTGCCGACCATCCTGTCGCAGGCCACGGCGGATCTGGCACCTGCCAGATCGGCCACCGGTAGCGCAATCGTCAGCATGAGCCGACAGATCGGAACCGTTCTCGGCGTGAGCGTTCTGATCGCGGTTCTCGGCTCTGCTGTCGACTACGACACCTTCCGCCAGGCCTGGTGGGTGATCTTTGCCGTCGCGCTTGTGTCTGCCCTGGCATCACTGGGAATGACGCCTGCGACCACACCCACCCCGGTTGTCCCTGCTGAATCCGCCATCCCTGAAAGGAATTTGTCATGAGAGACGCAGTTATCGTCGAAGCCGTTCGTACTCCGATCGGCAAGGGAAAGGCGAACGGCGCCCTGCACGGCATCAACGCCGTCGACCTCCTCGCCCACAGCCTCAAGGCGGTAGTCGAACGCACTGGAATCGATGCAGCACTGATCGACGACGTCATCGCTGGAGCGGTAAGCCAAGTTGGTGAACAGAGCCAGAATGTCACTCGCACTGCCCTTCTCGCCGCAGGCTACCCCGAGTCGGTTCCGGGGACCACCGTCGACCGACAGTGTGGAAGTAGCCAACAAGCGGTTCATTTTGCCGCTCAGGGCGTCATCGCCGGGGCATACGACATCGTCGTCGCTGCCGGAGTCGAGTCGATGAGCCGAGTGCCGATGGGCTCGAGCAGCGTCGGGCGTGAGTCACTCGGTGTAGGTTTCGAAGAGCGTTACCCGGACGGTCTGGTTCCGCAGGGAATCAGCGCCGAATTGATCGCCGCCAAGTGGGGACTGAGCCGTACCCAACTGGACGAGTTCTCGGCGTCAAGTCATCGAAAAGCCGCGCTGGCAACCGAAAGTGGCTACTTCACCAAGGAACTCGCCACTCTCCCGCAGCTCTCGATCGACGAAGCGATCCGCCCCGGCACCACTGTGGAGACCCTTGCCGGTCTGCGGACTGCTTTCGAATCCGACTACTACGCACAGCGATTCCCGCAGATCGACTGGTCCATCACCGCGGGAAACAGCAGCCCGCTTTCGGACGGCAGTTCGGCGGTGATGATCACGACCAGTGAGATCGCCGCGAAACTCGGCCTCACCCCGAAGGCACGGTTGCACAGCTTCGCCGTCGCCGGCGACGATCCGCTGTACATGCTCACCGCGGTCATCCCTGCTACCCAGAAGGTCCTGGCCCGCGCGGGGTTGACGGTCTCGGACATAGATCTGTTCGAGGTCAACGAGGCCTTTGCCCCAGTGGTCCTCTCGTGGGCAGCGGATACCGGCGTCGATCTGTCCAAGGTGAACGTCCACGGCGGCGCCATCGCACTCGGTCACCCGCTGGGCGGCAGTGGAACGCGGATCATGACCACCCTGGTCAATGCGATGGAACAGCGCGGCGCGCGCTACGGGCTCCAGACCATGTGTGAGGCAGGTGGGTTGGCCAACGCGACCATCCTGGAGCGCCTGGGCTGAGCAAACTCCATGGACGGTGCTCGGACATCAGTGTCCGAGGGCCGTCCATTCAGGATCCGGCTTCCTCGCCACCACCCGAAACACGATTCCGCCCCGTCCGCTGCGCTGCACCTCGTCGATCAGGAAGCCGGCGTTTTCGAGGTATCCGACCGGTTCGCGGGTGAGGTGATCAGCACCGAACCGAACGAAAAGCGGTTCCACGGCCTTCATCAACGTGCGCGCAACAACGTTCTTGCTCGGCCCGTGCTCCGCGAGAACGAATCGACCACCAGGCACCAGGACCCGAAATGCTTCACTCGCAACTCGGTCCGGATCGGGGATCGTGCAAAAGGCGTACGTGGATACCAACGTGTCCACGCACTCGTCGGGAACGTCGAGTGCTTGCACGTCGCCGAGACGTAGGTCGACTTCGGTCTTCACCCCCTCGGAGACCTTGACCCTGGCCTGATCGAGCATCGCACTCGAGATGTCCACGCCGATGACGTAATCGACGTCATCCCCGTAGAGAGGCAGGTTCAGCCCGGTACCGACGGCGATCTCGACCACGCGGCCATGCGCCTGGTCGACAGCCCATTTCCGGGCGTCACCGAGCACAAAGCGCTCGAAGCGCCCGATCTGTCGGTCGTAGTGCGCCGCCATTGCGTCGAAAGTCTTGGCGACCTGTGCAGTGTCTGGTTCACGCATAGTGCCCCGTTTCGATCGATCTTCTGTGCAGTCTTACACGCGAGCACCGGGTCGGGAAGACCTTTCGTGACGAAGAGCGACCGGCCGCGCGACGCAGTCCCTGACGGATGACCCCGGTATCGTTCCAGGTGACCTGACCTCACCAACGACCATCATGGATAGAGACCTCGTGCGATCAAGTAACTGCGTCACCGGATCGGTCCGGCCACCTTTTTCCACTGATTCCACTGGAGGTCTGTGATGGCCGGAGGACTCTTCGCCCTGCTCGACGACGTCGCAGCCCTGGCTCGTATGGCTGCCGCCTCGATCGACGACGTTGCCGCCGCAACCGGTAAGGCGACCGCCAAAGCGGCAGGCGTCGTCATCGACGACGCAGCCGTCACGCCGCAGTACGTCCGTGGGCTCGCGGCCGAACGCGAGTTGCCCATCATCAAGCGCATCGCCATCGGATCGCTGCGCAACAAGCTGCTGATCATTCTTCCGATCGCTCTGCTGCTGAGTCAGTTCCTCCCCTGGCTGCTGACGCCACTGTTGATGGTCGGCGGCTGTTACCTCAGCTACGAAGCGGTTCACAAGATCTGGGGTGCAATTTTCGGCCACGGTGACCACCACGAGGCCGCCGACGAGCATCCTCGCGACGAAGAAGCAGTGGTTTCCGGCGCCGTCCGCACCGACCTGATCCTGTCCGCCGAGATCATGGTGATCGCACTCAACACCATCGCGGGCGAAGGTTTCTGGAGCCGATTGGTGATCCTTGCCGTCGTGGCGGTCGTCATCACCGTGGTCGTCTACGGCGTCGTCGGACTGATCGTGAAGATGGACGACATCGGATTGAAGATCGCCGAGACGTCGTCTGGCTTCACCCACAAGGTCGGCCGAGGCCTCGTTCGCGGCATGCCTCACGTGATGTCGGTGCTCTCGGTCGTGGGTACCGCCGCGATGCTGTGGGTCGGTGGCCACATCCTGTTGGTCGGCATCGACGAACTGGGCTTCCACCCGCTCTACGACGCCGTTCATCACGGCGAAGAAGCAGTCAGTGACATCGCCGGAGTCGGTGGCGTGCTGGCGTGGATCGTCAACACACTTGCGTCGGCGGCACTGGGTCTCGTGGTCGGCGCCATCATCGTCGCAGCTCAACTGGGTATCACCCGCCTGCTCGCAAAGCGTTCTGCAACGGCCTAGTCACTGCGAGTGTGGCGGAGCACCATCTGCTCCGCCACAGCCCGCAGTCCTTCACGCAACGACCGTGGCTCGAGCACTTCGACGTCCGCTCCCAAACCGATCAACTGCGAGAGCGCGACAGCTTCGCTCTCGAGTTTCAGCTCGGCACTGACCCATCCGTCGTTGTCCTCTGGCCCCACTTCGACTGCAGCGGCAAGCTCGCCCACCACATCGGGGAGCCGGCGCCTGCCCTCTGGTGACAATCGCACGCGACACTCGAAGCGAAGCAGCGAACGGTCGAACTCGGCCATCGACGCTGCCCACCACGACGGCAGGTCGAAATCCGCCGGGCGGGCGAACGAATCATCCTCTACGACGGCGTTTTTGATGCGGCCGACCCGGAACGAGAGCGTACGTCCGTTCATCCCCGCCACGAGATACCAAATTCCGGCTTTGATGACCAGACCCAGCGGTTCGACCGTCCGCTCGCGATCGCGATAGGCGAAGCGCAGTCGACGTGAGTCCAGCGCAGCGGATGTGACGATCGGAAGCGCAGAGATGTCGTCGACGCCGCCGAACCAACCCGGAACGTCCACGAGAATGCGGTCCTGCCACAGTCGTGCACTCTCGCGCAGGGGACCGGGCAGGGAGCGGAGCAGTTTGGCCCCCGCCGAACCGACGGCGTCGGATCGCCCGAGATCTGCAGCAATGGACGGCACACCCAACAGCATGAGTGCGGACGTCTCGTCGTCCGTCATGCCGGACAACTTGGACTGCCATCCGTCGAGCAGACGGATGCCACCACCGGGGCCGCTCTCGGTCCAGATCGGCACACCGGCAGCCGACAACGAGGCCACGTCGCGGTAGATCGTCCGCACTGACACACCGAACTCGTCGGCCAACTGATCGGCGATAACGCCGCGACTCCCCTGCAAACGCAGCATGAGTTGGAGTAGGCGCGCGGATCTCATGGACCGAACATTACCGAGAATCACTGACAGAAGTTGTCAGGAATAGGGGTGCACAATGACCGTCATGGTCACCTGGAAGCAGTTCTCCGAAGAAGTACCCGCTCTTGCCGACGCGGTCCAAGCGCGGTTCAAAGCCCACAAGCATCACGTCCTCGCAACGCTGCGCAAGGACGGTTCACCACGGGTCAGCGGCACCGAAGTCGAAATCCTCGACGGGCGTCTGGTGCTCGGTTCGATGTTCGGCGCACTCAAGGCGAAGGACCTCATCCGTGACGGGCGCTACGCCCTCCACAGCAATCCCGGCGAGCACACCATGGAGGGCGGTGACGCGAAGATCGCCGGACTCGCACGCGAGGTGACCGGCGACGAGTTCGAAGCCGTGCTCGCAAGCTACACCTACGAAGTTCCGAAGCCTCTGCACCTCTTTGTCCTCGACATCGACGAGGTGGTGCACACGACTGTCGACGACGAACACATGTATGTCGACCTCTGGAAGCCGGGCAAAGAGATCACCCGCTTCACCAAGTGACGTTCTTCTCGCAGTGCTCGCCGTTGGCACACGATTCCACCTGGACGGTGGCGTGGGAAAGACCGTGACTCTCGAGGACGGTGCGCGCGGATTCCAGAACGTTCGACGAATTCGCGTCACTGGTCAGGTGGACCGTGGCGACATCCATGCCGGTGGTGAGAGTCCAGACATGTAGGTCGTGGACACCCATCACGCTCGGCAGCGCGGCCAGGTCGGCCTCGACCGCTTCGACGTCGACGTCGGCCGGCGAAGCCTGCGTCAGAATGCGCAGCGATGCTGCGGCCAGTTTGATCGCGCGCGGCACCACCCAGAGCGAGATGAGAACACCGACGACGACGTCCGCCCACGTCCAGTTGAACAGCAGGACAAGGCCACCGGCGATCAGAACGCCGACGCTACCGACGGCGTCGGCAAGCACTTCGAGGTAGGCGCCACGCACGGCCAGGCTGTCCTTGGAATCGCCGCGCAGCATCAGCATCACGACGATGTTCGCGGCCAATCCGGCAGCCGCCGTGATGATCAGGGCGCCGCCCGGGATCTCGGGTTCGTTACCGATGCGGCCGATTGCCTCGTAGAAGACCCAGGCGGCGACGGCCAGCAGCATCACCGCATTGGCCATGGCGGTCAGCACTTCGGCGCGGTGCCAACCGAAGGTCCTGGCCGCGGTGGTGCTGCCCCTCTTCGCGAGCAGCAGCGCCGTCAGTCCCATGGCCATACCCACCACGTCTGTGAGCATGTGACCGGCGTCGGCAAGCAGAGCCAACGAGTTGATCAGGATACCGACCGTGGCCTCGAGTACGAGGAACGCAACGAGGATCGCAAGCGCGATCGCCATTTTTCTGATGCGTTGCGGTGACGGTCCTACGCCGACCGAATCTGCTGCCGAGTGGCCATGTGAATGACCGTGCCCTGCTCCCATTTGTCCTGTTCCCTCCCAAGTCCTTCTCAGAGCATATGCATACATTCGCATACATACAATGAGTTGCTCAGTGAGCGGGAAACGGCAGAGGTCAGTGATCCGGCTCGTAGGCGGGATGAGGCACGGTGGGCGGCAGAGTGGCGATCGACGAGATTCGCTTCATGCCCGCGACCTGCAACAGGTCGACGACCAGCGATCGAATCTGGGCGAACACCACCGTCGAGGACAGGCCCGCGTTCTCGACTATCGCCGGTTTCAGTTCCTTCGCCACCGAGCGCAGGACGCGCGCTGCTTCGGCCTGATCAGGCTGCTCCCCCGGCTCCGCCAGGATCATGTCCTCGAGAACTTCGACGGCTTTCGACAAGCGCTCGACCTGAGCCACCAGACGCGGATCGAGGATCTCGTCGTCCCTGACCAACGTCAACGAACGACGCGCGAGCACTCGAATGTTGCGCATCGCGTTGTCGATGGGATCGGCTGTCGCCATGAGCCTTTCGAGGCGAGGCCGACTGTTCCAGTACAGTGGGGAGATTCGGCTGATCTCGCGCCCGCCGAGAAGGTTACTGCGCAACCCGTCGATGGCACCCTGAGTTGCGCGCGCCTTCTGCAGTGCCTTCACGATCGGGTCCGGGTCATTCGCGACGAGGCCGTCTGCCACCAATTGCAGTACCTCGGAAGCGGTTCCGAGGATCGATGCGGCATCCTTGCGCGCGCGTCGTACCGGGTGGGTGGGGATGATCGCGACCACCGCGATACCCACCAGGCCACCGACAAGGGCATCGATCATGCGATCGGGACCGCCGCTGCCGCCCGGCGGGATCAGCGTCGCCACCAGCACAGCCGAGTTTCCCGCCTGCATGGAGA
>NZ_BAAILK010000041.1:555599-584960 GCF_054589475.1 Rhodococcus sp. no. 34
GATCGGCCCGCTGTTCAGTAGCACCGCGACGGACATCGCCAGCACGACAACCAAACTGATCTGCCACGGTCCGCTCCCGATACCGGAGATGATCAGATCACCGATTCCGATACCGACCGTGACTCCCGCAACCAACTCGAACGAGCGTCGTAGTCGTGCACCCAACGACAGACCGAGCGAGACCACAGCGGCAATCGGCGCGAAGAACGGCGCGTGGTGCCCGATCACAGTGGTGGCAACCCACCACGCCAATCCGGCCGCCAAGGCACATTGAATGATCGGTAGCGCCGACGTCTGAAGCCGACGCACCGATTTGCGAGCCCGGTCCTTGATGCCGGCCCGGCTCGGACGGAAACTGCTAACCGAGGCCAAGCGCTTCGGCGGCGTTGGGATCGCAGTCTTCGAGCAGATCGAGGCAACGCGCGTACTCGTCGGCTTCACCGATCGTCTTCGCGGCCTTGGCCAAGACAGCGACGCAACGGAGGAAACCGCGGTTCGGTTCATGGCTGTAGGGCACGGGACCGAAACCCTTCCAACCGTTACGACGCAGTTGGTCGAGTCCGCGGTGGTATCCGGTACGCGCGTAGGCGTAGGCAGTGATGGTTTCGCCCTTGTCCAGGGCAGCCTCGGCGAGGTAGGCCCACGCGATGGAGGCAGTGGGATGGTCGGCCGCGACCTGGGCCGGGTCAGCGTGGTTGAGCAGTGCCGATTCCGCCTCGTCGTCGCCGGGAAGCAGAGTGGGCTTGGGTCCGAGCAGGTCACCGAATTGGGTCATGCGCTCATTGTGCCCGCTACGCCTTTCTGCCACGGGACCGCCTCGCCGACGGTCGGAGTTATGCAGGCTACATACCGGTCGTTACCCTGACATGGTCATTGCTGCATAAGACCGAAGGGTTACCCGTGCCGGACTCGAAAGACGACAACTCGAAAAAGAGCGCAGCACCGAAAGGTGCGCCCGAGAAGTCGGCCCCGACCGAACCTGCGACTGTGGCGATCCAGAAGGCAGACAAGAACTCGAAGGCGGGCGGCGACGCCAAAGCCGCCAGCGCGCCAACCGTCGCGATCCCCAAGGCAACTCAGGCAACCACAGCAGCACCGACACCCCAGCCCAAGCCGGAGCCTGCCACCGTCGCGATTCCGAAAGCCGCGCAGCCGACACCACCACCCCGGCAGGCTCCGACCCCACCACCACCGCAGCGCGCTGCGCCTCAACCACCGCAGCGCGCCGCGCCTCAACGTGTGGGTATCGCAGCGACCCCACCGCCGGCTCAGCCGATGCCGACTCGCATCGAGCCCGCCGCGCCGGAGAAAACCAAGCGCAGCGGCAAGGGTTGGTACATCGCGGCAGCAGCGGCCGGCGTCGCCGTCCTCGCGGCGATCGGCGTCGCCGTATTCGTCTCGTCCAACAGCGGTAGCGGTGAAAGCTCACCCGAAGCTCAGGTCCAGACCGCCATCTCGACGTACGTCGATGCTCTTCAGACCGGTGATCTGGCGACTCTGCGAACGTCGACGTGTGGCGCGCTGGGCGAGTACTACCGCACTATTCCGGACGCGGCGTTCGCTCAGGTCCACGACAATGCCGTCGCTCAGAAGACGATCCCGCAGGTCGGAGCCGTCGATGCGGTGCGCATCACCGACGACACCGCGATCGCTCAGGTCCAGGCAAGTTTGCCGAGCACCGGCGAACAGTCGTGGCGCACGTTCGACCTCGAGCGCCAGGACGGCACGTGGAAGGTCTGCGATCCCAGCAAGTAAGCACCTGAACAGAAAATGCGCGCCGACGAGAAATTCGTCGGCGCGCATTTTGTTCTGTGTAGCTGAGTTGTGAAGCCGATCAGCCTGCGGACACCGAGCGTCCGGCCGACTTCAGGTCGTTGCACGCCTCGACGACGCGAGCCGTCATGCCTGCTTCGGCCTTCTTGAGGTAGCTGCGCGGGTCGTATGCCTTCTTGTTTCCGACCTCGCCGTCGACCTTGAGGACGCCGTCGTAGTTGGAGAAGAAGTGTCCGGCGATCGGACGGGAGAACGCGTACTGGGTGTCGGTGTCGACGTTCATCTTGACGACGCCGAAGTTCAGCGAGTCCTCGATCTCCGACTTCAACGATCCCGATCCACCGTGGAAGACGAAGTCGAAGGGCTGCGAACCGGAAGCCAGACCGAGCTTGGCAGCGGCGACCTTCTGGCCCTCTTCGAGAACCTCGGGCTTGAGCTTGACGTTGCCCGGCTTGTAGACGCCGTGGACATTGCCGAAGGTGGCGGCAAGGAGGTACTTGCCCTGTTCGCCGATGCCCAGAGCATCGACCGTCTTCTCGAAGTCTTCGCTCGAGGTGTAGAGCTTGTCGTTTATCTCGGCTTCGACGCCGTCTTCTTCGCCGCCGACGACACCGATCTCGACCTCGAGGATGATGCGTGCAGCCTTCGAGAGGGCGAGCAGTTCCTTGGCGATTGCCAGGTTCTCGTCGATCGGGATAGCCGAGCCGTCCCACATGTGCGACTGGAACAGCGGGTTACGACCGGCGTCGACGCGCTCCTGCGAGATCGCGAGTAGCGGACGCACGTAGGTGTCCAGCTTGTCCTTCGGGCAGTGATCGGTGTGCAGCGCGATGGTGACGTCGTACTTTGCCGCGATCACGTGTGCGAACTCGGCGAGCGCAACAGCGCCGGTGACCATGTCCTTGACGCCCAAACCGGAACCGAACTCGGCGCCGCCCGTCGAGAACTGGATGATGCCGTCACTGCCGGCGTCCGCGAAGCCCTTGATGGCTGCGTTGATGGATTCGGAGCCGACACAGTTGATGGCGGGGAAGGCAAAGGAATGCTCCTTGGCCCGACCAAGCATCTCGGCATAGACCTCGGGAGTTGCGATAGGCACGGCGGGAGTCCTCCATATACGTGTCGTTCGGAGCGCTCGGCGATGTGAAAGCGCTTCGTGTGGTCCTAGCAGTATGGCAAGTCCGACTCGTCACGTCTCTTTGCGGTCTCGGCCTGCCGCCACCGACGCGATGACCTGCGGTGGTGGGAAACACTCAGATTCGGCCGGTACTCTGGCCACCGTGAATGTGCAGGCAGCAACTGAATCCGTGACGAACCTGGCCTTGCTGCCCGGCTTCCTCGATCCCGTGAACCTCTTGAATTCCTTCGGAACGTGGGTTCTGGTGGGATTGCTTCTGGTGGTCTTCATCGAATCAGGCCTGCTGTTTCCGCTCTTGCCCGGCGATTCGCTCCTCTTCACCGCAGGGCTGATCGCGGCGTCCAAGTCCACCGAGATCGAACCGTTCGCGCCACTGTGGGTGCTCCTGGTGACGATTCCGATCGCCGCGATTCTGGGTGACCAAGTCGGGTTCTACATCGGCACCAAGGGCGGAACTGCCCTGTTCAAGACGGACGACGCGCGGTTCTTCAAGAAGAAGTACATCGACGAGTCACACGCCTTCTTCGAAAAGCACGGCCCGATCACCATTATCCTGGCTCGGTTCGTGCCGATCGTGCGTACTTTTGCTCCGGTTGTCGCCGGCGCTTCGAAGATGAAGTACTCACTGTTCCTGACGTACAACATCGTCGGCGGCATCCTGTGGGGTGCCGGCGTGACTTTGCTCGGCTACCTCCTGGGGCAGATCGAATTCATCCGCGACAATGTCGACTACATCTTCATCTTGATCGTCCTGGTGTCGGTTCTGCCGATCGTCTTCGAAATCGGGAAGCGAATTCTGGCGTCGAGACGTGGTGAAACGGCGAATACTTCCACTACGGACAATTCGACGGTGACAGTCCCCGAAGACCCCACCCCCTGATTGCAGAACGAGGCGAAGAACTGACGACGATGACGCTCGCATCCGGCAGTTTCTCCCCGCTCGAGACTGCCGGGCCTCTGTTGGTCTGGATCATCGTCGTCACGTTCGTCTTCATCGAGTGCGCGATCATCCTCGGGTTGTTTCTCCCCGGTGATTCGCTTCTGATCACAGCCGGAATCGTTCTTGCCGGCCACGAATCCGGCGCGGGCCACGTGTGGGCGTTGTCTGTCGGTGCGATGATCGCGGCCATTGCCGGCAACCAGGTCGGGTACGTCATCGGCCACCGGACCGGCAATCACATCAAAGCCCGTAAGGGCGGCAAGTACTTCACCGAGAAGAACCTGCACCGCGTGAACATCCTGTTGGAAAAACACGGGTTCTGGGCGGTCCTGATTGCTCGCTGGGTTCCGTGGGTGCGCACCCTGTGCCCGATGGTCGCGGGCGCAGCCAAGATGAACCACACGCGCTACACCATCGCGAGCACCATCGGCGCGATCATCTGGGCGCCCGTGCTCCTGCTACTCGGTTTCTACGGTGGCTCGTTCCTCGATCGCGTGCCATGGTTGCTGCCCGCCGTGCTGATCGTGATGATGGTCAGCTTGGTCATCGGTACTGCGCTGGGAATCTGGCAGTACCGCAAGGAGATGGCCCGACCGGCCGAAGACGTCGAGGTCGAAGAAGTCCTCGACTAGAAGCTGTCTGCTCAGTGCAGGTGGCTCTGGTCCCACGCCGGAAGCGGGTCCTCGTAGCGAGTCCAGGCCCGCGGACCTTCGCGTAGTTCGTCGTCGGTCAGCAGAGCCGGATCGAGGATTCGTGATGGCGCCGCCGGGTCGAGTTTCACTCCGATGAACACGATCTCCTGCCCTGGCACCTCCGCTGCCGACGCCCACAGTTGCGCCGGTTCGATGACGAGGTTGGGGCCTGCCTGCGACCAGATCGCGGCGAACTCGGGCCGACTGGCGATCCAGCAGAAGCCTTTGCTTCGCAAGAGTCCCGCGAACTGACCGAGCGCAGCCTCGAGTCGCGCCGGATGAAAGGGTCGCGAGGCTCGATACGTGACGCTGCGTATTCCGTATTCCTCGGTTTCCGGGGTGTGCCCGCCGGCCAGCTCCTCGTCCCAACCGGGTACTTGCGCAGCCAGTTCCGGGTTGTAGAGACCGGTTTCGAGGACGCGATCGAGGGTGACTTTTCCGTGGTCGGTCCGAATCAGCTGAGCAGTGGGGTTGAGCCTTCGAAGCGTCGCCTCGACGGTTCCCGCCGCCCGCGGGCTCACCAGGTCGGTTTTGTTCAGCAAGATGACGTCGGCGAACTCCACCTGATCGACCAGGAGATCGGAGATGCTGCGTCCGTCCCCCTCCCCGGCTTCGAGGTTGCGCTCGTCCAGTCGTTCGCCTTTTGCCAGTTCGCCGAGGAAGGTCGACGCGTCCACCACGGTCACCATGGTGTCGAGCTTCGCGAGCGAGCCGAGGCTGAATCCGTCCTCGAATTCCCAGTCGAAGGTGGCCGCCACCGGCATCGGTTCGGAGATGCCGGTGGACTCGATCACCAACTGATCGAACCGTCCTTCTCGCGCGAGAGCGCCGACGGCGTCGATCAGATCCTCACGCAGCGTGCAGCAGATGCATCCGTTGGTCAGCTCGACCAACTTCTCTTCCGTGCGGTCGAGATGACCCTGGCCCGCGACGAGGGCCGCGTCGATGTTGATCTCGCTCATGTCGTTGACGATGACGGCGACCCTCCGGCCATCGCGATTGGCGAGAATGTGGTTGAGGAGTGTGGTCTTGCCTGCGCCCAGAAATCCGGACAGCACGGTTACCGGTAGCTGCTTCATTCCTTAATGGTAACCATTGTCATTATCGACAACAGCGGGCGGGCCTACTGCACTGCAGAGGCACTACCCGAGAACTGGCTCTCGGGCCTCGGCAAACCGAAATGATCACGAAGGGTCGTACCCGAGTATTCGGTCCGGAAAAGACCGCGATCCTGCAGGATCGGGACCACACGCTCGGTGAAGATCTCGAGTCCACCCGGGTAGTACGGCGGCATGACGTTGAAGCCGTCAGCAGCACCGCTGGTGAACCATTCCTCGATCGTGTCAGCCACCTGCTCGGCGGTTCCAGCAAACACCCGGTGTCCGCGCGCACCCGCCAAACGATGAAGCAGTCCCCGAACCGTCGGACGCTCACGCTCGACTATGCCGGCGATCACCTGCAATCTGCTTTGCTTGTTGTCGGTGACATCACCTGCCGCCGCGAACAATTCGACAGGAACCGGTGCATCCAGTTCCAGATTCCGAACATCGGTCCCGGTGAGTGCACCGAGTTGCGCGAGCCCGTACTCCGGCGAAGTCAACTCGTTGAATTCTCGCTCGAGCGCCTTGGCTTGTTCCTCGGTGTCACCGATGAACGGGCTGATTCCGGGCAGGATCTTGACATGATCGGGGTTGCGCCCGAACTGAGCAGCCCTCGACTTGATGTCGGTGTAGAACGCCTGCGCATCGGAAAGTCTCTGGTGCGCTGTGAAAATCGCCTCCGCATACTGACCGGCAAACGCGCGACCGTCGTTGGACGCCCCGGCCTGCACCAGCACCGGGTATCCCTGCGGCGTTCGCGGTGCGTTGAACGGTCCCCGCACCCGAAGATGCCGGCCGACGTAGTTGATCTCGTGAATCTTGTTTCTGTCCGCGTAGATTCCGTTCTCCCGGTCCAGACTGATCGCGTCGTCCTCCCAGCTGTCCCACAACCGCACCACCGCGTCGACGAATTCCCTTGCACGCGAATACCGGTCGCCGTGGTCCGGATGCTTGGCCAGCCCGAAGTTCGCGGCAGCCAGATCCGTACCCGTGGTGACGATGTTCCACCCAGCACGTCCGTTCGAGATGTGGTCGAGCGAGGCGAACAGCCGAGCCAGGTTGTACGGCTCGTAGTACGTGGTCGACGCCGTCGCGATCAATCCGATCCGCTCGGTTGCCACTGCAATGGCCGTCAACAAGGTGATCGGCTCCAATGTCCCTGCGGGACCGTGCTCGACGTCGCTGCGCAACGCGGGACCGTCGGCGAAGAAGATTCCGTCGAACTTCGCCGCCTCAGCAGTGCGAGCGATCTCCTGGAAATACGTGACGTCGAACAGACGTTCCGGGGTTGTCCACGGATGACGCCACGCCGCTTCGTGATGACCGGCGGGGTGGATGAACGCGTTGAGGCTCAGTTGGCGCGGAGAATCAGACATGCCTGAATGCTGGCAACTGCCGCCGCAGTCCGACAGGGTTAGGGTTCGCGTGATTCCAACTCAGGATGGGCAGGTCGGTATCGTCACATGGGTGAGCCGCGTAGTTGTAGCCGAGTTCGTACCGTCCGGAGCGACAGCAACTGTTCTTCATCAGTGGTGTGAGGTGTTCGCCGAAGGCCAACGTCACCTGTCCGGGACTGCGCCGACAGCGACTGCGCTGATGGAAATGATCGAGGCCGAAAACAATTCGGCCGATGTACGGCGTTGGATTGCACGCGACGCCGGCACCGACGAGGTCCTCGGCATCGCCCAGGCACGACGCAACTCGGCCGAAGCCGATCTCGCAGAGTTTCGGATGTACGTGACACCCCACGCGCAGCGACGAGGGGTGGGACGAGCGCTTGCCGAACTCGTCGAGATCGACATCGCCGGGTTCGGCGTGCGAAGAATCAGAGTGACGGCGCTCGTCGGAAGCGCAGCCGAGCATTTCCTGCGATCGTTCGACGGTCACCGCGTGTTGCTTCGGTTGGCCAACCAGGTCCAGCACCTCAGTGCTCCCACCGCACACAGCGCTCGCCCCGGCTATCGAATCGTCAGTTGGCGCAACCGAACCCCGGACGGGCTGATCCACTCCTTCTCGGAGGCTTTGAACCGACTCCTCGACGCGCCGGGCGCTGAACTGCAGGTGCCCGAACGCAATTGGGGAGCCGACGAGGTCAGATCGTGGGAACAGAAGATGACGGGTGGCTCTCAAGTCCTCCTGGTGTGCTGCGCGGTCGACGACAGCGTCGGCGAAGTAGCCGCAGCGACAGTGGTGACGGTGGACGAACATGACAGCACCCACGCATCGCAGCACGACACCGTGGTACTTCCCCAGCACCGCGGGCACGGTCTCGCTCAGTGGGTCAAGGAGCAACAAGCGTCTGTATTGGCAGATGAATTTCCCTCCCTGCGAAAGATTTACACAACGGTGAACGCGGAGAATCACCCGATGCTGACCGTCAATCGGAGCCTGGGATACCAGACCGTCGCGGAGCGGATCCTGGTGGAAATCAGGAGAGCCGAGAGTGCGCCGCACAAGCCTCGGTGACGATCTTCCTCCACAGGAGCGGGTGAGACTGCCAGAAGTTGTGCGCGACACCGTCGACGACCTCGAAACTACCGTTAGGCACGAGCTCGGCCAGTTGCTGCAACGGCCACGACGGGCGAATGTCGTCGGCCGCCGCGAGAAATGTCATGGGCACTGGTGAGTCGGCCAACTGCCGAAACAGCTGTGGTTCATGGATCCATTCGATGAACGATTCTTGAAGCGATTGCCAGACAACAGGTTCCCAAGGTATCTGCGGGTCCGGCTCGATTCCCGCTTCGTACTGCTTCGACCATGTCCGGTCCTTGTGGAGGCCGTGCCCCGCGATGCCGACGACGCCGGACACCGATTCCGGACAGTCGAGTGCGTACCGCACCGCCAAGTCGGATCCCCACGAGTGCCCCAGCACGACCCAGCTGTCGATCTCGAACGTGCGTCGGACGAGTTCGAGGTCCGCAACGGCCTGCGCCATCGTATGAGCGCCGCCACCGGACCGGCCGACTCCGCGCGGCTCAGGGCACCACGCGCGCATTCCTTCCGGAACCAGCTCGTCGTGAGCAAGATAGTGAACGCATCCCGGGCCGCCGGAGAGAACCAGAACGTCCGCCCCTGCCCCACCGACGTCGATGTGAAGACGTACGTGGTCCGTGTCGACCACGTGCCGGGATTCCATGAGGGAAAAGCCTAACGCTTACGCGGGTATCCAGCCGCCGAGACGACAAAGGCCGCCTCCATGAGCATCCACCCACCCACCTGCACCGAGAGGTCTCGCTCGGGCACGCTCGACGAGCGCACCGTTCCGGCGGCGAAGGTGGCGATGTCGCCGGACAGACTCGGCAACTGAGCATCCTTGGTCCAGTCGTGCCCGAACAGCGGCAGACCTTCGATCTGCAGTCTGTTGTTCCAGGCAGCTTCCGCGGAGGAGAGAACGATCTGCGCTGCGAGTTCGCGCGCTCGCAGGTCCTCGTGAGTCTCCCAGGACAGGTTCACCACCACGAACGCGAGGTAGCGAGCCAGGATTGCGTTGAACAGTCCGCCGTCGCCTCCGCCACCGCCCGTGATGACTCCGTACTCGGTCATTCCGTCGTACACGGCGTCGACGAGTTTGTGTACTCGCTCGCGGTGGCGCGGTTCGCCCAATCGCGTCGACAACTCGGTTTCCAACCCCAGCGTGACGCCTTGACAGTACGAGTAGATCGCGCGCTCGAGGGTGCCGTCGCGGCGGATACCGTCGAAGATCAGTCCGGAGTCCGGATCCCGCAGCGTCTCGTCGATCCAGTCGGCCGTTGCCTGCGCACGCCAGAGTTTTCCGGTGCGCGCCAGCATGATTCCGGCGGGTCCGTTTGCCGGTGTGTTGTAGAAATCGGAGCCTTTGCACCACGGAATACCGCCGCCGTCGGCCGGGGACCACGAATCGAAGAGTTGCGATTCGAGCGCCTGAACCGCGGTTCGGTGATCGACCGAGAACATGCGTTGCGCACGTTCGAGCGAAAGGCCCAGCCACGCCATGTCGTCGTAGTAGTTGTTGGTCCACGCCGAGACGTTGCGGACCCGCACACTGCGGGCAACCTTCGCGACCCGGCGACGACGCTTGGGGGTCGGGTCACGTTCGAGTGCGTCGATCGCAGTATCGAGCAGGTGTGCTTGCCACCAGTAGTGCCACGGCTTGAACATCCGCTCGCGTCGAACAGCAGGCCAGGCAACCACGCCGAGTGCTGTCCGGGGCATTCCCCACAGGCGCCGAAGGTGACGACTGACTATCGCGCCCTCAGCCGCATCGGCCCGCTCTGCCCACACTTCCTGCATAACTACCTATCCTGTCTGGTCGAGGCGCTACACGCTAGCCGGAATTCGCGAGCGAGATCAGCGGGAATCGGCGAGATCGGCATGCTCACGTACCCACGCGTGCATCGCGATGCCGGCCGCGACACCGGCGTTGATGCTGCGAGTCGAACCGAATTGTGCGATCGAGACCGTCATGGACGCAACCTCTTTCGCATGATCGGTCACTCCGGGGCCTTCTTGACCGAACAGCAGGATGCACTCCCGCGGCAGGCTTGCCGTTTCCAGCGGCACCGACCCCGGGGTGTTGTCGACGGCCACGATCGTGAGTGAATTCTCACGGGCGTACTCGACGAGTTCGCTGATGTCTGCGTGGTGAACGATGTGCTGGTATCGATCGGTCACCATGGCGCCCCGCCGATTCCAGCGCCGACGCCCCACGATGTGGACCGCGGCCGCGGCAAACGCGTTGGCCGTGCGGACCACCGTGCCGATGTTGGCGTCGTGCGCGAAGTTCTCGATGGCGACATGCATCGTGTGACGGCGCGAGTCGATATCCGCGACTATCGCTTCCCGCGTCCAGTACCGATACTCGTCCAAGACGTTTCGACGATCACCCTCGGCCAGAAGTACCGGGTCGTAGCGCTCGTCGGTCGGCGGTTCCGTGTCGTGCTCCTCGGCCCAGGGTCCGACGCCGTTGGGATTCTCGCCCCACTCGGTGGGTCCCGGTTCACCGGCCCCGCCGGACACATCGTCGGCTGCGACTTCGGTCATCAGAACACCTCGTTGGAATCTGCAGCCACGGTGAAGCCGTGCGTGGTCTGATCGTTGACACACGAGACGTCTGTCGCGGTGGTCGTACAGGTGAAACCCAGTTTGCTCAGCGGTTGACCGGCCGCCAACACCGGATCGGCGTCGGGGCCGCCAGAGGTGTACACCTCTCCGCCCGAACACATGAAAGCACCCTCACCCTCGTCGGTGACGCGAATACCGTTGCCCCAGTTGACCATGCAGCTCTCCGGCCGCGGCGGAACGGGAGTGGTCGTTCCCTCGCACCCGGCTTCGATTCTGGTGGGCAACTTGATGATGCCGCACTGGAAGTTTCCGTCTGGAGTGGTGAAGTAGTACGACTCGTTGCGCTCGAACTGCACGTCCGTGAGTGTCGTCGTCGGTGGCAGCGTCGTGGTCGGTGGTTCGGTGGTCGTGGGGACGACGGGCGCGACGGTGGTGGTTGTCGTCGGCACTGCGGTAGTGGTGGACGAACTGGGCTGCGCCGCTACGGTCGGCGCTGAATCCGCCTCCCCGCCGCACCCTGCGAGCACGAGCGCCGACCCGACGCCCAACAAGACGAACCCCACCCGAACACGAACCACCCGACTACCTCCACACACGTCATCTTGGCCCAGCAACAGCCGACAGTGCACTCTATCGTGTGGTCGACTAAGTGCTGGTGACGCGCTTGTTCATCAGCCGTGAGAGCCACGCGGGCGAGAACCGCGACGCGCTGAGGAAGAGCTTCGCCTGAGTTCCGACCGGGTAGTGAACCTTGTGCATCCGTCCGGCGCCGCGTGTGGCCGCCCACAGTTCCTGCGCGACGTCGGTTGCAGTCAGCTTGATACCCAACGATCTGGTGGCTCCGGTGTCCATTCCAGTGACCATCGCGGTCTGGACGAACAACGGCCAGAGCGCGAGAACACGGATGTCGTGCTGTGCCCATTCCAGATCGAGCGCCTCGGTCAGGCCGCGGATCGCGAACTTGGTTGCACCGTACGTCGCCAGTTCGGGCTGGCCGTAGATCGCCGAAGCGGAGCACAGATTGACCACCTGGGCGCCGACGGTATCGCGGAGGTACGGGAAAGCCGTGTGCGTGCCGTTGAGGGTGCCGGTGATGTTGATGTCGACCATTCGGCGATGCGCCGCAAGAGAAATATCCTCGAACCGTCCCGACGAGAGCACGCCCGCATTGTTGATCAGGATGTCCAGACGCCCGGACTCCCCGGCAAAATCGGCCAGACACTGCGCCCATCCCGCCGGATCGGTGACATCCAGGACACCCGTCACGACGCTCCCACCGAAACCGTCGATCTCGGCCTTCAAGGAGGCAAGGCCGGCGTCGTCGATGTCGAACGCGCCGACGCGGTATCCGTTGCGCGCGAACAACAGCGACGTCTCCCGCCCGATTCCAGCCGCAGCACCGGTGATGAAGACGTTCGGTTCGCTCATCCGGTCAGGCTATCCTGGATGTGGAGGAAATCTGATGAATCACCGTCGCGTCGTACACACCGTGTGTTTCATCGCGGTGGGGTATCTGATCGTGCTCGCCGTGTGGCTCGGATGGCTGGTCGAGCACACCCCACCTGGCACGCTGCCCTATCAGATCGGCGGGCTGCTCGCCGCTTTCGGCTCGGTTCTCGGATTCGGAATGGCATGGGCCAACCGCCCGACCCGCGCCGAGCGCAAACTCGAAAAGCACGGCCTCGAAGGGTGGGCACGAATCGACACCGTCACACCCCTGCGCCGAACTGTCGACGGCGAATTGGCCAAGCTCGCACTCCACCTCACGGTTCCAGGTTCCGATTCGTACTCGGGCCGGATCGAGTACGAGATCCGACCCGAGTACAAAGACAAGATCACTCCCGGATCCACGGTCACCGTCATGGTGGACCCGAAGAACCGAGACCGAATCATGCTGTGCCCGTGAAAGACTAGACGCTCTTCTTGCGCCCCAGCGCCAACATGCCCTCCACCAGCATCAGCTGCGCTCCCGCGTACGACGCCAGGATCACTCCCTCGGCAGCAGCGCGGCCGGCGGTCCCGCGGATGAACAGACGACGCACGACGATCAGTCCGTCGGATGCGGTGAAGAGCACTCCGCCCAATCCGAGCCAGGAGCGTCGATCCTTGTTCGGGACGACTACGTCGAGCACGGCCTTTGACTGCGGTGCCAGAGCGGGGTCCGCCGACAACGTCGAGGTGGTTCCCAACATCAATCCGTATCCGGTGAGCGGCGTCGACACGCTCGGGGCCTTGGCACGGAGCAGTCCGGACGCCGTCGACCAACCGCTGATGCGGGGCCGCAGGGCAGCGCGGGTCGGCCGAGCGCCGCGCCGCAGCAGGATCGCCGAGTAACTGGCCTGCATCACCGCGAACGAGGACGCGCCCTTGATCAGACGAGCATCGTTGTCCGGGTCGATCATGAACACGTCGCCGACAGTTGCAGCGGCAAGACCGGCCAGAAGCAGTGCGGTATCGGCAGTTTCCGTCTCCGCGCGCTTGCGCAGCACTCGGGCGGCCAGAGCGGGTGCGATCAACGGCTTCGCGATCTGCTGAACCCGCTCGTTACCGACTACTGCCCCAACCACTGTCGCTGCCGTCGCCGCCGCAAAAACTGCGTGCTCGATGCCCCACTTGCCCGCCATCACAATCCTCCTGTTGGTTACACGTCCAACAGCGACCGTACTGGGTCACTCAGGCGGCATCGCCGGATTTGACGTCCGCGCCGTAGACATCGACGTATTCCTGCCCCGACTGGTCACAGAGCACTGCCATCAATTCGTCCGTCGCCGCACGCACGACGGCCTGGTAGCCACGAAGTTCGCGGTACCGAGAGAAGTCGATCGGCTCCCCTACCGTGATCCGGACCTTGCTGAAGCGCCACATCCGCGTACCCGGCGGGTTGACTGCGTCGCCGCCGTGTACGACGACGGGAATGACCGGCGCCCCGGTTTCCAAGGCAACTCGAATCGCTCCGGTCTTTCCCTTGTACAGGCAACCGTCGGGTGATCGTGTTCCCTCGGGGTAGATCCCCCAGACACCACCCTTGTCGAGAATCCCGATGGCCGTGTCCAACGCCGCACGAGAGGCGTCGGCGCCGCTACGGTCGATCGGCACCTGCCCCGCCCCACCGAAGAACCAGCGCTGCATCGCGCCCTTCACACCGGTCCCGGTGAAATATTCACTCTTCGCGACGAAGGTGATGCGTCGGCGCACCATGAGAACCAGGAAGAACGAGTCGACGACTGCCCGATGGTTGCCGGCAAGAATCACCGGCCCTTTCTTGGGGATGTGGTGCTGACCCTCGATCGTCGGCCGCCCGAACAGCCAGAGGACCGGGCCGATCAGGACGTATTTGAACAGCCAATAGAGCACAGGGCATCACCTTTTCCGTCTAGTAGACAGTGTCTACGACGAGAATAGTAGACACTGTCTTCCATGACTGTCAGCAGCCTTCGCGAAACACTCGTCGCCACCGGCGTCGAGATTCTCGATGCCGACGGCGCCACAGACCTGACGCTACGGGAGATAGCGCGTCGGGCGGGCGTGTCGCACGGCGCCCCGCGGAGATACTTTCCGACCCACAACAGCCTGCTAGCCGCAATTGCCTCACACGGCCTGCGCGATCTCGCCGACAGACTCGATCCCGTCCTCGCCGGCAAACAACCCGCTCGTAGCCGATTGATCTCGGCAGCAATCGAATACGTGTCATTCGCCCAGGAGCGACCGGCGATGTTCGAGTTGATGTTTCGCCACGACCTCCTCGAGGGCGCAGGCAGCAACCTCCGAGAGTCTTCTCTCCCACTCTTCGCCGCCCTGCAATCCCTGACCGAAGAGGCCGACGCCTCCGATCCCACCACATCTGCGTTGAACATCTGGACCGGAACCCACGGCATCGCAGTGCTGGCGGCAAATCGAAGCCTCACACTCGTCGCACCCGACCTCGATGTGCCGTCGCTGGTAGCCACCGCCGTGACGGACCACCTTCCACGGACTCGTTGATTTACATAGTTAACCTATGCAATAATATTCTTCGTGACAGACGAAGAACAGCAACTGCACGAACTACTCGTCGACCTCGTGAGCAATACGCACCGCTTCGCGAAGCTGGCAGGCTCCTTCGCGTCCGATCAGTACCCACGCGCCTGGCTGCGCGCACTCTCGCTACTCGAGGAATACGGCGAAATGCGGATCAGCGACTTCGCTCGACTCGACAGAAGCTCGCAGCCCTCTGCCACTGCACTACTGCGCAAACTCGGCGAGAACGGTTACGTCGAACGCCGCGCCGACCCCGAGGACGCCCGGGCAGTTCGAGTGGCCATGACGGACAAGGGACGAAAGATCTTGAACGACGGTCGAAACGAGATCGCCGACGCTCTAGTCCCCCACTTCGTCGAACTCGGGCCCGAGCAGATCAAGAAACTGGCCGACGGATTGGCCGAATTGCGGTCCATCATCAAGACTTCCGATCCCAGCTGAAATACCCACCACTGAAAAAGGAGGTGGCCGTGAGCAACACGACCGCGACATCAACGCACCAGAACGAGGCTCCGCCGAGCCTCCTGAAACAACCGAAAGCGGTGTGGGCGGTAGCCTTTGCCAGCGTCATCGCCTTCATGGGCATCGGATTGGTCGATCCGATCCTCAAACCGATCGGCGAACAACTCGACGCCACACCGTCGCAGGTTTCGCTCCTGTTCACCAGCTACATGCTCGTCACCGGCGTGGCCATGCTCATCACCGGTGTGGTGTCCAGCCGCATCGGCGCCAAGAAAACGCTTCTTGTAGGCCTTGCCATCATCATCGTGTTCGCCTCTCTGGCAGGCGCTTCCAGCACCATCGGCCAGATCGTCGGATTCCGTGCCGGCTGGGGACTGGGCAATGCACTCTTCATCGCAACGGCACTGGCGGCCATCGTCGGCGCGGCCAGCGGCGGCGTCGCACGGGCGATCATCCTGTACGAGGCTGCACTGGGCATCGGTATCGCGGTTGGACCGCTGGTCGGCGGCGTTCTCGGTGACATCAGCTGGCGCGCACCGTTCTTCGGCGTCGCAGCCCTGATGGCGGTTGCTTTCATTCTCATCGTCGTGATGCTTCCGAGCGCACCCAAGCCCGAACACCACACGTCCATCGCTGCACCGTTCCAGGCGCTGCGACACCGCGGGCTACTCACCGTTGCGATCACCGCGCTGCTCTACAACTACGGATTCTTCACGCTGCTCGCGTACACACCGTTCCCCCTCGACATGGGGGCGTACCCGATCGGATTCATCTTCTTCGGATGGGGCCTGATGCTGGCGATCTCGTCGGTCTTCCTCGCCCCTCGCCTGCAACGACGCTTCGGCACACTACCGATGATGATGCTGGCGCTGACACTGTTCGCACTCGACCTCGGCATGATGGCGCTCTTCACCGAGAACAAGATCGTCTTGATCGTGGGTGTCGTCCTCGCCGGGTTGTTCCTCGGCGTGAACAACACACTCATCACCGAAACCGTCATGATCTCGGCTCCCGTGGAACGGTCGACCGCCTCGGCTGCTTACAGCTTCGTTCGATTCGTCGGCGGCGCCGCAGCTCCGTGGGTAGCCGGCAAGCTCGGTGAGTCCAACGTCCACATGCCGTTCTGGGTCGGCGCGGTGCTCACCCTCGCCGCCGTATTCGTCCTGTCGAGCGGACGTAAGGTTCTCGCTCACGTCGACGACCACGATCCCGCGCCGCACAGCGTCGACGAAGCACTCGCCGTCACCGTAGGCGACTGACCCCTGTGAGTGGTTGAGGAGTGCAGGGACTCCTTAACCACTCACGGGGCGTCAGCTCAGGTTCAGATCTTCCAGGCCCAGCAGCGAGCGGTACTCGACGCCCTCGGCACCGATCACCGCATCCGCACCCGTCGCGCGATCGACGACCGTAGCGACTCCGACCACGGTGGCCCCTGCCTCGCGCAGGGCCTTCACTGCTGTCAACGGCGAATTGCCCGTCGTGGTCGTGTCCTCGACAACCAGGACACGCTTGCCGACGATGTCCGGGCCCTCGATCTGGCGCTGCATCCCGTGGGCCTTCGCAGCCTTGCGGACGACAAACGCATCGATCGGTCGGCCGGGAGCGTGCATCACCGCCATAGCGACCGGATCGGCGCCCATCGTCAAACCGCCGACGGCGTCGAAATCCCAGTCCGCGACCAGTTCACGCAGCAGCGAGCCGATCAGCGGCGCTGCCTTGTGGTGAAGTGTCGCGCGGCGAAGGTCGACGTAGTAATCGGCTTCCTTGCCCGAGGACAACGTCACCTTTCCGTGTACAACAGCCAATTCGCGCACCAGCGCAGCCAAATCCTCACGATCGCTCATGAGTGCTCAGCCTACCGACCACTACCTTGTGTTCGGCTTCTGCCTCTGGGCTACGTTCGGCTTCCGCCTCTGGGCTACGTCCGGCTTCCGCCTCTGGGCTACGTCCGCCCGCGGCCACGTCCGACGATGTTGGTCAGCCGGCGAACCAGCCCCTTGGGAACGAGACGCCCGGCCGTCGTGAGGACCTTGTACTGGAATCCCGGAATACTGATGACCTTGTCGTCACCGAGATCCTTCATCGACGCCGCAACCACCTGGTCGACGCTCAGCCACATCGGCTTGGGGATCGTGGACATCTCGATGCCCGCACGCTTGTGGAACTCGGTGCGAATGAAGCCCGGGCACAACGCCTGCACGCGCACTCCCGTCCCGGCCAACCCGCCGGACAGCCCTTCGGTGAACGAGATGACATATGCCTTGCTTGCCGAATACGTCGAACCGCGGCCGGACAGCAGGCCAGCGACGCTCGCGACGTTGACAATCGTTCCGTGCGCCGACGCGATCATGCTGGGCAGCGCCGCACGGGTCAGCCGCATCACGGCGGTGACGTTGACGTCGAGTTGAGACTGAAGGAGCGCCGGATCGGCGGTCCAGAACTCGCCGGAGGTACCGAATCCGGCGTTGTTCACCAACACCTCGACGCCCTTCTCCAAACGAAGCGCGACCGTGTCGCGTCCGGCCTCCGACGCGAGATCGGCAACCAGAATCTCCGACTCGGTGCCGAACATCGTCTTCAACTCGGACGCGAGGTCGTGCAATCTGACCTCGTCACGTGCGACGAGAACCAGGTCGTATCCGAGGGAGGCGTATTTCTTGGCGAAACCGGCGCCGAGACCAGAGGTAGGTCCGGTCACCAGGGCAACGGGACGCACAGGGCGATCCGAGTGGGAAGTCGACATACCGGCCACGCTAGTGGTTATCGCGCCTGGACGGGAACCTTAAAGGTCAGTCGACCGGGCGAATTGTGCCCGAGCGCTGCGACGCCGGGCGCTGAGCCGGCTTGTCAGCCGCCTCGGGCTTGCGCAGCGATTGATCCGGACGTGGCGCAGATTCACGCGGTGCGGGCTCACGCGGTGCGGACTCACGCGGGGCAAATTCACGCGGCGGAGCGTCACGGGGCGGCTGCTCTTGACGCGAACGGGGCTGTTCTACCGGATCCGGAGTTGGGCGAGACTTCTCGGCGCCCGGCCGCGGGCGGCTCGGATCGTGATCGACCTCGAGTTCGTTGGGATCGGTGACGGGAGGCAGGACATGCAGAATGCCGGACAGGCGCGCAACCGACTCGATTGCCGCGTCCCAGTCCCGGCCGTTACTGGTCACCGGAAGCGAACCGAGCGTCCACTGCCCTTCGCTCCACAGCATGCTGATCGACGGCGGAACCGATTCGGTGAACGCCACCATGCGCTGATCACAGACGCGACGAGCAATCTCGAGGTCCGTTGCAAAGACCACCCGGGAACCGATCGCACCCAACAGGTTCAGGTCGCCGTCCTTGGGCGGAGCCGTCGACTTCAACCGAAGATCGATGTCGACGTCCGACCCGATCTCGCGGCGAACAGCCACGATGGTTGCGGTCTCTTCCAGATCGAACAGCACGAACTGTTCTCCGCGACGGCGGCCGCGGACGACGTCGGTAGCAGTCAGGTAGTCCTGTTTGGCCATGACCGCGCGGTGCCATTCGCCTGCCAACTGATCGTCAGTGGCCGTGTACGTGTAACCCTGCGCCTTGGCCCAGATCTGACGCACTCGCCCGGATTGATCTCGCCTCGTCCTGTCGACGTACAGAAGCGCACCCGCGCCTGCGAGTGCAATTGCTGCCAGTCCGAACCACATTCCAGTCATCACCCTCCAGGGTAGCGACTCGCGGCCTCAACCTCCCGCGACACCCTGGTGGACTCGCCCGATGTGTCGTGAACGACTCAGTTGCCGAACTTCGGCAGCGACGTACTCAGAATCGTGTTGGCGGTCATCGTGCCGTTCTCCACCGGCGTGCCGTCGACGACGATGTTGTCTCCCGGTTGCAGATCGGCGATGGTGGCGCGGTTGAGCGCGATGAGCGTGGTGTCCGCGGTGGTCAGAATCGTCACCTGCGAACCCCCGATCGAATCGATGACCAACGTGCCGCCGTCGTTCGACTTCACGGTGCCGACGGCTCCCCCGGCGTCACCGATGACTTCGCCGAGCCCGCCTGGAAGCTGGCTGAGCGGAGAATCCGTCGTCGGAGTCGGCGCCGTGGTGCTGGCCTTCGGCGGTGTCGTGGTCGGCGCCTGCGTCGTGGTGGTCGGGGGAACGAAAGCGGTCTGGGTGCCCTTGTCGTTCGAGCCGAACGCCGAGAACGCGATGATCGCGATCACGGCGACCAGGATCCCGACCACACCGGCGGCCACCCACGTCGCGAGCTTGCGCTTCTTACCGCCGCCCGACGATCCATCGTCGATGAACGGCTGTTCCGGCGGAACTCCACCGCCACCACCGGCAACCGGATACTGCTGTGTATTTCCGTACTGCTGCGTGTTCCCGTACTGATCCGGGTTCCCGTACTGCTGAGCGGTGTACGGCGGATAGGCCTGCGTCGCACCAGGCGGCGGCGCCTGCGGATCGAACTGCGGGTTGTAGGCAGGGAACGCCTGAGTGGGATTCGGCTGCTGCCCCTGCTGACCCTGCTGCCCCAAATACTCCGTGTTCTGATCCGGGCCCCCGTAGGGATACTGCTGTGCCCCCGGATACTGCTGTGCCCCCGGATACTGCTGTGACCCCGGCTGCTGACCGAAATACTCCGTCGGCTGGTTCGGATTCTGGCCGGACACCGTCCCGTACTGCTCCGTCGGCTGGTCGGGCGTACGCCCCCACACCTCGGTCGCCTCGGGATCCTCACGGCGCGGCCCACCCGAGTTACGCGGATCGTTCTGATCGGTCATGCCTGGCTCACCTTCGGTTGGGACGAAAGAGCGTCGAAGTCGTTCGGAGAGGCGCGGGTGCACTCGTCCCCGGTTCGAGCATCCAGCCATCCAGGGTAGAACAAAATGCGAATGCCCCGCCGATCCAAGTGGATCGACGGGGCATTCCGCTTACCGAATCAGGAGAGAACCAACTGATCTGCGTCCTCGCTGACACCGACGTGCACGGTGTCGCCGTCTTGGACCTTGCCGGCCAGGAGCAGCTTGGCGAGCTGGTCGCCGATCGACTGCTGAACGAGTCGACGCAATGGCCGAGCGCCGTACAGCGGGTCGTAGCCGCGCACTGCGAGCCACATCCGAGCCGCACCGTTCACCTCGAGGGTGAGACGACGCGCAGCCAGACGCTTCTGCAACTGCTCGAGCTGGATGTCCACGATGTGCTCCAACTGCTCCTCGGAGAGCGAGTCGAAGATGACCACGTCGTCGAGACGGTTGATGAACTCCGGCTTGAACGCGTGGCGTACCGCATCCATGACCTGCTCCCGCGTGCCACCGGATCCCAGGTTGGAGGTCAGGATCAAGATGGTGTTGCGGAAGTCCACCGTGCGGCCTTGACCGTCGGTCAATCGGCCTTCGTCGAGCACTGCAAGCAGGACGTCGAACACGTCCGGGTGTGCCTTCTCGACCTCGTCGAAGAGGACCACGGAGTACGGGCGTCGCCGAACTGCTTCGGTGAGCTGGCCACCGGCTTCGTAGCCGACGTATCCCGGAGGAGCACCGACGAGTCGGGCCACCGAGTGCTTCTCACCGTATTCGCTCATGTCGATGCGGATCATCGCGCGCTCGTCGTCGAAGAGGAAGTCCGCCAAGGCTTTGGCGAGCTCCGTCTTACCCACGCCGGTCGGGCCGAGGAACAGGAAGGAACCGGTGGGCCGATTGGGGTCGGCGACACCTGCTCGGGCGCGGCGAACCGCATCCGAGACGGCGACGACGGCGTCGGTCTGGCCGACGACGCGCTTGCCGAGTTCGGACTCCATGCGGAGCAGCTTCTCGGTTTCGCCTTCCATCATCCGGCCGGCGGGGATTCCGGTCCAGGCTGCGACCACGTCTGCGACGTCGTCGGGCCCGACCTCTTCCTTGAGCATCACGTCACCGTCGGAGGCAGCTCCGGAAGCGGCTGCTGCCTCTTCCAGTTCCTTCTCGAGCGCCGGGATACGGCCGTAGCGCAACTCGGCTGCCTTGCCCAGATCGCCGTCACGCTCAGCGCGTTCGGACTCTCCTCGCAGAGTTTCGAGCTGTTCCTTCAGCACGCGCACCGAGTCGATGGCCTGCTTTTCGTTCTGCCAGCGGGTGCTGAGCTGATTGAGCTTTTCGCGGTCGTCCGCGAGTTCCTGACGCAGCTTCTCGAGCCGAGCCTTGGACGCGTCGTCGGTTTCCTTCTCGAGTGCCACTTCTTCGATTTCGAGTCGGCGAACCGTGCGTTCCACCTCGTCGATCTCGACGGGACGCGAGTCGATCTCCATACGAAGTCGCGATGCGGCTTCGTCCACGAGGTCGATGGCCTTGTCCGGCAGGAACCGCGACGTGATGTAGCGGTCCGACAGCGCGGCAGCCGCCACCAACGCGGAGTCGGTGATGCGCACGCCGTGGTGCACCTCGTAGCGCTCCTTGAGGCCGCGCAGGATACCGATGGTGTCCTCGACCGAGGGCTCACCGACGAGCACCTGCTGGAAACGACGCTCGAGTGCTGCGTCCTTCTCGATGTACTTGCGGTACTCCTCGAGTGTGGTCGCACCGACCAGCCGTAGCTCACCACGGGCGAGCATCGGCTTGATCATGTTGCCTGCGTCCATCGCGGATTCACCGGTGGCTCCGGCGCCGACGATGGTGTGCAACTCGTCGATGAAGGTGATGACCTGTCCGGCACTGTTCTTGATGTCGTCGAGGACAGCCTTGAGGCGTTCTTCGAATTCACCGCGGAACTTGGCACCGGCGACCATGGACCCGAGATCCAGGGACACGACGGTCTTGCCTCGCAGCGATTCCGGGACGTCACCCGCGACGATGCGTTGGGCAAGGCCCTCCACGATCGCGGTCTTGCCGACGCCGGGCTCACCGATGAGTACCGGGTTGTTCTTGGTACGACGCGAGAGCACCTGCACGACACGGCGAATCTCGGTGTCGCGACCGATCACCGGGTCGAGCTTGCCGCTACGTGCAGCTTCGGTGAGGTCGGTGGAGTACTTTTCCAGCGCTTGGTAGGTGCCTTCGGGCTCCGGGCTGGTGACGCGAGCGCTGCCGCGGACGGTGGTGAAGGCTTCACGCAATGCGTCCTGGGTAGCGCCATGACGTACGAGCAACTGTGCGACGTCGGAGTCCCCGCCGGCCAGTCCGTAGAGGACGTGCTCGGTGGAGACGTATTCGTCGTCCATCTCGGTGGCGAGGTGCTGAGCAGCAGTGAGTGCCGCGAGTGCCTCACGCCCGAGTTGCGGGGTGGAGCTTGCGCCGGTTGTCTTGGGTAGGCGATCGACGATTGCCTGTGCTTCACGGTGTACGACCGTGGGGTCGACGCCTACAGCTTTGAGTAGTGGGGCAGCGATGCCGTCGGTCTGGTCGAGCAATGCGACCAGCAGATGGGCAGGCCGGATATCGGGGTTACCCGCCGACGACGCCGACTGCAGTGCAGCCGTCATCGCAGCCTGGGTCTTGGTTGTTGGTGTGAACGAGTCCACTTGTCACCTTTCTGGCGAAGTCGAACGGGAAGAGCCGCGACCGGTTGGTATTGCGACTGTGTCAATATGCTCAACGCGGACAAACTTGAGTCTATTCCGCTCAAGTTTGTTTTCGCCAGGCCGAGTTGGTTTCGTAGGTCACATTTTCAGCCGTACTAGAATTGTGGCGAGAGTTGCAGCTGGTGCGAAAGGGGGATGGATTGGATCCGACAGTGATCGCCCGTCTGCAATCCAGCCTCGATTCTCTGACCGACGACGAAGAGAGCCGTGCGCACTTCTCGGCAGTGTTCTACACCGGCCTCTTTGCGGAACATCCTCTGTACCGCTCATTGTTCCCGGCCGGGATGGAATCGCAGGGCCACCGTTTCTTCAGAGCCATCGAGTTCGTCGTGAAGAATCTGCCCCAGCATCGCCGAATCCGGAAGTTCCTCACCCAACTCGGCCGCGACCACCGTCGCTACGGCGTCGAGCGTGAGCACTACGAGGCCGCCGGCGTCGCTCTGAAGCGTGCGGTTCGGTCGATGTACGGCACGAGCGCGCACAGCCGCTACAAGTGGACGCCGGATCTGGACGAGGCCTGGTCTCAGTTCACCGACCTCGTCGTCGGCACGATGGCCGACGGCGCCGAATCCGATACGACCCCGGCGCTCTGGGGCGCAACCGTGGTCAGCCACGAACGAGTCCTCGACGATCTGGCGATTGTTCGCCTCGAAGCCGACCCACCCATTCCGTACGGGGCGGGGCAATACGTAGGTGTTCAGATTCCCCAGCGCCCGAAAATGTGGCGGTATTACTCACCGGCGATTCCGACCAACCCTTTCGGTCAGCTCGAGTTCCACATCCGCAAGGTGTCGGGAGGATGGGTCAGCCCCGCGATCGTCAGCGAAACCAACGTCGGTGACCGCTGGGTCATGTCCACTCCCCTCGGCGGTCTCGAGGTCGACTTCACCAGCGACCGTGACGTTCTCATGATCGGGTCCGGCACCGGTATCGCTCCACTGCGGGCACAGGTGATGGAAATGTCTCAACGCGCGCACAACCCGCGCGTGCACCTGTTCGTCGGCGGCCGCTATCCGTGCGATCTCTACGACCTCGAAACCCTCTGGCACATCTCGCTCAGCAACCCGTGGTTGACCGTCGTACCGGTTTCCGAAGAACCCGAAAACCCTTGGTGGCACAACGGACCGGTGCTCGAACCACCGTTCGGAATGCACAGCCGGCTGATCGGACCGATCGGAAAAGTGGTCGCGCAGTTCGGCTCGTGGGCCGACCGCCAGGTGCAGATCTCGGGGTCACCGTCGATGATCAAGACAACCGTCTACGCCTTGCGTGCCGGCGGAACTCCGCTCGACCAGATCCGGCACGACCCGCTCTACTGACTACAGGAGAACTTTCATGGCCCAGCGAACCTGGTCGAGCACAGTCGTCGAACATCACCGTCTCCGTGAGGATCTGGCGGTTGTTCGTCTTGTCGGCGACGTCGTCCCGTTCCGACCCGGCCAGTACGTCGACGTCAGCGTCCCGCAGAATTCGCGGTTGCTCCGTCGACTCTCCCCCGCACTGCCTCCCTCACACGACGGGAAGTTGGAGTTTCACGTCAAGACGGTTCCCGGCGGTTGGGTCAGCGGTTCGATAGTCAAGGACACCCAGCCTGGTGACGTCTGGCAGATCCTCGACCCGCGCGGCAACCTGTCCGTCGACGAGAACGGCCCCACCGTCATCATGGTCGCGGGCGGAACCGGTTTGGCCCCACTCCGGTCGATCATTCTCGATCTGGCTCAGACCCCGAACCCGCCGCAGGTGTACCTCTTCTTCGGTGGCCGAACGCTTCGTGATCTCTACGCTGCGGACATGCTGTGGCTGCTCGCCGACCAGTTTCCGTGGTTGCAGCCCATTCCTGTCGTCGAAGATCTCTCCGACGGCGGCCCGCCCGACGGATGGTTCGACCGGTTGAACGTCGACATCGGATTCGGCGACGATCATCTCATCGAAGGCACGCTCGCCGACGTCGTCGCGTCGTACGGTGCGTTCACCGAACATCAGGTCCTGGTGTGCGGATCGGCGGCCATGGTTCGGTCGACGCGTGATCGATTGATCGAGGCCGGAACGCCGGCCGAGGTCATTCAGTTCGATCCGTACTGACGGTCAGTACGTCGGGTCGTTGCGAACGGTATCGACGTCGATGCCCACTGCGCGAAGCCTGAATTTGGTGCTGTTGACCATGGATTCGCTGCCGACGACCTGGATGTCGTAGCCCGCCCAGTCCCCGAACGAGGTCACGACCTTACCGACCTTGCCGACGATGCGCCGCTTCATGCCGATCGGCGGCAGTGGCTCCGCTTCGGTGTGCCACCACGGATTCTCGTCTTCTTCGGAGACCGGGATGATCGTGAGCCACGGGTACTTCTCTGCCAGCTTCCACAGATGTGGAAGGTCGTAGAGATCGCACGGATGCTGTCCGGAGTAGAACAGTTGGACCTTGCGGGTGTTGCCGCGTCGGATCAGCTCGAGTATCTGAGCGCGCAGCGGAGCCACTCCGGTTCCCGACGCGATCATCAGAAGGTCCTTGGAGTTCTCCGGAATCCCCAAGGCACCGATGGGCGAACCAACCACCCAGGTGTCACCGACAGCGGTCTGGTTCACCATGACCGGGCTGACCCACCCGCCGGTGACCTGGCGGATGTGGAACTCGAGGATTCCGGTCCCGTCGTACGGCGTGGCCGGAGAGAGGTAGCGCCACATCCGTGGCCTCGCGGCGACCTGCACGCTGACGTACTGACCGGCGCGGTACTCCATCGTCTGGTCGAGTTGCAGCCGCACGACGGCGACGCCCTTGATGACCGGGCGGCATTCGACGACCGTGGCACTCCACGCGGGCGGACCGTCTTCCGCGTTGGCGGCGTCCATCATCGCTGCCGAGATGATCGCGAGCGCGTTGCGCCACGCGCTGTCGACCTCGTCTGTCCACATTTCGGCGCCACCGAAAGTCTCGAGTGCTTCGATCAGGGCATTGCCGACTGCCGTGTAGTGCTCGTCGGTGACGCCGTACTTGCGGTGATCGCGGCCGAGCTGCGCGAGGTACTCGAGTATCGCGTCGGACTCGTCGAGGCGTTCGACGACGTGAGCGATAGCGCTGACAAGCCGGTCACGCTGCACATCCATCGCTGCCGGAAAGAACTCCCGGGTTTCGGGCGATCGAGCGAACAGGATCGAATAGAAGGTACGGGCGAGCCGTTCCGGACCATCTTCTACCGCAGCGACGGATTTGAAGCTCGACCGGACCAGAGAGATTGCTTGCGAATCCACGCTCATCCTCGTCCCGACTAGACGCGGCAAGACCCGCCGCGGAATTTCGTCTGCAGCTTATGTCACAAATGTCTGACTCGTAAATCATTCTGGACAAGTGTCACAATGCGACCCCATTTCGCGGTGTGACCGTCCCTTTCTTATTCTTGCGTGCAAGATAAACAAGAGCTTCGACACTCTCGATCGCCGAGCTAACGTTCAGCGAAATCTCAACCAGCCAAACAGGAGTCGTGCCGTGGATTTTGTTCGACAGGACGAATTGCCCACCGATAGCGGGCTTACGTCCCAGATCGCCTCCACTACCCCGACGCTGACCGAGCTTCAACGTCGGGAACTCGAGTGCGTCGAATTTTTCGACTCTCCGGAACTGGGCCACCTCCCGACGTCTCGGCGGCGTGAGGCCTTGCGTGAACTCCATCGGACCGGCACCTACACGCACACAGCGGAGGAATTGCTCGTCGGCGCCAAACTCGCGTGGCGAAACCACGCCAGGTGCGTCGGTCGCGCGCATTGGCGGACCCTCAAACTCATCGACGCGCGCGATGCCGTCACGGCTTCCGCTCTCGCCGAAGCATGCTGGGAGCACCTGCGACTGTCGACCAACGGCGGCGCTCTGCAGTCCGTCGTGACGGTCGGGCCACTCCCCCGCGAGGACGGTCAGGAGTACCGAATCCTCAGTCCGCAACTGATCCGCTACGCCGGCTACCGGCAGCCTGACGGCACCATCCTGGGCGACCCGTGGCACGTCGATCTGACTGCTCAGGTCACCGCGATGGGGTGGAAAGGCGCCGGTACGCCGTTCGACGTTCTCCCCGTACTGATTTCGGTTCCCGACGAACCCCTGCAGTACTTCGACGTCCCGACCGACCTGGTTCTCGAGGTCGAGATCGAACACCCCGAATACAGCTGGTTCGCTGATCTGGGGCTTAAATGGCATGCCGTCCCTGCGGTCTCGGACATGAACCTCGACATCGGCGGAATCGTTTATCCCTGCACGCCGTTCAGTGGTTGGTACGTCAGCACCGAGGTAGGCGCACGCAACTTCAGCGACACCGATCGCTACAACATGTTGCCCACCATCGGAGCGATGATGGAGCTCGACATGAGCCACGACCGCACGCTCTGGAAGGACCGCGCACTGGTCGAACTGAACCGTGCAGTTATCCACAGCTACCGCAAGGCCGGCGTCATCATGGTCGACCATCACACTGTCGCAAAGCAATTCATCGATCACATCGCGCGTGAGGACAAGGCCGGGCGCAAGTGCCCGACCGACTGGTCATGGGTGAACCCGCCCATGTCCAGCTCGCTCACGCCGACGTTCCACCGCCTGTACGACGAGCCCGATCTCGACATCCGGCCCAATTTCGTGACAAAAAAGAAGAAGGGCACCGACCAAGGCCGGTGCCCCTTCCACAACTGATCGCGCTCAGAAGGGGATCTGCCCCAATCCGACGCCGACCACGAGCATCGTGATCGAGATCAGGCCCGCTCGCCACAGAACCTTCTTGTGGTGATCCGCCAGAGAAACACCGGCGAGTGTGACCAGTAGCAGGATCGCCGGGACCAGCGGGCTCTGCATGTGCACGGCCTGCCCGGTGATCGAGGCGCGCGCCATCTCCACCGGCTCGATGCCGTACTGCGCTGCAGTCTCGGACAGCACCGGCAGCACACCGAAGTAGAACGCGTCGTTGGTCATGAAGAACGTGAGCGGGATACTCAGGACGCCCGTGATGACGGCGAGGTGCGGGCCCATCGCGTCGGGGATGACCTGAAGCAGCCACTCTGCCATCGCCTCGACCATGCCGGTTCCCTGGAAAACGCCGGTCAGCACCGCTGCTGCCAGCACCATCGCGACCACCGAGACGATGCTCGACGAATGGCGTGCGATTGCTTCACCCTGATCCTTGACCGCCGGGAAGTTCACCGCGAGGGCGATCGACGACGCGATCATGAACAGCACCGGGATGGGCAGGATGTCCATCACGAGTACGACGAGAAGGATCGTCGTCAGCGCAGCGTTGAACCAGAGCAATTTCGGCCGCAAGGTGTCCCGCTTGGGGTCGAGGCCGTCGATGAATCGTCCGGTGTCGCCGCCGTCGTCCTCGGAGTCGTTCGAGCCGCCGGTGCCGGCGCTACCGGTGCTGGAACTTCCACCGTTTCCGACCTTTTCGAGGATGCGCTCAGAAGTCAGGACCAAAGTCCCGATCCTGCGGCGCTCCATGATCCCGAGGTGAATCGCGAATCCGAGCACCATGATCAGGCCGACGATCAACGACGGCACCATCGGCACGAACACGTCGGAGGGTGAGAGTCCCAGCGCGCTCGCGGCCCGGACGGTCGGGCCGCCCCACGGAATGATGTTCATCGTCGCGTTGGACAAGCCGGCGACCACCGTCAGTACAACGGGACTGACACCGAGTTTGAGGTAGAGCGGAAGCAGCGCCGAGGTCACGATGATGAAGGTCGTCGAACCGTCTCCGTCCAGCGAGACCACCATCGCGAGCACTGCGGTTCCGACCACGAGCCTCATCGGATCGTCTCGCACCATCCGCAAGATGAGCTTGACCAGCGGATCGAAGAGGCCGACGTCGATCATGATTCCGAAGAAGATGATCGCGAAGAACAACAGCGCCGCGGTGGGTGCGAGCGACTTGATGCCGTCGGTGATCATGTCGCCGATTCCGAGGCCGGCCCCGGCAAGTAGTCCGAAGGCCACCGGAACCAGAGTCAGTCCCACCACCGGGGTCGCGCGTTTGGTGAGGATCAGGAACATGAACACCGCAACCATGAGAAAGCCGAGTGTGACGAGCATGATGAACTCCTTTAGTGCTGAATTGCCGAGAAAAACGGCACGGCAAATCGAGCCGGTGACCTTCGTGGAGGTGAAACGAAACTTCGGTAGTGCTCAGTTGATACCGGGCGGATCGAGTGTTGCGTCGACGAACCGGGATTGATCGGTGAGGAATGCGGAGAACTCGGGTTCGGTGAGAACTGCAGTGTTCCAACCGTTTCGGCGAGACAGCTCGTTCCAGCGCGGGCTTGCCGCCAGATCCCGCACCAAATTCTGCAAGTGCTGACGCTGATCGTCCGTCAGGCCCGGCGGCGCCATGAGGCCGCGCCAATTGGTGAACGTGACGTCGACGCCAGACTCCGCCATCGTGGGCGCATCCACCGCCGGGGTACGGGCCGGCGAGCTGACCGCAAGGACCCGAACCGTGCCTGCCGCAATCTGATCGAGGTACTCACCGATACCGGTGGCGGCTACGTCGACCTGCCTCGTGAGCAGTGCGGGAAGCAGTTCGCCGCCGCCGTCGTAGATGCGGTACGGGGAGCGCGACGGATCGACGCCGACCGCCCGTGCGAACAGAAGGCGGAACAACCCGTCCGGTCCACCTTCACTCGAACCACCGCCGATCG
>NZ_BAAILK010000041.1:585059-650478 GCF_054589475.1 Rhodococcus sp. no. 34
GATCGGCGAGAGTTTTGTACGGTGAATCTGCTGGAACCAGTAGCGCTTCCGGTTCTTCGACCAGTCTCGCAATCGGTGTCACGTCGGCAAGTGTGTGCTCGGACGGCAGTATCTCGAGCGAACCGAGAACTCCGAGCCCCATGACCATGAGTAGGTCGGGATTCCCGCTTTCGAGAGCCAACCGGTTGAGTCCGACGATGCCGCCCGATCCGGGCAGCACAACGACGTCGGCGTCGACGGTCCCTTCGTCGGCCAGTGCTTGCACCATGGTCCGGGCGGTCAGGTCGTAACCACCACCGGCCACCGAGGGCACCAGTACGCGCAGTTCTTCGGAACTCTCACCCGCTCGGCCACCGGCGAAGAAGGACTCGACCGGAGTGCATCCGGTCGAGAGCACGAGAGTCATCGCGCAGGCACCGAGCAGGGCGATATGCCTGCTCAGCCGCTTCGATGTGCTCATGGCTTCGTCCTTGTCTGCCGGTACCGATGTGTGAACAGGTTTCATACTGACGCACTTTGTGACTGGGGTCACCATTGGGAAAGCAAATTGATTTGTGCTCATTGTGCTCACGAACGGCCGCTTTCCCGGCATCGAACTGAAGGCTAGGGTCTGGCTGGTGTCCTCAGGAAACGAGCAGGCGGAGCGAGAGAGCAAGTCGTCTCTGTTTGCCCGGCTGTTTCGCCGCCGGCACACTCTGGCGACACAACTTCTCGAACTGCAACTTCTGATCGTCGTTGCAGTTCTCGTGTGCGTCACCGCCCTCTCCCTCGCGCAGTCGTCCGCGAGTTTCCAACGCGAGGAGGGACGTCGCGCACTCTCGGCAGCGGAATCGCTCGCAGCCAATCCGGCAGTACGCGAGCTACTCCCCCAGGCGCAGACCCGTCTCCGCTCCGGACTACAAGGTTCGGTCGACTCGGTACGCGCCATCTCGGGCGTCACCTACGTCTCGCTTGCCGACGCTGACGGCAGTGTCGTCATTTCGACGCGTCCCGGTGATGTCGGCATCGACGCACGTCAGACGGAGGATCGGTCGTGGACGGGTTTGGTCGACACGCCCTCCGGCAAGGCCGTGGAGGCGCACGTTCCGATTCTCGGCAGCGAAGGAGCGATTACCGGAACCGCGATCGTCGGCATCGAGTACCCCTCGATCTGGACACGCCTGCTGCAGTCTGCACCGAATCTCCTGGTATACCTCGCGGTGGCATCCCTTCTCGGCGGCGTCGGGTCGATCCTGTTGGCCCGCAGGGTAAAACGGCAAACCCTCGGCATGGAAGCCGGCGAGATCCTGGACCTGGTTCGCCAACGTGAAGCAATGCTGCGCGGTCTCAAGGAAGGCGTCATCGCATTCGACGCGCAGGGAAAGGTGGTGCTGATGAGCGACAGTGCCCACCAACTCCTCGACATCCCACGCGGCAGTGCCGGCAGATCGGTGCGGGACCTCGGTCTCGACGACCGCCTCCAGAGTGTACTGACCTCCGGCACAACCGAATCCGATCAGTTGGTTCTTGTCGGCGATCGCCTGCTCGTCCTCAACACCGTCTTGATCGAATCGAAAGGCCGCACCATCGGGTCGGTCACCACTTTCCGCGACCGCACCGAATTGCGCTCCGTGGAAGAAGAACTCGACGTGACCAAAACCAGCACCGACGCACTACGCGCCCACATCCACGAGTTCGACAATCAACTGCACACCATCTCCGGCCTCATCCAGCTCGGCGAATACGACGAGGTGGTCGGCTACGTCGAAGGTCTGACCATGGAGCGCGCGCAGGTCAGCGCGACCGTGACCGAGAAGATCGCCGACGTCGGCACCGCCGCACTCGTGATCGCCAAGATAGGTGCCGCTGCACAGGGGTTGGTCACGATCGAGCTGGCGGCGGACACGCATCTGGAGACGGTGGACCGCAGACTCGGACGAGATCTCGTGACAGTGGTCGGAAACCTCGTCGACAATGCCGTCGACGCCGTCGGCGAGATGCCGGAAGCCTCGCGCCGCAAGGTTCGGTTGTCGATTCGGGGCCGTGGCACCGCGGTCGAAGTTCGGGTCGAGGACGCCGGCCCCGGTATCGCGCCGGAGAATCGCGACAGGGTGTTCGGCCAGGGTTGGAGCACCAAGGGACAATCGAGCGACGGACACGGTTTCGGTTTGGCGCTGGTGCGCCTGACGTGTCGTCGGCGGGGCGGCGACGTCACCGTGAGCACTCGTTCGGCAGAGGACATCGAGTGGACTGTCTTCACCGCAGTCCTACACGACGGAGAGGGCGCATGATCCGGGTACTGGTGGTCGACGACGACTTCATGGTGGCGAAGGTGCACAGCGGATTCGTCTCACGGATAGACGGTTTCGAAGTGTGTGGCGTTGCCCATTCGGCCGAGACCGCACTGGACGCAGTCGGTGAGTTGCAACCCGACCTGGTGCTTCTCGACGTCCACCTGCCGGGCACCACCGGACTCGATCTGATCGCCCCGTTTCGCGAGCTGGCACCGGAGCTGGATGTTCTTGTCATCACTAGTGAGCGCGAGGCCGGCTCGGTCAAGAAAGCGCTGCGCAGCGGCGTCGTGCATTACCTGATGAAGCCATTCACGTTCGAGGTTCTCCGTGAGCGTCTCGAGCGTTACCGATCGACATACGCGAACCTCGACAGCTCCTACGAAGCAGAACAGACAGCAGTGGACGAGGCCTTCGGTGTGGCAGGTGGCGCGCCCGGGGCGTCGTCCCACAAAGGTTTGCCCAAAGGACTCAGTCCCGAGACTCTTCGGTTGGTCGAGACAGCTCTGCGAGACGACACCGAACCCGCCTCGGCCACAGACATTTCCGAGAGGGTCGGTATCTCACGCGCGAGCGCGAGGCGTTACCTCGAATACCTCTACGAGTCCGGGCGGTCCACCACTTCGCTGAAATACGGAGTGGTGGGCCGCCCGGAGCGTCGTTACGTCTGGAAACGCTGACCCTTCGCTACACGACGCTGGCGCCTAGACCGCGCGGGCGCTGGTCTCCCAGTACCGCGCGCGCAGCGCCTTCTTGTCCAGCTTGCCCAGCGGTGTCAGCGGGAGTGATTCCACGAAGTCGATGCTCTTGGGAGCGTGAACCGAACCCTTGGCTGCCTTCACCTTGTCGACCAGTTCCTCGGTGTCGACGGTCAGTCCGGCACGAAGTACGACACAGGCCTTGACGGCTTCGCCCCACTTGTCGTCGGGCACACCGACCACCGCCACCGACGCGACAGACGGATGCGCCGAGATCACGTCTTCGATTTCGCGGGGGAACACGTTGAAACCACCGGTCACGATCATGTCCTTCTTGCGATCGACGATGGACATGAACCCGTCCTTGTCCTTGCGCGCGATGTCGCCGGTGTGCAGCCAACCACCCCGGAACGCCTCGGCGGTTTCGGCCGGCTTCTTCCAGTAGCCCTTCATGATCAGCGGGCCACGGACGCAGATCTCACCGAGTTCTCCCTGCGGCACCTCGTTGAGGTCGTCGTCGAGCAACCGGACGTCGAGCCACGGCACCGGACGCCCACACGTGGCGAGGCGGGCCGGATCGTCGGCGAGGTGTTCTTCCTTGCGCAGCACCGAGATAGTCATGCCGCACTCGGTCTGACCGTAGAACTGGAAGAAGATCTGACCGAACTTCTTGATGCCCTCCTGCAGTCTGGCGGGAGACATCGCGGACGCTCCGTAAAACAGCGTCTGCAAACTCGAGACGTCCCGCTTGGGCAGATCGGGGTGGTCCATGAGCATGTAGATCATGGTGGGCACCAACATGGTTGCCGTGATCTTGTGCTTCTCGATCGCTTCGAGCACAGCACCTGGCTCGAAGGCAGGCAGGACGATCAACGCACCGCCGCGCAGCAAGGTCGGGATGAAGAACGCTGCACCTGCGTGTGAGAGTGGCGTGCAGATGAGGAAGCGGTTGTCCTCGGGCCACTGCCACTCCGACATCTGGATCTGATTGAGCGCAGCACCCGAACGGAAGGATCCGACAACACCTTTGGGCTTGCCGGTCGTTCCACCGGTGTAAACCATGCTGCTGGCGTCTTCGGCGTCGACGTGCGCTGCCTTCAGCGGCGCGGGCTCGAACGTGGCAGCCAGCGCGAGGATGTCGATTCCCACCTCGGACGGCCCCATCGAGAGCACGTTGGTCAACGAGGGTGACGACGCCTTCAACTCGGCGGCACGCTCTTCGAAGGCATTGGGATCGAAGATCAGCGTCTCGATCTCGGCGTCGTCGACGATGTACTTGTGGTCGTCGAGCGATCCCATCGGGTTCAAGGCGCTCGCCCGGCAGCCGGTGATCATGGTCGCGCCCATACTGATCAGAACCTCGGGGCGATTCTTCGACAGCATCGCGGTGCTGGTGCCCTGAGTGATTCCCAAAGACGCGAGCGCCTGGGCGAAGCAGCTGATCTGATCGCGCATCTGACCGCCGGTGAGGATCACGTCGCCGAGGTACAGCGCGGGCTTGTCGTGATTGCGTTCCAGAGCGGTGATGAGCAGGTCCGGACCGTATACCGGTCGGTGCAGGTCAGCGAACTCGTCTGTCATCTGGTCTTCCTTCTGCTCGGCGCGTGCAGTCATCGAGATGTGCTCCCGGTCACGGATACGATATCCAGAATTGCACAAAACTGGAACAGGTTCCACCTCTTCGATCGAATCCGAGAATGCTCCCGATCAGCGGGAAGCCCGTCGTCACCCGCGAGAGCGGTGGTTAGCGTCGATGTACCCACCGAGACGACAGCGTCTCGGTCGCGTCCAACGGAGAGTGTCATGACTACCAACCTCGGTACCGCCCACTTCACGGCAACTGCTCCGCGTACTGCCACCACGCTCCTCTCCGATTTCGACTCGTTGTACGGCACCGTGCGCTCGGCACCCGACGGGGCCGTCGTCGAGCAGGACGTCGTGTTCTTCGGACGCCCCGATCCCGGCGCACTGCTCACCGGATCCGTGAGGGCGCTGAGTTCGACACTCGAGCGGATCACCGAATACCACGACCAGACCGGGCATCTGGTGGCCGAGGTCTTCGTCCGGGAAGCCCCGACAGCGGGTACCGGAACCGATTCCGTTGCCGCCCTTGCTGATTTCGCTGCTCGTCGTTACGGCTCGGCGTCACTACGACGCTTCCGCGGACGTTGCACCGCGACTTCCACGGGAACAGATCTGCACTGCTCCGTGACAGTGCTCGCGACGTACGAGAAGGACCACGAGAGCGTGGCCGACGTAGCTCTGGTCGCCACCGATCCCGCTGGGGTCGTCACCGCCCGCGCTTGGGCGACTTACGCGATCGACGATGTGGCGACACTCGCGAGCTGAATCTCTGCAGGTCACCGAGTAGGCGTTCCATCCAGCGGGAACTGCCGTATCTCCAGCGGACGCTTCGTCGTTGTATGAGACGGATCACATCACTGGAGCGTCGCAAGACGCGGCTCGGAGGAAGACATGGCACTCGGAACCGGCCCACTCACCACTACGGACACCCCGACGCAGACGGGCGCCGGCGAGGAAATTCGAGAAATCGAAGCGGCAGCGCCTCCCGCACGGTTCGCACGTGGATGGCACTGCCTCGGACTGAGCAATACCTATCGCGACGGTCAGCCCCACCAGATCGAGGCATTCGGCACCAGCCTTGTCGTCTTCGCCGACAGCAAGGGCGACATCAAGATTCTCGACGCATACTGCCGCCACATGGGTGGCAACCTTGCTCACGGAACCGTCAAGGGCGATTCGATCGCCTGCCCGTTCCACGACTGGCGTTGGGGCGGTAATGGAAAATGTACGGCGATCCCCTACGCACGACGCGTTCCGCCGCTGGCCAAGACGCGGGCATGGATCACTCTCGAGAAGAACGGTCAGCTGTTCGTCTGGCACGATCCCCAGGGAAATCCCCCGCCCGCCGAGGTCACGATCCCCGACATCGAGGGCTTCGGAAGCGATGAGTGGAGTGACTGGAGCTGGAACACGCTCACCATCGAAGGCTCTCATTGCCGCGAGATCGTCGACAACGTCGTGGACATGGCCCACTTCTTCTACGTTCACTACTCGTTCCCCAAGTACTTCAAGAACATCTTCGAAGGTCATGTCGCGAGCCAGTACATGGAATCGGTGGGACGTGAGGACGTCATCAGCGGCACCAACTACGGCGATCCCAACGCTGTGCTCCGTTCGGATGCTTCGTATTTCGGACCGTCGTACATGATCGACTGGATCAAGAGCGAAGCCAACGGGCAGATCATCGAGACCGTCCTGATCAACTGCCACTACCCGATCTCGAACAATGCGTTCGTCCTGCAGTACGGCGCGATGGTCAAGAAGCTTCCCGGTATGGACGACGAGGCCACTGCCGCGATGGCCGCGCAGTTCACCGAGGGCGTCGAGATGGGATTCCTTCAGGACGTGGAGATCTGGAAGAACAAGGCCCCGATCGACAACCCGCTGCTCTCGGAGGAGGACGGCCCGGTTTACCAGTTGCGGCGCTGGTACAACCAGTTCTACACCGATGTCGAGAACGTCACGGAAGACATGACGAAGCGCTTCGAATTCGAGATCGACACTACCCGCGCAGTGGAGAGCTGGAAGCGGGAAGTCGCCGAAAACGTTGCCGCACGTGACGCCCAGGCGCTCGAGACAACCTCCTGATCCGCAGTCGAAAACACTGCTGAGACAACCAGACTGAACGCAAGGAACAACATGACGTACGAAGTGCTCGAACAGATCAACGCGATGGCCGACGACATCTTCGCCGAAGGCATCGAGGCCGAGCGGATCGGCCGGGTGGCCGACGATACCGCCAAGAAGATGAAGGCGATCGGTTCCATCCGCATGCTGCAGCCCAAGGAGCATGGCGGCATGGAGGCGCATCCGCGCGAATTCGCCGAAACCGTCATGCGCATGGCTTCACTGAACCCGTCGGCCGGCTGGGTCCACGGGATCGTCGGAGTTCACCCGTGGCAACTCGCGTTCGCGGATCCCAAGGTGCAGCAGGAGATCTGGGGATCCGATCCCGACACCTGGATGGCATCGCCGTACATGCCCGGCGGAATGTGCATCCCCACCGACGGCGGCTACAAGTTCTCCGGTCGCTGGCAGTTCTCCTCCGGTACCGACCATTGCGACTGGGCATTCCTCGGCGCGATGGCGTGCGACAAGGACGGCAACATGGAGATGCCGCCGCGCATGCTCCATGTGATCATTCCGCGCACCGACTACGAGATCATCGAAGACTCGTGGGATGTCATGGGACTTCGCGGCACCGGCTCCAAGGATCTCGTAGTCAAGGATGCGTATGTCCCCGATTACCGCGTCATGGACTGCGACGAGGTCATCGACGGCACGGCAGTGCGCAAGTACGGGCGCACCGAGACGCTGTACCTCATGCCGTGGTCGAACATTTTCCCCCTCGGAATCACCGCCGCCACGATCGGCATCTGCGAGGGAATGCTCTTCCACGCCAACGAGTACCAAGCCGATCGCATCAACGCGCAGGGCACGGCGATCAAGGACGACCCGTACACCTTGTTCGCCATCGGTCAGGCAACCGCCGACATCCGGGCTGCGCGCGACACCCTGCTTGCCAACGTCGACCGCATGTGGGATCGAGTGGACGCTGGCAAGGAAGTGACCTTCGAGCAGCGCGCGGAGGGACGTCAGACTCAGGTACAGGCCGCCTGGCGCGCCGTCAACGCAATCGATCAGGTCTACCCACGCTGCGGTGGCAACGCATTGCGGATGGACAAGCCGCTTCAGCGATTCTGGCGCGATGCTCATGCTGGACAGCATCACGCAATTCACGTGCCGAGCACCGTTTTCCACGCCGCATCACTGAGCCGTCTCGGCGCAGACCCGCAGGGTCCGCTGCGGGCGATGATCTGATCAGACTTCGACACAAGAAATCGACAGGAAAAAGACACGATGACACGCACTGACATCAAGGGACTTGGCTACGTCAAGATCTCGACCAACGACATGGCACGTTGGCGCACTTTCGCTTTCGACGTTCTCGGCTTCGCCAAGGGCAGTGGGCCGGACGAGAACGCGCTCTACCTACGACTCGACGAGCGTGCTGCTCGCATCGTCGTCGTCGAGGGTGAGCGCGACGAGATCGTCAACATCGGTTGGGAGGTCGCCGACCACGCCGCACTGCGCCGCGTTCAAGAAGCACTCGAGAAGAACGGCACCGAGGTCGAGCAGCTTTCGCTCGCCGAAGCAGATGCTCGACGGGTCGAAGAGGTCATCGCCTTCACCGATCCCGGCGGAGCAGCCATCGAGGTCTTCCACGGAGCGATCCTCGACCACAGCCCCGTGGTGACGCCCTTCGGCGCTCGATTCGTCACCGGCTCACAGGGTCTCGGCCACGTCGTACTCCCCGTCATGGACAGTGCTGCGAGCTTCGACTTCTACACCGAGGTGCTCGGCTTCTACCCGCGCGGCGCCTTCCGCCTGCCGGCTCCGCCCGAATTCGGGCCGCTGCGAATCCGTTTCATGGGCGTCAACGAGCGCCACCACAGCTTGGCCCTGTGCCCGGCACCGCATGGCGGTGCACCCGGCCTGATTCACATCATGGTCGAGGTGGACACCCTCGACGCCGTCGGCCAGGCACTCGACCGCGTGATGAAGGACGGATTCTCCGTGTCGTCGACCCTGGGTCGTCACACCAACGACAAGATGATCTCCTTCTACGTCCGCGCACCCGGCGGCTGGGACATCGAGTTCGGCACCGAGGGCGCGAGGGTGGATCAGGACTCGTACTCCTCCGAGGAGATCACCGCTGACAGCTACTGGGGCCACGACTGGTCCGGAAGCGAACCACTGGCAGCTATGTAGTACCTGTCGGCGACGATGTAGTACCTGCCGGTGGCGATGTAATACCTGCCAGTAGTTAAACGACGAGGGGGTTTGCGCGAGCATTCGCGCAAACCCCCTCGTCGTTTCCACCGCGACGCGCCCGAAAACAGACCGGTGATCCACTTCACAAATCCGTAACTCTATGACACTATTTCTAATTGAAATAGCCAGTTCACTGGTTGTGGAGCTCTAAGAGAAGTGAGGTACACGATGACACTGCAGGCTGTGGATGCTTTAGGCGCCGATTCGGCCCCGACAGCAATTCTCGATCGCGTCTCGCTGGTTCTCGACGCCTTCGACGGTCCCGGCAGGTTGACGCTCGCTCAAGTCGTTCGGAGCACAGGCCTTCCCCGCTCGTCTGCCCACCGCATGCTCGAACGTCTCGTCTCGATGCGTTGGCTGCGTCGCGACGGCCGTGACTACGAACTCGGTATGCGCCTCGTCGAACTGGGATCGCTCGCGGTTCATCAGGACCGCCTCCACGCTGCAGCCATGCCCCTTCTCCACGAGCTCTACCGAGTCACCGGATTCGTGGTTCACCTCGGCATCCTCGACGGGCCCGATGTGGTCTACATGGAGAAGATCGGCGGACGCCTCGCCGCCGCAGTGCCGACGCGTGTCGGTGGTCGACGCCGCGCCGAGACCACTGCGATCGGTCAGGCACTGCTCGCGTTCGGTTCGCCGAAGTCCTCGGGCTACGCACTGCCCCACCTCGCCAGAATCCGCGAGTCCGGGGTGGCCTTCGAATCCGGAAACGGCCTACCGGGATTCAGCTGTCTTGCGGCACCGATCGGCCCCATCGGCCGCGCCGTCGCCGCGGTATCCATCTGCGCGCCGTCGAAGGCCCTCCGCCTCGACCACGTCAGCGCAGCGCCGGTCCGTATGGCGGCCGCTGCAATTTGGCGAGGCATCGACGGCGGATCGCTGAGCGTCACTCCGACTTTGCAACGTCGTCATCTGCTGCGCAACATGCCGACCGCAGCCGGGGCCTGACTCAGATACTCGAACCGTTGCCGGTGAGCCCGGCTTGCTCGAGCGCCAACACGTACTCCTCGACGTTCTTCCATTTGCCAGGCGTCGAGGGCAACGGTGATCCCAGTCGGTCGTGCTCGGCCACGTTCGCGAACTCGGCGGTCGCACGGTCGATGTCGTCGAGTAGTTCGCGAGCAAGTTCGATCTCGGCTCGGAAGTATCGTTCCGACCATCGCAACGTCATGACCGGGAACGACCAGGCCGGCTCGTTCTCGGCATGATCTGCGTGGAGTTTCGCGCGTCGAATCTGCTCTTCGACATTGGCGATGTGGGCTTCCACCAGCGCCTTCAGTCGCTCGGGCTCGTTGAGGTGTCCCATCCACAGACGCAACATCACACCGTGCTTGAGCACCGGAACTTCCACCGGTGCCTCCCGTGACCACGTCCGGACGGCGTCGGTTCCTGACTGAGTAATGGAGTAAAGGCGCTTGCCTCGCACCCCCGGTTCGGAGACGACCCGGGACTCCACGAACCCGATGCTTTCGAGCTTCTTCAGTTCTGCGTACACCTGGCTGATGGACGGGCTCCAATAGAAGAAGCCGACACTCCAGTCAGCCCACTTCTTCAAATCGTTTCCGGTCAGCTCCTCCCCGAACGTCAGCATCCCGAGCACTGCCCAGCTGGTAGCGGGAAGTCCTCGGGACACGTCATCAGGTTCGGACATGCCCGAAGTCTAACAATCACTGGTCATTTGCTGGTTTCGTAGAATCCGAACGGACCGCTGAGCGGGATCAAATTTGCTCGAAACCCCTCCACCTGCCACTCGGTCGGTCCTGACCCGTGCCGAGAAGCCATTGCTGCCATTGAGTGGGACTGCCGCTGGATTACGGCCGCGGCGCCACACATCGTTGCTTCTGAAGCTGTTTGCAGAGTTTTGAACAAAAGATTTGAACAAGGAGACGACATGACCGTGGAAAACGCCGAGCCGCCAGTTCTGGACGGACGCACACTTCGCAACGTGATGAGCAATTTCTGCACCGGCGTCACCGTCATCACCGCTCACGACGGAAATTCACCCCTCGGTTTCACCTGCCAGTCCCTGGTCTCGGTATCGCTTGATCCCCCGTTGCTCTCGTTCTGCCCGGCGAAGACGTCGACAAGTTGGCCGAAGCTTCGCGAAACGGGAACTCTCTGCATCAATGTTCTCGCCCACGATCAGCAGGACATGTGTTCGGCGTTCGCTCGCGGCGGGACGGACAAGTTCCTCGGCGTCGAGTGGGATGCCGCCGGCAACGGTGCTCCGGCGCTGAGCGGCGCGCTCGCCCGCATCGAAGCAACGGTCGAGCAGGAGCACGACGCCGGTGATCACACCATCGTCGTCGCGCGCATCACCGATCTGAACGTGCTGCGCCACGACGGTCCGCTTCTGTTCTACCGCGGCGGGTTCGGACGCTTCGACGCCTGAGTGCTCAGGCTGTCCCGCTGCGTGGGAGATGCCGGCGCCGAATCGAGCCCGCACCGATAGCGTCCGAAGTAGTTGTCAGACCCTGAACTTCTCGACTGATCGGACTAACTCGATGACCACTCTCGAACCAGACACCACGGCCGCGATCACGGCGACGGTTACCACCTACCTCGACGCCGTGGCTCGCGGATCGTCAGCGGACATCGCCGCCCTCTACGCCGAGAACGCGACGCTCGAAGACCCGGTCGGCAGCGAACCCCGCGTCGGCAAGGCCGCGATCACCGAGTTCTACGGCGCTCTCGAGGGCGGTTCGCAAGAGACGGAACTGCTTACCTTGCGGGTGAGCGGATCCAGCGCGGCCTTCCACTTCCGCGTCGTCACACCGGTGGGCGATCAGGTCTACGAGGTCGAACCGATCGACGTCATGACTTTCGACGAGGACGCCAAGATCACGAGCATGCGCGCCTTCTGGTCACCGGCCGATCTGATTGCACGCTGATGCGTCAGGTCAGTTGCCGCAACTGCGGAAACCGTGTCCTCGTCGAGAAGTACAGCGAAGCGCACACCAGCGTCCAATGGCTCGAAGAGTCGCAGGAAGTGTGCCCGGAGTTGGGTCGCGCGAACAGCCGTGCCAACGCTCAGCGGACGTGTGGCGCTCTGCGCCAGACGATCAACGACCTTGCCGACGCCGGTGAGCTGGAGATGAGCCTGCGCAGCTACCCGGTGCCGGGCAAGCTGTCCTGAACGCTTCCGCGTAGCATTTCGGCGAACATGCGCGCCGATTCCAAGTCGTCGGCGTTCGGCCGCCCCTTCCGGATACCGCCGAAAGGCTTGAACGGGAGATAGGTATCCCACGCACGGGACGAGAAGGCTGCGACCACATCGAAGCCCTTCTGTTCGAGCAACTGAACCAGTGGACGCGAGAAGCGATGAATCCCCTTGTCAGGAAATCCACTGGTGGCGAAGACAAAAGCCTTGGATCGCCGTTCTTCGGGGAGTGCCTCGACGAACGAGCGTAAATCTGCGTGGTACGAGCGTAGGTAGATGCCGGAGCCGAACCCCACCAGGTCGTAGTCGGCGAGCTGCGCGGCGTCGATGTCACCGGGCTCGACCACGCGAGCATCGAGAACTTCTCCGATGACGTCGGCGATCAGCTTCGTATTGCCATGGGAGACAGAGGTACACACGATGATTGCTTTCATCGGCTGAGTTCTCTCATTTTGGACATACGCATCCCTCCGCCTGGTTTGTCACTGACAGTTCCAGGATAGAGGTCCGGGCGAAGCTACGGACAATGGTGGTGATGGGGAATGATGCCGGTATGTCAGCACGATTGAAGGGGCGAAGACGTGCGGTGAACGCGCTGCTCGTCGACGTCGAACGATGGGCCGCTGAGCACGATGACGTCAAAGCTGTAGCGCTGGTCGGATCCTACGCGCGCGGCGCGGAGCGTATGGCGAGTGATCTTGATCTGATGATCCTGGCCGACGACGCGAACGCGCTCGCAAATGAAGACTGGTTCGACCGGCTCCGCCCCGACGCGCGATTCATCAGAGCCGCCAACTGGGGGCCAGTCCGAGAACGACGCTTCCGCCTACGGTCCGGTCTTCTCGTCGAACTGAATTTCGCGAGCGAGAGCTGGGCCGACCTTCCGCTCGACGCGGGCACTCGACGCGTCCTCGAAGACGGCCACCGAATCCTGTACGACACCGGGCCTCTTCGCGTCGCTACGAGCGCGGGAAGAACTGCTCGATGAGCACCAAGACGGTCTTCGAGACCTTGGCCGCCGAAATAAACGCGCTGCGCGGCTCTCCCGTCGTCGCGATCGACGGCGTCGACGGGAGCGGCAAGACGACATTCACGAAAAGTCTTGCAGCACAGCTGAATGAACGCCCCGCCATTGTGATTCACGTCGACGACTTCCTCAATCCGCCGGAGATTCGCCATCGCAGAGGTCGGCTGTCACCGGAAGGCTTCTGGCTCGACAGCTACGACTACGACGCCCTCGAGCGTCATGTTCTCGCCCCTCTGAGACCGGGAGGTAACCGCGAGTACCGACCACGACGGGACAGCGACGCGTACTTGCATGCAGCCGACGGAGCCGTAGTCCTCGTCGAGGGACTCTTTCTGCATCGGGACGAATTTGCTTCCCGATGGGACTATTCGATCTTTCTCGACGTGCCCTTCGAGATCACCGCCGAGCGAATGAACCTTCGCGACGGAACGAACGCGGATCCGGAACACCCGTCGATGAACCGTTATGTCGGCGGCCAACGTCTGTACTTCGCGGCTGCAGAGCCCTGGACCCGCGCGGACAGTGTCATCGACAATTCAGACCCGAAACTGCCTCGAATCACGACACATGCCGCTCACTAGAGTTGGCAGTCCGCATCGCCGGCCCCGCGTTTCATCGGTGCGCTGTGGATGTGAATTGGAAGGTTGCGGCATCCACGATCTCAGCGGGCGTGATGTCGATTTCGCCGTTGAGCCAGGCCGTCACCAATTCGGCCAGGCCGCCCACGAACAGTAATCCGTTGATCTCACCCTGATGGGGAGGCCAAGCTCGATCGCCGTACAAGAGCGCAGCCTCGTCGGCCACCATCTGCGCGAACCCACGCAGCGCTCCCCGCCTGTGAGTGCGCAGCGGCTCGTAAGCCACCGACTCGACCATCGCGACACGCCCTTTTCGAGGATCGTCCGTCAGGATGTTGACGAACGAAGCAATGGCGCTCCGCACGCGCTCCTCCCGTGTCCCCTCGGTCGTTCGGAGTGCAGCCATTCCGGCCACGCGCACCTCGTCGACGATTCCGTCGAAAACCTGCTGGAGGAGTTCGTCCCTGCTGGTGAAACTCTCGTAGAAATATCGCTCTGTCAGCTTGGCATGCGCACAGATGGCGGTCATGGTGGCACCCTGCCTGCCCGCGGCCGCAAACACGTCCAGTCCTGCTGCAAGCAAGCTTTCACGCCGAAGCGCGGCCCGCTGCTCACCACTCAGACCGGCATATCGACGGGGTGTGGGAGAAGCCATGAGTCGATCTTGACAGACGACGCGACTGTGACGCAGACTACCCCCATCTGACAGGCGCCACTGTCAGATGCAAACGGAAGGCAGGTACGTGATGTCGAAAATCCTGGCCGCTCCACCCATCCGGTCGCAGTTGCGTCCCATCTCAGGCAATTCGGGATTACCCGGAATAGGGCAAACTTTCGAATACATCCGCGACCCTCTCGCTCTGATGCAAAAACGCTGGGATCGTTACGGCGAGGTCTCGTGGTTCTCGATGGCCGGTAGACGGTGGGTCGCAGCCCTCGGACCCGACGCATGCCAAGAAGTTCTCCAGAACAAGGACCGCGCTTTTGTCAACAGCGACGGGTGGTCAGTGCTCATCGGTCCCTTCTTTCACGGGGGTCTGATGCTTCTCGACTCCGAAGAGCACCTACGACAACGACGCATCATGCAACAAGCCTTCACGAGATCGCGTCTCGAAAAGACCGTGGACGTGCTGAATCCCGCGATCGCCTCCGCGCTCGACGCCTGGACTCCGTCCGATGGCTTCCGCGCCTACACCGCTCTCAAAGCTCTCACACTCAACCTCGCGACCGACATCTTCATGGGCGGCGCGGAAGGGACCACTGACAACGAAATCGACTCTGTGAAAAAAGCTTTCGTCGATTGCGTGCAAGCTGCAACCTCGGTGATCCGTTATCGAGTTCCCGGCACCAGATGGAAGCGCGGCCTCGACGGGCGCCGAACCCTCGAAAACTTCTTCCGCCGCTACCTACCTGCGCGCCGTTCACGCGAAACCGACGACCTGTTTTCCGTTCTCTGTCACATCGAATCAGACACCGGACAGCGCTTCAGCGACGGCGAGGTGATCGATCACATGATCTTCCTGCTGATGGCCGCACATGACACCTCCACCATCACCATCTCGACAATGATGCAATATCTCGGCCAGAATCCTCAGTGGCAGAACAGATGTCGGGCGGAATCACTCGCACTGAGTACGTCGACGCCGAGCTATGCCGAACTCGACCAACTCGCCGGCTTGGACCTGGTGATGAAAGAATGCCTCCGACTCGTCGCTCCCGTGCCGGTCATGGCTCGCCGAGCGGTGTGTGACACCCAGATACAGGACCACTTCGTACCCGCTGGGACCTACGTGTCAGTGGTGCCACATTTCACTCACCACATGCCGCAGTACTGGCCCGACCCCGAACATTTCGATCCCGAACGTTTCGCGGACCACCGACGTGAAGACAAGGTGCACCGGTATGCCTGGGAACCGTTCGGTGGAGGCGTGCACAAATGCCTCGGCATGCACTTCGCCGGCGTCGAAATCAAAACGATCATGCACCACCTGCTCACACGCTTCGATTGGCAGGTCGCGCCCGGCTACACCGCCCCTCTCAACTACATGTCCTTGCCGTTCCCCTCCGACGGACAGCCGATCGATCTGAAACCACTCACGACTTCTCATGACCGGTAGCGACCGAACCGACGTCAGGATCGACTCGCACATGACTACCGGCACAGACGCTTTCGAAATCCAGAGGAAAACATGAGCACTCGGCCTGCCCGAAACCGGCATGCACGCGCTGCTCCGAAACCAGAGGTCGTCGCAGCGGCGGAGTTCCTACTCGCAGAATCCGACGCCCATGTCTTCCGTCGCCGCTATCTCGAACTGCTCACCCACACCACAGCACCGGATGGCGCAACCGTCACGGACTACACGGTCGCCGAAAGGTATCTACTCAACTCTGCAGCAAAGAGACGTGCTGCGCGGCGCCCGGCCACTCCTTAGCCACGATCGCCGGTCGGGCAGCGCTCGCGGCGAACGTCGAGAACCTCGGCACCGGTTTCACGAATTCGTCGTGGGGTAACGACGAAGAATAGAGTGCGCTGCCTGGGTGACGGCGGTGCGATCGTAGGTTTGCACGAAGTCGAAGGTCCGCTCGAGATCTGGACCGTTGTCATGAAGATCTCGCGCCGACAGCATCGCCGCATGGTGCGGTCCCAGAGTGACGACCGTCCACTCGTTGACGAGATCATCACCCGGGTCAAGCGGCGCGTGTTGAACCTTACCGTCGAGCATCACGGACAGTCCGACACCGTAGACACCGGCAAACCCTACGGTATCGGCGAGGTGACGCCACCGTGCTGTTGTGGATGCGGTGAAATGCTCGGCTTGTTGAAAGGTGCCCAGAACAAGCATCGAGGAACCCGATGTGGCGGCTTGCGCTTCGAGGGACTTGCTCAGTTGGATCAACAGACGCTTGGTACCGCGCCGGATCCGGCTGTGAGCAGACACGATCGAGTAGGGAGTGCCCACCTCGGGGATGGGATCACTCCACACCGGACTGTCGGGCATCGCGACGACCGGTTCGGACAACAGTGAACTCGGATCGTCGACTGCGGGATACAACTCACCCGTTCCGTATGTGGCTCCGATGGTGATTGCGGCAAGACGGGAGGATTCCGAGTCGACACCCTCGGCAAGGATAATCGCGTTCGATCGCTCGACGTAGGCACCGAGCGCGTGCACCGTCGTTCCGACTTCGAAATATGCTGCCTTGGAAAGCAATTCATCGGAAGTGATAATGATGTCGGGTTCGACCAAAGACAGTAGTGTCGCCGAGTGCCTGTCGATGCCGACGCCGTCGAGTGCAATCAGACGCCCGCCCGCGCGGGCTTCTCTGATCACTGCCAGAGAGTTGTGGGGATCGGTAAGCACCGATGCGCTGTCAACCGTGATGACGATCCGTTGCAGATTTCTCGTCACTCCTTCGATACCAGGAGCGTTCAGAACTGCTCGGGAAGCCGAGTCGACGGCCACCAGTAACGGCAGGCGATCCGCGACGGTGCATGCGAGTGCAGTACGGGACATGGCCAGTTTGTGACTGTCGAATTCCGAGCGTTGCTGCATCAATTGCGAGGCGCGGCGAAGGGCATGCGCCGAACACAGAGAGGAATTGTCAGGCCCACGCAATTGCAACTCGGCGCCTGCAAGTGCGTGGTCGTCGAGGCGGCGTATCGGTGCGAACTGCATGCTTACTTCCAGACCAATCACATCGGAGAACTGGGTGATCGGAGAATTCGACGATGTCGAACCGTTGCTGGTGTCATACGCCATGGTGTGGCTCTTCACTACGAGTCTGGACCACTAAGCGTTCATGCGGCCGGACGCTTCGATGGCGGCGCCGACTGCTCGACACCGAACGAGACTACCGCAAATCTCGGCGCAACCCGGTGACGACAACCTGATCCCGCGCCGCAAAGTGCACGTCGACACGCAGATCAGACCAGAAACCAAGTCAACGCGTATCGAGCACTGCTCACTTCACATCGTTCGTGGGAGTTGTTTCCGGCTCAAGCACCGAGAGCATCAGCGGTCGACGTGGCATCGCCCGCAATGAGTTCGGAGGCGCCGAGAGCCTGAAAGATCATGGAGACCGCTCGCGTCGGGGCAAACAAGCGAATGCGGTTGTTGCCACGCCCCGCAGCATCGACAACGGCATTCGCCACTCCGGACGACATGAAGGTCACGCCGGAGAGATCGACGTGAATATCGGTGCCGACCAGGAGAAGTCGGTCGAGCGCATGCACCAATTCCACCCGCTGACCCATGTCCAATTCTCCGGCAAGTCTCAGTACCGCATACGAAGGGGTGTAGCTTTCCACGTCGATACTGTACCGATGCCCTTCTCGGCCGGCGCTGTCAAAGAGATCGAGAACATTTGCAGCTGAAGAACGTTCGTTGATCGTAGTCATGAAAGCCTCTTGTCTGGACTCGGCGTGCCCCACCGCCCGAATCAGCGATGAATCACTGTGCGTCGGATAACCAACCGTGTCGGTCACTGCGTTCCAGACGAACTCTGCCACCGGCAGGTTTCGCCGACACATCCACATCTATAACGCTAGGGTCTCGAAAAAGTCACAGCGCGATATCGCACTTTTGGCGCCACCCCTGACGCACTGAACGCATACCTCGCCTGGCCCCCGGCGCGCCTGCAGGGGGCGTTCTGCGGCGTCGACCACTGGCTTTCTCGCTCATCGGGAAGGTTCGTTCGCCGCACCACCATTCCGCAATACCTTCTGTGACATGGATAACATTGTCGACGTACTCGTCATCGGATCGGGCGCTGCCGGATCGGCCGCAGCGCTCCAAGCGCACGCCGACGGCGCATCGGTCGTGATTCTGGAAAAGAGCGGACCTGATTCCGCGGGCGGCAACACTCGACTGTCCGGCAGTGGATGGTTCGTCAACGAGGACCCCGCTGCCGCCCGAACCTTCCTGCGTTCGTTGAACGGGGAGTTCCCCGTTGCCGAGGACGTCATCGATGCCTGGGCCGAGAACACTCACGGACTGTCCGACTGGATCCGCAGTCTGGGTGCAACTGTAGCGATGACCGGCGATTTCCATTCCACGGCAGAGTTCGCCGAACTTGACGGAAGTTCCTGTTACGCAGGGATGGACACCGTCGAAGGGAAGATGGGCAATGAACTTCTCTACCGGTTCCTCGTCTCCGCTCTCGCTGAACGCGGCGTCACAACACTATTCGACACCGAAGCCACCGGACTGCTGACGGATGAATCCGGAGCGGTGACCGGAGTCGAGATCCGTTCGGGTGAAAAGACTTCGCAGATCCAGGCACGCCGGGGTGTCATCCTTGCCACCGGAGGATTCGAAGCAAATCCGACGATGGTGCGCGACTACTTGCGTCTGGAGAATCCGAAGATCTGGGGCTCACCATCGGCAACCGGCGACGGTCACCGCATGGCACAGGCCGTGGGCGCCGATCTGTGGCACATGAACAACATGATGACCATTACGGGAATTCCCGGCGACCTCGAAAATCCGACTGGATTCTTTCTCGCACTGTGGAACGCGCACAACTACGTGTTCCTCAGCCGGGAAGGTAGACGCTTCACCGACGAGTCAGCCGAAATGCGGCATGGTCATGTGTTCAGAGAGGGTTCCTACCAACACTTTCCGGTGCAACCGATGAACGTCGTCTTCGACGAGACGATGAGGTTGGCCGGACAGCTGAGCCCCGGCCGCGACGCACTGCCCGTCGGCCACAGGGTTCTCGACGAAGGGTACGAGTGGAGCTCGGACAATCACGCCGAGATCGACAAGGGATGGATCCTCGAGGCGGACACGCTTGCCGAACTCGCCGAGAAGCTCGGACTGGACCCAACAGTCGTGGAAACGAGCGTGCGACGCTACAACGAGGCGTGCGCGGACGGCATCGACCATTCGTTCGGCCGCAATCCCGAAACTTTGGCCCCGGTGGCCACCGCTCCGTTCTACGCCGTCTCCGGGTCGCCACTGCTGGGATGGAGTAGCGGGGGGCCGCGCCGCGACGGTCATTCCCGCGTACTCGATACTGCCGGCAATCCGATTCCTGGCCTCTACGCCGCGGGCGCGGTCAGTTCCACCTACAGCGCGGCGAAGGACGGAGGATTCCATATCGCCGACGCCTTAGCGTTCGGCCGGGTTGCCGGCGCTCATGCTGCTACGCGCCAAGCTTGATATCGCCGGACTTTCGACTGACTAGCTACGCACAATCACGTGGCTGGTCAGTTGTGGTCGGTCGTCGCGCAAATGAATTCTGCTGCCATAGCCCGATGATGATACAAAAGTCGGACATCAAGAGATTTCGAGACAACCACCTGCAGTTTTACCAATTTGAGACAAATGCAGGCTGCGCCCACTATCAGCTTTCTGAAGGTTGGAGCTGAGTGCCAGAACACTGTTTCCTGCCCTTACTGACGTCTCGGGGCCCGTGATCGCTACTCGTCTGAAAACATCCAATCCGAGCGCCTTGGCGAGGTAGGTGCATTCCCGGTGTCTTCGTGTGGGTCGGACTCCGAACATCGCTGCAACCTCGCCATCGCGCTTGGTTTGAATGCGACCGACTATTCGTCGACCTTGCGGTCGCTCCACATTTCGTGATTTGTCGTGGAGATCGCGTGCACCTGTTTCAGGGCGACGTCTTACTATTTTGCGTCAGGCGCGGCTAATGCTCGTCACTGCTCGATGACAATCGAATATTAAACTTCATTGAATTTCGCTGCTCGGTGTACCCAAATTTCTCAATGACAAACTGAATATTGCATTTTCTTTGCGTTGACTTGTCTAATCCTTTGGGTTTGAAATATTTCAACGGAAACAAATATTTCTGCTTGGCCAATCCGCAACCGTATCGGCGCCGAATGCCTTCCGACACTCATTGTAGATATGGAAGGTTGAATACTATGATCAACTACCGCAAATCACTCGTCGCGGTGGCTGCCGCAGCGTTGGTGCTCACTCCCTTGGCGGCGTGTTCATCGAACGACGACTCCGGGACATCGATGTCGTCGAGTTCTTCAGCTGCAACGACGACGCAACCGGCGCCGGCCGCCGAGGTCGACAACCTGACCGGTGTGAGCACGGCCGTCAAACTCGATGCAGGTTTCACCGGAGCTCTCACGACCCTCGGTTTGACTCCAGGTGTCGTGGGATCGGCCACCCTGGCAGATGGCTCGATCAGCTTCCCCATCACCGGCGGAAACGTGAAGTACTGGACGCCTGGCACCGTGGACCCCTACGTGCAGGGAAAGATTTTGCACGACGGTAGCGGTCTTTCGTTGACCGCTGGCGCCACCACAGTCGAATTGACCAACTTCGACATCGATCCGGGTACTTCGATCCTCAAGGGCGATGTGTTGGTCAACGGCGCTCCGGCCGCGAGTGGCGCTGTTCTGTTCGACCTCAACGGTCGGACATTGAAGCCGCTGCAAACAGGTCCGAACGATACCGCGATCCTGCAGGGTACCGAGGTGAAGATTTCCTCTGACGCTGCGGCATTGTTGAACAAGACCTTCAATACCGATGCGGTGACACCGGGGTTGCTGGTCGGTATCGCCACCATCACGATCGCAACGAAGTAATCCGATGAGTTTCGTAACTGCGAAGGTCAAGGGATTCTTCAATTCCTTCGCGCCTTTGCGGTTGCGGCCTCGGAGTTCCGTCCGAGGTCCGTGGCTGACCTCGGTATTCGGTGCCGTCTTGCTGATCGGTCTGCCGATCGTGATCATCACCGGGTTGTTGTCTTTCATCGCGTATGGTCCCCAATTCGGGCAGGCAATGCCCAGTGATGTCGGTTGGCTGCGCCTGCCGTATTTTCAGTGGCCGACGCGGCCGTCCTGGCTTTACCGACTCACGCAGGGCCTGCATGTGGGCCTCGGGTTGATTCTCGTACCTATTGTTTTGGCAAAGCTGTGGTCGGTGATACCGAAGCTGTTCGTATTCCCGCCAGTTCGTACGCCGGCTCAGGCGCTCGAACGGTTGTCGCTTATCGCGTTGGTCGGTGGAATTCTCTTCGAAATCATCACCGGTGTGTTGAACATCCAGTACGACTACATTTTCGGGTTCAGCTTCTACACCGCACATTATTGGGGTGCGTGGGTGTTCATCGCCGGCTTCCTCACCCACGTCGTCATCAAGATCCCGACGATGGTTCGGTCCCTGCGTCGGCGCTCGTTCCGCACGGAAATGCGTACCTCTCTGGCCGACACTCGGCCGGAAGACGACGACGAAACTGGTTTGGTGGCAGAGGAACCCGCTCCGGCGACCATCAGCCGCCGGGGAGTGCTCGCGTTGGTCGGCGGTGGCGCTCTGTTGGTGGGGGTGCTGTCGGTGGGACAAACGGTGGGCGGATTTCTGCGACCGGCAGCTCTGCTGCTACCGCGTGGACGCTCGTACGGGACGGGGCCGAACGATTTTCAGATCAACAGGACGGCATCCGCCGCGCAGATCACTGACGATCAGACCGGTGATCGTTGGAGATTGACGGTGAGCGGGAGCGGTCCGCCCGTGGAGTTCAGCCGCACCGCGTTGTTGGCGATGTCCCAGCACAGTGCTCAGCTTCCCATCGCGTGTGTGGAGGGATGGTCGACGACCGAGGACTGGAGTGGGGTGCGCCTGCGCGATCTCGCCGTGATTGCTGGTGTGCCGCAGCCCGACTCGGCTCTCGTGTCCTCGCTCGAACGCAATGGCCCGTTCAGCACGGCAACGCTGCAAGGGAATCAGGCCACCGATCCGGACGCGCTGCTCGCTCTTCGAGTCAACGGGGTCGATCTCTCGCTCGATCACGGCTATCCCGCCAGGATCATCGTTCCGGCTCTGCCCGGGGTGCACAACACCAAATGGGTGCAGTCCATCGCGTTCAGGGGGGCGTGAGATGAAAAGATTCATCCGATTCTACGGCGCGAACCCGCTTCATCTACTGGCAGTGCTGTTGTGCTTCGCACTCGTCGGGTACGCGGTCATGGTCACCGGTCCGGACGCGTTCTGGAACACCGAAGTGTGGTGGCAGTCGATCGCAGTGTGGTTCGTCGGCGCACTCATCGCTCATGACTTCATCTTGTTTCCACTCTATGCACTCGCAGACAGATCACTCTCGGCTGGGATCAACGCACTGCGAGGCCGCCGCGTTACGCGGCCGACGTCGGTGCCTGCGATCAACTACATCCGGGTCCCGTGCCTGGGGACGGCTTTGACGTTCGTCCTGTTCTTTCCCGGAATCATCAAGCAAGGCAGCGCAACTTACGTAGCCGCCACAGGATTGACGCAGGAGCCGTTTCTTGCGCGTTGGTTGCTTCTCTCAGCAGCGATGTTCGCAGCAAGTGCACTTGCGTATTCCGCCCGACTTGCCATTGAGAGCCTTCGAAGCACGAAAGCAGGTGCACCATGACACGGACAATCACATCAGCCGTAGACCCGGTGTCGACAGATGTCGTGTTTCAACGCGCAGGCAAAGGACTCCCGTGCTGGATGACAAGCGACTCCGGCATCCGCCGAGAGGCACCGCTCGAACGCTGGATGGGCGACACACGCACAACACCGGCTGACCGACACGCAGATGACATCATGCTGGCACACTGCACCGGCCCCACTCTCGATCTCGGCTGCGGCCCAGGAAGACTCACCGCAACTTTGACAGCGAGAGGGGTCAACGCTCTGGGCGTGGACACTTCCGAAACCGCAGTGGCGATGACCATCAGCCGCGGAGCACATGCGGTCAACCGAAACATCTTCGATCCGTTACCGCTCGTGGGGCATTGGGCGCACGTGCTGTTGGCTGACGGAAACATCGGCATCGACGGAGATCCACTACGGGTACTGCGCCGCGCGGCGACACTCCTCGCACAGGGCGGCGTCGTCATTGCCGAAGTGGAACCGCCGGCCGCCGCACATGGCATTCGGGTCGGAAAGATGAGGTGGGAAACCGACGTTCTACAAGGACATTGGTTCAGTTGGGCCACCGTCGGATTGGAAGCCGTCCCCGCGATCGCTGCCGACGCGGGACTGCGAGTTGCTCGCACGGTGGAGGTAGGCCATCGATGTTTTGTCTGGCTCACAGCATCGAGTCCGCAGTGATTCAGACGGGCGGCACACGCAACTTTCTCCTGCGCGATTTCATCGCTGCAGCACTGGCGCTGATGCTCGTCGTGGCAGCGTTTGTCGTGCCCCATCTCGGGTTGGGCTCGGTGACCCCGATCCTCGACAATACGACCGAGTCCTACAAGGATTTTTCCGACGCGAATCCGCTCTTCGGATTCGTCGACGCTCACCTCGGTTGGGGCACCCCGATCGCTCTCGTAGTGGCGGTAGCGGTCGTGATGTGGGGTCCGCGCGTCGCCGCAGCGCTCCCGTGGCGCCGTCTCGTCCTGAGCACCTGGGCAACCTCCGCGATCTGGGCGATGTCATTGGCGATGATCGACGGGTGGCAGCGCGGATTCGCCGGCCGGCTGACCTCACGCGATGAGTATCTGCACGAGGTGCCCGGGATCACGGATATTCCTTCCACCCTCGCCGGATTCAGCGATCGGATACTTGATTTCCAGCCCGACTCGTGGACGACACACGTCTCCGGCCACCCCCCGGCCGCGGTGCTGACTTTCGTGTGGCTCGACCGGATGGGGCTCGGAGGAGGGGTGTGGGCATCCGCGCTGTGTGTGGCGGTGGGCTCGAGTGCGGCGGCGGCGGTGATCGTCGCCGTGCGCGCGCTCGGGGACGAGACCATGGCACGCCGCGCGGCTCCTTTTCTGGCTTTGTCGCCCGCGGCGATCTGGTTGGCGGTCTCGGCAGATGCACTGTTCGCCGGAGTGGCCGCGTGGGGTATCGCTTTGTTGGCCGTCGCCGCACGCGGAAGCGGCCGGCGCTGGTTCCTGTCGTCGGTTGCGGCAGGCGTCCTGCTCGGGTGGGGTGTCTACCTGAACTACGGGCTCGCCCTGATGGCGGTTCCTGCCGTCGCCGTACTTGTGGTCAGTCGCACGGCCAGGCCTCTGATCGGCGCCTCGATGGGAGCCCTCGCTGTGGCGGGTGTGTTCACCGCTTACGGGTTCTGGTGGTTCGACGGCTACTTCCTCGTCCAAGAGCGCTACTACCAAGGCATCGCATCTTCGCGGCCGTTCGCCTACTGGGGATGGGCGAATTTCGCCTCACTGATCTGCGCGGTGGGCCTTGCCTCCGCCGCGGCGCTGCCACGGGTTCTGACGTGGTCGAAACTTCGTGCCCTCTCCCCGGTCAACGTGATGGCACTCGCCGGCCTACTTGCGGTGATCGTCGCCGACCTCAGCGCACTGAGCAAAGCCGAAACAGAACGCATTTGGCTGCCTTTCCAAATGTGGATCCTGACAGCGCCCGCGCTTTTGCCACGCCAGACACACCGATTCTGGTTGGCCGTACAAGCAAGCACCGCGTTGGCGATCAACCACCTCGTCCTCACCAACTGGTGACGCGAATAACCCCGCGAGACCCTGGACAACAACACACTTAAGGACACACGATGACGAAGATCAGCGATCACGACCTCCCCTTTGCAGACATCGCAGTGATCGGAGGCAGCGGCTTCTATTCCTTCTTCGACACAGACTCGATCGACGTCAAACCAGCCACGCCGTACGGAACCCCTAGCGCCCCAATCACGGTCGGAGACGTCGAAGGACGCAGAGTCGCCTTCCTACCGCGACACGGACGCAACCACGAATTCTCTCCGCACACCGTTCCGTACCGCGCGAACATGTGGGCGCTGCGAATGCTCGGAGTCAGAAAGATTTTCGCGCCGTGCGCCGTCGGCAGCTTGACCGCAGACCTCGGGCCCGGCGCAGTGGTGGTGCCCGACCAACTCGTGGATCGGACCAGCGGCCGCGCACAGACGTTCTTCGACAACGGTGGCGTGCACGTCCAATTCGCCGACCCTTACTGCCCTCAACTGCGTAGCGCAGCACTGCAACCCGACACAATCGACGGTGGCGTGATGGTGGTCGTCGAAGGCCCACGCTTTTCCACCCGCGCAGAAAGCCAATGGTATGCCCGCCAAGGATGGACGTTGGTGAACATGACCGGACACCCCGAAGCGGTACTGGCGCGTGAGCTCGAGCAGTGCTACGTCGCCATCGGACTCGTCACCGATCTCGACGCCGGCATCGACGCCGGTGACGGGGTGCGTGCCATCGATGTATTCGCCGAGTTCGAGCGCAACCTCGGGCCATTCAAAAAGCTGGTCAGAGCCTCGATCAGTGCCGCCCCCGACGGGGCGTGCGAGAGCTGCCGAGTTCACGACGGAGTCACACTCCCCATCGAACTGCCGACGCGATGAGGGTGCTGTTGACCGGCGCAGCCGGCTTCATCGGAGGACATATCCGCACCGCCCTCGCAGCGCGGGGGCACGAGGTGGTTGCCGTCGACGCGCTGCTGCCCTCCGCTCACGGCTCCGCACCCCGAACACCTCAGGGGATCAACGTCGTCGACGTACGATCCGCCGATGCCATGATTGACGTGCTCCGGGGGATTGATGTGGTCTGTCATCAGGCTGCGGTCGTGGGAGCCGGCATCGATGCCGACGACGCCCCGGCCTACGCCAGTCACAACGATTTCGGAACCGCCGTCCTCCTGGCCGCGATGCACCGAACAGACTGCACGCGATTGGTTCTCGGTTCCTCGATGGTTGTTTACGGTGACGGCCGCTACCGCAACGCCGCCGGTGTGACGGTGATTCCGCCAGCACGCACACGGCAGGATCTGGACGCGGGCATGTTCGACAATCGCGACCCGGTCACCGGACAACCATTGACCTGGGAAGCGGTCGACGAAGACGCTCCTCTCCGGCCCCGAAGCACCTATGCAGCAAGCAAACTCGCCCAGGAGAACTACGCTCTCGCCTGGGCATTGTCGACAGGCGGCTCGGTCACCGCCTTGCGCTATCACAATGTCTACGGAGAATTCATGCCGCGCAACACCCCGTACTCCGGAGTCGCCGCCATGTTTCGCTCGTCCCTCGAGTCCGGTCAGACACCGCAAGTATTCGAGGACGGCAAGCAAACGAGGGACTTCGTCGAGGTTCGTGACGTGGCGGGCGCCAATGTCGCTGCCATCGAGGCACAGCTGCCCGGCTTCGGTGCCTTCAACATCTGCTCCGGACAGCCGATCACCATCGGTGACGTCGCTAACGTGCTCTCCGAAGCCTGCGGAGGGCCGCCCCCTGCGATCACAGGTAACTACAGGGCCGGAGATGTCCGGCATGTTGTGGCCAGCCCTGTGCGCGCCGAGAGTGAGCTGGGTTTTCGGGCGAGCATCATGCCGGCCAACGGACTTCGCGATTTCGCGACGATGGCGTTACGAGACTGCGAGATTGCGGGGCCTCCACATGTCTGAGGCTGCCGCAATCGACCCGGCCGACGTCACCGTCGTCATTCCATGCCTGGACGAGGCCGGGTCGCTTCCCGGCGTGCTCGCCCTTATACCTCACGGCTACACGGTGATAGTGGTGGACAACAACTCCACCGACGGAAGCGCCGAGGTCGCACGTGCCCACGGTGCCAGTGTGATGCGCCAGCCGGAGCCCGGCTACGGCTCAGCTGTCCACACCGGAATCATGGCCACTACCACTCCCGTGGTGTGCGTACTCGACGGCGACGGTTCGATGGATCCACGGGAACTGCCTGCAATGATCGCAGACCTGACCGGATCCGACCTCGTCGTAGGACGACGTATCCCACAACGCGGGTGCCGGTGGCCGCTCCACGCGCGATGGGGAAACGCGCTCGTCGCCGCGCGACTGCGCACGAAATATCAATTACCCGTGCACGACATCGGAGCTGTCCGAGTGACTCGAACACGATCGCTGATCGATCTCGAAGTGACCGATCGCCGATCCGGCTACCCGCTCGAGCTTCTCGTCCTGGCGGCGAAGGCGGGCTGGACCGTCACCGAGCGCAACGTCGCCTACCGGAGCCGCACCGCCGGCCACTCGAAAGTGTCCGGATCACCGTTGGGCACGATCCGAGCGATTCGCGACTTCTGGAAGGTGATCGGATGATTACTACACCGAACCACGACGACTTCGCCGTTCTGGTGGTGGCGAAGGCACCGGTACCAGGGCTGGCGAAGACGCGCCTGGCGGCAGACGTCGGTGATCGCGCCGCTGCCGAAATCGCTGCCGCCGCTCTGCTCGACACATTGCGTGTCGTCGCGGCAGTCCCAGCACGAAACCGGATCGTCGCGATCACCGGCGACCTCGCCGACGCGGTGCGAGGCGACGACGTTCGAGATGCACTGAAGGACTTCATCGTCATCGAGCAACGCGGACACGATCTCGGTCACCGTCTCGCTCACGCGCACTCTGATACCGCTGCCATCGTCAGCGGACCGATAGTCCAGATCGGCATGGACACACCGCAATTGACACCGCAGCTGCTGCTGCACGCGGGAAGAGCGCTGCAATGCAGTTCTCCCACAGCAGTACTCGGAATGGCCGAGGATGGCGGCTGGTGGGTGCTCGGCGTACAGAACGCAGTCGTTGCCGCTGCCATTGCAACCGTCCCCACTTCGCGGCCGGACACCGGCGAGCGAACCAGAGCAGCGCTGAGAGACATCGGAGTACGGGTATTGCCTGTGGCGACGCTGCGCGATGTCGATTACCTGGCCGATCTTCGCGCTGTTGCGGCCCGCTGCTCACCGACAAGCCAATTCCGCAGGGCCGTACACTCGCTCAACCACGGAAGCTCTGCCTAACCCTCGACGACAAAGGTGAACGACATGGCACGTGAATACACGGTATCCGACAACATCGTGATCGAAGAAGCGCCCTCGACCCTGTACGACCTCATCAGTGATCCGACGCGCATGGGCACGTGGAGTCCGGAAAATCTGGGAGCATCCATGCATATACGCCGGGCCAAAGCGTACCCAGGAATGGGATTCGACGGCCACAACAAACGTGGGCGCGCGCGGTGGACCACGCAGTGCACAGTGACCGCGGCGGAAAGCGGACGACTGTTCGAATTTCGAGTACACAAGATCGGCATGTCCAGGCCCCGAATTCCCGCAGCCATCGCAACGTGGCGATACCGGTTCGAGCCGGTCGCCGGCGGGACGCGGGTCACGGAGACATGGATCGACGACCGGCGAGCATGGCCCGATTTCGCGGCAAACATGTTCGACAAGATCGCCACAGGAGGCAAGACTTTCGCCGACTTTCAACGTGCGAACATCAAGAAAACCCTCGAAAACATCAAACGCGACATCGAACGAGGACCACACACCCGCTGACCACTACTCGCGAGGGACATGCGCACCCGAAAATACTCGTCGTAGCCCGAGGAACCGCACGATCGTGGCAATCACGTTCGCGGCAATCAAAACTGACACCTCCAGCGTCCGAGAAGGTTCTGCTGTTCGGGAATGCAGCACCAACAGTGCGCCGCTGGTCACCACCAATCCCAGAGCGAAGACGACCAGTCCTTGCAGATACTGCCTGATGATTCCTGCGGTACCACGAATCCCGAATGTGAATCGCCGATTCACCGCTGTATTCGCTATCGCAGAGATCAAAAGCGCCAATACATTCGCGAGTTGCGATGCGCAGTAAACACGGAGGATCAGGAAGAGCAGCAGATACACGCCAGCACTTGCGCCACCAACCAGGTAGAAACTAAACAGCTGGCTACGGAAGAGGTTCCGTGCTCGCGTACGCCAGGTCTCGTGCATCCCGACAGAACTTGTCCCACGCTTTCGGCTATCGACCATCACGCCAACCATATGACGGCAACCGGCCGCTGTGTCGGCTGTTTCGACCCACCGGCAGGTTCTATGGTCACCATCAGAGCATCGACGCCCTCGATCCCCGTGATCACTCGTCGGTCGTCCAATCGGCCTGCATCAACGGTCGAGGGTTCCGCTGTCGAGACCAGCCACAACTGAAATTCCGACCCTCCACGCACCACATCTTCGAGTCCGTGTACCTCCACCGTCACTGATCGAAGTAGATCCGACACAGTCGCTGCGATGGTTCCGCCGCCGACGACGTCAGTGCTCATCAACCGTGCGTCCGGAGCTGCCACAATTTGTGCCGAACTCGGAATCTCGCCCTCGAGATCGAATGCGAACGCCCCGCCAACTCCGCCGAGGATGACGATCGCCACCGCCACCATCGCAGCCGCCTTTGTCGGGAAGTCCCTGCGTATCGGTTGTGCACATTCACCGCTGTACCGACTTGAATGCCGATGCCGCAACACCCGCGCAAGCAACCGTCGACGCAAACGTGGTGGAGGATCGACGGCAGTCGTTGCTGCGAGGAATTCCATCGTCGACCTCACCGCAGCGACCTCACGTAAGAAATCGTCTCTCCGAACGGAATCAGCCAGATCGAGCCACCGCTCGATCTGTAGTCTCTCGTCGTGCGAGACTGCGTCGAGCGCATAGAGACTGGCTAGAAGGTCTGTGGCGAAGAGGAATTCGGCGTCCTCATCCATTGCACGAATCCGAGTGCAGCGCAGTACACGACAGCGCGGGGAGTGACCAACTCGCCCCGTGTCGCCGATCAGGACGAGTTTTGAGCGAATCGCTGCATCGCCCGCACGGTCCTCGATCAAGTACCACCAGAGCACCTCCTAGTAACTCGAGATGGATGCAGATAATGCTGCTGAATGGCATTCGTTGCCGACGACGCTGTGGATGGCCAAGCACATAAGGCTTTTCGCAAAGAAACCGTCTCGAAGCGATCAATTCGTGGGCCCTCCCGACCAGGTTCACGCGGACCGACGCACCGTACGCCGACGCCGAGGACACCGGATGTGGTTCTACTTCCAGTATCGAAGTCGGCAGCTGTGAAGGCTCTGAGAATGGATCGCACGACCAAGGGCTCGGCTCCTCTCAGGGCGTTTTCAGCATCGTGTCTCTACGGTCGGATCTGTGAGTGAGACGACGAGATCTGAAGCCGCCCCGACCGGGCGAGCGATGCTGAGTAAGGTCCCCGAGATCACGGTCTGGTTCTGGATCATCAAGATCCTGTGCACGACTGTCGGCGAGAGTTTCGCCGACTGGATCAACATGACCTTGGGTCTAGGTCTGAACGCGACCGCCCTCATTTTCACGGTAGTACTTGCCGTTGTCCTGGTGTGGCAGTTGCGTCTGAACCGCTACGTACCGTTCGTCTACTGGCTGGCGGTTGTGGTGCTCAGCGTCGCCGGCACCCTCTACACCGACATCCTGACCGACGATCTGGGTGTGCCGCTCGCGGTGAGTACGAGCGTCTTCGCCGCGGCCCTGGCTGTGGTCTTCGGTGTCTGGTTCGCCCGTGAGGGAACCTTGTCGATTCACAGCATCGTCTCGCCGGCGCGCGAGTTGTTCTACTGGCTCGCCGTTCTGGTCACATTCGCCCTCGGCACCGCCGCGGGCGATTGGACACTCGAGATCACCGGATGGGGGCCAGGCATCTCGGTCCTGCTGCCTGCCGGGTTGATCGTCTTGATCGTGATCGGCTGGCGGCTGGGCGCGAACGCGGTGCTCTCCTTCTGGCTCGCGTACGTGCTGACTCGCCCGCTCGGCGCCAACCTCGGCGACTGGGTTGCGTCCTCGTCCACCGATCGTGGTCTCGGTGCAGGTACGGCTCTCACCAGCGCAATCTTCCTCCTCGCGATTGTGGCGACGGTCGTCTACCTCACGATGACCCGCCGCGACGTCGTCACCGAGCCCGAACTCCCACGCCCTCCGGCCGGCACACCGCATCAAGGTCGCGAGCGGATCATGCTCGGCTATTACGCCGCAGTCGCCGTCGCTGCCGCCGCACTGCTCGTCTGGGCCTCCGCACAGCCGCACGAGGCCCTGGCGGGCGAAGAGGAAACCGGCACGGCGGCGGCGAGCGCGACCCTCACGCCAGGGCAGGCCAGCGCCGTGTTCCCGTCCACAGACATCGCCAACTTTCGCACCATCACGCAGGACACGCTGACAAAGGTACAAGCCGGTGACCACACCGGCGCGGTTGCACGGATCAAAGATCTCGAAACCGCTTGGGACGACGACGAAACATCCCTGCGCCCCCTCGACGCAACCGTTTGGTTCGCACTCGACGGCCGGATCGACAGCGTCCTCAAAGCGGTCCGGGCCAGCACACCCGATCCGGCTAACGAAACCCGAACTCTCACCGCACTATCGACCGAACTCCAGTAGACAACCACGCGCGTAACCCACCGTGTCAGGATTGTTGTTTCGTAGGGCTTTCGCAGTCGAGAACTCGTCCCCACGGATCATGATGAAGTCATGGCCCGACTTCGAGATACCGGCAGCCAACTCGTCCGCGATCGTCGATTTTCCGGAAGCCTCGATTCCCGAGATCCCGACAAAAGTGCGTCCGGCCCGATCTTCGTGGCGGCGTACGACGTGCTCGACGAGAGAACCCGAATCACCCGCGCCGAAGGCCTTCTGGCGATTCACACCCGAGCAGCCTTGACCTCGTCGAAGAACGCGATGACGGCTGCCTCGTTCTCCGGCGGAACGGTCAGCGATGCCCGTGGACCCGCTACCGCGATGGAGTCGTCGGCGAGCCTGTTCCCGATGGTGAGTTTCAGTCCCGACTTCGACGGTTTCGCCTTCACCGCAATGTGTTCGACATGCCAACGAGCCACTTCGCTCGTGCTCGCGGCGGTGCGGTCGAAGACCTCCACCGTGCGGTGGTCGAGGACCATGACGATGTTGGTCCCGACGGGGACTTCCAGATAGCGCCGTTCCGCCACGGTGTACGCCTTTCGGTTAGGTGAAACCGACGCTACACACCGTGGCGGAACTCAGCGTGTCAAAACCTCAGCTGTTCAAAACTTCAGCGGGACGAACTTCCTGCATCCACTGGCAGGGCGACCGACGTGATGTAGCGAGCCTCGTCGGAAGACAGGAACAGAGCAGCGTTCGCTACGTCCACCGGTTCGATCCACGGAATGGCGAGCATGTTCATCGTCATCGCTGCGGCAGCAAATTCCTCGCGCGTCGGGTTCTCGAGATCGGGGCGGAACTTGCCGCGCACCAACGGGTTTTGAATCATGAGGGTGTCGACGTTGGTGGGATGAACCGTATTGACGCGTACGTTGTGCGGAGCCAGTTCCTTTGCCAACGAACGCATCAGACCAACGACTCCATGCTTGGCTGCGGTGTAGTGCGCAACTCCGACCAGCCCCCGAAGTCCGGCGATGGAGCTTGTGAGTGTCATCGATCCCCCGCCCCGCTCGATCAAGTGCGGAGCCGCGACGGTCGTGGTGTGCCACACGCCGGTCAGGTTCACGTCCAGCATGGTCTGCCAAATCGTTTCCGACATGGTCAGGGCCCCGTCAGAGGACGTGATACCAGCTGTAGCGCAGACGATGTCGAGACCACCGAGCGTTTCGACGGCCGAGTCCACCGCACTGCGTAGTGCCTCGAGATCCCGAACGTCCACTACCGCAGATTCGACCTTTCGCCCCAGCGCCCGGATCTGCGCCACGGTCTCATCGAGATCGGCCTCCGTCGCGGGCGGCGTGACTGTGGTTTCCACCGAGGTGCACACGTCGACCGCGATGATGTCCGCGCCCTCTTCGGCAAAACGCACGGCCTGAGCCCGCCCGATTCCTCGTGCCGCACCCGTGATCAGCGCGATCTTGCCTTCCAATCGAGAAGTCATCAATTCACACTTTCTGGGTCAGGCCGGCGTCGACAACCAACTGACAGCCGGTCATGTAGCGGGACTCCGCGGATGCGAGAAACAGGACCGCATTGCTGACGTCCACCGGATCCACCCAGGGAACGGGAAGCAAGTTGCGAGCGCTGAGCACTGCAGCAGCGTCTGCTTCGGTGGGATTCTCGATGTCCGGGCACAGGTTCGCGAACACTCGCTCGTTGATGATCATCGGGGTACGTACCGAACCCGGATGCACGGAGTTGACGCGGATACTCTGCGCCCCCAACTCGTTGGCCAGCGTTCTGGCCAGGCCCACCACGGCGTGCTTGGCTGCGCTGTAATGACCTGCTCCGGCAATGCCTTTGATTCCCGCTGTCGAGCTCACCAGAACGACGGATCCACCGTCGCCGAAGTGCGGAACACAGGCCTTGACGGTGTGCCACGCCCCGGTCAGATTGACGTCCAGCGAGCGGTTCCACACTGCAGGATCGATGGTCCACGACGGCCCCGGCGTGTCGTACACACCTGCATTCGCGACCACGACGTCCAACCCGCCGAGTTCGGTAACGCACTCGGCCACGACGTCGGCCAGGCCGTCGAAGTCCCGAATATCCGCCACACCGGTGACCGCGATACCGCCTCGATCACGCACTGCCTGAGCGGTTTCCGCCAACCCCGATTGTGCCTGTTCGACATCCAACGCGATCACGGACGCGCCTTCTTCGGCGAGCCGCTCACAGTGTGAGCGTCCCATTCCTCCGGCAGCACCCGTTACGAGCACCCGCTTGCCCTCCAGCCGGCTCATGCGTGCACCGCGCTGTTCAGCTCGAAGCCTCGGTATCCCGCTGCTGCCACGTCTGCACAGATGTCCGAGTAGACACCGAAGCCTCCGATGAAGGGCATGAATATCCTCGGCTTTCCCGGGATGTTGGCTCCCATGTACCAGGAGTTGGCGGATGGGAACAATGTTGCCGACGCCCAGCGTGAGCACTCCTCGAGCCAGTTGTCCACGGCTTCGGCACTCGGCTCGATGGTGTCGATGCCCGCCGAATCGAGGTGGTTGATCGCGTCGGCGATCCAGTCGACGTGCTGTTCGGCAGCGAGAATCATGTTGGACAGCACACTCGGGCTACCCGGCCCGGTGACGATGAACAGATTCGGGAAGCCGTGCACTCCCAAACCAAGATAGGTTCTCGGACCCGCATGCCAGTTCTCTCGCAAGGTCTCGCCGTTGCGGCCGCGGATCTCGATGCGATCGAGTGCCCCGGTCATCGCATCGAAACCGGTGGCGAACACCAATGCGTCGAGTTCGTAGTGCGAGTTGGTCGTCTTGATCCCGGCCTCGTCGATTGCCTCGATCGGTGCGCTCTTGAGATCGACCAGGCTCACGTTGTCACGGTTGTAGCTCTGGTAGTAGTCGGTGTCCGTGACGATCCGCTTGGTCCCGATGGGGTGGTCGTTCGGGATCAGTAGGTCGGCGATGGCCTGATCTTCGACCACCGATCTGATCTTGGCCTCGGCAAATGCGGCCGCCGTCGCGTTGGCGGCGATGTTGCTGGTCTGGTCTGCGAAGGTCTTGGCGAACAGAACACCGCCGAGCTTCCACCGCTCCTCGTAGGCCGCGTTCCTCTCGGCCTCGGACACCTCGAGCGCGCTGCGAGGATCCGAAACGAACGGAGATCCACCGCCACTGCGCTTGGACAGCGCTCGACGCTCGGCGTAGTCGGCCTTGATCTCTGCGCGTCGCTTGTCATCGAGAGGCGTGTTTCCCGCCGGCACACTGTAATTCGCGGACCGCTGGAACACGAAGAGGTGATCGGCCTGCTCGGCGATCAACGGAACGGACTGGATGCCCGACGATCCGGTACCGATCACTCCCACTCGCTTGCCGGTGAAATCGACGCCGTCGTGCGGCCAGAAGCCGGTGTGGAAGACCTCACCGCCGAAAGTCTCGCGACCTGCAATGTTCGGAACGTTCGCGGTCGAGAGGCTGCCAGTGGCGCACACCACGAACCGCGAGGTGACGTCATGACCACCGTCGGTGTGGACTCGCCACGTCGACGAGTCCTCGTCGAACTGTGCGCTCAGGACACGGGTATCGAAAGTAAACCCACTGCGTAGGTCGAAGCGATCGGCAACGTGATCGAGGTAGGACAGGATCTCCGGTTGCGCGGCATACTTCTCGCTCCAGTCCCAATCCTGTTGCAACTCTTCGGAGAACGAGTAGGAGTAGTCGAAACTCTCGACATCGCAGCGTGCGCCCGGGTAGCGGTTGAAGTACCACGTGCCGCCCACTCCGGAGCCCGCCTCGAAGCCGTGGACACGCAGCCCCTGCTCGCGAAGTCGGTGCATGGCGTACATGCCGGCGACGCCGGCGCCGATGACTACGACGTCGAGTGGTGCGGTGGAGAAGTCAGGATCGGTCATGGTGGCCACGCTACGAGTGGGTTGGTTGGTAGAGGAACGGGTTCTCCCGCTGGGTGGGCTACGGCAGTGGAGAGCGTTGGTGTCCACCGATCGGGGGACAGCGATGTCGTCCAGCACTCGGACCCGTAGGTGGACAGACCCGAAGGGATTTCGGGGCCATAGTTGTCTCATCACAGAAACACACGGTCACCGAGACCGACAAATCGAGGAGAACATGATGAGCACCAACACAATTCGACCCGAAGCATTTTCCTTCTCCGGCCTCAGCATGGCAGCTCTGGTTGCCCGCGCCGCCGGTGCGAACACGGTGAAGTCGATGACCGACACATCCGTCACGACGGCGATGATCAGCAATTCGGGTCGCGGGGCCCTGTATCTGGTCGACGCGTCCAACCCGAACGGCGACTGGATCGTCCCGCCGGCCGACTACATCCTCCCGAACATGAACGTGAACGTTGTGGCCACGAGCAAGAACCAGAACGATTTCCCCGTCGTGCTCACGTACCGCTCCGACGACGGTGGAGTTTTTGTCTTCAGCGCCACCAACTCGAAGACCAGGGCGGATGCCGGCGGTACGTACGCCCCCGACAGCCACGACGTCACGGTGACGATGACCTCGGGCTACCCGGCCATGAACGTCACGTACGTGCTCCGGTGACGCTTGCTCACTCCAACAATCCCTGCCGCATCGCAGCGGCGACGGCGGCGCCTCGATCGTTGACTCCGAGTTTCTCGTAGAGGCGCTGCACGTGGGTTTTGACGGTGGAGGGCGCAAGAAAGAGTTGTGAGGCGATGGCCGGGATGCTGGCGCCCTGCGCGATCAATCCGAGAACCTCACGTTCGCGGGCGCTGAGCGTCGGACCGGACGGTTCACTACGACGCCGAACCTCTCCTACCAATCCGGCGGCGATACTGGGCGGCAACACATCTCGTCCTGCAGCACAGTCGAGCACGGCGCTCACGATCTCGGCGCGAGTGGATTCCTTCGGCAGGAATCCGGCAGCACCGGCTTGCAAAGCCTGGTACACGACAGACGATTCGTCGTGAGCACTGAGCAGTAGCACCCGCGTCGGAAGCTCGTCTCGAACCACTGCGGCGGCGACCTGAGTTCCATCCAGGTGCGGCATCCGGAAGTCGAGCAGCGCGACCTGCGGGCGTAGTTCGCGGATCATTGCGAGCGCTGCTGCGCCGTCGTCGGCCTCGCCCAGGACGTCGATGCCGTCACTGCCGGTCAGAGCCCGAACCACGCCCTCACGGAACAGTGGGTGGTCGTCGCCGACCACCACGGAAACCTTGCCGGCCAGCGGCTTCGTGCCTTCGCGCATTGCTCACTTTCTCACGCCCGTACCAGCAATGCGAGCACTTACGCCTCCCCCGATCGGGGGACAAGAGATTCAACCCCGCCACGGCCCCGTCGGCGGACATACAGCAGCACTCCTTCGCGACAAGATTGATTCATCGCCGAGAACGGCAACCACACACCATCCCAGGAGCAGACATCATGCGTACCAACACCACTCGCTTCGTAGCAGTCACCGCAATCGCCCTCGCTGTCGGCGGAACCGCACTGGGAACCGCAGCGATCGCCAACGCCGGCACCATGCCCACCGACGGCCCGACGGTTGCCATGACCATCACCAACAACACCGACAACCCGATGCTGCTGGACAGCGCGTCCAACCCCTACGGACAGTGGATCAACGGCCCCCGCTCCTACCTGGCCCCGCACACCACCGAGATCGTCACCGCCTACAGCAGCGATCCCCGCGGTATCGGTGTCGACGTCACCTACAACGTCGCCGACGGCGTCCAGACGGTCATGGCTGCCAACAACTACGTCGGCAACCCCACCCTCGACGGGACTCGCATCATCGGCGACCCGACGCACGTCATCCTCACCGACTACATGGCCACCGGCTACCCCACGATGAACGCCTCCTACGACGTCTTCACGCAGAACTGAACCAAGCGTTGATGCAACCACGAACTTGATCCGCTACGGCCCACGACCCGGTATCCGCATGGATGTCGGGACGTGGTGTGCGCTGACCAGCTCAGACGCGTTCGACCAACACGCAGCGGGCGCCACTGAAGATCGTGGGCATGCACTTGTTGCAGTGGATGCACAGTGAATGGGTATCGGATTCGGCCGCGATCCGATTGATCAGATCCGGTTCTCTGAGCAGCGCCCGTGCCATGGCGACGAACTCGAACCCTTCCGCCATTGCGGTATCCATGCCCGCTTTGTCCGTGACACCCCCGAGCAGCACGAGCGGCAACTTCACCGCAGCACGAATCTGCCGAGCCTCTTCCAGCATGAACAACGGCTTGTACGGATAGGTATGCAACATGCTCTTCCCCACCAACTGCACACCGAGTCGAACAGGTTGCGGCATCGCGGCGGCGAACTCGCGGATCGGCGCATCGCCCTTGAACAGGTACATCGGGTTGAGCAGTGAACTGCCCATCGTCAACTCGAGCGCGTCGACGCTTCCGGATGCTTCGAGCCACTGCGCCACCTGGATTGCTTCGTCCACCCAGAATCCGCCTGGCACACCGTCGTCCATGTTCAGCTTGGCCAAGATCGCGATCTTGTCACCGACGGCATCGCGCACACTGCGTGCAGTTTCGAGTACGACGCGAGCCCGGTTCTCCAGCGATCCGCCGTAGGAGTCCTTACGACGGTTGAGTTTCGGGCTCAGGAACGAGCTCGCGAAATAGTTGTGACCGAAGTGGATCTCGACGGCGTCGAATCCTGCCTCGACGGCAAGTCGCGCAGCGCTCCCGTGCGCCGCCGCAATTCTGGTGATGTCCGCTGTCGTGGCAGTGCGAATCATCCTCATGCTCAACGGATTGAACGAACTCGACGGTGCCAGCGCGGGCAGTCCGGTCGACTTCTGATTCGCCACGGGACCGGCATGGCCGAGCTGCGCCGACGCAGCAGCACCTTCGGCGTGAATGGCATCGGTGAGCCGCCGAAGCCCGGGGAGGGCATCGGGCCGCATCCAGAGCTGGCCGTATTCGGTGCGCCCTTCCGGTGCGACGGCGCAATACGCGACGGTGGACATCCCGACTCCGCCGGCGGCTGGGCGACGATGGAACTCGATCAGCTCGTCGGTGACCAGGGCGTCGGGAGTTTTGCCTTCGAATGTCGCGGACTTGATGATTCGATTTCGAAGGGTCACCGGGCCGAGCTTCGCCGGGGCGAGCACGTCGGGAGCAGTGGTCATCGAGTTTGCCTCTCGCGGGAGTTGTTTGCAGGACGGTAGATCGATGGCCCCGAGCCGGCTAGGGCCCGTGCCACGGAGCGGGAAACGGCTTCAGCCCGGCCGAGGTGGCCGGGCTGAAGCCGTCATTGCCGTTCAGACGCGTCCGAAATACGCATCCTTGAGCACTGCCAGGTCGTCGATGTCCTTGGCATCGGCGTCGAGAACCACCTTGCCGATGTCCAGGACCGTCACATGATCGGCGACGCTCATCGCGGCCTCGACTGCCTGCTCGACCAGCAGAACAGCCAGGCCGGTTTCCTTGAGTTGTTGGACGCGGTCCATCACCTCACCGACGATCACGGGAGCGAGACCGCCCGAAGGTTCGTCGAGAAGGAGCAACCTCGGCTGCGCCATCAGCGCTGCGCCGATCGCGAGCATCTGCTGCTGACCGCCCGACATGGAACCGGCGGGAAGCGAACGCTTCTCCCCCAGGATCGGGAACATCTCGTACATCGATTCGACGGATTCCATAAGCTCGCCGCGCTTTGCCTTGCGGGTGTACCCGCCCAGCAGGAGGTTCTGCTCGACGGTCTGCTTGTGGAAGACCCGCTTGCCCTCCTGCACGTACGCCATCCCCTGTCGTACCCGTTTGTGCGCGGGGACTCCGGTGATGTCGGCGCCGTCCATCTCGACGGTTCCGGAGGCCACCTTGTTGAGGCCGGACAGGGCACGGAGCGTGCTCGTCTTGCCTGCGCCGTTGCGTCCGAGCAGGGCGGTCACCTGACCGGGATAGACGTCGAACGAGACATCCCAGACGACGCGCAGATCGCCGTACCCGGTCTGCAAGTTTCGGACCTTCAGAATCGGTTCCATCACTTCACCTCACTGGTCTGATGGTCTACCGCGCCGATTTCTTCGAGAAGTGCTTCTTCGTCACCGGACTTGACTCCGAGGTACTCGCTCAAGACGCGTGGGTGATGTTCGATGGTTGCCGCATCGCCGGTCGCGATCACCTGCCCTTGCGCCAGCACGACTATCTCGTCGGCCAGCGAGAGGACGAGGCGGAAGTTGTGCTCCACCAACACCACTGTCGCCCCGGCATCTCGCAGTACCCGGATCAGATCTGCCAGGCGTTCGAGTTCGTCCTCGTCGAGTCCGGATGCCACCTCGTCGAAGAGGACGACCCTCGGTTCGGCGATGACGGCGCGAGCAACCTCGAGCATGCGACGCATCCCCAGGGGCAGCGACGTCGCGATCTCGTTGCGCAAGTGCGACATCCCCACGAGTTCGAGGACACGCTCGGCCTCGACGATGTCGGCCTTCGCGATCCTGCGGAAGCTGGGCAGGCGAAGCACAGCCGACGCCATCGACGCTCGGTGCACCGAATAACGTCCGGATGCAACAGCTTCCAGAACCGTGATGTTTTCCGGAATCGTCGGAGTTTGGAACGTGCGCGCCACACCCACGCGCGCCACCTTGTGCGGCGACGACTGCGAGACCACCGTGTCACCGATCGTGATCACGCCCGCATCTGCGGTGTAGAAGCCGCAGATCATGTTGAGCATGGTCGTCTTACCCGAACCGTTGGGCCCGATCAACGCGGTGACCTTACCGGCCTCTGCGGTCAGGGTTGCCGCATTGAGCGCCTGGTTGCCACCGAACGCTTTGGACACTCCGTCGACCGCCAACCGTGCTCCGTTGATCGGCGCCAGTTCCGGTGTCCCACCGCTGTTTTCCTTTGCAGTGACTACGCCCAGGCCGGCCTTGCGATCGAGTTTCGAGACGATCGCTCGCCCGACCTTGGTCAAACCCCCGGAGAGAAGCACACCGCCGACGATCAGGAAGCCGCCGTAGAAGATCAGCGAATACTCCTGGAACGCCGTCGACTGGTTGGGACCGAGCTGCATGATCGCGGCACCGACCACGGCGCCGTACACACTTGCCGCACCGCCGAGGATCGACGCCGCCAGAACTGCTGTGGCAAAGGTGAACCCGAAGGCTTCCGGCGAGATGAACAGGTCGGTGTTGGCGAACAGCGCACCCGCCAGACCGGCGGGGAACGCACCGATGGCATAACCGAGCAGCTTCATCCGGAACACCGATACACCCTGCGACGACGCCAGAACCGGCGACTGCTTGAGCGTGCGGAACGCGATGCCGTGCCGCGAGACCACCAGGTTACGCATCACCGCGAACCAGAGCACGGTCACGACGACGACCACCATGTAGTACTGCTGGGTGTCGAGTTCGGAACCGAAGAACGTCGGCGGCTCCATACCGGTGAGGCCGTTTCGGCCGCCGGTCTTGCCACCGAAGATCGCCAGTACGTCCGGTACCAGCAGAACCAGGAAGAACGACGTCATCGCCAGGGACCAGTTGCCCAGGCGCAGACCGGGAACACCGGTCAGGATTCCGACCGCCAGTGCCACTGCTCCGGAGGCAGCAAGCTGAAGCAGAATGTCGGTGTGACCTGCCTGGGACATCAGACCCGCGGTGTAGGCACCGGCCGCGTACATCGCTGCCTGGCCGAGTGCCAGTTCACCGGCAAAGCCGAGGCTCAAGTTCAGGCCACTGACCACAAGTGCCAGGATGCAGGCCAATTGAATCTGACGTGATGTCGACAGGTCGAGTCCCATCACGGGCAGCAGCAGGATCACCACGGCCAGGACGAGTGGGATGATCCAGCTCGGTAGGGAACGGAAAGTCCGCCACGCACTTACCATCTCACACCACCCGTTCTCGGACATTGCCGAACAGTCCAGCCGGTTTGACCATCAAGATGACGATCAGCACCGTGAAGACGGCGATATTGCTGTACTGACTTCCCGCCCATAGGGCGGTGAACGATTCCACCAGGCCGACGGTCAGACCGCCGATCAAAGCGCCAGGCAGAGAGCCGAACCCGCCGATCGCCAACGCCACGAATCCCTTGAGGGCCAACGCTGCACCCAACGTCGCAACTGCAAACGTCTTGGGGCCGACGAAGAGTCCGAGGACACCGGCCAAGGCACCCGAGAAGGCAAACGCTCCCAGTGCCAACCGTCGTACGTTGACTCCTCGCAGCATCGCCGCTTCACGATCCTCGGAGATGCCGATCAGAGCCAGACCCGTCATCGTTTTCTTCGAGACGTAACTCAACCCGACGACCAGTGCGATCGCCGCAACCAGCAGAGCGATCTCGACCGGGTAGGTACGGCCGCCGAGCAGGGTGATCGGTTCGTTCGATCCGAAGAACGGAACCGTGAGAGGTTCACTACCCCAGATCAATTGAGTGGCGCCGTTGAGCAGAGTTGCGACACCCAACGTCGTGACCAACTGGTTCTGGTGATCGGCCACCGGTCTGATCGCGACGATCTCCTCGACCGAGGCGAGGAGCATCACGGTCACGGTAGCCATGACGGCCACCACGAGAACGGGGAGTTTCAGGGTCACCAGACCCGTGTAGGCGACAAAGGTGCCCACCATCATCAGCTGAGCTTGAGCGAAGTTGAATGTGTTGGAGGAAACGAAAACGATGTTGTACCCGATGGCAACCAGCACGTAGACCGCGCCGAGCGCCAATCCGGACCACAGAATGGTCATGACGCAGCCGGGTTTCCGAACTGACCGTTGAGGATCTTCGTCGGGCTGATGAACTTCAGCTCACTGGTATCAGGGTTCGGGCCGTGGTTGTCAGAGCTGAAGTTGTAGCGCGAGAGGAATGCGGTCTTGGCATTCTCCTGAACCTCTGCGGTTTCCAGTGCTTCGGCGAGCTTCTTCGGATCGGTCGAACTGCCGACCTTCTCCGCTGCCGCCGCGACGAGGGGGAATGCGTCGTAGTTGTCCGCGAGGATCAGCGTCGACGGGATGGAGCCCAGCGACGCCATCGTGTCCACCATCGTGTTGACGAGCGCGTTGTTCGGATCGAACACCGTGCTGGTGAACACCTGCGTCACCAGGTTCTTCACCTGCGGGGTGCCGAGCACACCGGCCGGCGGATCATTCGCGATCAGGTTGGTGGCAGACACCGAGGTGTTTCCGACCAGCGGCACGTCCCAGCCGAGTCGCTCGAGGCTTTGCAACACGTATCCGAGAGGAGCGCCGTACGCATCCAAGGCGATTGCCGCGGCACCCGAATTCTTGAGCGACTGCAACTGCGCCGTCATGTCCAAGGCGGCGGCGTCGTACTCCTCGTTACCGGCGGCCTTCAGACCTGCGGATTGCAAAGCACTGGTCATTTCTTCGCCGAACAGCTCACCGTAAGCGGTGCTGCCGTGCAGGACTCCGACGCTGCTGTACCCCTTGGACTTCGCGTACTCGGAAATTCCGCGAGCGGTATCGGTCGCACCTGGAGCCAGATCGAAGTTGAGCGGGAACTTCGAGGGGTCCGTCGAATCGGGCGAGGGAGCCATGCTCATCGAGAGAATGTTGTTCTGCTTGAGGATCGGCAGAACCGCAGCCGCGATCGACGAAGGACCCGAGTTCAGGTAGAGGTCAGGCTTGTTACCCGAATTGATGGCTTCGCGCAGCTTGGTGACGGCGATGGTTGCATCACCCGCGTCGTCCACCGTAGTGAGCTCGATCTGACGGCCTCCGATCCCCCCGGCTTCGTTCTGGACCTGAACGCCGGCCTTGGTGGCGAGCAGCGAGGTCTGCGAGTTAGCCGCGAGAACTCCCTGCGCACTGATCCCGCCGGTCAGCAGCACACGGTAGGGCGAGTCCGCGCCACCTTCGGACTCCGAAGAACCACTACACCCCGCGAGAGCCAGAGCCGTCACGGCAACTGCCGCAACAAGAATGGGCCGACGATTCATGTCTGCACTCCTAGAACACATGTATGCACCGAACGTCAGGCGAATACCTGACGAAAGAAGGATCGGCCGGTGGGAACGCCTGATTTCGAACACCAGCCAACCAAGCATCCGCTTGATGATCTAGCAAGCAGTTGCTTGGGTTGGAGCATAGAATGTGATCTGGATAACGTCAAACGCACTCAAGAGGAATCATGGAAGCGGACGCTATGCATACTCCGGCGGCCTCGACAGTCCGATTCCCGCTGGGTGGAAACGCCAAAACGGCCCCACGCCCTGCGGGATTCGATGAGGTGAATCCGAGCAGGGCGTGGAGCCGTTTGCGTGAAGGTCTGAACTATCTCTGGTTTCGTGGCTTCCAAACCACCAACGCGTTGTTGCGTGGAATCGGCACGAGGTCCCGGCGATAGCCCGCATGGACTTTCGCGATTTCCTCGGCCAGTTCGCGGACGCGATGCTGCAGAGCCTCGACCTGGTTGGTCAGTTCGATGATCCGTTTGATTCCGGCAAGGTTGACTCCCTCGTCCTGTGAAAGCCGTTGCACTTCACGCAGAAGCGCAACATCACGCGGGGAGTAGCGTCGTCCGCCGCCGGTGGTTCGGTGAGGGGTGACCAAACCGAGTCGATCGTAGTTACGCAAGGTCTGCGCATGCATTCCGGCCAACTCGGCTGCCACCGAGATCACGAAGATCTGGGCGTCAGGATCGACCGTCGCATCCCATTGATTCTGCGGTCGTTCGGTCATCATGCACCGGCCCACCCGGCCCGTGGATCGAACCCGCTCGCCTTCTCGGCTTCGAGATAGGTTTTCAGCGCTTCGATCGCCGGGTCATCCAACTTCTGCGGGACGGATACCTTGACGGTCACCAGGAGGTCGCCTGCCCCGTCGGGACGCTTGGGGATGCCGCGTCCGCGAACTCGCAGAATGCGTCCGTCCACCGTTCCAGCCGGAACCTTCACTCCGACACGGCCGTCCAAGGTCGGCACGGACAGTGTCGTGCCCAGCACCAGCTCGCCGTAGCTCACCGGAACCGTCAGTGTCAGGTCGTCGCCGTTGCGTCCGAAGACACTGTCCGGCTTGACGCGAATGTTGACGAACAGGTCGCCGGCCGGAGCGCCGCGGAGTCCCGCTTCGCCCTTGCCCTTGAGTCTGATCTTCTGACCGTCGCTCACACCGGCAGGCACGCGAACCGTGATGGTCCGTGTGCGATTGGTGACGCCGCTACCGTGGCAGTCTTCACACGGCGAGTCGATGATCGAGCCGGTTCCCCGGCAGTCGTCACACGGCTCACTGAATCCGAAGGCGCCCTGGTTGCGGCTGACCACGCCGGTTCCGTTGCAATGCGGGCACACTCGCGGGCTGGTGCCCGGCTTTGCGCCGCTGCCGTGACACGTGGTGCACGACGTAGGGCTGGTCAGACGAAGAGGGACAGTGACACCGAGCGCTGCTTCACGGAAGGCGAGCGTCGTCTCGGTCTCGAGATCCTTGCCTCGACGCGGGCGGTTGGGCGCAGCTGTTCGCTGGCCCGCTCCCCCGCGGTTGAACAATCCGCCGAAGATGTCTCCGAGACCCGAGTCCTGCCCACCGGCCCCGCCGCCGAACAGGTCGTTGATGTCGAAACCACCAGCGCCGGGGTTGAATCCGCCACCGCCCTGAGCGCGGGGGCCGAAGCCGCCGCTGGCAAAGAGGCGCCGAGCCTCGTCGTACTCCTTGCGCTTGTCCGGATCAGACAGAACGGCATGAGCTTCACTGACGGACTTGAAACGCTCTTCGGCCTTCGCATCGTCAGGGTTGGCGTCGGGATGAAGATCCCGAGCCAGCTTGCGATACGCCTTCTTGATTTCGTCGGCCGTCGCGGTGGACGAGACGCCCAGCTCCTTGTAGAAGTCCTTCTCGATCCACTCCCGTTGACTCACTGGGCGTCTCCTCCTCTCACTCTTACTTCGCTTCTTGTTCTGAACCGTCTGCAGGCTTGTCGCCTACCCGGTCCGTCACGGCCACCATTGCGGTCCGAAGGACCCGGTCGCCGAGCTTGTATCCCTTGCGCATGACCGTCCCGAGTACCGGGTCGTGGCCTTCGCCTTCATGTTGCACCGCTTCGTGGAGTGCGGGATCGAAATCGTCACCCTCGCTGCCGAAGTCGGTCAAACCCAGACCCGTCAGGGTCGTGTTGAGTTTGTCTGCGAGTGCACGCAGTGGACCCGATTCGAGGTCACCGTGTGCCCGAGCGCGATCCAGGTCGTCGAGAATTCCGATGAGCTCGGTGATGACCGAAGCCCGCGCGGTTTCCTTGATGACCTGCTTGTCACGCTCGACGCGACGACGGTAGTTGGTGAACTCCGCCTGAAGTCGCTGCAGATCCGCAGTCCGTTCGGCGAGCTGATCGGTGGCGGATGCTTCCTCCACGATCGACTCTGCTTCCTGAACTACCCCTGTGTCTTCCGAGTCGAGCGGCGGCAGGGATTCCCCCGCCGCCTCTCCCTGTGCACCGGTCTCGGGGTCGACCGGGTTGTTCTCGGGGTTGTCCGAGGTCACTTCTTGTCCGAGTCGGTGGGCTCGTCGACAACCTCGGCGTCGACGACGTCGTCGTCATTGCCTGCGCCGTCGGTGTTTCCGGCCTCGTTTGCAGCGGAAGCCTCGTAGATGGCCTGGCCCAGAGCCTGCGACTCGGTGCCCAGCTTCTCCACTGCGGTCTTCACTGCAGCGATGTCGGTGCCTGCCAGGGCGTCGTTGACGTCCTTGACCGCTGCCTCGACCTTGGTCAGGATCTCCTCGGAGACCTTGCCCGCGTTCTCACCTTCACGCTGCTCCTTGACGAACTTCTCCGTCTGGTGGACCAGCGACTCGGCCTGGTTGCGGACCTCTGCCTCTTCGCGACGGGCCTTGTCTTCCTCGGCGTGAGCCTCGGCGTCCTTGACCATGCGCTCGATCTCTTCCTTGGACAGACCGGAGCCGTCCTGGATCTTGATCGTGTTTTCCTTGCCGGTGCCCTTGTCCTTCGCCGTCACGTGCACGATGCCGTTGGCGTCGATGTCGAACGTGACCTCGATCTGCGGAACGCCACGCGGGGCGGGCGGCAGATCGGTGAGCTCGAAGGAGCCGAGCAGCTTGTTGTGCGAAGCGATTTCGCGCTCACCCTGGAAGACCTGGATCTGCACCGAGGGCTGATTGTCGTCAGCCGTGGTGAAGGTCTCGGAACGCTTCGTGGGGATGGTGGTGTTGCGCTCGATGAGCTTGGTCATCACGCCACCCTTGGTTTCGATACCGAGGGAAAGCGGCGTGACGTCGAGGAGCAGAACGTCCTTGACCTCGCCCTTGAGCACGCCGGCCTGGAGTGCGGCGCCGACGGCGACGACCTCGTCCGGGTTGACACCCTTGTTGGGCTCACGGCCACCGGTCAGTTCACGAACCAGATCGGAGACGGCCGGCATACGGGTGGAGCCACCGACGAGCACGACATGGTCGATGTCCTTGACGGCGATTCCGCTGTCCTTGATCACTGCCTGGAACGGCGCACGGGTGCGATCGAGCAGGTCGGAGGTGATCTTCTGGAACTCGCTGCGGGAGAGCTGCTCGTCCAGGAAGAGCGGGTTCTTGTCCGCGTCGACCGTGATGTACGGGAGGTTGATGGAGGTGCTCTGCGAGCTGGAGAGCTCGATCTTCGCCTTCTCCGCAGCCTCACGCAGACGCTGCAGGGCCATCTTGTCCTTGGTCAGATCGATGCCGTTCTGAGCCTTGAACTTGTCGACCAGCCAAGCGACGACGCGCTCGTCCCAGTCGTCGCCACCGAGGTGGTTGTCACCGGAGGTTGCACGAACCTCGACGACGCCGTCGCCGATTTCGAGCAGGGAGACGTCGAAGGTGCCGCCACCGAGGTCGAAGACCAGGATGGTCTGCTCGGTGTCGCCCTTGTCCAGTCCGTATGCCAGTGCAGCCGCGGTGGGCTCGTTGACGATACGAAGGACGTTGAGGCCGGCGATCTGGCCGGCTTCCTTGGTTGCCTGACGCTGCGCGTCCTCGAAGTACGCGGGGACGGTGATGACGGCGTCGGTGATGTCTTCGCCGAGGTAAGCCTCCGCGTCACGCTTGAGCTTCATGAGCGTGCGGGCGCTGATTTCCTGCGGCGTGTACTTCTTGCCGTCGATTTCCACGTTCCAGTCAGTGCCGATGTGGCGCTTGACGGAGCGGAGGGTGCGGTCGACGTTCGTGACTGCCTGGTTCTTCGCGGGCTGACCGACGAGAACCTCGCCGTTCTTGGCAAATGCGACCACCGAGGGGGTGGTACGTGAGCCTTCGGCGTTGGCGACCACTACGGGCTCGCCGCCCTCCAGCACTGCAACTACCGAGTTGGTCGTACCGAGATCGATACCGACTGCACGAGCCATAGTGTTCCTACCTTTCGTTCTGCGGTTCTCTGCCCGAGTGGTTGATCTCGAACATGACCGCGAGTTTTTCGCTTGGTGAGCGTCCTCCGCTCAAGTTTGCCTCCGACCGTGGCCGAGAGTCAACTTGAAGTTGAGCCGAGGGCGCTCAAGCTTGTCGAAATGGTCAACTACAGCCCACGTAGATTTGTTCCCGCCTTCCCCGAAAAGCCGAAAAAGTGCGCCACATCACTTCCGCATCTCTCCGAATGGCTACGATCGGCCGGTGACCGATCCCGACAATTCTCCCGCTCGACCTCCTCGCCCGGCACCTCCACGCCCGGCACCCGAGCGACCCGAGGTCTCGGTTCGGCCGCTCCGACCTGCAGCGAGCGACGAGACACCCAAAGCCGTGACATTGTCTACCTCTGCCTGGATCGGCTCGTTCGTCGTCCTGGCCGGAATCGCCGGAGTGGTAGTCACCAGCCTCGACGACGTCCGGTCAGCCCTCGAAGAATCGACTGCGCGCGACAATCCCGGATACTCGTCCACCGACATCTCCGATGCCGTGACGGTCGTCCTGGCCGGCAGTGGCGGCGGCGCTCTCGTCCTGGTCCTGCTCGCACTTTTGAGCCTTCAACTCCTCCGTGCCCGCAAGAACGCCGGGCGGGTGATGACGGCGATCATCGGAGCCCTCAGCATCGCGGCCGGGCTCGGCTTCATGTCTCTGGTCGACGGCGCTGGGGATATCGGCGCCGGAGTTCTGAGATGGGGTCCGATTCTCTACTGCGTCCTTGTTGCAGTGGCGGCGATCGCGCCGTTTGCTCCCGGTGTCAGCACCTGGCTGCGGGGACGCCGATGAAGGTTCACGTACAACTCGACTCCGCGCCGGGCGCGGGCGCTGCTCGCAGCCGTGACCTCGCGGAGACCGGCGCCGGTGGCCTGTTCACCTTCGAGGGACCACACGACGTGTTCTTCCCGCTCGTCGAAGCAGCATCGGCCGTCGACCTCGACCTGATGACCAACGTCGCCATCGCATTCCCCCGCAGCCCCATGCATCTGGCGCATTCGGCCAACGACCTACAGTTACTCAGTCGCGGCCACTTTCGCCTCGGTCTCGGATCGCAGATCAAACCGCACATCGAAAAACGCTACAGCGCAACGTGGTCGCGCCCAGCGGCCCGCATGAAGGAGACGATCGCAGCGGTCAAGGCGATCTTCACGGCGTGGGAGAACACCTCGACGCTGAACTTCCGCGGCGAGTTCTTCACCCACACTCTGATGCCCCCGACGTTCGATCCAGGCCCCAATCCCTATGGACCGCCGCCCATCCTGATGGGTGCGCTCGGACCGGTGATGACCCGGACGGCGGCAGAGGTGGCCGACGGACTACTGGTCATGCCGTTCCACACGCAACGTCATTTCCTCGAACGCACACTTCCGGCCGTCGATGCCGGTCTTCGCGAATCCGGCCGTACCCGAGACGAATTCACGATCATCCCGCAAGTCATCGTCGGCGTCGGTCGCGGCGACGATCAACTTGCCGCGGCCGCCAGAGGCGTCCGAGCCCTGCTCTCGTTCTACGGTTCGACGCCCGCATACCGTGCGGTGCTCGACGTCGAAGGGTGGGGCGAGGTCCAACCGGAACTCAATGCCCTGTCTAAGCGAGGTGGCTACACCGAGATGGCGTCGCTGATCACCGATCCGATGCTGACCACACTCGCCGTCGTCGGCACTCCCGAAGAGTGCGCCACCGAGATTCGGCGGCGGTTCGGCGAACATGCCGACGAAGTGTGCTGCTATTTCCCCGGTTACGACGTAGAACCGTCAGACGTGGCGTCGATGATCTCGTCTCTCACCTGAACCCGGTCGAACTTCTTGATCAGGCCCCAAGGTACGGGCCAGCTCGGTCAACGATTCCCGGGCAGCACGCAGGCTCGCGTCACCCTGCTCGATCAGAGGTGCCATTGCCGGAATACGTTGCGCCAAAGTCAGTTCCGCGGTGATGACGGAGACATCCATTCCCATCGACACCCCGAGCACCTGAACGAGTGGCGGGACGGTGTGATCGTTGGCCTCGTTTCCCGAGCCCGGCGCATAGGTGTTTCCGCGGCTGGAGACGATCACCACCGGCTTAGCTGCCAGAGGCTGAGTACGCGTGTCGAAAGGCACCGTAGTCCCCAGGACGTGTACGTAGTCGATCCACGCCTTCAACGTGGACGGGATCGACCAGTTGTACATCGGCGCACCGATCACGACGACGTCTGCAGCGGTGAGTTGCTCGATGACCCGAGCCTGGAGTGCTTCCGCGGCGGGATCCGGAATCTCGCCCTCGACTCGCAAGCGTGGTGCATAGTGCAGGGCCGCGTCCGCGAGGTGCGGCAAGGGATCCCGGTGCAGGTCCAACGTCACCGTCGTGTGATCCGGACTGTTCTTCGACCACTGCTGAGCGAACAGTGCGGTCAGATCACGTGAGGTCGAGTGGTGGAGTTCGGCGGACGAATCGATGTGAAGTAGCTGTGGCATCCCTCATCACTACCAGAGCGCGCTCAACTCTTCTCCGCGGCTAGATCGGATTCCGCCGCGTACTGCGCCAGCAGGACTCGTTCGCGCTCGCGACGCGGATAGAAGAACGTCACCACCGCGGCACCGGCACACACGATGATGATCGCCGCGATGTAGGCGTTTGTATCCCCGTCCAGGAAGGCGTTTTTGGCGGCGGTCATGATTTGCTCCGCGTATTGCGGGTAGCGTTCCGCCAGAACTTCGGCGCTGGAGAAGGATTTGGTGAGCGCGGCCTGAGTTTCGGGAGTCACTTCGGATGCGTTCGGCGAGGACGAGATCGCATTTCCCAACGATTTTGCGTACCCGGCCGTGAGTATTCCGCCGAGAATCGACTGCATGATGGCGCCGCCCAGGTCGCGTTGCAGGTCCGAGGTTCCCGACGCCATACCAGCGCGGTGCACGGGAACGGATCCGGTCAGCGAACGCGATGCCGGTGTGCCGGCCAGACCGACGCCGATGCCGACAAGCGCATAGGCCAACGCGACCTGCCAATACTGTGTGCTTTCGTTCCACAGGAACAGCGCGACGAACAACCCGAGAACCACGAACAGGTAGCCGGCGAGCAGCGTGACGCGGGCGCCGTACTTTTCGATCATGGTCGCCGAGCGCGGCGCAACGATCACCATCGCCAGCGCAGCCGGAATGATCGCCGCACCGGCTGCCAGCGTCGAGTACCCGAGGACGTTCTGCAGGAACTGCTGGCCGATGAACATCGCGCCCATGAGCGAACCGAACACGACCAACCCACCCACCGCCGCGACCCAGAAGGTCGGGCGCGCAGCTACGTGAAGATCGAACAGCGGATTGACCGCGCGTCGCTGTTGCAGGAAGAACCCGATACTCGCGACAACTGCTATCGCCCCGAGCACCAGAGCCAACGTGCCCGAACCCTTCACCGGCGCAAAGTTGATGGACAATACCAGCGCCCCGATGAAGACGATCGACACTATGCCGCCGAGGTGATCGACTCGCTCGGTCGTCTCGTTGACGTGAGCGGGAACCAACACCAGGGAACAGATCAGTGCCACAAGGGCCAAGGGAAGGGTGACGAAGAAGACCGAACCCCAGTGAAACTGCTCGAGCAGCGCCCCCGAGACGATCGGACCGAGTGCTGAAATCGCGCCACCGATTGCCGACCACATGGCAATCGCCTTGGTTCGTGCCGGTCCGGCCCACAACGCCGTGATGATTGCCAGCGTGGTCGGGAACGCCAGACCTGCCGAGACGCCTCCGACTATCCGAGCGAGGAACAGCACTTCGAAGTTCCCGGCGAATCCCGCCACGATCGACGCCGGAATGGACAGCGCCATGCCGGTGACCAGCAACATCTTGCGGCCGTATCGGTCTCCCAAGGCCCCCAGGTAGAGCACCGTTCCGGCCAGGCCCAGCGAGTAGCCGACCGCGATCAGGTTCAGTTGCGTCTGACTGGCGTCGAAAGCCCGCCCGATATCGGGCAAAGCGACATTCGCGACCGAGAGATTGAGGTTCGCGACCGCAGCGACCAGGATGAGCGTCCCCAGGACGAGGGTGGCTCGATCCGGTGAAGCGGACTTGATGTCACTCGCCATGCGCGTGCTCCCATCGAGGTGGGACCCGAACCTGGGAGTTATGTCCGGATCATCCCGAACTCAAGATAGAACCCTCGTCCGGCGCTCGCATAGTGAACGGGTCCCTATTCGGGCACAATTTCAGCCAGGACGCCCTCGGCGCTGCGGGCGGCGACCAGGCAGGCGCGCGAGGTGAACCTGTCGAAGAGCGGATGTCTGGACAACTCGCGCCATCTGCGGACGGCCGCCGTCGCCCGCGCACGCTGCACCTCCGGCGATTCTTCCGGTTCGCAGCCCAACCGGTCACTTGCCCGGATTCCGTAGCCGCCGATCAGTCTTTGCAGTTGTGCCAGGTCGTCGGGTGGCAGATCCGTGTGTACCGAACGAAGACGCCCGAGCAGGCGAAGTTCGTGAAAGCCGTGAACATCGGCAAGCAACCGTTGCGCCTCCGCCGCGATCTGATCGCCTTCCTCGCTCGGATCGGCTTCGAGGATTCTTCCCAGCGTCACCAGCGCCGTGTGCGATTTGAGCTGATCTGCCCGCTGCCCGAATTGAACGTCGATCACCTGACGCAGTTCGTCCAGGCCGCTGCGCTCCAACAATTCGGCCGCCAGGGACGGTGAATCAGTGGCCCCCAACTTGATCGACGTCACGGCGAGGCGAATTCCGAAGAGCCCGAACCGATCGGCCAATTGCGCCCGCATGGCCGCATCGACCGGCAGCGGACTGTCCTGCCTGGCAAAGCGATCCGCGGAGAGGAGCGCAAGGCTCAGATCCTCGGCCGGAACCTGCGCGAGCGCCGAGAAGGCCGCGAACTCGCTCTGCCTCATCGTCCGAGCAGCGAGCGCGAGCAGACCTGCCACCGGAACCACCGACTGGCACAGGCCGGTTCGCTCCAACTCCTCGGCAAATCGCGCCGCGACGTCCTTCGCCGAAGACAACGCGTCGAGCCTGCCTGCGCCGACCTCATCGGCACGCGAGAGAACTCCGATCACTCCGAGTGGCCCGGATTCTCCGCCCACGTGATCCGCGATCTTCCCGAGGAACTGCATGTCACTGGCGTTGAGAGCCCGCAGGAGGTAGACCACTGCATCCGCGCCCGGTGCCTCACCGTCGGGAACGAGCATGTCCCAGGTGCGGGCCGAGACCTCGGTCGAGAGCGACGAGGTGCCCGGTGTGTCGATGATCGTCGTACGAGCCAATGCCGAAGACGGCCAGTCGACGTCGATGCGGTCCACCGAGTCTGCGGTGTACTCGCCCAGATCGAACGTGAGCCTGCCGTCGCGGCGCGTCACCGGCACGTTGAACTCGGCACCGTTCTCGGCCGTCGCGGTCACCTGCGGCGTCGTCCCGTTCCGATACCAGGTGACGACGCGTGTGCATTCCGTCGCGTCGGTAGGCGCTATGTCCTGTCCGACAAGCGAATTGAGCAGCGTCGACTTACCCGCTTTGAGGGAGCCGGCGAGCGCCACCCGGAGTGGCTCGTCGAGCCTGGCCGCACATTCTTCCAACTGGGCGCGCGTCTGCGGCTGATCGGCGTAGGCACGTCTGGCGTGGTCGATCAGGGCGTGTGCCGACTCCACTGCGGTCACGGTGGTCGTGGCATTCATGCGTTGGTCACCTTTGCCGAGGCAGGAGCGGGAGTTTCGCCGATCAGCGTTCCGGCAACGGCGTCGAGCTCCGCGACGACGCGCATGTCGGTCTCCAGACGCTTGATCCGAGCGGCATGTTCACTCGACTCCAACTGCGCGGCTTCCTGAGTGGCGCGGAGGGATTCGTTGATCGAGCGCAACGCCTGCTCGGCGATGTCGGTGAAGTGATCACGCAACAGCCGCTGCACCAGGCGTAGGCGATCCTTAGACTCCTTGCCCACCTGGAAGCTGACGTCGTCGGCAAACCGTCGGATGGCCACTTTCGCCTCAGCGCGACGCTTGAGCACCTGAGCCTGCTTGTCTTCACGATAAGCCTTGGTGCCCAGCAGAACCCCGGCGCCGATGGAGATCGGGTTGACCAGAGCCATGCCCATCATCGTGGTGATCAAGCCGAACATGAGCACGCCGCCGTACGAGCCGCGCATGCCGACCAGGACCTTCTGAGTAATGCCGATACGGCCGGATTCGAGGTCCGCCAATGCACCGACCGGTTCCAGGAAACCGTCGGTATCGGCGACGTCGAGATGCGGGAGCGCGACGTCGCCGGTCTCCGCAAAGTGCTGCGCCACAACTTCTGCCAACCATTGAGCTCGATCGTGAGCCCACACGAAATTGTCACCGATAGCGGTGGCGATCTCCTGTTCGAGCCACTCCCCCACTACGTCCCAGTCCTTACCGGGATCGCCTTCGTCGACCGTCTCCTCGGCCTGGCGGGTGACCCGGCGCAACCGGTCCCGGAGGTCGTGATCGATGTCGGCGGCAAGGTCTGCAATGCCGTCGCCGAGGCTCTGTTGCCAGAGCGAGGTCTTCTTGTGCAGTTCCTCGGCCGCTGCCCGGGCACGCTGCAAGCCGGCGACCGCCGCTTGAGCAGTGGACGGATCCTTCAGCGCCGCAAGCTCACTGCCCATCTCCAACGTCAGATGTGCTGCCGCAGAACGCACATCCATCGCAACTGCGCGTCGAGTATTCGATTCGGCACGCGCAACGACGTTGTCCCGCAAGAACTGATAGAGGTCCAAGAATCCGGATTCCGCTTCGAGTTCCTTGTCCCCCAGCCTCAGCGCGTGCGAGCGCAGTACCGAGGAGATCGGAATGAGCGGCAGATCCAACCCGGCACGCTGGAGATGTCCGCGATCGGCGTCGAGGATCTGCCGCCAGTGCGGGTACAGATCGGTCTTGCTGATCAGCCCGGCTACCGCAGGACACAGATTGACGACCTGGCGGATGAATCCCAACTCCGGTTCGGTGAACTCCTGGCTGGAGTCCGACAGAACCAACACTGCATCGGCCGCAGTGACCAATCCCAATGTTCCTGCAGCATGAGGATTTCCATGACCGCCGACACCAGGGGTGTCGATCAGAACCAAACCGTCGGCCAACAGCGGACTGGGAACACCCACTTCCACACGCAGAACCTCACGCCCTTCGGCGCGAGGCGTGGCCGGGGTGATCCCCATGAGTTCCTCGAGCGGGAGGGGCACCCGAATGGGCGCCGCACCCGGATCGGCGAGAATCAGTTCGGCGACCGCGGTCTCCGCGTACTGAACTACCGTCGCCACGGCCGTGGTCTCGTCGTCACCGACCGAGCACACGTCGATGCCTAGCAGAGAATTGACGAACTGGCTCTTGCCCTGCTTGAGGGGTCCGACCACCACGATGCGAATACGCGGGTCGTTGACTCTCACCTGAGCGTTCTCGAGTCGGCGCACCAGATCCGTGCGCCCGAAATCCTTCGCCACGACGGCTGTTCGTTCGAGCAACGACGCCGTCGACGACGCGACGCGCGCCTTCCGGCTGCTTACCTGACTCGCTGAATCACTCATGAGCTACGTTGACCCGCAATTCTTCCCGACTCGAATATCCGGCCCTGCGAACGCATAGCGCACGCAGGGCCGGATTTGTTACATCAGGTCATTTTGACCGATTTCAGTTCCTGCGTCAGCAGATCAGGGATGCAGGTGATCGACAACCGCAACCGGGTCGATGTGATCGACCGGCGCTGCAACCGAATCCTCGGCGAAGAGCGAGTGTTCGGTATCGGCGCTCAGACCCGAAGTGGAACCCGAACCGAAAGCATCGGTCGCATCGATCGACGACCACGGGTTCAGCGCACCGGTCAACGAACTCGTCAGGTCGGACACTCCGCTCACTGCTCCACCGAGGGATCCGCCCAGGTCAGCGACTCCGCCGCCGCCAACGGTACCGCCGCCGTCGACTGTGCCACCGGCAGCTGCGGCTGCGTCGGCACCGATCGAACCCGTCACGTCGGTGACTGCTCCGACAGCCCCGCCGAGCGATCCACCGAGATCGGTGACGCCGTTCAGTGCGCCGCCGAGCGACCCACCCAAACCAGCCGCAGCGTTCGTGGCCGCGTCGAGACCTGCTGTTGCGTCGAGACCTGCGGTTGCGTCCAGCGCGCCGCCCACAGTTGCTCCGAGATCACCGGTCACACCGCCGAGGTTCAGGCCTTCCGCCGCGATGCTTCCGAGGTCGACGGAAGGCAGTTCAGCGGAGATCGGGCCGAGGTTCACAGCGCCGAGGTCGACGGAGGGCAAGTCGGCACCGATCGAACCGGTGTCGATTCCGCCGAGGTTCAGTGCCGTGTCCAGCGCTCCACCGAGTGCACCTTCGGCACCGAGAACGCTGTCGAGAGAGCCCCCCAGCCCGAGGCCCGCGCCCAGCGCACCGTCCAGCGCGCCGGTCAGGTCCGTGCCCACGGAACCGACAGCACCCAAGCCGCCTGCACCTGCGAGGGCGGTGTCGAGAGCCGCAGCGACACCGGCTGCCAAGCCTGCTTCACCGCCCAGACCGAGTGCACCACCGAGGTCGATTCCGGTAAGTCCGCCTGCGCCCAGCGCTGCGTCGAGAGCGCCGCCGAGACCGCCCGCGAGCCCGGCATCGACGCCGAGTGCCGAACCGAGAACACCCTCGAGGGCCGTCGACAGATTCGCGCCTCCGCCCAGAGCTGCCGCGAGGTCTGCGCCGAGACCACCTTCGAGGTCGAGTGCTCCCCCGAGCAGTCCACCGAGTGCGCCACCCAGGTCGGCTCCGACCGTTCCGCCGGCACCGAGGGCGCCGGAGAGTGCCGCGCTGAGCTGCGCGCCGAGGTCTGCGCCGCCGCCGAGTACGGCGTCGAGGTCGAGTCCGCCGCCGAGACCCAGTGCTGCGTCGAGTGCGCCGCCCAATGCAGTTTCCAGACTGCCGCCGACGCCGAGTGCTCCGCCGAGGGCGCCACTCAGGGCAGCACCGAGATCGAGGCCGCCCGCGATATCGGTGAGAACGCTGACATCCGTGATCGCGCCGAGGACGCCACCGAGCGATGCACCCAGATCGGCGCCGATCGTGCCGCCGGCTCCCAGGACGCCCGAGAGCGCGCCGGACAATGCCGTGCTGAGGTCGCCTGTCAGAGCGCCGGCAAGATCCAGGCCGCCGCCGAGTGCAAGAGCGGATTCCAGTGCGCCGGTCAGGCTCGCGCCCAGTTCGCCGCCGATGTCAAGGAGACCGCTGAGGTCTGCTGCGCCGCCGAGGAGTCCACCGAGAGCCAGGCCGAGATCGGCTCCGAGGTCACCACCGATGGCGAAGACGGGTGCGAGAGCTCCGCTGAGCCCTGCCGTCAGGTCGAGTCCGCCGACTGCGCCGATCGCGGCGTCGAGGGCTGCTCCCAGCTCCGCAGTCAGACCGCCGGTCACACCGAGGGCGCCGCCCAGAGCCGCGCTGAGCTGTGCGCCCAGATCGAGAGCTCCTTCGAGATCGAGTGCGCCGCCCAAACCGAGACCGGCTTCGATCACAGCGCCGAAGGCTGCGCCGAGTTCGGCACTGATCTCGCCACCGATGGCAAGCGCAGCGCTGAGGGCTGCTGCGAAGTCGCCGACCAGGTCGAACTGGCCGCCGAGGGCGCCTCCGACTCCGATTCCTGCACCGGCGCCGAGACCCAGGCTGCCGCCGAGGCCACCACCGAGACCACCGGTGAGTCCACCACCGAGACCACCGCCGAGTCCGAGACCGCCGCCGATTGCACCGGCAGCGGACGCACCGGCGTTGACGATCGCGGACAGGTCGGCGCCGCCACCGGCAAAGAGTCCGGACTCGGCGACCAGCGGAGCGACCGCGACGATGTCGGCGGGGCTGACGTCGCACAGACCGGCAGCATCGAGTGCCGCGGTCGGGTTGGCGCAGTAGTTGGCAGCTGCCTCGTCGTCACGAAGTAGCCCGAGGATGAATTCGAGTACGGCGTTCGTTGCCATGGCGGGTTCTCCTGAAGTTCGTTGACCGGGTTGTTGCCGGTGGTCCGGAAACTGGTGCGCTGCCAGAGGTAGCGAGTGGAATCAACGCTAAGAACTTTTGCGACTGGGGCCAACGGGGAGCACCCCCCTCTTCTCCAGGGACAGGTGGGGAAGCCCCCCATCGGGCTACGCCCGGTCGGAATAGGGGATTTGCCCCGATTAGGGGATCGGTCCCCTACTTCGTCGCGACTCCTCCGATCCGGTAACGATCTAGGTCCTGAAACCGACATCGCAGACAACCGCGACAGTCCTTCTGTCGCCCACGACCAGGGGAGTTCGTTCATGGCGGCAGGGCTCGGCATCAGCATCGGTTCGGCCACTCTCGTAGCTGTCACCGACGGCTCGACCGGTGAAACGCAACAGGTCCGCTTACCCAGTGCGCTGCAATTGGACGACGGATCCGTCATCACCGGATTTGTCGAGCGCGTCGGAGACCCGATTCCGATACTTGCCGCCGACGGTACCGAGTACCGCGGCGAGGCTCTCGCGGCGACGGCGGTCGGCGCACTGGTAGACCAGGCAGGCGGTAACGAAGGGCCAACTGTCGTCCTGGCTCACCCGGTGGGGTGGAACCGCCACACGGCACGCACCATGGAGTCCGCTCTGGACGACGTCGGAATTCACGGGGCGACTCTCGTCGCCGAACCCGCAGCCGTCATGGCGTGGCTCGCCGCTTCCGGAACTGTCGTCAGCGACGGTCTGACCGTCGTCTACGACCTCGGTGCTCGCTCGCTCGACGTCACGATGATGTCCACGACCGACGGACGAAGCGAGATCTTCGGTAAGCCGCTGCGCAGCGAGGACATCGGCGGCGACGAATTCGATCACCTCGTCACCGTTCACCTGCTCGATGCGGTTTCCGACCAGTTCGCAACCCTTGATCCCTTTGCACCCGAGACGATTGCAGCGCTGGAAACTCTGCGCGAGCATGCCCGCGCAGCCAAGGAGGAACTTTCCACCGAGACGGAAACCGTTGCCCGCGTGGCCCTTCCCGGTGCCGTCAGCGACGTTCGACTCGTTCGTTCCGAACTCGAAGATCTGATCCGGCCCGCCCTCACCGAATCGGTGGCATTGGTTCGCGAAAGCCTGCGATCTGCCGGCGTCGAGTCCAGTGACGTCAATCAGGTTGTCCTGGCCGGCGGAAGCTCGTCCATTCCCCTTGTCGCCGAACTACTGTCGGCGGAGCTTCGTGTCCCGGTGATCGCCGACGCCGATCCAGCGTCGTGCGCGGCGTCCGGCGCCGCGACCCTCGCACTCGACGCCAGAGACTCGCAAGTGCCGGCCGCTGCCACTGCAGTGATTCCCGCCGAGCCGTCTCGCAAGCCCGCACCGGTTCCCGCCTTCTCCACTCCGTTGCTTGCCGAGCCGACCGAAGAAGAGAACACGGCGACTCGACGCTCGTCGAGGGTCGGCGTCGTTGCTGCAGTGGTGGGAGCATTCATCGTGCTCGCCGCAGGCGGGCTCGGAATCGGAACTGCCATGGACAAGATCAACGTTCCGTCCAGTTCGGCGAACACCACCAGCGAGTCCACCTCCTCGACCGCTTCGACCACCGCGGGCTCTACTCCCGGCAGCACCACGGCAGCGGAAGCGGCAGGCACCGGATCCACGACTGCGAACAACGGCACTCAAAGCAATCAGCCCGGTTCTCCTGCTGCCGCAGGCGGCTCGACGACGGCGCCGGGGGCAGTTCCGGTTGCCGGCGCACCGGCGGGATCCTCGCCCGCACCGGGCGAGACCGCTCCGTCGGCGCCTGCACCTGCCGCACCCGGCGCCCCGGCGCCCGCACCTGCTCCCGCCCCGGCACCAGCACCCGCACCGGCGCCTGGAGCCGGCGTCGGGACCGGTGTCGGTGACGCTGCGACCGGCATCGGAAACGGAGTCGGCGGTCTGGTCGACGGTGTCGGCAACGGAGTCGGCGGCGTGGTCGGAGGTCTCGGTAACGTCGTCGGTGGTGTCGGAAACGTGGTCGGTGGTGTCGTCGGCGGCGTCACCGCACCGATCCGCTGACCGGCGGTCTTTCGATGAACCGTGACAACGGCACCGAATCGTCGTTCATCGCAGGACTTTTGCGCGACGTCGACCTGACTGCATCGCCACTGCGCCTATTCGTCACCGGGACCGATGCCAGCGCTCGGCCCCAAGTGACGAGGGTTGTACGGAAGCGAATCGAATCGGGTGACAAGCCCGTGGTCACCGCAGTCACGCATGACGTCCCCGCCGACGCGATTGTGGTGATCGCGGACGCGCAAGCTCTGACCTCCGATGAAATCCGTGCCCTGAAAGAGCTTGTCCAACGTGACGACCTCGGAGTTGTCGTAGCCTCCGATCGGATCGATCCACCACTCGCACCGATCTACTCGAACATCTCGAGTTTCGGCACCGTGTTGCATCTGAACCCGTTGAACCGAAACGATATTCGGAAGATCGCGGCCGAGCGAAGAGTCCCGCTCGACGACCGCGCCGTGGTGGCGCTCGAGCATCTGTCCGGTGGTTCCTTCGGGGCGATCGAAGCGTACTTCGCCGCCGCATCGGCAGGCCGCCCGGAAATGCCGAACGCCATACGCACACACATCCTCCACCAGGTCACCGCTCTGCATCCGATCGAGCGCGAGATCCTCGAAGTTTCACTCGCCGTCCCGGACATCGACGCCTTCGAGCTCGATCTGGGACAGGAGAAGTTCAGCCTCACAGCTGCATTCGACCGGGCACTGGCGACCGGACTGTTCGGTTCGCGATCACCACTCGTCGCGAGCGTGCTCGCCGAGTCGACGAGCACCGGGCGTATCCGCAGCGAGCTGATCAGAATCGTCGAATCACGCGCACACACGAGAACCCTCGATATCGACACAGCACGAAGACTTTTCGACTCCGGAATCCGCCACCGCGATCTCACGGGTGTACTACGAGACGCCGTCGAGGCGAGCACGCCGGCGGTCGCGGCAGATCTCTTTCGCCGCGTGAATTCGATCGAGCCTCTCGGCGTGGCCGACACGCTGCTGTACGCCCAGGTCTCGGCTCGCAGTGGTGACCTCGACACTGCCTGCCGTCTGGCCGATTCCGTCATCGCCGCACCCGATCTCGACGACGCGAGATTGGCTGCGGCGGTGCGAATCCGCGCAGCTTCGTCCGCAGCATGCGGCCAACTCGGCGCCGCTGCAGATCTCTACACCTGGCTGGGGCCAGGGCGCACCGGAAACGAATCCCCCTTCGCCGCAATCACTTTCCTCGGCATCGGCAAGGTCGATGACGCGAACGCGGCGCTCACCGGACACACCGGATCACCGTCGAGCTCGACGGTCGGCGCTACCACACTGGCCAACGGACTGATGCAATCGGTCACCGGGAGCGCACCGAGTGCGCTCAACACGATGTCGCGCGCACTCTCGCTCCCCGGCGGAGCCGACACATCTGAATTCCAGCCTGATTCCGCCCCGGCGCTGGTAGCTCTCGCACTCCTGCACAACGGCGCCCATGAACGGGCCGACGCTGTCGTCACGTCCGCGATCGCCGCCGACGACGCAAGCAGTCACACGTGGGCACGACTTCACCTTCTCGGCGCCTGGATCGCGATGGTCCGCGGGCAGGACGCGATTCTCGAAGACCTACCGCAGGAGGTAGTCCGCGGCCCCCTCCGCGAGCGTGACGCACTGTTTCTGCATGCTCTGATCGTGGGTCTCGCTCGGCGTTCCGGCGATCTCGCCCAGCTGCGTCGAGCTTGGTCGGGCGCGGCAGGCACCCTCTCGTCCTGCAGCGTTGATCTGTTCAATCTGCTTCCCATCGGCGAACTGTGGCTTGCGGCAGTACGGCTCGAGGAGACCGAGCAGGTCGAGCATCTCGTCGACGACGCGCGCTCACTCCTCCGCGCGCTCGGCGAGCCGCCGCTGTGGTCGTCGCCGCTGCATTGGTACGGCGTCCAGGCGTCGATCCTCTCGCAGTCGCCGGCCGATCTCCTCCCACACGCCCATACACTCGCCGAATCAGCCAAAACTCACACTTACGCAGCCGGTTTGGCGATCGCCGGACGCCAGTGGCTCCTACTCATGCAAGGCAACGTCGACGCAGACGGTGTCGAAGCCGCCGCACGAACGCTCAGTCGGATCGGACTCCCGTGGGACGCCGCTCGCCTCGCCGGCGAAGCAGCGCTGCGCACCCCGGACACCAAATCGGCCACGGCACTGCTCCACGTTGCGCGCTCGCTACGCACAACGTCGACGGCCGAGACAAGCGCAACCGATACCGCCACAAGTGCGGCGCCACCGTCGGTGCTGACCGAGCGCGAACAAGAAGTTGCCGAACTCGTCGTCGTCGGACTGACGTATCGGGAAATCGGCGAACGCCTCTACATCTCCGCTAAAACCGTCGAGCACCATGTCGCACGCATCAAGCGGCGCGTCGGGGCGCAGTCTCGTTCGGAACTGCTCACCATCCTTCGCAGCATGACACCGCCGAACAAGTAGTTAGCTGCATATTGTCCAGAGGGTTGCGTATATCCGTTTAAGTGATAGTTTTCACAGGAATCAGGACATGCCTGCCGAGCAAAGTTCGGTAACTGTGAAACGGGGATCGCTATGAAGTGGGGAGTCGGACTCGCCGTCGGCAACAAACGAAGCATTGCTGCGATCGCGAGACCTGACTCGGAGCTGGTGACCCTCGAACGCGAATCGGTTCTGCACCACGCCCCCGACGGCACCGTGCAGCTAGGCGGAACCGCGGCGGGGTCCACCGGGTTGCGCGGGTTCCTCGACAGGGTCGGCACCGACGATACCGACAACTTCTCCGAGCACATGACGCGAGGGGAGGAACTGGTAGCGACAGCGATGTATTGCCTGGTCAAGGAAGTCCGAACACTCACCGATCAGAACCTGAACATCTCTGCGGTGATCCCCGCGGGTTGGTCGAGCGATTCCGTCGACGTACTGCGCGGCGCACTCGACAGCATGAATCTCGACGGCGTCGAACTGATTTCAGAAGATGAAGCCTCTGCGGCCTGGCTCGCGGATCCTGACGCCGACGACCGTGCTGCTCGCGGAGCCGCAGCGTTGGCCGCACCCTTCTCGATCACCTCTACCTGTCCCGAACCCCAGCCAACCGATTTTGCCGAGCCAGAGGACACCCCCGAAGAGTTTCCGCCGTTCGTTCTGATCGAACCGGAGCCGGAATCCGGCGTGGAGGCACCGGTCACGAAAGAACCGAGCATCGACGGTTGGCTGAATCGCCAGTGGCGGTCGGAGCGCCGACCGATCATCGCCGCAGCAGCCGCCGCAGTCTTTCTGACGGTGTCGGGTTGCGCGGCAGCGGTCATCATCGGACACACTCCGACCATTTCAGCACCCAGGATTCTCGACGCACAATCTTCCCTGTCCCCCGGGACGGACACAGCTGCCACCCCGACGAGTTCATCCGGGACAGGCACGCAATCAGCGACCTCACCCCCACCGGAAGTACCCGCTCTCGGCGCGCAGCCAACGGCGCAGTCGTGGGCATCCGAAGCGGAATCGACCTCATCCGAATCCCAGTCCATCCCGGTGAGTCCGGGCACCGGTACAGAGAAATCCACTACGGCGAACGTCCCCGCGCAACAGGGATCGCCGATCACCATCCAGATCGATCCCCTTCGGATCGAGAACCTGCCGCCGGTCGTCGGACCGCTGGATCCGGTCGATCCGGATACCCCGGACACTCCCGCCCTGACCGCCCCCACTGATACACAGACAACGCCGACGCAGCCGTCCAACCCGACCGACACAACCGATCCGGTGGTTCCGAATCCCGACATGCCCGTCATGCCATTGGCCCCGAGACCCGGAATGCCAAGTTAGACAGAATAATTCGACTTGCCGACAACAGGCACATATTCCTCGTCGAAACTTTTCCCCTATGGTGGGTGCGGTACCTACCGGCTCGGTGCCGGGGACTTGAAGGGATTTCATGCGTAACTCGTTGGCGATCCGCACCGCTGTGGTCGGCGCCTCGGCACTACTGCTCGCAGCTCCATTCACCACGACGGCATCGGCAGAGCCCGCCTCCGACACGCATGTCGAACAGCTCGGGGCAGATCAGCTTCCGGCTGAGCTGGTCGAGGCGATCACACGCGATCTGAAGATCTCCCCACAGGAGTATCTGGACCGCGCTGCCAAAGCTCAGGAACTCGGTGCATACGCCCAGGAATTCAAGTCCGAGCGCCCTGGCGACTACGCCGGCTCGTGGATGGGACTCGACGGTCAACCCGTCGTGGCCGTCACCACCACCGAAGCTGCACGCATCGCGGCCGACGACGGTTACCGCACGCACGTCGCCCCCGTCTCCGCCGACACTCTCGAGAAGACGCTGGCCGACGTCAACGGATGGATTGCCGGGCTGCCCAAGGAAATCTCACGCGCAGTCAATTCGGCGACTATCGACGTCCTGAACAACCAGGTCGTCATCGACGTCGCGAACAGCCCCGTCGGGCAGGCGCTCAATCTTCCGACCCTGCTCGAGAACACCAAGATCGTTCTCAGCCCGGACGGTGGCGGATCGGTTGATCCCGGAGCACTCGGCGGCGACACCTACATCACGTCGACAGGCCCCATTCGCGAGACACCGACCGAGAACATCTCGGTCTGCTCGTTCGGGTTCAACGCCGTCGACGATCAGAACAATGCTCTCAATATCAGTGCCGGACACTGCAATCCGGCCGAGGGTTCGAAGTCGCCCGTCTACCTGCCGAATCACGCGAACGTCGACGACAGTCAGTTGATCGGAGCATTCTCACAGTCTTCCGTCGGCAACAACGCCGGCGATCTCGATTACTCGGTCATCAAGTTCGACCAGTCCGGCATCGACGCGGGCCTCGACCGTGCTGCCGTCCGCGGTGCCAACGGGACCACCCTCGCGATCACCGGAACGGCACGTCCCGTGATCGGCGCTCCCATCTGCAAGTCCGGCCAGACGTCGTCCTTCACCTGTGGTGTCGTGGCAGCCGATCGCGTCGAAACTCAACTGGTCATGGCGGACGGTGATTCACGAACCGTTCGCGGATTCGCCGGTACCGCGTGCACCCTCGCCGGGGACAGCGGCGGCGCCATCGTCTCCGGAACCTTGGCTCTGGGCATCACCAGCGGCTCCAACAGCAGCGGAGCACCCAGTTGCAACGAAGCGAACCTGGTACTGGCGACCTCCGGTGGAACCTCGAATCTGGGTATTCCGGTCGGAGACATCCTCGACGCGGCGGATCGCGCTTCCGGTGGCGGTGTCGGTGCCGGAATCCGCGTCCGCACTGCAGGTTGACCAACCACTGATTCACGCACTGTGCCCGCCGATCCGTTTCGCGATCGGCGGG
>NZ_BAAILK010000041.1:650606-653070 GCF_054589475.1 Rhodococcus sp. no. 34
AACCCATATAGTCATGGTCGACTGTGATCGGCTCACCACAAGTCCGTGAGCCGTATCCGTGTGCTCCCAGGGGGGTGGTACGCGGTCAACGAAGTGGAAAGGCCCACATGCGAAGCTCCATCGCACGTCGCGCCGCAGTGTTCGGTTCGGCCGCGCTGCTGCTCCTCGGACCGATCACCGCGGTCGCGAACGCAGAACCGAACGAATCCGGGGTATCCGATCAGGCAGCCCATCTGCCCGTCGAACTCGCCGAAGCCCTACAGCACGACTTGGCGCTGACGCCCGACCAGTTCGTCTCGCGTTCCGAACTCGCGCAGAAGCTCGCGGAGTTCGCCGCCATCGCGCGCGTCCAGTTTCCCGACTCTTTTGCCGGAGTGTGGCTCGACGACCTCGGTAAGGGCGTAGTCGCTCTCGCTGACGGTCGAGACAAGGATGCTGCCCGCGAGGCCGCCGAGAAGGCCGGTTTCGAGGTCAAGGACGTCGCGCAGAGCGAGCAGGCTCTGCAAAGTCAACTCTCGGCACTCAACACCTGGCTCGATTCGCAGCCTGCCGAGGTCGCAGACCTCGTGCGTGGCATTGCCGTCGACGTCGTCGGCAACGGAGTCGCCCTCACCGCCGATCCTGCCGCCGGCATCGAATTGCCTGAGTTCCTGAAGCGGACCGTCGTCCATACCGCTGCTCCGCTACTGGTTCCCCCGATCGTCGCGGACCTCATCCCCGCAACCGGATCCGCAACCGGCGACGCCGCACTGGGCGGAGACGCCTTCGGCGCAACCTCCGGTAACACTGGACTGCGTTGTTCGTTCGGCTTCAACGGCACCGACGGTTCAGGGCGCACGGTCAACATCAGCGCCGGTCACTGTGATCCCAATCGCGCCGCTGCCGGCACCTCGAACTCCAGCCAGGTCTTCCCGATGGTGAACAACCAGACCGGGCCCCGCGTCGGGTACTTCGCCAAGAGCAGCTTCGACGGGCGCGACTACTCGATCATCAACATCGACGACAACGCGAAGTACCGCTTCGAGAACAACAGCGTGCGGGTCCCGTTCAACCGCTCGGTCAACATCACCGGTACCGCCGATCCTGTCGTGGGCGCCCCGGTCTGCAAGGCAGGATCGACCACGGGCTTCAGCTGCGGCGTCGTCACCGGCGTCAACCGCGTCGCAAAGGTTTTGGATCACACCCTCGACAACGGCTTCACCACCAACATCTGCGTCCTGCAGGGTGACAGCGGTGGCCCCATCGTCTCCGGAACGTTGGCAGTGGGCATCACGAGTGCGTCCAACGTCGCCACCTCTCCCCTGTGCGAGATCGCTCAGGCAGAGACACTGTTCGGGCAAGAAGCCCCGACCCAGTACGCGACGCCGATCAACGACATCCTCGCCGCCAACCCAGGCCTGAAGGTTCGCGACTACTGATCACACGCATTCCTCGAGACAGCAAAACGGGCGCCACACCTTCTGAAGGTGTGGCGCCCGTTTCGGCATTCGTGACGTTCTACTGGAAGAGAGTTGTTCCAGCCGGAGCGTTCAGAACCTTGATCAGGTCCAAGCCCGCGACGACGGCGGTTCCGCCACCGGCGAGGATGGTACCGGCGACTCCACCGATACCGGCCCCTGTGACCATGCCGGGCAGGCAGCCGACGACCAGGCCGGGCAGACCCACGATGCAACCGATGACCGCCCCGACGATCGTGCCGGTGAGGCTACCGATCTGCGTGGCAAGCCCGAGCTGTGACTGGAACTTCTCGATTGCCTTCTGATCCTCGTCAGGCGAAGCAACCGGGGTGAACTCGGCAGCGACCGGCTTCGGCTTGGAGCTGGCCGGGTCCAGGTTCGGCTTGAGGGTGAGGGTCTTGCCGTCCTCACTGACGGTCTCGTCGAACGGGAACTGAACGTCGCCGAGGTTGAACGCGAGCGGAAGGCTCACGAGAGTTGCGCCCTGGCTGTTCTGCAAGTCGACGTGAGTTCCGTCGCCCGAGACCCGGAATGCTCCGGCGTCGATGGTGGTGACAACGGCCTGGTCGACGACCTCGGCGGTGTACGAAACGTCGGGTGACGTCTCCGGAGCTGCGTAAGAAGTACCTGCAGCGATGCCCGTAGCGGCAATGGTCATCGCTGCGACGGCCGCAGCTTTTCGAATGAACATTTTTGATCCTCCCCGGGATCGGGCGGGCGTCAGTCGATGACTCACACCACCCGTTTCCCCTGTGCGTGACGGGCGTAACGATAACAGCCGGTCGGTTGTTCTCACCTGCTCGGAACCCGACTTAGGGCTGCCTGACAGATGGACACCTGACGGGCACCGCCTAACGTGACGACCAGACATGTCTGCGTCTGGCCCAGCCCGTCCGACGCAGAAGATCGATCTCTCCAGGCCACGAGCGGTTACCAGCCGGTACCTACAGGCTGGTAATGCTAGTTACTGGCGGGTAACATAACGCAGGTTAGTATCAGTGGGCTGT
>NZ_BAAILK010000041.1:653141-661139 GCF_054589475.1 Rhodococcus sp. no. 34
CCCGAGGTGGCCGACGCGTCGCCCTGAAACGAAAGGCCGCGACATGAATGCCCTGACGATTACGTTGGGCACGATTGGTGCTCTGCTGAGCTTGGTGTGTTGGTACATCTTCCTCTCAGGCGCGCTGAGGATGTTCAACACCGTGCGCATCGGCCAGTCGGCACCCGATCGATGGCGCCCGTTCTTCCCTCGCTTCAAGCAGATGATCATCGAGTTCATCGCGCACACGCGCATGAACAAGTTCCGCAGCGTCGGCTGGGCCCACTGGCTCGTCATGGTCGGCTTCCTCGGTGGGTTCCTGCTGTGGTTCGAGGCCTACGGCCAGACGTTCAACCCCGAATTCCACTGGCCCATCTTCGGTAACACGTGGGCGTGGCACCTGTGGGACGAGATCCTCGGCCTGGGCACCGTCATCGGTATCACCACGCTGATCGTGATCCGTCAGCTCAACCACCCGCGTCTGCCCGCGCGCCTGTCCCGTTTCGGCGGCTCCAACTTCAAGGCTGCCTACGTCATCGAAGGCATCGTCCTGCTCGAGGGCCTGGGCATGATCATGGTCAAGGCAGGCAAGATCGCGACCTACGGTCACGCCAACCCGTGGACCGACTTCTTCACCATGCAGGTCGCGAAACTGCTTCCCGCCAGCCCCGTCATGATCTCGGTGTTCGCATTCGTGAAGCTGATGACCGGCATGATCTGGCTCGCGATCGTGGGCCGCAACATCACCTGGGGCGTCGCGTGGCACCGCTTCTCGGCGTTCTTCAACATCTACTTCAAGCGTGAAGACGACGGCACCGTCGCCCTCGGCGCGGCAAAGCCCATGATGTCCAAGGGCAAAGTCCTGACGATGGAGAACGTCGACCCCGACACCGACACTCTCGGCGCCGGAAACATCGAAGACTTCTCCTGGAAGGGCTGGCTCGACTTCACCACCTGCACCGAGTGCGGTCGTTGCCAGTCCCAGTGCCCCGCGTGGAACACCGGAAAGCCGCTCTCGCCCAAGCTGCTCATCATGTCGCTGCGTGACCACGGCTACGCCAAGGCCCCGTACCTGCTCGCTGGTGGACGCAAGGACATGGGCGGCGACGAGATCGGTCTCGTCGACAGCGAAGGCAATGTCAAGGAAGGCGCCCTCGCAGCCATCCCCGAGGCGGCACGCCTCGAGGCCGACCGCAAGCTCGTCGGTGAAACCGTCGAAGGCGAGATGGCCCCGGTCATCGACGCCGAAACCTTGTGGAGCTGCACCAACTGCGGCGCCTGCGTCGAACAGTGCCCCGTCGACATCGAACACGTCGACCACATCATCGACATGCGTCGCTACCAGGTCCTGATCGAATCGGAGTTCCCCTCCGAGCTCGCCGGCCTGTTCAAGAACCTCGAGAACAAGGGCAATCCCTGGGGTCAGAACTCCAAGGATCGCCTCAACTGGATCAACGAGATGGACTTCGAGATCCCCGTCTTCGGCAAGGACGCCGACAGCTTCGAGGACTACGAGTACCTCTTCTGGGTCGGCTGCGCCGGCGCCTACGAAGACCGTGCCAAGAAGACCACCAAGGCCGTTGCCGAACTCCTCGCCACCGCGGGAGTGAAGTTCATGGTCCTCGGCGCCGACGAAACCTGCACCGGCGACTCCGCACGTCGTGCCGGCAACGAGTTCTTGTTCCAGCAGCTCGCGATGCAGAACATCGAGATGCTCAATTCGGTCTTCGACGGTATCGAGCAGAAGAAGCGCAAGATCGTCGTCACCTGTGCGCACTGCTTCAACGCCCTCGGCAACGAGTACCCGGAGGTGGGCGGCGACTACGAGGTCGTGCACCACACTCAGCTGCTCAACCGTCTGGTGCGCCAGAAGAAGCTGATCCCGGTTGCGTCCGTGAGCGAAGACGTCACCTACCACGACCCGTGCTTCCTCGGACGCCACAACAAGGTTTACGACGCTCCCCGTGAACTCATGGAAGCCTCAGGCTCCAAGCTCGTCGAAATGCCGCGTCACGGCGAACGTTCCATGTGCTGTGGTGCCGGTGGTGCTCGCATGTGGATGGAAGAGAACATCGGCAAGCGCATCAACGTCGACCGCGTCGACGAAGCGCTCTCCACCAACCCCAAGAAGATCGCCACGGGTTGCCCGTTCTGCCGCGTCATGCTCACCGACGGCGTCACTGCCCGCCAGGAGCAAGGCCAGGGCGAAGGCGTCGAGGTCGTCGACGTCGCGCAGCTGATGCTGAACTCCGTCACTCGTCTCGATCCCGCCCAGCTCGGCGAGAACATCAAGGTGATCCCACGCGAGAAGGCACCGGTCGCTGCTGAGGCAAAGGCTGAGACCGTCGAGCAGGATCGGGTCGCCGAAGTCGAGGAAGCTGCCGCGACTCCGGAAGCCAAGGCTGCACCGGCAGGCAAGGGTCTGGCCATGAAGGGCCTCGCCAAAGCACCAGGTGCAAAAGCTCCCGGCGCCAAGGCACCCGGCAAGGGGCTCGGAATGGCCGGCGGGGCCAAGGCTCCCGGCGCCAAGAAGGCGGCTCCCGCCGCAAGCGCGGAAGCTCCCGCTGACGAAGCTGCTGCACCGGCAGCACCTGTCGCAAAGCCCAAGGGTCTCGGCTTGGCAGGCGGGGCCAAGGCACCCGGCGGCAAGGGACTGCAGATGAAGGGCGCCGCCAAGGCACCCGGAGCAAAGGCCGCTGCCGCGCCGGCAGCGGAAGCTCCGGCTGCTGAGGCTGCTGCACCCGAAGCTGCTGCACCCGTCGCCAAGCCGAAGGGTCTGGGCCTGGCGTCCGGCGCCAAGGCACCCGGCGGCAAGGGACTGCAGATGAAGGGTGGGGCCAAGGCTCCTGGTGCAAAGGCTGCTCCTGCTTCTGAAGCACCTGCTGCTGCTCCGGCAGAGGCTCTGGCAGAGGCTCCGGCTGCACCGGCAGAGGCTCCGGCCGCCGAGGCGGAAGCCCCGAAGGCTCCGCCTGCTGCCAAGGCCGGCGGACTCGGATTCAAGTCGGGCGCAAAGGCTCCCGGTGCCCGGAAGGCAGCTCCCGCTGCGGCCCCGGCGCCGGCTGCAGAGGCCCCGGCTCCCGAGGCCGAACCTGTGAAGGCAGAACCCGCTGAAGCGCCTGCTGAGGCGTCCGCACCCGCGGAAGCTCCGGCGCCTGCTGCCGCGCCGCCCGCCCCCAAGGCAGGCGGACTCGGATTCAAGGCCGGCGCGAAGGCTCCTGGCCGCAAGAAGTAAGCGCACCACACGCGAATGCCCTCACCGTGACGGTGAGGGCATTCGTGTTTGTGCGGGAGCCTTTGCCGACCGAGCACCCTTTCCCTCGACCCGACACACCGTCCAGCACACGGAAACCGGTGCTCGCCCTGTGCAAGTGGTGCTCACTCCCCCGCCAACTCGAGGCCGGCGTGTCAATCGGCGACAAGCATCACCGCACCGCGCGCACGCCCGACGCCCCTTTCCTGCTGCCGGCCGATGACGTATCGTCCCGGAGCGATGCCGGTCGCGCCGTGCTCCGGGTGGATGAGGTACGCGGTCACTCGGGTGTCGAGCATGCCGAGTGCAAGGCCCCGAGCATCTTTCACCGGCGTCGACCACGTGCACTCCCCTTCGTCTGCAACCAGACTGTGGGGGTTCCCTCCCGCCGCACTTCGCAGCAGTTCCACGCCGGAGAGCGGCACTCTCACAGAGCGTGTCCATGGCAGAGGCGCCACGATATTTGCGAGCAGCGAAAACGGGATCACGATGAGATCGCCTTGCGCCTGAAGTCCGTCGATCACAGGAATGGACACTTCCTGGTCCAGGTAGTCGAAGACATCGAGGCCGGTGAGGCTGGTGAGAGCGGACAAGGTCATGTTCGAGTTCATAAGTATCACCCAAGGTTTGAGGATTGAGGGTAGAGGGTTCGAGATTCAGGTTCGACGAACGAGACGGGAATAGTCGGTACCGGTGATGCCGTAAGTCCATCCGGCGGCATCCAACGCGGAGGTAAACCATCCGGGTACGTGAAGGCCGTATCGACGCCGATGCCCGTCGCGTTCGAGAGAACCGTTGACCGCGAGGAGAATCCGTCCACTTCGACCCCAGCCCTCCGGCGACGCGTAGAGCTGCAGCAGGCAACCGGCGTTACCGGGATCGTCGGTTTGGTCGACCAGTGTCAGGCCCGCCAGCTCGATGTAGGAATCCCACCCGATCCGCTCGATTGCACATCGACGGATCTCTACATTGCGCTCGTGTGCGATGCGTTCGGCGGTGGGGTCGAGCACCACCCAGTCTGGAACGATCGCTCCGTGTAGAACGAACGCCTTTGTACCGTCTACGAATTCGATTGCGGGGGAATCAGAATGATGCAAGCGCCGTGCCCCCTGCGCGCTGCCCGGAATCGGTTCGGCATGTAAGGCCGTGGGTCGTTCCGCCATGATGCACACGTCGTCGAACGCCCACCACCACCCGGTCGAGTCAGCCAGTGCGGTCTGCACGTCGAGGAGTTCACGGTCTTCCGAGCGGAAGGTCGCAAGACCGAATCGATGGCATGTGTCGTAGTACGCGATTCGATGTGCGTCCTGCTGCCCGTACCAGGTCACTTCCCCGGCCACCGGGGTCAACATCGTTCGTATCGCAGCTGCGACGCCGTCGAACAGCGTGGTGTGCAACGATTCCCGAATGGACGCCCTGATCAGGCGCTCCCCCTGCCGGCGTTCCATCTGCCAGCCAGTTCTCCGACATTCGATTCGCGCGTCCATGCGTCGGCGCGATGCCGCAAACATGCTCGCGATATACCCGGAAGCGCAGTCGAGGCCGGTGCCGTCCAATGACATCTTGGTCGACAGTCCTTCGGTGACGATCAGGTCCGAACCAGCAGACGGCGACGGGACCCAGACGAACTCCGGTTTCGGGAGCCCGGAGCGTCGATACAGTTGCGCGACAGAGGCTTCTGCGGTGTTTCGATCAGCAGGACGAGTACACAATCCGCGTTTCAGCCACACGTCGCGGATCTTTTCCAGGGCCAGACTGTCTTCATCGAAGAGATTGAAGTTCTCGGGCAATGTCGCTCGATGTGATGCCGACGAGCGAATCGGTGCGGCGCTCACGAGACGGTGGCGGTGTCCGCCTTTCCTGTAGTCATAGTTGAACAGCCTGGCACGCGAACGCTCCGGACGCAAGGGTTTCCTAGAGCGCGACACCGGGAACCTGCCACCGTTTCCCCATACCGAACACCCTCTCCAGCGACGCGAAACCGGTTCGAGCTGTGGACAAGTGGGGTTCACTCACGGCTATCCACACCCCCGGGGTCACGGCTTCCTTTCCAGCGCCGGGCACAGCAATATCGATCGACATGGGGGAACAGACACATATCATCCGCAGGCCGGACCAACTGTCGATCGGTCGCACCGATGCCGAGATCCGACAGGCCTGCGCTAGTGGAACCTGGGCCAGAATCCATCGTGGTGCGTACGTGGACAGCGGCCACCTGTCCCGCCTCGACGCATACGGACGACATCGATTGCGGGCAGAGGCCGTGGCCTGCGCCGCTTCACCCGGTGCCACTGTCAGCCACGTCTCGGCTGCGGTTCTGCACGGTTTCGAACTCTGGAACACTCCGCTCGAGGTCGTTCACCTGTCCCGGAACCGGCGAGGTGGTGGCCGAAAGTCCGCTCGACGTCACGTGCACTCGACATGGCTGGCGGACAACGAGATCACCGAAGTCGATGGGCTGCGCGTCACGACTCCGGCACGAACTGTTGCGGATCTCGCGAGGACACTCACTTTCGAACAGGCTCTCGTCGTGGGCAATTCAGCGTTGCACCGTTCAAGGTTGCCCAAGGACGCGGTTGCAGCATCGCTGGCACTCAGCCCGAACGATCCGCGCCATCGACATGCGCTCCACGCGCTCACCGCGATGGACTCCCGTATCGAAAGCGTCGGTGAATCACGGAGCCTCGCATTGTTCCTGCACGAACACTTACCGCTCCCCGAACCCCAGGTCGACATCCACGACGCTCGAGGGTTCGCCGGCCGCGTCGACTTCCTGTGGCGTGAGCAGCGCACCATCGGAGAGTTCGACGGCCGCATCAAGTACGGCCGACTGGTGCCCGCCGGTCGCAGCCCCGAGGACGCGCTCTGGAACGAGAAGCTCCGCGAAGACCGACTCCGTGACGCAGGGTGGGAGGTCGCGAGGTGGACGTGGGCCGACCTGTCGACCCCGTCACTGGTGGCAAGTCGGATCCTGGCGGCCTTCGCGCGCAGCCACGGGGCCGTCAGCTACTGATCGCAGGCTTCCACAGCTCGAGCGTCGGAATGCCGGGTGGAGTGAATCCGAGCACCTGCCCGTAGAAGGACAGCTCGGCGTTGCGTGAGCTGATGATGGTCGACTGCTTGCGGAATCCGTGAGATTCACCCTCGTAGGCCAGGTACGCGTGCGGAATGCCCTTGGCCACCAGAGCATCCCGGAATCGCTCCGCCTGCGAGGGTGGCACGATCGGATCGTCGAGACCCTGGAGAAGCAACACCGGGCAGTTCAACCCGTCGACGTTGTTGAGTGGAGCACGTTCCGCGTACAGGTCGGCAGATTCCGGCAGCGGGCCGATCAAACCGTCGACGTAACGCGATTCGAAATCGTGAGTTTCCTGCACGAACAGGTCCAGTTCGGCCACGCCGAAATAGGAAGCACCACAAGCGAACACGTCGGACGTCGTCAGTGCGGCCAGAACGGTCCAACCACCGGCGGATCCGCCTTCGATGGCAAGGCGGGCCGGATCGGCAAGCCCCTGCTCGGCCAACCCGTTGACGGCGGTGACGACGTCCTGCACGTCGACGACACCCCACTGACCACGCAATCGATTACGGTACTCACGTCCGTAACCGGTCGACCCGCCGTAGTTCACGTCGACGACGCCGATTCCGCGGCTGGTGAAGAAGGCGTAGACGAGGTTGAGGGCTGGTGCGACGTGCGCCGTCGGCCCACCGTGAACAAACGCGACATACGGCGGTCGTTCATCGTCGAGCCCTTTGTATCGCGGACTGCGCGGCGGATACGCAACGGCGTGAACTTCTCGCCCGTGTCCGTGAGCCACGACGGCTCGCGCTTCCGGAAGGTAGGCAGACTCGGGCAATTCTTCGACCGACGAACGGATTTCGGTGAGTTCGCCGGTACCGAGGTCCAGTTCACGTAGCGCGCCCGCCAGTTTCGCGCCTCCCGAGATGAGCAGTAACCGATCGCCGCGAACTTGCATGAGGCCGATGCTGGTGACACCCGGGGTCGCGATGTCGCGCAGTTCCCCCGACGCCGGGTCGAGTACCGCCAGCGTGTCGGTTCCGACGGTGCGTGCGGTGAGAAGGTGCCCGTTGCCGAGTTCGACGAACCAGCGCCCACCGAAGCGCCACTGCGGGCCACCGAAATCCGCGTTCACCGGGCAAATCGGGCTGATCTTGCCGCCGACGCGATAGATGTTCCACCAGCCGCTGCGATCGCTGATTGCGTAGAGTTCGTCGTCGGTGATCCACTCCGGCTGCAGGACGGACTCTTCAAGTCCGCCGATCAGCACGGAATACGCCTGAGCGACGCCGTCGACGAGTGGAGCTACCCGCAGTTCGGTACCGTCCCAGGGCATTTGCGGATGGTTCCATGCGATCCAGGCGATCTTGATTCCACTCGGCGAAAGCCTCGGTGACGAGAGGAAGTCCGAGCCGCCGACGATCGAGCGGATGTTGCCGGAACCGTCCAGCGGAATCGCGCAGATATCGCGAGTGATCGCCCCGTCCTCCGCGTGCGCTTCCCGAACCGCCCACACCTCGCCGTTCACGATCTGCAGGTCTGCGTATCGCCACGCGGCCGGCGACGCCGGTTCGGGCGTCAGAGCCCGTGGAGTGACTCCTTCGAGGATGTACACCCGTTGATCGGAGAATTCACTGAAGACCAGTTTTCCGGACTCGGTGACCGTCCAGGCGCCACCGCCGTACTCGTGAACCCTGGTTCGCGCGTTCCACGGCGCGGGGAGGATGTCGACGGGTTGGTTGTCGAGACC
>NZ_BAAILK010000041.1:661216-795233 GCF_054589475.1 Rhodococcus sp. no. 34
AGATCGACGGATCGAGGTCCGACCACCCTCGGTCGGACGAAGTTCAGCCCACCAGATCTCGTCACCGACGTATCGTCCACCCTCGACAGGGTGCCCACCTGCAGCCAGATCAGCTGCTCCGATCGGAGAAGTCCACGATCCGTACGGGGCTGCAATCTGCTCGCTGGGGGTCATCGCTCGACAATAGCCAACGGGGCGTGCGACACGGTCCCCGACAATGCACTTGCACAGTGGTGGAATCATGTAACTCGTGAGCACACCAGAACCCGTCCGCCACCGTCAGCCGCAGCGCGAGCTGGAGCAGTCGTCGAAGCTCCAGAACGTCCTGTACGAAATCCGTGGACCGGTGCACGCGCATGCCGCCCGGTTGGAGGCGGAAGGACACCGGATCCTCAAGCTCAACATCGGCAACCCGGCACCGTTCGGATTCGACGCCCCCGATGTGATCATGCGGGACATGATCGCCGCCCTGCCCTATGCACAGGGCTATTCGGAGTCGAAGGGCATTCTGTCGGCGCGGCGCGCAATCGTGACGCGTTACGAGTTGGTTCCCGGCTTCCCCGAGCTCGACGTCGACGACATCTACCTCGGCAACGGTGTTTCCGAGCTGATCACGATGACCATGCAGGCCCTCCTCAACAACGGCGACGAGGTTCTGATCCCAGCACCGGACTACCCCCTGTGGACTGCGATGACGAGCTTGTCCGGAGGCACGCCCGTCCACTATCTCTGCGACGAGGCCAACGACTGGAATCCCGATATCGCCGATATCGAATCCAAGATCACCGACAAGACCAAGGCTCTCCTCGTCATCAACCCGAACAACCCCACGGGTGCGGTGTACTCGATGGAGGTTCTGCAGCAGTTGGTCGATCTGGCACGCAAGCATCAGCTTCTGCTGCTCGCCGACGAGATCTACGACAAGATCCTCTACGACGACGCCAAGCACATCTCGCTGGCAACACTTGCCCCTGATCTGCTGTGCCTGACGTTCAACGGCCTCTCGAAGGCTTACCGCGTCGCCGGCTACCGCTCCGGCTGGGTGGCAATCACGGGCCCGAAGGATCACGCGGCCGGCTTCCTCGAGGGACTCGATCTCTTGGCGTCGACCCGTCTGTGCCCCAACGTCCCCGGACAGCACGCCATTCAGGTCGCCCTCGGCGGTCACCAGAGCATCGAAGACCTGATCCTGCCCGGCGGCCGCCTGCTCGAGCAGCGCGACGTCGCTTGGGAGCGATTGAACATGATTCCGGGCGTTTCGTGTGTGAAGCCTCGCGGCGCGCTCTACGCGTTCCCTCGTCTGGATCCGAACGTCTACGAGATCCACGACGACGAGAAATTGGTTCAGGACCTGCTTCTCCAGGAGAAGATCCTGATGGTTCAAGGCACCGGGTTCAATTGGCCGAATCACGATCACCTTCGGATCGTCACCCTTCCGTGGGCCCGAGATCTCGCCGTGGCCATCGAGCGATTCGGCAACTTCCTCACCAGTTACAAACAGTAGATTCTCACGCTGAATCCGGCTGAAATCGAGTAAACAATTCGTTGTACAAATGCCCCGTAAACGTAAAACTGCGGGGCATTTGTGCGACCTTGGTCACATTTTTCGCAAACCATGCGGTTTGATTGACTCTTTAACTATTTAGTGACCTGCCCCGATGTGAAAACGGTCCAACCGGTACGTGATTCGTTGTGAAATTGGTAGTTGGACAACGCGCCAAATCGGTTTGAAATTCGGTACATTAGTTAGCAGCACTTCGGTGCCGCGAGCACCTGGTATCCCTCCCCCCCCTGTGGATACCAGGTTGGTGGCGGGGACAACCCCCCCTGTTCCCCGCCACCCAGCTCGACCAATCCCAGTTTCACAACCCCTCATCGGTAGCACCGGTTTTCGCCGACTCTGCCTTGTAGCGACACTGCCTTTCACCGACACTGCCGTCAGAAGCTGACCATTCGCTTCGGAGCCGATAACATTGCACCGGTGCAAATCCCCAGTCCGACACTCAGTTTCCGATGAGTCACGGCCACGGCCACGGTGGCCCCATTCAGATCGGCCCCACCGCATCACGCGTCGTCATCGGGTTGCTCGTCGTCATCGGCATGGTCGTCGTCGCGGCAGCTGTCGCACTGTGGCCGGACAAGAACACCATTCCCGTCCCACTCCCCTTCCAGAATGCCGACGGCAGCTCGGTGGAAACCGAGGCGGGCACCGTCACGATGCAGGATCTCGGTGACTGCGGAAGTTCCTCTGCCGGAAGGGTATTCGTCGGTGCCCCGCAACCGCCGCCTACCTCCGCCTACCAGTGCCAGCGAAGTATCGTCGATATCGAATCCGGGCCGAATGCCGGAACGAAGACATTGCTCGAGGTCATTCCGGGCGCCGGTCAGCCGGACCTTCGCGTGGGTGACCACATTCGCCTGGTGCGTCAGACCGACCCGAACGGAAACACGCAGTACTCCTTCGAAGACTATTCGCGTGGGCTCCCGCTGGCGTTGATCGTCATCGCGTTCGCCGTCGTCATCATCGCAGTCGCACGGTGGAGAGGGCTGCGCGCACTCGTCGGCCTGGTGATCGCCTTCGGCGTAGTCGTCGGGTTTCTCCTACCCGCTCTGCTCGACGGCAAGCCTGCGATACCGGTTGCGCTGGTCGCCGGGGCGGTGATCTTGTACGCGGTTCTCTATCTGGCGCACGGGGTCTCACTCAAGACCAGTTCTGCTTTGCTCGGCACCCTTGCCGCCATGGTGCTCGCCGCGGTTCTCTCCTACCTCTGCATTGAACTGACACACCTCACCGGTTTGTCTGAAGAGCAGAACACCAATGTTCAGACCTATATCGAGCACATAGACATCACCGGCCTGCTGCTGGCGGGCTTCATCATCGGCTCGCTCGGCGTTCTCAACGACGTCACCATCACCCAGGCATCCTCGGCATTCGAGTTGGCCGAACTCGACAAGCATGCGTCCCGTCGAAAAGTCTTCGGCGGTGCGATGCGGGTCGGACGTGATCACATCGCCAGCACGGTCTACACCTTGGTTCTCGCGTACGCGGGTGGGGCGCTGCCACTGCTACTGCTCTTCAGCGTCAGCGGGCGCCCTCTTCAGGACGTCCTGGTCGGTGACGCTGTAGCGATCGAAATCGTACGGTCCGCGGTCGGCGGGATTGCTCTGGCTCTATCTGTTCCGCTCACTACTGCTATCGCTGTGATTCTGGCTCGGCCACCCGGTAGTGCGGTCAAGGCCGGCCCCACGTCAGGTGGCCGACACTCCAAACGCTGAAAACGAGCCTCAGAGTCCGGGAATCGGTGGGAGAACCGGCAACAGAATCGGCGGAAGCCCCGGGATGTAGATCGCCGGCGGTGGCGGCGCGGGCGCGGGCGCGGGAGGCACGTAAGTGTCCTGCACGACTGGCGGAGCCTCGACGACCGGAGGGGCTTCCTCCGTCGTCGTCGGGGGCGGGGTCGTTGTGGTCGTCGGCGGCGGAGTAGTCGTGGTCGTCGGTGCCGTCGTGGTCACCTCGGTTGCCACGGGTCCGGCGTCCTCGGAATCGAAGACCTTTCCTCCGTAGCCCAATCCCAGCCCCACGATCACGATCGCCGCGATCACACCGGCGCCGAGGCCCGCGAACCGTAGCGGGTTTCTCGCCTCTTTGGATGTCGATTCAACGGGTTGTGTCCCGGCGAGCCAGGACGGGTGTGCGGCCCCTGCCCCGGGTGCCTCGCCTTCGTACATCGCCGAGTACGCCTGGGCGTCAACCATCACGGCCTCGGTGTCTGCGTCACGTTCTGTGCTGAATCCGTCCGTGGCCCGGTCGCTGTCGGCGACCACGAGATCTGCGGCCGGATCGAATCGTTGCTCGTGCCGGTTCGGTCGCGGCTGAGGCAGTTCCGCCGCGTAAGGGCTCGGCACCTGTTCTTGCGGAACGGACTTCGTGCCGGAAGTGACTTCGGACAACGCATTCGGCCGCTCCGATTCCGCGAGCGTTGCGACCCCTCCGTGGCTGAACGCCTGAACCGGAACGGGTACCTCCGCCGGGGTGTGGATCGGATACGGCGCAAAGATCGGCGCTACAGCCGGAACTTGAACCGGGGCAGATACCGCGCGCGCCGATGGCGTCATCGACGACTCCGCGATCAGCGCAGCGCCTTGAGCAGTCACGAGTTCCGGCTGCTCGGGCGCGATGAGGGGGCACTCCAGCCACGCGGCGAGGGTCGCCCGCACGATCGGAATGCGTGCACCGCCACCGATCAGGAGAATCGCGTCGGGGTTACGGCCGGACGTTGCGATGACCTCTCGTATCTCGCGTGCGAAGGCCTCCACCGACGTGACGACCAACGAATCGAAAACTTCCCGCGACAGCAGGAGAAGCCCGCCGGGGCCGGGCAGGCACACCGCACTTCGTGAGGACAGCTGTTCCTTCGCGAGTCGGCATCGCGCCTGCAGTTCGGCATCGCCGCCCGGGTCGGCCGGCGTAGCTATACGGCGACGCACGGTCTGATCCGAGTAGACGAGCTCGTCGAAGTGATCTCCACTGACCCGCGTCGACCGGGCGGTGACGACGGTAGACCGCATCTGCCTGTCCACAATGCTGATCGTCGATCCAGAACTACCGATGTCGACGACGACGAGTGTGCTCTGGTCGGTCAACGCACCGGACTCCTCGAGCATTCGAAGCGTCGCGACTACTTCGGGAACCAGCTCGAAGTTGTCGATGCCTTTCTGTTCGAACGCTGTTTGGAGTGCTCCGGCCTGCGCTTGATCCCGGTAAGCGACGACCGTATTGCTGCCGAGGTCGGCATTCTCGGTCAAGGCCACGCCGGTTGCCTCCGCTGCGACTTCCTCGGGAATCTCGCGGCCTCGATCGACCGCTCTGGATCGGAACACCGGACCACTGTGGTCGGGCGTCCCCGGGCGCGCCAAACGCACAGCGCTGGCTCCCACCGTCACACCCAAAACCAAGTTCATGATCCACCTTCGTCGACCGTCGACGGGTTCCGTCACCAGACCCCGTCATTCCCCGGCCGGAAGTCTACCCACTGGGCATGGTCTGCGAGGTTCGCGCATCTCACCTAAGGCCTTCTCGCAGCTATTTTTTCGCTACCTGGACGTTCGACCTACCGCCCCAATCCGCGATAGTTCCAACCGGCGGAGCGCCACAGGTCCGGATCGAGGCAATTTCTGGCGTCAACGATCACCCGCCGCCGAACGAGTGGTTCCAAATCGGCGGGCACGAGTGAGGCGAACTCGTCCCATTCAGTGGCGATCAAGACCACATCAGCATTCCTGCAAGCTTCTGACGTGGAGGTTGCGTAGTGAAGGGTGGGAAACAGTCGGCGAGAATTATCCATTGCCTTCGGATCGAAAACGGTGACCGCCGCCCCGTGCAACTGCATCATTCCTGCAACGTTGAGCGCAGGCGAATCGCGCACATCGTCGGATTCGGGCTTGAACGCAGCTCCCAGCACCGACACGTTAGCTCCCAGCAAACTGCCATCGCAGGCTGCCGTCACCAGTTCCACAGCTTTTGTCCGTCGTCGCATGTTGATGCTGTCGACCTCGCGGAGGAAGTACAGCGCCTGGTCGACACCCAACTCCCCGGCGCGTGCCATGAACGCCCGAATGTCCTTCGGCAGGCACCCACCGCCGAACCCCAAGCCCGCATTGAGGAACCGTCTACCGATCCGAGCGTCGTACCCGAGAGCGTCGGCCAACATCGTGACGTCGGCGCCGGTCGCCTCGCACACCTCCGCAATCGCATTGATGAAGGACACCTTGGTCGCGAGAAACGCGTTCGCAGATCCCTTGACCAACTCGGACGTCGCCAGATCGGTCACGAGGAACGGCACCCCCGCGCCCAGTATCTCGGCATACACCTCGCGAAGAACGCCTTCGGCGTTTCCCGGCCGGTCACGATCGATCCCCAGAACCAACCGGTCAGGGCTCAAGGTGTCCGCGATCGCGTGTCCTTCACGCAGGAACTCCGGATTCCAGGCCACCTCTACCGAGCCACCCGCCGGCGCAGTCGCTCGGAGTCGCTCGCCGAGAGCCGCTGCCGTGCCTACCGGCACCGTCGACTTCCCGACTATCAGCGAAGGCTTTCGCAACAACGGCGCCAACATGTCGATCACCGAATGAACATGACTCAGATCTGCGGCGTACTCCCCCTTCTTCTGGGGCGTCCCCACACCGACGAAATGGATGTCCGCAAAATCCGCGGCATCGGAGTAGGAAGTCGTGAACTGCAGCCGACCCGACGCCAGATTCTTCTCCAGCATGTCGGTCAGACCCGGCTCGAAGAACGGGACCTCCCCACGAGACAACTTGTCGACCTTGGACTGGTCGATGTCGACTCCCAGCACGTCGTGGCCAAGTTCGGCCATACACACTGCGTGGGTCGCCCCCAGGTATCCCGTTCCGAACACGGTCATCTTCATGTGTTGTTGGTATGCGTCCGAACTTTCCGAAACGCGTACGCCAGGTGGGCGCGAAACCAACATCGGGCGTACGACGAGTGCGTCGCGTGTGCAACCTATGCTTCTGCCATGCACGTTCTCTTCGTTTGTACGGGAAACATCTGCCGATCACCCACGGGCGAACGCCTTGCACGTGCTTATGCCGCCGAAGCCGGGGTCACCGGATTCACCGCGTCGAGTGCCGGAACCCGGGCGATGGTCGGACACCCGATCGAGCCGACTGCTGCGAGGGTTCTCGCGGGGCTCGGCGGCGACCCCACGGAGTTTCAAGCCCGACGCATGACAACGGCGCTGGCCTCGGACGCCGACCTCATTCTCACGATGACCGAAAGTCAGCGAGACAAAGTCCTGGCGATGGCTCCGGCGCGGCTCAAGCGCACGTTCACACTTCGAGAAGCCGCACGGTTGGGCTCGCTCGCAGATGCAGGAACTGTCGAGGACCTCGCCGCCGCCAGACCCCGATTTCGTGCCACCGAACCCGAGGACGTCATGGATCCGATGGGTAAGGAAGAGAACGTGTTTCACGAGATCGGACTTGAGATCGCCGATCTCCTCGGCCCGCTGCTCAGCCGACTTCGCTTCGGTGAGCTCTGAGCGAGGTCACCGCAGTCAACTGTGGTAACGACTTGTCCGACTCGTAGTAGCTGTACTCGTACGCATTGCGTCCGCGAGACGGCGTCATCGTGATGACAGTGCCCAGGACGTGCGCACCCACACTCTGTAGGTTTCCGACCGCGCACGCCAGTTGATCGCGCTTCGTGGAGCCGTGTCGGGCGATCACAAGTGCACCGTCCGACATCGCGGCCAGGACCGCGGCATCCGTGACGGGTAGCAACGGCGAGGCGTCGATGATGACGTAGTCGTATCGCGCCCGCAGTTCCTCGAGAACATGTTTGGCCGTGTCCGTGCCGAGTAGTTCGCTCGGGTTCGGCGGGATCGGTCCGGAGGCGAGCACTGTCAGCCCGTCGAACTCGGTCGGCTGAAGCACATCGTCCAGCGTCGCTTGACCGGAGAGCACCGAACTGACGCCGACACTTCCGAGCAATCCCAAATACTTCGATACTCGCGGCTTCCGGAGGTCGCCTTCCATCAGGCACACTGATTTGCCGGCCTCCGCCAAGACGAGAGCGATGTTCACGGCCGTGGTCGTCTTACCTCCGGAGGGAAGCGAACTCGTGACGACGGTGACACGCGGTGGATGGTCCACCTCGAGGAACTGAAGGTTGGTGCGCAATTCACGGAAGGCTTCGGCACTCACGGAACTTCCGTCACTGAAAGCGATCGCGTGATTGACTTCGACGTCCTTGTCGAACGGGATCGTGCCCACCATCGCCGAACTCGCGATCTCTTCTACAGTTCGACGATCTTTCACCGTGTTGTCGAGTCGATCACGAATCAACGCAAGCGCGATCCCCACAACCAGTCCCGCCACTGCGCCGAGCGCGAGGTTGCGCGAAGTCTTGGGTGACACCGGAACAGTCGGCTGTTGAGCCTGCTGTTCGACGACCACACGTGCAGGCGGTGTTCCGCCGTTCTCGGGTGTCTCCAGTTCCTTTGCCAATGCCACGAATTCGGATGAGAGAGTGTTCGCGATCTCGCGTGCGAGTTCCGGTGACGCGTCCTTGACTGCGAGGTCGATCAACACAGTGTCGGGCGCCGACGTCGCAGTGACCTTGGAAGCCAACTCTTCAGCCGACATCCCGCCGACCACCCTCGGTCCCAGTTCGTCGATCGTCTGCTGTGCGAGTGTTCGGCCGGTCAGGAGTTTTGTATAGGACAGAACTCGCTACTGTGAAAGTTGACTGCCCTGCAGTGCCTCGTTGACCGAGGTACCCGCCGACGTCGAAACGAACAACCGGCTCGAAGCCTGGTAGATCGGTGTCGAAAGAAGAGAAGCGCCAAGGGCTCCGAGGATTCCGAGGACGGTTACAGCAGCCGGTGTGGCCACGGACATCGGGCCCAGAACTCGTTCAAGCTGTGTCGCAACTGGATAGCACCAAGGTATCTGCCGCCTCGAACGATCCATCAGTCGGCGGCAGGGTCGATATCGCGTCCCGGTACTGCACTAGGCTGCGCCAGCAACTCTCACACCAACTGCCCGAACGCATCGCGGGATGCAAGGTCGAGCCTGAGACCGTGCGCAACCCACAACGCCGAACCGGGCTGATCCGCCTATGGGCCCGCCCCACTCGTCGCACGACTCAGCCAGGACGCCCACAAGGACTCGTACGCAACCAATTCGACGGTTATAGCAGCGATGTTCGATGTCATAGCGGCACCGGTCAAGCAGGGACAGCTCAGACCGCAGCGTCGCATCCCGCATGCCCGTGCCTACCCGATTACTGCGACGGCCGATGAACCTGCATTCCGGAGTGCGCGTCGCAGACTCAGAGGACCCGACTAGAGAATTGCGTCCGATTCACCACATACAGAAGGGCCCTCGAGCATTGCTCGAGGGCCCTGCGAGGCGTCGGGATTTAACGTACGACCAGATCAGTTGACTGTCGACGTTACCCTTCGTTCGCCGACTGGATTGCTGTCCACGGAACCTCCCACGGCCACGTCAGCGACAACCGGATCGGAATCGTAATAGTACTTGTACTCGTAGACACCACGACCGTTCAGCGGGGTCATCGTGATGACAGTGCCGAGAATTGTCGCGCCCACACTGTGGAGATTGCCGACCGCCCTGCTCAGCTGTTCCCTCTTCGTCGTGCCGTGACGAGCAATCACTAGCGCACCATCCGCCAGCGCTGAAAGAACTGCAGCATCCGTAACCGGAAGCAACGGCGAGGCGTCGATGATGACGTAGTCGAACCTTCTGCGGAGATCGGTAAAGACCGCATGGGCAGTGTCAGTCCCCAGCAGTTCGCTCGGGTTCGGAGGAATCGGACCTGAGGCAAGAACCGTCAGGTCAGCATTGCTCGTGACTTGAAGTACGTCGTCGAGATCTGCTTGCCCGGCCAGGACCGAGCTCAGACCGACGCTTCCGATAAGTCCGAGGTACTTCGAAACGCGAGGCTTACGGAGGTCACCTTCGACGAGACACACCTTCTTGCCTGCCTCGGCCAACACGAGTGCGATGTTCACCGCAGTCGTGGTCTTTCCCTCGGAGGGAAGAGAACTCGTAACGACGATGACACTCGGTGGGCGATCCACGGCAAGGAACTGCAGATTGGTTCGCAGCTCGCGGTACGCCTCGGCACTTGCGGAGTTGCCCTCGTGGAAGTTGATCGCTTGATGAACTTCGCGTTCCTTGTCGAACGGAATTGTTCCCACCATCGCCGCGCCGGCGATGTCTTCGACCACCTTGCGCTCTTTGACGGTGTTGTCCAGGCGATCACGCACCACAGCCAACCCGATCCCCAGCAGAAGCCCGATCGCGGCACCGAGCGCCACGTTCCGCGAAGTCTTCGGCGACACCGGTTCCGCGGGAGTTTGTGCTCGCTGTTCGACAACGACGCGCGCAGGTGCTGTTCCGCCATTTGCGGGCGTACCCAGATCTTTGACCATCACGACAAACTCGTCCGAGAGCGCATTTGCGATTTCACGTGCCAGTTCAGGCGACGCATCTTGCACGCTCAAATCGAGCAGTACTGTATCCGGCGCCGATGTGGCGGTCACCTTGGACGAAATCTCCGCAGCGGAAAGCCCACCGAGTCGATCGGGCCCGACTGAATCGATCGTTCTCTGTGCCAGTGTCTCGCCGGTAAGGAGCTTGGCGTAGGAAGTGACCAACTGCTGTGAGAGTTGGTTACCTTGGTAAGCCTCGTTCACGGTTGTTCCGGCAGAAGTCGACACGAACAGGCGCGTGGAAGCCTGGTAGATCGGCGTGGCAATCAACGAGGCGCCCAATGCGCCCAAGATCACGACCACAGTGACGACAGCGACTATCTTCCACCGTGCCTGCAAAATCTTCAGGTAGTCCCGTACATCCATCGTCGAATCTCCTTCGGCTCGAACACGTATCACGTCTTCGAGTAGTAATCGACAGCCGCTGTCGAGCCGCTGCACTCAATGCAGGCTGAACGAGGCAGCCAATCTTCTATCGCGTGTCCCTGCGTCACAGCGCGAGGTATTTGCCGAAACAGCCAGGGGGGAGAGGCCTTCACGGCATCTCACACATCTCACTTCCTGGCCGATGCTTGATCGGGAAGTGGCGAACACGCGACACTGACATCGGGCCCACTCGCACATCGCTCAGAGCAGACACAACGTGCAGCCAGGCTGAACTCTACTGCGTCATTGGTCTTTTCACCACCGCAACGGAGCCTCGAAACTTCCTAGACATCGTCAGTCGACCGTGCCGACCATGAAAGGGTCACATACCACAGCGGGCCGTAGGACCAACGTCCGTCGACGACCAACTACGCAACTTGCCGTCGGAAGTTGATGCATACCAACCGAACAAGGCAACATACCCCTCACCCTGCGATGCACGAGCGGCTATCCCAGCATCTCCCCCGGCCACAGCTCGCTCGCCGACGGACTTTGGTCCCGGGCACACGGCCACTTCCCCTCGATGCCTACAACACCCACCCTCCGTGAAGGTTTCACCGGTTTACGGCCTTCCGAGACCTCGGTAGGTCCACCCTGCGTCGCGCCAGGTGGTCGGTTCCAGACAGTTACGTCCGTCGATGATGACCTTCTTGCGGACGACAGGTTCGAGGTCCGACGGCAACAACTTTCGAAACTCGGTCCACTCGGTCAGAACCAAGACGACATCAGCGCCTGCACACGCTTCAAGTGCACTCGAAGTGTAAGTGAGGGTGGGGAACAACGCCTTCGAGTTTCCCATCGCCTTCGGGTCATAGACATTGACGGCAGCGCCTTGCAGCTGAATCTGCCCGGCAACGTTCAGCGCAGGTGAGTCGCGCACGTCGTCGGAGTCAGGCTTGAAGGCTGCACCGAGAACCGCCACATTGGCTCCGAGTAGAGAACCACACGCTTCTCGAGCCAGTTCGACCATCCGAGTACGACGACGCATGTTGATGTTGTCGACTTCGCGTAGGAAAGTGAGTGCTTGATCTGCTCCCAGCTCACCAGCACGTGCCATGAAAGCACGGATGTCCTTCGGTAAGCAGCCCCCACCGAAACCGATTCCGGCGTTGAGGAATCGCCTACCAATTCTCTCGTCGTGGCCGATGGCATCGGCAAGAACGGTCACATCCGCACCTGAAGCCTCGCACACCTCCGAGATCGCATTGATGAACGAGATCTTCGTTGCCAGAAATGCATTGGCTGATGCTTTGACCAACTCCGAAGTCGCAAGGTCGGTCACAACAAAGGGAATACCTTCGTTCAAGAGTTGCTCGTACACTTCACGCGCAACCGATTCCGCACGTCCGGGGCGATTGCGGTCGACCCCGAGCACAAGCCGGTCCGGGTGAAGCGTGTCCTTGACCGCGTAGCCTTCCCGGAGAAATTCCGGGTTCCACGCCACCTCGACGTCTTGTCCGGCAGGCGCCAGCTCCCGTGCCCGCGCACCCAATCGCTCTGCTGTACCAACTGGCACAGTTGATTTCCCAAAGATTACGGTCGGCCTGGTCAAGAGGGGTGCGAGTGTCTCGATCACCGAATCGACAAAACGCATGTCGGCCGCGAACTCCCCCTTCTTCTGCGGCGTACCGACGCCGAGGAAGTGGATGTCGGCGAACTCTGCGGCCTCCTCGTAGGAAGCCGTGAATCGAAGACGTCCCGCGGCTATGTTGCGGCGCAGTACTTCCTCGAGTCCCGGTTCGTAGAAAGGAACCTCCCCAGCTTCGAGCATAGCGAGCTTGTTCGGATCAACATCCACCCCGAGAACCTCATGACCCAACTCGGCCATGCAAGCTGCGTGTGTCGCCCCGAGGTAGCCTGTGCCGAATACCGCAATACGAGAAGTCATAACGATGTCTGCCTGTCGAAGTCGAGTTTACGTCGAATAATGCTGTAGTACTTCATGTCCTGATCGAATCGACGTTCTGTCGATACCACTCCACGGTCGATGCGATCCCCGCACGAAGATCAATCCTGGGCTGCCACCCCAAATCTCGAAGCTTCCCGATGTCAAGCAACTTCCGCGGCGTCCCGTCAGGTTTCGAATGATCCCATTCGATCTCGCCGTCGAACCCGATCTCGTCCGCCACGATCGCAGAGATCTCCGCGATGCTCTGGTCCTCGCCTGTACCAACATTGACGTGTTCTGCTCCGTCATAGTGGTCGAGCAAATGAAGGCAGGCATCCGCCATGTCGTCGACGTGGAGAAACTCGCGCCTCGGCGTCCCGCTGCCCCAGTTCACGACTGAAGCAGCTCCATCACGGCGCGCGTCGTCGAAGCGTCTGATGAGGGCCGGCAGCACATGAGAGCCCTTGGCAGAGAAGTTGTCACCCGGGCCGTAGAGATTGGTCGGCATCGCGGAGATCCACGGACGCCCGAACTGCTTGCGAACAGCCTGTACCTGCAGGATTCCCGCGATCTTGGCGATGGCATATGCATCGTTCGTGGGTTCCAAATGACCGGTCAGCAGATATTCTTCGCGAATCGGTTGAGGAGCGAATTTCGGGTAGATGCAGGATGATCCGAGGAACAGCAGGCGATCTACGTCGAATTCGGCCGCCGCGTCCATCACGTTCACCTGGATGCGAAGGTTGTCGGAGATGAAGTCCACCGGCAGTGTGCTGTTCGCCAGTATCCCGCCCACTTTGGCTGCCGCGAGGACCACGTTCTTCGGCCTCTCAGCGGCGAAGAACTCGAACACGGCACCGCGGTCGCGAAGATCGAGTTCGGCGGACGTGCGACCGACAAGGCGATTGAAACCGTCGGCCTCCAAACGACGCCAGATCGCTGAACCCACGAGTCCACGATGGCCCGCGACGTACACCGCATCGTTCCGATCGAGGGACTTCTGCGCGTACTCCCCCGTCATCGAGCGTGCTCCCAATCCACCAGGTTCGGGCGGTCGATCCAGGGCTTGCCCTCACACGTCAGAGCCTCGATGTCCGCATCGACCATGATTCGAGCCAGCTCGGGGGTATGTACAGTCGCCTTCCAGCCGAGCTTCTGCTCCGCCTTACCTGCATCTCCGATCAACGCATCTACTTCCGTCGGCCGCAGATAGCGCTCGTCGAAGCGCACATGATCTTCCCAGTTCAACCCGGCGTGCTCGAAGGCCACCGTCAGGAAATCCTTGACCGAGTAGTTACCGCCTGTCGCGAGCACGTAATCGTCCGGCTCGTCGGCCTGAAGCATCCTCCACATTCCCTCCACGTACTCCGGCGCGTAACCCCAGTCGCGGATTGCATCGAGATTACCCATGTACAAATCGTTTTCCAGGCCGGCCTTGATCCGCGCCACCGCCCGCGTGATCTTGCGAGTTACGAATGTTTCGCCTCGCCGCGGAGATTCGTGGTTGAACAGAATTCCGTTCACGGCAAAGATCCCGTACGCCTCGCGGTAGTTCTTGGTGATCCAGTACGAGTACACCTTCGCCGCACCGTACGGCGATCGCGGATAGAAGGGAGTCTGCTCGTCCTGCGGAGGCGGTGTCGCACCGAACATCTCGGAACTGGACGCCTGGTAGAACCTGCATTCGAGACCAGCCATCCGGACTGCTTCGAGCAACCTGATCGACCCGATTCCCGTCGTGTCTCCGGTATGTTCGGGCTCGTCGAAACTTACCCGTACATGGGACTGCGCTGCGAGGTTGTAGACCTCGTCCGGGCGTATCTGTGCGAGAAGAGTGACCAAACGCGCCCCGTCGCTGAGATCTCCGTAATGAAGGAACAGTTTTGCATCCGGCGTGTGGGGATCCACATACATGTGATCGATTCGAGCTGTATTGAACGTGGACGATCTACGAATAAGTCCGTGGACCTCGTATCCCTTGCTCAACAGCAGCTCGGCCAGGTATGAACCGTCTTGGCCTGTAATTCCGGTAATCAGTGCACGTTTCACTTGAAACTCCGTCCTCGAAGCAGATACTTGTCTGCGAGTAGTCATCGGCCGAATTGTGTTGTGTGGGAGCAGCGAACCCACAACCAGAACTGAGAAACCCTCACGGCATTACTGCCTCCTTGATCCGCGATCTCAGATCCTCCAGTTCCGCGGCAGCGGAATCCATTCCGCGAGAGATTCGGGTAGATTCGTCGTGCCCTAGATTCAAGCTGCCACCCGTCGCATCGTCCATCCAGGAGGCCTGCGGTGCGAGTACCGGTTCCAGCGAATCCCTCAGCTTCGGTACCGAACTACTACCCGACATCACCGGTATCGATCCGCCTCGAGCGCTCAGGATCAAAACATGGAGGCGGTCACTGACGGTTACGGCGGCGCGCTCGTACAGGGCGCGGACAGCGGACTCCTGTTGCCGATGGGTCGTGTCATCGTCCCATCCCACGTAGGGAATACCCAGCGTCGCAGCAACTTCGCGGTTGTGGCTGTCGTCCTCGACAACCTGGCAACAGGCCATCAAATCCAAACCATCTGCCGCGAACTGACTTTGGATCGACCGAAGGGTCGCGTAGTTCACCGGTCGGTCATGCCGAAGTGAAAGCAAGGCTATTTCTCGGCGCGCAGATTCTCGGCCAGCAGACTTCGCTCCGTCGGATACACCGGCCCCGAACGCGAGATCGGGATAGAACCGACTCTTACCTCGCAGGTACTCACACGTCCTTTTGTCACGTGCCGCGTAGACGTCGGCTACGCCGACGAGGATCTTCTCGGGTACTGCCGCCATTGGGCTTCGTACCTCGATCGACCGTCCCAAAACGAGGACTCGTGTACCGAACATGCGAAGCACCGCAAAGACTGTCACCAACAACGAGTGCTTGACGACGCTTGCTGCTGATGCCCCCAGAACCGCCGGCCCAGGTGCCATCACGATCACTGCCCGCTTTCGGCGCACCGTATCGGACAAAATCGCTCGCCAGAAGCTGATACCCGAATCCATGACCTCGTCGGTTGGTTCCCAATCGAAGGCATCGACGTACTCCGCGCTCATACTGCCCGAAAAGACAACGGGTTTGAATCCCAGTTCACGCATGTAGTCGACTGCTGTTCGGCGTATCTCGATGTCACCCAGATTGCCCTGAGCTGCTGCGATACTCATGAAGAACCTACGCATGGGGATCCCTCCTCATTGCAACGACAACGACACAGGTCAGCAATGCGGTTTGAAGTACATAGCTGAGCGAGAGCGACCACCCCGCTCCGAGCGCCCCGTAACGGGGGGCAGCCAGCACGATTCCGACGAGGCAGATCAAGGTGCTCACAACCGTTATGTAGGAGACGATTTCAACTCTGCCCGTACCTTGCAGGATCGCATTCAATTGGGACGAGATCGCTGCGAAGATCAAACTGAAGCAGACGACCTGCATTACCGGTACCGCGTCTACGTACGCATCGCCCAAAATCGGTGGAACGAGTTCAGGTATGGCAGCTGCGATCACACCGAAGATCACCGCGCTTGCGATGCATACGTACATCGCGGGTCGCAGAATGCCCTGGGTGATTCGCCCGGTCGTCGAGCGCGCCGCCGCAGGCATGAGAACTGCCGCAAACGATGTGGGAATCAGCCGCAACGGCGTGGTGATACGACTCGTCACGCCGTAGATTCCGGAGACGGCCGGTGACGTGACAAGTCCAACCAGCAGTACGTCGAAGTTGCGCGTCTGAGTAGCAACGGAATTCAACCAGAAGTGCGAAGACTTGCCAATGATCGACTTGTACGAGCGTCTCGATCTGACACGAGTGATCGCCGGTCCGAGCCGAATGGCCACGAAGACAGCGATCATCGAAGAGAACGCGAGGCCCACGGAATACCAGAACACTGCGTCGACTCCTGCGAGCCAAGCGGCCGCAACAAAAACGAGAGCAAGTGCTCGCCGGAGGAGCAACGACACCGCGTTCTGCCAGGTATTCCCGTCAGCGAGTGGTAGCGAGAGCAGCGTCTCGACGTAATTGTCCAGAACAACCCAAGCTGTCAACGGCACTACGAACCAAAGCTTCGGCTCGAAGACCGCGGCTACCGCCGCGGTAAATGCCAGCAATGCACCGACGGCCAGGTTGGCGCGGCGCGAGAACTCCAAGGTCGACGCGATGAGGGGTTCCTGGTCACCCAACGCACGGATCCGAACCAGAAATGGGGTGAACCCGAAGTTCAGAATGGTCTGAAGCACCAGTCCGACACCATAAGCCGCAGCGAAGATTCCAAAGCCGGACGGACCGGAGATACGCGCGAGTAGGACCATACTCAGTGCCTGAATCAACGCACCGACAAGACGTCCGCCGGCGATTCCCGTGAACTGAACCACCAAGGGGTTCGTCATCACCTTCATGTTCCACCACCCGGGCACTCGAACGAGTGCGGAACCCCGGCGCAGCGCGGTCGTGCGCCCTTCATGGTCGTCCGATCGACGAAACCGGGGCGCGGACGATCGAACTCGCCGGAACATCGGATGTAACAAGGCAATTTGCGCCGATAACCGAGTGGTCACCGACCGACGTGCCGCGGAGAATTGTGGACCTGGCCGCAATCCACACTCCGTTGCCGATGACGATCGGTCCGTTGTCGAACTCGAAAGTCCGTGACTGTCTGCTGTGACTGCCCGCGCACAGAAAGACGTCCTGCGAGACACAACTGTTCGACCCGATACTCACCGGTTCGAGATTGAGGATCCATGCTCCCTCACCCACCCAAGTGTTATCACCGATCGACAGTTTCCACGGCCAATGGATCTTCACGCCGTGCCGAATCAGGACTCCATCACCGATCTCAGCGCCGAACAGTCTGAGAATGGCAACTCGTATGCGTGCCGGCACGAACCAGGCCCGGAACAGTGGTGCCACCGCGAGCCAGGCGACCTGCACTGATGCCGGACGTCCCTTGTCGTATCCTGCCCCGGTGAATTCGCCGAGGGAGAGCTGCGGGTGTGTCATCGCGCTCGGGCTTGCGTCGGTCGAGTCGGCAAACTGTCTCGATTGATGAGTCCGTCGAAGAGGTCACCGAACGCGGTGGTGGCAGAGCCGGGAGACAAGGTTTCGTGCACGTACTCCCCCCCGTTTCGCGCGAGTTGAGCGGCACGGACGGGGTCAGAAACCAGCATCTCTATTTCACGTACCAATGCTTCCGGATTTCCGGCGTCAACACGTACTCCCGCCCCGGACAGGGCGATCTCCTCGCCGGAGGCACTGTCCGAAGATGTAGCCGCGACGACAGGTACCCCTGAAGCGAAATACGATGTAAGTTTGCTCGGAACGGCCATACTGCGAAGATCGGCCAACTCGTTGAGAAGTAGTGCGTCCGCTGCTCGCAGCACATCGGTGAAGTCCTCGCCGCCAACAGGATCCATGAATTCGATCCCGGTGCATCCCTCGGACAGCTCTTCGAGATGGGCCCGCTGATTCCCATCCCCCATCAGCACGAATTTGATGTCGGACTGGCGCGGCCCAAGTAAAAGCGCGGCGTTCACCACGTTCTCGAGCCCTTGCTTTGCACCCATATTGCCGGCATGCAGAACTATCTTCTGTTCCGGCCCCCAGCCCAATCGCTTTCGCGAATCTTCTCGGGTGCAGGCAGACTGGGAGAGATCCAGGTGGGTCCAGTTCCTGATGACTGTGACGCTGCTCGAGTCGACTCCGAGGTTGTCCTGCGCATGCTTCGCGAACCGCGGGTGGATCACGACGACGTGATCGGACTTCCGCAAGATCCAGGATTCGGCTCGATCGACGAGAGACGACAGGCCTCCGCTCAGCTGACCGGTCTCGGACGCGCCCAGTCCGTAGAAGTCCTGCACCCACAGCACCACGGGTGTGCGCGATCGAAGGAGCCTGGTCCTGATGACAAATGCCGCCGAGGACAAAAGTGTAGGACTTAAACACAGTATGAGGTCTGCTCGATGGAAAAGAGTCGCCCAGGTCGCCCTCAAAGCGAAACTTGCCTCCATCAGAATTCTTCGCAGGAAGCTGGGATTCCGGGGGATGTAATGACGAAGTCTTTGAACCGTCAGATTTTCTGACTGCTCTACGGAAGACAGACCTGAGAAGCCATCCATCTTTCGCCAAAATGGATAGTGCGGATACCCTGTCACTACCCTGACGTCAGCACCGGAATCCGCTATCGCATTTGCCAAACCCTCCGTGTACGGAGCGATACCGGTTGGCTCAGGAGAATAGTTGATTCCCACGATCAGGATTTTATTTCCCTGATTATCCATCGTGCTCATTTCCCTTTTCAGCTAACTCAGGACGGCAGTCCGTGCACAGCTTGCAGGTGTGCACTTCTCTGCGTGTCACTCTCGAATCGTTCGGCGACTTTCCGTGCCGGAACTCCGACATTCACCGAGAAACTCTCGACGTCGTTCGTCACGACCGAACCGGCTCCGATAACCGCACCGTCACCGATCTTCACACCGCTCAATATCACCGAACAGGCGCCTATCCATACGTCTGTTCCAATTTCGACAGAATCGCGTGCACCAGGCTGACGGTCCCCCACCCACGTCGACGCGAGCATCGGAATACCCACCTCGTCGATCGCGTGGTCTTCGCGCCCCACGATGTAGACGTTCATTCCGATCATGACGTGGGATCCGATGGAGCCGTCTACCTGAATAACGGTTCGGGGTCCGACGCTGACATTATCGCCGATATTCAGTCGGTGAGGCGCACTGATGATGGCTCCACGGCCGGCGTTGAAGTCGCGCCCTACTGAAACATTCCCGTTCGATATTGCGAGTCCATTCATTATTCCGCGAAGGGCTCGCCTGACACCTGACGGTAGGCGTGATCGGTTGCTCATCGTACGACCATCTCCTTGGGCCATCCCTCATTGTCGAATTCGACGACCTGACCTCGCAACGCAGCAGAGATCCCCGATGCCATGGTTTCGGCGGAATAGAGATCCCCTACCTTCGCTGAAACTTTCTCCGCTGGAACGGGATTGGAGACAAGATGCAAGAAGTAGTCTCGCAGCGCCGCAGCCAGCGACTCCTCGGTCGTCGGTGAGTAACTCTGCATAGGACCGACAGCAGCAAGTTCGATCTCGGGGGCGTGCGGGGCGTCCTCGGGGTACAGCATCGGGACTCCGAATCCCAAACTCTGAGTGACACTCAACCCGACGTATCCGGGAGAGATCGACATGATTGAGCGTGCGTAGATTTCAGCAAGTTCGATCGGACTTTCAATGCGTCCGTGTACAACAACGGACTCTTCCAGACCTAAATCGAGAATTTGCCGTTCTATCGTTTCCACCGCATTGCCGAAACCCACGATTTCCAACACGGCACCCTCGTCGACGAGGCCTGATTGGTGGAAAGCCGGAACCAATTGATCGACGTTCTTCTCGGCAACCAATCGGCCGACATAGACAATTGATTTACGCGATTCACCGGTGTTACCAGCGTTGATGTCAGCGCGTTTGTACAAAGAATTGGGTGCAACCCAAACTGGTTGGCCTGGAACCTCGAGCTTGGCTGGGACCACACTGGCGTACCCGTAAAGAATAGTCCCCTGAGACAAGCGGCGCATCGTTCTCCGAAGGAAAGCCGTCTTCGACGAAGAACCTTGCCTGGGATGCAAATGGCCCCAAAGAAGAGTACGGCGACGCGCTATTCGTCGAAGGACCAAAATACTCCACGATGTGAGACTACGGGGGTTCAAATCCAGGATAGTCACGGACGCTGAAAGCGGATTTTTCCAAGAACCCACCTGAAGAAGAAGCTTGTCACCGAAGATTCCGATCCGTCGAACGCGGTCGTAGAAATCCTTGTCGATGCCAGTTCGCACCGTGGAATCCAGACCGTAGTCCGAAGCCAGAATATCGAGATTTCCTTCCTCCATCTCACGCAACACCTCGATGCACGGATTCCGATAGGTTGGAATCACCGCCAGATACATCGAGTATTTTTTTGATGACATCGAGCCTGCTCCCCCAAAGTTCTCATCGAGCACCACCGATTGGCCAGTGTGCATTGCGCAGTTCCCTTACTTCGGATCCCAGGCAGAGTTCGCCGGGAATGGCGAATCGGATTCGCGATACGAATACGAAAGACTGACTGACTGAACGGATCAGTATGCGCCGTCACTAGCCATTACGGCTTTGAGCGTCTTCACCACGATCATCACGTCCCCGACCATCGACCAGTTGTCGACATAGGACAGATCCAGCCGAACGGTTTCTTCCCACGAAAGATCCGAGCGCCCGCTCACCTGCCACAAACCGGTGATACCCGGTTTGACCAGCAGTCGCCTTTTCACGGCCCCGTCGTATGCCTCTACCTCACGCCTCAACGGCGGTCTCGGACCAACTACGCTCATCTCGCGCCGGAGCACATTGACGAACTGAGGCAACTCGTCAATCGAAAACTTTCGAATGACGCGCCCCACCTTGGTAACCCGAGGATCGTCACGCATCTTGAACAGGACGCCGGCGCCCTCGTTATCCGACAGCAGGCTGTCGACCTGCGTATCTGCGTTCTGAACCATCGATCGGAACTTCAGCATCGGAAAGGGAACCCCGTCCAATCCCATTCGCTCCGACCGATAGAGCACAGGACCCCGACTGGTGAACTTGACTGCCAACGCCGTCACGATCAAAACGGGACTGATCAAAATGAGAATGACAGATGCGAAAACGACGTCGAAGGCTGTCTTGGCGAACCGTTGAGCACCGTGGTATCGCGGACGTTCGACGTGAATCAGTGGAAGGCCCGCCACCGGCCGCATCGACAGTCGCGGACCGGAAACATCCAGGATTCCCGGTGCCACAACAAGATCGACGTCCTTACACTCCAGATCCCAGGCCAGTTTCCGCATACCGTCGTAGCCGAGGTGTTCCGTCGCCGTAACCGCCACCGCATCGGCACCGACCAAGTCGAGTGCGTCGGTCACATCGTGCTCGTCCCCGAGGACCGGTATTTCGTTGCCGTCGACCACGATGACTCTGTCGCGACGACCTAGTTGACTGGGTTGGCAGACGCCCACGACCCGGTACCCGTCACCGGGAGCTCGTTCGAAGGTTTGGGCCATTTTCTTGACTGCAACCGGGCTTCCCACGACCAAGACGGACGTCTGGAAATCGCCGCGCGAGCGCTTCCTCGCAATCACTTTTCGCCAGATCCAGCGGCTCGCCATCAGCGCGGTCAGACCGACAGGAAATGCGAAGGCCAGATAGAGCCGCGCGATGTCCAACTGCAACAGCAAGCTGACAATCGCAATGAGTCCGAAGAGGCGAACTGTCGCGACGAAGATTCGTCTGTACTCTTCGGGTCCGCTGCCGATCACACGAATCGAGCGAGTGCGAAAGATCCCCAACGACGATAACCACATCGCCGCCAATGCAATTGACACACCGGTGTAGCTGAGTTGCCCGAGGATTCCGGGGCTCACTGCACGGCCGTCTCCACCGAATCGCAGCCATTGAGCCAAGAAAACCGTCGCCACGATGATCACCGAATCGCCCAGGAACAGCCTTCTGCGGTACGCCGTTTCCCATTCCCTCCGAGAAGCCGATCCGCGGCGGAGGTCGGGCACTGCGCGGGGAAGCGTGTGCTTGGTCTTGCCCAGTGTGGACACGTCGAGCGCCGTCACGTGATCAGTCCCTTCCTCATTCGTGGAATCCGTGTGTCGTTGAATCCGTGTGTCGTTGAATCCGTGTGTCGTTGACAGGTGTTGAGCGTGATTCACCAGATTTGAGCAATCCACTGGAACAGCAAATTGCTCGCTTCGATCCGAAGAGTGCAATTGTTCGAGAATCGGAACGCTCTCACGCTCCGAGTGGATTACATTTCAGCACTGTCCGCGCGCAGGATCAAACGCAAAGTCGCCCCAGTTCAGGCCTGTAGTCGCCCGCACCCCTACCTATTCCAATGTGGCCGCAACGCAAGCGCTTTGCCTCTCACCGTTCGGAGGCGGAGCGTCTGGAACAACAGAACGAAAGATCGATTCAGAGGCAACTATCGTGTTACTTCGACGAAAGTGCGGCAAAGCGAAGGACCTTACTCGTCAGTAGGCGGTTGCCACAGGGCAACGCATTACCGATACGGCCTGAATAGAGGATCATTTCCATTGGTAACCAACGCGATGACTTTCGCCGACAGAAGGTGCCTGCGCCGTTGGGGACCTACGTCCCCGGCAGGGATCTTGGTCCCTATTGCCGATTCGATGTGCAATTCGAAGGCGAATAGCCCTACAGCCCTTGCTGATACAGGCTTCAACATCGAAACAAGATCAGGTCACTCGTCCAGTTCGCAACAAGCCGGCTCCGAAAAGAAAATTTTCCTTCGTCTCAATATGTGAGATTTCTGCCCGGCTTCGGCCGTTCCGCAGCGGCCGGTGCTCGGATTCGCACCTTGTGATCGATCACGTAAGGTCGACAAAAGTCGGGTTCGCTGACACAACCTCGCTGCAGCCGACACAGCCGGAGTGGACGACCAGTTCGAATAGGACTACATATCTTGAAGATTCGCGACCTACGCACGAAGTCGGGAATTATCCCCCGCCTCACAGTACGTTGGCTGATGATTGCAGCCGCGACAGTCTTTGCTTTCTGGCCCACCTGGACCAATTTGTGGAGGAGCACCGCGAGCGGTACCGCCATCGGATACGTTTTTGTCCTCCCTTTGCTCTGCCTGATAGCCGCCGTCGGAACAGATTTGCGACGCGGCCCGGACCTTCCGATCCACGACCGTGAGACGGACAAGATTGTCGGTGGTATCGGCTTACTTGTTTCTCTGGGTTTACAGGCACTCCTCATGCCACGTTTTGCCGAGAACTATGAATTGATGCATATCGATGTAATCGCGGCATGGGTATTTGTCTGGAGCGCAGCGGTTCTCATGTTCGGGCTGCGTCCGGTGAACCGCTACTGGGCAATCTGGGTTGTTCCGATCGTCCTGGCGCCGCTCATCTACCGCACGCTGGCGACCGAACTCGGCGGCACACGATTCGACTACAGCATCATCATGGTGCTGGTCGCCTCGGCCGCAACGACGATCGCCGTCAGTAGGACCTGGAGACGGGGATTCGCCGGGTTCGTCGCTTCGTCCGTCCTGGGTGCTGCCTTGGTCTACTACCTCTCACGGCAGTACCCGACTGCACCCTTGTTCAGCGTCCAACTGCTACCAGCAATAGGTAGTGCGTTACTGGTAGGCGGGTTCTTCTACCTGTACGAGCGACGTGGAAGGTCATGGAAGCCGTTCGAGCGTCCGCTCCGGAATCCCTCGACGTCAACCAGCAACTGGACGATCCTGGTGGTGTTCGCCGCGGCGATCGTGATGTTCTTTACGCCAGTGCCCACCACTCAGAGCGTTCCGGTCTCGGTAGGCCCGCCGGCGACTGCTGATCCACGCCTCATCGTCCCCGCCGGTTGGCGTGAGATCTCGACCGACGAATACGATTGGCCGAGAAAATACTTCGGTTCCACCTCGGCACTCACTCGCCAGACAATTCGTGCTGACACACCCAACCCTGCCTGGGACACCCAGATGCGACCACGCACCGTCCAAATGGACGTTGTTCAAGTGCGTCGCCCGTCTACTCTGTCTGTCTATCCGAGCAATACGACCTATGATCTCCAGAACGCACGTGTCAGCCCCACCGTACGAGTTGAGTTGACTCGTGGAGTTGTCGCGGAAATGTACACAGTTGTCGACGACTCCCTCCTACTCACCTGGAGCAACCTCAATTTCGTGTGGACACGCGGCGACGGTGCCGCACAACGCGTCACACTCTTGACAGTGGACAATCATGAACCGAATGCCTTGTTCCCCGAACCGAAACCATCGATGGCTTCGAATGGAAGCAACACCTTGGCAGTTCTACTCAGAGGCAGGATATCTACTGTCGACAGCGAATCTCAGTACAAGGATCTAGGAATGCTCCAGTCCCTCGGAAGGCTTGTCGTGGAGGCACAGAAGTGGTAGATCCCGATCTCTCGGTTGAGGACGAAAGCTCCGAAGAATTCAAACGAGTTGCACTCCACGATGCTGTGAACGGACTGCGTGAACGTAAACCGATTTCGTCGGCATCAGTTGCGTTCTATCCGTGGCAGCGCAACATCCTGTTCCTGATTCTCGTGATCACCGTTGTGTGTCTGGTCTTCTTCCTTACTCCCACGCTCATCGTTCTCACATTGGCATGCACGCTCGGGTACGTATGGGCGATGGTGGATCGCCTAGTGCTGTTCACACGAGGTCTGGATGCCTCCTCGATCGTGACGATCAGCGATCAGGAGGCAAGCTCGCTTTCCGATGAAGAACTACCGCACTACACAATCCTTGTGCCGGCGTACAACGAGCCGGAAGTAGTCGGAGACCTGATTTCCGCTATGCGTGCGATCGACTACCCCTCGAACAAATTGCAGGTGCTGTTGCTCCTCGAAGAGGATGACACCGTCACCATCGACGCGGCGACTGCCGCCGGAGTCGATGCCGTGGTGAGTATCTTGAAGGTCCCTGCTGCAGATCCGCGCACCAAACCCAAAGCCTGCAACTACGGATTGCACTTCTCTACGGGCGAGATAATCACCATCTACGACGCCGAGGACTCACCGGATCCGCTCCAGTTACGCCGTGTGGTGGCAACCTTCGCGAAGCTTCCATCGAATACCGCGTGCGTTCAGGCGAAACTCGCATTTCACAACGGGACTCAGAATTTGTTGACCGCGTGGTTCACGGCCGACTACGCCCTCTGGTTCAATTTCATCCTCCCAGGACTGATGCGCAGTCAGTCACCGATTCCTTTGGGAGGCACGTCTAATCACCTTCGACGAAGTGTGCTCGACGAGATCGGCGCCTGGGACCCCTTCAACGTCACGGAGGACGCAGATCTCGGAGTTCGCATCGCGGAGAGCGGCTACCGGACCGCTGTTCTGAACTCGACGACGCTGGAGGAGGCCAACAGCGACACGATCAACTGGATCCGACAACGCTCACGCTGGTACAAGGGTTACCTGCAGACTTGGTTGGTTCACATGCGTCAACCTGTGAAACTGTGGCGCGGACTCGGCACGGTCGGATTTCTACGCTTCACCATCTTGATGGCGGGGACACCCATTGTGGCGACACTGAACATGGCGTTCTGGCTGATCAGTCTGGGTTGGATTCTCGGCCAGCCCGAGGTCATCCACGACGTGTTTCCCAACTACGTCTATTTTCCCGCCCTCGTGTCTCTCGTATTCGGTAACGCCGCAGTCCTTTACATGAACCTGGTGGCATGCCGAGAGACGCGAAATCCTATGCTGCTGATAGCTTGCCTGACCGCTCCGCTTTACTGGGTCTTGATGAGCATCGCAGCCATCAAAGGCACATATCAGTTGATACGCAACCCGTCTTACTGGGAGAAGACCTTCCATGGCTTGAACACGTAAGCTCAATTCCCGATCAACGCTTGTTGCGCGGGTTGAGCTTTGAAGCTTGCGGTCCGATCACTGCCGGCCGAAAGACATGCAAACGCGAGTACGACCGGTAGCCAGTAGTACGCCTGCTCGAAAAATGCCGAGGTCAGTGCGAATGTCATCATCGCGACCAGCACGCCGGCCGCGGCGGCGTTCTTGCCGGACTTCATCGATCTGAACGCAACCAATGCCGTCGCGCAGATGATGAGCCCCACAGCCAGGGCAAGCACCACCCCGCCTTGGTACCAAGACCGTAGAAACACATTGTGGACGACTGTGACGTTGTCGAACGAGGCCGCATTGGCAGCGTTCAGACCCACCCCGGACAGCGGATGCGCGCGAATAGCATCCCAAGCGAATCCGTAAGTGTCGTTACGGATCTCGAGTGTGCTGACGGCTTTGGTCTGCCCTGTGACCTGAAGGTATCGATCGGCCGGCGTCTCCAGGTGCTTTCCGAACTCGGTGTAGGTGATTGCGACCCAGAAGAGAACAGAGGCGCCGACAAAACTCTTGACGATGGTGGTGATCTTCACTCGCGAAGAAATCGCCACGACGATCAATCCGATCGCGCATGCCGACAACGAACTCAAACTACCGGTTGCCAGCAGTCCCACCGCGTTCACAATCGAGATCAGCACCAGAACGACCCGATTTCCTACCTTTCGCACTGCAGCCCCCAGGCACAGAATCAGCGCAAGTGAGGACATGATGCCCAGAACGTTCGGGTGACCTGCCAGACCTGGAGCACGACCGTTCACAACACCGAAACCGAAGACGGATGAACCGGCCAATTGGATAGCGGCGGCCAGAGCAGAAACCGATTGGCTTGCTATGAACGCAATGCATACATGCCTGACAAAACCCGGATCACGCCGGACATTGGCGACCATCACAAATATTCCGAGCCCGAGAACTATGAAAAGTTGGATTCCAACATAAAGATTTCCGCCGATATCATTGCCACGCGTCGCTGTCACCGTGGCGACGAGAGCGGCGTAGCCGGCGGTCAACCAGACGCCGACAAACTGCGGCCGAGCAACTCGTCCCAGCGCTACTGACGCCACGATGACCGCAAGCACTGCCATCGCCCACAACTGCGTGACGGCGCCGGGCAACGAGCGGTATATCGGAACTGCGATCGCGATCGCCATCCACACGGCGGTAATCGGCGACAAAGGAATTCTGCCCGTTCGCCCTGCCGTCGAAGCGGCATCATTCCGAAGACCTTGAGGTCTGACTTGACTCGGCGTTGTCATTGAGTTCCTGCTTCCGACAATCGAATTTTTTGCATTTCACCCTCGATTTCACCCTTCGCCGACGCCGGGCTGAATAATCCCCGCTCAGCGCAGAAGTCATCCTCTGTCGGCAACGTCGCGTAACTGCAAATAAGCGAATCGTCGACGCAAAACTTTGCCACGACATGGCAGATATCCAATTGTCCTCGACTCGTGGCCGAAAGGAAGTGGCATATACGTCTCGGCTCAGGCAATATGACCGCTATGAGTGGTTTCTCCGCATGGGTCGAGAATCAACTGGAACTTCGCTCGTTCGGCGACATCCAGGAAGCTGCGCGTGCGCTGAAGATTCGACCTTCCGAGCTGAGTCGATGGCTGTCGGCTAAACGCCCTCCCACGCAGGACACGATGCGGACGGCATGTCAGGTCTTCGACGCTCCGATCATGGAGGTCCTCGTAGCCGCCGGTTATCTGACCTCTGAGGAAGCGGAGCCGGGGATGACTCCACCGTCGATCGTCGCGACGATTTCGACACAGTCCCTGGTGGACGAACTCACCCGACGCGGTATCGACCGACAAAGTGAATGAATCCGGGCTACCGACATTCACATACGCGCTAGCCGAACATGGTGCAGATTCTCGTGCACCAAAACATATTTCGACCTCAGCTGTCATGGACGGCATTATTCAGTACGTCAACTGCGGATCCGGCTGATCCAATCGTTCCTTGAGCCAGACTCGCAACTCCGGTCCGTACTCGGTGCGACTGAGCGCATGGTCGAGAGATGCTCGCAGAAAGCCTCCCGGGTTACCAAGATCGTGGCGGGTTCCGTGATGGACGACGACGTGAACCGGATGCCCCTCCGCGATCAACAGCGCTATCGCATCCGTCAGTTGTAGTTCGCCACCCTGCCCGGGTGAGATTCGTCTGAGCGCGTCGAACACGGCGCGATCGAGAAGGTAGCGTCCGGCCGCGGCGAGAGTGGACGGAGCATCCTCAGGAGCCGGCTTCTCGACCATGCCGACGACGGCAAGCACATCGGGATCGCTGCCCTCCACAGGTGTTTGGACGTCGAATACTCCGTAGGCCCCAACACGATCGGGCGCGACGTCGAACGCGCACAGCACAGAACCACCACGCTCGGCACGTACCTTCGCCATCGCGTCGAGAATGCCGCAGGGGTGAACCAGATCGTCGGGAAGCAGCACCGCGAACGAGTCCTCGTCCGCATCCAGCACCGACTCGACCAGACCGACAGCGTGTCCCAATCCCAGCGGAGACTCTTGCACAACCGGCTCCACCGAGATCAGGCCCGGAGCCCGACGCACACGCTCGAGTAGATGGTGCTTCCCGCTGGCGGCGAGCTTACCCTCGAGCACCAGGTCCTCGACGAAATGCCCGACGACCGATGCCTTGCCCGGCGCAGTGACAATTACCAGACGTTCCGCGCCTGCTTGCGCCGCTTCGCTTGCGACCAGCTCGATCCCGGGTGTATCGACCACGGGGAGCAACTCTTTCGGAACCGTCTTGGTGGCCGGGAGGAAACGAGTCCCCATCCCGGCAGCCGGCACCACAGCAGTCTTGAAAGGCCGTTCAGCGCACCCAGTCATCGTTCACCTCTCCGCTCACGCGATGCTCCACACACTTACCGTTACGCGCATGCAGCGGTCGTCCCCTCATTTCGACGACCGAAAGCTCACATCGCATGTACAGCCTGCGCACAAGGTCTACCGGGCGGCCGATGACGCCGCAAGTTGACTCGAACTCGGAATTCGTTGCGCGCGAGAGCTACACACCACCCCTCGATGTCACTTCCACGAGGGGCACGCCGCACTCCGCGCACTACCCGTTACCGCGGCGAACGGTTGTGATCGTATTTCGACGTTGACCACGGCGGGACGTAGCAACTGGCCAAAGAGACAGGTACGACACAACTTCCGAACTCAGCACCTCAACCGGACCGTCCCCAGCCGACCCGGACGAAGGTCCTGGAAGCGTCGCATCGATGGTCCCGTGCGACTTCACCAGCCTTCAAGTTCGGTTATCCACAGGTGAATGCCACTGAATACCATTGAATACGAACGAAATACGGTCATCACGCCACAACACCAGATTCAGGTTGTTATCAAATCGTGACCATACTCCCACTGGGTGGAACTCCCAGTGGACTACTAGCAGTGTCCTAACTTGCCAGTGAAGCAATCACGTCGAAGAGTGGATCGTCAGGCCCGATATCCATTGTGCATTCGTTCGGCCGTGGATCCGGCACGAATGCCCACAGGAGAGCTCCGGCCGTACCGGCCACCTTCTGCCCCGTCAGCTTCGTCTCGATATTCGTGGCTCTGGTCGCCAGTGATTCACAACTGCCTGCCAATTCGCCTGTCTCGGCGACCAACAACGGCTTCCCGACGTTCGCGGCCTGTTCGATGCGACGCGCCAGTCCGTTCCACTGGTCGCCCGGAAGCGGAACCCCGTCTGCTCCGTAGTCGTGATACTGCAGAACGTCGACGAAGTCGGACTCGCTCACGTACTGGTAGTCGTCACCCGCAGTGCCGCACTGACCGCCCCCGACGTATCCGGCCGTGATCAGCGTGTTCGGATCGATCGCCCGAAGTTCGGCGCCTGCCGTGTCGAAGAACTCCCGCAACACCTGCGCGGAATCAGACGGGCACGTTCTTGTCCACCAATTGCAGGCGGCATCGGTACACAGGCTCGGTTCCGGCTCCCCCACCAATTCCCACGCCGCGACGGAAGGCTCGTTCTTCCAACGGTCGACGGCGGTATGCATCCAGTCCTGGAAGCTCATGGTGGCTCGACCTGGGATCAGGTTCGCGACCTTCCACTCGTCGGTGTACCAGTCCCTGGATTTGAACAGCCCGTCATCACACCCGCTGTCCTGGGGTGAGAGCACCGGAATCGTGAACTGATTGTGTCGCGCCGCAGCGTCGAACACCGCGTCCATCGGGCCGAAATCCATCTCCCCGGACACCTTGTTCACCGCGAGCGCCTGGAACGCGTTGAAACGCGTGACGGAGTTCGGTGGCAGAGAACCGAAGTAGGCATCGAGATCGACCATGGCGCCACAGCCGAAGTTCACCGACCAACCAGTGGCCAGTTGATAAGCATTCAGCCCGGTAGGCCACCATGGCTGTCCGTCGAGCGTCAGTCCGCTCGACGACGCTCCCACCCGAACCGTCTTGGGCGAATCGGCAACCACCGGCGTCGTGAACATTCCTGTCACCACCGCGACGGTTGCAAAGCTGACTACAGCGGCAGCGATACGGCGACGCACTGTGCCAGGCACACGCGGACGCACTTCTTCAGAAGACATCTACAACCATCCACGTCATACGGACAATCCTCCCACACGAATTGCCTCATCGACCCGTTTGCCGTTCACCGGTGACGCGATACAAACGCCAGGCCGAAGGGTCCATGCCGCCGTCGTTGGGAACCTCGAGTACCAGCGCTCCCACACCGCCGGCCCCGGTGTCGTACATCGTCGGATAGCGCCGATTGACCGCGTCCGACACACCGCGACCGGTGTTCGGCACCGACAGGATGTATTCGACGTGATGTTCGGCGGGGTTGTTCAGTACGCGCACGAAGTCCGCATCGGAAGGCACGACGAATTGCCGAGGGTTGTTCGACGACGCCACGACGGCATAGCTCTGCACGGTGTCGAGCAGAACCGACCCCTCCGGCAGAGCCAAGTCGTCCAGGTACCTGGCGATGCGACGCTCGGCCGCAAACGTGCGCAGATTCGTCTGCTCCTCCAGGTTCTGCCGGCCCGGAATGATCGCACTGGCAATGGAATGCTCGAGCACTGCGATCCGCGCATTACCCATCGCGACAAACGTGACCAGCGTCGACCCGACCAGCAAGCACAGAGAGATCACAAGGGGCAGAGAGGGCCCCGACTGCTCGGGGTACGTCGATACCGAGCGTGACGCAGCAGCCCCCGGTCGACGCGTGACGACCGGCGCTCCGCGAGGTGCGATCAGGACGACCAACACGAAACACAGCGGAATGATCGAAATGTAGAAGCGCAGAAGGGGAAACGTCGATCCCATCACGTAGAGCAAGGTTTGGGCACCGAGGATGGCGCCGAACAACACAAGAGGCACGACCACTTCGGTGTCGCGCCGCCGAAGTGCGTAGATGATTGCAAGGACCGCGAGCACCGGGAGCGCCGGGCCGAGTACGGCCATTTCGGTAATCGAGAACGCAAGACGGGCGATCGGTGAGTCGGTTCCGGCACCAGCCTGCTCCAGGATGGAACTGTTCCCGTAGACCGACGAGAACTGTTGGAACGCTTGACCTGTGATGAGCCAACTGGCAAACGACCACAAGGCGAAGGCAAGGAATCCCGGCATCAGCACTACGGCACCGTCGAGGGCTGCTGCCCAGAGCCGCAAGCCAGGCCCCGCGCCCTCGCCGCGCTCCTCAGCAGTCGGGCGGAAACGAAGCCAACTCACCACGGTCACCAGCACCACCGCGACGAACAGCGGGGCCAATGCGTCGTATCTGGTGAGGTACGCCAGAGCGAAAGCGAGGCCGGCACCGATGAGGTCGTGTACGTCGTCGCTTCGCATCCACCGAATCAATCGACGTGTCGCCCACAGAACGAAGAAGAGGAACGGAGCTTCGCTCATTCCGCTCGCCGCGTACATGACGATCATCGGGTTGACAGCGAACAGCACGGTCAGGACGACGGTGACCCATCGCGCACACCCACGGTCGCGGCTGATCCCACGTACCTGAATCACAGCACCAGCCATGAAGGCCGCGGACATCACGACCGCAGTGATGTTCCACCGCAGCAGATCCGGCCACCAATGACCCATCAGGCCCATCGGAATCTGGACTGCCGCCGTCAACGGGGTGAACACGAACCCGATCGCCGCGAAGTGCGGATCACGGCTGAGCAGCATCGCCGACACCGCGGCGACGCGGCTCAGCGAATCGGTGAAGATGAACCCGATACCCGCGTTCATCCACACGCCCAACGCGGTGTAGATCGCGAAGAGCGCGACGAACATCCGCCATGGCTTGCGGCCCGGTAGATCGTGGACCGCGACGGACAGGGCCGGGCGATCGGTGACGGTCACTGTCCGCGACGCCGAGCGACGAGCACACCACCGACGGCAACAGCGATCAGAACCACGGTCCCGAATCCGATCCAGCCGATCGTGACCGCGCTCAGTCCGGTCTCCTCTTCGGCCGAGGTCGCGGTGCCCAACGGGGCGACGTTGACTCCGACATCGAAGGGCTCACTTCCCCGAGGCGCGACCAGGAGATCGCCGGTCAGTTCTGCGAACCGGTCCTTCCCACCTTCCAACCAGTTGAGCAGACCGTCGGCATCGGCCGCATCACCCTCAGATGTCAGCGCCACCACTTCGTTGTGCGAACCCGAAACCACCTGCAAGGCACCGTATTGTCCACCGAATTCCAGACCCTGCAAGCGCAGGAGCCCTTGATCTGCTGTGTCCATGGGTAGAGCCACCGGAGTGGGAAGCGTCCCGTCCGCCGCGATCAACAACGCCGGCAGCGAACTGGTCGCCGCGTCGCCGAACGGGAGCACACGCGGTTGCAGCGGCAGATAGCTCAACCGCTGCATCGCGACAACGAGGCGCTGCGCGCGAACGAGATCTGCGAAATCACCGTGACTCAAACCGACATCGAGTGTGGGCAGCATCGACTGCGGTAATGCCTGGAATCCTCCAGGCGTCGGCGGGAATCCGGTAGTGGACGTAATGGTGCTTGCCGGATCGACAGTGAGCGAAGACGGGCTACTGGTGCCGCATTGGAAGTCGCCGGTCACATCCATCGAGACTTCGAAGGTCAGGTCGCGACGCAGGAGTTCGTTCGGAACATCGACGCCGATGTCGAAGCGCCCTGTCTCGTTCACCGTCTGCGAAGCAAGCCGTGAGTCCCCCAGCGAAATCGACAGTTCTCCGTTGCGTGAATTCGGCAGCGGTACATAGGAACCGATCATTCGGATCGACACGTCCTTCATCGGACGCCCCAGTTGCGACTGGCTGAACGGGACGTCGACCTCGATGTGATTGAGACCGGAAGCCGTCAACGTTCCGAGCTTCAGCTCACCGACGGTGATGGCGTCCTGGGAAATCTGGGCAACTGTGTTGTCCGGTGACGCGAGCGCCCTGCTCGCCGCCCAGTAGCCGTCGAAGTTCGCCGCCAACAGACTAACCTGAGGAACGAGGGTCTTGTCGTCCCCTGAAATTCGCAGCACTGGTGCACCATTCGGAGCAGCCGCGAGATCGATGCCGGCGTCCCCACTGTTGCCGAGCACTACAGCTCTCTCGAAAAGTCCCGGCTCAGCGGACGGCAGACTCTGGCCGTTCGGCAGTTGCTCCACCACCACGGCGTCAGGCTGACTTCCGTACTTGTTGACAATCGCTGCACTCAGCTGCAGAGCCGCACTCTGCTGTGACCGTGACGAACCATCCGTGACGTAGATGGTTGCCTTCCTCAAAATCGGCGGAAAGAAGGTTGCAACAGTCGTGGGCTGCTGCTCGGCACCGTCGTAGGCGACAAAGGCATCCCGGAGCGCAAGGGGCTGGTATCTCGTTCGGTCGTAGCAGCGGTCGTCGACGGGAACGAGGTGAGCGATCATCGACACGGTCACGCTCCGGTCGACCACTTCGAGACCTTGCAACGGAACCGAAATCGGTAGGCCAGTTCCGGCCTGCCCGGCGTCGAAGTCGACGCGGCTCACCAATCTGCCGTCGGCAGTCACCTCGAGCCAACCCCTACTGAAGTCGGTCGGGGCGGTCAGGATTCCGGTCACGGCTGTTGCGGTGAGTCCGTCCGGCACTGGCACGGTCACCAAGACGGGTGCGTCATCGGAGGAGAACACGATGTCTGTTCCTCGTCCGAGTTCGGTGAAGGAGATCGGAGTTGTGGCTGAGGCGGCCACCGAAGTATCTGCGTCGTCCTCGAAATCCTGGGCCGAGGCAACACTGCCGAGCGGAAGCAACAAAGTGACCGCGACAGCCACCGGCATTGCCAGCGCGCGCGTCAGCCAGGTTCGAGAGTGGCCCATCAGCGTGTCTCCTCGACATTTCTTGTTTCCGCGCAATCACCAAACACAAATCACGAGTAGCAATCTCGCCAGTTCGCGACGGTCGCAGGTCCGATCGCACCGTTACGGACAAACAAACCATAACGACCAATTTATGCGTTTGGCTAATTATCCCGCCGGGCGAGACTTTTGTTACGGCAGGTCACATGATTAGCAATCACCACCACTGGGAAGCCGAAAGACGCCACTGTAAAGCCCGTCAATACGCCTGAACGTCCGTCCAGTCCGGGCGCTTCACGGGCGGAGAATTCTCAGATAAAGGAAGCTGTGACGATCAATTCGATCATCCCCGCCGGCAAGAGTGCGATCGGAAAGCTGGTCGGTGCGCCGTTCCACTTCGCATCATCGCTGCGCATGGCCAGGGTTTTTCACCCTCACGGGATCGAACTGAAGGGAACATTGAAGCCGGCCACCCCATGGTGGCCGGTATCGGAGTCGTCGACGATTACCGTCACCGCTCGAATGTCGAAAGCCCTCGGAACACCCGGAGACCTACCCGACGTACTCGGCCTGGCGCTTCGGTTGCACGATGTCGGCGCAGATGAAAACCCGTGGGACATTCTTCTCGCAACATCAGGACTTTCTACCTTCTCCAAAATGTTTCCAGCTCCGGCTTTCTCGTGGAACGGCGCGAGATACAGCACACTGGTTCCTTACTCACGCGCGGGCGGTGCCGCGGCGTGGCTGATCGTGACACCGCGCGGCGTCCATCCGGCCGGCACTTCTTTGTCTGCATTGAAAGCTGCGGTCGATCATTCCCCGCTGCACTTCTCCGTGTACCTCGCGAGGATTCAACTTCAGTTGATACCGATCGGACATCTCTGTCTCGACGAGGTCGAGGACCACCCGGATTGCCTCCAGCCGTCCTTCGATCCGATTCTGAACACACCGGCCCACATGCGCATGCTTCCGGAGTGGCTCGCAGAAACGCGCAAGTTCGCGTATCGCGGTAGCCGCAACGGCCGGGGAGGCACACAAAAGCGCGGTTGACCGGACGTGCCGATCAACCGCGCTGAAGCTCACTCAGCTTGTGAACTTGTCCTTGATATCCGAGACCTTGTCACTGACAGTGTCTCCGGCCTTCTTGACCTTCGCCTCGCCCTGATCGGCAACACCCTCGGCAGCCAGATCATCGTTGCCCGTGGCGTTTCCGAACTTTTCCTTCGCCTCGCCGATGAGATCCTCAGCGCGGTGCTTTGCCTTGTCGATGAAGTCAGACATGTATTTCTCCTTCTTGGGTTCGGTCGTGCGTTCGGCCGTGGAATTCGGTCGTGGATTCAGTCGAACTCGAACTGCGTGGACAAATGCGTGTCAACGTTTTCCGGTGACTGCCTTGACCAGGAACAGCAAGATGACAGCGCCGAGGAGGCAAGTGAGGAAGCTGAAGATCCACCCCGCGCCCTCGACATCGACGCCGAAGACTCGAAGCAGGAAACCACCGATCAGACCGCCGATGACACCGACAACGATGTTGAGGAAGATCCCCTGCTGCGCATCGGTTTTCATGATCTTACTGCCGATCCAACCCGCCAGTCCACCGATGATGATCCAGGCGATGATACCGAGAGGAAGCATTTGAACTCCTTAGAGTAAAGAGGGGCGGCGCAATGAGAGACTGCCGGTGAAGGGAGAGTTCCGAGCGATCGGCCCGCGCAACTAGACCGTGATCGCGGGTAGTGTTTGCACACAACCGGACTCTCCGCCGCACGACGCGGGGGATCGTGCACTCAGTAGCAGCCACATTGTCTGCTTACCTTTCTATCAGGTGTTCACGACAGAACCAAAATGACTGGCGATTCACCACATACGAGAAACGACACTCACCGACGCGCACATGATCAGCGTCACTACGATCGCGATCGCCATCGAAGTGACGGTCGCAAGGAGCACCGTGACACACAGTGCCACAGCAACATCCATGACTCTGTGCACGATCGGGAGGTCTACCAGTACCCGGTCGCCGGGAGGCTCAAACCTCGATTGATCAGAGAGTTCTCGGCTCATCGCGTTTCGCGCTTTCCACGGCGATGTGAGTTCTGGTCGCGACGGATGGATCACCGACCACCGCAGCGACTTGATCCCCCGTGTCGGTGACGCGAGAAATCAGCTCGGACAACGTATCCGATCCGGATACGACGCTACGTCTCAATGTCACTCGCAAATCGATCGTGCGAACTCCACGATCGAGCAACGCTTTTCCTCGGACACGCGACACTTCGTCGAAGTCCTCCAGTGATGCGCTCGCCCCTTCCGCCACCGCACCCAGATCCGCGGTGATGGAATTGTGTGAGTTCGACCCATGGACGGCGATCTCCTTCACCCGACGCAGCGGCACATGCGCGATCAACCACCGCAACGCGAGGAGAACTAGCAGTACTCCCCCAGCTCCGACAGCCCATGGCCACCACGAGTGATCGACAAGATCTTCAGCCCACGGGATCTCGATACGCGCCGGGAAATCCTTGATCACGTCGAGATTCCACAGGATCGCTGCAACTCCCAGCGCTACCGCGAGCATCCCCACGACGCATGTCGCCACGCGATCCATCGCCGTCGCCGTCCGAGTCATGACAGCGATCCCGTCTGGATACGAACCTTGATTCGCGGCGATGGTGACAGCGACCCGGCCAAGTCCCCCAGCACCGCACGGATTTCCGATTCAGCGGTGGCGGCTCCATCGGGCGTGACCGAGGCCTTCACTTCCAGCTTGCGCCGGGTCGCGTGTGACGAAGCGGATCGAACCTGGGCCAGTGACTCGACGCGAACAGACGCTATCGCCGCTACATCGGCGGGATCGATCCACGTATTCGCGACTCCGACCAAGGCATTGGCAGTCTTTCGGCGCGGTTTGAGTCCGAGGATGACGAACCACAGGCCGAGAACGACGGCTGCGATCCCCGCCGGCAACATCCAACCCTGGTACGCGAGCCCGTCCACATATGCGGCAGCACTTGGTATCCACTGCGACCCGGTGATCACGCCGGTATCCACCAGCGCGTCGCGGACGCCGACCACGCCGAGCGCAAGTAGCGCCGCGGCGATGAAGAATCCCGTGACGGCCGATCCGGGCGCCGCAAGGGGAACAGGAGCAGCAGCCTTCGAGGCAGTGGGTGGTGCGACCTTGTCGGCGGTCATCGCACTTTCCTTCCCGCATCACGCTTGGTCGATGCCGGGAGAACGCTCACGATCGCCACGTCGACGCCGTCTACGTCCAGGCCCGATACAGACTGCAACTGGGTTGTCACGTTCTCTCGCACCGCGGTACCGATGACCGACAAGGATCCGGGCCACTCGATCGCGATGTCCACCTTGGCCCGTACCCGCTTGCCGGATACCAGCACTCGCGCCCTCGGCAATTCGCGCCCGGTCAGTTTGTCCATGCCGGCGGCGTGATGGCGCACCCCCGGGGTTCCGCGCGTCGCCTCGAGAACCAACTTCTGCGCGACTCTCTCTCGAATCGTCAGCGTTCCGCGATCGCCCGGCTCACCAAGCACAGACGACTCCGGTCGAGCTGTCTCAGCCACGTCCGCGACCCTTCAGCATCACACCGAGATCGAACTCGCCGTCACGCTGACCACCGACGAGGTATCCGATCACACCGAGAACCAGAGCGATGAGGAATCCGGTGAAACCGCCTGCAGCAGCTGCGACTCCGAGAAGTAGTCCTGCCAGTAGGCCGACAGTCGAGGTGGTCATGTGAATCCTCCGTTGTGGATGATGTTCGATGGTGCCTGTCAGATCTCGGTGTAGGTCTTTGCACCCGGAAACCGAGCGCGCAAACGCGTGTACTGGGCCCGAACGGGTTTGGCTATCTGTCGCATCGTGCCGCGCAGCGACGTGCGCACAACCACACCGATCGGGGATGCGAAGTCCCGGTCGACGCGTTCGAGCGCTCGATTGAGCGCGTCGGCAGATCCACCCACGTCGGGGTGGTAGTTCCTGATCGCCTCTCGGCGTGCGGATCGTCGATCAGGAACTGAACCCCGAGAGTGCTCAGGCATCGTGCGCACGACCGACTACGTCTTCCACTGTCACGTTCACGGGGCCTGTAACGAGTCCTGAAACCGCTTGGCGGATACGTAAAGCCGTGTCTCGAACGGCGGCGTCGGCGAAGATGCACACATGGATGTCTGTCGACGACTCCGTCACCCGCACGCCGACGACGCGGCGACCGGGGAGGTACGTGCCAACCTCGCCGAACATTCCGGCATGAAGAGAGGCGACCCCAGGTATCCCCGTCACAGCCGCCGCGATGGTGTCGGCGATTTCGGAACTCACTGCACCCGTGCAGTCTTGGGCTCGCCGGTTTCGTCGTCACTGCCCTCGTCGAGGTGAACGTCGTGAACCGTGATGTTCACCTCGGTCACCTCGAGTCCAGTCATCCGTTCGAGCGCCGCGATGACGTTGCGGCGAATGCCGGTGGCCAGATCGGCGAGCGATACGCCGTACTCGGCCACGATGTCGATGTCGACCGCTGCCTGCTTTTCGCCGACCTCGACCGATACTCCCTGGGAGTGGTTGACACTCGCGCCGGGGATCCGCTCGCGCAGTGCCCCGACAACCCGGGACGCTCCGCCGCCAACGTCGTACACACCGCTCACCTCTCGCGTGGCGATGCCGGCAATCTTCGAGACAACGGTGTCGGCGATCGACGTCTTTCCTTGAGAGCTCACGAGAGCCGAGTCGTTCGATGATGCAACATCCTTCGTAGATGCTGTCGCAACCTGTGTGCTGACCATTGTCATCTCCTCCTGTTGATCGATCTACCTGTGTAGTCGTCACTCGAAGGCAAAACCGAATGCCCCAGTCAGGTGACGTGCATCACTGACACTTGTTAGTTACTGTCCGTAACATTCAACGCCCCGGCCGGGCGAACAATCTTCGAACGCAGCCGAGTTTTCCGCATTTCCGCGAGAGGAGCGACTGTGGCGTTACCGCACACACAGGGGCGCACCGAAGCACCTGACGGCTTGGACACCGCAACGGTGAACGCTGCGATACTCGGCGACCGAGAAGCATTCGAGTCACTGGTGCACTACTACGGACCTGCACTTCACCGCTATGCGCGTCGAATGCTCGCAGATGAAGGCGACATTCTCGAGGTAGTCCAGGACACTTTCGTGGCCGCGTGGCGCCGACTCGATTCATTTCGTGGCGAATCGTCGATGCGAACATGGCTTTTCGCGATCTGTTCCCGAAAGATCGTGGACAGCTATCGAATCAAGAGAGCGCAACCGATCGACGACAAACTGCTGGATCCTCTCGTGCCGTCTCCCGAGGCCGGCCCGTTCGACACGACCTCGAACGCCGCGTTCCTGGAGGCACTGGAAGAAGCGTTGGGTGAATTGCCTTATCGCCAGCGTGCGGCCTGGACGCTGCGAGAGGTGGAGATGCTCACGTTCGTTCAAATCGGCAAGATTCTGAGACTCACTCCGGATGCAGTGCGAGGGCATCACCATCGTGCACGGGCTAACCTGAGTGAACGAATGACGAGGTGGCGATGACTGAATCACGAACCGACGCATTGATGGCGCACGCATCCGACGTCCTGCGGAACGCTCCCGAGCCAGGCTGGGATCGAATCAGCGACAAGGTGATCCGGGCGCTACGGTCGACCTCGGCGTCCGGTTGGCCGCTCGACGCACACGCGTCCGAAGGTCCACGCCTAGGCACGGTGTCGGTGAGCGATCACGTACTCCGCACCCATTTGGCCGCCGAGATACGTTCTCGACACCACTGCTCGCCGAGCAGTATCGAGTTCTTCGTCGACGGCCACGAAATACGTTCACTACGTATCGAACTGGCAGCGCCATACGGAGTGGATCTGGCCGAATTGTCGGACCGGGTTCGATTCACCGTCGTCGATGTCGTTCACCTGATCCTCGGCGACATGGACCCACCCGTCTCTGCAGAGAGCGTCCACATCGCCGTAGTCGACATCGTGGATGATCTACTTGCCGAGGAGAACACCAAAACCCACTCCGAGCACTAGGTGTTTGTTCGGCAAGTGTTTGGGAACCCGGCACTCATGACCACTCCCCCACCACCGGATCCGGGCCCCGTCCCCGACCCGGGGTCGCCGACACCACCCGCGCCGGCACCACCCGATCCGCTGAATCCCCCGCCCGTGCCACCGACTCCGACGCCACCGAACCCGTACCCCCCGGATCCGATCCCGCAGATCTGACGTCGACTGCCCCGAACTTCGGAGTTCAACCGCCGAGTTCGGCGATCATCTCGCTCAACGATTCTGCGGCAATACGTAGTTCACCTTCGTCGGGGTTGTCGGGCGAGGACGGTAGGCGCTCGGCCAACTGCTCGCGAGTGACAAGCGAGATACCATCGAGGCCGAACCCTTCTTCATCGGGGACGTAGATCTCGATCTCACCCCCAACCGCTACCAATTCCGAATGGGGCCCGCTGCCCAGCAGTGCACGCAGGTGTTCGGTCGTCACGGTCATATGGTTCACGTGAAATCTCCTGCTTCGGTGACAGCTGACTTTGCCGGTATGGCTCGACGTGACGTACTGACTCGACGTGACGTACTACCCCTATTGAGTACCCCTCACGGGTGAGCAAGAAACGACAAGTACATGAACACCAACCTTCAGAGAGACGCAGCCACCATGAGTGAACGAAATTCCACCGACCGCACTGATCAGACGGACGAGCCGCAGACCACCGGCACCGACCACGGTCCCGGAACCGGGGCCGATGCCGCACACAAGGACGTTCAGACCGATCCGTCGGGCGAGCGTACGTGGGCCGACGAGGGTGGAGCCTCGAGTACCGGCCCGGCAACCGACACCGACTGATCGCGCAAGAGCTCAGTCATCGGGACCAAGGTCCCGTGGGCCGACGCTCACGGGTCCTTGAAATCCTTACGGATCTAACGCTTTTCACCTGGGTTTTCGCGATGCGGTAAGGTAAGCACTCAGCACGGTTGAGTACCCAGCCGTTGAAGACGAGCACGGTTCGTGCGTTGCTTCCCGTGCCGTTTCCCGGTTTCGAACGAAACCGTTTCGAACCAGACCGTTCGAACGAACCGTTTCGAGCAATCCGTCAGGAGTTTCGATGAACGAGTTTTCGAGAACTACAGATGAGCGTACGGACAGTCCCCCCACCTTCACGACGACCTGTGCCGAAAACATTCAGTCGCTCGTGGTCAGCGGCGAGATCGACGTCCGGTCCCGAGCTGATTTCGCTGCCTGCGTCGACGACCTGGTCGGTGAGCGACACCCGTTCGTACTCGACTGCTCGGACGTCCAGTTCATCTCCGTCGGAGGTCTTTCCATCATCGAGACTCTGTCGGCCAAGGCACGGAGGCTCGGCGTGCCGTGGACGCTCGTCGCAGCGCACCCTGTCAGGCGTCCGCTGTCTCTTCTGAAGATGGACACCGACATCGTGTACACCGACTCGACAGCCGATGCAGTCGCGTACCTGTCCTCGACCTCCGTCCTGGACGAGACCCTGGCGGAGCCGATGTCGGCGTGAGTACCGATCTCGAAAAGCTCTCCGAATTCGTCGTCGTCGCAAACCGACTGCCGGTCGATCTCGAAACCGACGAAGACGGAAGCAAGAACTGGAAGCGAAGTCCGGGTGGGCTCGTCACTGCGCTCGAACCCATCCTGCGACAGCGGGATGGCGCCTGGGTCGGCTGGCCGGGGGTCGCGGACGAGAAGGTCGATCCGATAGTGGTTGACGGCCTTCGTCTGTTTCCCGTCGAGCTGACCTCTCAGGACCTCGCCGAGTACTACGAGGGGTTCTCCAACGACACGTTGTGGCCGCTCTACCACGACGTTCTGGTGGCTCCGACGTTCGAGCGGTCGTGGTGGCACACCTACGTCGCGGTCAACCAGCGGTTCGCCGAGGAAACCGCGCGTTGCGCCGCGGACGGAGCGACTGTCTGGGTGCAGGACTATCAGTTGCAACTTGTGCCGGCGATGCTGCGCGAGCTGCGGCCGGATCTGACGATCGGGTTCTTTCTTCATATCCCGTTCCCTCCGGTCGAGCTCTTCATGCAGCTTCCGTGGCGCAAGGAGATCGTCAGGGGAATGCTGGGCGCCGATCTGATCGGCTTCCACTTACCTGGTGGCGCAAACAATTTCCTGTTCTTGGCCCGCAAACTTCTCGGCCTCAAGACGACGACCGCGGGCGTCGGTGTTCGAAGTGCGCTCGGGCATGTGGATTTCGATTCTCGCGTCGTCAAGGTGGGCGCCTTTCCCATCTCCGTCGATTCTGCCGAACTCGAGCGCCAGTCGAAAAGCGATTCGGTCCTGCGTCGCGCGCGCGAATTGAAGGAAGAGCTGGGAAATCCCGAGAAAATCTTGCTGGGAGTCGACCGGCTGGACTACACCAAGGGTATCGACCTGCGGCTTCAAGCCTTGAAGGAACTCCTCGACGAGGACCGTCTGGATCCGGAGAAGTACACGATGGTGCAGCTCGCGACGCCCAGTCGTGAACGCGTGCAGCACTATATCGACCTGCGTAGCGTCATCGAAGAGCAGGTGGGCCGCATCAACGGTGACCACAGTCAGATCGGCCGCCCCGTCGTTCACTACCTGTATCAGCCGGTCGACCGTGAAGAACTGATCGCACTGTTCGTCGCTGCCGACGTCATGCTCGTGACGCCGATGCGCGACGGGATGAATCTGGTGGCCAAGGAGTACCTGGCCTGTCGCGGCGACCTCGGAGGTGCTCTCGTTCTCAGCGAGTTCACCGGTGCCGCAATGGAATTACGACAGTCATATCTGGTCAACCCGCACGACTTGGACGGCGTGAAGAATACGATCCTGACCGCGGTTCATCAGGATCCGAAGGAAGGCCGTCGACGTATGGCTGCGCTGCATCGACAGGTCATGACACACGATGTGCATCAGTGGGCCGAGTCGTTCCTGACTGCGCTTGCCCCACCTGGACCGCTTCCGGACGATCAGTTCCTCACGGAGCGTGAGTCGAACTTTGCGCGCAACAACTGACCCCCACGGGCTTGCGTCAGTGCGCTCGGAGACTCGAGCTAGGATTGGTTTCAGTTCATCGTCAAGCAGCGGCTGCGAACTGATCTCCTCGACATAGCCGTGCAATGCTGCATCGGCCCAGAAAGACAGGCCGACCATGCCCCTCACGATGAAGTACTCCGAAACCTACAACGACGCTCTCATTGCGCTCGCTGCCGCTACTCATCGGCCGGCCAACGTGGTGAACCTGTTCGGCGAGTACGCCATTCGTGTTGACCTCGAATACAACCGGTTCCTTCTGGCGACCAATACCGCGGCTGGACTCTCCGATCGACCCGACAACGGAGAATCATGGCTGGTGCGGTTCTTCCAATCCGAGAACACCGACACTCCGGATCGCCTCCTCGCGGAGGCGTCGCATCAATGGTTGGTCGATGCGTTGGACGCCGCGCTCGAACAAATCGCAGCGGCAGGGAACAAAATCTCCGCCGACGCGGACTTCGGCGACCCTACCCGCACCGAAACTCCATCCTGAACGGCATCGTCTCGAGCAGCACCACTAGTCCCCCTCGGCAGTCAACTGGCTGATTCGAGCCGCTAAGACTGCATTCTCGGCCTCGAGGGACAGAATCAGACGAATACCGACGAGATTGACTCCGTCGTCGATCAGCGCGGTGATTCGTCCGAGCGTATCCAGGTCGGCCTCGCTGTACCGGCGCGTACCGCCATCGGTGCGGGTTGGGGTGAGCAAGCCCCTTCGCTCGTAAAGGCGCAGCGTCTGAGGTCCTACCCCGGACAGTTCAGACATCACTGAGATCCCGTACACGCCGCGCAGCGCCCGGGTCTGGGATTCCGACGTCACTGGAACCTCCTAGTTCGGTGTCGGCTGTCTCAATCGGCGTCACCCGACCTTAGCACCATCACGCAGTGAATCTGACGCCCAGGACATAGATTCAAGCGTGTCCAGGACCACTGACAACAAGAATCGTCGAGCAGAAAAGGCGTGAAATGGCAGATCAAAGCCGATTTCGACAAGATTGCACAATGCGCTTTCCTTCGCCCGCGAATCGAAGTAGCCTTGCCAATTATCTACATCGGCTGATATAGATTTTGTAGCACCTGAAAGCGCCATAACTGGAGCTCGAAGGCGCAGAACACCCAGACGTCGGAGTCGGTGGTTCAGCCGACTCCCTCACGGCACACTCTTCACCGGGAGCAAGATGACGACGATCGACATCCCGCCCACACAGGGCGAGAGCACCACCGGCATCGGAATCACTGTCGCAAGTGCGACTTTGACAACCGAAGAGGTCAAGCGCCGAATCGCGATGATGTACGGCGACCCGGTGACAGAGGAGCCAGTAGCACTCGCGCACTGAACCTGACCGACACGCGATCCGATTGACGATGGCGCGAGACCGCCCCACTGGAGGGCGATCCCCATCAAGACGAGAGGAAAACATATGTCCGAGTTCACCGTACCGGGACTGAGCAGCGCAGACGGTTCGTCCGTCGCCGATATTCTGCAGGAACGCCTCAGCGCCTACAACGATCTTCACCTCACGCTCAAGCACGTTCACTGGAACGTCGTGGGCCCCAACTTCATCGGCGTGCACGAGATGATCGACCCCCAGGTGGAGTTGGTTCGCGGCTACGCCGACGATGTGGCCGAACGTATCGCGGCACTGGGTAACTCGCCCAAGGGCACTGCGGGAGCAATCGAGCGCGATCGAACGTGGGACGACTACTCCGTCGGCCGAGACGACGCTCGTGCGCACCTCGCTGCGCTCGACCTCGTCTACACCGGGATCATCACCGACAGTCGCACCGCAATCGACAGCGTCGGCAAGATCGATCCGATCACCGAGGACATGTTGATCGGCCAGACGGCGCAGTTGGAAAAGTTCCAGTGGTTCGTTCGTGCTCACCTCGAGAACTCGGGTGGCAGCCTCGTACACGAAGGCGCGTCCACCGAGCAGGATGCCGCAAATGAGGCGCGTCAGAACTGACGCACCGTCCGCGGTTTCGGCCGATCGGGGGTCGGCCGAAACCGCACTCCCCACAACAGGAAAGGGCAAGAGCATGTCTGCGGACTCGCGCGGCACGTCGACACAAACACGTCGCGAGTATCAGATGTTCGTGTTGCAGCAGCGTTTGTTGTTCGGATCGATCGTGGCAGGCACCGCCCTTGGAGTTCTCGCGATCAACTACTTCTGAAATATCAGGGGCCGCAACCGTCGAAGACAGGACAGAAACGACACAATCATGAGTTCGAGCACTCTCCGCTCGATCGTTCGTAGCGATCGATTTGCGGCAAGCAGTTCTTCTCTTCTGCTCGTGGACAGCGATTTTCGTATCCAGGGCGCAAACGACGAATACCTTGCCGTATCCGGTCGCAGCCTCGATCAATTGCACGGAGTGGAAGTGTTCGAAGCCTTCCCCGACAATCCCGACGACTCGTTTGCCGATGGAATCTTCTCGTTGACAACGTCATTCGAGCGCACGATGCACTCCCGAACTCGGGACGCACTGCCGACTCAGCGTTACGACGTGCGCGACGAGCGCGGGAGCGGGATGTTTGTCACCCGCTATTGGAATACGGTGAATTCCGCCGTCACCGATGATGACGGCAGGGTCATCGGTGTGCTTCATCGTGTATACGAGGTTCAACGACCGCTGGCTCAGCAGTCCAGTTCGGCGTCAGACGTCCTCACCCGCCTTCGCGCGGAAAATGACGAACTGAGAAGAGCTTTGGATTCTCGGCCCTTGATCGAGCAGGCCAAGGGATTACTGATGGCCGAGCGTGAGTGCTCGGCCGACCAAGCCTTCGACTTTCTGGTCCAGATGTCGCAGGAATGGAACGTCAAGGTGCGCGACATCGCCGGTGGTCTTGTCGCCGCAGCAGAACGACGTGCCGTGGATCAAAAGAATTCCTGACGACCGGGATTCAAAAGTTGTACGGCTGGGTAATGACCGACCAGAGGTACCCCCGAAATCTTCCCCCTCGAGGGAGGAGCCTCGAAGGTCCCGCCGGTTCAGGCCGGCGGGACCGAGCTTTGCCTTAACACCCGACCTGGATCCGCGATCCGAGTCGAGTTCGTCACGCAGCGAAGGGAACGTCCATGTTCATGCGCTCCTACACATCTCCCAGGCCCCTTGCCGACGAGTGGGATTGGCAACTGTCCGGCACCTGCCGCGACACCGACCCCGCTCTGTTCTACGACGACACGAACGAGCGCGGCTCCAGGCGAGCGAAGCGCGAGAGTTCGGCGAAGCTGGTGTGCGCCAGATGCCCTGTCGTGCAGAGATGCCTGGTGCACGCCATCCAGACCGGGGAACCCCACGGAATCTGGGGCGGCATGACGGCGACCGAGCGAGAATCGTTGCGCAAAGCTCGAACTGAACCACTGATCAGTGCCGCGACGAGCTCACGAGAGTAGGTAGGAACCTCAGGGCCTGGCCTCGTGGTGCCGCAAACCGTGCGTGCGGCGTCGCTCCTTCATCTCGGCTTCGAAGAGGTGCGGCACTCCGCCTGCCAGCTTGTCGCGCACCACTTTCTCGCATTCACGAAAAAACGACCAGTAGTTCTCGTCGAACTCTTCGACCAACTGGAAAGTCCAGCGCCCCTCGACCACGTTCCGGCCGATCAACTCGCCCTCGACCTGATCGGCCAGGTCGTCGTTGCCGCTGGATCGCAGTAGCTCGACGACCTCGTCGAGCATCAGATCGGCATGCCCTATCAGCTGATGGAAGTCGTACAGAGCACCGCGTGCCCGTTCCACCGTTTCAAGGGCGTTCGACAGCACTCCTGCCGCCTTCACCTCGTCATCAGTGACACCTTCCGGTCGTATGTGTACGGGGATCTGTCTGTCCGAATGGGTGTCCATGAAGCGGCTGTACCCGAACGACGCGAAAATGAAAGATGAGGATTCGGTACGTCCGCACCACAGGTGATGTGTCTCACAATTCATCCTCTAGTTCGGGTAAAGAGGGTTAGTTCGCCGGGCGAAGGGTAATCCAAGGCCATGAATACTTCCGGGGTAGAGATGGCTGGCACGCACGGCCGGTACCGGTCCTTGCCTCGGTCCGCCGGAATTACGCCACATCTACCTACAGGAAGCCCCTTGATCCCTCTGTCGAGTCCGACCGAAACCGAACTAACTCACGACTCCATCGCCTCGCTCCGCGTCCGCGCGTCGTACTCTCAACTTCCCACTCTGCGCGGAATCACCCGAACGGTTGCCAACAACACCGGACTCGATGTCGACGGAACAGCCGATCTTGCTCTGGCGATGGACGAAGTCGCGAGCATCCTCATCGGCCACGCGATACCGTCCAGCGACCTGACCTGCCGATTCGACACCGTCGGCCGCACACTTCGGACCGTCGTGTCCGTGATCGCGCACTCCGAGATACCCGACAAGTCGCACAGCTTCGGATGGTTCGTTCTCGAAGCGCTGGTCGATTCCGTCCGCTTGGAACAGTCGGAAATCGACGCGGACGGTCACATCACCCTGACGATGACGCTTGAAAAGGGCTTGCCCCAGGAGCGTGCGTGACCGCTGTCCCACCGGACAAGAAGGACCAGTACGAAACAGCTGTCGAACTGTTCGTCTCGATGGCCTCGCTTCCGCCGAATGATCCCAGCCGAGAAAAGATCACCACCTCGATCATCGAACTGTGCCTACCCCTGGCCACACACGTCGCTCGCCGATACCAGGGGCGTGGCCAGCCTTTCGAGGACTTGGAGCAAGTTGCTCGCGTCGGGCTCATACAGGCCGTGCAGCGATTCGACGTCGACAAAGGATCGGATTTCCTGTCGTTCGCCGTCCCGACCGTCATGGGTGAGGTACGCAAGCATTTTCGCGATCACGGCTGGTCCGTGCGAGTGCCTCGTAGCCTTCAGGAACGGCACCTTGCCCTCAACCGGGCGCTCACGACTTTGTCCCAGACGCTCGGCCGTGCACCGACAGTCGCGGAACTCGCCAAGGAACTCGACATCGAACCGGACGAGGTCGAACAAGGTTTGACCGCCGGTAATTCGTACCGAACCACACCGCTCGACACCGCGTCCGCCGGCGACGGGAGTGGTCTGACTCTGATTGACACTTTGGGACAGTACGACGAAGCGATCAGTCGGATCGACAATCACGAAACCCTGCGGCCCGCGCTCCTGGCACTACCGGAGCGCGAGCGCACGATCGTCGTTCTCAGATTCTTCGGCCATCTCACCCAATCCCAGATTGCCGAAAAGGTCGGCATCTCTCAGATGCATGTATCCAGAATCCTCACTCAGTCACTGAAGCAGCTACGCACCGAGATGGGTGAAATCTTCTGAAGGTACGTCTCGAGGATCAGATGTATTCCTGTGCAAGACGTTCCAGCTCGTCTCGATCGATGAGACCGGGCTGGCCGATGTCGAGGGCCTCGAGATACTTGTTGGCGAGGCGGTAATCGTGCCCCCATCGGCCGTGCTCGCCGTCCTGCTCGGTGCGCTGCACACTGGAACCGGGCGGAACCTCGTCCCGCAAACCGTTGGTCTCCGCGCCGATCAGTGTGTCGAGCTTGGTCGAGATGGCCGTGAGTGCATCGCGGTCGTTCATCTGATTCCCTTCGTCCGGTGACGCTGATCTTCCACCATACCGAAGCGTCGAGCCAAAAACATTGCACCGCTTAATATTCGACCTCTCACCTGGACCGATTCACGCCCTCGAGCTACACTGAACGGTACCGAGGTTGAGAATACAGCCGGGGTTGAAGCCACTGGCGCTCGGTTCGCATCAAGGCTCTGGATCAGGTGAGTATTTCCTGCGCACATCTGTACTGTTCATTTCCATTGAGCTCTAAAGCTTTCCACGCCTGGACGCATTCACTTTCCGCGCCGCCAGATCGGTCGTCAGCCTTTCGATGAAAGCACACAGACCGGATCTGCCATGAATCTGAATGAACTCGACCACACACCGATCGATTCCATCGATCCCTCAACACAATTGGGGCCGATCGTGGAAACGCATGGTTTCGCGGCCTGGCGGATAGCGCCCTCGACAGTCCTGATCCGGGTCGACGTCGACCTCGACAAACTCTCCGCCCCAGAACTACGAGAACTTCTCAACTCGTACGCTGCGGAGTGGTCTCGCGTCATTCTGGACTTGTCCAACTCACTGTTCGTCGGTGCGGTCTGCCTCGAACTGTTCGCCGAGCTGAACTCCCGTTCGCGAGCCCACGACTTCCAGTGGGCCGCGATCGGGTCACACCCGCTTCGACGCTTGCTTCGCGCGGCGCGGGCGGAAGAGGAATTCCCGGTCACCAACTCTGTCGAGGGCGCAATGCGCGCGCTCGACGAAACAGAGAAGTCACTCGAAGCCTCCTGACGCCACGGCTGCCCCGGCGTCGAGCGCCAGGCGCTCGCAGCGACTAAGGTTCGTCGGGCTGTCCGACGAGCTGAGAGAGACCGAGAATGACAATCGCCAAGCGCCTCGATGCCTTGCAACAGAAGCATCCGGCCCTGGGGTTCCCGATAGCGGTCCTCTACAAGTTCCTCGACGATCAAGGTGTTTATCTAGCCGCGCTGATCGCTTACTACGGCTTCGTCTCGCTCTTTCCTCTTCTTCTGTTGCTCTCGACCATTCTCGGCTTCGTGCTGTCGGGCAACCCTGAGCTTCAGCAACAGATCTTGGACTCCGCGCTGCATCAGTTTCCGGTGATCGGTGACGACCTGGGCAATGCGCAACAGATCGGCGGCGGTGTCACGGGTCTGGTGATCGGAATCGTCGGTGGTCTCTACGGTGGCCTCGGTGTCGCTCTGGCTTGCCAGAACGCGATGAACACGGTGTGGTCGGTGCCCCGAAACATGCGACCGGATCCCATCCGCGGGCGTCTCCAAGGGCTACTACTCCTCGGCACGATCGGTCTCGCGATCTTGGGGACCACCGCTGTCTCCAACATCGGCGGTGCGCTTCATCTGGGCGGTTCGTTCAGCTTCCTGCTGACCCTTGCGGTAGTCGTCTTGAATGCGGGCATCTTCATCGTCGCTTTCCGGCTCACCTGCGCCCGCCCGCTCTCGGTAGCCGATGTGGCACCTGGAGCGATCGCCGCTGCTGTTCTCTGGCAAGCACTTCAGTCCTTCGGTGCCCTCTATGTGACCTCTGTGGTGCGGGGTGCCTCCACCACCAATGGCGTCTTTGCCATCGTTCTGGGTTTGTTGGCCTTCTTGTTCCTCGCTGCAGCCTCGATCGTCATGTGCGCGGAAATCAACGTCGTGCGAGTCGACAAACTCCATCCGCGGGCGTTGTTGGCTCCGTTCACCGACAACACCGAACTCATCGAAGGCGATCGGCGCACCTTCGCCGATCAAGCAAAAGCACAACGCGCGGTTCCCCACGAGAACATCCATGTGACGTTCGACGGGCACACCAAACCCGACGATTCGGACTGATCTCGACCCCGATCGAGTTGGGTATTTGGTCCCCTCCTCGGTATCGGGGTGGCATTCTGCGCCGCGAATCCAGATTTAACACAGGTGTTGTCATTTCACGCTGCATCGAAGGGACGAATACATCACAGCAGGTGAACGCGCATAGTTGAACAATCACCTGCTTCCGACGTGGTCCCGGAACGGGACAAAGCCGTCAAATACTGCAACTCGCCATGCATGTAATTGGAGACAGAAAAAGAAGAGCATGGCAGGATCAGGTGTGAGACCGGACTCTCGATGGGAGGGCTCGGCTCGATGGATCCAGGAGAATTTGGTTATGGCTCAGGGCAGTGTCAAGTGGTTCAACGGTGAAAAGGGCTTCGGATTCATCGAGCAGGAAGGTGGCGGACCGGATGTGTTCGTTCACTACTCGGAGATCCAGGGCAGCGGCTACAAGTCCCTCGACGAGGGCCAGAAGGTCGAGTTCGAGATCGGACAGGGCCAGAAGGGCCCCCAGGCTCAGAACGTTCGCGCCATCTGAGTTCGATCCCAGTCTGACTTCAGACTGAAAAGGCTGGACGCTGCACCGCATGGTGCCGGCATCCAGCCTTTTCTTGGTTTCCGGATCGTCTTGGTTCACGGGTCGGGCTTGTTCCGAATTGGCACCGGTTACGTCGCTCTCGCCCGCTTCTTCTTGTGGGAGCTGTCGCAGAACGGCGCGATGCCGGTCCGCCCACATCGACACAATGCAACCGTAGAGCGCTTGTTCTCTATCGGAGTGCCGTCGTCACGGAGCAACTCGAAGTCACCACGCACCAGCAGCGGGCCGTCCGTGCAGGCGGTTATGGTGGTGTTGTTACCGGGAACACTCGGTGTTTCGGCAGATGACGATTCGGGAAACGCGGTCATATGTCCTCTTCAGTTCTCGATTCGGCCACTGGTGTGCCCACTTCCATGCCTGTTCCACAGGCCCGCGGCCCACTGAGCGCCACTCTCGTTTCCATTCTGCGCTCCTCGGCCGATCCGAGGGAGATTACGGCTGCCGCTGACGCGTACGAGGATGCACAGTCCACCGACCTCACCTACGACATTCTTCGTGACGACGACGCTCAGCTGACCCTGACGCTCCTCTACGAGCTTCATTTGCAGGGAATCGAGAACGTCTCGGACAAATGGGAGTGGAATCCCGACCTGCTCGCGGTGCGGTCGCGGCTCGAAGAGCGCTTCGAGTCCGCCATCGCGCAGCTCGTGGGGACAGTGGAGTCGTCTGGCGACGTCGTGGCCGACCTCTGGTCGATGACCGCCCCCAGTGCAGGCCCCGGTCTTGCGTCCTTCATGGCGAAGGATGCAACGATCGATCAGTTCTCGGAGGTACTGATTCACCGTTCGCTCAATCAGCTCCGCGAGGCGGATGTGCACACCCTCGGAATTTCGCGCCTCTCCGGTGCCGTCAAGGCCGCCCTCGTCGAAGTGCAGAGCGACGAGTACGGAGGCGGCCGCGCAGAGCGAATGCATTCGCGTCTTTTTGCCGACACCATGCGGGCTGTAGGTCTTTCGGACCGCTACGGCCACTACATCGATTCTGTTCCCGCGGTAACGTTGGCTTCGTTGAATGCTCTCTCGCTCTTCGGTTTTCATCGCCGCCATCTCGGAACGCTGGTCGGGCACCTGTGCGCTGTCGAGACCACGTCTGCGCTGCCGAGCAAACGATACAGCGCAGGACTGCGCCGACTCGGATTCGGTTCGGACGCGACACTGTTCTACGACGAGCACGTGGAAGCGGATTCCGTTCACGAACAGATCGCCGTTCGGGAACTTGCCGGCGGTCTCGCCTCTTCGCAGCCGCACCGCACTGATGACATCTTGTTCGGCGCCGCAGCGTGCCTGGCGTTCGACGATCTTCTCGGCGATCACCTCACATCGAGTTGGGAGAAGGGCACGACTTCGTTGCGCGAATGATCACGAGTTGTTCGATTTCCTGACCGGTGGTGATCAACCCTCGTGCCTCGAGCATGGTGCGCCTCTCGCGCATCACGGGCCCGAAGGGAACGTACTTCCGGGCTGAAATCTCTACGGCCATACCGTGTTCTTCGAGTATCGCCTCGGTCTTGTCGACCCCACACAGCACCGATTGCAAGAGAAGCAGTGTGCCGCCCGGGACGAGCACCTCGTGAACGGTGGCTGCGATCCTGTCGATGAGGGCGCGTCCGTCCTTGCCTGCGTCCCAAGCACGTTCGATTCCAGCGGTAGGGAGATCATCTGCAAGAGCAGGGACGTACGGCGGGTTGGAGATCACCAGATCGAAGAGTTCGCCGTGCACCGCCTCGGTGAGGTCGCCACGACGGGAGTCGATCGAGGTTCCGTTGAGGATCCCGTTGAGACGAGCATTGGCACACGCTCGGCGAGATATGTCGACCGCGACGACGTGGCCTGCGCCTGCCGCGGATGCCGCGACAGCGAGGGCGCCGGTCCCCGTGCACAGATCCAGCACCCGACTGCGAGCGGTGAGGCGCTCGAACAGCAGCGCATCCGCCAGTAACGACGTGTCGTGTTGCGGTGGATACACACCAGGTAAACGCAGGATCATCATCGGCTCCTCTTTTTCAGGCGACATCGCACATCGCTGCGTGCGGCTACCCAGGAACCTCGGATTTCATGCAACATCGAAGCAAAGACCGCCTGGAACGGTTACATCGCCGCAATTTGCGGAGTAGACCTGAATCATGACAGGCAATGCGGACACCCCACAGGGAGCCGCGGCGTTTGCTTCCGCAGCAGATTCGCTCGACACCCTCGCCGAAGCGATTGCCGGACTCCGGTCCACTCTGAACACGGACGCGCATCTCGACTCCATGCTCCAACGTCTGGCCGAGACGGCGGTCAAAGCGCTGCCGGATGCCGATGCTGTCAGCGTGACGGTGCTGTCCGCCGATGGCCCACGAACTGCTGCATCTACCGCGGACTACCTTTCCGCGATAGACGATGCCCAGCATTCCGCCGATCGTGGTCCGTGCGTTGACGCTGCGCGCACCATGTCGTCGGTTCGGTCGAAGGTGGGTGATCACGACGACAAATGGCCGGAATTCACCGCCGAGGCCCGGAAACAAGGTGTCCGGTCCTACTTGTCCGTGCCGCTCACCATGGGCGAAGGAAGCACCGAACTTCTCGGCGCGTTCAACGTCTACGGATTCGCCTCGACAGAGTTCAAGCCCTTCGACGAAGAGTTGATGAAATTGTTCACCGCCGGTGCGGGCGCGGCGATCGCAGATTCACGACGCTGGCGTCAGGCACACGAGCACATCGAACAGTTGCACTGCGCCATGGAATCTCGTGCCGAGATCGAACAAGCCAAGGGCGTGCTGATCGCCATCCACGGCATCGACGCCGACGAAGCATTCAGCCGGCTCGTTCAGCAATCGCAGCACACCAACGTGAAACTGCACGAGGTGGCCCGGATGCTCGTCGATTCGGTGCGCCACCGCCGGTTCTGAAGATTCTTCGGTGCAAAACCCCGTTTTGCACCCGAAAGCACAGTCGCAAAACCCCGTCTTGTACCCCGCCGGCACATCTCTCAAACGTATCCAGAGATGTTTCACCGAAACAGTTTTCGACCTGCACGGCTGCTGGCGGTCGCGCGGCGGCACCCGTCCGAAATGTGGTTATCTGTTGAGAACCGGGACGAAAGAAGACCCGACCGTACCAGGGTGAGGAAAGGATCGTCACTGTGCCAATCGACCAGGTTCTTGTCGTAGTTCCCGCCCACAACGAAGCCGAAGACCTCCCCAATTGCCTTCGTGCACTCGCAACAGCGGCGTCGGCTTGCGTTGTCCCCGTCCGAGTGGTTGCCGTCCTCGACAACTGTTCGGACGGAACCGCGGGGGTCATCCCCGACGGGGTGGAAGTACTCCGCGTCGAGCATCAGAACGTCGGCCGTTCGCGAGCGACGGGTTTCTCTGCGTTCGGCGCAGATTTGGGGGCCTCAGCGTGGTTCGCCACGACCGATGCCGATTCGGTGGTCGGCCCCACCTGGATTGCGCGCCAATTGGAGTATGCGCGTACTGCGGACGTCGTCGCGGGCACCGTTCGCATCGCGGACTGGGAAGGCCATCCGCACTCCGTTCGCGAACGGTACGAACGTATGTACCACGCACATCCCTATGGTCGACACGGTCACGTCCACGGTGCCAACCTCGGTGTCCGCGCCGATATGTACTGGGACGTCGGAGGATTCTGCGATCTCGAAGAAGACGAGGATGTCGATCTCGTCCGGCGGTTGAGCGAGGCCGGTGCCTGTATCGCGTGGGCAGAGGACATTGCGGTCACCACGTCTGCGCGTCTCGACGGCCGAACTCCGGGCGGCTTTGCCGGACATATCCGTAACCTGGGTGGTACGACCGCCGATAACGAAGAAGCGGAGTTGGCACGATGAAACGACTACACACACTCCTGGACGCAGGTGGACTGTACTTGCCGCTGCCCGGCGGCGGCGCGACGGCCGCACGGTGGACCTCCCTGGCAGAGCTCACACGGGAGAATGTGGTTCTCGGCCGGATGGCTGAGGCTCACACCGATGCCGTCGCGATACTCACCGAACTCGACGGACCGGATCCCGAACCCGGGCAGCTGTGGGGAGTGTGGGCGGCCGAGCCACCCGAACCCGTGGTGAATGCGTCTGAGCACGTGGGGATCTGGACGCTCACCGGTCGCAAGTTGTGGTGTTCCGGCGCCAACACCTGCACGCATGCACTGATCACCGCCTTGGTCGACGGTGTCCCCTCCCTCTTCGCGGTCGAGCTCGGACTACCTGGGGTGCATCCCGTTCCCGATTCGTGGAAGGCCGTCGGTATGGCCGAAAGCGACTCCAGCGCGGTCGACTTCGACATGGTTCCGGCCATACCGGTCGGGACGGCAGGCGACTACCTGAGCCGCCCGGGGTTCTGGCACGGCGCGATCGGCGTGGCTGCATGCTGGTACGGCGGCGCCTGCGGCGTCGCTGATCCGTTGTACGACAAGGCTGCAAGCAGCGAAGACCCCTACGTACTCGCACACCTCGGTGCGGTCGATGCAGCGCTCGCCGCAGCGCGCAACGCGCTCGCAGTCGCGGCGGCCGAGATCGATGCGGATCCCTTCGACGAAAATGCCGAGGCCACGCAGCGGGCACTCCGTGTGCGCGCAATTGTCGAGCGCGCCGCTACCGAGACCCTGGATCGGGTGGGACGCGCTCTCGGCGCCGCACCGCTCTGCATGGACGCCGCGCACGCCGCACGGGTAGCCGATCTCACCGTCTACTTGCGGCAGAGTCACGCCGAGAAGGATCTCGCCGAGCTGGGCCGGATTGCAGCCAAGGGGAAACGGCCGTGGTGAACTCGAAACTGTTCGCGCAGAAGCCTGTCGACGACGGCGGTACTCCCGAATCGACATGGCGGGAGTGGGGAAGAAGTTTTCCGGAACTGGATCTCACCGGATGCTCACGATTGATCATCGTCGCTCCCCATCCCGACGACGAAATACTCGGTCTGGGCGGAACCGCTCTTCTGGCAATACTTTCCGGCATCAGTGTTCAGGTCGTATCTGTCACCGACGGCGGAGCTTCGCATCCCGATTCACCGACCGTGACTCAGCCCGAGATGGAACGCCGTCGACGGTCCGAGTCGGATCGGGCAGCGCGTGTCCTCGGAATTCCCACACCGGTTAGATTGAGCATTCCGGACGGAAAGATCGGCGAGAACCGACAGGAGTTGACCGACCGCCTCAGCTCGATTCTCGGTGATTCCTCGGCGGATACCTGGTGCGCCTCCACGTGGCGCGGGGACGGCCACCCGGACCACGAAGCCACCGGAGACGCGGCGGCGAGGGCGTGCGCGGACACTGGATCGCGCTTGATCGAGTATCCCGTCTGGGCGTGGCATTGGGCCGCGCCGGATCATGCGGCAGTCCCGTGGGAAAGAGCACGAAAGGTGACCTTGCCCTCCGACGTTCAGGCTGCGAAATCTGCTGCCACCAATGAGTTCACTTCACAGATCGCTCCGCTTTCCGATCATCCCGCGGATGCACCCATCCTCCCCCGCCACGCGATGGAACGATTACTGAGGCCGTACGAGACGGTGTTCGTATGAGCGATCGTGAACTCCCCGCGGATTACTTCGCCAAGATGTATGCCGCACAGTCCGACCCATGGGATTTCGAATCCCGCTGGTACGAGCAGCGGAAGTACGCACTCAGTGTCGCTATGCTCCCGAAACCTCGATACCGTCGCGCATTCGAACCGGGGTGCTCGATCGGGGTTCTCACCGAGAAGTTGTCCGAGCGCTGCGACAGCGTTCTCGCCACCGACATCGTCCCGACCGCACTCGAGAGCGCTCGAGAGCGGCTTACCGGACATGACGCCGAATTTCGGCTCTGGGCGTTGGGTGACGACTGGCCCGACGAGACGTTCGACCTCGTCGTCATCAGCGAAGTCGGCTACTACCTGACCTTCGAAAAGCTCATCGAGGCAATGCTGCAGGTCGTCGAGCATCTCGAGCCTGGCGGAACGCTGCTGTGCGCCCATTGGCGTCATGTCGTACCGGAGTATCCGCAAAACGGTGACGCTGTTCATTCGGCTGTGCGCCAGACGCCGGGGTTGGCGCAGTTCGCGTCGTACCAGGACGAGGACGTGCTGATCGATGTCTTCGTGAAGGGTCCGCCGTCACCACCGTCGGTAGCTCGTTCCGAAGGTCTGATCTAGTAGACCTGTGCGCGATTGAGGAGTGTGGGGACTCCTCAACCGCGCACGGGGGTCAGTCTCGCTGCTCCAACGCGAGGTCCGTATCCGACTGCAGTTCACCGACTTCGGACTTCAGGATCCGCATCGACCTGCCGAGGCCCCGGGCCGCGTCGGGTAGCTTCTTCGAACCGAACAGCACCACGAGCACTACCGCGACGATCGCCCAGTGAGTCGGGCTGAGCGCGCCCATCAGGCGGGTTCCTTGCCGTCGGGGTACACCGCATCGACCTCTACCTCGACGAGCCAACCGGCAACGGGCAGTCCGGCAACCTCGAGGGCGAAGCGGGTGGGCCGGGCGCTGTTTCGCTCGATCGGAGCGATCGGCTCGGCCGTGCCCATCGGCACCAACTCGGTGTCACCCGTGTCGAGATTGGTGTTGGCGAAGAACTGCCGGTACGCGCGATTCCATCCGGTGTAGTCGGCCTTGTCCGATCCCGGCGCGTTGTCGAGGAAGACGCGCATCGTCACGACGTCTTCGAGACTCAATCCCTGTGCTTCGAGGTTGTCGCGGATCTTCTTGAGTACGTTGATGCCCTGCGCCTCGGTGACGGTGACACCGGCCGGCAGAACACCGCCGGAGAACTGACCGTCGATGTACGACTCCGGCGAACCTTCCGGCGCCGCCTTGTTTCCTGCCGACGGGCCGATGCCGCTGGTCTTGTAGATTGCGGTGTCGCCGCCGATCGCGACGCCCTGAGCGATCATCGGGTTTGCCTGCCCCGCTTCGAGAATCGATTTCGAGACGAACGAACTCGATGTGGTCTCGGCGTCCGCCTCGTCAGACGAGCAGGCAGTGGCGAAGCCCAGTAGCGTGGTGGCGGCGAATGCCGCTGCAAGGACCTTGGTGCTGCGAGATTTCATGATGTGACCTCCAGAGAAAGTGATGGAAAACGAAGCACGTCAAGCAGTTTGCGCAACACGCTGATGCAGGTGGGTCACGACGTCCTGCGCGGACGTGAAGGCCCCGTGCTGCCAGGCGATGGCGTTGGAGAGGTGATCGCCGGCGAAGTAGATCCGGTCGACGGGTTCGAGCAGCTTGGCGTACTCGGGAGTTGCCATGCCGCCGTGGGAATCTCCCGCGCCGGCCCATGATGCCCAGGCGGATTCCGAATACTTGGTGCGACGCCAGCTTCCGGAGAAGGACGACGAGATGTCGCGAGTGTATTTGTCGCCGTGGATTTCTGCGCCTTCGGCGATGGCCTTGGCCAGCCGCTGACGGTGGGTGAGCGATTCGAAAGCCTGTTGACGCTTACCCGAGCTGTAGTACGCGACGACGACGCCGCGGTCGGAGTTGTAGTGGTCGTAGGGGAACATGATCTGGGAGATGTCGCGGTCGGTGTTGGACGCGCCGCCGTAGATGCGGTCCTCGGTCTCCCACCACCGACGCGAGTATTCGATACCGAGCTTGCCCGACGACGACGGCTTGGCTGCATCCAACGCGAGCAGGATGTCGGAGGGCAGGTTGTTGTTCAGCCGCTTGATCAGGTGCGGTGGGATCGTGCAGATTGCGTAGTCGGCGGTGATCGACTTGGATTTGCCGTCGACGACGTAGTCGACGGTGACGCCTTCCGGCACGTTCTTCATGCCGCTGACCTCGGCGCCGAACTCGATGTTGTCCATCCCGATCGCGTCCTGGAACTTGTAGTAGATCCGGTCCATGCCACCGACGGGGGTCATCATCGTCATGGCCTGGTCGTAACCGAACTCGAAGGAGAATGCACGCCCGATGCCGCCCTGGATGACATCGCTCATCCCGAATGGTTCGATCTCGGTTCCGAAGTTGAGGCCGGCGCCCGGCTCCGCGGAGTGCCCTCGACGCGAGGATCCGACGTAGCGGCCGTCGCTGGAGAGATCACCGAAGTCGGTGAGGAAGGACGAGAGTGCTTCTTTGTCTTCCTTGCTCAAGACCTGGTCGAGAGCGCCCTGATTGGTGGCCTTCTGCAGCAGCTCGGACATGTATCCGTAGGTGTCGGCTTTGGCTGCTCGGTAGGTGATCGACTGATTCGCCAGCGGCTTGTTGCCGGTGTAGTTGACGAAGGTGTTCGCGTTCTGGTTTCCGAACATCTGCAGTTCGACGCCCAGTTCGCGGCAGTAGTCGATGGTGTTGTGATTTTGCGGAATACGCGTCGCACCGAGGTTGTAGAAGTGGCCTTCCGAGAACGTACAGGTCTGTGTCTCGCCGTTCAGGTCGGTTTCTTCGGTGCCGTTGCGGATCGACCACACCCGACCACCCGGGCGGTTGCGTGCTTCGAGGACGGTGACCTTGTATCCGGCCTTCTGCAGTTCGTAGGCGGAGCACAGACCGGACGGTCCGCCGCCGAGGATCACGACGGAGTGATTTCCCTTGACCTTTCCGATCAGGTCACCCGCTGCAGGTGCCTGAAACCGCCTCGGCGTCGACGCCACTGCCGGCGCCAGGCCGATGGACGACATAGCACCGAGCGCCAGGCCCGCGCCACCGGTGATTCCCAGGCTGCGCATGAAAGATCTACGTGTGTATGGCATTCGAGCTCCCCAGTGTGCTCCCGGTGACCCGGGTGGTTGGTGTTGAACACAGACTTCAGGAGCGTTGGGTCCGGAACTTGACGCACAGGAAACAGTCAGTGGGGACCGAGTGAGAAACCTGCGAGCATCAGCATCGGGCTCTCTCACCCGAGTGCGATCAGCGGAAGCATGCCCGCAATATCGGCGTTACAGAACCGGACTAGCGTGACGCGACATGTCCGCTCTCACCGAAGCTATCGCGCGGTCCTTCACCACGCGCGAGAAGCAGCCCCCGGCGCGATCACCGCTGCGCGCGTTGGGTCGTCGGCAACTCTCGGGCGCCGAAGTGCTGGCCCAGTCGGTGGCAACCACTGCCCCTGCTGTGTCGATGGTCGTTCTGCCCGTCACCATGCTGACACACGGCCGATTGTTGAGCGGGATGATCACCATCATCGCGGCCACCGTGCTGGTGACGCTCATAGCCTTCTGCGTTTCGCAGTTCACCCGCCGAATGGCTGCGTCGGGCGGATTGCACAGCTTCGTCTTTCGCGGCCTGGGCACCCGGGCAGCATTGACCACCGGCATCGCCATGCTGGTCAAGTACGTCGGCAGCGCGGTGATGACGCTCTATCACGGCGGACAGGCCGCAATCGCATTGCTCGGCTTCGCAGGTGTACACGTGGACAAGACTTTTCACGTCATCGCGCTCTATCTGGGGATAGCCTTGCTGATTCTCGGCGCTCTCGTGCGAAGTGTCAGATTTGCCGCGCTCGCGATCCTCGTCGTCGAAAGCTGTTCACTTCTGTTCATCGTCGGGCTCATGATCCTGGGCGGTTCCGGAAGTCAACAAGCACAGATCGTTCCCCCCACCTCCGGCCACGGGTTGTTACTCACCGCCCTGGCTGCCGTGTTCGCTCTCGCCGGATTCGAGAGCGCGGCCTTCTTCGGCCCCGAGGCCCGTCGCCCGCTGGTAACCGTCACCCGCACAGTCCTTCTCACTCCGATCATCTGTGGATCGCTCTTCATCTTCGCGGGCTGGGCCGCTTGGTCCGGGCGCAGTGACACCCTCGTCAACGCCTATCTCCACGGAACGGCGACGGGCGTGAGCCCCGGTGTCGTGATCGCGCTCAACGTCGGTCTGGGGTGCTCGTGGCTGGCGTCCTCGATGGCGTCATCCAATGCTGCGTCACGCCTGGTCTATTCGTTCGGTGTCGAGCGCCTACTCCCCCGCCGGTTCGCCTCGGTTCACAGTGCCTTCCGTACGCCCTACTTCGCATTGACTACCGTGGTCTGCACCGTCCTGCTGGGCGGCGGAACCTTTGCCGTACTCGGGCGCGGAGAAATCTTCGACGACGTTCGACTGACGGTTCGCGGCGCCGTCATCGTGGCCTATGCACTGACGGCTATCGCATGCGTTGTCTTCCTGACACGGATCGGCGAGCACACTCCCGGCGTTCTCGCGGCCGCGTCGTGTGGCAGTGGTGCCGGCGCGATAGTCCTCGGTTACCTGGTTTATGCCAACACGATCGACCACGCGTACGTTGCACCGATCGCCGTACTCGTGATCCTGACCTCGGGCACACTCTGGCAGTTCTACCTGCGACGCCGAAGCCCCAAAAGTCTGCTGCACGTCGGCGCTTTCGACAGTCCCGAAACCGAGGACGTACTACCAGGAGCTGGGGTGTTCGCCACCGACGCAGCCGGAAACATCGTGCTGGTGGGCGAGCCGACTGCCGGCGCCCGCTGATGGTGGGCCGACCACGCGACCTCGGTGGGCACGAACCCCGAGCGGTTCAGCGCGCCCTTGCCCTCCTCGAGTCGGCGGCCAGGCTCGGATCGGGAGCCACCGCCAAGGACATTGCCGCCCTGGCCGACATCCCACCTGCCACTGCGTATCGGTTACTCAACATCCTTGTCGCCGACGGTTACCTGGTTCGGATCGCCGACCTCTCCGGCTTCGCACTAGGCCGACGCACCCGTGAATTAGCCGGGGCTGCCGCCGAACCCACACCCATCGACAATTCGGTGCTCCTCGAAGAACTCCGCGAACAGCTACGGTTCGGCGTCTACCTTGCGTCGTTTGCAGAAAACAGAATTCGGCTCGTCGATCGCGATCCCGACCACGAACTCAGTGGTGAACGGACACTGGTCACAGCCGTTCACGCGTCGGCTATCGGGAAGCTGCTCCTCGCCAACCGACCCGAATTGGCCGAGGCCCCACTGCGAAAGGTCACCGCACACACCATCACCGACGGCGACCAGTTGGAACTCGAACTCTCTCGGATCCGGCGCGGTGAGGCCGCCCGTGAGGTCGACGAGATTCGTGTCGGACGCTCCGCCGTCGCCGTCCCGATCCACGACGCGGAAAGGTGTGTCGTCGGTGCCTTGGCTGTGATAGGTCCGACCGGCAGACTTTCCGTCGACGACGTAGACCTGGTCGTGCTGTTGCGGGAGTACGCGGAACGCATCGTTGCACCGACGATGTCGAAGGCAAGCTGAAAATCAGAGGCCGAACACACGTTTGGCAAAGCCGAGATGCTCGTCAGCCCAGCCGATGACGCCGAGCGTGGAATCGAGATTCTGCGGCGGAGTGCGCACCAAGGTGTCGCGTCGGACGAGTCGGTCGAAATCGACCTGAGCGCGGTCGAACTGGACCCCGGCCGTGACCATGATGTTCGCCAGTTCTTGCGCCATCACCCCGTACGCGACTGTCGTGGGATGAACGCCGTCGAGCGAGAAGAGGCCGCCCGATGCGCGGCCGCCGCGACCGTCGGCGGAGAGGAACAGCGAGTCCGGCACGGGTTGCAAGTCGGTCAGTGCTTTGGGGAGGGGGTACGGCGTCCACCATGACGGCCGCGCATTGACGTCGGTGACGTAGCGCCGTGAGGCCACGCGCTCGAGCAACCCGGCAATATCGCAGAGGTACCAGTCCTTCCCCACCCGACGGGCATTCGCGACGGCTTGCTCGATTCCGTCGTTGTACATGTCGATTGCGCTGTCGACGGCCCATGCCTGCGCGCCGGTGATGTGTTGATCGCGTTGTGGGTCGAAGTCGGTGTCGCGCACCCACGGTCGTGCGTAGTACGGGAAGTAGCGGGATCCGATTTCGATCTTGCCGCCGAGCCCGTGGGCGATCGGTGCGATGGTCACGTGTGGGACAGTGCAGAGGATGACGTGCTGCGCGTTGATCTTCCGGATCGCGGCGAGCACCTCGGCATACTCCGACGCGAAGTGCTCAGGCCGCCACACCGTGTAGTCGCGCTTGCCGACCGGATCACGGAAGTTGTTGCCGCTCCACTCGACTCGGAGTTCGGTGACGGTGCGGAGCGCGTTGTTGGCACCGAGGAAGACGATCAGAGTTTCGATGCCTTCCTTGCCCAACTCCGCTGCTGCGTCGAACGCGGTCATACGCTTCTCGGCGTCGGAGCCTCGCGGCAGAACTCGCAGTGCGGCGCGCTCGCCGTTGTTCTCGACGATCTGGCTGATCAAATCGTCGTGCGGTTGGTGAAGAGCATCCTCGCAGCCCTGCGCCGTCTTGGTCAGAGCGTCACGAAGATCCCACCCGTACACCGAGAGGTTGTGGTTGATTATCGAGAATGTCGGCGCTTCGCTGCCCGGTCCGCGTTCCCAATAGTCCTCTACCTGATCCATGAACGCGCGCGCAGCAAAGAGTGCGAGCGGCACCTCCCAGAGGTCGAGCCGTGGGCCGAAGCGCTCCTCGAGGGTGCGGAGCAACAGTTCGATGTTGAGCGGAAGCCCGCCCGGGCCGCCGTAACGGGGAAAGCGGAACTGGTCGAGCCGGCCCAGCTGGTAAGCAATGATCGCCGGATACGACAGATCGGTATTGAAGATCGCCCCGCTCTGGAATCCCTGCGACAGCGAATCGCCGATGACCACCAACCGGTGGGGAGCATCTCCCCCTGGCGGAACTACCGGAATCCCCACTGTGGGATCGAACTGCGGAACCCTTGGTCCGCCGGCGGCCGCGGCCACGACCTCGTCGGGAGTATCGGATGGAAGTTCCATGCCCACTCACCTCCGGAAAAGTCCAGCTGGTCAGCTTATCAGTGGTGGCTTACGCCGATCGGCATTGTCCTGCTCCGATTGCTTCTCGATCGACCTGACAACCTCGTCGGCCCACTGTTGATTTCGCCCGTCGAATTCCGCGCGGTCCCGACGCGCGATACCCCGCCCCACCAGGATGGCAATCGGAATGGAACACACGACCCATACGAGTAGTACGCCTCCGACAATCCACCACATAACCAGTAATTGTGCCCGATTCGACGACTGTTGTGCTCCAGGTCGAAACATCTGTCCGAATCGTGGCGGTCAATCCAGGTGAGCGCGCAGGTCAGAAACGATCTGCGTCGACGGTTTCACGGGCTTTGCGAACCTGATTCCAACCACGAGCGGCGATGCCGAAGGCAACAAGCGACATCAGATCCGAGACCGTCAGACCGTGTTCTCTGTTCAACGACCACAAGACCTGACCTTCCAGCGGTCCATTGAAGAACAGCCACGCCACCCCTGCACAGACGGTCACAACAACACTGGCTTTGGACGGCTTCATCAAACACACGGTGCTGGTCACGAACAACAAGTTCATGAAAACCAGACCGTAGAAAATTCCGATCATGCGACTCCCCCCGAAGTTCGTTCGTTCAGCCGCGGTTGAAGTTCAGGTACGCCTTCGACGGTGTCGGGCCGCGCTGGCCCTGGTATTTGGATCCGGCCTCGGAGCTTCCGTAGGGGAACTCTGCAGCGCTCGAGAGCTTGAGCAGGCAGAGCTGTCCGATCTTCATTCCCGGCCAGAGCGTGATCGGCAGGTTTGCGACATTGGACAGCTCCAGTGTGATGTGGCCGCTGAAACCCGGGTCGATGAAGCCGGCGGTGGAGTGCGTCAAAAGGCCCAGGCGCCCGAGGCTCGACTTACCTTCGAGACGGCCGGCGAGGTCGTTCGGCAGTGAGCACACTTCGAGAGTCGAACCGAGAACGAACTCGCCGGGATGCAGTACAAACGGCTCGCCCTCTGCCGGTTCGACCAGGCTGGTCAGCTCGTCCTGGCGCAGTGCCGGGTCGATGTGCGTGTACCGCGTGTTGTTGAAAACCCGAAAAAGACCGTCGAGGCGCACGTCGACGCTCGACGGTTGCACCATGGAATCGTCGAAAGGGTCGATACCCAGACGTCCAACGGAGATTTCGGCACGGATGTCACGATCGGAGAGCAGCACAGGTAGAGGTTACCGGTTCTGCGGGCAGTGCCGGCCCATCGCCGGGGCGATCACACTGTGGTTACCGAACACGATGCGCGGGTTCTGGACTCCCACGGGAGAGTCCAGCCCCACTTGTCTCAAGTTCTCCATCCCGAAAGGCGTTCCTGCACAAAACTTTTGGACAAATCATTTACCGAAGGCGCCGACTTCAACACGCCTGTGTTGATCAATGGCGGCCGGGGACACCGCCGCTTGAAAGCTCGTCTGATAATGTTCGGAAAGCACGTTGATCGGCGGTGAAAACACGTCCGGTCGGCTGCGACGCCGATGTAGTTCAATGGTAGAACATCAGCTTCCCAAGCTGAATACGCGGGTTCGATTCCCGTCATCGGCTCCACAGAAAAGCGGCTCTGACCAGCGTCGGAGCCGCTTTTTTCATGTCACACAGTTGTTCGATCACCGCGACATGTCACAGCGATGTCACTGCGCCTCCGAGAACCTTCGCTGCATCCTTCAATGCGTCGTTCTGTGAGTGTGCGTAGACCTTCATCGTGAAGCTCGCATCCGAGTGTCCGATCCAAGCGGCGATGACGGCGACCGGGACACCCTGAAGGTGCAGCGTCGTCGCCGCGGTGTGCCGTGCATCGTGCAGCCTTATGTGCCGGACGCCGGCCGCCTTGGCAACCTGGGCCCAGTACCGCGAGAGCACTGCAGGGTTGTACGGCTCCCCTGCCTCGTTGCTCATCACATAGTCGCCTGAGCCGTAGTCGGGCCCCAATGCAAGCCGTTCGCGCTTCTGTCGGAGCTTGGCAGCTTCCAGAGCGGTCTTGAGTGCGCCCGTCAGTGGAAGCGTGCGACGCGAGCTATTCGACTTCGGATCGCCCTCGACAGTCTTCCCGCCTGCGCTCGTCCGATTGTTTGCAATCGTGAGCGTGTTGTTCGCGAAATCGATATCAGTCCATCGCAGGCCTGCGATTTCGCCGCGCCGCAGGCCGGACAGCGCAAGGTGCCATCCATGGCCGTTGCGGTCCATTGCGGCCTGCGCAAGGAGTTGCTTCACCTCATCGGGCGAGTAGGTCTCCATCTCTTTGTGTGCACTCGGAACACGATCGACCTTCGCTGCGACATTGCGAGCCACGAGCCCTTGTGCGAGCGCATCCTCGAGCATTTGTGCGACAGTCGCAGCGACCTTGTTCACCGCGGCTGGCGACCACGGTTTCCGAATACGACCCTTTGCCGTCTTGGTGCCGCCTGCCACTAAATCCTTCACGAGGTCGTCGATGTGACGTTTGGTGAGCGACTGCAGAAGCTTCTCGCCGTGACGCTCACGAAGCGGAGCGAGGTCGTATTCGAGCTTGGACAGCGATGTCGGCCGCAACTTATGCCGCCCCGCAACGTAGTCCGCACAAGCCTTTTCAACCGTCACCGATGATCGGGCGACGTAGGTGCCTTCGTTAACCTGGCTAGAGATTTTCGCGTGGGCATCATTCGCTTCATCGAGGCTCGTGAAACGCTTACGCGTCTGCCGTCGCTTGCCAGTGACAGGGTCGAACCCAGCGTCGAGCGCAACCTCGTAACGCACTGCACCGCTGGATAACACAACTTTCCGCATGCCTGGCGGAAGCCTCTTCCTAGCCATCGAACTCTACCTCCGTCAGATCTAGGTCGGCGGCAATGGAAGCATGGAAGGTGCTGCGCAGAATGTCACGAACCTTGTCGAGATCTGCAGCGACTTTCGAGTAGTCGGTCATCAGGCGCTCTTTCTCTGCGGGACTATCTGACACCCTTAGTCGGCGTTCTATCTCGATGAGACCGCGGCGTAGTTTCTCGTGTTCGCGCACCCATGCAATCTCGTGAATACCTCTAGTTTTCGGTTTTGACCACAGAACAGGCTGGGCGTAGTCGATTTCCCATGTTGCTGGTTGACCCCAGAACCACTCTGCAGCTGCAGCACTACGAATTTCCGGTTCGCCAGGCGCTGGCGTGACCCGTTCATCCGGCATACCTGGGTAGATCAGGCGAATCGGAGGCACTGACAGCGCCCGTGCGAGGATCACTATCTCAGCAAGGTCGAGCTTCCCTTCGCGAGATCCATTTTCAATCTTGGAGATCGCGACGCGCGATATCGGAAACCCGAGTTCGCCGCACCGATTGGATAGCTGCACCGCAGAGAGTCCTGCTGCTTCTCGGAGCTGCGCGATTCCCAATCCGATCCGCGCAGCATTTTGCTTCTGCCATGTCTTCGCTTGCTGGTCAATGTTTGGCATTGAGTCAGTTTTCCACACTTCCTGGTGCGTTCGTGCTCATCCCGGTATATTCGTTACTGATCGCGACAACAATAGAGACATTCTGTCGCATTACGAAACGGAGTGAAGATGGCACGGCTCAACGGAATGAACGAGATTTGCGCCCGCACAGGCTTAGGCCGAACGCTTATCTACGAGCAGATAGCCGCAGGCACACTACGGACGGTCAAGGTCGGCAGACGCCGACTAGCCACGGATGAGGCAATCGACGAGTTCATCGATCACCTGGTGCAAAAGTCCGACGCAGTCAATAGCAGCCAAAAGCACTCCGACACACCCACGAGAAGCCCCATGGACGAACGCTCACTGGCGGCTTCTTGAGGTTTAAATCTTCCAAAGAAAGTGGTCGGGACCTCTGGCAAGGTCCCGACCATCTAACTCAAGTTTCTCGACACCCACACAGCTCGAGCAAAACTTAGGTGTCCGCCGCCAACAGTGCGCGGTGGACGCGAAACCCCTTATCTCAGACAGAGTCTCGCCTTGACAACTATAGACGACGAAAGCCAAGCGCACATCCCACTCTCGATCACTGAAGCCGTCGATCTCGTAAGCGACCGCGCAGATTCGAGAGGACAACACGCGTGACTGACTCAATGCGGTTCGAGTGGCGCAAGTTGGTGGTGCGCGACCCGCACCTCACCGATGCCACGCGGCGCGTCTTGCTCGAGTTCGAATCCTATGCCGACCCAGATGGCACGAACGTGCGGCCGGGAATCCTCACGATTGCAACTAGTCTGCGCACGCTCTCGGGCACACATCAACACGTATCAGAAAGGACGGTTCGTTCTGCCCTGGCTGACGGAATCGCGCGCGGCTACATCGTCTTGACAGCCAAGGCGCCGCGTGGGCGAGGTAACAAGCTGGTCGACGTGTACCGATTGACTCTCCCCGGAGAGTCACAAGAGCCTGAACTGACGTGTAAGTGCGCCGAAGAACTGAGAGCCAGGAAAGAACGGGCTGCCAAAATACTGGCAACCCAGACTGCCGCCAATACCGACGAAATACTGGCAACCCAGACTGCCGCCAATACTGCTGTAAATACTGGCAATTCAGCGTCTAAATACCGGCAATCTGAGGCTAAATACCGGCAACCTAGGTTGCCTACTACCAGTTCATTTACACCAGATCAGGTTTCACCAGCAAGGAAGCATGCTGCTTCCGTTGGTAACTCAACTACTGACCGCGAGCGCGAAAACCGCGACGACCAACCCGCCGGACCGCCAGTGCCACCGAACGCGTGGGCAGTGATCCGCGAAGTCATCCCCGCCGAACAACCCCAGACCGTCCGGACCGAACTCGCCCTCCAGGTCTCGACACTCCAGAAGTCCGGTACCGCACCCGACGTCATCAGAGACTCGCTGACCCTCTGGCTCAAGAAGCCGACCCTCGGACCCAGGGCGCTGCCGCTGATCGTCTCCGAAGTCCTCAAACGCCGGAACGGCGCAACCGGCAACACCAAGCCCGGCGGCGCCGACCGCGCCCAATCGATCCTCGACCGCACCAACCGACTCACCGCGACCACGGAGGCACCCCATGCCCAGCTCGACTGACATCGAGATCGCAGGACTCACCCTCGCCAAAGCCGCACTCATCGACCACCGCATCACCGCCGACGACCCCCAGATCCTCGCCTGGGCCGAATGCTTCACCGGCCAGGACATCGGACACACCGAAGCCCTCGACGCCGTCCTGACGCACTACCGCAAACCGAACCCGTTCGCGATCATGCCCGGCGACGTCCTCGCCACCGTCCGGGAACAACCCCTCGGGCCCACCAGCTCCGACGAACGCATCAACCGCTGGCTCCTCCGCTGGATCGACAAACCCCACGCCCGAACCATCGAAGCCATCAGCGGCATCCCGACACCCCACTGGGAACCACCCACCGACCTCGACCCCACACACGCAGACGCCTGGGCCAAAGACCGGCACCGCGACTGGATCCGCGAAAACCGGCACCGCATCGCCGACGCCATACGCGGCAAAACGAGGCCCCAGAGCGCCATAGAGCGCTCAAACGGCCCCATAGGTGGCTAAACCCTGCCTAGACACCCGCAAACGCCCGTAGCGCCCGAGAAGAGCCCACGCACAATGCCCAGTCCGAACCACACCGCGGCCGACGCCCTCGCCTACGTAGCGACCATCGTCGAAGCCCGCGTCCAACGCGCGATCCACGCGATCTCGGAGAACATTCCCACCGCGCGAACAACGGCCGACGACCTCTACGAGAGCAATCGGCGTGCGCTCGACTCGCTCAGCCAACTCGTCTACGACGTACAGGCTGCTGCGCGAGCACACACCACCGGCCCCACGTACTCCGACGGTCGCCCAGTCTCATCCATCGTCGAAATCGGCAACACCGGCGGAACATTCACGCATCACTGGAACCCAGATCCCACCAAGAACACACAACAGCAATTCGACGTATTCACGAGCACAGGACGCACCACCATCACCCTGATCCCGCCCTCGACGGCCGACGCCGCCTTCCACCCCTACGACGACACTCCCGCACAACCCGAAGGGCCCCGCGCATGACAGACCACATCGCAGTCCATCGCCAACAGCGCGCCAAAGCACCAGCCAAACGCTGCACCACCACACACTGCGCACAACTCACCCGACACCCAACACAACTCTGCCCGGACCATCGCGGAAACCGCCGATGAACACCAAACCCAACCAAACACCCACAGACACTCTGGAAAACCCGCACAGCGGAGAACCCCAGGCCGAAAAACCCCACCGCAATCCAACCGCCGTACACACCAACTGCTGCGCAGCCACCTGGACCGGACTCACCACATGCCACTGCAGCAACTGCCACACAACCTTCACCAGCCCCAGCGCCTTCGACCAACACCGACGCCGCAACCACTGCCTACACCCCACCGCCGCCGGCCTCACCCAAATGCCCCGACAATTCACCGCCTACGGCTGGCCAGGAACCCACCCACAAAGAAAGCAATTCACATGAACGCCCGAATCCACCAAATACTCGACGCCACAATCAAACCCACACCAAACACCCCACCCGACAAACTCGACCGCGCAACACACAACCTCATCTGGCAAGCAGCCGCCAACACAGACAGCCCAACCCGACTCATCAGCCTCATCACCGACTACAACCACACCCTCGGCACCGACAGCCATCACTACACCGCCATCGCAATCACACAAATGGCCACCATGATCCTCGAACCAATCCTCGAACTATGCGACGCCGAAAACATCCCCGTCAGAAAGGAATTCAAACGCGCAGCACTCGAAGTAACACTCCGAAACACCGGACTGTCCGACTAACTACGAATCCAATCCGAGGTCCGCAGGTCTGTCTCACAAACGGTGGGGTCTATCTCGTTAACGGTGTTTCTGCCGCTACCCGCACCAACCGGTCGGAGCCTCGTGTGCGCGCGTGCGCGCGCGAGGCGTCGTTCCGAACATTTGTTCTGGCTCGTCCATTCTTCGTTTGAAGGGAAAGTTTCATGTCTGTTTCGCACAATGGGTCACACGATGATCGCGCTGCGTCGATCGAGTCATTGAGGGAGTCGCACCAGGATCGAACGGGGCCGGGGGCTCAGTCTCGACGCCGCGAGGAGGCGAGGGCCGAGTTGGATGAACAGGTTGACAAGGCTTTGGATGTTCCGATGTCGCAGGAGGAGGCTCGTGCTGCCCGAGAGGTGGAACGCCTCGAGGAGGAGGCTCGGATTGACGCGATCCGGGAGCGTAAGCGCGCGGGCCGGACTGATGGTGATGTTGCCGCGTTGATCGAGGAGCGGCGCAATAGGGATCAGGATCGATCCGCACGGACGGCAGCCGCGCACGACTCGGAGGTGGAGCGGCTGAACGCAGTCGGGAGGCAGGCTAGGGCTGCGTATTTGGCGCGGCAGTCGACGTACCGGACTGAAACCGTCGCGCGTGCTCAGGAGCGTGCAGAGGTGAAGCGCAAAGCTCTCAGGGAACGTCAGGCGTTCATTTCCAGTGGTGGTCGGGTGACGTCGATCGAGGATTGATGAGTGTTTCGCCCGGCCACTCGACGCGAGCGGCCGGGCGAACGTGTGTCAGTCGGAGTTCGCGGCTGCTTGGTTGATGAAGTCTCGTACGTCGGCGGTGAGCCAGCGTAGGCCGGCTCGAGTGCCTAGTGGGCAGAATCCTTTGTCGTACAGGGGGTGTCCACCACGTAGTCGGCCTTTGTGGACGGCTGCTGGCGTGATGCTTAGTACCGAACACAGTTCGGCGAGGGTCATGAGTGGTTCGATCGCTGGTGGGTGGTGCGGTGGATTTGGTTTGGTCACGTACTCTCCGATTGTGTGGACTGTTGAGTATCGTTGATTGAAAAATGTTGCGCCACTTGATGGTTATCGAGTGGCGCGCTAGACACTAGATACCTGGGTGGATCCGGGGATGGGTAGCGAGAAGGTGACGGGTGACGACGAACTGACGACTCAGGAAGCTGCGGAGCTGCTGGGCGTCTCACGTCCGACTTTGGTGCGGTTGCTTGAGGAGGGTGAGATTCCGTTCGAGAAGCCCCGTCGGCACCGGAGGGTCAATCTCGCGGATCTCCTGGCATACAAGTCTCGTATCTCGGAGCGACGCAGTGCGGTGCTCGCCGAAATGACGGCCGAAGCAGCTGAAGACGATGACTTCCACGGTGTGAACGGTTTCGTCGAGACGCGATAATTTCGCGAATCCCGGATATTATTGCCGACGATGAAACATGGTTTCGTGTGCCTATGGATGCCTCGAAACGACATGGCCGGGATTCCGAATCGCGCTCTTACACCGAGGGTGTCGGATTTCCGCAGGTCTGACGGCGTGAGCCACCCCGTGGGAGTTTTTCGGGCACACCGTCGCGAATCGATTTCGATGCCGTCATGACCCCGCCTTCGGAGTGGGCGATGGCCGGGCAGATCAGGTCGAAAACCCCGACACATGGATTGTGTGCCGGGGCTGTTGCTTTTAGTAGTGTCGCCGTGCCTGCTGGATGACGATGATGTCATCTTTGACGACGTAGACGAGGCGATGCTCGCGGTCGATGCGACGAGACCAGGCGTTCAAGTCGCTGTATCGCAGAGGTTCGGGTTTACCGGTCCCGGTGAAGGGATTCCGCTTGATGTCCTTGATCAGATCGTTGATCTTTTTGAGCATCTTGCGGTCTGCGACGGACCAGTGGGTGTAGTCATCCCATGCGTCGTCCGTAAAGGCGATATTCACTCGAGAAGCTCTCTTTCGGTGTATTCGCCACGTCGGGTTGCCTCCAGACTGCGGATCAGGCGCATCGCGTTCGCAGGCGATGACAGCAGGTGCGCGGTCTCGACGATAGAGTCGTAGTCGTCCTTCGAGAGGAGAACGGCGTTCCCCTTCTTGGAGACGATTTCGATCGTCGTGTGGTCGTCGTTGACCTGCTCGATGAGCGGGAACAGTGACTTCCTGGCGTCCGTGGCGGTGATGGCAGTGGACATGTGACCTCCTGAACAGCAGCTCGCGTCGATGATAATTTCAGTTTTTAGTTTCTACGCCACTGTTGCTACGTAGCGTACCAAACTAGTACCTAATTCGGTACCACTATGGTTCGTGACGCCAGTTACGGCAATTTAAGTGCCCTTACCGAGGACCCCAAGCGCTGCTTCTGGCTCGCCTCCTCCCGCCCCGAACACGAAGACGCTCCGAAACAGCTGTGGATAGCCGCACCGAATGTGCGCCCATGATCCACGCGCTCCGCTGACCACGTTTCCGACCCTTGCACACGCAGGTTGTAATAATTTCAGGTCATAATTTGCGAATCTCGATCGAAGGCGTCATTTTATGACTGCGAATGAAATGTCAACCGCGAGCATTACTCGCGGAGACATGCCGAGCGAATGCAATGCTTCGGCTGAGCTTCCCAGTCGACGCCAACGCCCCTTGAACGCTGCCGAGGTAAAGCCCAGCCCCTTCGCATTCGCAGCTGCGAAGACCGATCCCGCACGGACTCGCCTACTCAGAACTTGAAGGGGGGTGTAATTTGGGAATATGACATTGGATCCTCTGGCGCGCGTTGTAACCACGGCGGCGACCAACAAAGCGGCACAACAATCGTCGATCGATGCAGCAGAAGCCCACCGCGCGGCGATCTACGCAGCAATAGACGCTGGCATCCCCATCGCGGACATCGCGAGGGCGGCCGGCGTCAGCCTGTCGCGGATCTACACGATCGCGAAGGCCCGCCCCAAGTAACTACGAGCACCTGGCTTGAAGAACAAGATTTTAAAGGGGGGTTGAAATATTTTGAAGGGGGGTGTAAAAATGAATCAGCCCCAGGGACACCAACCTGGATGGCACATCCCCCTCGAGTAAGGCATCCACATGGCACACATCACCCCAATCAGGCCTCGAGTCACAGACATCCAGGGCAAGGAAGTCTGGGTGCACCCCTGGGCTTCAGAACCGTCCAACCCTCTTGTCCAGCTGTACATTCCAGAGCTACAGCACCAAAGCCTCCACCTCGAGCCAGAGCAAGCCAAACTCCTACTCGAGCAGCTGACCAAGGCAATCGAAGAACTCGAACCCGCAAGCGCACTCCTGGAGGTGTCAGCATGAGCATCACACTGGATCACTTCACTGTGGAAGGCACCAGCATCACCTCCCTCCATTCCGACCAAAGGATGGGCAGTCTGGACGTTGTTGCCCAGCACGGTCACCCCATCACCATCAGTTCCGACACAATCGACACGATCGAAGGCCTGACCCCAGAATTGGCCAGGGCACTTGCCCAGATCCTCAGCGAGGCGGCTGACCTCAGCGATGGGATGCACATTCACTAACCCACTCAACCCGCTCGACACCCCCAGAGGCTTGCCTGGATGCCAGGCAAGCCTCTGTTGTTCGTCAAGAAGGCACGCAAACCCGCCAAGATGGGGTTCTATGAAGGAGTGAGAACCGGCCGACCTGCGCGCACATACGACGAGTTGGCGGCCGCGTTCGATCTTCTCCTTGCAGTCGCCCTCGAGGACGGCGAGATCGTGTCGTGCCATGGCCTCTCACCATCAATTGAAGGCGCGGTCGTCGAGATTCTCCTCTGCCCTGGTCCTCGACAATCCGAAGCTGTCGCAAACGCTCGGTCGGTCTTCGAGATGACGTACAAGCACCTGACTTGAAACCCCCAGTTCTCCATGAGGACAACGATTTTCATTCAATTCAAACGCAAAACTCATGGTAAGCTACTTCCGCGCTAGCAGTGTGTCCGCAGTCGGATCGCTATCGGTCTAGCGAATCCCCCACCCGAGGCGCCACTTCGCCCTCTCTCCACCGCCACACCCCATCGGAACACATACCGATGGGGTGTTTTGTCGACCCTGAAAGGTCACCAACAACATGAGAAACGCCTTCCGCAGAATGCTCTTTCGTCGCGGACTGATGACACCAGCGATGCGTCGCCAGCGAATGGCCCATTCGGTTAACGCCGCAGCGATGACTGCGTCTCCGCCCAATCCGCCTACCCAACCTCCCAGCCGCACCCAGCGAATCGCTTCCGCCATCCAGCGCCGACTCGCGCGATAGCTACGTAAACACCTGCGCTGCAGCTCATTAGCTGAAGTAGCAGCGCAAGACAACAAGAAAAACAACTGAATAGCGAGGCACACATGTCAACGTCGTACAACGCTGGATCCGCGCGGCTGATCGTCGAACCCGAACTCAAGGCGAACTTCCACGAGCGCGTCAAGTTCCTTGTCGACGCGAAACATGTCGAAGCGAACGTTCAAGTCCTTCCGAACCTGGCCGGGTTCCACCAGCGAGTGCGGAACGGTACCCGAAACATGCCGGCCGTCGAGGTCGACATCACCCCGAACCTCACTGGGCTGCGTAACCGCGTACGTACCCAGTTGCAGGGGATGGAAGCCGACGTCACCGTTCGTGCGGATCTCGATCTGACCAGGGCGCACGCGCAAATGCAGGCATTCCGGGCGTCCATCAGGGACGTCCACATGAACCTGGACATCGACACCGGCGCGGCGATGACTCAGGTCGCAGCTCTGACGGCACAAGTGTTGGCGCTCGAGGCGCTGATTCGTGGCATGCCGCCGATCCCTGCCGGTGGTGGAGGTGGCGGCGCTGGAGGCGGTGCCGGTGCCGCTCTCAGTGGCATTGCTTCCGGTGCAGGTCTGGCGAAGATTGCTTTGGTCGCATTGGGTGCGGTGTCGTTGGTGCCGCTGATCGGCCAACTCGTCCAGGCGGCAGGGGTCGTTGCGCTGCTACCCGCGATGGGTGCGGCTGCAACGGCGACCTTTGCGACGATCGCAGTCGGCGCCACCGGCATCAAGGACGCCTTCGAGGCAGGCAAGGAAGCGGCCAAGAACTCCGCGAAGGAGTCGGCAGCCGCGGCGAAGCAGACCGAGGCTGCTCAGCGCTCTCTGGCCGACGCGATCGACGCGGTAGAGCAGGCGGAGAAGGGCCACACGCGAGCACTGCGTGAGGTTGAGTCCGCGGAGAAGAACAACCGTCGTGCGGTGGCGGACGCGGAACTCGCTCAGAAGTCGCTCACGCAGGCGCGCAAGGCCGCAACCGAGCAGATCGAGGACATGAACCTCGCTCTCAAGCGCAGTTCCCTCGACGAAGAGGACGCGTTACTCGGGGTCCAGGAATCCTGGGAACGACTGGTCGAAGCCCGAAGCTCCGGCGATGCGACCCCAACCCAGCTACGCCGGGCCGATCTCGCGTACCGCCAGCAGGTCCAGCGTCTGACGGAGGTTCGCGAGGCGAACCAGGATCTCCGCGCCGAGGTCGCCGAAGTCAATGCCAAGGGCGTCGAAGGTGCGGACCAGGTCGTCGCTGCTCAACAGGCAGTGGTGGACGCCGATGACCGTGTCGTCGACTCGAAGCAAGCGATCGTCGACGCGCAGGATCGAGTCGCCGAGTCGCAGAGGGGAATTGAGCGGGCACTTGACAACGTGGCGGTCGCTCAGCAGAACCTGAACGACACCATGGCAGCGGGATCGCCGTCCCTCGAAAAGTACAACGAGGCGCTCGCGAACCTTTCACCGAATGCACGGCAGTTCGTCGAGATGACGCGCGGAATGTCCGACGCTTGGAAGGAACTCCGGTTCTCGGTACAAGACGCGCTGTTCGACGGCATGGGGCAGAAGTTCTCGGAGCTCGGCGGCACCTACATGCCGATCCTGACGAACGGTCTGACGGCCCTGGCGGACGTGTTGAACACCAAACTGAAATCGGCCATGGATTGGCTGATGACGGATGGTGTCAAGGACGACATCTCGCAGATTCTCACTAACACGGCAGAAGCGTTGGGGCCGTTGCTAGATGGGCTCGGCAATCTCGGCTCTGCGCTACTGGACCTCTCAGCTGCCGGATCGGATTTCCTCCCGTCCATTACCGGTGCATTCGAGGAGGGGACCGGCAATTTCGCCGAAATGATCCACTCGATGCGCACCACCATCGACGAAAACGGTAAGTCGCAACTGCACAACTTCATGCAGGAAGCGATCGACACGTTCGCTCAAATCTGGCGCATCATCAAGGGAATCGGCGAACTCGCGGGCAACATGTTCGCCGGCTCGGATGAGGTGGGGGAGTCCTGGCTCGACTCGATCGAGTCCACCCTCGATCGCTGGAACGAATTCCTCGGAACGCCCGAAGGTCGCGAAGAAATCAAGAAATTCTTCGAGGACGTCAAGTCGATCGTCGAATCGATCATGGGCATCATCGCCACCTCCGCAGAAATGCTGAAGTGGTTCCGCCCGGCCCGAAGCAGCGACGACAGCGAACAAGGCGACGCACCCGGCAAGGTCCCCGAACAACTCGAACCCGGCCAAGCCAAGCAAGCCGGATGGTTCCGCCAAATCTGGGACTGGGCCGACAACGACACCGATTTCGGCGGCAAGTTCGCCCGCGGCCTCAACTCGTTCTTCGGCTACAACAACGAAACCGAGAAATACGACGGTGGCCTGTGGAACAAGGACCACGGCGGCTGGGGCGGCGCGATCAACCGCGGGCTCAGCGGCGTCGGCGACTTCGTCAGCGGCGGCGCGTGGGACTGGATCGGCGCGAAAGATGGTCAGTCTCCGGCCGCAGCGTTGTGGGAGAAGTCGATCAATGCGGCCAAGGACGCCTGGGACGGATTCACCGGCGCCGTCGGCGACAAGGTCGAGGACACCAAGAAATGGTTCGGTGACGTCAGCTCCAGGATCGGTGAAATCGGATCGTCGGCGATCACCGGTCTACGAGACGGGGCGAAGGCCAAGTGGGACGAACTGTGCTCACGGGTCTCCGACGGTTGGAATAACACCATCCGGCCGGCGTGGGAAACCCTTCGCAACGAAGGCCTCGGTGGACTCGCCAACGATTTCCTGGCGAAGATCACCAACGGCGCCGTCACGGACTGGAAGAACCTTCCATCCGCCATCGGTTCCGGGATCGCGGACATCGTCGAAAAGCACTTCCCGGGATTCCGGGGCGCGCTCGACGAACTGCGAACCTTCTTCGGCGGCATCGTCTCTGCCATCGGTGACATCTGGGACGGATTGAAGGAGCGTCTGGCCGGGCCGATCAACTTCGTCATCGACACCGTGCTCAACAACGGGCTCGGCAAAGCGTGGAACGCCGTCGCGGGACTGCTGGATCTGGAACCGTGGCCGACGATCGATCCAATCGGTGAAGTCGGCGGCAAGGCCGGTGGAAACATCGCAGACCGCATGATCCATCGTCGCGACGGTGGCGCGGTGTTCGGTGCAGGTGGGCCTCGCGACGACAAGATCCCCGCCTGGCTCTCGAACGGCGAGCATGTCTGGACAGCAGCAGAAGTCATGGCTGCAGGCGGTCACGGCGAGGTCGAGCGGATGCGCCGCGAGACCCTGGCCAGCAACTACCGAGACGGGGGTCGGGTCCAGAACAAGGGCCCGGCGAAGTTCGCGCTCGGTGGTGGTGTGATCTTCGGTTCCGACACCGACACCTGGATGGCGCAGGTCATCCAGGACGCGTTCCCGGAAGTGACGATCACGTCCGCTCTTCGCCCCGGCCACTCCGGCTATCACGGCAAGGGTGGTGCCGTCGACATCGATGGTCCGAACAAGCAGGCCTACGCGGACTGGATCTTCCAGGCATATCCGCAATCAGCGCAGCTGATTTGGGGTCCAGGACCGTTGCTCTACAACGTCGGCGGAAACATGATCACCGACCAGGGTCAGCTCTCCAATCAGGTGTACGCCGGTGACTTGCCTGGTCACTGGGATCACGTGCACTGGGCGAACGATTTCCCGCAGGCCGAACTGAGCGACGAGGAAAAGAAGTCGCTGTTCGAACGGTTCACGGGAGCCATCGGCGGGGCGTTCAACATGGTCCGCAATCAGACCGCGAACCTGTTCGAGCTTCCGGTCAAGGGGCTGCGGAAGATGATTCCGGAGTTCTCGGAATTGGGTATGTTCGGGCAGATTCCGCTCGCCGTCTACGACAAGTTGACGGACGCGGCTTTGACGATCGTCCGTGGCAAGTCAGCTACCTCCGGTGGCGGAGATGTCCCGTACGACAAAAACTCTGGCGCCGAACAGTGGCGACCCCTCGTGGAGAAGCTGTTCGACGAAAAGGGTATCGACCGGTCATTGGTCGACAAGTACCTGTACCAGATCCAACGGGAATCCGGTGGTAACCCGAACGCGATCAACGACTGGGACGTCAACGCGCAGAACGGTGTCCCATCGAAAGGTCTCGCTCAGGTCATCGACCCGACGTTCCAGTCGTACAAGGACCCAGGGTTCGACGACATCTGGGATCCGGAATCGAATCTCCGTGCGTCGCTGAACTACCTACTTCGTGACCCGAAGTTCGGTGGGCAAGGTGTCGCAGCGTTGACCGGTGCCGGATACGACCAGGGCGGGGTCTTCAAGGACAAGACCTTCGGGTTCAACCTCTCCGGAAAGCCCGAAGTCGTGTTCACGGACGACCAGTGGCGGTTGCTGCAGCAGTACATCCCGGCCGTGACAGGTCAACCGCTGACCACACCTGAATCGCCGTCGGTAGCACCTGCTCTCGCGGGTGATCCGGCAGCGCCAGTCCCGGGTGCGGCGGCGTTTGATCCCCAGGCGTACATGAACACACGTCTGGACAAGTACGGCAAGGACGTCGGCAAGATCGGTCAGGACGCTCTGCTCGAAATCTTCGGGCTCAAGGGCACTCCCATCGATCCGAACAGCTACTACCGACAGGCGTTCGAGCAGGCGTCGAAGGCCACAGTGCCGTCGGCGGGTGCTGCCCCCGGTCTGACAGCCGGGTCGCAGTACAACGTCGGCACCACCAATCGACCGGACCAGATTTACGCCGGCGACGGCGCTGCCCCGGTCGACCAGTCCACAACCATCAACATTCAGGTCCAGTCCGTCGAAGAGGCATTCGCGAAAGCGAAAACCTATGCGGCGCAGCTGGCCCTGCAGCACGGGGCGAGGTGGAGCTAGTTGTTCGATTCGACAGCCAAGGTGGAAATCTTAGGTTGCGACAGGTAATCCCGGTCGATTAATCCCCCCGATCTCTAATCCCCCCGATCTCATCGCATCCAGCGGTGGGGTCGGGGGCTTGTTGTCGTTTGTGGGGCCCACCGACAAGTGGGACTGCGAGCACACTGTCGGCGGGCCGTGGGCACCGAACCGTTGCCCTAGACGGTGCGCAGTTCAACAGGCCCGCCTCCGGGGGGATGGCACCCGGTCGGCGGGCCGGTACGACGGACCGTGTGGCCGACATCGAACCGCCGCACGTGCGGTATTTCCGCTCGCGCGGACAACCAAACCCCCGGCGAGTTGGGGGGGCTCACCGGAACATGCGGTGGATGCGGTGTGCCGGTGAGCCGTGCACATCGAATCGGCACGATGCGCATTTTGTGAGAGCCCACCCCCAGCGAGTGGACAGCCGGAGGGCAGGCTTTGCGCGGCAGGCCCGCTTCCAGGAGGGTTGCCGCGGCAAGCAATAGGTTCTCAGGCGAGTGACGGCTCAAATTGGTTGCACGAGGGCGGCCCAACCCATTGGGGTGTTTGCATCCTGGTCAATGGGATTAAGCGGCAGCAGTCATCGCACGGAAGTGCCGTGAAAAACTGCTGGGATCGAGGTACTGGAAGCTCTGCGGAGGACGCTTCACGCCGAATGCCGTTGAGAGACAAAGTGGCTGCCGGGGAGTCACGACGTCGCCTACTTTGATGCCGGTTCCAAGCGATTTGCCGTCGAAGTATGCGAAGAATCGGTCCTGCGGTATCCCGGCGACCTGGCGGAACTGCGTCCACAGTTTTCGTGGGTTTAAGGTTTCTTGGCCGGTGACAGAGAATGCGCAGACCACGGCGCTTACGGGCGCAGTTGCATAGACCAGGACGTGGGTAACATCGTCGGCGATGGGGCGCTTGCGGAACTCAACCTGCTTCGACCCGTTCATGATTGCCGTAGCATACTCCGGGTGAATTGACATTAGCGCGACCCGTCCAATTGTCCTCTTACCCAACGCATTCCCCTCTCAGACACCTCAGATATGCTCTGTGGCCAGCCATTGATCAACCCCGCGTGCTGTATTGACTCGCGCGTCCAAGCAGGCTCCAGCGTCCGGTCATAGCGGAACAGTAAGGCCAGTACATCGCGAGGGCCGTCACACATCGTTCGGATTTCATTCGCAGTATAGACGGTTCGAGTTCCGACCCTCTTGATGATCTCTTCGGCCGAGTTGCTGACGAAGGATTCCTCGACGACCCCGACCGTGGTGACCGCTGGCCGGTCACCAGTCCGCTGGAACAGCAACGCATCTCCGGGTTGAACACGGCGCGTAGGAGCGTGACACAGGTATGCCTTTCGGATTGCGTTGCCACACGCTTCATTGCCTTCGAACAGGCCGAGCTCGGTGTCCGCCTCCGGAAGGAGGCGGGTATGAAATCCGTTCCTGATAGGGACCACATGAGCTCGCTCTGGTTGGAAGAATCCCGGCCCATACGTGACCGCTCGCTCAAGTTGGTTCTTCGATTGGTCTCCGGTGACAGGACGCAGGAACTTGCGCATAACCACTTCGCCTCGGATTGTGGTTGCTCCCTCGGACGGCATGAAACCGAAGGCCTCAAGCCATTCGAGTAAATCGACCTTGGTTGGGAGAGCTTCCAAGTACATGTTCGATACACCCAGCCTGCGTGCGTGCCCGATTACGGCCTTCAAAAGAAGCTCACCGCGCTTGGATCCGCGAAACTCATCGGACACTTTAAATGTGCAGATCTTGAGGGTGGGATTTGAAAACCCGTGGGGTCTGTCGATTTCGACCTTGAGTACCCCAATGCCCTCTGGATCGTGCGGATCTCCGAGAACAATGACGTTTCGTTGTTGTGCGCACACCTTCTCGCGCCACCATACGTCGAATTCGTAGTCTTCCCGGAGCGAGTCGAAGATCGCAGCCGACGTGCGGATCTCGTACCCTCTGACGATACGAGTTGAGGGCACAACAGGTTCGGTTGAGACTAGTGGGCGAAGTAACTCGAGTGCTCCTTCGATGGAGAGCGCGGTTTGTAGCCCCGCGCGCCTTGCCCTAGCTCGCATAGTCGAGTCATTCGTCACGAGCCAACTAGCGGCTCCCGCAGCGAGCGCAGATAACACCTCTAGATCAGCGAGATTGTTTCGGCTAATGTCGCCCGGAAACTCCGATCGGATCGCCGCGTTAATATCGATGCGCGGCAACACGTCATACTTCTCAAGTGCACGATTCCTTCGCGCTCGAATGGCGATCCCGGCACTCAACAAGTCCGTTCGTGTCCCATTGCTTACGAGTAGTCGGTACTGCAACCGTTGGGAAAGCCGGATCAGCTCCGAGGCCTGCTCGCCAAATACATGTCCGCCAGCTCCGTGGTCCTCGGCCGCAATAAACACATTTGAGTCGACGAGCAAACTAAGAGGCGCACCAGCGACTGGGGGCGCGATGCCATTGAGACTCGCAGTTTCAAATTTTGAGCCCATGAACTACGCCCTCCCGAAATCGAGTGCGCGTGTCTCCCCAGTCCTATTTCGGAAAGCTTTGCGCGTGAGAGCGTTGCAACGACGAGCTGTTGAATGGTTGCGCGGCGCGGACCGGGATCGAAGAGACATATTCTTCACGCTGACGGAGTCCTGTCGGCCGGGCCTCGGAGGTGTTCGCCGCATCCGCCGGGGCTGATCTTTGTGGTTCGGGAATCATTGCACGCCGCAACCCTGCAGCATCATTCGAATCCGACTTTTCGATCTTGTGCGTCGGCGACTCACCCGGGTTCTGCGTGACTACCTCCCGGGTGAGCGGCGCGCACCGGACGCTATGCGAAAGCGGTTAGTTGAAGTTGATCCGTGCGCCATTGGAGAACATCGAGTCGTGAACCTCGATCCCCGTCGGCACCGCGCCCACGGGGATGTCGAACACCACTCGGGTTGAGCGGGTGATGCCTGGGTTGATGTCGCCGGCGCCCTTGTCGTCACCGTCCAGCCCGAATTCGGCTGAGAAATTGTTGGTGAATTCGCGCCCCTGATCGTCGATCAAGACTTGGTTCGAGCTCGCATAGTACTGCGGCTTATTCGACGTATTCGTGACGTCAACGTAGACGACAACGAACTGGCCCTCCGCTGTCTCGCTGAACCACGACGACTCTCGTCCGATCGTCGTGAGCCCTGACTCGACCTCGGTGACAACGAAGCCGAACTTCCCGTCTCTCACTTCAGTACCGAATCCAGTCACGACTTGCTCTTGCTTCGTCGGCGTTGGTGTCCGTGTTTCCGATTCCGCTTCATCGACGACTGCGGCGGGCACGCGAGTGGTGGAAGAGACTCGGGTAGCTGTCGACCTCGCGCCGTCATTGCTCGTGAGCGCCGAAATGAAGATGCCAACTCCGAGGATTGTCACTCCGATGATGAGCAGTTTCATGCCGAAATTCATCGGCTTTTTTGGTGGCACTCCGGGATGGAATTGTGCAGGCTGGGCGAGGGCGTTTGGCTGAGTCGCGGCGGTCCATTGTTGCCCGTCCCAGTACCGAACAATTGTCGGGTTCTGCGGGTCTGGGTACCAGCCGGGCTGTGAGTTCATCGCTATGTCCTTGCTTGGCCCTGTTGGCAGGGGAAGTGTCAGCAATACATACCAGACGGTTCGGACCGTGTGGAAATTCGTTAGCTTCCCAAGGCACAGCAGTTTCTTGCCTGCGGGGAGACAACTACGTCTTCATCCAGGTCAGACTCCGCTAGTTCCACGCGCGACGAAGGCATGAAATGAACCCATCCACGTCTTTCCAAGACCAACTGACAACATCACCGAACAGTGGCACATCGATTCTGGCGCCACCCGCGAACTCGATGTGCTGAACAGCGGCCCATTCGTGAACTGCCCCGGCACTCGGTCGATCCTCAATCTCGGACAATCCGAATCCCTCGATAGAGGAGACCGGACGAACCCAGCCTTGGATGGATGGTGAGCTCCCCTTGAGTGAACTTTCACCATCCCAATCCTGAAGGCTGCTATTTGCCGTGACGTACGCGACTGAGTTCGTGGTCAGCCACACTGCCCGCCATTCCGTACCACCTTCACTCGACTGAAAGTCCGCCAGCCCAGCCGAAACATCGGCGCCGCTAATCAAAGTCTCCATCGCCTGGTAGACAACGAAGGGCGCACGCCGCCCCCGGGGTGAAAAGCCGTAGTGCCAAACTGCTTCAAGTCTCGCCCTGTCCAGTTTCATGGCTATGACATCTACACGCTCACTCCGACATACTGGAAAACCTCACCCTCCAATAGTTCTCGAAACTCGAAGCATTTGCTCATGCACGTTTGGCAAGCTCGAAGGTTCACCGCGCGGACCTCTCTGTGTCACAGCGATGTCACTAAAGGGTGCGAATTGCTGCGAACCGACACGAACAGCAATAACGACTTACCGCAGGTGAGAAATAGTTTCCTGAACAGCCACGGACATCAAAGGACGGACCGAACCGACTTCCCAAGCTGAATACGCGGGTTCGATTCCCGTCATCGGCTCCACAGATTCTCCGCAGTTCAGAGCCCTTTTGGGGCAGTCGAACTTCGCTTGTTTGGGTCCCAAATCCTGTGACAGGTACACGGCAGGTACACAACCCCCTCCATTCAGTGATCAGTCAATGTGAATCCAACGAAAATGGGGGTGCTAGAGGACCGCGTCTCGGAATTCTGCAGTTCATCGATGCCGTCCGACTGGTCGTGCCCCGGCCTGAATCGGTGTCCATTGCGCGCACTGTCAGGAGAGTGCTGTCGACCTCGAAGCCGATGGTCGCCGGTACCTCGGTTCGTTTGCCGTCCATCAGTGATTCGAGCGCGACTACCAACCGATGGGGTTGGAAACTGTCTCCGCTCGGACTCCGCCCGCTTATCAGTTGAAGTTTTTGAAACCGATCTGCCGTAGCGCACCCGGACACCGGGGACCACAACTCACGCAAGAATGCAGATCTTCTCACAATCACAACTGTGAAAATACCCAAGTCCGTCAAAAATCACCTTCGAAAAGCATCAAGTACGTATTCTTCCTAAGTATCGGACAGCCCTAACCGTAAGTCCCAATGCACGACCATCGCTCTGCACGGATCCGGAGAGCCGGATAAAGCTCGAAGAAATACCCCAGTTTCGAGGACTGTCACATTAGCGTCGTGCTACCTTCCCGAAGATCTTTGGAAACCGGCAGATTGGCCCCAATTCGATAGAAGGCCGTAAGTGTCCAGAGTCGAAACCTCATTCCCCGCAAGCATCGCAGCGTCTTCCCTGGTTATGACGTTCGAACTACGGCTTCTCACGCAACTGCCAAACCGGGCAACTTTGGCGCAGGTGCTTCTGGTGGATCTTGGTTGGTGGACTACAACTCCTCGAATGGCCTCGGATATATCAGGACAGTCACCTCATTCGGTCCAGGCTCGCCGCTTACATTGCAGGTCTCAATTTCGATAGCAGGACATCTGCCCTGTATGCAGTAGCGAATACTGCCGGGCCCTAGACGGAGCGAGGAGGTGAATTCAAATGGATAACGTCCTCTTTGCTATCGTCAACGTGATCGTGGCGATGGCGAACGGTTCCACGATCCCCCTCTCATTAGAAGGCGCAGGGCCACTAACCGCTCCCGACTTGTAGAGAAGATCGGCCGACCGCATGTGGATGACATTTTCAGCTCTGCCTGAAACCTGCATATCAGAAGATGCGTGGATCGTGCGGTGGTCACAAATAGTCGGTCGAGGTCGCCCCGAATAGGATCAGCAACCGAATGTCACAGCGCCGACTGGTTTGATCACGCGAGTGCGCACCGTGAGCAGAATTCACACAGAGGTCGATTAATGTGCATCTGCTGAATCAGCCTTCTCAGCTCCGTTTGATCGAATACGTCTGCTGGCTCGAGTGCCCTTGCCACGGTGAGGCAAGCTACCGATCTCGGACGCGGGCGGGCGCTGTCTCTTGATGTTGATGTTGACCACGATGGACCTGCACCTAGTTGGCACTGACCAATTTAGGTCGTCGAACAGGTAGCCGGTGGAAGCGCTTCGGTCTTCGGCCCGATCACGAGCGGCCGCTATGTGGTGAGAATCGGTCGGTCTCCTCTTGAAATGTAGTCGGCGAATCGCTCAATTCCTGCTTGTGAGAAGCTTCCTCGACCTGCGCGTCTAAGTGCGGCTTCGACGAATGGGAGCGGTTTCCTGCGGTACGTGCGGTAAATGCTGTCTAGTACTGGTTGCAGTGCCCGGCGTGCGAGGTCTGCTGTTTCCGGGTCTGAACCCCCGAATTTCACTGTCACATTCGGCATAGATACCCCTGCTGGTCGAGTGTCCGATTCCCTGGCCGGAAGCGTACGTATCGGGATTGCAAATCAGTACAGAAACACCAAAACGGGGCGCTAAGTCCCTACTTGCGGTGGATACGACTCCGTCTTTGGGTTGACGAAAAGGGGCCCGACCGCGGCGTGCGGTCCGGCTTCTGTTCTACGACTGCGGGTTACGACCGGAAGCCGAGGCTTCTGGTTTCGCCGGCTTCACGTTGGGTGGCGAACTGCCGATGCTGACTGGTGTTTGCGTCAACGCATAGCGAACTCCCATCTACAACGTCCATGCAGAATGTCCCCCGATACATAGTTGCCGCCTTCGACGAGGTGGCCGAATTCATTGAGGCGATATCTACCGGCCACCCGAAGGTGCCCCGTCCGTGGTCGACCACCTAGATCGGCGGTTCCATGGTTCCGAAGAAGCTCAATGCCTGTGCGCAACGCCCCGGGATCTGGAAGTCGTAGCCGGTCTGCATCCAAGCTGTTCCATCAGCCTCTGCGATGAATGTCCCGATAGGCAGCGCTCGGAGACCCAAGTCATCGGTGCCAGATTCCGCGATCTCATTGCCAACATGCCCCACGACGTTCTATGGTTCATTACATGAGTAATGAACCAGTGAACATCGGGCATCGATCATCGTGATCGACGACGGACGACCACTGTTCCAGCAGATCGCCGAGCAGATCGAAGGCTCGATCATCGACGGCTCCCTGCCGGAAGACGGGCAGGTGCCCTCAACCAACGAACTGGCGGCGTTCCACCGAATCAATCCGGCGACGGCAGCCAAGGGCCTCAATCAGCTCGTAGGCGAGGGGATCCTCTACAAGAAACGGGGAATCGGAATGTTCGTCACGGTCGGTGCCCGCGACGCACTCAGGTTCAGACGCCGAGAAGCGTTCGCGCGCCAGTACATCGAGCCGCTGGTCGCGGAGGCCGACCGGCTCCAGATTTCCCTCGGCGAACTCAAATCCATGCTGGACGACAGGAAGGCGGACCGATGAACGCAAGCACGACAACGACCGAGCCCCGAGTCAGGCGTTTCGACGAAACTGAACTTGTCGCCTCGATGCGCTCCGTGGACAGAAAGTACGGGGATGTCGACGCGCTCGCGGACGTCTCGTTCGAGATCAGCCGCAACAAGATCTACGGTCTGCTCGGCCGTAACGGCGCAGGCAAGACGACGATCATGCAGATACTGACCGGGCAGGACCTGCACACCCGCGGCGACGTCGAGGTATTCGGCGCTGCCCCTTTCGAAAATGCCGACGTCCTGGCAAACGTGTGCTTCGTCAAGGAAAGCCAGACGTACCCCGAAGACCTCAAGGTCAAGCACGTACTCGTCGCCGCCGGCCATCTACTCCCGAATTGGGACCACGCGTTCGCCGAGACACTGCTCGACGACTTCCAACTTCCCCTCTGTCGCAAGGTGAAGAAGCTTTCACGCGGCATGCGGTCGGCATTGGGGGTGATCATCGGACTCGCCTCCCGCGCGCCCCTGACGCTTTTCGACGAGCCGTATCTCGGTCTCGATGCCGTTGCACGCCAACTGTTCTACGATCGCCTGCTTGCGGACTACGCCGAACATCCTCGCACTGTGGTGCTTTCGACTCACCTGATCGACGAGGCAGCCAATCTGCTCGAGCACGTGATTGTCGTCGACGGCGGCCGGATTGTCGTCGACGCAGACGCGGATGCACTGCGTAGCCGCGCCGTGGTGGTATCCGGTCCCATTGATGCGGTGGATGCCGTTGCCGCGTCCGGCAGGGTCCTGCGCCGGGAGACACTGGGCGCCCACAGCCGAATCATGTTGCAGGCCGATGTGACAGAGACCGAGCGAAACCGACTGCGGGAGGCGGGAGTCCAAGTGGAACCGGCATCTTTGCAGGAACTTGTCATCGCGACTTCGACGCAGCGCAAGGAGATCACCGTATGAGTATCGCAACGACAGAGCCACGGACGGTCCCGAAGACGCCCGCTCGGTCCAGGATCGGTGCCGTCCTACAACTGCATACGGTCGCGTGGCCGTTGCTGATCGCCTGGCCGGTGGGCATCCTGTTGATCTCGTTCCTGATCAGCTTCACTATCTACGCGATCGTCGGGAACGGGGAGGGTGAAGGATTCACCGGCAGTGTGTTCTCGGTCTACGGTTTCGTGCTGGCGTTCTACCTCCAGTCGATGACGCAGACGTTCCCATTCGCGCTCGGACTGAGCGTGACTCGCCGCGAGTTCTTCACTGCCACCACGGTTATGGCGCTGGCACAGTCCGCAATCTTCGCAATCGCGCTGCAACTGCTGTCAGTGGTGGAGTCCGCCACCAACGGCTGGGGTGTGCACATGCGCATGTTCGGCATCGCACGCTATTTCACCGACAACACCGCCGTACAGTTGCTCGCACTGTTCGCGACGCTGCTGCTGACCAGTTCGATCGCAATGCTGGCAGGTGCTATCTACCAGCGGTGGAGGATAACCGGTCTACTCGCCTCCCTCACTGGGCTTTTCGGCTTGCTCGGCTTGTCAGCGATCGCGATCACCTGGGCTGGGTGGTGGCCGGCGATCGGTTCGTGGTTTGTCGATACTCCCCGAGTGGTACCGATGGCGCTACTCCCTCTGGCCCTTGCCATCGCGTGCATCGCCGGAGCCTGGGCGACGTTGCGTCGAGCAACGCCGTGACCGCACAATCATGTGCGACGGCACATGTCGCGTCGTCTCGAAGTGCTCGTCGGATCAAAACCGTCTAGACAGCTCGTCCTCCTCCCTGAGTCAGGAAGGGGGGGACGAACGTCGCAACAGGACGCTATCTCGTCCCCGATTTGGTCCGCTCTACTGCCGAGCCACCCGCTCCACAAAACTCGAAGCCCGCAGCACCAGTTCATCTTTCCGGTTCTGGCGCGCAGCGGTGGCATCGTAGCCGGCATATGGGAGCGGGGGGTCGTTACGAACATTGGACGAGCACTGGAAGTCTCGGCAGATCAGTGTTCCGACCGTGCTGCCACGTCGACCAGCGGGCCCGGCCAACTTGGCGCCGTAGAAGACGACCTCGTTGGGGAGTCGCGTGTCGCGGCACCAGGAGCACTGGGCGCGCGACCGCGGAGTGGCCTCCGCTTGAACGAGCAAGACTCCGATGGTCTCCCCGTCAAGTGTCGGGACGATCGTGTAGGCGCGTCGGCCCATTTTCGGATCTCGCCAGCCCAGGTAGTCGAGAGCGTCGAAGTCGATGGTGCCGAAGCCGTCCGGCAGGGTGAGATCGGACTTCTCCTTACGACTCGCGTTGACGAGGCTGGAACGAATAGATGTATCGGTCAAAATGATCATGGGTGTATACCAATCGTGGCTCGGTGAAGGTGGGTACAGCTCATGGCCCGATCAGCACCAAGTGCTGTCGGGTCCGAAATGCGCTATCTGCTGCCGGCGAAGACGACGCCGACAACCCCCTCACGCCCATGGGGCGTCACCGTGTACGTATCCACACCGCGATGGTAGCTACAGGCCTGCGTTACAGGCCACTCGATTTATCAGTCACGCCATACCGCCGTGAACTCGTACCAAGGTCCGCCGAGTTGAGTTGCGGAGAAATCATCGAACCCCGATGGTGGGCCGCTGGGCGAGTACACCCACCCACTCGAGGTGATGAACATGCTGTCGTTGTCGATGAAGTAGACCTCATCCGGCCGCACGACATGGGCACTACTGATATCGAACTGGCCGATCTCGAGCTCTTCCACGGTCGATTCAGGCTGCTCCAAAAGACCAATCGCGATGGTCTCGAACTCTCCGCTCTTGTCGAGGAAAGTTGCCGGCGGCATCAACAACGCCAGAGCGACTGCAGCGATGACGGCGATCGGGGAGGGCAGAATCCACCACGACCACCGCCGGTCCTGGCCAAGGACGTAGAGGGTGCGGATCGCCCACACCAGACCGACCACGATCAAGATGAGCAGCGCCGCAGCGCTGACGAGGAAGGGATCCAACCATCTGTACTCCCCGAACGGCGAAGGCCACCAACCGTAATGCCGGCAGACCAACGCAATGAGCGGAACAACGGTGAATGCCAAAAGAATCGGCCCCGGTGGCTTGGACGACTCCGGAGGGTCAGCTACCAACCATTCACCCAGCGACTTCGGCCTTCTCATCACCCCACCGTATCTGCAGGTCATGGCAAACTCAGCTACACGGCGAATACCTTTGCAGTACAAGCACTCTCGTTCCACTCACAACAACCAACGCAGCGATCGGCACTCTCGCCGCAACCGACACAGATGGACAAACCTCACAATTCGCAGATTCAACGTGCCGATCATGCGACAATCGGACGGTGAACGAGACCGCGAGTGGAGTTTCGCACCCGCACCGACCGCGACTGCTGAGCGTCGGCGTCCTACTCTCCGCCGCCCTCCTGTGGTCCACTCCCCTCGCCGCCGCCGCGCCCACCGAACCTGGGCCGGTCAGTTGCATATCATTCGGAACCGCCCAACTGCCACCAGGTGCGCCCTCCGGTGGAGGTCGAGTCGGGTTGGCAAACCTACCGACATTCACCGGTTCAACCGCCCCCAGCTCGGTCCAGATCCGCACGCCAACTACGCAATTCAATCGTTTCTGGGACTTCGCGCTAGTCGACCACGACTTACTCGCTCGGCCGCGAGAGACAGGCGCATCAACGGCTCAACCGTGGCGTTTCGTGCCGATGCCCGAGTGCCTGCGTGGACGACTGGTCGGGATATCACTGGACGACGACGAACTCGTCGCGGTCGACGACAACGGCTGGATCTACACGATGGACAACGCATCCCAGGATCCGCTGGTGTGGAATTGGACCTCGGCATGGGGCGCACCGCTGTGGAGCGGTCCCGGCCGACAACTCCCCGGAGACCACCCGAACGGGTGGGCACTGAGCGTCTCGTCGCCTTGGGACAACCAAACTTTCACCGACGTCGCAGGACGGATTCACTTCGTCGGACTCGCCAAGATGACGATGATCCCCACGTTGACCGGGGACGGCAGCCGGATAACCTACGCGGACCCGTGGCTGCCCAACGACGACAGCTACGAGATCGGCGGCCCGCTCGGCGGGCGATTCCAGGCGGACTCGCTGTCGGCGGCCGGATCAACCACTTTCGTGATGAACAAGTACGGCGACATATACACCCGCACATTTGATTTCGATTCTTCGGGATCGGACTCGATCTTCTTCCGCTACAGCTGGGAAGATCAGTCGGACAAGCCGTCGGCACCCAACCTCGTGGCCGAAACACTGGACCGCAGCACCGCCGCGATCCAACTTCCGGCCCCCGACTGGGTGCACCAGCCCAAAATTCCCGGTGAAGTTACATCCGCGATCAGTGTGCACTCACTCGGTCCCGGCCCGAACCGGCGGGAGTTGCGTGTCGAGGGTCTCCGCGGCGCCGAATCCGGCTTCTGGCACAAGGATCTCGTCGGCGGCGACTGGGAGTTCACACCGACCGGCGCGTCCCTCCTCGGCACACTGATCGAAAACGCGCCGACAGACCGGTCGACGGATACCCTGTCCCCCGCTGCCCCCTGGCACTTGTCCACGACCTTGCCCGCCCGCGACGGTGCCATCGACGGTCAGACTCTGATCGACATCGGGTTTCCGTACTCTGTGGTGGATCCGCGCATGCTCGACGCGATCGGCCAGCACGCACAACCGTCCGGATACCGACTGGACGTGGACCATTTCGACCCGGTCACCACCACGCGGACCGCGACCGTGACTGCACCGGATGGCACGGTTCTTCCGATCGTCCTGCACACCGCCGACGGACTACGGATGGCTCCCCGCGCATCCGGCCTCGATGCCGATCCTCGCCACCTCGTCGGGGCAATCGAGATCCCGTCGGACGCGTACGCGGATCGGGCATCGAACCCCGCTCTGGACGCGTTCGTGCAGGACTGGATGCGCGGAAACCCCATTGCCGCGATCACGCTCAGCGCCACCGACCACGACTTGGTGATCCGCTAGCCGAAACCAGCGCCGTCCACCGTGTCGCCTCGATTAGGCTCAGTAGATGGTCGACACCACACCCGACGTGCCGATATCACCCGTCGACGCTGCGAGCTTCCAGCTCGGTGTGCACGTCCAGCCCTACCTGGTCACTATTGCCGGACTGCTCGCTCCTGGTGGCTTCGTCGATCGAGACGGTCGACCTGATCTAGTGCGACTTCACCGCACTCTCGCCGCTCACATCGCGCAGGAGCCGTTACTGCGGCAGCGACCGATCATACGGAACGGGTCATGGTGGTGGACGGAAAACGACATCGACTTCGACCTCCATCTCTCGCTTGACGAACGCGGGCCTACAGAACCCGACTTCGAATCCGTCTGTGGTCGACTCGTGATGCAACCCCTCGACACCACCCGACCGTTGTGGCACATCGCCTTTGTTCCTGCAGCTCGACCGGGTCTGTGCGGCATCGTCATCCGAGTGCATCATGCGGTTCTCGACGGTGCCAGAGCCAGCGACCTTTTCGAGCGCTTGTTCGCCTCACCTGATTCGAAAAGAACCGATCCGGGCGCTCCCGTGCCGAACATCCCTCCGAAGGCCGCCGGTTCCCTCGACCTCCTCCGATTTCGAATCGGTACTTTCCTGCACCGGCCAATCCGATCACGGGTGTTGCTGGGCGCCATTGGTCCCACGAGATCGATCTCGACCGTCAACGTCCGCACTTCTCTGATCGAGCATGCCGCGCAGCAAGCGGGAGGCACTTTGAACGATGCCTATCTCGTTGCGGTGGGCGGCGGACTGCGATTCATCCTCCAAGAATGCGGCGAGCCCATCCCCAAGTCGATTGCGGTATCGGTACCCGTCGCAGTCACAGCGATCGGTAGCGCACGCAATGCCGTCGGGTTCATGATCATCGACCTTCCACTTCGTGAAACCGACCCACAACGCACAGTCGCGATCGTCGCGAAGCAAACCGCTGCGGCCAAACCTTCCGCACGCGCTGCGGGAACAACCTTTCGGTCACCGCGTATCGCCGGCATTTTCGACAAGCTCGCAAAGCGGCAGCACATGATCGGTGCAGTCGTGTCCAACGTCCATGGACCGCGCGGCCCGCTCACGCTCGACGGGGCAGCGCTAGTCGAACTCTGGCCTCTGGGCCCGTTGGCGGGCAATGTCCGCGTCGGCTTCACCGCAGCGTCCTACAACGACACATTCTGGATCGGAATCCAGGCCGATGCCGAGCATCTCCCACCTGCAAGCAAGATCGCCCGAGCCGTCGAACGGACTCTCGACGAAATAGCCGGCACTGCACACTGACTGGATCTACTGCCACTATCCGATGCACCTCGCCGCTTGGGCAACGGATACTGTCGAGACGTCTCGACAACATCTCCACTGATTCGAGCCTGCAAGCCGGTGTCGTCACGACACGATCGTCACGAGGAAGGCGAAAGATGTTCACACCTGCAGAATTCGGCAAGGTCTCGGTACTGGTTCCTGAGAACGGTGGTGCCGTCCCCTACGGGAACACCGTGGTAGTGCACGGATCTGAAAGCACGCTCGTGATCGACCCTTCGCTCTCCCTCGACCGCGATCCCGTCGGCGCAGACCTCGTATTCGTCAGCCACGGGCACGAGGACCACATCGCCGGACTACGCCATTTCGACACCCCGGCCTATGCGCACCATCTCGACGCACCCGCAGTCGCATCCCTCGACACGATGCTCACCAATTACGGCCTTCCTCCGAACGAACGAGTCGAGGTCCAGCAGTCGATCGCTACGCAATACGGCATACCCCCGACCCACGAGAACGTGTCGGGGATCGCGGGCGGCCACGCCTTCGACCTGGGCGACCGCACTGCGACGGTCATTCATTTGCCAGGGCACACCCGCGGACACTGCGGGGTCCTCGTTGAACCCGACGGCTTCTTCTACGTCGCCGACATCGATCTCACCTCCTTCGGCCCGATGTACGGCGACCTGGGTAGCAGCGTCAACGACTTCCTCGACTCCATCGACCACGTCGCAACGATCGACGCACGCTGGTACGGAACATTCCATCAGAAGGGCGTGGTCGAGGGCAGCGACGAGTTCCGTCGCCGGTTGTCCGCATACCGCGACAAATTACTGAGCCGCGAAGACCGTCTCATCCAATTCCTCGGCGAACCAAAACTCTTGGAAGACATAGTCGCTCATCGACTCGTCTACCGCCCCCACGTATCGGCCCCGTACGTCGACGCCGTCGAACGACGGACAGCTCAGCTACACCTCGAACGACTCATCGCATCCGGTGCCGTCACAGTAGACGAAGACAAGGTGTTTCGCCGGACCCTCTGACATCCCTGGCAAACTGATCGCGCCATTTCGGATACTTCCGAAAATCGGACCGAAGTTCACCGAAAAAATCTGGCACTCGAGGTTGCAGAGTGCCAGATTGGCTGGTTATCATGTTCTCGCACAGTGAGTTCGGTTGCCGTCGAGGTGACGGCGACCTTTCTTAGACGATACGGGAGGTGTGTTGCTGTGCTTCGTTTCGATCCTTTCACCGACATCGACGCGATCACCAAGTCCCTGCTTGCCACCGGAACCGGCAGCAGCCGAAGTCCACGCTTCATGCCGATGGACCTCTACAAGATCGATGACCACTACGTCCTTCACGCCGATCTTCCCGGCGTCGACCCAGGATCAGCGGACGTACAGGTAGACGGCTCGACCCTCACCCTGACCGCGCACCGCAGCGCCATTTCCGAAGAGGGAGTGACGTGGCTGGCCGGTGAGCGTTTCACAGGAACATACAGAAGGCAGCTGTCCATCAGTGAGGACATCGATTCCGAACGGATCGTCGCCTCATACGACAACGGCGTGTTGACCGTGACCTTGCCGATCGCAGAGAAGGCGAAACCGCGGCGGATCGAAATCTCGTCGGGGCCGCCGTCCCGCACCGCAAACTCCGAGGTGAAAACCCAAGGACAGATCGAAGCCTGACCTGAACGGCTTGGCACGAAATCGACTGTACGAGAGCCTTTCATCCAGGAGGTCCACAATGCTCGCGCCAATCATGGCCCCCGCCGCAGCTCTGGCTGAACCGGTCGTCTGGAACGAAGACCCGCAGCGGCAAGGCTGGTGGAAGCGCATCCTCGCGGCCACCCCGCCCGAGAACCCCACCAACGAAGAATTTCAACCCTGACAAAACCAGACCGTGTTCGCCGAATACGGTCACCCACAAATGAATTGATGCCTTCCGTCCGTCCACCGAGGCGGACGGACGGCATTTACAGGCGCTCTACACACGTTCAGCTCGATGAAGCATTCCGGCCGAACCGAAGAGCCATCACCTGCAGCAGGTCAGGAACCGCCCGAAATGGGCGAAGCAGGACGAAACGCTCAGACAACAAGGACGAAGCTCGCCGCCACCTGCCAACCGTGACTCGTACGGTTGAAATGTAGACGTCAGTGACTCCGCTGACGCTTACCGGCCTCGTCGGTCCCCTGAATTGTGTGGCCGTCGAGGTCGTATCATGTCGATATCCAAACTGAAAGTGGTCAGCGTTGGGATTGCTCATCCCACTGAGCCCCTTTTCTGTCGTGGCTACTCGTCGAACATCTCCACCTCGGACTGTTTTGGGCGACCGGTGCCTGGATCCTGATTCTCGCCATCCCGATCGTCGACGTCGCAGTGGGTGCAGACAGCCACAGCCCGCCCGCCAACGCGATCGCGGCATTGCAGAATGACCGCTACGGACACTTCTACATCGAGCACAATCACGGTCACCACGTCAAAGTCGCGACACCGCACGATCCGGCCAGTGCCCGCTTCGGGGAATCCTTCTGGATGTTTCTGCCCCGCAGTCCATTCGAGCGGCTGAAGTCGGGTTGGCGGATCGAATCGGCACGTCTGCGCCGAAACAGCCTGACGAATTTGGGAGCGCAGCATTTGTCATTTGCCATCACAGCGTTGATTCGCGCTCGCCAATGTCATCGAGGATCAAGAACTCGATCTTCGCTCGCTCCCCGTCCGCATCGAAGTCGTTGTCGCGGTCTGAGACACGCGTGATCAGTTCCGTCAGTGCCGCATGGATCGTCGTGTACAGAAATGCACGCGGGTCGGACACCCCCATCACGTCGTCAGTGTTCATCTGTACCTGCGCCGTAGCGGTACGCCTGCCCAGAAACACACGCGGAAGCCGGATCCCGGTCGGATCGGTCACCACGGAGATGTCGCCACCAACGACAACAAACAGATCGAAGTCGTACTGCATCGCGATGCCCCTCAGCCGGTGTCTGAGCCGAGTCAACTCCTCGATGAAGTCAAGCGGCACCGACGGTCCACCGAATACTGTCCTGAACGTGACCCCGCGAGTCATCGATCTGCCCCCTTTACGAATCATCCATTTCAGGATCGAGGGCCATACCCTCTGTGTCCCCCACGCCAAGTGCTCGGGCATATCGACCGGCATACCGCTCCAGTGCGACTGCTGAATCGGCCTCACCTTCCCATTGATCCGGAATCGCGGTGCCGTCACACGTTGTTCGCGACACTTGCGCTTCGGAGAACTCGACAGCGGTCCGGGTGAAGGAACACCGCACAAAACTCGTGGCCGCCGAGAATCGTGCGCCGCCGAAAGTGCACTCCACGAATGAGGTATCGGCGAACTGCGCACCAGTCAGGTCTGTGTCGTCGAATGCGCATCGTTCGAACACAGTATTGGGCACGGAGCGGAGCCCGCGTGCTTTGGCTCCAGTGAAATCGCAATCGACGACCCTCGGTCCGAGCGCCACACGCGAGAGCGCAGCACCCCGGAAACTGCACCGTTCGAGTCGGCGATTGAAACGGGGCTGTCCGGTCAGTGCCACGAAATCGAAACGGCAGTCGAATAATTCGGATTCGAAGACGGAGATCGAACCCCGAGCGAAACTCAGATCAATCCGTTCCAACGTGAGATACCGAATGTCCAATCCAGCGCTACCCGCTGTCAGGCCACGCACATCGATCAGCCCGTCATCGGTCTCCGCCCGTGGGGAGACGAGAGTGTGGGGAGGCTTGACGATCCGCGACTGATCGAGCAATTGCGCCCGTAAATTATCGACGTCCTCATCTGACCAACGTCGACGTAAAGAGGTGATCGCGGACCGGTTCACGGGCTCAATAGTATCGGCAAGATCCCCAGCGATTGGCTGCGGCTGTCCGAGAAGCGAACCACCACGCATCAGTACTTCGGTAGGAATCACTTCTCGGAGCGCGCAAAACAGCCGGACCGTGAAATGCACGGCCCGGCTGCAGCGCTCACGCGCACGAAGTGGAACTCGGAGTCAACTGGGGTACTGAAACCGGTCGTGTACGAGCCGTTGACTCATCTCCGGATCAGTATCGAATTATCCACTCTCACAAGTTGATCACGTCGCCCACAAGGATCTGATCGGGATTGACGATCTGCGGATTCATGTCCCACACCTGCTGCCAGGTGAGACCTCGTTCTGTCGCGAGGTCGAACAATGTATCACCGGCTGCAACGACTACCTTTGAGCCGGACGCTGGAGTCTCCGACTCCGGAATGCTTTCTACCGGTACAGATTCGGATGCCTCAGAGTAGACAACGGGAGCAGGCGCCGGTTCCGGTGCAAATTCGGGTGCTACGTCCTGTGCCGGCGCGGGCGCGGGCGCGGGCGCGGGAACAATACTCGACCCGGTATCGCACGCCCCGATCGAACTCAGGAAGGACATGGGATCGACGGCGCCTCCACTGTGAATGCGGAGATGCAGATGTGGACCGGTGGAGCTACCGGTGTTACCCGTTGCCCCGATCTCGTCGCCTACCTCGACGTGTTGCCCCACACCGACCCATGTTTCGGAGAGGTGGCCCATCTGAATCTGCTCGCCACTGTCCGCTTCCAACTGGATGTACGTTCCATATCCACCCGGATCATTGGGTCCGGCAACAGAAATCGTGCCCGATGTGGGCGCGTGGAGCGCGGTGCCGACGTTGACAGCGAAGTCGACTCCGTCATGTCCCGCGTGGTAACCCTGCGAAAGTGATCCGCTCACCGGCCACTCCCAATTGCAACTCGCCGACCAGCCCTGCGCACCGGCGGTACCTGCATTGGCTACTGCTCCGGCCCCCACAAGGGCGCCCAGTCCCGCAGTTACGGCGATGAATCGTTTTGTGCTGGAAGGCTTGTGTTTTCTGTGCTTACTCATGTTTTCCTTGACTGATGTGCTCGGAGCAGGTGCAGGCTCTACCCGCAGACAGCACTCAATACGTGCTGAGCTACTTGGTGTATCGCACCAAGACTCCGTTGGAGTGAAATTTTCGGATCGCGCCATGGAGAGAGGTACGGTGACCGCTCTCGAACGCGGGCGCGCGCATAGACCCGCAGGTCTGTATCTCCTGGTGACAGCACAGGAGATACGGGTTCTACATCGAGGCAGTGCCTGAATCGATCGTTGATCGAGGACTACGAATGCCGGAACAAACCGAAGGCTTCTCATTCGAAGATCGACAGGGTGGGTGTCTACCCGGATGGTCGGAAAGGGGGTGGAACATGGAGATCCTTGCGTTGCGGATGAGGAATCACCTCATACGCTGTCGCTTCACGACGCTCCACACCACGGTTGAATTACCTGGGTACATACCTGTTTTTGCGCATTCGACCCGACCGGTCGATATCAGGCGCGCCTTCGGTAGATGGCATCTGGTCGAACAATCGCCAGTGCCCCATGTCACTTCTGGAGACGATACCGCGTCTTGGTCACCCGGCGCGTCAGCGTTACCGAGATGGGACATACAGGCGGCATTGCTCCTACAAGCCGAACGGGAGACCAGTGCACGTTCCCGGCATCGGAAACGCGTGCTGATCTCCCGTTCGGCGATCTGTTGCCTAGTGGATCTACTGCTGAGTCGAAGCTACTTTCTCGGCTGCGTGGTGAGCGGCAATGTATCCGTAAACCAGCCCCTGGCCGATCGTTGCACCGGCGCCCGGGTAGGTGTGACCGAATGCGTTGGCCGCAGTATTGCCGATCGCATACAGGCCGTCGATCACGCTGCCGTCCTCACGAAGCACGCGTGCATGCTCGTCCGCCTGCACACCGCCGCAGGTGCCGAGGTCGCTGAGCGTCATCTTCACCGCGTAGAGGGCACTCGTGTCGAGCTTCCTCAGGTTCGGGTTCGGGGACACTGTCGGGTCGCCGTAGTACCGATCGTATGCACTTCCGCCGCGACCAAATTCCGCATCGCTACCGGCAGCAGCGGCCTCGTTGAACTTCTCGAAGGACTCGGCAAAAGCCTCCTCGGGAAGACCGACCTTGCGGGCAAGCTCGACCGGACTGCTCGCCTTGTGCGCGATGCCGGAGTCGAAGAATGCCTGCGGAAGCGGCTGACGAGGGAAGATACCGCCTGCGAACACGTAGCTGTTGCGGTACTCCTGGTCGAAAACAAACCACATCGACTCGGCCGGATCTCCGGCCTTTTCCCGTTCGAGCACGCGCTGGCCGAACGACATGTAGTCCGTCGCCTCGTTCACGAATCGACGACCGGTCTGGTCGACGATGAACGAGCCTGGCAGCGCACGCTCTGCGAGCATCACCATCGGCGGGCGGCCCTTGATGCTTGCCACCGCCGGGAACCACCACGACTGATCCATCGATCCGATACCTGCGCCGAGCTCTTGTGCTGCCTCGATCGCTTCGCCGGTGTTGCCCTCTGCGCCCAGGCTCTCGTGCTCACCGAGGCTCTCCGACTGGTACTTGTGGCGCCACTCCATGTTGTGGTCGAACCCGCCGGCTGCCAGAACGACACCACGCCGAGCGGTCACCGTCACTTCACGTCCGTCTTGCACCACAACTGCACCCGTTACGCGGCCATCTTCGGTGATGAGCCGAACCAACGACGTTTCCGTCCACACCGGGATACCGGCCTGGACCACACCTGCGAACAGGCCGGCGGCGAGCGCCTGACCGCCTGCGATGTATTCACGCTTGAGTACGTACTTGCCGTAAACGCCCTGCGCCAGGCGGCGGATGATGCGAGGGAAAGCCTTGCTCGGCTTCTTCACCATCAGGTTCATCCACTTGTAGTCCGCACCTGTCACCGGCATCGGCAGTCCGGCTTCCATCAAACCGGGCCGCAGGCGACCGCGTTCCGCGCCGAGTACCGACGCGTCGAACGGCAGGCACTCGCAGGTACGTCCGGCGGCGCTACCTCCCGGCAGTTCGGGGTGATAATCGGAGTATTCCTTGGCCCAGAAGAACTTCATGGGCGTCGTGCGGTAAAGCATGTCGACGGTGGCCGCACCGTTGTCGACGAATGCCTCCCCACGTTGGGCAGGGGCAGTATCACCGACCACCGACCGCACGTATGTCTTCGCGCGCTCAACGGTGTCGCCCGCACCGGCTTTCGCCAAGATCGGGTTGGCAGGCATCCAGAACGCTCCACCGGACCGCGCCGTCGAACCGCCAACGTACTGCGTCTTCTCCACGATCAGCGTGGACAAGCCGAGCTCGTTCGCGGTGAGGGCGGCAGCCATGCCGGTACCGGACCCGATCACCAGTAGATCGACAACGATGTCCTTGGCTTGTGTCGCGGGGGGTGCCTGATTCTTCGCCATTGAACAAATCCCTTCACGTGGTTATCGACGTAGAACGCTAAGGCAGTCGCGGCGCAGAAGGTTCCGGATGCCCAGTCAGCGGGACATTGCGAGTGGATTGGCGAAGAACGGCTCCTGCTACGGTTCGGGCGTTGTGCCCGCCCCAGCAGAATCGCGGCTTGCCTTCTTCGATGTCTACGCTGCTCACGTGAGGACAAATCCCAGCTTCGGCATCGTCGACGAAACGCTCGGCACCCTTGCACGCGGCATGCTTCCCCGCCTACGCCACGTCTTCGAGCAGCACCAGGCTCTTCACCGTCTGGCCGTCGAAGCGATTGTCAACGAATCCAGCGAAGAAGCTCCGTCACGAGGCGAAGTGATCGATGCACTGCGCGATTTGGTGCTCGAGTCCGTCGAGGTCTTTCCCGCCCACCACGTCGTCCTTGGTCTGACAGACTCGTGCGGTTTGCATTTCATGGACGGGTACTGGCCGGCGGTTCGTTTCAACGGCGACGATGGCGTGATCGAGGTGACTGTCGAATCCTGACCGCGATCCTCGTCTCGGGCTGTCGGCTGATGTTCCTCGGCACTGATGAAGAATAATCATCTACATGAAATGGAACACCCCTACAGAGACCGGCTGGTTCGTCAACCTCGCCCAAGGTGGTTCGGCCGTATCGATATTCGATCCGTCGGGGAACGTTCAAGGCGAACTGATTCCCGCATCCGACGACGGATCGGAGCGCGTTGCCGGCGGGCGGAAGAGGAAATCGTCAACAGCCGAGCAGGATCGATCCAGGCTCACATTCCGCAAAGGCCGACCTGCATCACTTCGATTGTCCGACGGAACGATCGGGACCCTGATCGACCAGAAGCCCAAGGCCATGCGCCGCAAGAACAAGCTGTGCGAAGTCGATATCGCGGGCAGAACATACCTCTTCGTTCATTCATCGGGCCGAAAGGCAACAGCCCGGCGTGACGGAATCGCATTGGCGCACATGGAACGTGGCCGATGGTCCGGCAGAAGTACCGTCGCCAGAAGAACCCTCACGGCAACGGACGCCCTTGACGAATGTGTCCTGACACTGTTTCAGAAGGTAGTGACACCTGGACGTACCGGCGCCTTCGATCAGGTACTGACCGACCTCAGCAACATATGACGTACGCCATATTCGGTGGATCTCAACCGCACTCGAGATACTGACTTTCAACTCTCAGGTCCACGGACATGCCTTGGACACAATGAGTTTCACATCTCGGAGCGGAAGGCTGAAACCAGACCATGGTCAATGTCGACGCTTTGAACACGCTCGCCCAGCGATTGTCGCCAGGTGCGATGATCACAGATCCAGATCTACTCCAGTCCTATCGGCAGGACTGGAGTTTCGATCCCGCAGCCGGAACACCGGTTGCCGTAGTACGTGCTTCGACGACGGTAGAGGCGGTTCGACGGACGGCATCTGATGCCGCCACATGTAGCGAATAGCGACGAGTACCTGAATTCTACTGTGCAACCGGATATGGTGAGGCTGTCGTCTTCAATGGCGATGCAAGAAGGGAAGCTACGACCAAAACGTTACGTCGGGGAAGACAAGCAAATCACCTGGACATGGCTGGAGGCCTCCGTGATGAATCTCGTTCGCCGACTGAGCGTCTGCACATCCGTCGTGATCGCTTCTACTCTGACGTCGGTAGCGCTCGCATCCGCCGCGGTGACCATTCCATTCCAGATCAACCCTGCGCCGTACGGCAACCCGAACGGCAGCTTCGACGCGCCGGCCGTCCGCTGCGTGGCTGTCGTCGGCGAACTACCTGGCACGGTGACGATCACCGGAGGCAAGGAAGACCGCTGGGGATGCCTGCTCTCGTCCGAAGTGCGCTGGCTGAACCTTTCGACCGGGGCATCCGGCTCCGCTCGGCTCTCGGACGGCCTCAACGGAGTCCCAGCAGAGGCGATCGTGCAGACCGGGACCGGTCAAGTCGCTGTTGCCGTGCTGTCCGTGGCCGGATCCATCATCACCCCAGGTGTCACATCGTTCTACGTGCCGTAGCACCAGAACTCCGCATCACCGGCACCGTGGGACCTAAGGTCCTGTTTACCGACCCGTCATCCCGGTTAGCCTGAAAAGACGCTACCGAGAGGACACTCATGACCTCGTCAGTGCACGAAACGATCGCCGTGGATCTGGATTTGATCGACCTGTACAAGGACCTCCACAGCCATCCGGAACTGGGGTTTCAGGAGCAACGAACATCCAGTCTGGTGGAAAGACATTTAACAGCACTTGGATTCGACACCACCACCGGTGTCGGGACTACCGGAGTCGTCGGAGTCCTGAAGAACGGAGTGGGCCCCACAGCGCTGCTGCGTGCGGATATGGACGCCCTCCCGGTTCGGGAAGAAACCGGATTGGACTACGCCAGTACCGTAACAACGACCGACGATCAGGGAAAGACCGTCTCGGTCAGCCACGCGTGCGGCCATGACCTGCATACGACCTGCTTACTCGGTGCGGCCCGGATCCTCTCTCAGGATACGACGACCTGGTCTGGCACTCTTGTCCTCGTCTTCCAACCGGCTGAGGAACTTGGCGCGGGTGCGCAAGCCATGGTCGACGACGGACTGTTCGAGCGATTCCCGAGGCCCGACATCGTTCTCGGACAACATGTATCGCCGCTACCGGCAGGCACGATCGCCGGGCACGCCGGCCCCTCGTATGCGGGATCGGACTCACTTCGTGTGAGACTGGTCGGAAAGGGCGCCCACGGATCTATGCCGGAGAACTCGGTCGATCCCGTGGTCATGGCAGCCGAAACCGTGTTGCGTTTGCAAACTGTCATCTCACGCGAGGTCCCGAGTACTGCCACAGCTGTCCTCACCGTCGGCTCCATCCATGCTGGAGATGCCGCCAACGTCATTCCCGGCGAAGCAGAACTGCAACTCAACATCCGCAGCTACGACGCAGGTGTGCGTCAGCGCATCCTGGACAGCGTCGACCGCATCGTCCGGGGCGAAGCGGCCACCGCCGGTGCACCCACCTCACCGACCATCACCGAGACGGAGCACTTTCCGATCGTCGTCAATGATCCGGCAGCGCTGGACAAGACACTCGATGCGTTTGCCGAATGGTTGGGGACGAACAAGATTCTCGATCCCGGTGCGGGAGCAGGTAGTGAAGATGTCGGCATTCTCGCGACCAGTGCCGGTGCGCCACTGTCGTACTGGCTGTTGGGCGGTACCGACCCTTCACTGTTCACGACAGGTGACATGACTGATCCGGCTTTGCGAACCGTGCCGTCGAACCACTCTCCGCACTACGCTCCCGTGATCGAGCCGACCCTGACCATCGGTGTGAACGCCTTGGTCGTCGCGGCCAGGACGTGGCTCCCAACTCCCTAGAGTGTTGCGGGTCCGCAATCGATCGATCGTCCATGCGATCAAGGCTGCAAACGCGTAGGCGCCGCCGAGAATACTTGCAGCGCCCCACCCTGCCGCGTCGAAAACCATAGTGGTGGAAACCGCCCCAGCCGCGCTGCCCAACGAATAGAACACCATGTAACTACCGATGATCTGCCCCGACGATTCCGGTGTGTTCGCGACGATCAGATTCTGGCTCGTGACATGAACAGCCTGCACGGCGAAGTCCAACGCAACAACACCGACAACGAGTAACACCAGCGAGTGCGTCGCCTGCGCGTTGAGTACCCACGACAGCACGAGAACGACCAACGACGCCCCGGTGACGCGTTGCGCTTTGCCTTGATCGGCCCACCGACCGGCACCGACCGCGCCCAATGCTCCAACCAATCCTGCGATTCCGAAGAGCCCGATCTGTGTGGTCGACAACCGCCATGGTTCCTCACTCAACGGCAGGGCCATTCCGCTCCACAAAGCACCAAAGGACGCGAAAAGGAACAAGGCGATCAGGGCCCGGGTGCGAAACAGTCGGTTCGTAAGCGTCAACGTCACGACAGACCCCATTGCACGCACGTACGAACGCCTATCGTGTTGCAAACGAGGATCTTTCGGCAGCATCGTCAGCGCGACGGCCGCGACCAGTACCGAAATGAAAGTGGATCCCGCGTAGACCGCCCGCCAGCCTGCCAGATCCGCAACTGCGCCGGCGACAGTCCGAGCGAGGATGATGCCGACGACAACGCCGCTGGTGATGACACCGATGTTTGCGCCCCGCTCGTCCGGGTCACTGATTGCCGCAGCATAGGCAACTATGACTTGAACAACTACCGAGAACGTGCCTGCGACCGCCATCCCGATCAACAGCTGCAGATTCGTGGTGGCCAGAGCAACAAGCATCGTTCCCGTTGCAGCAGCGACGATCTGGATTGCGATCAATTTCTTTCGATTCACGAGATCGCTCAATGGCACCAACACGATCAACCCCACCACATAACCGAGTTGGGCGAGTGCGACTACGAAACCGAGGCCGGCCGGAGGAATGGAAAGATCCGAGCCTATTTGCCCGAGGAGCGGCTGTGCGTAGTAGATGTCGGCTACCGAGACCCCGCAGAGCACTGCGAGCAACAGGCGAAGTCCGCGAGACATTTTCAACTTGCCCCGCGAGTTCTCGACAGCATGACGTGCAGTCACTTCCACCTCAACTTGGTTGCGTTTTGATACCATTTGGAGGTTACGTCAATACAGTTTCAAAACGCAACCAATGAGGAACTCGATGCCGGATCGCGCACAATGGACAGACCCGCACTGCCCGACGGCCCGAGCGGCCGACATCATCGGCGACAGATGGTCGCTGCTGATCGTGCGTGACGCCTTCGACGGGTCATCGAGATTCAGTCAGTTTCAACGAAACCTGGGCATCGCAAAGAACATTCTCACGGACAGGCTCAAAGTCCTTGTCGAGCAGGGAATCTTCGAAGTCCAACCGAACGCGCAAGGTACCCGCAACGAGTACATCCTGACCGAACGCGGTATGGATCTGTTCATCGTGATCATTAGCCTGCGACAGTGGGGAGAGCGCCACGCCTTCGATGACGGTGAGCCACACTCGATCTTGATCGACGACACCACGGGCGATCCGGTTCCCAGGCTTCGACTGATCAACACACTGAATATCGACCTGGACCCTACAAGTACACATGTGGAGAAGGTCGAGGAAGGTTGACCCGCAACTCGCCAGATTGACAGATGGGCGCACATGATTCGAAGTACGCGCATACTCCGACCATGACTGTCGATCTCGAGTTCTCCTGGCCGCAGTTTCTCTGGATTGCATTCATCTTCGTCGGCGTGCCTGCAACTATCGGCGCGAGCATCATCTGGACAATCTGGCGTTCGGAACGAATTGGCCTGGAGCACTCCGCGACCGCCCTCGGCGGCGGGCACACGGGATCGGGCTCACTCGGACTGTGGAGCACCGGCCTGTTGGCCTTTGCACTGGGCTTTCTGTCTTGCGTGGGCTGGCTCAGCTGGTCAGCCGACTACAAAGGCGGATTCCGCGGCCCCGGCCTGCCTGCTCCGACACAGTTCCCCACCTGGCAGGTCGTCGCCTGTGGACTGACAGTGATTCTGGCGTGTTTCGGTTCCGCACATTGCTCGCGATGGATGAAGGCCGGCGGTATGACGGCCGCTGCCGGCACTGCTGCAGGATTCACCACAGCATTCAGCATCGACGCCAGTGCCGATGTCACCGGACAGGCAGGCGTGGGCGTCGCACTGTCCACAATCGGATGGGGCCTCACCCTTACCGCACTGATGCTTCTGCGCAGCAAGTGGTCGCAACGAGGGTGAATCTGTCACTCAGTGCGGTTCACCCGCGGCGCGTTCAGTGGCGCGGGCAGTGTCGTCGAGGTGACAGTCGAATCTTGGCGTATGAATTGACGTGATGCCCAGGCGGATCAGTATCGCGAGTAGTGCTGAATTTCCTCACGATCGGCAGCGCAGATGCACTTTCGATCGAGACCGCGGTCGGCAGTCACTGCGCAGAAGCGAACCCCGAGCGGATCGTGGGATTCCATACTGTGCTGACACGCCGGGCAGATCGACGGTGTTTTCTGATCCTCGTCAGTCGACTCGGATTGCCCTCGTGCATTCGACACATCGGACGGGTTCGACGCCATACAGGCGCTCCAGTTCTCGGCCGTTCGACCACAGACCGGGTTGGCGTCGAGGACGACATGGCTTGACCGCGCATATTCGAATGACCCTCGACGTACCCCACGCTACTCGCTTCGGCACACCGGTTTGTACCAATTTCTGCCCACGCGACAATCCCGGTCGAGCAGGATAGAACTACTGCACGCACCATTTCCGTGCAGGATTCGAATTCGTGCAGCATTCGTCGTGAAAGGGCTTCTCGTGAACACTTTCCAACGTGTATCCGCCGCCGTGAACGTAGTGGTCCAACCACTGATCGGCGCTCCGATCGTAGGCAAACTACTGGGCCGTTCCATGACCGTCATCACCTACGTCGGACGCAAGTCCGGTCGTACCTTCAGCGCGCCCGTGTCCTACAAACGAAAAGGCGACCATGTGACGATCGGCGTTGCCATGCCGGACAAGAAGAGTTGGTGGCGCAATTTCTACCCGGAACAAGGTCCGATCGTTCTCCAACTGGACGGTATCGATCGCCCCGGCGAGGCACTCGCACACCGAAAAGGCAAGGGTGTCTACGTCTCCGTCGAACTCGCTCCCGTCGACTGAGCGGATCGAACAGCCACCGGTGCAATCACATTCAGCTCACACCCACCGCCTCACGAGATCTGGGTGATTCAGATCTCGTGACGGTCGGGACCTTTGACTCTGTGCAATCGAGACTCGGTCTCGCACCCTTCGACGCGGGTTTTTTGTCGACCATCGGTCGAACAACCCGATCCTGTCGGGACATTACCGTCCGGTAACATCGACGGCAGGCGTGAGCTGGAAGAGGTGACCACCGTGACGATCGGCATCTATCTGGTCGACGACCACGAGATCGTCCGTCGTGGATTGGCAGACCTGTTGAATCAGGTATCGGGATTCAACGTTGTTGGCGAGGCGTCGTGTGTTCGCGAAGCCTCGGCCGGAATACCCGAATGCCGACCCGACGTGGTTGTCATGGACGTCAGACTTCCCGACGGTAACGGTGTGGAACTGTGCCGAGAACTGGCGTCGACCTACCCGAGCGCCGCCACTTTGATGCTCACGTCGTACTCCGACGACGACGCACTGCTCGACGCCCTGATCGCCGGCGCACGAGGATTCGTCCTCAAGAACATCCGCGGCCACGACCTGGTGTCGGCGATCCGCACGGTTGCTACCGGCAAGTCGCTGTTGAACACCCAGGCGGTGATCGGTTTGGTCCGGCGCATCCGGTCCGAACAGGAGTCGGGTACTGCGGCAGCCCTGTTGACCGATCAGGAGCTCTTGATCTTCGAGTTGATCGGCAAGGGACTGAGCAATCGAGAGATCAGCTCGCACGCAGAACTCTCGGAGAAAACAGTCAAGAACTACGTCTCACGCATCCTCGAGAAACTGGGTCTCGAACGTCGAACGCAGGCCGCAGTTCTGGCGACAAAGCTTCGTGCGGGCACTTCGCACCCGGATCCTTCCGGCCAGGCGACCACTCACCTGCTGACGCCGTCCGGCTCGCCCTTCTCCGCCACCACGGGCACGCACCATGCCAGGTAGCCGCGACGCGCTCATGCTCAGCCTTTTCGGCGACATCGCCGGAAGCGCGGAGCTGACTGCTCTCAACCCGACTGCAATTCCCAAACTGCTCAGTGCCGTGTTGACCGTCGGGTCCACACTCCAGCTCGACGAAACCCTGCAACAGATAGTCGACGTCGCGCGACATCTCCTCGAAGCGGACTACGGCGCGCTCGGCGTGAAATCCCCCGACGGACGCTTGTCCCGATTCATCCACTCCGGTTTGACTCAGGGGCAGGTTGCCAAAATCGGGCATCTTCCCGAAGGACACGGCCTGCTGGGCCTGGTCGTTCGAGAACCGTGCCCGGTTCGAACCGACCGAATCTCCTCACATCCGTCCTCGGCAGGGTTTCCGACCAATCACCCGCCGATGGACACGTTTCTCGGTGTTCCGATCTTCGTCAGGGGCGAGGTGTTCGGCAGCATCTACCTCGCGGACAGCTCAGAACGGACTGCATTCGACGACCGCGACGAGGCTGTACTCCAGATTCTGGCAAATGCTGCGAGCATCGCCATCGACAATGCGCGTCTGTTCGAGGAATCCCGGACGCGAGAAGCCTGGCTCAAGGCCGTCGCCGCCGTCAATGCACGTCTGCTCAGCGGCGGATCCCGCGACGAGACGCTGGCGGAACTGGTTCGGACGACGCGGCACCTCACGGATGGAAATCTTGTGTGCGTCGTTCGCTACGACCTCGGCAGAGAGCCGGTAGTCCACGTCGCCGATGCTGCTGATTCCCAGCCTGTCCCCGCGACCGGATCAGCCGTCGATCTGTCCGGGACCGTGATCGACGACGCTGCGCGGAGCCGGCGGCCGATCTCTGCACCACATGGCAGTTCCGTTCCGGCACTGAACGTTTCCGGCGACGAATCAGTGGTCGCACTCCCCCTCTCCGGGACCTCGTTCGGCGGCGGTGTTCTCTTCGCGTCACGCCGCAGCAACCGCCCGTGGGGAGTGGACGAGATCGAGCAACTGACGGCGATGGCAGACATCGCTTCTGTCACTGTCGAATTCGCAGAACAGCAACGGAAAGAAAGACTGGTCGACGTCCTCGAAGATCGCGACCGAATCGCGCGGGATCTCCATGACCACGTCATCCAACAGCTGTTCGCCACCGGGTTGAGTTTGCAGGGGGTGCTGCAACGTCCAGGCGACGAGGACACCGTTCGAACCGTATTGGACACCTCTGTCGATCAACTCGATCGAACAGTCCGTGAAATCCGCACCGCAGTCTTCGACCTCCATACGAGCGAGATGTCTACTCCCACAAGCCTGCGGCGGCGACTACTCGATGCCGTCAACGGTCTGTCCGGCCACTCGTCGATCACTCCCAGCGTCACTTTCGAGGGAACCATCGACAGTTCCGTCCCGTCTCGACTTGCCCCGCACGCCGAAGCCGTTGTGCGCGAGGGCTTGAGCAACGCTCTGCGGCATGCACATGCCGATGCCATCGACGTCACCATCCGGGCCACCGAGGAGCTTGTCATCAGCATCGTCGACGACGGTGTGGGAATCGACCAGGCAACCAGAATCCACGGTCTCGACAACCTGGCGACCCGCGCTCGTCAGTGCGGAGGCTCGAGCAACATCACCAGCGAGAACGGTGTCACCGAACTGGTGTGGCGTGTTCCGCTGAGCCCCAGGCGAAGTCCGTTGCCGATCCAGCATCGTTGAGCGTCAGAGCGGATCCAGTTGGGCCTTGAGCAGGCAGAACTCGTTACCTTCCGGATCGGCCAGGACATGCCATTGTTCGTGCCCTGTCTGGCCGATGTCGGCCGGCCGCGCACCAAGACTCAGCAGGCGTTCCAGTTCGGCCTCCTGATCGCGATCGGTGGCGTTGACGTCGATATGCAGGCGGGGCTTGCCCTTCTCCGGTTCGTCTCTGCGACTGAGGATGATCGTCGGCTGCGGACCGCCGAACCCTTCGCGTGGGCCGATCTCCAACGAACCGTCGTCCATTCGATCGAGCACGACGAAGTCCAGGACCTCGCACCAGAACCGGCCCAGCACCTCGGGTTCCCGGCAACCGAGCACCAGTTCACTGATACGACATGCCATGACCATCTCGCTTTCTTTCGGCTCGTGAAGACAACTCTCTCGACCGTACCGGACCACGTGATCTACGCCATGCCTCTGTTCCGATCCTAGGGACCTTTTCCCCTCGTCCGAGTTCCCGGTCGCCACGATCATTGCGTTATGTTCCACAGTCCCAGGCATTCTCGGTCTTTCGTCACGTCGATGTGCGTAGGCGGCCGTCGTGGTTGATCTCGCGCCCCGGCCGGTCGGTGAGGTCGATTCCCCCGCCGATGCAATTCCCCGAACCGCTCCGAAGGGTTCGAAACTGGTCGAGATCCTCAGGACCACCGATCACAAGATGATCGGTCTGATGTACATCGTGACATCGTTTGCCTTCTTCTTGATCGGCGGACTGATGGCACTACTCATGCGCATGGAATTGACCGTTCCGGGAATGCAATTCCTGTCCAACGAGCAGTACAACCAGTTGTTCACCATGCACGGCACGATCATGCTCCTGCTGTACGCGACCCCGGTGTTCTTCGGATTCGCCAACTACCTCATGCCACTGCAGATCGGGTCGCCGGACGTGTGTTTCCCGCGACTCAACGCCTTCAGCTACTGGCTCTATCTCTTCGGCGGCCTGATCGCGTCCGCCGGATTCGTAACACCTGGTGGTGCGGCAGATTTCGGCTGGACCGCCTACGTACCGCTCACCAGCGAACTCCACTCCCCCGGCATGGGCGCCGACCTGTGGATCATCGGTCTCGCTCTCGGCGGGGTCGGCACCATCCTCGGCGCAGTCAACATCGTTTCGACGATCGTCTGCCTGCGCGCCCCGGGTATGACGATGTTCCGCATGCCGATCTTCACGTGGAATGCGCTGGTCGCCAGCATGCTGATCCTCCTCGTTTTTCCGCTGCTCGCTGCTGCCTTGATCGGACTGTGGGTGGACCGGCACCTGGGAGCGCACCTGTTCGACCCCGCCACCGGTGGAGTCATGTTGTGGCAGCACCTGTTCTGGTTCTTCGGCCATCCCGAGGTCTACATTCTGGCGCTGCCGTTCTTCGGCATAGTCTCGGAGATCTTCCCCGTCTTCAGCCGCAAGCCGATCTTCGGATACACCGGATTGGTCTACGCAACATTGGGAATTGCTGCACTGTCGATCGCTGTGTGGGCGCACCACATGTACGCAACCGGCGCCGTTCTCCTCCCCTACTTCTCGTTCATGACCTTCCTGATCGCAGTTCCCACCGGAGTCAAGTTCTTCAACTGGATCGGCACCATGTGGAAGGGGCAGTTGACTTTCGAATCGCCCATGCTGTTCTCCGTCGGCTTCCTGGTCACATTCCTGTTCGGCGGACTCTCCGGCGTCATCCTTGCCAGCCCGCCCTTGGACTTTCATGTCACCGACTCGTACTTTGTTGTCGCGCATTTCCATTACGTCCTCTTCGGGACAATCGCGTTCGCGACATACGCCGGAATCTACTTCTGGTTCCCGAAAATGACCGGCCGGATGTTGGACGAGAAGCTCGCCAAGATCCATTTCTGGTTGACCCTGATCGGCTTTCACGCAACATTTCTCGTCCAGCATTGGCTCGGCGCCCAGGGCATGCCTCGGCGGTACGCGGACTACCTGCCGTCGGACAATTTCACTCTTCTCAACACGATCTCGACCATCGGCGCGTTTGTGCTCGGAGCCTCGACGATTCCGTTCATCTGGAACGTTTTCAAGAGCTACCGGTACGGCCGAATTGTGACCGTCGACGATCCTTGGGGCTTCGGAAACTCGCTCGAATGGGCGACGTCCTGCCCACCACCGCGACACAACTTCACCGAACTTCCCCGAATCCGCAGTGAGCGGCCGGCATTCGAACTGCACTACCCCCACATGGTCGAAAGAATGCGCGACGAGGCGCATGTCGGACTGCTTGGTCACAAGTCGGTTTCCGACGTGAGAACTGAGGTGAAACAACATGAATGACGGCACGAAGTACCGAGCCTGGGCAGAAAAGCAGCACCACGAATGCCGAGCGAAACCCGGCCATCTCCTCGCCCCGTTGCTCGTGCTCATGTTCGCTGTCACGACGCTCGTGTGGTTGCCCCTGACGACTGCCGCGTGCTCGATAGTCGTCGCAGGATTGCTGTTCGGCACTGTCCTGCAAGCTAGTTCGCATTCAACAGACACAGCTCGAGGAGTTCACGATGAAGCCCGAACTATCGACTGATCTCATCACCTCGGAGTGGTCCGCGGACGGAGCGGTGGTCGTGTGCATCGACGGATCCCCGCTGCGCCCCGGCGAGATCACGTGGGCGGCTGAGTTCGCACATCGCCACGGTCTCTGGATGCGAATCGTTTTCGTAGCTCCGAGCGCCGATCTGAACACCTCGGCATCGCCGACCGGCCTGTTCATGGAGGCCATTCAGATCGCCGAGTCGGTGTCGCCAGATCTTCGGATCCGGACCGATCTGATCTCCGGGGAGAACACCGCAATTCTCACCGCGCTGACAGCTGAGGCCGCCTTGATCGTCGCACCACAGGACGATCCCGCCGCACCTGGACCGACATGTTCGTTCGCAAGAGTCGGAACACCGCGTGAAAGCAGCGCTGCGGCAGCCTTGCCGGTTGTCGTCGGTTTGGACGGAAGCGCCTACAGCGAAAGCGCTCTGGCCATCGCATTCAAGGAAGCAGAGGCAGCGAACACCGAACTGGTCGTCGTGCACGCAGCGCCGCCAGAGGCCGAGCTGCGTCGAGACTTCGCATCCGGGCACGCGCCCCAGCACTCGACGCCGCTGACGTGGCAACTGTCGGGTTGGGCCACGCTCTACCCTGGCGTCGCGATCCGTCAGATCGAGTTCGACGGCCCCTCGGTTGCCATTCTTGAACAACTCTCCACCGAGGCACGGCTTCTCGTCGTGGGTCGGCGTGGGCGAGGCTCGTTCGACGACACCGCTCTCGGCACCACGAGCAGTGCGATGATTCGAAAAGCACACTGCCCGGTCATCGTTGCCAGCGAAGCCTGAATCAGATCGTCACCCGGTCAGAAGCCGTAACTGTGGATGGGTGCGAGCTGACCGGAGTGATGGGCTTCGATTACGAAACGCTCGTGGTCGACCAACTTCTCCGGGAGTTCGTCAACCGGCCACCACCGCAGATCTGCAGATTTCAACGGCTCCATCCGGCGTGGTTCACCCGACCACGTGCGGCATTCGTAGAAGAAGTCCACTCGATGATCCACCGGTTCGCTCCCGTCCGCGTGGCGGCGATGCAACACGGTCAGCGGCTTCAGTTCCGAGGAAAGCAATTCGACACCAAGTTCTTCCGCAGCCTCCCGAACGGCAGCGTCGATCGCCGACTCCCCCAGTTCGACGTGGCCCGCAGCAGCGTGAGCCCAGTATCCGTCCATGAATCCCGTGCCCTCGCGCAATTGCAGCAGCACCTCGCGCCGTTGTACCGGGTTGCTTCGACAGAACATCACGTACACCGCTGGTACCAGCGCAAATTGATCGGCCACACGACCACGCTATCGTGCGCGTGAAATGACGGCGCCCCGCGAGAACAAGCTCGCGGGGCGTCGTCGACGATCTGCTGGATCAGTTCACGTCGAACCGGTCGAGGTCCATCACCTTGGTCCAGGCTGCGGCGAAGTCCTCGGCGAACTTCTGCTTGGCGTCTGCGCTGGCGTACACCTCGGCGAGTGCACGCAGTTGCGAATTCGATCCGAAAACGAGATCGACCGCAGTTGCCGTGTACTTCGGATCGCCCGTCACGCGATCAACGCCGTCGTATACGTTTTCGTCCGTCTTCGACGGCTTCCACTCGGTACCCATGTCGAGAAGGTTGACGAAGAAATCGTTGGTCAACGTCTCGGGACGATCGGTGAACACGCCGTGACGGGTATTGCCGAAGTTCGCGTTCAGCGCGCGAAGTCCGCCGACTAGCACTGTCACCTCGGGCGGGGTCAGCGACAGCATGTACGCGCGGTCGACCAACAGAATCTCTGCCGGAATCTTCTCGCCTCCCTTGAGGTAGTTCCGGAATCCGTCGGCCCGGGGTTCGAGTACCTCGAACGAGTCGACGTCTGTCTGCTCCTGCGTTGCATCCGTTCGGCCCGGCGTGAACGAGACCGTGATGTCCTGTCCGGCGTTCTTCGCAGCCTGTTCGACGGCCGCTGTACCACCCAGAACGATCAGGTCGGCGAGAGAAACCTTTGCTCCACCAGCCTGGTTGAAGTCCTGCTGAACACGCTCGAGAGTCTGAAGCACCGCGGAGAGAGCTGCGGGCTCGTTGACTTCCCAATTCTTCTGCGGCTCCAGTCGGATTCGCGCACCGTTGGCGCCGCCGCGCATGTCCGTGCTGCGGAAGCTCGCGGCAGACGCCCACGCCGTCGATACCAACTGCGAAATGGACAGCCCGGAGTCGAGAAGTCGACTCTTGAGGATCGCGATGTCTGCGTCCCCGATCAGTTGATCATCGGCCGAGGGAACCGGGTCCTGCCACAGCTGCGGCTCGGGAACCCAAGGTCCCAGGTAGCGCGTGACCGGTCCCATGTCACGGTGAAGGAGCTTGTACCAAGCCTTGGCGAACTCTTCGGCGAATTCTTCCGGATGATCGAGCCAGCGCCGGGTGATCTTCTCGTATGTCGGATCCAGGCGTAGGGACAGGTCGGTCGTCAGCATCGTCGGGGTGCGTCCGGCCGACGAATCGAACGGATCCGGGATGGTGCCCGCCCCCGCGCCGTCCTTCGGAATCCACTGCCACGCACCCGCCGGACTCTTGGTCAGCTCCCAGTCGTAGCCGTACAGAATCTCCAAGAAGGTGTTGTCCCACTTCGTCGGAGTGGGAGTCCACACGACTTCGAGACCACTGGTGATCGCGTCCTTACCCACACCCGTGCCGAAGGCACTCTTCCAGCCCAGTCCCTGCTGCTCGATGGGAGCACCTTCCGGTTCCGGTCCGACGAGGTCGGCCGGTCCGGCTCCGTGCGTCTTGCCGAAGGTGTGACCGCCGGCGATCAGCGCAGCTGTCTCCACGTCGTTCATCGCCATGCGGGCGAACGTTTCACGGATGTCGCGGGCGGCCGCTACCGGATCCGGTTGCCCGTTGGGTCCTTCGGGATTGACGTAGATCAGGCCCATCTGCACGGCTCCGAGCGGTCCGGACAGCTCACGGTCTCCGCTGTAACGCTCGTCGCCGAGCCAGGTGTCCTCGGGACCCCAGTAGATCTCCTCGGGCTCCCAGATGTCTTCTCGGCCGAATCCGAAGCCGAAGGTCTTGAACCCCATCGACTCCAGGGCGCAGTTGCCCGCGAACACCAGCAGGTCGGCCCAGGAAACCTGCTTTCCGTACTTCTGCTTCACGGGCCAAAGCAGGCGCCGGGCCTTGTCGAGGCTGGCGTTGTCCGGCCAACTGTTGAGCGGGGCGAAACGCTGAGCACCTTGGCCGCCACCGCCGCGGCCGTCTGCAATGCGATAGGTGCCGGCAGCATGCCAGCTCATACGCACGAAGAGTCCGCCGTAGTGCCCGTAGTCGGCCGGCCACCAATCCTGCGACGCCGTCATCAACGCGATGACGTCGCGCTTTAGCGCCTCGACATCGAGCTTGGCGAATTCCTGGGCGTAATCGAAGTCGGCACCCATCGGATTCGACTTCGACGAATGTGAATGCAAGACAGAGAGATCCGGCTGATTCGGCCACCAGTCGCTGTTTGTTCTCGGACGATTCCCGGTAGGCGTCGGAGACGGGATTGCGGGGTTTTCACTTTCGCTGGTGCTCTCGGTGTTTCCGTCGTGAGCAACCGGGCAACTATCGGACACGGTAATCCCTCCATGAGCGAGTAGAACGGACTTCGATCACGTTTGTGATCGCAAACTCTGAGTTGTCGAGCAGTCGGGACACAGGCCCCAGTAAATGACCTCGGCTTCGTCGAGAACGAAACCGTTGTGCGCCGACGGCGTCAAACACGGTGCCTCTCCGACTGCGCAGTCGACATCTGCAACGACCCCACAGGACCGGCAGACGACGTGATGATGGTTGTCGCCGACGCGTGACTCGTACAGCGCCACCGATCCGGACGGTTGGATCCGCCGTATCAGCCCGGCGTCGGTGAGAGCGTGCAACACGTCGTAGACCGCCTGCCGCGACACCCCCGGCAGAACAGCCCGCACAGCATCGAAGACAGTCTCGGTGGCTGCGTGTGGGCGTGCATGCACAACCTCGAGCACCGTGACTCTGGGACGAGTCACGCGAAGCTCAGCGTTACGCAGTTGGGCTGCATAATCCGGCGTCGAAGGCACCTTTCCACTATTGCGCAATCTTCTGGACTGAACCCAGACTTTCGCGAAAATCATCGCTGACAGGGCCCTCCCGACCGATTCGTCCGTGCTGGAAGTGAGCCGGATTCCTCGCTCTTTCTGGCGTCCCCACACCGCCTTCAGGTTTGTTGTGCGTCGACGCGTCCTGCTGTGTGGTTCCACAAAGTCCGACAATCTCCCCTTCGTCCAACTACCGTGGAAGGGAGAATCCGCCGAGGTCAGGAGTGCTCGTGCCCAAACTGGAGATCAAGAGGAAGTCAGAACTCTCACGGCAGGAAGTCGCCGACCGACTCATCGCCCTCGGCCAAGCCCTCGCCAGTGGATCGGAAGTGGAGCTGGGGTCGGGTGGGGACTCGATCGAAATCAGTGTTCCGGAACAGGTTCGGTGGGAACTCGAGATCGAAGTCGACGGCAACGAAGTCGAGATAGAAATCGAGATTCACTGGCGCGACGACCCTCAGGAAGAACCGGAAGAGAAGTCTCCGCCTCGCACCAAAGCAGTTCGTCGCAGCCGACCACGCAAGAGCACTTCCACATAGGCCGACTCGAATACGGTTGTTCGGCACTTACGGAGACGCCGACACCTCGAGAGACACGACGCGCAGCAGTGCTCGGAGATCACTTTCGATCCGTCGAAACAGTTGATACACAACGATGAATCCGGCGATACCGCCCAAACACAGCGCACGGACTGTTGCGTTGAGTTCCTCACCGGCACCCGAACCGACAAAACTGAGCCCCGCGATTCCCACCAGTGGAACCGACGCCGCGACTGCGAGGTAACGCGTGCTGCTCCGACCCAACGAGCGAATATCGCGTCCGTCGTCGCTTCGTAACTCGCCGTGTGACAACAAGATCGGATACAGACATCGAACCGAGTAGTACGTCAGGATGAAGAACGGATACGCGACTGCGACGGCGCCGCACACCGCCAGCGACGACATCAGGTGCACGTAGGCTCGCTGCGGAATTCCGCCGGCGGCAATCTGCAATGCGACCGGATATGCGATACCGGCCAGAACCCACAGACCGAATGCGATCACCACCGCGCGATGTCCGACATTCAGCGTCGCGGTACGCGCTTTGTTCAAGACCTCCGCGCTGTACGTCTGACCGTTGCGCAGTCCGTGAGGCACGGTGAGTGCAAGCCGACACCAATACAGGATCGCTGCGGCACCGAGAGAGAACGCAGCCACCCCGATGACCAGATGAACCTGCTCGAGATGCTGCTGAGCCTGCGGCGAGAGACCCGAGATGATCAGCATCTTGTTGTAGTAGTAGTTGTAGCCCGCCGCAAGAAGATTCGGAATTCCGATCGCGGCAAGCACTATCGGCAGCGCCCACTTCCACAACGTCGAACGTGGACTCCCTTCCGGTGGGTCCACCAGATTGCGAGCAGACCGGTCCAGACACAGTGCGAACTGACGAGCCAACTTTCGGCCGCCAGACCACCTTCCGTCTCTCTCCGGCGAGAGAGACTTGACCAGAACTCGGCGCAGCGCCGGCGGACAGTCGTCCGGTAGCCGTGCCTCGGCTGCGGGATCCACCCCGCGCCGGCGGGCCTCGAGCGCCTTCTTGGGCGACGGTGGGCTCTCCCCCGTACCGTCGTCCGTGAAAGGCCTACTCCCGGTGAGGAGTTCCCACAACATCACGCCCAGTGCATAGATGTCGCTACGGGTGTCGAGTGTGCCAGGCGCCCCCACCGCACAGGCCTCCAATTGCTCCGGAGACATGTAGGCAAGCGAGCCTCCGACAAAACATGCAGCGTCCTCGGTCGAGACCTCCTCACTCGAGCTGACGTTGAAGTCGGCGAGCTTGGGGATGCCTTCGACGCTGAGCAGGACATTCGCCGGCTTGATGTCCCGATGTAATACGCCGTGCTCACGCGCATACTCGAGGGCATCGGCCAGTCGCATCCCCATCCAGGCCACGGTCTCCGGCCACGACATCGCAGCGATCTCGCTCCTCAGGCTCGTCTCGCTGGGCTTCATCTCTCCCTTCTTCGCCAGGGTCTTGTCGATGGCGTCGAGAAGTAGTTGTCCGGACCGCTGCGCCTGCGGTGTCACGCGGACAAGTTTGACCACGTCGAGCAGGGTCCCACCCGGCACGTATTCCATGAACAGGACTCGCAGTGCGCGTTCCTCGAGCAACCGTTGATCGAAGACCCGGACGATGTTGGGATGGTCGAGCTGGGCGAGAGTCTGCGGCTCGACTCCGACGTTGCGCGAGATTTTCAACGCAACCCACCGCTGCATCGAGAGTTGCCGAGCGAGGAACACTCGGGCGAATGCGCCGTGCCCGAGTTCCAACACCAGCTCGAAATCGTCCAGGTGCTGCCCGATTTCGAACTCGTCGAAACCCGAGAGTCCCAACATCATCACGTCTTCGCGACCGGCCATCGAATCACGGTCGAACATCTGCTCGAAACTCTCTGCCTGCAAGGGAAACTCGCTGAGGTACTCGGCTGCTGCGACGTCCTCCCCACCCTGCTTCCGCAGCCGGAACTCCTCGTACAGGAGCTCGGCCGGTAATGGTTCTTCGAGTAATTCGGGATACTCGGCACAGTAATCCGTGAGCCGTTTCGGGCAATCATTTTTCAGCCAGCGGTACTCCATGTCGATTCCGACCAGTTCGATCAGCGCCGCCCGACGAATCTTGGCTGGATCAGGCAGATAGTCGCTCAGGTCGGACGGGGTTCGTCCCTCCTCCCAATCCGCCACAAGGCGGCCGAGGCCGTCTGCACCGTTCTGGCCGTCACGCATCACCGGCAGCGTTGAGGGGCGCAACTCGGTGACGGTGCCCCGTTCGGTCAGGGGCCCGCTCGCGATTGTCGCGTCACTGGCCTGCGCACCACGTTCATTCATGACACTTCTGTTCCGCACCTCGATCACAATGAATCGGAGTGACTCACTTCAGCGTAACCCCGGTGGTACTCCAGACCCCAGCGAATCTATTCGGCGTGAACTGCCGACTCCGTGCCGATGCGAACGAGTTCGTCGCGCTCTTTGATTTTGATCCGATCACGCCCATGCTTCACACCGAGGGCACGTTCGGCGGCATCGATGCGAAGCCATCCGTCCCAATCGACGGGCACCACTCTGCCGGCCCTGAGGACCTCCGCGATCCGGCCGTGGCCGGCTCGACGCTCGTATGCCGAATCCAACTGTCGCAGCAAGGTTTCGACGGTTTGGCGTGCATCAGGCCGAGCCGCACCGATCAGCCCGGCGGCACCTCGCTTCATCCAGCCCGTCACGAACAAACCTGCGATCGGCGAGCCGCTCTCGTCGACCGCTGCGCCGCCCTGGTGCGCAACATTGCCGCGTCCGTGATCGAAAGGCACCCCGGCAAGTGGCGTCCCGAGAAATCCGATTGCCCGGTACACAGCTTGAACCGGATAGTCGGTACAGATACCCGAAGCGGTGACGTGACCGTATCCGTCCGGGACTGTCCGCTCGACGCGGAGTGCCTCGACTTTCCCGTTGCCGAGAATCTCCACGGGCTGTCGGTAGAAGTGCAGGTGAACTCGACGCTGGGCAGTTCGGTCGGCAGGCGCAGTGTCCGCGAAACCACGGAGTGTCTCGACTGCCAGTCGGGTGTGCACCAACTGTTTGGTCATCCGCTCGACATGCCGGTCCGGTACGACATCGACAGAATCGACGACAACATCTACGCCGGGTAGTTCACCGAGAGCGCGCAACTCGTTCGGGGAGAAGCGAGCGTCGGCTGGTCCGCGCCGGACAAAGATGTGTACTTCGCGAACTCGACTGCCGGCGATCCCTTCCCGAACTTGGTCGGAGACGTCCGTGGCCTGCAGCGATTGCGCCTCGGCGAGGAGCATACGGGTGACGTCGAGTGCGACGTTGCCACCTCCGATCACTGCGACCGATTCCGCGTTCAGCGGCCACTGCGGCGAGCTGTCCGGGTGATCGTTGTACCAACCGACAAACTCGGCGCCACCGAAAGAACCTGGAAGCTCGACGCCGGGAATGTCGAGAGGTGCATCCCGCGGCGCACCGGTTGCAATGATCACGGCATCGTAGGACGATAGGTCATCGACGGAAAGGTCCTTTCCGATCTCCACGTTGCAGAACAGCCGGAACTCACTGGCGACCAGCGTGGTGTGCAGAGAATGGGCGAACTTTTCGGACTCGGGGTGCCCTGGTGCGAGACCGTAGCGCACCAGTCCGTACGGCGTCGGTAGACGCTCGAACACGTCTGTCTTGGTGCCGGGCGCAAGTTCGGCGAGAGCGCCGGCGGCGTGGATTCCCGCCGGCCCCGCTCCGACGATCGCGACACTGAGCGGTGGTGAGAAGAATCGGGGCGCCGCAGGCGGGGATACCGCTGGACCTCTGGCGTTGATCATCCCCCGAGGCTAGGACCTCAACTGCGCTGGAGATCAAGTCCGCTTTCAGCAGCCCGCTTTTCAGTAACCTTGCTCTGCAGGCTTGTGCTCGGTTGTGTAGCGGTAGAAGTCCGCTAGTTGGAGTTCGCCGGCAGCTGCCTCGTCGACTATGACGGTCACGTGTGGATGCAGCTGCAGCACCGACGCCGGGCAGAATGCCGAGACCGGACCTTCGACCGCGGCCCGGACGGCGGGCGCTTTGCGGGCGCCGTCCGCGATCAGGACGAGATGCCTTGCATCACTGATGGTTCCGAGCCCTTGCGTGATCACATGATGCGGTACGTCGGCTGGGTCTGCGAAGAACCGTGCATTGTCGGCGCGGGTCCTCTCGGTCAAGGTCTTCACTCGGGTGCGCGATGCAAGCGAGGAGGAGGGCTCGTTGAAACCGATGTGTCCGTTCAGGCCGATGCCGAGGATCTGCACGTCGATGGGACCGTTTTCGGCGATGGCAGCGTCGTAACGCCGGGCCGCGTCACTGGGATCCGCGGCCCCGCCGTCGGGGCTGAACACTCGCGCATTGTCGATGTCGAGGTGATCCACGAGTTCCGTGCGGATGGTGTGCGCGTAGGACTGCGGCTGATCGGACGTGAGACCTACATACTCGTCGAGAAGATACGCGCTCATCGCCGCGAACGACACTCCCGATTCTCGATGCCTCTTGATCAGCTCTCGATACGTGTGCAGCGGTGACGATCCGGTCGCGAGGCCGAGCGTCCGCGCTCCGTTTTCGATTGCGCCGCACACGATATCGGCAGCGATTCGCCCGCCGTCCTCAGGACTGGGAACTATGACGATCTCCATTCAGACTTCCTCACTGCTCTTGCCGGCTCCGACGATGGCCTCACGTACCGAACCCGAAGCGCGGTCCAACAGTTCGGTTGCTTCGGCGAAGTCGCATTCGGCCAACAACATGACGACCGCTGCCTTCACATGACCATCGGCATCGTCGATGGTCTCCGCAGCGATCTCGGTATCGACTCCGGTGGCTGCCGCGACGATCCGGTTCGCACGATCGACAAGCTTGGCATTGGTCGGCCGAAGATCGACCATCAGATTGTGGAATGCCTTCCCGGAGCGAACCATACTCGCCGTGGAGAGCATGTTGCACACCATCTTCTGCGCAGTTCCGGCCTTGAGCCTCGTCGATCCGGTGAGGATCTCGGGGCCGGTCTCCACTTCGATGGCCACGCCGGCGTGAGAACTCATTGCCGCGTTCCGGTTGCACGAGACTGCCACTGTTGCAGCGCCGAGTTCGCGGGCGTGATCGAGTCCCCCGATGACGTAGGGGGTACGACCGCTGGCAGCCAGACCCACCACGACGTCGTTGGCGTTCAACGAGATTGCGTCGAGATCGACCCCAGCCGCTCGCGGATCGTCCTCTGCCCCCTCGACGGCGTTCAGAAACGCTCCTGGGCCACCGGCGATGATGCCGATCACCTCGCCCGGATCGGTCCCGAACGTCGGAGGGCATTCCACTGCGTCGAGAACTCCCAGACGCCCACTTGTCCCCGCTCCCAGGTAGATCAGTCGACCACCTTGTGCTCGGGCCGCGACGATCAAGTCGACTGCGGCTTCGATGGCGGGTAGTACCGCTGCCACCGCGCCGGCCACGATTGCGTCCTGTTGATTCATCACCGTCAGCAGACCAGACACCGACATGACATCGAGATCGCGGGTCAGAGGGTTGGGTCTCTCGGTGGAGAGCATTTCCAATTGCATTGTGGCGAGTCCTCCTCGATCGATATTCATTACGACGACTCCTCGTCAGTACTCACAGCGACGACTCCTCGTCAGTACTCACAGCGACGACTCCTCGTCAGTGCCGCTTCGAAGCAATGGCATCATGGCTTCGTTGCAGAGCAGAGAGTGCGCTGGGCAGCGAGTGCGCCACCATCGCAAAAATTGTGTCGACTACCAACAGCTGACCGGTGCGGCTTGCCATCGCAGCCGATCGGAAACCGAATTCTCTACCGGCAGTGAGCAGAACGTGATGTGACTGCACGGCGAGCGTCGATCGTACCCCTCCGGTGATCGCAGCCGTCGACGCCCCGGTTCGACGCGCAAGGGCAAGTGGTTCCACGACATCCGAAGTCTCACCCGAATGTGAGATCCCCACTGCGATGTCGTCCGGTCCGAGCAAGCTGGCGCTGACCATGGCCGCGTCTCGGTCGAGATGAACCCGGCAGTTGACGTCGATGCGAGAGAGCTTCAACGTGAGGTCTTGCGCGACGATGCCAGAGGCGCCGATGCCGTAGACCTCGACGCGGCGGGCGGATCGAATCCGGGACACAACTTCTTCGAGCGCAGCAGGATCTGTCAATTGCGCCGTGCCCTTGAGTTGTTCGGATTCGAACTCGGCGAGCTTGGCCATCACCTCACCGGCCGAGTCGGCAGCAACGATGTCCACACCGAGCGGAATCGTGTTCTCTGTACCGGACCCGCTGATCGCCGCCAGCGCGAGACGAAGCTGTGGATAACCCTCGAAACCGAGTCGTTTGGCTGTGCGGACCACTGTCGCCGTGCTTGTCGACGCTCGTTCGGCGAGGTCGTTGACCGTCAGGGTGGAGGCCAGACTGGGGTCGGCTTCGATGATTTCGGCGATCCGCAGCTCGGCAGGCGAGAGGCTACTCAGTGATGCACGAATACGAGCAAGCAGGTCGACGGACGCCGGAGCACTCCGGTCCAAAGTCATAACGCCTCGATTCGCATCGTTTTCGGAGCTGACGGCACCGATGTGATTCTAGGCAGCCCACGGCTTCCTGGCGTCAGAGATCCGAGCACACTGGCGTGACGCGCACCGGTGCACGAAGCAATGCTTCCAGGCAATCCGTGTGCGGTGAGATAGCCGAGAACCGCGAAAGCCAATGCTTCCTTGATGTCGGAAGTGACGCCGAGCTCGTCCGAAGAGACAAGCGCGATGTCGCCCAGTTCGTCACGGAGCATCGCCATCAACGTCGGGTTCTTGGTGCCACCGCCTGACACCACCACTTCGGTAGCCGCCAGCGCTTTGACGGAATCGGCGACGGTCCGGGCGGTCAGTGCAGTCAGTGTCGCGACGATGTCGGCCAGAGACAAGGATTCGTAGCCCCGCAGTGCGGCGAGTAGGTAGTCCCGATGGAACAATTCCTTGCCTGTGCTCTTGGGAGCGGGCTGCGCGTAATACGGTTCGCTCAGTAGTTGTGCGAGCAGATCGACGTTCGGTGTGCCGGCTGCGCCCAGAGCCCCACCGAGATCGAACCACTGCTCCCCCGCGGTGAATTCGCTTACCGCAGCGTCGATCAACGCATTTGCGGGGCCGGTGTCGAAGGCAATCGGTACTGCGGCACCATCTGCCGTCGATGTCGGAGCGCCTCCCGGAGCAGTGACGTTCGCGATGCCACCGAGATTGAGCGCGACGGAACCCGAAGTTCTTCCGTTGAGCCACAATACGTCGAACGCACTGACCAGTGGTGCACCCTGACCACCCGTCGCCACGTCGCGAGAGCGCAGGTCCGACACGACCGTGCATCCGGTCTTCTCGGCTATCCAGGCCGGCTGCCCGAGCTGAAGAGTGCCCTTTACTTGCGCTCCTTCGACCCAGTGGAACATCGTCTGACCATGTGAGGAGATCAATTCCGCACTGCCACCGCACAGTTCCTCGTTCGCCCGCGCAGCCACGGCCGCAAATGCCTGTCCGATCTCGGTGTCGAGTTGGCAGATCTGACCGACAGTGGTGGACGCCGGCGGTACCGCAGCCGCCACCGCAGCCCGCAACTCACCGGAATACGGTTCGCTGACCATCCCCAGTGGGGTCAGCACAAGAGTGTCCCCGTCGATCCGGATGTCTGCTGCGGCAGCATCGATAGCGTCGTACGAAGTACCGGACATCAGACCGATGACTCTCATGAAATATCCCTTACTCGCATCGTTTCGGCATTCGGAAGAACTGCGGTCAGTCGACGAGTGCCCGCTTGTGGGCATTCCCTCGCAAGGTACTCAAGGCGATCGCGCTGACGGCGCACGTTGCCATCACGAAGTAGGCCGGAATATCGAGATTGGAAGTTTCCTTGATCAGCCACGTGATGATCAAACCGGCGCAGCCCGAAAAGACCGCGTTGGACAGGGAGTATGCGAGTCCCAATCCGGTGTACCGAACCGAGGTGGGGAACATCTCGGAGAGCATGGCGGGTCCGGGTCCGGCAACAAGTCCCACTGCGGCGCCGGCGGCAAACACTGCAAATCCCTTGGCTGTCAAAGACGTCTGCTCGTTCTGCAGGACGTTGAGCAGCGGCAGAGCCAAGACCAGAATTATCACGGTGCCGGTGAGCATGACCGCGCGTCGTCCGATGCGATCGCTGAGTCCACCCGCGATCGGAATGGTCACCGCGAAGCCCGCATTGGCGAGCACGGAAGCAACAAGTGCCTGATGGAAAGTCGCGTTGAGCGAACTCTGAAGATAAGTCGGCATCACGACGAGGAACGTGTAACCGGCAGCAGACCACCCCATCAACCGCCCGATTCCGAGCAGAATCGCCCTGGCCGTCTCTCCGACAGTCGGCTGCACTACCGGCGCCGGCGCATCAGCTGTCGGTTCGGACTGGACTGATCGAGCACGCTCGAACGACGGCGTTTCTTCGAGCCGGAGCCTGAGCCACAGGGCAACCAGCCCCATCGGCAGTGCAAGGAGGAACGGGATACGCCAGCCCCAGTCACCGAGCTGTGACGGGTCGAGGACAGTGGCGAGGAGTGCTGCGATACCCGCACCGGCGAGCAGTCCGAGTGCGACGGTGAACGACTGCCACGAGCCGTACAGCCCACGTCGTCCGGGCGGAGCGAACTCGGTCATCACCGACACCGCACCGCCGAACTCACCACCGGCCGACAATCCCTGCAGAATTCGAAGGACCGTCAAGAGAATCGGTGCCAGAATTCCGACGCTCTCGTAGGTGGGGAGCACACCGATCAGGGTCGTCGCAGCCGACATCAGCAGAAGAACGATCACCAGGGTGGGACGTCGGCCGATGCGGTCACCGAGTCGACCGAACAGCGCGGCCCCCACTGGGCGGAAGAAAAACGCCAACGCAAACGACGCATACGTCTTGATCAGGCTTTCGAGGTCGCCGGAACCGTCGGCGCTGAAGAAGTTCGACGCGATGATTGTCGCGAAGAACCCGTACACACCGAACTCGTACCACTCGATGAAATTTCCGACGGAGCCGGCGACGAGCGCCCTGCGCCGTTTGAGCTGCGCACCATCGTTCCGTGTCTGCACTGTGATGCCCATGCCGTCCTCCGTTGACGAAACCCGAATATGCAACAAAGTTTCATCTGAACGGAGTAGAAATGTCAAGAAGTTTCACGATTGGATTTTTACTACGCCCCGAAGCCTTATGCTCCCGCGAACGTGAATGCCTCCGCCCGTTCGAACTGGTCAGTGGAGTCACCGGAATAGACGGTGCTCTCGTTCGGTCCGAGTCCGAGCCTTCGGACGGGTGTCCCTTCCGCGAGATCCATCGACGCCACGTCCACCCAGAAGGTATTGGGCGTCATCGCCGACTCGAAGAAATAGAGCGTGCGTTTGTGATCGACGACGGTGCGCCAACGGGTCGATGAAATGTTGGGCTCATCGGGAGTCGAAATACCGAGGGGCACCGACACATTCCGAATAACACTGAAGGTGGATGCCAACGCCGCCCGCGGATCGTCCGTCTGCGGTATCGCATCGACATAGAACGACGCCCGAGCGAATCTGTCAGCGGCACGGTTTGTTCCGGGCAGCATGACGGTCCCGTTGATCTGCTTCCAGTACTCGTTGACGGCGAGTTGCTGATCGAAGATCGGCGAATTGGTCATCACCTGGTACTCACGGCTGTGATGAATCGTCGGGCGTCCACCGACGTACTCGATGATCGCGCTGTCTCCCCCGGCGTCCGAGAGCGACATGTGCAGCGTTGCGAGGCGGTCTTCGCCGGGAACGGCAGCGGTCACTACCGTGAACGGTTCCGACGCGAGTACTTCGACCGCTTCCTGAACTGTCGCAAAGCGATCCAGGACGTATTGCGCCCACGCCGCGATCGACAATCCCGGGGTCGAACCGTCATACGTCGGGTACTCGGACTCGACCAACCACAAAAGATTGGCAGACAGCCCAGCCTCGTTGACCCCGTCGGTCGTGCACATGTCGTAGGCCGTCGCGACAACACTTCCGTATTTCGACGTCCACTGTATCGAGTTCGGACCTGCACAGCCCTCTCTGGTCATGCCGCGCGGGAATGCCCAGAGGTTTGTTCCGAGGTCGACCTTCCAATCCATCGATCGAGCAGTGATCACAGTGTCGTTGGGCCCCAAGTAGACCAAGCGTGTACACATCGAAAGCTATCCCTTCGTTACGGCGTGACGATATTGAAACTGGGATCGAAGGTATCGAGCAACCCTCCCAGCGTCTCGAGCGCTGATTCGTCTCCGTCGAGCGAAATCTGCCCGGCCTTGGCCAGTTCGGCGGCCGCGCCCGGTTGAAGAAGCGCTCCCACGAGCGCCGCCTTCGGGCCCGAGACCGTCAGTTGTGTGTTCGGTGACGCACCCTTACGTGCATTGAGGACACCGCGCTTGACCCACGCAGTCCATGCCTCGTCGCCGCGATCGGTGAACACGAAATCGATCCGCAGTTCCGCGTCGGTGGCCTTGTCGCCGATGAGATGTATTGCAACGAAGTCGAAGAGGATGTCGATGGGCATCGCGAGGACACTGTCCTGACTTGCCGTGACGTACGGGGCAGGCTGGGCGCCCTCGCGTAGTTCCAACGCGGCCGAGAGATAGATCCCACGCCACTGCGGCCCTTCGGCTTGATAGCCCATCTGCTCGTAGACGTCGGCCTGCAGGTTCCTCGCTTCGGCGTTCTCCGGTTGCGCGAACACCAACTTGTGCAGGATCTCTGCCGCCCATCGGTAGTCCGCGGCGTCGAATGCCCGCTTACCCTCGTCCAGGATCTTCTGCGCGCCAAGGAGATCGACGAACCTCTTCGCCGATTCGACCGGCGGATGAGGATGAAGCGACACCGGATCGCCGTCCCACATTCCCAGTTCCTTGGTGTACACGGCGCGAACGTCGTGGTGCAGAGTGCCGTGATATCCGCGGTTGTACCACTTGCGCCCGAGTTCGTCCGGTAGTTCGATCACCTCGGCAGCTTCGAGCGGCGTGTACCCCTTGTTCGCGAGACGGAGTGCCTGGTCGTGAATGTACTTGTAAGTGTCCCTTTGCGATTCGATGAACGGCACCAGGTTCTCGTTACCCCACACCGGCCACGTGTGCGGTCCGTAGTGAACAGCCGCGTCGTCTCCCCACCGTTCGAGAGTCTCGTCCAGATACCGCGCGAAGTTCCGAGCGTCGCGAGTGCGCGCACCTCTTAAGGTCTGGATGTTGTGGAGCGAATGATTGGCGTTCTCCGCACAGGTCAGCGCGGCGAGTTCGGGGATCCAGATGTGCATTTCCTCCGGGGCCTCGGTATCCGGCGCGTAGAGGAACTCGAATTCCAGACCGGCTATCTCACGCTTCGTTCCGGTCTCCGTGATGCTGTCAGTGGGGGAAATATACGAGACAAGTGGACCTTTCGTGCTGATCGTGCCGATGCCGCAGGTAACCATCCCTTTGGCATCGAGATCGAGCAATCCACCGAAGGCGTAGAAGGACCGTCTCGCCATGGCATTTCCGGCGACGACGTTTTCCCCGATCGCGAACTTGTCGAACGACGCGATCGTGCCCGGTGCGATGATCGGAACTCGCCCGGACGTCACGTCGTCCAGATCGACGATCCCTTTGACTCCGCCGTAGTGGTCGATGTGGGTGTGCGTGTAGATGATCGCCGAAACTGGCTTGTCGCTGACGTGCTCACGAATCATCTTCATACCCTGGCGCGCCGATTCGACCCCCGCCATACAGTCGATGACGATCAGTCCCTCGCCACCTTCGACAACCGTCAAATTTGCCAGGTCGTTGTTCCGTACCTGGTAAAGGCGATCCGTCACCTGATACAGACCACCTCGGCGCATCAGTTGTCCTTGACGCCACAGGCTCGGATTGACTGTCCCCGGCGCGGCAACATCGTCACCGAGGTATGCCATCGCATCGGGATCGAAGACCGTATGCCCGTCATCGGCGACAACCTTGCCCGGCAACGGAGCGATCAATCCTCGATCCGCGTCGGCAAAATCCTGCCGGTCGTCCATGGCATACCGTGCGACTGCCTCGCGATTCGCCGTGACTGTGGCCGGTGTTGCGTCCTTAGGTGTCTGGCACATGGCACTCCCCGCTCGGATACGACGATCTGATACCCCATCATCTGTATCGGTTGGGCACGCGCTTGGAATCACCCGCGCAGGGTGAAGCTCCCACGAACACGCGAGGTGATCAGCCGGGGAGTTCCTCGGAATTCCGAGATGCGAGTGCAATCACCAGGACCGCGATCCCACATCCGGCAACCAGGATCCATCCCGACCTCGATGCCTGCGCGACATCCACCGATGCACTGCCGCCGATGATGCCACCGGCCAGCGCAACACCGAGAGCAGCACCGAATTGGCGTGCACTGGAGGTTATTCCACCAGCAAGCCCCGCCTGCGATCTCGGCAACCCGTTGACGGCGGTGTTGGTGATCGGGGCATTCGAGAATCCGAATCCGATACCGAGGAACAGGTAAGCGGCCAAGAGCATCGGAATCGCCGTGTTGTTGTCGAGCGAGACCAGGCACAGCCCGCCGAGTGTCGTGAAGCTACCAGCAATGAGTAGCGGCCGCCGCGGGCCGAAGCGTCCGACGAGTATTCCGGACAACGGCGCGCAGACCGTTGCCGCAACAGCCATCGGAAGGGTGATCGCGCCGGCCAGTGCCGGACTCATTCCGCGGGAGTGCTGCAAGTAGAACGTGCCGAGCAGTAGCGTCACGTTCAACGCCACGAACACCACGACAGCGCCGACCACAGCCGACGAGAACGTTCTGCGGCGAAAGAGTGCCAGATCCATCAGTGGCTCGCGCTTGCGTGATTCGACGCGGATGAATGCGGCCAACGCTGCAGCAACAAAGACGTACCCTGCCGTCGCCGCGGCAGAGAACCATCCGATTCGCGGACCCTCGATCAGAAGGGCGACCGCCCCGCCGACAAGAATCACCAGTAGCAACTGACCGGGAAGATCGAGTCGTCGCGACTGCTGCGCTCGGGACTCCGGAACAAACACAGCAGTCAAGACGAGCACGGCCAAGATCACCGGCACGTTGATCCAGAAAACCGATCGCCAGCCGAAACTTTCGATGAGCACGCCGCCGACGATCGGCCCTGCCGCCATACTCAGGCCGAAGACCGCGGCCCACACCCCGATTGCCTTGGCCCGCTCCTTCGGGTCGGTCATCACGTTGACGACGATCGCCAAGGCAACCGGACTGAGCATCGACCCGCCGACGCCTTGGACGATCCGCGCCGCGATCAACATCTCGACGGACGGAGCGAGCGCGCAGGCAATCGACGCCACCCCGAAGACGACGAGCCCGATCTGAAAGACTCGTCTCCTGCCGAAACGATCGGCCACTGCTCCGGACGAGATCAGCAAGCTCGCCAGGACGAGTGTGTACGCGTTGACGACCCATTCCAGACCACGGGTTCCGACGCGAAATCCCTCACCGATCGTCGGCAGGGCCACGTTGACGATGGTGGTGTCCAACCCGACGACGAACAGGCTCGTGCAGCAGATCGCCAGGATGCCCCATCGCCGCCCTGCATCGAGTCCGATCACTTGCGGTTCGATCCCGCTCGAAGGTTTCATGGTCGGACTCCATCTCTCGAAGTGCTCTGCCGTACTCGACTGTCGAAAGGATCGTTGCTCTCCAGCGTCCGAAGTCGGTAAGAATTTTGCGGAAACTGCAAAGATGGACGGCATGGATGCTGAATTCGAGCAGTTGATCACCGATATCGGACCGAGACTGCGCACGCTTCGACGGGATCGCGGATTGACCCTCGAGGGCCTGTCCGAGGCCACCGGCATCTCTGTCAGCGCACTCTCACGCCTCGAATCGGGGAAGCGTCGTCCCACCCTCGATCTGCTGTTGCCGCTTGCCCGAGCGCACCGGGTCGCGCTGGACCAACTCGTCGGCGCCCCCGCTACGGGCGATCCTCGGGTCCATCTCACCCCGAGCCGACGCAAGAACGGCAGTGCCGTCGTTCCGTTGACGCGCTATCCCGGCCGCGTGCAGGTCTTCAAGCAGGTGATCGGTCCGCGTCCACCGAAGCTGGTCACCCACGCCGGCTACGAATGGCTCTACGTCCTCGCCGGGGATCTGCGTCTCATCCTGGGGGCGAACGAGGTTCTCCTACACCCCGGGGAAGTCGCGGAGTTCGACACTGCCGAGCCCCACTGGTTCGGGCCTGCCGATGAACAGGTGGTGGAAATCTTGCATCTTTTCGGCCCGCAAGGCGAGAAGGCACATGTGCGCACGAAGGCAAAAACTACTACTGCACAAGACCTGGTTCCCGAAAGTTAGTTCACTGCATGCGTTTTCAATCGGTTCGACAGTGTATGAGCGTGCTCGAGGAGCAGCGTTCCCAACTCGGCATGACGCGCGGGCCGGAAGCGTGTTTCCACTCCGGTCAGGCTCAGCGCCCAGGCCGGGCGACCGTTGCGATCGAACACCGCGGCACCCATCCCCCAGCTTCCCTCGACGATGAGGGCTGGATTGACCGCGTACCCGGTGACACGCGTCGACTCGATTCGCTCACGGATCGATGTCTCACTGTGGATCTCACCCCATTCCGAATCCAGATTCACCCGGGCGAAATAGTCGTCGACGTCCCGCGTCGGTAAATGGCTCAAGATGGCAAGCCCCGCCGACGCGACCCCCAACGGGAACCGCTTCCCCTCGTGCAGCACGTGAGATCGCAGTGGAAAACTACCTTCCTGACTCAGGATGCAGACGGTCTCGTCACCTCGGCGTGCCGACAGGAAGGCGCTCTCCCCCGTGACCCGGGCAAGTTCGTCGACGACGTCGCGAGCCCGGTCGGTGATGTCGTACCGATTTCCGGCCGCCGCCCCCAGGAGGTACAACTCCGGGCCGAGAGACCATCGACCGGTTCGTGCGTCACGGTCGACCAGTCCTTCGGCAGCCAGGGACGTGAGCAGTCGGTGCGCAGTGGGCCGAGCGAGGCCGGTGACCTTGCCCAATTCCGTGGTGGAAGTGCCCGTTGGTTCGGACGCGCCGAGGGCTCGCAGAAGTGCAGCCACCCGCGCGACCATGGCCGGCGATTGCCCGTGAGTTGGCATGCAGCCATCCTAGCGTCCATTCAATGAACGAAATTCCTTCAGACGATCAGTAGTCGATCAGTTCTCGGTTGATGTTCGAGATTCCTTGAACCTGTGAACTGGAGATAGTTCACTGGATATCGAAGTGAGTGAGTGTCTACTCAATGAACGCTTGGCAGGGAGAGAACATGACAGCAAAGGTGTACGAGTCCGCAGCGGAGGCGGTCGCCGACATCGTCGACGGCGCAACGCTGGCCGTCGGCGGATTCGGCTTGTGCGGCATCCCCGACGTGTTGATCGACGCGATCGCAGCTACGAGTGCAACCGACCTCGAGGTGTTCTCCAACAACTGCGGCGTCGACGATCACGGTCTCGGAATCTTGCTGAGCGCCGGACGTATCCGACGGGTGACCGCGTCGTACGTCGGCGAGAACAAGGAGTTCGCCCGGCAGTACCTGGCCGGCGAACTCGAAGTGGAACTGACGCCGCAGGGCACGCTCGCCGAGCGTCTGCGCGCCGGCGGAACCGGAATCCCCGCATTCTTCACACCGGCCGGAGTGGGTAGCCCCATCTCCGACGGCGGAATGCCATGGCGCTACGACGCCGACGGCTCGATCGCTATTGCATCGCCTCCGAAGGAGACTCGCGTCTTCGGAACCAAGCGTTACGTGATGGAAGAGGCGATCAACGCCGACTACGCACTCGTGCACGCCGTTCTCGGTGACACCGACGGCAACCTGGTGTTCGACCAGACCGCGATGAACTTCAACCCGCTCGCCGCGATGGCGGGACGGGTCACCATCGCGCAGGTGGAGCGTCTGGTCGAGCCCGGTGAAATCGACCCGGCATCGGTGCACCTGCCCGGAGTCTTCGTGCAGAGAATTGTGCACACCGGCCCTCAGAACAAGCGAATCGAAAAGCGAACCGTCAGCGCTTCGGAAGGAACCTCACGATGACCGCACCAGTGACAGTGACGGGTTGGACGCGCCAGCAGATGGCAGCGCGGGCGGCTGCAGAGATGATCGACGGGGAGTACGTCAATCTCGGAATCGGCCTTCCCACACTGATTCCCGGATACCTGGGCTCGGACGTTCGTGTGGTCCTGCACTCGGAGAACGGAATTCTCGGCACCGGACCGTATCCCACCGAGGACAACGTCGATCCTGACCTCATCAACGCCGGCAAAGAGACCGTGACCGTCAATCCCGGTGCAGCATATTTTGATTCGGCCCTCTCGTTCGGGATGATCCGCGGCGGCCACATCGACACCGCAGTCCTCGGCGGTATGCAGGTGTCGAAGACGGGCGACCTCGCCAACTGGATGGTCCCCGGGAAGATGGTCAAGGGCATGGGCGGCGCGATGGACCTGGTCCACGGAGCCCGACGCGTCATCGTCGTCATGGAGCACAACGACCGCGACGGCAACCCCAAGATCGTTGACGCCTGCACCCTGCCGCTCACCGGCCAGGGCGTGGTGAATCGGATCATCACCAACCTCGCCGTCATCGACGTGAGCGAAGAAGGTCCACTCGTCCTGCGTGAGCTCGCCCCCGATGTCAGCGTCGAAGACGTAGTCGCCGCAACCGGCACCGAACTGAAAGTTGAACTGGCATGACCGACACGACCACTGTGATTGTTGCGGGAGCTCGTACCCCGATGGGTCGACTCCTCGGATCGTTGAAAGACCTCTCCGGGTCCGACCTCGGCGGCATCGCCATCAA
>NZ_BAAILK010000042.1:0-3292 GCF_054589475.1 Rhodococcus sp. no. 34
ACTGCACCGGCAACGGCGTCCAGGTCGGAGCCTGGCCGTTGGTTCGGGCGTAGTAGGCGGTCATGACGTCGCGGGTCAACGGGCCCATCGAGAAGCCGTCGGTCGAGATGTGATGCATCACGAACGACAACACGAAGTCGTCATCGGCGACCTGAAAAAGCTTGGCGCGCAACGGAACCTCGGCAGTGACATCGAAGCCCTGGGCGAAGAACGAATACAGCTCCGCCTGGATTCGGTCGTCTGTGACGCGTTCTGCGCCGAGATCGATCGAGACATCTTCTACCGAGCAGATCTTCTGGTAGCCGACGCCGTCGACCTCGGGGTAGACCGTGCGCAGAACCTCGTGGCGGCCGATAACGTCGTGAACTGCCGAATTCAGGGCCGCCAGATCGAGCGCACCCGTGAGCCGAACGGCAACAGGGACATTGTTGACAGCAGAATCGGTGTCGAATCGGTTGAGGAACCACATGCGCTGCTGCGCCAACGACAACGGAACCCGAACCGGACGCACCTGCGCAGTCAACGCCGCACGTGAACCGCCACCGACATGAGAACCCAAACGAGCAGCCAACGCCTCCACCGTCGACGCCTCGAACAACTCCCGCACCGACACCGAAGCATCCAACGCCTGACCCAACCGAGACGTCACCTGCGTCGCAATCAGCGAATTACCACCGAGCGCGAAGAAATCATCATCCAAACCAACACGCTCGACGCCCAGAACATCCGCAAACGTCTGCGCAACAACCTCTTCCACCACCGACGTCGGAGCACGGAACACCGCAACCTGCAACGACGGAACCGGCAACGCCCGACGATCCAACTTCCCGTTCACCGTCAACGGAATCGAATCCAACACCACAAACGCCGACGGCACCATGTACTCCGGCAACAACGAACCCACACCGGTGCGGACATCGTCGACCGAAACGCTCACACCCGCAGCCGGAACCACATACGCCACCAACCGCTGATCACCCGGAGAATCCTCACGGACGACCACCGCCGTCTGCGCCACCGACACATCCGCCAACACCGCAGACTCGATCTCACCGATCTCGATCCGGAAACCACGGATCTTCACCTGATCATCCGCGCGACCCAGATACTCCAAATCACCAGCGCTGTTCCACGAAGCGACGTCACCCGTGCGGTACAACACCTCGCCGGCATTGAACGGATTCGCCACAAACCGCGTCGACGTCAACCCCGCCTGACCCAGATAACCCCGAGCCAACTGAACACCAGAGACATACATCTCACCCGCGACACCAACAGGCACCGGAGCCAAACGCGTATCGAGCACGAACACCTGCAGACCCGAAATAGCCTGACCCACAACACTCGCCGACGCATCCGCCGCCAACGCAGCATCCAACACACGATGGCTCACATGCACCGTCGTCTCCGTGATGCCGTACATGTTCACCAACGTCGGCGCGAAGTCACCGCGGCGGCCGTACCAATCCGACAAGCGACGCAGCTCGAGCGCCTCGCCGCCGAAAACAACCCACCGCAACGACAACTCAGCGGCCCGACCGGATTCCGACGCCAACCGATCAGCCTCGGCCAACTGATAGAACGCCGACGGCGTCTGATTGAGCACCGTCACCCGCTCAGCAGCAAGCAACTCCAAGAACTGCTCCGGCGACCGCGACGTCACATAATCCACAACCACCAACGTGCCGCCGTACAACAGCGGACCCCACAACTCCCACACCGAGAAGTCGAACGCATAACTGTGGAACATCGTCCACACATCGGATTCGTCGAACCCGTACACACCCTCGGTATTCGCAAACAACTTCGCCACCGTCGTGTGCGGAACCTGCACACCCTTCGGGCGACCCGTCGAACCCGACGTGTAAATCACATACGCAACATTCGACGACCGCAACGGCGCAACACGATCCGCATCCGCCACCACCGAACCATCGAACTCCGACACATCCACCGCGTCGATATCAACCACAGGCAAACCAGCGGGCAACACCAACTCACGCCCGGACCACGAAATCGCAGCCACCGGAGCAGCATCAGCCAACATGAACTCGACACGATCAGCCGGATACGACGGATCCACCGGCAAATACCCCGCACCGGACTTCACCACCGCCAACAACGCCACCACAAGATCCGCCGACCGCGGCAACGCCACCGCGACCAACGACTCCGGACCACAACCCTGAGCAATCAACCTGCGCGCCAAACGATTAGCCCGCACCGACAACTCACCATACGACAACGACTCGCCACCGAACCGCACCGCAACCCGATCACCAAACCGCGCAGCAGCATCATCGAACCACGCCGACAACGTCGAATCCACACCACGATCGGTGCCGACCCCACTCCATGAGAGGACACGGTCCAATTCACCGACAGTGAGTACGTCCACATCACCGACAGCAAGATCCGGATCTGCGGCAGCGCCACGCAGAACATGCAGGAAACGATCGGCGAAGTCGGCAGCGGTCGATTCGTCGAACAGATCCGTCGCATACGTCAGCGTCGCAGACATTCCGGCTTCAGCCTCTTCGAGAGTGAGCTGCAAGTCGAACTTAGCCAGTGCGGCGTCGAACTCGACTGCAGCAGCACGGAGGCCGGGCATTTCGAGAGACGTCTGACCGAGGTTCTGGAACGTCAACGCCACCTGGAACAACGGATGACGAGCCTGCGAACGAACCGGATCGAGAACCTCCACCACACGCTCGAACGGAACATCCGCATGCGCGAACGCCTGCAAATCCACCTCACGCGCCGACGCCAACAACTCGGCAAACGACATCGACGGATCAACCTCGGTACGCAGCACCAAGGTATTGACGAACATACCGATCACGTCATCGAGCTCGGCTTCACCACGACCCGCGATCGGGGCACCGATCGCAATGTCGGTCGTCGCGGACAGTCGTGCCAACAGCACCGCCAGAGCCGAGTGAACAACCATGAACGGAGTTGCGTTCGTTGCCTTGGCCAGTTCGTCCAGCTCGGACCACAGCTGCGGTTCGATGGTGAAACTGTGATTGGCGCCGCGCCCTGAAGCAATCTCGGGACGCGGACGATCACCAGGCAGATCCAACTGCTCCGGAAGATCAGCCAACGCATCCGACCAGAACGCAATCTGCTTCGCGATCACGGACCGCGGATCGTCCTCGGACCCGAGAACCTCACGCTGCCACAACGAGTAATCGGCGTACTGCACCGGCAACGGCGTCCAGGTCGGAGCCTGGCCGTTGGTTCGGGCGTAGTAGGCGGTCATGACGTCGCGGGTCAACGGGCCCATCGAGAA
>NZ_BAAILK010000043.1:0-471 GCF_054589475.1 Rhodococcus sp. no. 34
ATCGGCTCCTGGTGCCAAGGCATCCACCGTACGCTCTTCATTACTTACAACAAAGATGCTCGCGTCCACTGTGCAGTTCTCAAACAACACACAAACAACCACCTCACGCAGACACCAACAAAAACCACTCTCACGAATAATTCTTGCGGTATGACTGCAGCAGTCATTTGTCGTTACTTCCTAGAAAGAAACACTCGCGTGTTCTCTCAGGACCCAACAGTATGCCGATATAATTTGTTCTCCCACCAGCACTGAGGCCGGCAGTAACGAAAACGAATGCTTGTCAGCGTCCACCCATGAGCAACCACCGTTCCACATACGGGAACGAAATGGCCTCTGCTTTCCTCAACCACACCTGTGTGCAGCGAGCGAAAGAGATGCTCCTTAGAAAGGAGGTGATCCAGCCGCACCTTCCGGTACGGCTACCTTGTTACGACTTCGTCCCAATCGCCGATCCCACCTTCGACGGCT
>NZ_BAAILK010000044.1:0-204 GCF_054589475.1 Rhodococcus sp. no. 34
CAGGTCGGCTACCCGTCGTCGCCTTGGTAGGCCATTACCCCACCAACAAGCTGATAGGCCGCGGGCCCATCCTGCACCGATAAATCTTTCCACCCCAAGTCATGCAACCTGAGGTCATATCCGGTATTAGACCCAGTTTCCCAGGCTTATCCCGAAGTGCAGGGCAGATCACCCACGTGTTACTCACCCGTTCGCCGCTCGTGT
>NZ_BAAILK010000045.1:0-726 GCF_054589475.1 Rhodococcus sp. no. 34
ACGGATTCGCCACAAACCGCTCCGCCGACAAATCCACCCGCCCGAAATACCCACGAGCGACCTGCACACCCGACAAATACAACTCACCCGCAACACCCACCGGCACCGGACGCAACCGCGAATCCAACACCAACACCGACGAATTCCACACCGGAGCACCCATCGGCACCACCACACCCACACCATCAAGCGGACCCGCCGCCGTCGCATGCACCGTGAACTCCGTCGGACCATACAAATTATGAACCTCAACCGACGGCAACACCGACAACACCCGACCCACCACCGACGCCGGCAACGCCTCACCCGCCGCGAAAATCACCCGCAACGAACCCAACCCACCACCACCGAGACGCGAAATCGTCGCCTCCGACGTGTCGACCAACTGATCGACGAACACCTCCAACATCGACGGCACAAACGAGACCATCGACACCGACTCCGCCGCCACCACCGACGCCAAATACCCCGGATCCCGATGACCGTCATGAGTAGCCACCACCAACCGAGCACCCACCGCCAACGGAACAAACAACTCCCACACCGACACATCGAACGTCACCGGAGTCTTGAACAACACCACATCAGAACCCGACACCGCATAACGCTCCGCCAACCACGACACCTGATTGACCACACTGCGATGACTGACCGCCACCCCCTTCGGCCGACCCGTCGACCCCGACGTGAAAATCACATACGCCGTATTCCCCGACCGCAACGGCG
>NZ_BAAILK010000046.1:0-69900 GCF_054589475.1 Rhodococcus sp. no. 34
CGCCCGGTCCCATTCCGAACCCGGAAGCTAAGCCCTTCAGCGCCGATGGTACTGCACTCGACAGGGTGTGGGAGAGTAGGACACCGCCGAACACCCGTTAACCGAAAGGGGACCCAACATATTGGGTCCCCTTTCGTGCGTTGTATGAGAGGAATGACTGTGTCGGAGAATGGCGACGAGCGTCGGTCCTTCCGTGGGGGAGGAGCGCCTCGATCAGGTGGCCCCCGTCGTGACAACGACGGGCGTGGATCACGCGGCGCTGCAGGCGGAGACCGCCGCGGAGGTGCCGGAGACAACAACCGTGGCGGTGCTGGAAACAGTAACCGCGGCGGCGGATTCAACGGCGGACAGCGTCGCGGCGGCGAGGGTGGGTTCACCCCTCGTGGACGCGACGGCGACCGCAACCGTCAGCAAGCACGACCTGACGAACCGGATTTGCCCGACAACGTAGAGCCCACCGAGTTGGACCCGGCCGTTCGTCGGGATCTGCTCAGCCTCGACAAGGACAACGCCAACACAGTTGCGCGTCACCTCGTCATGGCGGGCAAGCTCGTCGACGAAGATCCGGAACTCGCACTGCTCCACGCTCGCGCTGCGCGTCAGCGCGCCGGCCGAATTGCGGTCGTTCGTGAAGCTGCCGGAATCACCGCGTACCACGCCGGTGAATGGGCTGAAGCTCTCTCCGAGCTTCGTGCTGCCCGTCGAATGGCTGGTGGACCGGGTCTGATCGCTGTCATGGCCGACTGCGAACGCGGTTTGGGTCGACCAGAACGCGCGATCGAGCTCGGCCGTAGCGACGAGGCTGCCCTGCTTTCGGGCGACGAGGCGTCTGAGTTGAGGATCGTCGTCGCAGGCGCCCGCATGGATCTCGGTCAGTTCGATCAGGCAGTTGTCACACTGCAGACCAAGGATCTGGACGCAGCGCGTACCGGTGAAGCTGCGGCTCGGCTGTTCTACGCCTACGCCGATGCCCTCGTTGCAGCTGGTCGTGTCGAAGACGGACTGAAGTGGTTCCTCAACGCTGCAGCTGCTGACCTCGAGGGTGACACGGATGCTGAAGAACGGGTGGCCGAGTTGACCGGAGAAGATCAGTGACCGTGCTTCGTACTCAGTACGACGTACTTTTGCTCGATCTCGACGGCACGCTGTACGCCGGAGCTCATGCGATTCCCGGCACCCAGGCAGCTCTCGGTCAGGGCACGCAGGCCTTGTACTACGTGACCAACAATGCGAGTCGCTCACCTTCGGCAGTGTCGGCGCATCTGACCGAACTCGGTTTCGATTCCGAAGACGATCGTGTCGTCACCAGTTCTCAGACGGCGGTGCGTCTGTTGGCGGAGCGTCTCGAACCCGGTGCCGCTGTGCTCGTCGTCGGTACCGACGCATTGGCCGACGAGGTGACGCGCGTCGGGTTGCTTCCGGTGCGCGAATTCGCGGATTCTCCGGTTGCTGTCGTTCAAGGACATTCGACGGAGACCAACTGGTCGATCCTTGCCGAGGCGTGCTTGGCGATCCGGGCCGGTGCGCTGTGGGTAGCGGCAAACCTGGACACAACGCTGCCGTCGGAGCGGGGTTTGGTGCTGGGCAACGGCTCGATGGTGGCAGCTCTACGCGCTGCGACCAAGCGGGAACCGTTGGTGGCAGGTAAGCCTGCTGCACCGCTGATGGAGGACGCGCTCGCTCGCAGTGGGTGCTCACGTCCGCTGGTGGTCGGTGATCGTTTGGACACCGATATCGAAGGCGCACACGCTGTTTCGATCGACTCGTTGTTGGTTCTCACCGGTGTGAGCACGCCGGGCGACGTACTACGGGCTCCGATTGAGCAGCGCCCCACCTACATTGCAGCAACTCTGGATTCGCTCAATCAGCCGGCCGTCGAATCGCTGGTCGGTGCGGACTCCAAGTGGTCTGTTTCAGTGAACGGGTCGGCGCTGGTTGTCGACGGCCCGGTTGTCGGGGACGAGATGTCGCTTCTACGCGCGGTTGCGCCTGTCGCATGGGCTAATCCGTCGTTCCGGACCCTGGAAGCGTCGGATGCCGGCGTGGCGGATCTGTTTGCATCCTGGCTCGTCTGATCTCTCGCAAATGTGTTCGACTCGCGGGGGTGTGGGTGTATGCGTAACCGAGAGTCATGCACTAACGTTGTGCCCGATGAGCACGCCGACACCGCACCCCGGAAACACGAGTAACGGATCTCCGTTGCCCGGGCCACGCCCTTCCGTCGATCCGGAACGCATACGTTCTGACGTCGACGGTTTGCTGGCGCGCCTCGGCGGCATCGAACAGGATCCGAACGATCAGCACGGAGCAGGTGTGATTCCGCAGAAGGCACATATTTTGGAACAGGCACACGAGGTGCTCGTCCAGGCACTCGCCTCTGTGGACAGGGCTTGACGTGGCACGTAGAGCACGGGTGGACGCCGAACTTGTCCGTCGCGGACTCGCACGGTCACGAGATCATGCGCAAGAACTGATTTCCGCCGGGCGAGTTCTCATCTCGGGAGCCGTTGCGACCAAGCCTGCGACGGCGATCGAAGCCGGTACTCCGCTTCGGGTCGTCGAGGTGGAACAGGAAGTCTCATGGGCCTCGCGAGGGGCGCATAAATTGATCGGCGCCCTAGACGCTTTCGGGTCCGAAGGATTGACGGTCGAAGGCCGACGCTGCCTCGACGCCGGCGCATCCACCGGTGGGTTCACCGATGTTCTGCTGACGCGTGGTGCGAAAGAAGTTGTCGCAGTCGACGTCGGTTACGGACAACTGGTGTGGCGGCTGCAGTCCGACGACCGGGTGCACGTCATCGACCGAACCAATGTTCGTGCAATTGATGCGGAGACCATCGGCGGAACTGTCGATCTCGTTGTCGCGGACTTGTCGTTCATTTCTCTCAAACTTGTACTCGGGGCGTTTGTCGCCTGTACTGCTGACGGCGCGGACCTGGTTCCGATGGTGAAGCCTCAGTTCGAGGTGGGCAAGGACCGCGTCGGTGCCGGTGGCGTCGTACGAGATCCGGAATTGCGAATCTCGGCTGTGCTCGACGTGTCGGAGGCTGCTGCAAAGGTAGGTCTGCGGACGTTAGGTGTTGTGGCCAGCCCATTGCCCGGTCCGTCGGGAAATGTCGAGTATTTCCTGTGGCTTCGAAAGACAGGTTCGCCCGGTGATCACGAGCCGGACACCGAGGGAATTCCTTCGGTGGAGGACATGATTCGCAAGGCTGTAGAGGAAGGGCCCCAGTGAACGCGGTCACGAACGGCGAGTCGCGCGAGATCCTTCTTGTCGCACACCCTGGTCGACGTGACATCACGGAAACCGCCAAGCGAGTCGGGAAGATTTTCGAACGGGCGGGAATCGGGCTGCGAGTCCTCGTCGACGAAGCAGACAGCTCGCGCATCGAAGCAATGACGGAACCCGCGGGCTTCTCTGCGCCGGGTCTCGACGTCACGGTTGTTCATCCCGGCCCTGATGCTGCCGTCGGATGCGAGTTGGTTCTGGTTCTCGGTGGTGACGGCACATTTCTGCGCGCCGCCGAACTCGCTCAAGAAGCGTCCATTCCGGTACTGGGCATCAACCTCGGACGGATCGGATTTCTGGCAGAGACCGAGGCCGAGCATCTCGACGAGGCTCTCGCACAGGTAGTTCGCAAGGAATATCGCGTCGAGTCCCGTATGACACTCGACGTCGTGATTCGGGTGGACGACGAGATCATCGACCGCGGGTGGGCGCTCAACGAGGCCAGCATCGAGAACCGTTCGCGTTTGGGAGTTCTCGAAGTTGTCCTCGAAGTCGACGGCCGACCGGTGTCTGCCTTCGGTTGCGACGGTGTTCTCGTGTCCACTCCTACAGGCTCGACTGCTTACGCATTTTCCGCAGGCGGCCCTGTCGTGTGGCCCGAACTCGAAGCTTTGCTCGTCGTACCCAGCAACGCGCATGCGCTGTTCGCGCGGCCGTTGGTCACCAGCCCGAATTCGATCATCGCGGTGGAGACCGTCGCCGGTAGCCACGACGGCCTGGTCTTCTGCGACGGGCGTCGTACGTTGGAACTGCCTGCCGGCGCTCGCGTCGAGATCGTTCGCGGCGCCACTCCCGTCAAGTGGGTCCGGTTGGACTCTGCGCCCTTCGCTGATCGGATGGTTCGCAAGTTCGAGCTTCCGGTTACCGGATGGCGAGGAAGGAAGCCCTAATCGTGCTCGCAGAGATCCGTATCGACAGTCTTGGTGTGATCTCCGAGGCCAGCGCCCAGTTCCACGAGGGCCTGACTGTCCTGACCGGTGAAACCGGCGCAGGTAAAACGATGGTCGTCACCAGCTTGCACCTCCTCAGCGGAGCGCGAGCCGATGCCGGTCGGGTGCGGTTGGGCGCGTCGCGAGCCGTCGTCGAAGGACGATTCATCGCCGACGACGTCTCACCGGCCACCGAGCGTGAGATCGTCCGAATCCTGGAATCGTCCGGCGCCGAGCGCGACGAGGACGGGACCATCATCGCCGTCCGGACAGTCGGCAGCGACGGCCGCTCACGGGCTCATCTCGGCGGACGAAGCGTGCCGGCGGGAGTTCTCTCCGAATTCACGGACCCACTTCTGACTGTCCACGGACAGAACGATCAGCTGCGATTGCTTCGTCCCGACCAGCAACGCAATGCGCTGGACCGCTTCGGGGACAAGGCAATCGGAACGCTGCTGACGAGGTACCGCAAACACCGTCGTGAATGGCTCGATGCTCGTTCGGAGTTGATCGAACGCACGTCGAAGGCTCGTGAACTGGCGCAAGAAGCAGATCAGTTGACCTTCGCGCTCAACGAAATCGACGGCGTGGCACCCGAGCCAGGCGAGGACACGGCAATCGTTGCCGAAGTTCGACGACTCAGTGAACTCGATTCGCTCCGCTCGGCTGCGGAAGAGGCGCACGCTGCGCTCGCCGGTAGTGACGACATGGCCAGCGGCGACGTCGGGGTCATGCCGGCGCTAGACCTGATGTCCGAAGCGCGGGCGCGTATCGAGTCGGTCACCGACGCAGATCTGGACGGCCTCGGTTCCCGTTTGGCCGACGCTATTGCCGTCGTCACCGATGTTGCCGGTGACCTGAACACCTATCTGTCCGGGCTGCCCGCAGACCCGGGTGCTCTGGACTCGCTGCTGTCGCGGCAATCGGAACTGAAGACTCTGACTCGCAAGTACGCCGCCGATGTCGACGGTGTTCTCGAATGGGCAGATACCGCTCGCGCTCGTCTGTCCAAACTCGACGTGTCGTCGGATGCGTTGTCGCTGTTGGCCAAGCAGGTCGAGGAGACGGCTGGCCTCACCGCGGAAGCCGCCACAAAGCTGAGCGCCGCCAGAGTCAAGGCAGCGGCAAAGCTCGCCAAAGCCGTCAGCGCGGAACTCGCCGGTCTGGCGATGGGACGTGCGGGCCTCGAGGTGACCGTCCGTTCTCAGCCTGCGGGCCCGCAGGACTCGGCGCCGCTCAGTGTCGGGGGAGTAGACCTTCATGCCGGGTCTGCCGGCGTCGACGAGGTGGAATTTCGTCTGTCTGCGCACAGCGGGGCACCGTCACTTCCGATCAGCAAGAGCGCTTCCGGTGGCGAGCTGTCACGCGTCATGCTGGCGCTCGAGGTTGTTCTCGCTGGTAGCGACACCGGCGCGACGATGGTTTTCGACGAAGTGGACGCGGGGGTCGGTGGTCGCGCTGCTGTCGAGATCGGCCGCCGATTGGCGAAACTTGCTCGTACGCATCAGGTTATCGTCGTCACCCACCTTCCGCAGGTTGCTGCGTTTGCCGACACCCACCTCGTGGTGGACAAGGTCGACGACAAAGGCGGAGTGGTGAGCAGTGGCGTGCGGACCTTGTCGGATTCGGATCGGGTGGTCGAATTGGCCCGTATGTTGGCAGGGCTGGACGACACCGAGACCGGTCGTGCGCACGCCGAAGAACTGCTCGAGATCGCGAATGCGGCCCGCGTCACAGATTGAAGGTTCTGTGGTGTTGGTGTGACTGATGTGGTAGTTGTCGGCGCGCCTCCACCGGTCAACGCGGTTTCAGGTTCATCATCGAAGCCATGAAGATGCCCGGATTGCTCTCACGTAACACCGAATCCTTGCCTGGGATCAGTGGCATCGCCAGGGCCGATCGGAACACGGCGAAGCTTCTACGCCGCGTCGGTCCTGGAGACATCGTGATCCTCGACGAAGTCGACATCGATCGCCGGACCGCCGATGCTCTGGTGAAAGCCGGAGTCATGGCCGTGGTCAACGCGTCGCCGTCGATTTCGGGGCGGTACCCCAACCTCGGACCGGAAGTGATCGTCGCCAACGACATCGTTCTGATCGATGCCGTAGACGGTGACGTCTTCAAGAACGTCAAGGACGGCAGCAAGATCCGCCTGCACGAGGGCGAGATCTTCAACGGCGAGAAGAGCCTCGTCAAGGGCGAAGAGCAGACCGAGGCCGAGATCTCCGATCGGATGATCGAGGCCAAGACCGGCCTGGTCGATCACCTGGAAGCGTTCTCGGGTAACACCATCGAGTTCATCCGCACCGAAAGTCCTTTGCTGATCGACGGAATCGGTGTTCCGGACATCGACATCGACTTGAAGGATCGCCACGTCGTGGTCGTCTCCGACGGACCCGAACACGAGGCCGATCTGAAGAACCTCAAGCCCTTCATCAAGGAGTATTCGCCGATCCTGATCGGTGTCGGCGCAGGTGCGGACGTGTTGAGCAAGGCCGGATACCGCCCCGATCTGATCGTGGGCGACCCGGAAGAGATCACCAGTTCCACCCTCAAGTCCGGCGCGGAAGTTGTTCTGCCCGCAGACCAGGACGGTCATGCGGCGGGGCTTTCCCGAATCCAGGATCTCGGGATCGGGGCGATGACGTTCCCGGCGACCTGCTCACCGACCGACCTTGCGCTGCTGCTCGCCGATCACCACGGAGCTTCACTGATCGTGACGGTCGGCAACGTGGTGTCATTGGACGAGTTCTTCGACCGTGGGCGTCGTGAAAGCAATCCGTCGGCGTTCATGACACGGCTCAAGGTGGGACCGAAACTGGTCGACGCCAAGGCTGTGGCAACGCTGTATCGAAGTCGAGTGTCCGGCGGCGCGATCGCGCTCCTGGTGCTCGCCGCCCTGGTGGCAGTGATCGTCGCCCTGGTCGTGTCCAATGCCGGTAGTGAAGTTCTCGACTGGGCAATCGCAACGTGGAACAGCTTCGCGCTGTGGGTTCAGGGGCTCTTCAAGTGATTTCGATGCGTCAACATGCAATTTCCATAGCGGCAATCTTCCTGGCACTCGCGATCGGCGTGGTGCTCGGTTCCGGAATGCTGTCCAGTGGATTGCTTTCGGGTCTGCGCGACGACAAGGCGGACCTGCAGAACGAGATCGAAGACCTCAATCAACAGTCCAATCAGCTTCAGCAGCAACTCAATTCCGCGGACGGCTTCGATGCTGCTGTCGGCGGTCGCGTCGTGCGTGACAGTCTCGCTGGTCGCACCGTCGTCGTCATCACGGCACCGGACGCGGATCCCAGTGATCTCGACGGTGTCAACCGACTCGTCACTGCCGCCGGCGGTGCCGTGACCGGACGCGTCTCGCTCACCGATTCGTTTGTCGACGCCACCGGTGGTGACCGCTTGCGGACCGTCGTCACCAATGTCATCCCTGCGGGGATCACCCTCAAGACCGGTGCGGTCGATCAGGGCAGTCTCGCGGGTGATCTGCTCGGTTCGGTTCTGCTTCTCAACGGGCAGAACAGCGAGCCGCAGAGCACTCCGGACGAGATGAATCTCGCGCTCGACTCGCTGCGTAGCGCCGGTTTCATCAGCTACGACGACGGAGCGGTCAAGCCGGCTCAGCTCGCCGTGGTTCTCACCGGCGACAACAAGAGTGATTCCGACGCAGCCACGGGTAACCGCGGCGCCGTCATCGCCCGGTTCGCCGGTGCTCTCGACGGACGTGGCGCAGGAACGATTCTCGCGGGCCGGCCTGGCTCGGCCGAGGGCAGTGGTCCGGTTGCCGTCGCTCGTGCGGACGCGGCGCTCTCAGCGGGCTTGACGACCATCGACAACATCGATCGGGAGTCGGGCAAGATCACCACGCCGTTGGCGCTGCAGGAACAGTTGAACGGCGGCGCCGGCCGCTACGGCACGGGACCGGGAGCGGCGGCGGTCACCGTCGGCGCACCCACCAACTGAACACCCCGGTATTGATACGCCGGTCACATCGGGGGCGGAAAGTCGGCGCGTTGTAGGCACCGACCCCCGATAGGTGTTACCGTGAAATCCCGTGGGTCGGCAGGCCCCAGCATGCTTCATCAGACCAAGCCCTGCACAGTCGTCACGGGAGCCCCTTTGCCACAGTCACGCACTAACACGCGTACCGCCACCAAGCACATCTTCGTCAGCGGAGGTGTAGCTTCCTCGCTCGGCAAAGGTTTGACCGCCTCGAGCCTGGGACAGTTGTTGACCGCGCGGGGAATGCGCGTGACCATGCAGAAGCTCGATCCCTATCTCAATGTGGATCCGGGCACCATGAACCCCTTCCAGCACGGCGAGGTCTTCGTCACCGAAGACGGTGCCGAGACCGACCTCGACGTCGGACACTACGAGCGGTTCCTCGACCGTGACCTCTCCGGCCAGGCGAACGTCACCACCGGCCAGGTTTACTCGACGGTCATCGCCAAGGAACGCCGCGGCGAGTACCTCGGCGACACCGTTCAGGTCATCCCGCACATCACCGACGAGATCAAGCGTCGTATCCTCGAGATGAGCGGTCCGGATCTGCAGGGACACCGCCCGGACGTCGTGATCACCGAAATCGGTGGCACCGTCGGCGACATCGAATCGCAGCCCTTCCTCGAAGCCGCTCGCCAGGTCCGCCACGACGTCGGCCGCGACAACGTCTTCTTCCTGCACGTCTCCCTCGTGCCGTACCTCGGCCCCTCCGGAGAGCTCAAGACCAAGCCCACGCAGCACTCGGTTGCGTCGTTGCGCAGCATCGGCATTCAGCCCGACGCGCTGATCCTTCGTTGCGATCGTGACGTTCCGCAGGGCCTCAAGAACAAGATCGCCCTGATGTGCGACGTGGACGTCGACGCCTGCATCTCGACGCCCGACGCTCCCTCGATCTACGACATCCCGAAGGTTCTGCACCGTGAGGGCCTCGACGCTTACGTCGTTCGCCAGCTCGGTCTCCCGTTCCGCGACGTCGACTGGACCGTGTGGGGCAACCTCCTCGATCGTGTTCACCAGCCGCGTGAGACCGTGCGGGTCGCGTTGGTCGGCAAGTACGTCGACCTGCCCGACGCATACCTATCCGTCACCGAGGCACTGCGCGCCGGTGGATTCGCGAACCGGTCCAAGGTCGAGATCTCCTGGGTCCCGTCGGACGCCTGTGAGACCGAAGCCGGAGCGCAGGCCGCTCTCGGTGACGTCGACGGTGTTCTGATCCCCGGTGGCTTCGGCATCCGCGGCATCGAAGGCAAGCTCGGCGCGATCCGTTTCGCACGTTCGCGCAAGCTGCCGCTGCTGGGTCTGTGCCTGGGTCTGCAGTGCGTCGTCATCGAAGCTGCTCGTAGCGTCGGCCTCGACGATGCCAACTCGGCCGAGTTCGAGCCGGACACCAAGCATCCGGTCATCTCCACGATGGCTGATCAGGAAGACGTCATTGCCGGTGACGCCGACCTCGGTGGCACCATGCGTCTGGGTGCTTACCCGGCCGTGCTGACCAAGGGTTCCGTCGTCGCTCAGGCCTACGGAACCGAGGACGTCTCCGAGCGTCACCGTCACCGCTACGAGGTCAACAACACCTACCGCGACCGGATTGCCAAGTCCGGCTTGCAGTTCAGCGGAACCTCACCGGACGGTCATCTGGTCGAGTTCGTCGAGTACCCGCGTGAGCAGCATCCGTTCTTCGTTGCCACCCAGGCACACCCGGAGCTCAAGAGCCGCCCGACACGCCCGCATCCGCTGTTCGCCGCCTTCGTCGAAGCAGCGTTGACGTACAAGCTCGAAGAGCGCCTGCCCGTCGACGTCCACGGTGACGAGAAGATCGACACCGCCGCCACCGAGACGGCGCTCGACGCTGCAGTCGAGAACGTGGAAAAGGTCTAGCCACACATGAGCGATCCCGGTCGGCACGAATTCGACACCCTCGGCTCCAAGACGGTCTACACCGGCGCGATCATCGCGTTGCGCGTCGACACCGTTGCGATGCCTGGTGGTCAGCGTGCCGATCGGGAAGTCGTCGAGCATCACGGCGCCGTTGCCGTCGTGGCACTGGACGAGCACAACAACCTGGTGCTGATTCACCAGTACCGTCACCCGCTCGGGCACCGGTTGTGGGAAATCCCTGCCGGTCTGCTCGACGCTCCGGGGGAGAGCCCGGTCGAGGCGGCAGCGCGCGAGCTGGGCGAAGAAACCGGACTCGGCGCCGATCGATGGTCGGTGCTGGTCGATGTCGCTCTCTCACCCGGGTTCACGGACGAGGCGGTTCGCGTCTTCCTCGCCGAGGGGCTGCACGAGGTGGAGCGCGACGATCCCGAACACGAAGAAGCCGATCTCGAGATTTCGCGGGTTCCGCTCGCCGACGCCGTCGACATGGCGCTACGCGGCGACATCGTCAATGCCACAGCGGTATCGGGCATACTCGCGATCGCCACCGCACGTGCGACGGGAAAGCCGCTGCGCCCCGCCGACGCACCGTGGCCCGATCGTCCGCGCGCATTCGGAGAACGCAAGTCGCGAGCCTGAAGTGCTTGCCCGACAGGTGGACTCGTATCTCGACCATCTAGCGGTCGAGCGAGGATCGGCGCGCAACACTCTACTTTCCTATCGCCGTGACCTGAATCGGTATGCGGAGTACCTGAACGGACGCGGCATCGACGACGTCGCGGGCGTGGCGGAAAACGACGTCACCGAATTCGTGACACATCTGCGGCTCGGTGACTCCGAGGCCGGCGTCGTACCGTTGGCGGCCAGTTCGGCGGCACGCACCCTGATCGCGGTTCGCGGATTCCACAAGTTCTCCGCCGCCGAAGGTCTGGTCAGCGTTGACGTGGCCCGAACGGTCAAGCCGCCGACGCCCGGACGCAAGCTGCCCAAGGCCCTGCCTCTCGACGACGTGATCGCCCTGCTCGACGCTTCGGGTGGCGGTGCGGCCGGTGACGGGCCCCGCGACCTGCGGGATCGCGCTCTGCTCGAGCTCCTGTACTCGACCGGTGCGCGAATCACAGAGGCGATCGATCTGGACGTCGACGACATCGATACCGAAACCCGTTCCGTGCTCCTCAAAGGCAAGGGCGGAAAGCAACGGATCGTCCCCGTCGGCAGGCCTGCGATCGCCGCCGTAGACGCGTATCTCGTCCGTGGGCGCCCCAGCCTGGCGACGCGCGGTGTTCCTGCCCTGTTTCTCAACGCCCGCGGGGGCCGCCTTTCGCGTCAAAGCGCGTGGCAGATTCTTCAGGATGCGGCGGCGTCGGCGGGAATCAAGGCGGACGTCTCACCCCACACGCTCAGGCACTCGTTTGCCACACACCTGCTGGACGGCGGCGCGGACGTACGTGTCGTGCAGGAACTCCTTGGCCACGCTTCGGTAACCACCACGCAGATCTACACACTGGTCACCGTCACCGCGTTGCGCGAAGTGTGGGCTCAGGCACACCCGCGTGCCCGTTAGGGGTTGGTTGGCTCATGCGTGTCTGCGAGACCATTCGGTGATGTAAGCGGTAGCGTTCAAGGAGCGCGAGCGGCCTCCACCGCAGTTTCGGGGGTTTGCCGGCGCCGAGAGCAACCGCCGAAAGAGTAGGGGAGCATCGGACCGTGTCGACATCGCAGCCACCAGCGGCGGAGTCCGCGCCGCCGCATGTCAATGCCCAACTCTTCGAGCGCGTGAACGAATCAGCACCAGCTGTACCCTCCGAACCAGAGGCGATGTTCGAAATAGATACGACGCCAGTAGCCTCTCCACCTGCGGAAACCCTGACCGTTTCCGCGGAAGAACTCGGCCCGACAGGCCGACCGGTCCGCGAGGTGCCGCAACCGACACCGTTGGCGCACCACGGACCCGCGATGATCATCGCGATGTGCAACCAGAAGGGCGGCGTCGGCAAGACGACGTCGACCATCAACCTGGGTGCATCGTTGGCCGAATACGGTCGTCGAGTGCTCCTGGTGGATCTCGATCCCCAAGGCGCGTTGTCCGCCGGACTGGGCGTTCAGCATCATGACCTGGAACTGACCGTCCATAACCTTCTGGTCGAACCACGTGTGTCCATCGACGATGTGTTGATGCGAACCCGGGTAGACGGCCTCGACCTGCTCCCCAGCAACATCGACCTTTCGGCCGCCGAGATCCAATTGGTCACCGAGGTCGGGCGTGAGCAGACCTTGGGGCGCGTGTTGCACCCTGTTCTCGATCGGTACGACTACGTGCTCATCGACTGCCAGCCGTCGCTTGGCCTGCTCACCGTGAATGCGCTGGCCTGCGCCGATTCGGTCATCATTCCGATGGAATGCGAGTACTTCAGCCTGCGCGGCCTGGCACTGCTCAACGACACCGTCGAAAAGGTGCACGACCGTCTCAATCCGAAGCTCGAGTTGGCCGGCATCGTCGTCACGATGTTCGACGCTCGGACCCTGCACGCTCGTGAGGTGATGGCGCGCGTCGTCGAGGTGTTCGGCGACGTCGTCTACGACACGGTGATCAACCGCACCGTTCGATTCCCCGAAACCAGCGTCGCCGGTGAGCCGATCACGACGTGGGCGCCGAAATCGGCTGGGGCCGAGGCATATCGAGCATTGGCCCGCGAGGTCATTCACCGGTCTGGTCGTTAGTGGAACTGATTGCATCGCAAGAAGATCCGGTCGAAGTCGAGCCGGATTCGATCGACCCGAACGTGCCGACCGACGCTCAGACCGCAGCCAAGGCTGCCGGTTTCCGAGTCACTCTCAGGAACTTCGAAGGCCCGTTCGATCTGCTGTTGAACCTGATCAATCAACGGCAACTCGATGTCACCGAAGTCGCCCTTCACACCGTCACGGACGATTTCATCGCGTACACCAAGGAACTCGGCAGTGCGATGGGCCTCGATCAGACGACAGAGTTTCTGGTCGTCGCGGCCACGCTTCTGGACCTGAAAGCCGCAAGGCTGTTGCCCGCCGGGCAGGTCGAGGACGCCGAGGATCTGGCGCTTCTCGAAGCCCGCGACCTTCTCTTCGCGCGACTGCTGCAGTACCGGGCGTACAAACAAGTTGCGGCGCTGTTCGGTGAGTTGGAGGAAGCCGCACTGCGGCGCTATCCGCGGTCGGTTGCCGTCGAGGATCAGTTCACCGAACTCCTGCCCGAGGTGTTGTTGGGCGTCGACCCTCAGCGTTTTGCGGAGATCGCGGCGACGGTGTTCACACCGCGTCCGGTGCCGACGGTGGGCCTCGATCACCTCCATGTGTCCAATATCTCGATACCCGAGCAGGCCGAGCGAATTCTCGAGTTGCTGCGCGAGCGAGGCATAGGGGAGTGGACACCCTTCGGGGACCTCGTTGCCGAGTGTGAGATCACCGTCGAGATAGTCGCAAGATTTCTCGCGTTGCTCGAGCTGTATCGCCGGCAGGTCATCGTGTTCGAGCAACCCGAAGCCCTCGGACCGCTGATGGTGAGTTGGACCGGAGACGACCCGGCCGCGCCGGTCACAGAGGAGGACTACGGATGAACGCCGAGCCGACGGAATCGGAATCTTCGCAGCTAGACGAGATGATCGAGCCTACTGACGACGCCGCGGTTTCCGAAGATTCTGCCCCCGATTTCGACCTCGACGACGATCAACTCGACGCAGTGCTGGAGTCGCTTCTGCTCGTCGTGGACTCACCGGCCGAAGTGAACCAACTCGCATCTGTCACCGGTACCGCACCGGAGCGCGTCGAACAACGTCTGACGTTGATGTCGGCCGCATTGACCGCTCGCGGCAGCGGAATGGACCTTCGCTACGCGGGCGACGGATGGCGTCTGTACACGCGACAAGAGTTTGCCCCGTACGTGGAAAAGCTGCTATTGGACGGCGCACGCACCAAATTGACCAGGGCGGCATTGGAAACTTTGGCCGTAGTCGCATACCGTCAACCGTTGACTCGTGCGCGGATCAGTGCGGTACGAGGCGTCAACGTGGACGGGGTGGTACGCACCCTCCTTGCCCGCGGACTGATCGCGGAAGCCGGGCCTGACCCGGACACCAACGCGACACGGTACTCCACGACCGAACTGTTCCTCGAACGGCTCGGCCTGGCCTCGCTGAGCGAGCTCCCGGAGTTGGCCCCGCTCTTGCCTGATGTCGATCTCATCGACGACATCAGCGAAAGCCTGGAATCCGATCCGCGATTTGCGAGAATGAACAAGGCAGACGTGCCCGCTGACGTAGTGGACACCGAAGTCGACGACTGACCGGAATCCCGGCGCTCGTCAGCACCGAGAAAGACCCGACCACGCTCGGGAAACAGTAGAAAACTGACAGGAAAAAAGTGAACAATCCCGCTCGCCGAGATGGCACACCGGACCGTAACAACTCCCGCGACAACCGCGGCGCACGCAGCGATGCCCCCCGTGGTGGTCGCAGCGACGCCCCCCGCGGCGCACGTAGCGAAGCGCCCCGTGGTGGACGCAGCAACACTTCCCGCAGTACCTCTGGATACGACCGCAACGCCGGATCCGACCGTCCCCGCACGGACGACCGTCGCGGTGGATTCAATGATGACCGTCGCCCGCCGCGCAGTGATGACCGTCGCCCGCCGCGCAGCGATGACCGTCGCCCCGCACGTACGGACGACCGTCGTGGTGGCTACAACGACGACCGTCGCGGACCGCGCACTGACGACCGCCGCGGACCCCGCAGCGATGACCGCCGTACCCCCCACGTCGACGCCCGTCGCGCACCGCGTGGCGGCGCCGACCGTCGTAGTGACGATCAGCGCGGCGCACGCCCCGACGCTCCTCGTGGCGGCGCATGGTCGAACGCACCTCGTGGATCCAAGTTCGACGGACCTCCGCGCAAGCGCCCGGCAGCTCCCACACCGCCGGCGACCAACAAGCGTGGCAAGCCGAAGACCGAGAAGCCGCAGCGTGTCGTCTCTCAGAACCCGTTGGTCTCCAACGCCAAGCCGGCGCGTCACCAGCATGCCGAGATCACCAAGCACGACGGCCCGCCGAAGGGCGACGGCGTCCGCTTGCAGAAGGTGCTGGCTCAGGCCGGCGTCGCATCACGCCGTGCAGCTGAAGAGCTGATCGACCAGGGTCGCGTCGAGGTCGACGGCCGCATCGTGGTCGAACAGGGTCTGCGTGTCGACCCCGAGAACGCAGTGGTTCGTGTCGACGGCGTCCGCGTCGTCGTGCAGAAGGACCTCGTCTACCTCGCGATGAACAAGCCGCGTGGCTGGCAGTGCACCATGTCCGACGATCTCGGTCGTCCGTGCGTCGGCGACATCGTCTCCGAGCGCGTTCAGTCGGGTCAGCGACTCTTCCACGTCGGCCGCCTCGACGCCGACACCGAAGGCTTGCTCCTCTTCACCAACGACGGCGATCTGGCTCACCGCCTGATGCACCCGTCGTTCGAGGTTCCGAAGACGTACCTCGCCACGGTTCACGGCGTTGTCGAGCGCAGCACCGGCAAGCAGTTGCGCGACGGTGTCACCCTCGACGACGGTCCGGCCAAGGTGGACGCGTTCACCGTGCTCGAGATCAACGAGGGCAAGACGCTCGTCAAGCTGGTTCTGCACGAGGGTCGTAAGCACATCGTGCGTCGCCTCCTCGATGCCGTCGGTCACCCCGTTGTCCGTCTGGTTCGCACCAACGTCGGAGTTGTCGCCCTCGGCGATCAGCGTCCGGGAACGCAGCGCGTCCTCGGACGTAGCGAGGTCGGTGGACTGTACGAGGCGGTCGGCCTGTGACCGATTCGTCCATGCCGCTGGTAGTCGCTATGGACGGACCGTCCGGAACCGGCAAGTCCAGCGTCTCTCGCGCGTTGGCGCAGCGTTTGGGTGCTCGCTACCTCGACACCGGAGCCATTTACCGGATCGCGACCCTGCACGTGCTTCGTCAGGGAATCGATCTGGCTGATTCCGCCGCGATCACCGCTGCCGTTGCGGCATTGCCGTGGTCCATCGGTACCGATCCAAGCAGTGAGCAGGTGCATCTCGACGGCGCGGACGTCAGTGAGGAGATCCGCGGCGACGCGGTCACCAAGGCTGTCTCCGCGGTCTCGGCTGTGCCCGAGGTTCGCGACCTGCTGGTCGCCACTCAGCGTGAGCTGGCGGCGGGTGCGGAGCGGATCGTCGTGGAAGGTCGCGACATCGGAACCGTCGTACTCCCCGATGCAGACGTCAAGATCTTCTTGACCGCATCGGCGGAAACCCGTGCGGCACGGCGCAATACGCAGAACATCGGCCAAGGCCGTGAAGACAATTACGAAGCGGTGCTGGCTGATGTGCAGCGCCGTGACCATCTCGATTCGACTCGGGCAGTGTCGCCGTTGCGCCCTGCCGACGACTCCATTCTGGTGGATACGAGCGAATTGGGAATTGAAGATGTGATCGCCAAGTTGCTGTTGGTGGTCAGCGACAGAACTGGAGCAGTGCAGTGAGCGACGATCTGGTAACCGAATATGCCGGTGACGGAACTTGGTCCGAGGAATCGGAGTGGGATTACGCCGATCTCGAAGCGGACGGCGAAGGCGAAGCGCACATTGCCGTCCCGACCTTGGCTGTTGTCGGTCGACCGAACGTCGGCAAGTCGACGCTCGTCAACCGCATCATCGGCCGTCGTGAAGCGGTAGTCGAGGACATCCCCGGCGTTACCCGTGACCGTGTCTCGTACGAGGCGAACTGGGCCGGACGACGCTTCCTCGTCCAGGACACCGGCGGATGGGAGCCCGACGCAAAGGGTCTTCAGCAGGCCGTTGCCCGGCAGGCCGAGTTGGCCATGGGAACGGCTGATGCCATTCTCCTGGTCGTCGACGCTGTTGTCGGCGCTACGGCGACGGACGAAGCTGTGGCTCGCGTGCTTCGCCGCTCGAAGACTCCGGTCATCCTCGTTGCCAACAAGGTAGACGACGGACGCACCGAGTCCGAGGTTGCAGCGCTGTGGTCGTTGGGCCTCGGTCAGCCGTACTCCGTGAGTGCGACCCACGGCCGCGGCACCGGCGACCTGCTCGACGAGGTTCTCGAGAAGCTGCCGGAAACCCCGCGTGAAGGTATCCCCGGCGGCGGTCCGCGTCGTGTTGCTCTCGTCGGAAAGCCGAATGTCGGAAAGTCCAGCTTGCTCAACAAGCTGTCCGGTGACGAGCGGTCCGTCGTGCACAATGTTGCCGGCACCACCGTCGACCCCGTCGACTCCATCGTCGAACTCGGCGGGCGCCCTTGGCGTTTCGTCGACACGGCTGGTCTGCGCAAGCGTGTCAGCCATGCCAGCGGTGCCGAGTTCTATGCGTCGCTGCGTACGAAGAGCGCGATCGAGGCCGCTGAGGTCGCGATCCTGCTCATCGACGCACACGAGCCGATCACCGAGCAGGACCTGCGTGTTCTGAGCATGGTGGCCGACACGGGACGTGCATTGGTGATCGCATTCAACAAGTGGGACCTCGTGGACGAGGACCGTCGACTCATGCTGGACAAGGAAGTGGACCGCGATCTGGTCCGCGTTCCGTGGGCTCAGCGAGTCAACATCTCCGCCCACACCGGTCGCGCCGTGGCGAAGCTCGTGCCGGCTCTCGACACGGCTCTGGAGTCCTGGGACAAGCGCATCCCCACGGGTCGCCTGAACACCTGGCTCAAGGAAGTTGTGGCAGCAACGCCGCCTCCGATGCGTGGTGGTCGCCTTCCTCGCATCATGTTCGCGACGCAGGCAAGCACGCGCCCGCCTACATTCGTTCTCTTCACCACGGGCTTCCTCGAGGCCGGCTACCGCCGCTTCATCGAGCGGCGTCTGCGTGAAGAGTTCAACTTCGACGGCAGCCCGATCCGCGTATCCGTCCGAGTGCGCGAGAAGCGTGACCGTAAGGGCCGCTGATTCTGCGTCCAATTCGGTACTGAAACGGCTCTGACCAGCCGATTGGTACTTCGGCCCGTCCCTGATGTAATCTTTCCAAGCGCCCGAAACAAGGGCGTGGGACGGGCTGTGGCGCAGCTTGGTAGCGCACTTGACTGGGGGTCAAGTGGTCGCAGGTTCAAATCCTGTCAGCCCGACCGAAGTTAGATCAAAAGGCAGTTTCTCAGAAATGAGAAACTGCCTTTTTGTTTGTGCCTTCAATGGTTCGGCAACGGATCATGCGGGAAGTCCTGCGCTGACGTGATCTCCGCGTCGGCAGCGTTCACGACTGCAACATATTCTTCGTCGATCTCGTACGTTATGCCCGCCGCAGTGAAGTGCGGCGTGGACGCAGTATCGACCGGGCCGAGGACGGTCATTCTTGGAAACTGGGTGAGGATCGACCTCGGTACTTTTCTGGACCGAAAGCTCGTCGAGAAGACGGTGATCGCCTTTCGGCTCACCACGACAAACACACTCGGTTTCGCGCTCATCAGAACTTCTGCTGGAAACGCGTAGTGGATCTCGTCGTCTGGATGCAAGTGGGAGCGAAGGCGCGCACGGACACTCGCGGAAACCGGCATGCGCGGAAGGCTAGCTCAGGTTCGCTGACTGAGGCGAATATTGTGAACGGCAACGGTTACTCCGAAGAGCGCGATCAGAATGGCGGTAAAGATTGCTGCCAACCACCACGGCGCCGAACCTGCTGTATTCAGCCAGATGGTCAGTGCACCGAAAATTGTAGTCGGAATGCCGACAGCACGAGACAGGTCGACGTTCCTCGGATTGACCGGCGGTGTTCTCCGCCAATGAAGGCGATGTCCTCGATTCTCACGCAGCATTCGCAGGATGGACCAGACAGTAAGCGGCAGACCAATCGCGAGGATGACCATCCCGCCAATGATCGCCAAAGTGCACCCGTCTCGGAAGTACGTCACGGCAGCGCCCACAACACCTGCAAAACCGATGGCCGTGAATACTTTCCACGCCGGGGTTATGGACTGGCCATGCGGTTGTGTTGCCATGCAAGCACCCTTCCACAAAATATAGTTGAGAACTCAACCCTGTTGCGGCCGTCGATTGTGCATCAGGGTGACAATCAAACTCGGTAGGCCGTTAACTACCCCGAGTACAGCGACTGCGATACCCGCACTCAAGAGAGGTGCTGTCTCCCAATAGTTGTCGACGATGGCAGATGCCCCGATCAAGCTCGATACCCAGCCCGTGAGTTGAGCACGTCGGACATGTTGTGCCGCTCGCGAGGAGGTCGGTCCTGCCGAGAGAGGTAATCTCCGCCCGTAGTCGCCGTGAGTTGCGAGGCGAGCGCCATAGATATGGGCACCAGTGGCAAGCGCCAGTGCTCCCCATGCGATCAACATAGTTTGATCCATTCTTTGATTAGCGTTGACGGTATCGCCCTTCCACGCAGTTCGAGTCGTAATTGCTTTCTTCTCCGGAGCGCAATTTCGCCTACTGGCATGATCTCTTCGTATGATTGGGATTCGGATCGCGTGGGTTGTATTGGCGGTCGCCACCGGGATTCTGGGATCCGCGACGGCACAGTGGCCGCTGTACGAGATCACCGATTGCGAAATAGGCCTCGGCCCGCTCAGTTCTGCCGATTGTTACCGCTCGATTCACGACTATTTCGGGCGGGAGCTCTTCTTGGTGCTGGCGTTGCCGGTGGCTCTGTGCGTTATTCCAGCCGTGATCCCACGACCATTAGTTTCCTGGATCGTCTCGGCGACAATGCTTTGCGCTGCAGTACTGGGTTTCTTTACCGCTTTCAGCTCTGGTATGCCTTCTCTGCTGTCGATGGTGGGGAGCCTCCCTGCTGCAGTGCTGGCATTGGTACTTGCTGCGGTGCATCAGGGGATCGCATTGCGCAACAAGGGCGCCATTGCGCGTGCGCGCAGTGGGGTTCGCGATACGCAGCCGAGTGAGTGATCAGTCGGGGCTGAAGAACAGTTCCATCGAGATCCAGAACCACGCCACCATTGCCGCCACAGAAAGGAACGCGAGCACCAATGGCAACGCGAATTGCCTGCCGGTGCGGCTGGGAATAGTCATAAGTCCGAGAATGACGAACACGGCGGCAGGCGCCGCCCAACTTATCCAGTAGGTGAGCGGTGGCGGGTTGGGGCCGAACGACGTGAACGAACGGTTCGGATAAAGCTGCGGCTGCGGGACATCTGCGAAATGTTGCCACAGGAGTACCAATGGCAGGTAGCCGAACAGCCCCAGTAGGAGGCCGACGACGAGTCCCGCGAAGATTCGCTCGCCCCTCATCTCGATGCGCCCGTCGGAATCAATCGTTCCACCGCCTATGCCACTTCTGGAAAGTCACGAGCCTGCATCCGTAGTGCCCACGCCCGGGCCGCAACGAACGTCACGGCCAATACGAGCACCACCAGCAGTACGACTGCAATCCAGGTGGGAGCGGCGGTGGAAAAGCCCAGCTTCCACGCAGTACCGACACCCGCAGCAGTCGCCGCCAACGCCCCTACCGGAAGCATCGCCGCGACCGCTCGCGTCGTGCGAACAGTAAGTCGATCCCCGGCAGCGCGAAGAACTCCGAACACGGCGGCGACCGAAAGGCCATAGGCCAGAAGACCGCTGACGGCGTAGACCAGGAGCGGGGACCATCCCATATCAACCGACCCGGTGAATGCCATTCCGATCAAGACCAACAGGGGCGTCAGCCCAAGCGTGACGCCTGCGATGCCTGCCACCACAGTTCGAACCAGTCGATTGTCTTGGCTTCCGGAGATTCGCACGCCCGCGAGGCGGAGCACGAACCCGGTCAGCGCGCCCAGAAGGGCGCCGATCACCGCAGCATCGATGGGCCAGGTCCATTGCGATTCACCCGCGAAGCCCGAGATTGTGGTGCCACCCGAAAAGAGGGTGATCGTGGCGGACGCCTGTGCCGATCCCTGTGTCAGCGCCGCCGTGACGATGGCAACGGTCGCACCGAACAAAGCAAACCCGAGTGCCTGTTTCCACATCTAGCCATCTTGACCCATCCCGCGGGAGAATTCGGCACAACGGCAGTCTCATCCGGATGCCTTCTCACTGTGCAGATTGGGGGCGCAGCCGACTTCGGCGATAATTGTGTGAAGGGGCTGGTGGTGACACCCTCGTCGTATCACCACCAGCCACGTTCGACACTCACGACCTGCTGTCACGCACGCAATCGGCGACGTGCTGCCAGTGCTGCCGGAAATCCGAGATCTGCATCGATCACTTCACCGGAGAGACGTTCCGAGATTTCGATCAGTCGACTGCATCCGGTCTCTCCGATCGCCTCGTACGGGTACGACCCCAGCACATCGGTCTGATGCTCAACCCGCTTCCGGCGATCGCGACCCACCTCGTTCAGGTGAAGCTCGGGGCCGTCTTCGAGCCATCCACGCGCCCGCACACCTTCGACGCCTTCCGCCCACTGATCGTTGTCCCATGCCCGGCTCATTTGCAGAGCAGCAGCAGGAACATCACCGGTTGCGGCGTGGACTACCAACGCTTCGACACCGTTGAGTCCCTCGGCGTGAAGAAGTGCGACATGAGAATCTCCGCGAAACTCCCGGAGCAAGGATTGGGCATGCCACAACACGAGATGAGGCTCCTCAGGCCACGGCAATGATGCGTGCCCACCGAACAGGGGTCGCCCTTGTGGTCTGTTGCAGGCGCGTTCCGCGGCTCGACGTGCGAGTTCGGCAGCTTCGCGAACTTCGGTGCCGTCGACATGTTCTCCCCAGGCCTTGCGCAGCGAACGGTCGACAGCGTCGAGTCGAGCGGTGAGGATCTGTTCGGGGGTGGCGATTGTCCAGGCTTCCGGCAGCACCGCGTGTACCAGTTCGGGGTTGAAGTTGAAGAACGTAGCGATGGTGACTTCAGCCGCTACTGCGCCCATGGGCGCAGACCGCGAAGCGAAGTAGCCCATTCGAGGGTGTGTAAAGCCCAGTGCGGCATATGCTTCCGCGCCGAAAGGGGTGAAGTAGATCATGCCGTGTATTGGTTCGGCTCCACGGAAGACGCGGCGCGCGGTTTCTGGTGCGATCGAGGTCATCGATAGTCCTTCATGCTGGTGGTGTGGTCTTCGAACAGTCGAGTCGGATGGTTGTTCTACGCCGGCTATCTCCCTCTGACATACATGCGGTCCCGGACGGCATCACCCACTCGGTAGACGGCCAGGACGACCAATGAAATCAGAATGCCGGAGGGGAGAATCTGTTGTGGTGCACTCAAGATGTGCAGGTACGCATCGGATAGGTCACCGCCCCAACTCGGAGTGGGGGGCTGTATTCCCAACCCCAGGAATGAGAGTGCCGCCTGCGCGAGAAAAGTCAGGCCGGTGAGCACGGTCACCTGAACGACAACCGGCCCGATTGCGTGCGGAAGAAGATGACGCAGGAGCACTACGTGCGGCGGGCATCCTGAGAGTCGCGCGCTCAGAACGAAGTCTCGGTTCCTCGTTTCGCTGACCCCGGCAGCCAGAATTCTTGCAATTGTGGGTGCATAGACGACTCCGAGCGCTGACATCGACGTGATCAGGCTCGGCCCCAGAACACCGGTAATAGCCACTGCGAGAACCAAACCTGGGAATGCCAGCAATGCGTCAGCCACCCGGAGGAGTGACGCGCCGATCCAGCGTGGCCAATATCCGGCGATCAACCCCCACGGAATTCCCAACAGCAGACTGACAGCGACAGCGATCGCGACGCCGAAGAAGGCGGAGCGTCCTCCCCAGATCAATCGACTGAGCACGTCACGACCGAAGCCGTCAGTGCCAAGGAGGTGCTGTGCACTCGGACCGGCGAACGTGTTGGTCAGGTTCTGATCGGTCGGACTGTGCGGAGCCACGAACGAAGCCAAGACGGACGCCGCTATCAGCGTTCCGAGAAAGCAGTAGCTGAGCCATAATCCGGGGTGCAGTCGAGGGAGAGCCCACTTGGAGCGGGTCTCGCCTGCGGTGGTCAGCGCGAGTTGGCTCACGAGATCGTTCCCTTCCTCAATTGTGGGCTGATCATGTTGTTGACGACGTCGACCAGGATGTTCACGAGAAGCACGATCACGACGAACAGCAACACAATGCCTTGAAGCATCGGATAATCTCGCGTGTCGATCGCAATGACGAGAGCGCTCCCGAGGCCCGGCAGCACGAAGATCTGCTCGAGAATGACCGTCGCACCCAGCATCGCCACGGCGAGCAATCCATAGACAGTGACAATCGTGGGAACGATGTTTCGTAGCGCGTAGCGCCACACGATCTTCCGCTCGTCGATACCCATCGCACGCGCAGTTCGTACGTAGTCACTTGACAGTGTCTCGATCATCGCAGCCCTGGTCTGCCGAACCGCAATCGATGCTGCGCCGGCAGCGAGCGCCGTTGCTGGTAGGACCAAATGGCTCAGGTTGTCGATCACACTGTTCTCGAGAGGAACCCAGCCGAGCACCGGTAGAACTCCGAAACCGAGGGCGAAGACATCGACCAGCACGATAGCGAGGAAGAAGTCCGGTACCGCGAGTCCGATCCCCGAAACCGTGCGGGTCAGACCATCGCTGCGTCGTCCCTGCCGCGTCGCGGTCCACACACCGAGCGGTATGGCGACGACGGCGGACAGTAACAGTGCGAGTACAACGAGCTCGGCGCTCGCCGGCAGGCGCGCAAGGATCTGTGGGCCGACGGGGGCGCTGTTCTGTAGCGACGTTCCCAGATCTCCGTGCAGAGCCGACACCACCCAGTTCCAGTACTGGACCAGCAGAGGTTGATTCAATCCGAGGCGCTCGTTGAGTGCCGCGATCGCTTCATCGCTGCCGTTCGGACCGAGAAGTGCCTCGGCTGGTCCACCGGGGATTATCCGGATAAGGGCAAAGGTTATGAAACTAGCGATGATCGCGGTAGGAATTATTTGTGCGAACCGGACGCCGATCATCCGTATGTAAGGATTCACCGGCGATCGGTGAGGGTTTCGGGTCGGAACGCTCTCAGGCTCGGGGGCCAACGAATTCTCTTGCGATACAACGGTCGTCGTCATGACTTCGAGAGGTACGTCAGATTGGGGGAGCCGTTCAGTGCGGGAACGGCCCCGTGGACGTTCTTCGTGTAGGCGACCACGTCGGGAGTGAAGTACAACGGTACGTACTCAGCGGACTTGATCACGACTTGATTGATCTGTTTGACGATGTCGAGCTGAGCGGTTTCGTCATACGTGTTGTTCAGCAGTGCGATCAGCTTCTCCAACTCCTCGTTGGGGACGGAATTCTGCCGGAAGTACGATCGCGAACCCAGAGAGGCTTCGAAATTGAGCGGTGCGGATGCTCGCGTGGGCCATCCCACGCTGAAGACGTCCGCGCTGTTGTGTGCGACGAACTCCGTAATCGCCTGAGGTCCACTCATTTCGACGAAGTCGACCTTGATGCCGACTTTCTCCCATTGTTCTCCGACAAGGACCGCGTTGGTCGAGTACGGCGGTAGGTTGCCTGCTAGTCCGCGCACGGTGACCCCATTCGGATACCTCGCCTCCGCTAGCAGCGATTTGGCCTTCTCCGGGTCGTACGGCCATGCATCTTCGGTTTCCTCGTCGTAGAACTGCGAACCGGGAGGATATTGACCGAACGCCGCAGTTCCTTCCGAGCTGTCCAGCGCGGCTCGCGCAATTGCCTTGCGGTCGAGCGCATACTGCATCGCCAGACGAACCCGGACGTCGTTAACCACAGGGTTCTTGTTGTTGATCACGACGAGCGCAACTCCGAGTCTCGGGTCGTGACTGACGTTCAGGTTGGGATTCCGTTCGAGGATCGGAGCACTCGACGGTGTGAGCCCGTATGCAAAATCCGCAGCGTTCGATGTCAGGGCATTTGTCAGCGCTGTGGGATTGGAGATCACCTGGATCTGGATCTTGGCGAGCTGGGGGCTGGGTGGACCTGCCGGTTTGTAATCGTCGAATCGACTGAATGTGTATGAACTGTTCGGGACTGCGCTGGTGAATGTGTACGGCCCTGCGCCTACAGGCTTGTTGGCGAAGTCTGCCCCTGCTGCTGCCAGCGCAGTGGGGGAGACCACCATTCCCAATCTGCCGTTGAGCCAGCCTGGTAAACCGGAGGTAGGTGAACTCAACGAGATCGTGACGTGATCTGGGGACGTTGCTTCGATGCTCTTGATCGTCGGGACGGAAACGATTCCGAGACTCAAGCAGTGTTCCATGCTTGCCTTGACGGCTGCTGCATCGACAGCTGTACCGTCGTGGAAGGTCAAGCCGTTCTGCAACGTCATCTCGAACGTCAGGTTGTCCGGTCCGGAGAAGCCCCACTCGCTGGCGATTCCGGGCCGCAACTTCTGGGTGGCAGGTTCCGCATCGATCAGTGGTGCATACATCAACTGTAAGTAGTCGATGTCGTATCCGATGTTTCCCGCACACGGGTCGAGCGAGGCGGGCACGTGCGATGTCGCGACCTTGAGTTCGGCGTTCGGATCGGCAGGTCCGGTATCGCCGGCGGTACCGGTGGCGCTGCTCGAACAGCCGCTGAGCACAAGAGCAGAAAGTGCAAACGCAGCTACCAGCACACGTGGGCCACTTTTCCCATGATTCTGGAAGTGTGTGATCGGATATCGGGATCGCAAAGACAGACGCGGATTCATATGGTGGACTTTCGCTTTGGTCTTCTCGGTAGGGGGAGACTGACGCGGCACGCATTTACTGCGGCGGGTTGGAGATTCCGGTCGATGTGGCCGGGGACGATAGATGGCAGGCGGAGCTGTGTGCGGAATTCGAGGCCGCGCGAAGTGACGGCGCTTCCGACGCACAGCGATCCATCGCAAACGGGCAGCGGGTGCGGAATCGACAGCCCGAGGGTGGATTCCGTGGGTCGGGTAACTCGCCCCGTACCAATGCTTTCCGACGACTGCGCCGCTCGAGTTCGATGTGCGGGGCCGCGGCGAGAAGCGCCTGCGTGTAGGGGTGCGATGGAGTCCTCAGGACCGTGGCAACCGGTCCGATCTCGACGATTCGGCCGAGGTACATCACCGCGACGCGATCGGCGATCCGTGCCACCGAACCCAAATCGTGCGAAATGAAGATGTACGTGAGGTCATGTTCTTCTCGGAGATCGGCAAGAAGCTGCAACACCTCTTCCTGAAGCGAAACATCCAGGGAGGCAACAGGTTCGTCGCAGAGAATCAGTGGCGCCTTGGAGGCAAGTGCACGAGCGATGGTCACGCGTTGGCGTTGGCCGCCGGAGAGCTGGGTCGGGAGGCGGTCGGCAAGCTCAGCGCCGAGACCTACCCGACGCAACAGCTCGACGGCTTTCGGCCGCAAGGACTGTGGGATGCGCAGACGCCCTGGCGCCATCGGCTCGGCTACGCAAGCCCATGAGGCCATCCGATTGTTCAAGGCCGACGTAGGGTTTTGAAAAATGAGATGGGAAGATCCACCCTTGCCGAACGCCGGGTCGTCGAGATTCATAGTGATGGAGCCTGCGGCCGTAGCCACCAGACCCGCGAGAGCGTGAGCCGTCGAGGATTTTCCCGATCCTGATTCACCGATTATCGCAAGGGTTTCGCCCCTCTGTACGGAGAAGCTGACGTCGTCGACCGCGCGAAGAGCTTTGCGTCCGCGTCCGTACTCGACTGCCAGATTCCGAACGTCGACGATGACGTCGGTGTTGCTCATCAGCTCACCAGTCCGAGCAACTCGAGTTCGTCGCTGCGGTGACATCTTGTTGCCGATTCCGGTGATCCGATCAGAAGTGGATGATCGGATATGCAGAGCTCCTCGGAGTAGTTGCACCGGGCGACGTATCGGCAACCCACGCCGTCAGCAGGGGCTTTGCTGGTGAAATCGCCTCGCGCCTTGGGTGATTGGGAGGCGACTTCTTCGAATGTCGAGCGTGCCGCCTCGAGAAGGCTGAACGTGTAGGGATGCGCGGGCCGCCGAAGCAGCACGTCTCGTGGCGCGACGTCGACGATCTCGCCGCGAAACATGGTGATGACTCGATCCGCGACCTCGGCGACAACCGCGAGGTCGTGACTGATCAACAACACGGCAAGATCGCGCTGTTCGGCCAGTTCTCGAAGGAGATCGACAATCTGAGCTTGGATGGTGACGTCGAGCGCTGTTGTCGGTTCGTCCGCGATCAGCAACTTCGGACCGCATGCCAGGGCCATCGCGATCATCACCCGCTGACACATCCCGCCGGAAAGCTCGTACCCGTACGACTTCAAGGTTCTGCTCGGGTCGGCCAGTCCGACCTGGTGGAGAAGATCTGTAGCCACGTCCTCCGCATCGACTTTCGTGATGTCGCGGTGGGCCTTCAACACATCGACGATCTGGCGACCGATGCTGACGGAGGGGTTGAGAGCCGAACTCGGGTCCTGGAAGACCATACTGACGTCGCGACCGCGTATTTTCCTCAACTCGGCGGCGGGCCGACCCACAAGTTCCTGTCCTTCCAAACGGATGCTTCCGCTGGTTGTTGCCGTACGGGGCAAGAGACCGAGCAGAGCGAGTCCGGTCAGTGTCTTTCCGCTCCCGCTCTCTCCTACGAGGCCGGTGATTTCGCCCGACCCCAACTCGAAGCTCACTCGGTCGAGGAGTCTGTTCGAAATCGATTCTGTCCCAATGTCAACCGTGAGGTCTCGTACTTGCAGAAGTGGGCTCATCGTCGGGTCGTCCACGTGTGATCGTTCATCGCATTCCTCCGTAAACAACTGAACTGTTGTGACTGGAATCACGTACCGGGGAACCATAAACACTCACCTGCAACAAAGTCAATGAATGTTGCAACGATTGCCGTCGATGGCGCCGTCTGATCGCCTCCGGCTACCGACCAGCACGTCGTCAGCGATACATTCACTCCATGGCCGAGACACGTGACATCCGCGCGGAAGCGTTGAGTGCCGCCCGACGACAGTTCGCAGCCGGAAAACCGCTCGATGTGAATGCTTTGGCCACCGAGTTGGGGGTGGATCGGACCACCTTGTTCCGGCGTGCAGGGAATCGCGACACAATTACCGGTGACGTGCTCGATTCGCTGGCGCGCCGAACGTGGCGAATGGGCCTCGAGGAGTGCGGTGGAAGCGGAGCGTCAAGGGTTGTCGACGTCCTCACCTACCATGCACGGGCGACAATCGAGACCGAATTCTTCCGGACGTATTTGACTCGGGAACCGCAAAAGGCGTTGTGCATACTCACAACTGGACTGGGGCCGATTCAGGGCACGATGGTCGAATCCGTGCGAAGGCTGATCGAAGCTGAAATACCGGAGCAGATTCGGCCAGACCTGCCCGTCGAGGACATGGCATATCTGCTGGTTCGCGTGGGTGAGTCGTTCATCTACAACGATTTGCTCACTGGTGGCACTCCGGATACGGAGAAGGCTCGCTTGGCGTTCCGGCTCATCCTCTCGCGTGACTAGTGTGCCGAGTTTCCGTTTTCTCAGTTTTCGTGAAAGCGCTTCGAATGCAAGCTATTTCATAGCTATGCCTGGTTGTATGACCCAATCAGGCTGGTGGGATCGGCACAAAGCTCCGCATCTCGTCCCGTCCGGGCCGGATGACGCCTGCGGCGGATTCGGGAACCTCGTTCCAGGCGCCGGGAAGGTCACGTAGAGGCTCGGAGACGACGATTCGGGTCTCCTCACTCAGATGGTGCAGGGCATCCACCTCAGGATGGAGCTTGCGCAACGTGGAAATCTCGGTGGAGAAGAACAACGACCTCGACTGGTGCTCGCTGGAATAGCGAAAGATCCAGGTGGAGATGCCATCCGACGTGGCGACGGTCATCTGAACCGGATTGTCGATTCCCTGCGAGCGGGCCGTGTGCTCGACGAATCCGACGGCCCTCGCGACACCTTCGAACGGATCGTCGGACAGGCCGAACGTCAGCGCGAGGAAGAACAAGGTTTCCGAGTCCGTCGATCCTTCGAGATCCGGAAAGAGCGACGGATCAATGGCAGTCACCAATTCCCGTTTCATGTCGTGGAATCCGTGTAGTGAACCGTTGTGCATCCACAACCATTGCCGGTGCCGGAACGGGTGACAGTTGCTGCGCTGCACTGCAGTTCCCGTCGAGGCGCGGATGTGAGCGAACAGCAGAGGGGTGCGCAATTGGGAGGTGACTTCGCGCAGGTTCGAGTCGTTCCACGCGGGTTCGATGCTCTTGAAAACTGCCGGTTGGGGGCCTTCCCCGTACCAGCCGATTCCGAAGCCGTCGCCATTTGTCGTCGTGGCCCCGAGTTGAGAATGCAGGCTCTGGTCGATCAGCGAGTGCTGTGGCCTGAACAGCAAGTCATGGGCCAGTATCGGCTCTCCGGAATACGCCATCCACCTACACATACTTTCAACTCAAGCAGATCGAGTCGGCGTTGACGGTGCATGCGTAGCGGCGTGCGTCGTCTGGGTGGGCTTCCATGTCGACACAGCCCAGATCACGACGATGTTCAGCGCGATGATGAGAGTCGACCACCAGGGGTAGTACGGCAGCCACAAGAAGTTCGCGATGATCGAGATCGCGCAGATCACCACTGCCGACACCCGCGCCCAGGCCGCTCCGGTGAACAGCGCAAGCCCGACGAGAGCGACGAGCGCGCCCAACACGAGATGGATCCAACCCCACGTCGTCAGGTCGAACTGATAGACGTAGTCGATCCCGACTACGAACACTTCGTTTTCGGCGACGGCAGCGAGTCCTTGGAAGAACTGCACGATGCCGACCGTCACCAAGATGACGGCTGCCCCGATCGATGTTCCTACCGCGAAACCCTGCTTGACTGATGTTGTATCCGACATGACGGTTTCCCTTGATTCGGTGGGGGGCGACCGGACACGTGCCCGGCACGCTCGTTGTAGTGATCGTTGTTCCACCGGCTGACCGCTATGAAACGGAAATACCTGTCCAATGCGGTGAGAAATCAGTGCGATCTGCTCCGATGTGCGGGCGAAATGTAACTTCTGACCCCTGTTGATCCGATGGACCCCTTGCCCGAACGCGTGTGCGGAGAAATTGCTCGTAACCGAAGTTCACAGAAAACAAGAAGAATTCGGCACGGAATTCGACCTATTTGTCCAGCTGTACTGGTATTTTGACTGAATTGACCGGAAGCTACGGTCCGCGGAAAAAAGGTAGCGAGAGAATGACGATCTTCGGCAGGCGTACCGCGGGCATCACCGCGACGGCCTTCGTCTTGGCGACCGTTGTGTCGACAGCACTCCCCGCAGTGGGATCGGCTGCCCCCGTTTCGCTCACCCGCGCGTGCAACTCGGAAATCAACGAAAATTCGATGTCACTCGATCCGGCCGTGATCGACGGTTGGTACGACATCTCGACTGGATCGCCTGGAACGAAAATCAACTCGATCGAGGCGTGGCGGACAGTGCCGGGAGACATCCTCGAGTTTCGCGCATCGGTGACGATCAGAGCCCACGGAAGTCCCGTCCGAGGGACCCTTCGGATCGACGGCGCCGGCTTGACCGGAAATCAGGATTTGATCTCCAGAATGACGTTGACCCAAGATCTCGGTCGCTCAGGATCAACGGTCACCGATGCCGACGACGGTTCGGTCATCCCCGTACGTGCCAAGCTCGCCTTCGACGTCACAACTCCTGGACAAGTCGCGCAGAGCCAGACGGTCAACCTCTCGGCAGTCAAGATTGTCTTGGCAGGCGACACCACCGATCCGGGAGGTGAGTGCCCCGGCCCCGGCGGCGGGGGGAATGGAAGCGGTGGCGGAAACGGCAGCGGTGGTGACGGTTCCGGTGGCAACGTTGGGGATTCCGGTGACGCACTTCCCGGTCGTGACGTCGGAAACCGAGTACCAATTTCCCAGATTCCGTCCGGCCCGACTTCTCGTCCGTGACAGCGGCACCTGGATCCACGGCCAGCCGAACGTGGGCCGCTGCAGTAGTGGCGACAATGCTCTTGATCGGCGGATGTTCCGACGACGGTGACTCGCCGACCCGCGTCCTCGCGACCGGCCAACAAGATTTGCCGCCAGAGATTCGCGCGGTGGTCGACGGTCCGGATGTCCCGACCACGCTGCGCACAGGCAACAGCACCGCTGACATCCTGCCGATCAAGACGACGACGGACGGCTCGCTCATTCCGCCCGAGGATGTCAGTGAGATCGGATGGTGGGCAGATTCGGCATTTCCCGGCTCCGGCGCGGGCACTGTGGTGATCACCGGACACATCAACGACATCTATCAGGGTGACGGTTTCGGAAAGAAGTTCTCGACACTGGAAATCGGCTCGGTCGTGACCGTGGCGGGCGCCGGGGGACAGACCTGGAACTACCGTATCGATGCGGTCGATCACTACAGCAAGGACGGCGAGCTGCCGGTCGAGCGATTGAACAGCCTCGACGGACCCGAAACCCTCGCGCTGATCACCTGCGGCGGCGAGTTCGTCGGTCCGCCGTTCGGATACGAGGACAACGACGTCGCGTGGGGAACTCCGGTGCCCGCATAGCCGAAAACCAGACGTCGGAACGGTTGATAAACTGGGTCCCGCGTTCGTGGCCATCCACGCACGTTTCGAAAGTCCGAAGAAGGAGATTGTGCTGTGGTTGACCTCGCCTATGTCATCGCTGGGTCCGAAGCGACTGGCGGTGCCGGCCTGCAGGTCGACCTGAAGACGTTTCAGGCATTGGACGTCTACGGCGTAGCGACCACCACATGTATCGTCTCGTTCGATCCCAAGAACAACTGGGGTCATCGCTTCGTACCGATCGCTCCTGACGTGATCGCTGATCAGATCGAGGCTGCCACTGCGGCTCACGATCTGGACGTCGTCAAGATCGGCATGTTGGGCACGCCCGCCACCATCGAGGTTGTGGCAGAGGGCCTGCGTCGGCAGTCCTGGCGCCACGTCGTCCTCGACCCGGTCCTGATCTGCAAGGGCCAGGAGCCCGGCGCGGCTCTCGATACTGATACAGCACTTCGTGATTCGATCCTCCCGCTCGCCACCGTCGTCACACCCAACCTGTTCGAGGCACGCACCCTCGCCGGAATGGACAGCATCGAAAGCGTCGACGACCTCATCGAGGCCGCACGTCGTATCCATGATCTCGGACCCAAGTACGTGCTCGCAAAGGGCGGTGTCGAACTCGCCGGTGGCGACGCCGTCGACGTGTTGTTCGACGGGACCGACGTGACTGTTCTCTCCGCCCCCAAGGTCGGCGAAGAGCGCGTCTCGGGTGCCGGTTGCACGCTGGCCGCCGCAGTGACCGCGGAGCTGGCAAAAGGCGCCGACGTGGGAGAAGCCGTCGCTCTGGCAAAGAAGTTCGTCACGGCGGGCATCGAAGGCCGCGTCTCGGCACACACGCCGTTCGACACCGTCTGGCAGGGCGCGTTCAAGGGATAGGCGCACGGCGGCTCACATCGCCGCGCGCGGCCTGGCAGGATCGAGTGCGTGAGTACTGCGAACCTGAATCGAAGCGAAGTCGCCGAACGATCTCGAGCCATCTCCGTCGCCGGTTACCGGGTGGAGTTGGATCTGCGATCGGCGGTCGACTCCGCCGTGAAGACCTTTTCGACGGTCACGACAATTGATCTGACGTCCTCGGTGGAGTCCACTTGGCTCGATTTCATCGGTGCTGCAGTCGATTCCGTGGACGTCGACGGTGCGTCGATTCCGGTGGAGTACGACGGATCCCGGATCGGGCTGCGCGGACTCGGCGGATCGAACGTCGTTCGGGTGGCAGCTCACGGCAACTACAGCCGTTCCGGTGAAGGGCTGCACCGATTTGTCGACGACGCTGACGATCAGACGTATCTGTACACGCAATACGAGCCTGCCGATGCCAGGCGTGTTTTCGCCTGCTTCGAGCAGCCGGACCTCAAGGCGCCCTTCACATTCGAGGTGACAGCACCTGACGGCTGGGAAGTCCTGTCGAATCAGCCCGCGACCCAGACTCTCTCCGTGGACGGTGCACAACGCGTCACTTTCGCCCCGACGCTGCCGATCTCGACCTACATCACCGCGATCGCGGCCGGGCCGTATCACCGCGTGGCGTCGTCGTGGAGTCGCGGCGAACTCACTGTCGAGTTGGGTGCGCTGTGCCGGGCGTCGTTGGCTCCACACCTCGATGCGGACAACGTTTTCGACATCACCCGTCAGGGGCTGGACTTCTACGCCGAGTACTTCGACTATCCGTATCCGTTCGGCAAGTACGACCAGATCTTTGTCCCCGAGTACAACCTCGGCGCCATGGAGAACCCGGGACTGGTGACCTTCACCGAGGCATACGTGTTCCGCGGCACCGCAACCGACGAGCAGCATCAGCGCCGCGCCAACACGATCCTGCACGAAATGGCGCACATGTGGTTCGGCGATCTCGTGACCATGGTCTGGTGGGACGACCTGTGGCTCAAGGAATCTTTTGCCGATTTCATGGGATCGCTGGTCAGCGCCGAAGCTACTCGCTTCACCGATGCCTGGGTGGCATTCGCCATCAAGCGAAAAGCGTGGGCGTACCTCCAAGATCAGCTTCCGACAACTCATCCCATCGTCGCCGACATCGTCGATCTCGAAGCTGCGAAGCTTAACTTCGACGGAATCACCTACGCCAAGGGCGCCAGTGTCCTCAAACAACTTGTGGCGTTCGTCGGGCGTGACGCGTTCTTCGAAGCGGCACGCCGGTACTTCAAGGCACACGCGTACGGAAACACCACGCTGGTCGATCTGCTCGACGTGCTCACGGAGACTTCCGGGCGCGACGTGCGCGAATGGGCCCGAATCTGGTTGCAGACCACCGGGGTGTCCACGCTGTCGCTCGACGGAACGCACCTGGTCCAGACGGACCCGAGGCCGCATCGGCTCGCAATCGGAATCTACGACTACAACGAGTCCGGAGACCTTGTTCGCACCGAACGCGTCGAACTCGACATCACCGAATCACGCACGTCGGTCGACCTTCCGCCCGGAGCACTCACACTGCTCAACGACGAAGACCTCACCTACGCCAAGGTGCGATTGGACGCGGAATCTCTGTCCACTGTCGAGGCATCCCTGGACCGCGTGAGCGATCCGCTTGCGCGCGGGGTGATCTGGTCGTCGCTGTGGAACTCGGTGCGTGATGCGCAGCTCTCGGTGTTCCGGTACCTCGACATGGTGGAACGATTCGCTCCCGCGGAGACAGATCTTGCGATTCTCAGCTCGATCCTGACCGATGCCCAATACGCGGTTCTTCACTACGTACCCAAAAGCTTGCGGCCCAATGTAAGTGCAGGCTGGTTGGAAACGACCTGGAAGGCGGTGTTCGAAGCCGAACCGGAGTCCGGAAGACAGCTGGCATGGGCACGGGCTCTGTCGGCCGCTGCAGCGGTCAACGATGCTCGCGCCGACGAGGTGCGGTCGATACTCGACGGCACCTGCCCGGGGCCGGTCGGACTGGCTCTCGATCCTGATCTGCGGTGGGCATTGTGGATCGCCCTGTCGGCGACCGGCCATGCGAGTGTGAGCGACTTCGACGGTGAGCTGAGCAAGGACAGCACGTCAGCGGGTCGAACGGCGTACGTCCGCGCTGTGGCGTCGATTCCCGATGCCGAGACCAAGGCGGCTGCCTGGGCGTCGGCGACCACTGACGGCTCACTCTCGAACGACCGCCTGGATGCGACGATCGCCGGATTCCGTTCGGGCACGGACCCGTCGTTGATCGAGGGATATGCGGCAGAGTACTTCTCGTCCCTGGGGAAGTGGTGGTCCGAACGCAGCATCGAGATCGCCCGACGGTTGGTGAACGGACTCTTCCCGGCAGCTGAAGACACCTCTGCTGTCGATTCCTGGATCCAGGCCAATGCTGAGGCGCCCGCGTCGCTGCGGAGGCTTGTTCTCGAGCGTCGGGATCACCTGGCCCGAGACCTACGTGCCCAGGCGTCGAACGCGGTGATCTGACGCCATCAGCTCCGAAATGTCCTGTTCTTGGATATTGTCTAAACAGGGCTGCGACGGGAGACGACGTGCACACGATCACGGATCTGTCGCTGGTCACGGGCCCGGTTCCACCCGTGGTGACGGTGCTCGGAATTCTGGCACTTCTGTGGCTGATCTTCTCGAGATCGAGGCGTCACGTGCTGATCTCGATTCCGGTATGCATCGTCGCGGCAATCGCGATCACTCTCGTGCTGTACTGGCTGATCGAGAAGGTGTGGCACCCGTTCCCCGATCCGATTGCCCGTCCGGTCTACGTGTGGATCGGGTTGGGCATTCTCGGCGTGCTGCTGGGTGTTTCGCGGGTATTTGCGGCGACGCGGATCGACGGTCGCGTGCTCACCGTGGTCTCCGTGCTCCTGGTGGTCGTGTCGAGCGCGGCTCACGTGAATCTGCAGTTCCAGTCGTATCCGACGTTGGGAACAGCGCTGGGACTCTCGGACGCGGAGAAGGTTTCACTCGCCGACCTGGACGACGGCAAGGACGGCGCGGTACCGGTTTCGCAATGGAAGGCTCCAGCGGACATGCCGTCGACCGGCAAGGTCAGCACGGTCACGATTGCGGGGACGGTCTCCGGATTCAGCGCCCGCGACGCCGAGATCTACCTACCGCCCGCGTATTTCACCAACCCACGACCGGAGTTGCCGGTGTTGGTACTGCTTGCCGGCCAACCAGGCGCGCCCGAGGACTGGCTACAGGGCGGACGTCTCGTCCAGACCATGGACGCCTACGCCGCTGCGCATTCGGGCTTGGCTCCCGTTGTCGTCGTTGCTGACGGGACCGGGTCGGAACTGGCGAATCCGCTCTGCGTCGATTCCCAACTCGGGAACGTCGCGACGTACCTTTCGCGCGATGTTCCCGACTGGGTGCGCGGGAACCTCCAGGTGGATCCAGACCCGAGGAAGTGGGCGATCGGGGGACTTTCCTACGGCGGTACCTGCGCGTTCCAGATGGCAACGAACTTCCCCGCGGTCTATCCGACGTTCCTGGATCTGTCCGGTCAGATCGAACCCACACTCGGCGATCGCAAGCAGACGGTCGATGCAGCGTTCGGCGGCAATGAAGCCGCGTTCGTGGCAGTGAATCCGCAGGATCTGCTCCGGGAGAAGAAGTTCCCCGACAGCGCCGGGGTGTTCGTGGTCGGCAAACAGGACAACGACTACCGCCCAGGTCTTCAAACCCTCTACGAAGCCGCAAAGGCCGCAGGGATGGACGTCCAGTACGCCGAGGTCGACGGAGGGCACAGCTTCCAGGTGTGGTCGGCTGGATTGGCGAGTCAATTAGGTTGGCTGGGAACGCGACTCGGTCTGCCCGGATGAACGATCGTCCGGAAGTTCCGAAGACCCGATGATCAGCGGGTGAATTCTTCCGGTCGCCCCGGCTTCGGAGCCCAATCCCTGCGGATCCGCCACACTCGCGAGCCGAAGGTCGAGTGCGCCGGTCCATTCTCGGGTCAATTGCGCATCGAGTGCGTCGACGCGCTCGAGTAGCGGAGGGTGCTGGTCCGGCGGGCAGGCTTCGAGCAAGGTCGCGAATACCGCGCGTAGACGGCGCTGGACCTGCGCGGAATTGGTACTGAAGTGCCGGATCTCGTCGGTGGCGACGGACACGTAATCGGTCCAGGTGCGTTGCTGCCCTCTGATCAGCGTGAGATCCGAGGTTGATGTGTCGAAGCGGACCCGCGGGGCGAGAAGTACCAGAAGATCTTCGATGTGGTCGAGAGCCTGGACGGCTCGGCCCGGGTCGTTGATGGCGGGTGACAGGGCCTTGAGCGCGATGTCCACGATCGACTGAAGCGCTGCACCGGGGCTGACGACCGGGCTGTGCGTGTCACCGAAGATCAAGCACGACATCAAGGTGTCCGGGCGTACCTTCAGCGACGGTCCGCGTACCTCGAAGAGGGGCGCGTTCTGGGCGACGAACTCGCCGATGCTGGGGACGACTTCGACCGAGACGTCCCAGCGGCCGGCCAACCGCTGCAGTCGTGCGAGATCGATCGCCAGCAGAATCCGGCCGTCGGGTGAGAGGTGGCGCAGGCGAATCACCAGTGCGTCGGCGCTCTCGGAGTTCTCGGACTCGCGCGGTTGGGGTAGGGGGAGCGGCTGACTGGGTTTCGGTGCGCCAGAGGGCAGGTCCTCGTACAGCGGATAGGCACGAATCGTCGCGCTCCGGCCCTGGGCCGCTATCCAACGCAGCAACCGACTGGAATTGAGAATCGACCCGACCTTCGCCACCAACGCGATGAACAGGATCGCACTGGCCAATGCCAGAAGCAGTGCGATCGCCGTGGAGATGGTCGGTGAGGAATTCTCCGAATCGAGCGCCAGATCGAGCGCAATGATCAAGGAGAAGACGAACGTGGCCAGAAACATGCCGATCGACCACCGCATCACTCGCTGTTGCGCAAGCATCGGGACCACCCGCACCGAAATCTGCGATGCGCCGAACTGCATTGCGAGGGTGATGGCGGTGAACACCAGACCGGTGAGAGTGATCATCCCGCCGGCGATGACGCTGAGCAGCGTCGCGGTGGCCCCGGCGTCCACGCCCTCGGAAATGGTACCGACGTCGCCGTCGCTGACGAGATCTCCGTCGATCCCGACGAGGATGTTCGCGGTGACGACGGACAGGACGACGAGGATCACGGGGAGACGCCAGACGGGGACTGTTCGTAGTCTTCGGCGAGTTCGACGCCAGCGAATTCTGTCCGAGAGCCGCCGCGACAATCCGACCTTCGACGTGGGGGTTGCGGTGCCGACGACGGGGAGCGGTGGTGGGGGCGGGGGAGTGGAACCGAAACTTCCCGACACCGTTTCCTGAACGTAGATCTTCGCGTGGATCATCGGCTCGCGATAACGCTGTTCACGGGCCACTGCCCGGCTCATCTTGGCGGGCTTGTCGCGGTAACGCGAGCGCGCCCACGGGGCACCCGGGCGACTCAACCGAATTGCTCCGATCAACAGAAGTGGGGTGAAGAACAGCCCGATCAAGCCGGTCCAGAGTTTGCCCTTCATCAACGTGATCACGGCGAGTCCGAGTTGGATCACGATCGCGACGACAACGCCGATCAACGTCGCCAGGCTGCGGTCCTGCTCGTACGGGTCGAACTCTCCCGCGAACCCGATCGGGTGGACCCCGAGAAGGAAAAGGAACGAGATCGCGATGGCAACGAACACTGCGTCGATGGACGAGCGACCCTCCTCGGCCCAGTAGACATCGCGCAGATGCAACACGAGCGCGTACTCGTCGAGGACCAACGCGCTGCCGATACCGAACACCGACGCGAGAACACAATTGGCGATCGGGGTGTGATAGTCGGCCAGAGCGATGAAGGCGAAGCCGGACACGAGCATCATCATCAAACCGAAAACCATGTGGTGGATGTGCATTCCACCGGGCGTGACATTGCCTGGCCACCACGAGACCTCGGCCCGGATCATCCGGACGCTGAAGCGGATGAACAGGAACGTCAGGACAAAGGCGAGTAGGAGGAAGAACAGCGGGAGCCTGCCGGTGTCGACGACCGTGTGCTCGAACCAGGACCGCACGGCGTCAACTCTTGCTGGTGGCGAGCTTGATCAGCTGAGGAGCCGTTGCGTCGGGCAGGTAGGCACGCGTCAGTGCGATTCCGATCCGAGGCAGGTCGGCCTCGTCGCGGAAACACAGGAAAACGGGTTCGTACCTCGGCTTGAACTTCTTCTTGAACGCGTGAAGAGACCGGAAGCCGTACAGCGGTTCCATCGCGGCTCCGAGCATGTCCAGCAGGCGGTCCATCGATGCGGCGTCGGCGCCGTCGTCGCTGCGTGCGAGCGGTGCTCCGGACAGTGAGACGAATTGGGCACCTTGTTCTTTGAACTCGAGGGCCGACGATGCGATGAGGAACTCGACCACCGGACGGAACCCGTCGGGACGTCGACGCATGACGTCGAGTGTCCAACCCTGAACCACGCCGCCTTCGCCGTACACCGGCAACCACGAGGTGACGCCGTGAATGCTTCCGGTCGGGTCGACGGCCAAGCCGACCCGGACGTCGCGGTCGAGCGCCTCCTCGACGCTTCCGAGGGTGAATCCCATCTCGGGTAGCCCCTTGTCGCCCACCCATTCCTCGGAGATGGCGCGCACCTGAGCCAATACGGAGAACGGCTCGTCAGCCAATGTTGTCATCCGGAAGGTGATGTCGTCCTTCTTGGCCTTGTTGAGCGCCGAGCGGATGTCCTGCCAGGATTTACCGGTGAACTGCAGTTCTGGTAGGTCGACGATCGTGTCTTCGGCGACCTGAACGGTGCGCCAGCCACGCCGGGCGGCGGCATCGGCTGTCTCCTTCCCCACGGAGAACAAGCAGGGAGTGAGGCCATTGGCTTCGGACATCGTCGTGAATTCGTCGACCGCTGCGGCAAGTCGGTCGGGGCTCGCTATCGGATCCGCCAGGACCACGACGACACCGACATGCCGTTGGAATGCAACGACGCTCTCACCCGACTCGCCGAAGTAGTAACTGTTGCCGTCCCACGTCGTCATCCACGACATGGTTCCGCCGCCGTGTCGTTTGAGCAGTTCCCGAGCGGCGGCGCGCGGATCGTTCCCGGACAACGGCCCGCCTCGAATCTTGCGCCGCATCGGTACGTGAAAAGCGTGGCGGCCCTTGATCAACAAGATGAGTTCGAGAAGCCAGAGCAGCGCGGTACCGACCGTGACGGCGCCGGCGCTCTCGTAGTCGAAGAAGATGACCGAGACGAGGACGAGGGCGGTGGCCAAAACCGTCAGTGAACCGAACACCACGGCAACCCACCAGGCCCAGCGGCGACCTCGTCGCAACTGGTCCGCGATCAGGGCAACGATGACCACGTCGATCAATGCCGTCCAGCCCGAACCGGTTTCGGCTTCCGTCGGCCCGAACGGTCCGCTTCCGGGGAACAGCCAGACGGCGATCTCGACCACGCCGATCAGGAGCAGGCCGATGAATCCGAGCAGGCGGATCTCGCGTCGCGTTCGGGGGATGAACCCGCGCTCTCCGTCGCCGAAGAACTTCTCGCCCACCGGCAGGAATATCGCGACCGCGATGAGGTGCTGCACGTCGGCGAGGCGGCCTTCGAAGAGGAACGCGATCGCAATGTACGCGCACAGAATGGCGCGCACTCGCATTCGCCAGGGCGAGCGGAGTGTTGCCGTGGTCGCGGCGAGAGCGGCGATGATTGCGGTGGTCACGCCGACGTCGCGGTGGGTGGCGAGGTTGCGAGCCCAATCCCAGTCGGTGTGGCTGCCCGCCCAGAGGAGGAGCGATGCACCGAGTTCGCCCGCCAACTGACCGCTGATCGTGACGATGGCCGCGTTCTTGGTTCCCAGGCGCCATTCGCACCAGCCGACCGCCAAGGCAAAAACGACGATGATCGAAACATACTGACCCGGTGTCAATCCGAAGAACCACCCCGTGACGAGAGTCCACCACTTGCCTTCCTGCAAGGCAGGAACGCCGTAGGCGATGTCGTCGAACCACGAGTAGGTACGGACGTGATTCCACAGGGCGCCGGTCGCGATCCCGACGACGGTGATGGTGAGGACGACGATCGAAGTGAACGGCACGCGCCGCAGGACGCTCAGAGCGTCGGAAGCAAAGCGAGAGGCCCGATTCGGCGCACCCGGCGCGCTCCGGTCGGTCTGCGGGGTGGGGGTCTGGGACTGCTCAGCCATCGAGGTTCTCTTCTCGCCATGCCGCACGGTGGATTCTGCCTGTTCAGCATGACAGGAATACAGACCGATAATCAGGCGAAGCGGCCAAAATGGACCAGACTGGCTGAGGGTCTCAGTCTCGTGGCGCTACTGTCGAGCCATGGTGAACGGAGATTTACTGAATCGGGACCACGTGGTCGCCTCACTTGCCGCTTTCGAACCTCGGTCGGTCGAATTGGACGGAAGGCGCTCGGCGTCGGTGGTCATCGTCGTCATGCGGACTGCGGACGGAACACCAGTGTTCCCGGTGACGAAGCGGCCGAGCAAGATGCGCGCCCACCCCGGTCAATTCGCGTTGCCGGGCGGAAGCGTCGACCCGGGCGAGTCGTCCGAACAGGCAGCGGTTCGGGAACTTTCCGAGGAGCTGGGTGTCGACGTTCCCGAGTCGAAGATCATCGGCCGGCTCGACGACTACGTCACTCGTTCGGGATTCGTGATCCGGCCGTTCGTCATGTGGTCGGGCGAGGACATCGGGGGACTGGTACCCAATCCCGACGAGGTGGCCCAGGTGTATGCCGTCACGTCGGAGGAGCTCGACGTGGACTCGCGCTTCGTCACCATCGAGGAGTCACCGAACCCGGTGATCCAATGGCCGTTCCGAACGAGCCTGATCCATGCGCCGACCGGAGCCGTCATCTATCAGTTCCGCGAAGTGCTGAACGGACGGCACACGCGCATCGACAAGCTCGAGCAGCCGGTGTTCGCCTGGAGATAAGGGCAGCTCGACACGCTCGGGACAGTTCAGGCTACGGCGCCTCGGCGAATAGTCCGTCGTGCTGTGGAAAGCTGGCCGCACGGCAATCGAACGACGCGAGGTGTGTGCAGTGAACTCTGGCGAACAAGAACTGGTCCCCACGGACCGGATTCTCACTGTTCCCAACGTGCTCAGTATCGTGCGTCTACTCGCTCTGCCGCTGTTCGCCTACCTGCTGCTCGTCACGCACTCGGACGGCTGGGCATTGGCGCTGCTGATGCTCAGCGGGTTCACCGACTGGCTCGACGGCAAGCTGGCCAGAGTGCTCGGACAGACCTCGCGTCTGGGAGCGCTTCTCGACCCGCTGGTCGATCGTCTGTACGTCGTGACGACACTGGTCACCTTCGTCGCCCGCGATTTCATTCCCTGGTGGGTCGCAGCGATACTCATCGGCCGTGATCTTCTGCTTGCGCTGACGCTGCCGATCTACCGCAGGCGTGGCCTGCCACCGCCCGAGGTGGTTTATCTCGGCAAGGCTGCGACCTTCCTACTGATGTTCGCTCTGCCGTTGATTCTTGCCGGGCACGGAGACTGGGCCATCGGACCGTTCACCCATGCCTTCGGTTTCGCTTTCCTGATCTGGGGAACCGTCCTGTACGTGTGGACTGCCGCGATCTACGTGCTCAAGGCCGTTGACGTTGCGCGAACCCACGAGGTCGTGCCCCGATGAAGTCGACCGGGGAGGACGTCCGTCGTAACCCGGTACCGTCGCTGCTTCGCTCACTCATGACCGAACATCTCGACCCGGGCTATGAGGCAACTGCATTCGAACGCCAGCACGAGCACACCAAGAACAGATCCTCGAAGACGGGGCCGTGGCTGGCCCTCGGCGCACTGTTGATCGGGTTCATCGTCACGGTCTCGGCTGTTCAGGCGACGAAGCAGGTGACCGGCACCGAAGAGGTTCGAAGCGAGTTGGTGGCGAAGGTCCGTGATGCGGAGGATCGAATCGATTCACTGGCCGCGTCCCGCGATTCACTCGGCGGAGCCGTCGACGCCGCGCGCGGCGTGGCGCTCGAAGGCGATGCACGCGGCAGCGCCGTCCTCGACCAACTGCGAGCGGTCGAATCCGGCGCAGGAGCCGAAGCTGTTCACGGGGAGGGGCTGGTGGTGACGTTGACGGACCCGGCCGGACGCCCGAACCTCTCGGATGCGTCGCAACGGAGTGTCGGCGGTAAGACAGTTGTCCTCGATCGCGATCTGCAGACCGTCGTAAACGCCCTGTGGGCTGGGGGAGCGGAGGCGATCGCCGTCGGCGGCGTGCGAATCGGGCCGACGGTGACCATTCGTCAGGCGGGCGGCGCGATGCTCGTCGACAACCAACCTGTTTTCTCCCCGTACCTCGTCGAGGCGATCGGAGACACGCGAGCACTGCAGCGGAAATTCGTCGTCAGCGACGCCTACGTGAGAATGTCTAGCGTCTCGCAACTGTACGGAGTCGGTTTCGCGGTGGCCGAAGACGATTCGTTGACTCTGCCGCCTGCGGCGCCTCGCGCCGTCCGAGTGGCAACAGAACCCACAGAACCCAAGTGACAGAAGGAGTTCGATGAAGGCCGGTTCCGCCCTGTACGGACTCGCAGCACTGGTCGTCGGCATCGTCCTGGGCGTAGTTTTCAGCCCGCAGGTGCCCGACGTGATCCAGCCCTATCTTCCGATCGCTGTCGTTGCGGCGCTCGACGCCGTCTTCGGTGGACTACGCGCGTATCTGGACGAAATCTTCGACGCGAAGGTGTTCGTGGTTTCCTTCGTCTTCAACGTGCTCGTCGCGTCGTTGATCGTCTGGCTCGGTGATCAGTTGGGTGTCGGTACTCAACTCTCGACGGCGATCGTCGTCGTGTTGGGTATCCGGATCTTCGGCAACGCAGCGGCATTGCGACGCCGACTGTTCGGAGCGTGAGTCATGGCGGAACATTCCACGACCGAACCGGAAGAAGAACCTCCCGTCACCACTGCGGGTGAAGGTCGTCACGAGTTGCGTTCACCGTCCAAACACCGCACCAACGTCGTCTTCGCAATCCTCGCTGCTGTGCTGTTGGGCGTGCTCGGCGTTGCGATTGCCACACAGGTACGCAGCACAGTGGCCGGAGATTCACTCGACGCCGCGCGCCCTGCCGACCTCCTGGTGGTTCTCGACAATTTGAATCGGCGCGAAGCCGCGCTGAGGCAGGAAGTCGCGAATCTTCAGGAATCGCTTGCCACTTTGGAAGCCGGTGGCAACACGGGAGCAGCGCTGGACGAGGCGCGGGCGCGGCTGACCTCACTCTCCATTCAAGTGGGGACCGCTCCGGCCACTGGACCGGGTGTGACGATGACCCTGACAGATCCGGCGGGCGGCGTCGGATCGGAAGTGATTCTCGATCTCATCCAGGAACTGCGTGCTGCCGGTGCCGAAGCCATCTCGATCGCAGGTGCGAACGGCGAACCCATTCGTATCGGCGTGAACTCGTGGGTGAGTGGGCGCGGCGGCGAGATCGAATTGGACGGAACCCGGATCGAGCAGCCGTACACTGTGACCGCGATCGGAGATCCGCCGACATTGGCGGCAGCGTTGAACATTCCCGGAGGCGTCTTCGACAATGTCGCACGCAATGGCGGAACGTCGTCCGTCGAGCAATCGCAGCAGGTCACGATCTCCGTCTTGCGACAATTGAATCCGCGCCAATACGCTCAACCCGGAAATTGATCTTTTTGCGTCCGACTTTCGGACGGCCTGTGAAAGGAAGCCACTGTGAGTGAGCTCGATACACCTACCGATCTGCGCTACACCGCGGAGCACGAGTGGGTGAAGCGAACCGGCCCGACCTCAGTTCGAGTCGGTATCACCGACTTTGCTCAGTCGCAGCTCGGTGACGTCGTGTTCGTCCAGCTTCCCGCTGTCGACGAAGACGTGACCGCCGGTGAATCGCTCGGTGAGGTCGAGTCGACCAAGAGCGTCTCCGACATCTTTGCTCCGTTCACTGCGAAAGTTCTTGCAGCGAACGGTGAATTGGACGGACAGCCCGACCTCGTCAACACCGACCCGTACGACACGGGTTGGTTGGTCGAACTTGAGGTTGCCGACGAGGCCACACTCGACGCCGCACTCGCGGCAACTCTGGACGCGGAGGCATACAAGGGACTCACGTCCGAGTAGAAAACCTGCGCGTGGACCGGCCAACTCGTGTTGTGTCGCGGCCTGTCTCGCTGCACACGGCGGTCTGCGCAGGGTACGGTCGTTAGGTACGCATGTGCCGAGTCGGGGCGCAGGGCCGTATCGAACGTGACTGTGAAAGATGCTCGTGAAGAAAGTGCACTGCGTAGTCCAGTGATTCATGATCTGGATGATTGACCCAGGAGGAGAAACAGTGAGCGAGAACGGTAACGACGCGGGCTATGGGGAGTCGCCGGCGGAGACCACTTCGGTTTTCCGCGCGGACTTCCTCAATGAGCTCGACAACACCTCCTCTGCAGCACCGGCCGCCGAGCAGCCGGTTTCGGGCGTGGAAGGCCTTCCCGCCGGAGCCGCACTTCTGGTGGTCAAGCGGGGACCGAATGCAGGATCCCGCTTCTTGCTCGATCAGCCGACGACGTCGGCAGGTCGGCACCCGGACAGCGACATCTTCCTCGACGACGTGACCGTCAGCCGTCGTCACGCCGAGTTCCGTCAGGAAGATGCAGATTTCCACGTCGTCGACGTCGGAAGCCTCAACGGCACCTACGTCAACCGTGAGCCTGTCGATTCGGCAGTTCTCGCGAACGGTGACGAGGTTCAGATCGGCAAGTTCCGTCTGGTGTTCCTCACCGGCCCTCGTGCCGGCGGTTCGCAGGTCGGCGAGTCGTCAGCAGGTGCGGGTAGCTAATGACGGCAGTGCGGCAGCAGAGCCAGCCCGGAATGTCGATTGGTTCCGTGCTGGATCGGTTGCGTCCAGATTTTCCCGACGTGACGATTTCGAAGATCCGTTTCCTCGAGTCCGAGGGCTTGATCAGCCCGCAACGGACACCGTCGGGATACCGCAGATTCTCTGTCGAGGACTGCGAGCGTCTTCGCTTCGTGCTGACCGCTCAACGCGATCAGTACCTGCCGCTCAAAGTGATCAAAGAACAACTCGAAGCGATCGACAGTGGCGCAGCGACGGTGAGTGCAGAAGTTCCTGCGCCTCGTCGTGCTCGCGTCCTGTCGATCGCTACGGGCGATGTCTCACCCGAGGCGTTCCGGGTCGATCGCGAAGTTCGAGTCGGTCGTCAGGATCTTCTCGCGCGCGCCGACATCGACGATCGGTTTCTGACCGATCTGATCCGCACCGGTTTGGTCGTTCCCGGCGCGGCGGGCTTCTTCGACGAGGATGCCGTGACGTTGGCGCGCACCGCTAAAGCGATGTCCGAGTACGGCTTGGAGGTTCGCCATCTGCGGGCGTTCAAGTTGGCTGCTGATCGCGAAGCGGGGCTGGTGACTCAGATCGCCGGACCGGTTGCCAAGGGTCGTGACGCCGGAGCACGTGATCGTGCCGAGGAAATGGTGCGGGAGCTGGCCGCTCTGTCACTGACTTTGCACACGTGTCTGGTCAAATCGGCAGTTCGGGGAAGTCTCGATCGCTGAGTTCCTCGATCAGCGGGGCACACTCGAATAGAATTTCAGTACGACCGCATCGGAGTCGGTCGGCTGGATCACGTCAGGTTGGAGGCAAGCTCGATGGGCGAAATGCGTGTGATCGGAGTTCGTGTCGAGCAGCCTCAGAATCAGCCGGTCCTGTTGCTGCGAGAGTCCGACGGCGATCGGTACCTGCCGATCTGGATCGGGCAAACCGAAGCTACCGCGATTGTTCTCGAACAACAGGGAGTCGAGCCGGCGCGGCCGCTGACTCACGACCTGATCAAGATCTTGATCGAATCTTTCGGTCGGAGCCTCAAGGAAGTTCGGATCGTGGACCTGCAAGAGGGCACTTTCTACGCGGATCTCGTCTTCGACGAGCAGACCACTGTCTCGGCACGTCCGTCGGACTCGATTGCATTGGCCCTGCGCATCGGCGTTCCGATCTTCGCGTCGGAGGCTGTTCTCGCCGAGGCCGGTCTGGTCATTCCCGACGAGCGCGAAGACGAGGTCGAGAAGTTCAAGGAATTCCTCGACACCATCTCGCCGGACGATTTCAAAGCCACTGATGGTTAGCCTGAATTGACTGGTTGCGGACTTTAGTCTTCAACTCTCAAGTAGAGGTTGAGTCTCGGTCGGCGTGTTGCGTTGACCATGCACCCTCCTGGACTTACCGTTGCGTGCGGTGGAGATCTTCTCGGCTTGTCGATCGAGGCGTACTCTGGGTAAGTCCACTCATGGAATTACCTGCCTTGGATTCACATCTGAAAGTTCGGTCGGCACGGGATTCTCGTGACTGCTGATAGCACAGGTTGGTTACATGATGGCGAAGCGAGAGGGAGACGGCAGTGGAAGAACAGTCGAATGAGCGCGGGACGGGCATAGCCGGTAGTGCCGCGACTGCAGAAATGTCTTCCGAAGAGCTGCAGCCGGGCTTGTTCCCGGACGATTCCATCCCCGACGACCTCGTCGGATATCGAGTACCCAGTGCGTGCCAGATCGCCGGGATCACGTACCGCCAACTCGACTACTGGGCACGGACGTCGTTGGTTGTTCCGTCGATCCGTGGCGCTGCCGGATCCGGAAGCCAACGTCTGTACTCCTTCAAGGACATTCTCGTTCTGAAGATCGTGAAGCGTCTGCTCGATACCGGCATCTCACTGCAGAACATCCGCGTTGCCGTCGATCACCTCCGTAAGCGTGGCGTCCGCGATCTTGCCAACATCACTCTGTTCTCCGACGGCACCACCGTGTACGAATGCACGTCCCCCGAAGAGGTCGTCGACCTCCTCCAGGGTGGGCAGGGCGTATTCGGCATCGCAGTCAGTGGCGCGATGCGTGAACTCACCGGAACGATCGCCGACTTCCCCGCCGAGCGGGCCGACGGCGGCGAAAGTGATCCCAACCCGGAAGACGAGTTGGCTTCGCGACGCAAGAATCGCGCCAGCCGCAAAACCGGATAACGTACGTCACATCTCTTTGGAGGATGCCACGGTGCAGGTAGGCGTTTCGGTCAACTAGACTGGGCCTGCGTCGCCGGCGTACGGGAGAGCCTCGGATACCGATTCACCGAACTTGTCTTTGTTTCAGTCTTTGTCTCAAAGGTCAGTCGTGAGCGGGATCAGGGCGCCGAAGGAGCAATACCTCCCCGTCAATCTCTCAGGCACCAAGGACCGTACGGGCTCCGACGCCTCTGGAAAGCGGTGGGACAACCCACCCGCCGACGGGGAAAGGCTGTGGCTTCCGCCTTCGGCGGATCACTACCGAATCTCTCAGGCGCTCGGGAATCGAGCATGCGACAGAGGGGGAGGAACACACCGCAGTTCGGTGTGTGTCCTGATCCTCCGATCTGTCTGGGAGTTGTCGTGATCGACGCTGCAAGCCGTATATTTGCCGACCGCCATGTCGGTCCGAACGCCGCGGAACTCGCGCGCATCCTCGAACTCGTCGGGGTCGATTCACTCGACGAACTGGCAACCAAGGCCGTTCCCTCCGTCATCCTCGACGCTGCCCCGAACGGCATCGCTGCCGGACTCGACGCTCTGCCGCTTCCGGTCGGAGAGCACGAGGCACTTGCCGAACTGACTGCACTCGCAGCCCAGAACACCGTCGCGACGTCGATGATCGGCCTCGGCTACTTCGACACGTTGACGCCGCCGGTGTTGTTGCGCAACATCATCGAGAACCCGGCCTGGTACACCGCGTACACCCCGTATCAGCCGGAGATCAGCCAGGGCCGTCTCGAAGCCCTCCTCAACTTCCAGACCATGGTCGCCGATCTCTCCGGCATGGAACTGGCAAACTCGTCGATGCTCGACGAGGCCACCGCCGCTGCCGAAGCCATGACGCTCCTGCGCCGCGCGAACCGCAGCAAGTCCCCACGATTTGTCGTCGACGCCGATCTCTACCCGCAGACCCTCGCCGTCATCGAGACTCGCGCCGAGCCGCTCGGCATCGAGATCGTCTCCGCGGACCTCACCGCTGGACTTCCGGAAGGTGACTTCTTCGGCGTCATCGCCCAGATCCCAGGTGCCTCGGGACGAGTCGCCGATTACACCTCGATCATCGCGGAAGCTCACGAGCGCGGCGCACTGGTTGCCGTCGGCGCCGACCTCCTCGCGATGACGCTCATCACCTCACCCGGTGAGCTCGGCGCGGATGCGTGCTTCGGAACCACCCAGCGTTTCGGTGTTCCCATGGGATACGGCGGACCGCACGCCGGTTACCTGGCCGTGCACTCCAAGCATGCGCGTCAGCTGCCCGGCCGCTTGGTCGGCGTCTCCATCGACGCCGACGGAGACAAGGCATACCGCCTGGCGCTGCAGACACGTGAGCAGCACATTCGCCGCGAGAAGGCGACGTCCAACATCTGTACCGCTCAGGTGCTCCTCGCCATCCTCGCTGCGATGTACGCGAGCTACCACGGCGCCGAGGGACTCAAGGCGATTGCGTTGCGCGTCGCTGCCCGCGCACACGCGTTGGCAAACGGCCTGCGCGAAGGCGGCGTGACCGTAGTCCACGATTCGTTCTTCGACACCGTGCTCGCTCAGGTTCCGGGCAAGGCGGCCGACGTCGTCGCTGCGGCCAAGGAATCCGGGATCAACCTGCGTCTGGTCGATGCCGATCATGTCGGTATCTCCTGCGACGAGGCCACGACCGCCGACCACGTCCTTGCCGTGCTCGACGCGTTCGGGATCGAGGATGCTGTTGTCGCCATCGAAGCCGAGGGCAATTCGGTTCCGGCTGCTCAGGAGCGCACCTCCGACTACCTGCAGCACGAAGCCTTCACCCGTTACCGTACGGAAACGGCAATGCTTCGCTACCTGCGCGCGCTGTCCGACAAGGACATCGCGCTCGATCGCAGCATGATCCCGCTGGGTTCGTGCACCATGAAGCTCAACGCGACCGCCGAGATGGAATCCATCACCTGGCCCGCGTTCAACGCGATCCACCCGTTCGCGCCCACGTCGGATGCGCCCGGTCTGCTGAAGATCATCAAGGATCTCGAAGACTGGCTGGTCGCGGTCACCGGCTATGACAACGTGAGCCTCCAGCCCAACGCCGGCAGCCAAGGGGAGTACGCGGGCTTGCTCGCGATCCGCAACTACCACCTCAGCCGGGGCGACGACCACCGCGACACCTGTCTCATTCCGTCGAGTGCTCACGGCACCAACGCGGCTTCTGCCGTCATGGCCGGGATGCGCGTCGAGGTTGTCGCCTGCCGTCCCAACGGTGACGTCGACGTCGACGATCTGCGCGCGAAGATCGCCGATCACGCCGAGCGTCTCGCCGCGATCATGATCACCTACCCGTCCACGCACGGTGTCTACGAGCACGAGATCGCCGACATCTGCGCAGCGGTACACGACGCCGGTGGCCAGGTGTACGTCGACGGCGCCAACCTCAATGCGCTTGTCGGCCTTGCCCGTCCAGGCCGATTCGGCGGCGACGTCAGCCACCTGAATCTGCACAAGACCTTCTGCATTCCGCACGGCGGCGGTGGACCCGGCGTCGGCCCGATCGGTGTGCGCTCACACTTGACGCCATTTTTGCCCGGACACCCGATGGCGCCCGAACTCGGTGGTAGAGGAACGATCTCGGCAGCGCCCTACGGCAGTGCGTCCATTCTGCCCATCACCTGGACCTACATCCGGATGATGGGAGCTGCGGGCCTGCGCCGCGCCAGCCTGACCGCCATCGCGTCGGCCAACTACATCGCGCGTCGACTCGACGAGTACTTCCCGGTTCTCTACACCGGCGAGAACGGCATGGTCGCGCACGAGTGCATCCTCGACCTCCGTGGGTTGACCAAGGACACCGGCGTCACCGTCGACGACGTCGCAAAGCGTCTGGCCGACTACGGTTTCCATGCTCCGACCATGAGCTTCCCCGTGGTCGGCACACTGATGGTCGAGCCCACCGAGAGCGAGAACCTCGAAGAGATCGACGAGTTCTGCGAAGCGATGATCGCCATTCGCGGCGAAATCGATCGCGTCGGAGCGGGCGAGTGGACGGTGGAGGACAACCCGCTACGCGGTGCTCCCCACACTGCGGGAAGCATTGCAGCGCAGTGGGATCACCCGTACTCGCGTGAGATCGCCGTCTTCCCGCGTGGCAAGGCTCGCCCGAAGGTGTGGCCGTCCGTGCGTCGTATCGACGGTGCACATGGCGACCGCAACCTGGTCTGCTCCTGCCCGCCGATCGAAGCGTTCGCAGGCAACTAAGGCGTGTGCCCGCCGGAGATCATCACCTCTCGCGTACGAGTTCGAGAACAGTGATCTCCGGCGGGGCGCCGACGCGTACCGGCGGACCCCAAGCCCCGGCGCCACGCGTCGTGTACAGCACTGTGTTTCCGACCCTGTCCAAGCCTTGCACCGAAGGCTGCTGCAGCGGAACAAGATACCTCAGCGGCCACATCTGACCGCCGTGAGTGTGCCCGGACAGTTGCAGATCGATACCCATCTCGGACGCCTCGATCGCTTGACGCGGTTCGTGCGCGAGAAGCAAGGCGAAAGTATTCGGATCGCGACCTGCGAGCGCGGCAGTCAGGTTCGGCTCGTACGGGGCCGGCGACGTGTAGTCGTGGATGCCCACGATGTCGATGGTATCGCCGCCATGCTGGATCGAGGTGCGGCTGTTGCGAAGTGTGGTGATCCCCAATGTCTCCCACACGTCGAGCCATTTGCCGCCGTCATCGGCGTAGAACTCGTGGTTTCCGCTGACTCCGAAGATTCCGTCGGGCGCGCGAAGATCGGCGAGCGGAGCAAGATCGGGAGCAACTTTCGCGACGGTTCCGTCCACGAGGTCGCCGCCGATCGCGATCAGATCGACATTCTGCGAGTTCACGATATCGACCACCTTGCGGGTGAAGTCGACCCCGCGGGCCGGTCCCACGTGCAGGTCGGTGATCAAGGCGATCCGGTATCCGTTGAAGCCCTCAGGTAGGCGAGCGAGCGGCACACGGACGCGGGAAATCTTGGGGCCCGACGCCTCGTAGACGCCGTAGCCGGCAGTGCCGATCGCCGCGAGAGTGACTGCTGCTGTAGCCAACTGCAACGTACGACGCTTGGCTGGGTCGACTTCGGTCGTGGTATCCGTGTGGCGTGCACGTAGTCGACCGATCCCGGCGAACAGGCCGATCACGAGCAGTCCGGGAATCAGATACAGCCACGAAGCCAGCCAGACCCATCCGACAAATCCGATCGGTCGCGCCCACGATGTCGGAAAGACTTCGCCGCTGCCGACCCCGATGAGCGTCGAGACCGCCAAGACGACAAGCGCAGTGTCGGCGAGACGAGCCCATCGCCTCGGGATGCCGGTGGCGCGAACGAGCCGGCGATGCAGGAACCAGGTCAGAAGGGCGAGAAGGACTGCAAAAACCGCGACGCGCCCCATCAGGACAGCATCTTGGTCACTGCGGCCGCGAGAGCGGGGTCGGACGTCGAATCGACCCGAACCAATGTTCCGCCCGTCCGATCCGAGACGTCTTGGAGTGTGGAGACGTCGTCGCCCGCACCGACGACGATCACGTCGACCTGTACCGGACGCGACGGATTGCCCGCAGCGGCGATCGCGCTGAGCAGTTCGGCTCGCGTCGTGGTGGATTCGTCAGGTGTACTCGAGGTGATCAGCAGCACCGAGTTGACTCGTCCCGCGTCGAAACCGTCCACGGCGGATTTGTAGGAGCTGGCAAGCGCCGGGTACTTGGAGGTCTTTCCGCCGGCCCGAAGCCCGTTGAGGAAATCGGTGATCGTGGCACGCCGATTCGGCTCGGACAGTGAACCGCCCGGAACCAGGATGCGCTCGGACGGTTTTCCGTCGGTGCCCGTGCTGAACTCGCGAAGGCCGATGTCCGAAGCGTCAGGGCTGCGACCCAATTGGGTATTCACCGCCGAGGCAACGTTCGCCAAGCGGGTAGTGCCACCGTCGTCGGTACCCATCGACGCCGACGTGTCCATCAGGATGGTGGCACTACGCGGCGAGACAGGGTTGGCGACTATGTCACCGAGCGCCGCTGCGGTCTCCGCCGAAGCCGGTTTCAACGTGGACGAGATCTTGGCCGGGGACACCGCTCCGAGATCGGGAAGGTCTTGGCCCTCGACCCGGAAACCGGCGCCGACGAACAACTGTGACTGATTCGGCTCACGCATGAAATCGGCAAACTGTGCCGCTGCGCGCGAGGCGGTTTCGTCGATCCCGCTGCCCGAGACGATGACCGCCGGATAGTCCGCGACTGGCGTTGCGCCAACCGGGGAGTACGTCGTCATCGCCGCGTTCGCGCTCTGCGCTATCGACTGTTCCGTGGCCGGAACGGCCTTCACCGAATCCGGTGTTCCGGCGCTCAGTGCTCCGAGGGCTTCGGCGGTGGACGAGGGGGGAGTCGGCAAGGATTGGAACTGCAACGCCCGTGCACTGAGCGCAGCGTTGACCTGAGCGGACTTCGCCTGATCCGTCGTGACCGGACCGGCACCCGCATCGGCGACGTCGGCAGCGATTGCCTGTGCGGCCATCGAGGTTTCGGTACTTCCGACCGGCAGGGCGACCGTCAGATCGGAAGGCAATGACTTCCAACTCGATGCTGCGCCGGCCAATGCTGCCGCGGTCTCGGGGCCGGTTGCCAGAACGATCGGGGAACTCGCGAGCGAGCGAGGATCACCGTTGATCACGGCCTTGCCCGCCAGCGGCGCGAGTTCGAACGAGCTCGTCGGGATCCACAGGGAGGGACGCGGTCCCAATGCTGCGTCGTCCCAGGATGCCGCCGGACCGGCTTCGAGTGCCGTCGAGACCGACGCGGACGGCGCACCGTGCACCACGACGGTGATGCAGTGATCGCGCACGACCGGAGAGGTCTGGGTGTACCGCTTGGCCAGTTCCTCGATCTGTGGGGCGATGGACGGATCCGCGGTGACGTCGAGTGTCTTGTTGCCTTCGACGCACGTACCTGCTGCCTGCTGGCCCTGATCGTCGATCCGGTTGCTGAGGGCCTTCCACCCGAAGAAGCCTGCAACGATCAAGACGATCAGCACGACGACGAGAATCGGCCCCTTGCTGATACCTCTGGCGCCTGACCCGCCGCGATGTTCGCCCACGTACCTTGCCCTACCTTGGTCACTCGAAGAATGTCTGTTGAACGGACTGTGTCCTCGGCCAGTCTAGTGACGAATCTTCGGGGCCTACGCGAACAGCCTCGACACCGGTAGCGGTGCCGAGGCTGTTCGGGTTCAGCTTCGAGTTCGAAGAAGGTGAAATCAGGCGTTGGCAGCCTTGTACTCGCGGCGGCGGCGATGCAGGATCGGCTCCGTGTATCCGCTGGGCTGCTTCGCGCCTTCGAGGATGAGTTCCTTGGCAGCCTGGAACGCGATGTTGGAATCGAAATCAGGTGCCATGTTGCGGTACTCGGCGTCGCCCTCGTTCTGACGGTCGACAACCGGGGCCATGCGCTCGAGTGCACTGACAACGTCGCTCTCGCTGACGATGCCGTGACGCAGCCAGTTGGCGAGCAGCTGGCTCGAGATGCGCAGGGTGGCGCGGTCCTCCATGAGCGCGACATCGTGGATGTCGGGAACCTTGGAGCAGCCGACACCCGCGTCGATCCAGCGGACGACGTAGCCGAGGATGGACTGGCAGTTGTTGTCGAGCTCTTCCTTCTTCTCCGCGTCCGTCCAGTCGGTGCTGGGAGCGAGCGGGATGGTCAGGATGTCGTCGACGCTCGCACGCGGCTTGCCCTTCAGGCTGTCCTGAACTGCGAACACATCGACGCGGTGGTAGTGCGTCGCGTGCAGCGTTGCGCCGGTCGGCGAAGGAACCCACGCGGTGTTGGCGCCGGCCTTGGGGTGGCCGATCTTCTGCTCGAGCATGTCTGCCATCAACTCGGTCATGGCCCACATGCCCTTGCCGATCTGGGCCTTGCCCTGCAGACCGCAGGCCAGACCGGTGTCGACGTTCCAGTCCTCGTAGGCGCCGATCCACTTCTGCTTCTTCATCTCGCCCTTGCGCACCATCGCGCCGGCTTCCATGGAGGTGTGGATCTCGTCGCCGGTGCGGTCGAGGAAGCCGGTGTTGATGAACACGACGCGGTCGCTGGCTTCCTTGATGCAGGCGGCGAGGTTGACCGTCGTACGACGCTCCTCGTCCATGATGCCGACCTTGAGCGTGTTCTCCGGAAGCCCGAGGACCTGCTCGACACGGCCGAACAGTTCGGTGGTGAAGGCAACTTCCTCGGGACCGTGCTGCTTGGGCTTGACGATGTAGATCGAGCCGGTGCGGCTGTTGTCGAGCGGTCCGTTGGCGTCACTGATCGAGAGGCCGTGCACTGCACAGGCACTGGTGATCAAGGCGTCGAGGATGCCCTCGGGGACCTCGTTGCCGTCGGCGTCGAGGATCGCGGGGTTGGTCATGAGGTGACCGACGTTGCGGACGAACAGGAGCGAACGACCGTGCAGGCTGAGTTCGCTGCCGTCGACTGCGGTGTACTTACGGTCGCCGTTGAGCGTGCGGGTGAAGGACTTGGCGCCCTTCTTGATCTCCTCGGACAAGTCACCGCGGTTGAGACCCAACCAGTTTCGGTAGCCGACAACCTTGTCGTCGGCGTCGACAGCGGCGACCGAGTCCTCGAAGTCCATGATCGTGGTGACGGCGGATTCGAGAACGACGTCCTTGACGCCGGCGGCGTCGGTGCTCCCGATCGGGGACGAGGCGTCGATCTGGATCTCGGCGTGCAATCCGTTGTTCAGCAGCAGGATGCTCGTCGGTGCGTCCTTCTCGCCGAGGTAGCCGACGAACTTCTCCGGCTGGGCGAGCGTGGTGACCGCACCGTCTGCCAACGTGATCTTCAGTTCACTGCCGTCGACAACGTACTTGGTTGAATCTGCATGCGATCCCGACGCGAGAGGTGCTGCCGCATCGAGGAATTCACGCGCCCAGGCGATGACCTTGTCGCCGCGGACCTTGTTGTAGCCGGAACCCTTCTCGGCGCCGTTCTCCTCGGAGATGGCGTTGGTGCCGTACAGCGCGTCGTACAACGAACCCCAGCGGGCGTTGGACGCGTTGAGAGCGAAGCGCGCGTTGAGGATCGGCACGACCAACTGCGGGCCGGCCGTCGAGGTGATCTCGGTGTCGACGTTCGCGGTGGTGACCGAGAATTCGGCAGGCGTCGGCAGGAGGTAGCCGATTGCCTGCAGGAACGCCTTGTATGCAGCGGCGTCGATGGGAGCGCCGGCATGATCGCGATGCCACTGATCGATCTGAGCCTGCAGATCGTCACGCTTGGCAAGCAAATCGCGGTTCTTCGGTGCGAGCTCGGTGATGACCTTGTCGGCGCCGGCCCAGAACGTCTCGGCGTCTACACCGGTGCCGGGAAGAGCCTCCTCGACCACGAAGTCGTAGAGAACCTTGGCAACCTGAAGACTGCCGACCTGAACGCGCTCAGTCATGAATAGCCTCACTTTTCCGAAAGCGGAGCATCACATATGGATGCCATGAACCAACATCAATGTTACCTGGGAGTATTCCCACCGCTGTCCGCGCCCTGAGCTGCGATAATCGGGCGCGAAGAGCTGAAACGATCAAGTGAAATTCGTTCTGTCTAGAGTTTGCGCGCGGAAATCTCGAAACCGGCCTTGGTTAGACGCTCGACCAGGACGTCGCCGAGCGCTGTCGATGGAGTCAAAACGCCGGTGGCCGCGGGGAGATCCTTGTGGTCCTTCGCCAATGACAACGCAGATTCGCCGAGCATTACCGCCGTCGCGCTGTATCCCGGGTCGCCCTTCGCCTTCACTCGTGAGGTGTATCGAGCGCCGGTCGTGGTCGTGGTGAACACATCGAGCGTGAAGTGCCCCTTCTTCTGGGTGCTCTCGCTCGGGCCCTCGCCGGGCGCAGGCAATACCTTGTCGAGAAGGAAACGCGTTGGAGGAAGAGCGAGTCCGGCGACCAGCGCGCCGAGGCCGACTGCGACACCGCCCGCGATTACCGGTGACACCACCGAGGAACCGACACTCATCACCTCGCTGTACTTGAACTTCTTGCCGTACGCCCACTCTCGGAGCGCATTGCTGCGACGGACGACTCGTGTGTTGTACGACGCCATCACGAACGGCGCTTTCCACCCCTTCAACGACGGATCGATCTTCTTGCCGTCGACCACGCTCACGTCGCTCTGGCGTCCGAGTTCGGGCTCCCGATCACGATCGGGGCTCAGCGAGTACGGCGAGGCAGCAAGTTTCCGCAGGCGCGCATCGTCTTTCGACACGTCGATTTGGTTGCGAAGCGAATCGATGGTGCCACCGCTCACGCCGCCGCGCAGGGCCGTGACCACCAGGGTGGTGTCGGTGAGCTCGCCGGCGCCGTCGGCGGCGACCTTCTCGTGCAGGACGTGAACTCCGAGATCGGAAGGGATGGAATCGAATCCGCAGGAATGGACGATCTTGGCACCGGTCGAGACCGCCAGCTCATGGTTGTCGTCGATGCTCTCGCGGTGGAACAGCACCTCACCGGTCAGGTCGACGTAATGAGTTCCGGCGGAGGCGCATTCGTGAACAAGGGCGTGGCCGTACTTGGCATACGGGCCGACCGTGGTGGCGACGACCCGGGTTCGCTGGGCGAGTGCCTTCAGTGCGGTTGCGTCGTCGGCGTCGGCGATGATCAAGGGGAGATCGGCAGCGGCAGTACCCAGATCGGCGCGAGTGGCTGCCAACTTTTCGAGGGAGCGGCCACCGAGGCCGATCTTCGTGCCTTCGGGAGCATGTTTGACGAGGTAGTCGGCGAGAAGCTTACCGACGAAGCCGCTCGCTCCGTAGACGATGATGTCGAGTTCTCGGGCGGGCGAGGTTCCAGTCATGGAGCCAGCCTACAAACGAGTAGTCGAAAGTGATGTGACCGCGGTCACTCGGCGGGGAGGGGCTCCTTGACGACGAGGATCGGAGCCTCGACTTCGAGCAACAGGCGTTGCAGCGGGCGTTCGAGGAGGAACTTGCCGATGGGGGACATCCGGCGTGTTCCGACGATCAGGAGATCGACACCCGCGTCGTGGACCAGGTCGACGAGCGCGGTAACCGGATCGCCGTCGTGCTCGGTGGTGCGCAGATCCCACTTCGTCTCCGAGAATCCACCGGCGTCGAGCGCTGACTGGATCTCGCCGCGAAGAGCGGCCCGATCGTCCTCGGTGTCTCCGAGGTTGACCGTGCCTCCGATGTTGACGTCGTCCAGGACGTGCAGAACCAGCAGTTCCTCGCTTCGACCCACGGATTCCCGTGCAGCGGCCACGATTGCGGCACGGCCTTCCGGGCTGTCCTTGTGTACGACGGCGATCGTCATGGTTCCTCCGAGTCGGTGAGCAGTGTCGGCTCCATTATCGCCTGCAATGCTGTGCTCTACCTGAAATGAGCTACTCGACACGGGGGTTTGGGGGTGACGAGATCGCCACATCGGGGCGGCTGGGTGCTGCCCATCACGAATGCGGCGTGCTGCCGATCACCACGGCGAAGGTTTGTAATCCTTGAGGAAGCAGCCGTGCAGGTCGACGCCCAGTTCACCCTGAACGATGGGGTCGTAGACGCGGGCGGCACCGTCGACGAGGTCGAGTGGTGCGTGAAAACCTTCGTCGGCCAGACGCATCTTGGTGAAGTGCGGGCGTTCGTCGGTGATCCAACCGGTGTCGACGGCGGTCATGAGGATGCCGTCGTCGAGCATTTCCTTGGAGCTGGTGCGGGTCAGCATGTTCAGTGCTGCCTTGGCCATGTTGGTGTGCGGGTGGCCAGGGCCCTTGTATGCGCGGCTGAACTGGCCTTCCATGGCGGAAACATTCACGACGTACTTGCGTCGCGCAGCGGCCGCAGCCATCGACGGGCGCAAGCGCGAAACGAGGATGAAGGGCGCGACCGAGTTGCAGAGCTGGACTTCGAGAAGCTCGATCGGATCGACCTCTTCGACGGTCTGAACCCAGCTGTTGGTGTGCGCGAGGTCGGGCAGCAGCCCGCCCGCGTCGATGGCGATGCCCTGCTCGATTCGATCGGGTGAAGCCGATTTGGCGACGAGGGCGAGTGAACTGACCGCGTCTGCGGACAGATTTCCGGAGGTGATGCTTGCGACGTCCGACAGCGATCCGGCCAGAGCCGCGGGGTGAGCGTCGCTCGTCTTGCCGAAGGTCAGGACATCAGGCAGTTCACCGGCGGGCAGTGCTCCGGACTCGGCGTCGACCAGAGCGCCGTAGGCACCGGGGGAGCGTCGGACGGTTTGCGCGGCGTTGTTGATGAGGATGTCGAGTGGACCCTGTGCGGCAACGGAATCCGCGAGTGCAACAACTTGGGCGGGGTCGCGGAGGTCGATGCCGACGATGCGCAGACGATGAATCCAGTCGTTGCTGTCTTCCATCGCCTTGAATCGGCGGATCGCGTCGTTGGGGAATCGCGTCGTGATGGTCAGATGTGCACCGTCACGCAACAGGCGCAACGCGATGTACATACCGATTTTCGCGCGGCCGCCGGTCAGAAGTGCGCGTCGGCCGGTGAGATCAGTGCTGGCATCACGTTTGCTGCGGCTGGTGGCAGCGCATTCGGGGCACAGTTGGTGGTAGAAGGCGTCGACTGCGGTGTAGCGCTGCTTGCAGATGTAGCACGGCCGCGCCTTGATGAGCGTGCCGGCGGAAGCGCCGGCGGTGTTCGACTTGATCGGAATGCCTGCGGTCTCGTCGTCGATGCGATCGGGTGAACCGGTGGCAGTCGCAGCGACCACTTGGCGGTCGGCTTCGTTGACGGCTGCGCGCGAGGCGAGGCGACGCTTCTTCTTGAGTCGCTTGAACAGATGGCCGACAGCGCGCTGCATGGTGATCGAATCGGGATGCTCGTCGTCGAGTTCGGCGGCTTCGGAAAGGACCTTCAGGCAGATTTCGAGTTCTGCGGGGTCGAGTCCGGTGAGTTCGGCTCGAGCAGATTCTGAATCGGCTGTTTCCAGCGAATCTGCCTGCAGTGCATCCGACTTCTTGGTGTCTGTATCCACTTCGAACTTCTGTTCCATCTCGATCGCCGCTCGCGCGGACTGTTCCCTGATGCGGGAACTTCGCCAATTACGAGAAAAGCTCCGGTTCGATGAACCGGAGCTTTTCCTGTCTGTCTCAACACAGAGTGTCCGAGGGGGGACTTGAACCCCCACGTCCGTTAATAGGACACTAGCACCTCAAGCTAGCGCGTCTGCCATTCCGCCACTCGGACTCGGCCCCGATTTCTCGGTGCTGGGAAAGAGTATCCGATGCCATCCCCAGGTCCCAAATCGCCCCACTGCTGTGCGCCTTTATTAACCGCCGGGGGTTAATAAAGGCGCACAGCAGAAAGACCCCAACCTGATCAGGCTGGGGTCTTTCTGCTGTATTCGAGTGTCCGAGGGGGGACTTGAACCCCCACGTCCGTTAATAGGACACTAGCACCTCAAGCTAGCGCGTCTGCCATTCCGCCACTCGGACTCGGCCCCGATTTCTCGGTGCTGGGAAAGAGTATCCGATTAGGTGAGCTGCCCCAAATCGCCAGGTTGCGGGGCATTCCGGTCGCCCGCGTCGTTTGATTCGATGGTAGGAAAGTGGAATGACCACAACCCCGAATAATCCGAATCCGAGCAGAGCCGAAGCAGAAGTAGTCGAACTGGTCAGTTCCCTCATCCGCTTCGACACCTCGAACACGGGAGAACTCGAAACCACCAAAGGCGAGCGTGCGTGCGCGGAGTGGGTTGCCGCGCAGCTTCAAGAAGTCGGTTACGAGACGGAATACGTCGAGTCCGGAGCACCCGGCCGAGGAAATGTCTTTGCTCGTTTGAAGGGAGCCGAGTCGGGTCGTGGTGCGTTGATGCTTCACGGTCACCTCGACGTAGTTCCGGCCGAGCCCGCCGACTGGAGCGTCCATCCCTTTGCCGGCACCGTCCAGGACGGTTACGTCTGGGGGCGCGGCGCCGTGGACATGAAGGACATGGTCGGGATGATCCTGGCCCTCGCCAGACAGTTCAAGGCGGAAGGCGTCGTACCGCCGCGTGATCTGGTGTTCGCTTTCGTGGCGGACGAGGAAGCGGGCGGAAAGTACGGATGCCAGTGGCTGGTCGAGCACCGCCCGGATCTGTTCGAGGGAGTGACCGAGGCCGTGGGTGAGGTCGGCGGTTTCTCGCTGACGGTTCCGCGGCCTGACGGAACCGACCGCCGGCTCTACCTCGTGGAGACTGCGGAAAAGGGCCTCGGTTGGATGCGTCTGACTGCCAAGGGACGCGCCGGACACGGCTCCTTCCTCCACGACGACAACGCGGTCGCGACACTCGCCGGCGCGGTCTCGAGGCTTGCTGCCCACCAGTTCCCGATCGTGATCTCGGATTCGGTCGCGGAGTTCCTGACCGCCGTCGGCGAAGAGACCGGATTGGACTTCGACCCGGGATCACCCGACATCGACGGGACTCTCGCGAAGCTGGGCACGATCGCCAACATCATCGGCGCGACGTTCCGTGACACCGCGAACCCGACGATGCTCAAGGCCGGATACAAGGCGAACGTCATTCCGCAGACTGCCGAGGCGGTCTTCGACTGCCGCGTGCTGCCGGGACGGCAGGCCGAATTCGAGCGCACGGTGGACCAACTGATCGGTCCCGACGTGACCCGCGAGTGGATCACCAAGCTGGATTCGTACGAAACAACGTTCGACGGCCACCTCGTAGACGCCATGAACGAGGCGATCCTCGCCCACGATCCGGAGGCTCGCACAGTTCCGTACATGCTCTCCGGCGGAACCGACGCGAAGGCATTCGCGAAACTGGGCATTCGCTGCTTCGGCTTCGCGCCGTTGCAGTTGCCGCCCGAGCTGGATTTCAGCGCGCTGTTCCACGGCGTCGACGAGCGAGTTCCGGTGGACGCACTACTGTTCGGGACACGTGTTCTGGAACATTTCCTGCTCAATTCCTGACGAGCACGTAGATAGATCCGTGAGCTCGACGCACATCGAGCTCTCTTGTCACAGAAAGGATTCGCATGGCGCACGATCCGTACGAACCATTGCCGAAGTTGCCGAGTTTCGAGCTGACCAGTGACGACATCACTGCGGGCCAGCCGCTGAAGCTTGCTCAGGCGAGTGGAGCCTTCGGTGTCCCCGGTGGCGAAGACATCTCACCGCAGCTCTCGTGGTCCGGCTTTCCGGCCGAGACGAAGAGCTTCGTCGTGACGGTGTTCGATCCGGACGCACCGACTGCGTCGGGGTTCTGGCACTGGGCCGTGGCGAACATCCCCGCTTCCGTCACCGAGCTCCCCGCCGGTGCCGGCGCGGCGGACAGCGATGTCCTGCCCGCCGGAACCGTCACCCTCCGCCACGACGGTGGCGGGTTCGGTTTCATCGGTGCAGGCCCGCCTCCCGGGCACGGTCCGCATCGCTACATCGTGGCGGTGCATGCCCTCGACGTGGAGACGCTCGACGGAGTCACCCCTGACTCGTCGCCGGCGTTCCTCGGTTTCAACGTGTTCCATCACGCGATTGCGCGTGCAACCTTGACCGGGACGTTCGAGGTCGAATAGTCACTATGCTGTGCGCCTTTATTAACCGCCCGCGGTTAATAAAGGCGCACAGCAGTTTCTAGCGAGGGTTCTCAGCACCGACTGCCTGGGCAATTGACGAGAAGCCGGCTGCGCGCACGCGCTTGGCTATGCCCTTGTGGATGCTGCGAGCCCAGAACGGTCCGCCGTAGATGAAGCCGGTGTATCCCTGCACCAGCGTCGCGCCGGCGAGGATGCGTTCCCACGCCTGGTCGGCTGTCTCGATACCGCCGACCGAGATGATGGTCATCTTGTCGCCCACTCGGGCGTACAGGCGCCGAAGTACTTCGAGTGAGCGCTCGGCGACCGGTGCACCGGACAGCCCGCCTGCGCCGAGTGCAGCTACCTCGGCGTCCGGGGTCTTCAAACCGTCGCGACGGATCGTGGTGTTGGTCGCGACGATTCCGGCAAGTCCGAGTTCGATTGCCAGATCGGCGACCGCGTCGACGTCCTCGTCCGAGAGATCGGGCGCGATCTTCACCAGTACCGGCACGCTGACGGTGTCGAGCACGGCCTGCAGGATCGGGCGCAGTGATTCGACGGCCTGCAGATCACGGAGTCCAGGTGTGTTCGGCGAGCTGACATTCACGACCATGAAGTCGGCCAGCGGACCCAGAAGCTGCGCGCTGGCGGTGTAGTCGGCAGCGGCGTCGGCGGCTTCGACGATCTTGGTCTTGCCGATGTTGGCACCGATCGGGACCGTGACGCGGCGCTGTCGCAGGAAATTCGCCGCGTGACCAGCGCCGTGGTTGTTGAAGCCCATCCGGTTGATCAAAGCGCGGTCGGCCGGAAGACGGAAGAGACGCGGTGCGGGGTTACCGGGCTGAGCCTGGGCCGTCACTGTTCCGACCTCGGCGAAACCGAATCCCAACGGGCCCCAGGCGTCGACGCCGGTGGCGTCCTTGTCGAATCCTGCGGCGAGGCCGAGAGGTGCCGGGAACGTCAGACCGAATGCCTGACTCCGCAGAACCGGGTCGTCGACGACAAGGACTTTTGCGACCAGCCAGCGAAGGGGAGCGAACCGTGTCACCAGTTTCATCGCGGTGAAGGCAATGTGGTGGATGCGTTCCGGTGGGACCCGGAACATCAGGCTCAGCAGCAGTTGGTACACGATTCTCCAGCTCTTCGATGGTGTGATTTTGTCAGCGGTTTCGACAGCGGCGGGCCCTGGTCGTCTGTTGGACGATCAGTGCTGAATGCCGTCCGGATCGGTCACGTGCAGCGGCATCTTCTTTCGCTTGAGGAGCACGCGACGACTGCCGTCGGGGTAGAGACGGACTCGGGAGAGTTCCCATCCGCCGAACTCGGCGGAGATCGCCAGACGCATCGACGCCGTGACCCGCGAAACGTTCGGCGGTAGTCGAAGGGGCACATAGTCGAACTTGTCGTCCGACGTCTCCCACTGCGCGGGGATCCCGCGCGTACGCTTTTCCATCAGTTCTCCCGTGACGGGATGACCTGCAGCCCGTCACCGGTTGCCGATCCGACGATCAGATTGCCGTTGGAAGAGTCTACGGCCAACGAATTCGGCTGTCGCACCGTCTTGAACCGTCCGGTCTCCACGGGGATGCCGGACGACAGATCGAAGCCGACCACTTCGTTGGTCGCGGTCAGCGTGACCCACACCCGATCCGCGGCCTCGTCGTAGGCAACGGCGTACGGCGACTCGCCGACGGGGTAGCGCTGGTGCATCAGGAGCGGATCGGCAGTGAAGACGAGCAGTTCGTTGCCGGTGGTGTCGGTGACCAGAATGCGTCCGAAGCGATCGGTGGCCAGATGAGTTGCGCCCTCACCGGCGCGGAGAGCGACGCCGAGTTTGCCGTCTTCGAGGTTGATCGCCGTCAGCGAGGTCTGACGGTGATCGAGGGCGCTCAGGTTGTCGCCGGTGACCGCGAGCTCGTCGACCGATGCGAATCCCGAAACTGTCTGTGACTGATCGTTCTTCGGGTCGACGATGTGAACTGAACCATTGTCCGTGCCGATCGCGATGCGGCCGTCGTTGAGTTCGACCGCTGAATTCGCCTGCCCGTCTACCGGGATGGACGTCTGTTCGCCCGAAGTCAGATTCAGCTTCACGACCTGGCGATCCATCGACAGAAGAGCGCTACCGTCAGAGCCGATCGAAACGTCGCGTACGTCGGAATCCAGGGCTGTTGGACGACCTGCAGAGGCGGGGTCGGCGCCGGCCAAACTGTCCGAAGGAACGACCAGCACCGAACGGGGGTCGTTGGCAACCACTACAGCGCTGCGCGTGATCGGGTCGAATGTGATGGAATCGATCAGACCTGAATACGGGTGAACCACGCCGTCCGGGGTACTGGTGGTGGCCGGTGAGACCGCTGCCGTTGCGGGATCGATCGTGATGAGGTCGTCTCCGCCATCTCCGGAAGAACATCCTGTGACCAGCAGAACCGCCGCCCCCATTGCTGCTGCAGTGGTGCGGATCCCTAGGCGAGCCATGTGTAGTTCCTCTTTTTCTTGTCATCTGTTCTTCACGCAGTGCGACTGTCATCGATCATCCCTGATCGCAGTCGGGCGCCGTTCATCGCGTCGAGGAACTACCGACCATTCCGCTCACACCCCTGACGCGATACCGTACGAACAGCGGTTGCGGTTGACGCTGCAATCACCGAGGAGATCATTGTGATTCCCACAGAACCCACCGATTCCGGCGCGCAGCCGCCCGAACCGGCGCGGCCGGGCTTCGAGATCGAGGACCTCACCGTCGGCGCCCATGCACACGGTTTCGGCAGGTCCGACGGTCGAACTTTCGCGTTCCGCGTACGAAAGAGCATGCTGTTCGTCGAGGTATACGGCGAATACTGCGAGCACAGTGTGCCGACCCCTGCAGACGTTGTCGCCACCGCGGAGCGATCGGTGACCGACATCGATCTGACCGACGAGCGAAGCATCGCCGGTGTGGTCCGCGACGCAGTTCTGTCCACGGAGGCTGATTGGTCACAGCCCGGTCCCGGTGACGGAGTTCGTGAGGGCGACGGCCGCAGCCTGCCGACGGTGAGAGCCGTCCTGAACAGGCTGGGATCGATCATCGATTCTGTTCGGTGAATTCTCGGCGCGGGATGACCAGCGTTGCTCCGGTTGTCGGATGCGGGAACACCTCGACCGGATAACCGTAGACGCGGGTCAGAAGCTCTTCGTGCAACACCGATTCCGGGGGACCGTCAGCGGCGATGCGGCCGTTTTCGAGCACGACGATCCGATCCGCGTACGCCGCTGCCAACGCGAGGTCGTGCAAAACGACGACGACGGCATCGCCGTCCGCAGCGCGAGCGCGCGCCACGGACATCACCGCTTCCTGGTGTCCGAGGTCGAGAGCTGCAGTCGGCTCGTCCAGCAGGATGGTCGACGTCTCCTGCGCCAGCACCCGCGCAAGTGCGACTCGCGCCTGCTCGCCACCGGACAGCACGGCAAACGGCCGATTGGCGAACCCCTCGACATCGCAGGTCTTCATCGCCGCGGTGATAGCAGCGCCGTCGCGGTCTTCTCGGCGAGTTCCGGTCCATGGCGCACGTCCCATACGAACCACCTGGCGAGCGCTGAACGAAAATCCGATGGTGTGTTTCTGGGGGAGCACCGCGCGTCGGCGCGCCATGTCGATCGGCGACCACTGAGTGAGGTCGGTGCCGTCAACGTCCACCCGCCCAGCGATGACGGGCTGATCACCGGCCAACGCCGCAAGAAGAGTCGACTTACCGGCGCCGTTCGGTCCGACGAGAACGACTAGCTCGCCTGCCCGGACTTCGATGGACACGCCTTCCAGAATCTGCCGACCACCGCGTTCAACGGTGATGTCGCGCGCCTCGAGGGTGACATCACCGACGGATGGGCTCTTCGGTTCGGGGGTGACGCGGCCGAACAGTTCGCGCCAGTTTCTTACGAGGCTGCTCATGCCCACCCGCCCTGTTGCGCGCGCGTGCGTCGGAGAAGCCAGAAGAAGAAGGGGCCGCCCACCAGAGCGGTCAGCATTCCGAGGGGCAGGTCTGCGTTGTCGATCAGCGACCGCGAGCCCAGATCTGCGACAAGCAGAACCAGTGCGCCGGCGAGGGCGCTCGCCGGAATCAGCGAGCGGTGGCCAGGTCCGACGAGAATGCGCATCAGGTGCGGAACGACCAGACCGACGAAGAGGATGATGCCGGTGAAGGCAACACTCGCCGAGACCAGGAGAGCGACGATCAGTACCGCGAACTGGCGAAGCCGTTCGACGTTGACGCCCAGATGACGGGCCGCGTGTTCACCGAGCGCCAGCAGGTCGAGACGTGGGGCGATCATCATGGTCGCGGCGATCCCGATGACGGTCATCGGCGCCACGATCAGGACTGCGTTCCAGGAAGCGCCGTTGAGTGAGCCGAGTTGCCAGAACACGATCTGATCGCGAGCGGACGGGCTGGCGACGAAGGTGAAGAACGCGATGAGCCCGCCGGCGAACGCGTTGATCGCGACGCCCGTCAGCACCAACGTCACCACTTCGGTTCGGCCTTCGTGCCGAGCCAGCAGGTAGACCGCCGCGGTGGTGACCAGCCCGGCGACGAACGCAGCCGCAGCAACGGCCCAGCCGGCCACGAACGTTCCCCCGACGACGATGACAGCACTCGCGCCAACTGCCGCGCCCGCAGACACTCCGATCACTCCGGGTTCTGCGAGCGGATTGGAGAACACACCCTGCAGGAGCGCACCGGAACATCCCAGCGCCGCGCCGACACAGATGGCGAGCACGACGCGGGGGAATCGAACCTCCCACAAAGTCACTTCACCGCTGGGATGGGCGGGCATCGGACCGAGGTCGAGCCCGATGCGATGCAGGATGCTGCCCAAAACCTCGAGAGGCGACGTCGGAACTTGACCGATGCACGCCGACAGCACCGCGACGATCACGAGGGCGAGAGTCAAGCTGACCAGAACCGCACTCACCCGCGACCGCGACGCGGGGCCAGACGCCGACTTGTCGGCGCCCCCGACGTCATGGGAATCCTCGGCTGCGGACACAGTCTTACCTGCTTCGGAACTACCTGTCTCTGTACTCACGAATCAGCACTCACGAATCTTTGCTCACGATCCACCGGGCTCGTAGATCGCTTCGGCGAGTGCCGCCATGACGCGTCCGGTGTTCGGCCCGAAGCTGAGCAGTACACCGTCCGCCATGTCGACTACTCGTTTGTTCTTTCCAGCCGGCGTCTGAGCGATGCCAGGGACCTTTTCGAGGCCGTCGATTCCGCCGATCGATGCCAATCCGTCCGTCATCATCAGCAGGGCGTCAGGCGCTGCGGCGATGAGCGCTTCGCTGGTGATGGGCACGAACTGTTGTGTGATGCCCGAGGCGGTTCCTGCATCGGTGGCGCCGAGTGCCTCGATCAAGGAATCTGCTCCGGACCCTTCACCGCCGATCATGGTGATGGCCGATCCGCGCATGTAGAGGAACGCGATTTTCAGTGCATCGCCCTCGGTGGGGACCAGATCGCGAGCTCCAGCGATTTCCGATTCGGTCCGATCGACCAGCGCCGCGCCCTGGGCGGGGACGCCGAGCGCGTCGGCGACGGCCTGGAGTTGTCCCGGCACACCCTCGAGTGTCCGGGTCGGATCGAAGAAGACGACGGGAACACCGGCGGCGCGCAACTGATCCTGGACGCTCTTGGGCCCGATACTCGTGTCGGTGAGAACAACGGTGGGATTGAGGTCGAGAATTGCCTCGGTGTTGAGCGATTGGCCGCCGACCGTGACAACCGGCACGTCCGCGACTGCAGGAAACTTGGCGGCGGTGTCGCGGCCGACGAGATTGTCACCGAGGCCGAGCGCCACCGTCGTCGTCGCGAGCGTCCCGTAGCGGTCGGCCGCAACGATCCGGCTGTTGTCGGTGATGGTCACGTCGACGCCGTCGAAGCTCTTCACCGTCACGGGCAGTGTCGCGGTCGGGTTGTCGGACACGGGAACCGGGCTGGAATCTTCGAGTACCGCGGTCCTGGCACCCTGAGATGTCGTGGAATTGTCGCTGGGACCGCAAGCCACCAGACCGAAACCGGCTGCTGCGACCAGAGTCGCCGCGGCCAAGCGCTTCATCATTTGACGAGGTAGCTCTCGATGTCGCCTTCGAGGTCGGCGAACAGGTCACCGTTGAGGCGGTATGCCAGATTCACCTCGTCGATGAAACGCTGCTGTTCCTCGGCAGGAATCTGCAGTGCATCCAGATTCGAGCGGTAGTCGTCCTTGAAAGGCTTCGGCTTGGGGATGCCTTCGAAGATGTAGAAGCGAAGTCCGTCGGTCTCGAATCCGTAGGCGCGTTCGAGCATCCGGCGGATGATCTGTCCGCCCGAGAGATCGCCCATGTACCGAAGGTAGTGATGTGCGACGAAGCCGGCAGGCCAGTCGAACGCCACCTCCTTCAGGCGGGCGATGTAGCGCTCGGTTGCCGGCAGTGCCACGAGTTCGTCGCGCCAGTTCGGTCCGCCGAGGAACTCGAGATCGGCCTCGAGTGAAGCCACGCGCAACAGATCCTCGGACAGGAACGGGGCGACCAACTCGTTGTCGGCGTGTGTGCGGCCGGCCTCTTCGAGGCTCGTGTAGACGAGGTACGTCTGTCCCAGAAGAGCGGCGTAGCCAGCCGTGGTCAGCTCACCGCCGAGAAGTGCGCCTACGAATCGCGACTGCTCCGTCTCGCGGTGTGCTGCGTCCGTCTCGGTCTTGATTCGTTCGGAGAAGGCTGGGCCTGCGTCTGCGGAAAGGCTGTCTACGTCGAGCGTGGTCATTGATTCTCCTGAGGCTGTAGTCAAGCGTTGCCTACTAGGTTAGCCTGCCCTCGCCAACACGATACCTCCGGTATTTCGATCAGCGGGACAGATCAAGCGCTCACATCGTCGAGAGCCGCGGCAATCGCTTTCGGAAGTTCCAATTCTTCGGTTGCCAGTACTCCTGTCAACTGGGCGAGATCACGCGTGCCGACGACGGCGCTGGCCACCCCGGCGCGATCGCGCGCCCAGGCCAGTGCCACCGCCAGTGGGGAAGTACCCAGACCGTCGGCAGCGGTAACGACTGCGTCGACCACCCGGATCGAGGAATCGGTCAGATAGCTCTGCACATCCTGTGAATGTGCTTCGTCGGCGCCGCGGGAATCGACGGGAATGCCGTCGCGGTACTTGCCGGTCAGCACACCGCCCGCGAGGGGTACTGCGGCGAACACTCCGACGCCGTGATGGGCCGCCGCTGCGAACAATTCTTCCTCGACGCCGCGTGCGAGCAACGAGTACTCGGCCTGCGTCGCGGCGAGTGTTGTTGCGCCACCGGCTCCTACGGCCGTCGCGAGCTGCCAGCCGAGGTAGCCGCGAACTCCGACGTACCGCACCTTGCCGCTCGAGACGGCGTAGTCGAGGGTTGCTGCAACCTCGTCGACAGGCGTGAGCGGATCCCAGGTTGCGACCTGCCACATGTCGAGGAAGTCGGTTCCGAGTTCACGAAGAGTCGCGTCGAGCTGGCGGAGCAATCCGCGCCGCGAGCAGTCGACGCGGTCGGTGCCGATCGGTGTGGGGTCGATGCCGGCGCTCGAGCTGATGATGAGTTCGTCACGTGGAACGACGTCGTCGAGCAACTCGGCGAGGATCCGTTGCGCCGCACCGGCGCCGTAGGCGGGCGAGGTGTCGACCAGGGTTCCGCCGGCCTCGGCGAACGCGAGTAGCTGCGCAGCAGCCTCGTCGCCGTCCGTGTCGCGTCCCCATGTCAGTGTGCCGAGCCCAAGTCGCGAGACCCGAAGTCCGCTCGTTCCGACAGATCTGTGCTTCATAACCGCCTGCATCTCGCGCCCGACTCGTGTGCGCAAGTGCGGCACCCGAG
>NZ_BAAILK010000046.1:69971-180440 GCF_054589475.1 Rhodococcus sp. no. 34
AGATCTCACCACGTGCAGACTAGTAGGCGCTCGCCTCGAGTCGGGGTATTCGGACACGGACGTGCCGGGCGCGGCGCGGCGCCGTGGGCCCCGGTAGCGTGGCGCCGGTGAAACGTGAACCCGACACACGAAACCTGTGTGCAGTAACCCCATTCGAATCAGCCGGGATCGGTGAGTGATGGGCGAAGCGATGACCTGGCTCCAGGCCGTGATCCTGGGCCTCGTGCAGGGCTTGACCGAGTTCCTGCCCATCTCGTCTTCCGGACATTTGCGAATCGTGTCGGAGATATTCTTCGGCAGTGACGCCGGCGCGTCGTTCACCGCGGTGACGCAGCTCGGCACCGAGTTGGCGGTCCTGATCTACTTCGCACGCGACATCGTGAGGATCATCACTGCCTGGTTCCGAGGTGTGTTCAATGCCGAGCACCGGGGCGATCTCGATTACCGGATGGGCTGGTACGTCATCATCGGCACCATCCCGGTCGGCATCCTCGGGTTCTTCTTCAAAGACCAGATCCGTACCGGCGCACGCAATCTGTGGCTGATTGCCACGATGCTGATCGTGTTCGCGCTCGTCATCGCTGCTGCCGAGTACTACGGACGCAAGACGCGCCCGATCGAATCGCTCACAGCGCGCGACGGCATCATCATGGGTTCGGCTCAGGCGCTCGCGCTCATCCCGGGTGTCTCACGTTCGGGTGGCACGATCAGTGCCGGCCTTTTCCTCGGACTCACCCGTGAGGCCGCAGCCCGTTACTCGTTCCTGTTGGCGATTCCGGCAGTTCTCGCCTCCGGTTTGTTCAGCCTCCCGGATGCCTTCGAGCCGGCCGGTGAGGGTCTGAACGCGAGCGGTCCGCAGTTGCTGGTGGCAACCGTCATCGCCTTCGCGGTCGGTTACGCAGCGATCGCGTGGCTGCTTCGATTTGTTGTCGATCACTCCATGTACTGGTTCGTCGGATACAGAATCGCTCTCGGCGTAGTCGTCCTTGCGTTGCTGGCCACAGGGGTCGTGTCTGCGACATAGGGCCCGTTTCGACGTCGACCACCCGTCCGTGCGGCCACCGCCCCATTAGGGTTGTGGAATGACAGTTGTCCTACTGCGGCACGGGCGGTCGACGTCCAACACTGCCCATACCCTGGCCGGTCGAACGCCGGGTGTGGAACTCGACGACCACGGCCGGAAACAGGCCGAAGGCGTCGTCGATCGGCTGGTCGGTCTGGACATCGCGGAGATCGTCCGCTCGCCGCTGTTGCGGTGTGAGCAGACGGTCGGCCCCATTGCCGTCGACCGTGGTCTGACGCCGGTGGTCGAGGATCGCCTCATCGAGGTCGATTACGGCGACTGGACGGGTCGCCCGCTCAAGGAACTCTTGGAAGAACCGCTCTGGAAAGTGGTGCAGCGCCACGCTTCCGGTGCAGTGTTTCCCGGCGGTGAAGGGCTGGCCCAGGTACAGGCGCGAGCCGTTGCCGCGATCCGAGAGCACGACGCACGGCTGGCCGAAGAACACGGCAAGGACGTCGTCTGGATCGCGTGCACGCACGGTGACGTCATCAAATCGGTTCTCGCCGACGCGTTTGCGATGCACCTCGATTCGTTCCAGCGCATCGTCGCCGAGCCCGCCTCGGTCAGTGTGATTCGCTACACGGCGACACTGCCGTTCGTTCTTCGCGTCAACGACACCGGAGACGTACTCGCCGCGATCGGTGCGGCGAAGGCCGCGACCAACGGTTCGGCTCCCGCGCAGGAGTCCGTCCCCGGCGGAGAGGTCGGTGCGTGAGCTGTGACGGATAATGGGTATTCAGTGATGTTCTGCTCGAACTCGAGGAGGTGCAATGTCGCGCGCGATTCACGTATTTCGCACTCCTGACCGATTTGTCGCAGGAACGGTGGGCGAACCCGGTGACAGGTCTTTCTATCTCCAGGCCGTGCACGAATCACGGGTGGTGAGTGTGCTGCTCGAGAAGCAGCAGGTTCAGGTCCTCGCCGATCGCATGGGCTTACTCCTCGAAGAGGTACATCGACGCTTCGGAACCGAGGTTCCGCCACAAGCCGACGACGTCTCCGACCTCAGCCCGCTGGTCACACCGCTCGACGCGGAGTTTCGGGTCGGCACGATGGGGCTCGGTTGGGACGCCGATGCCGGGGCGGTCGTCGTGGAGCTGCTTGCCGTCAGCGAGACGGAGTTCGACGAATCGGTTGTCCTCGACGACGCCGACGACGGTCCGGACGCGGTCCGTGTGTTCCTGACCCCGGAGCAAGCGCGCGAGTTTTCGCTGCGGTCCGAACGCGTCATCGCGGCCGGACGCGCGCCGTGCCCGCTGTGTGGTGAACCGTTGGCGCCCGAGGGGCACGTCTGCATCCGCACCAATGGGTACCGACGCGGGGAGTCCTTCGGTTTCGCGATCGACGACGCAGACGACGACGAGGTCTGACGTCGTGTCCGAACCTGGTGTGCCGGACGTTCTGCTCGAGGGTGATCTGACTCTGATCGGTCAGATCACCACGGCGAGCAACGCCACGCTGGTATGTGAGTCGACTCTGGGGGAGAAGTCCACCCGCGTGGTCTACAAGCCGGTCCGGGGTGAACGCCCACTGTGGGATTTCCCGGACGGCACTCTGGCGGGGCGTGAGGTCGCGTCGTACCGCGTGTCCGAGGCGCTGGGTTGGGGAGTGATTCCGCGAACAGTGTTGCGGGACGGTCCTTTCGGTCCAGGCATGGTGCAGCGATGGATCGACACCGTCGATCGCCGTGCGGATGGATCTGGCGGACTCGAGATGGTGGACCTGTGCAGTCCCGGCAACGTTCCGCCGGGGTGGTTCGAGGTCCTGCAGGCCTTCGACTCGGAGGGTGAACCCGTCTCCCTGATCCATGCGGACGATCCACGGCTGCAGCGAATGGCCGTTCTGGACGTCCTCATCAACAACGCCGACCGTAAAGGTGGTCACGCCCTCGAGGGCGTCGACGGCTCGGTGTACGGCGTTGATCACGGAATCTGTCTTCACTCGGAGAACAAGCTGCGGACCGTGTTGTGGGGGTGGGCCGGGCAGCCCGTACCCGGTGCCTTGATTGCCGACGTCGCCGAATTCGCGACAACTCTCGACGGGGATCTCGGCGACGAGTTGTCCGTCCTGATCACCGAGGAAGAGATCGTGGCTTTGGCGGTGCGGGCGATGCAGTTCGCAGAGTCGGCCGTGATGCCCGAACCGAACGGCCATCGAACGATTCCCTGGCCGGCCTTCTAGTCGCGAGACGTTTCCTGCTGTTCGCGAGTTGCCGTCTTCAATCCGGGTGAGCGAACCAATCGCAGTAGTTGTTCGCGCAGCGCGGCGACGTCCCCGACGCCGACGGTCAACGCCGCATCTTCCTTCTCGAGCGTCAGTAGTCGCTCGTACGTCAGTCTTCCGGCGTCGGTTATCGCGATCACGCGCCGACGCTCGTCCCTCGGATCGGTGTCACGAGTGACGTAACCCGCTCGTTCGAGACGGTCGATCGTGCGGCTCATCGTCTGATCGGTGACTCGGGCGTTCTTCGCGATGTCGCGTTGAGACGCCGCCCCACCGGCGATCGAGTGGAGCACGATCAGGCCCGCGTGCGTCATGTCCTGAGACCGCAAGACCTTCTCCCACGAGTGCTCCACCAGGCGTGCAGCGGTGGACAACAGCCGGCCGGTGGGCCAGTCGTCCAGGCCGTCGCTGCTCATTTTTCTGCCTTCCGTTTGCAATTACTCAGCATGCTGAACAAAATAGTCGGCAAGTCCTCTGCTGCCGATCCCTGGAGACCCAGTGAGCACACCAGTACAAAATCGTCCTGTTCGTCGCCTTCGATGGATTGTGCCAGCTCTCCTCGTGATCGGCTGGCTGGCAATCGGAGGATTCGGCGGTCCGTTCGCCGGAAAGCTCAGCACGGTGCAGCAGAACGACAACACGTCGTTCCTGCCCGCGTCGGCCGAAGCGACCGAGGTGGCAAAGCTTCAAGAGAGCTTCACGGACACGCGCTTCGTGCCGGCCATCATCGTGGCGGAACGACCGGGTGGCCTCGAGCCCGCCGACTCCACCTTGCTTTCCCAGACCGTCGATTCGTTTGTCGGTACCGAGGGATTCGGCGACGCCTCATCGCCGCCGATCCCGTCGGCCGACGGCCAGGCGTTGCAGATGTTCCTGCCGGTCGACAGCACCCTCGAGGTCAAGGACAGCGTGAAAGCGCTGCGCGCGGCGCTGGAGTCGAGCCCGGACGGACTGACGGTCAAGGTGACCGGCCCCGCTGGGCAGGTTGCGGACCTGTCGGCAGCATTCGCCGGTATCGACGGATTGCTGTTGTTGGTAGCCGGATCCGTCGTGATCGTGATCCTGATCATCGTCTACCGGAGCCCGATCCTGCCGTTCGTGGTGATCTTTTCGGCGATCTTCGCACTCGGATTGTCGAGCTTGCTCGTGTATCTGCTCGCGGACGCGGACGTCATCGCACTGAACGGTCAGAGCCAGGGCATCCTGTTCATCCTCGTGTTCGGTGCCGCCACCGACTACGCGCTGCTTCTGGTCTCTCGCTATCGGGAAGAGTTGCGGATCGAGAAGGACAAGTACGCAGCAATGCGCACTGCGTGGCGCGCGACGCTCGAACCTGTCGCAGCGTCTGCGGGAACGGTCATCGCGGGCGTTCTGTGCCTGTTGCTCTCCGACCTGAACTCGAACCGCGGACTCGGTCCGGTGGCCGCCATCGGTATCGCCGCGTCCTTCCTCGCATCGATGACCTTCCTACCTGCTGTCCTGGTTCTGTTCGGGAGGACGGCGTACTGGCCGACCAAGCCGAAGTTCGATGCCGACCGCGAGCACCACGACGAGGCGAACGATCACCGGTTCTGGGCCGGGCTCGCTGCTCGAATCGGACGGCACCCGCGCCGCTTCTGGGTGGCGTCGACGCTGGTGCTTGTGATCTTCGCGCTGATGATGCCGCAGTTCAAAGCCAGCGGTGTCTCTTCGTCCGACATCTTCTTGCTCGACGTCGATTCGGTTGCAGGCCAGGAGATTCTCGGCGAGCACTTCGACGCGGGTTCGGGTTCACCGGCCGTGGTCATCGCGAATGCGGATCAGGTGGACGCCGTTGCGGCAGCCAGTCGCGTGGAGGGCGTCAGCGACGTGAGCGTCGTGCAGAACGGGGGAGCCCCACTGGTTGTCGACGGACGAGTCTCCCTGCAGGCGACCTTGACTGACGCTGCCGACTCACTCGAGGCCGAAGACACCATCGTGCGGCTACGTGATGCAGTTCACTCAGTGGAGGGCGCCGACGCATTGGTCGGTGGCGTCACTGCGACCGACCTCGACACGAAGACCACCTCGACACGGGACCGGACACTCATCATTCCCGTGGTGATCATCGTGGTGTTCGTGATTCTCTCCTTGTTGCTGCGTTCGCTTCTCGCACCGCTGCTTCTCATGGGCACCGTTGTGCTCTCGTTTGCTGCGACACTGGGCATTTCGTCGCTGGTGTTCGACCACGTCTTCGGGTTCCCCGGCGCGGATCCGGTGGTCCCGCTGTTTGCGTTCGTGTTCCTCGTGGCCCTGGGAATCGACTACAACATCTTCCTCATGACGAGGGTGCGTGAGGAAGCGCTGAAGATCGGCACTCGGGCGGGTGCGCTGCGGGGACTCACCGTGACCGGCGGGGTGATCACCTCTGCCGGAGTTGTTCTGGCAGCAACCTTCTCGGCGTTGGCGGTGATCCCGCTGTTGTTCCTCGCGCAGATCGCGTTCATCGTGGCGTTCGGTGTCCTGCTCGACGCTCTGATCGTCCGATCCTTGCTGGTCCCGGCCCTGACCTACGACATCGGTCAGAAGATCTGGTGGCCGAGCAAGCTCGCGTCGACGCCCGAACCGGAGCAGGATCAGCCAGCACCTTCCCAGCCTCAGAGCAGTCTCCACTAGGCTCGGCAGCATGCAGTCTTGGTCCGATACCGCACTCCCGTCCGTTCCCGGTCAGGGGCCGCCGTTGCGGCTGTACGACACAGCCGACCGTCAGGTTCGCCCCGTCACCCCGGGCAAGAAGGCGACGATGTACGTCTGCGGCATCACCCCGTACGACGCCACCCACCTCGGCCACGCGGCCACGTACCTCACGTTCGACCTCGTGAACCGCATCTGGCGCGACGCCGGACACGATGTCCACTACGTCCAGAACGTGACCGACGTGGACGACCCGCTGTTCGAGCGAGCCAATCGCGACGGCGAGGACTGGATCGTCCTCGGCATGCGTGAGACGGCACTCTTCCGCGAGGACATGGAAGCGCTGCGTGTGCTTCCGCCGAAGGACTACATCGGCGCCGTCGAATCGGTGAACGAAGTAGTCGAGTTGGTGGAGAAGTTCGTGGCGTCCGGCGCCGCGTACATCGTCGACGACGCGGAGTTCCCCGACGTCTACTTCCGTGCCGACGCGACCGAGCAGTTCGGCTACGAGTCGGGCTACGACCGCGCGACGATGGAGAAGTTTTTTGCCGAACGCGGCGGAGATCCCGATCGCGTCGGAAAGCGCAATCCGCTCGACGCACTTGTCTGGCGTGCGGAGCGTCCGGGCGAGCCCTCGTGGCCCTCACCCTTCGGGCCGGGTCGCCCCGGCTGGCACATCGAATGCGCGGCGATTGCACTCAACCGCATCGGCTCCGGCTTCGACGTCCAGGGCGGTGGCAGCGATCTGATCTTCCCGCACCACGAGTTCTCGGCTGCGCATGCCGAATCGGCAACGGGTGATCGCCGATTCGCGCGGCACTATGTGCACACCGGCATGATCGGTCTCGACGGCGAAAAGATGTCGAAGAGTCGGGGAAACCTGGTCTTCGTCTCCAAGCTGCGCGGCGAGGGGGTGGACCCAGCGGCAATCCGTCTCGGACTGCTGTCCGGCCACTACCGCCAGGATCGCGCGTGGACCGATCAGGTCCTCGCGGATGCTCAGTCGCGCCTGAAGGTGTGGCGCGAGGCCGCTGCTGTCGGTTCTGCGCCGTCTGCCACCGACACTGTTGCGCGTTTGCGTCAGCACCTGGCCGACGATCTCGACACCCCGAAGGCGCTCGACGCGCTCGACGGTTGGGCCCGCCGCGCCATCGAGGGCGGCGGATCCGACACGCAGGCACCCGGCGAGTTCGCCGATGCCGTCGACGCCCTACTGGGTATTTCGCTTCGCTGAACCCCTGCTGTGCGCCTTTATTAACCGCCCGCGGTTAATAAAGGCGCACAGCAGTTTCTAGGCGTAGTCCAACGCACCTTCGGCTGGTGTCGGTACCCGGCGCCGTAGCGGCGAGCCCAATGCCCTCGCCAGATCCGTTCCGTCGTGCTCGGCAAGCAGCTCACCGTTCGACCAGACCAGCAGCGCGGCGCTGACAGCCTGTTCGGCCGTGGAGTGCGCGAGGTCGTAGTGCGCACAGCCGGGGACGTCTGCGTATGTGATCCACAGGTCGTAGCCGGTCATGAAGAGGTCCAGGTCGAACTGAACGCTCAAGCCGAGAAGCTCGCTGCGACCGTTGTCGTCGACACCGGCGAAAGCCTCGTCGAGTGCCAGCAGACGCGGGGCGTGCGGGTCGGCCGAGTCCAACATGACGTGCGCCGCGGCGAACAAAGGAAGGTGCAGCGAGACGGACTGCTCGCCACCGGACAGCGCGCTGTGCCGCGCGACGGTAAGACGGTCTTCCTTGCCCTCACCGCTGATGAGGGTGAACGAGAACACGCGCCATTGACGGTAGTCGAGCGCCGAGGACAGAATCTCCGGGTACGAGCGTTCGGGGTGCGCCGCGCGGGCGGTACGGATCTGCGTCGCGAAATGTGCTCGCAGAGTTGCCAGTTCATCGACGCCGAGGGCCGATGCGTCTCGATCCAGCAGCTTGGAGATCGCCCGCGAGCTGTCGTCGAGGTTGTCGGCGAGCACCCAGTGAACGCCGATGGTATTGCCTGAGGACATCCGACGCTCACGCATCTCGGTGCCCATCTGTGCGATCAACTCGCGTGCGTCGACCGTGCGCTCGTGGATCTGCTGAGCCAATCCGGTCAACAGGGCATCTTCGAGAATGCGACGCTCGGACTCGGTGAGCAACTGCTCCTGATCGCCGCGAGCGTCGTGGATCCGTGTTGCGAACTCGCCGATCGACGAATAGCCCTGATCGTCCTGGACTCGTACGACGGTCAGCCCATCCGGTGCATCCCACTGCAGACGGTAGTCCTGTCCGGCTGCTGCGAGTTGCGCGTCGAAGTCCTGCAGCGCCGAGGTCAGTGCCGTGCGGGTTGCCTTTCGGGCGCCGTCGGTGACTCGGACTGCCGAGGTCGCAGCCTCGAGCGCTCGGTACAACCTGTCGACGTCTTCGGGGAGGACGGGCGGGTGGGCTGCGTCCTCGCTGCGATCTTCGTTCTGGATGCGGTAGACCAACTGATCGGGGCTCATCCACGCCGCTGAACTTGCCGGCCAGCTCAGATGTTCCTTGACGCCCAACAACTCGAGAAGGTCCGGGCGCGCGTAGGGTGCGAGTCGCTCTGCATCACTGCGGGTTTCGGTCAGGGTGTGACGCAAGGTCTCCACGGCGGTGTTGTACGCACCCTCCGCCGTGCCGATCTGGAGGACGGCGGCGTCGTACGCCTTTCGCGCCGCACGCTGTTCGACCTTGCATTCTTCGATCTTCGCGCGGGCTTTTGCCAGGTCCAGGTCGATCTGCTCGGCGCTGGCACCGAGGGTGTCGCGCAGCGTCTCGAGACGCTGCACCTGCTGGAGCAGACTCTCCTCGGCGATGGCGGCTTCCTCGGCGAATTCCTCCGCATTGGCGCGTGATTCGTCGAGACGGTCGCGAGACTCGCGTTCGAGTTCGACTTCCTTGGCATGCTCCCGTCGGCAGCGCAGCGCCAGTTCGCCCTGCTTCTCGAAATGGCGGATCGCCGCCGCGAGGGAGTCGAGTTCACGGCCGATATGCGGCGTCCGGTGCTGCGACGCCGTCGCTCGGAGTTGCTTTTCCTTCGCCGCGAGATCAGCGATCGCCGCATCGAGTTCGCGTTGTGCCGTTTCCGTGGCCTCCGAGCGAGTACGGAGTGCGCCGGCGGATTCGGTGACCGTCTTGAGTGCGCGCAGGATCGAACCTGTCTTCGGCAATTCCTTTGCCGCAGAGTTGATCCGGCTCAGTTGCTCGTTGGTCTGCGCCACCAGTGCCTTGGCCGTATCGACTGCCGCGGCAAGTTCTTCCAGAGCCGCGTCGATCTCGGTGATCCGAGCCTCGCGTCGACGCGCCCGTGCTGTGGTGCCGATGTACTCGGCGTCGGCCTTGACGTGCCGGCCACGCGCGACGCCCTGCCAGAAGCGGCCGTCGACGCCGATCGCGACGCTTGCATCGGAGTCTCCCGGTGCCTCGACGAGACTGATCGACGCGAGAATGTCCTGTACCCGAGCGTCGGGTACGTCGGCATTGCCTTCGACCTCGAGGACGTCCGCCAGCGTTCGTCCCTTCGGACGCTGCTTGACGGGCAGAGCCGTCAGGAACTGCTCGCTGACGTGCTCGGGAATCTTCTCGTCCGGGCAGACCCAGCCGTCGAGCAGATTTGCCGCCTGGAGTGCGGATTCGATTCCCGTGGCCACGTCTGGTTCGACGGAGTCGGCGAAGCGCACCAACTGCCACAGCGGTGCACCACCCAGTTCACTGCGGTTGTCGGTGCGTGCGTGGAAGGCAGGCGGAGCGTCGTCGTGTTCCGCCGAGACGGCCTTGCGCTCGGATTTGAGAGCCGCGATGGAGGCGTGTGAGGCAGATATTTCAGCTTCGGCCTCACGTCGACGCTCGCGCAGCGTCTCGGTGCCGGCTTCGGTGTGCTCGGCGAGAACTGCGGACAGCGCCGGAGCGTCTTCGTCGCCGACTTCGGCGAGCGCCGCGTCGAGAGCTTCGAACAGCGACGTGTCGGCGCCGACAGCCGAAAACAGGGAGGAGTGATCGGTCCACCACGCGCGCAGCCCGCTGGCGCACTGACTGCGTGCGAGTTCCACGGCAGCTTCGCCCTCGAGTACAGCCGCCTTGGACGCTTCGAGCAGCTCTTGTCCACGGCGAGAGCTGTTTTCGGCCCGGGTTCGTTCGGTCGCCGCCTTCTCGACGGTCGCCAGTGCGGTGCGGACGACGCGTACGTCACCGTCACGCTCCTCGGCATGGCCACGGACTGCTGCCGTGATCTGGTCACTGCGTGAGCCGTCGGGCAGGGGAGTCCAGACGATGCCGGCGTCCTCAGCGGCCGCCTGCAGTTCGTCCTCGGCGCGCGAGAGTGCTTCGGCCGCACGCTTGACCGACGATGCAGCCTTGTCGGCTTCGTCGCCGCGTTGAGCGAGTGCGGCCTGCGCTTTCCGGGACTTGTCTGCCTGCTGCTCGGTCGAGAGCTTGAGCGTCGCGACGGCCTGGGCGAGGTCGTCGAGTTGCTGTTTGCCTTCGTACGCGCTCGAGCGTTGCAGTGCTTCGACATTGGCGCGCGCGTTCTCGAGTGCCTGCTCGGCCTGGTTGAAGCGCTCCTCGGCTGCTGCCCGCGCCTCACGGCTGCGGGTCTGGGCGAGCGACGACTCGTCCATGGCGGCAACACCTCTGGTGACCGCTGCGAGGCGGGTGCTGACCTGTTCGATCTCTCCGCGAGACTGCTGACGCAGGTACTTGGTGTAGACCCCGATGAAACTCTGGGCTGCCTGATCGGCGGCCGCGAGCCCCTCGAGCGCGCGGCCGACTTCCTCCATGTCGCTGAACGAACGCGCAGCTTCGAGGACCAACTGATCGTCGAGTGGACGGAGACCGTCGGTGAGTGCCTGCGAAAGGCCCTTCGGGTCGAGGTTCTTCGCGAGCTGGGGACGGCGAAGCGTGAGAATGAGATTGATCAGCTGGTCGTAGCGCTGCACTCCGAGACCGAACATTCGCGCGTCGATGGCTGTGCGGTAGTCGAGGGGACGGTCGGTGATGGAATCGCTGCCGAGTTGTTCGGCCAACTGCTTCTTGGTGAGAGGACGATCGTCGTTGCCGATCAGCGAGAAGTCGACTCCGACGCGGCCGTCGGCGACGAAGTACCAGCGGGTGACCTTGTCGTTGGTTCGGGTTGCCCGCATGCCGATACCCACGGTCACCGACTCGGGATCTTCGAGGGAGCCGCGGCAGAACTCCATCCACACGTAGGAGTGCGCGCTGTCCTGGCCCCGGTAGAGCAGGTTGGACTTCATCGTGCGCTCTTCACCGGCGAACGGGTTGAGGCGCCGCGGTTCGATGCGGCCGTCGAAGACGAACGGGAACAGGACCTCGAGGGCCTTGGTCTTGCCGGATCCGTTGGGTCCCCGCAGAACCAGTCGACCGTCGGCGAACGAGAACTCTTGGTCTCGGTAATCCCAGAGGTTGATGATTCCAGCCCGAGTAGGTCGGAAGCGGGCGTTGCTCATACGTTCTCTACCTCTGATAGTTCGCCGTTGGGGGAAGGTTCGGGGCCGAATTCGTCGACCGGATCCGGTGCGGAGTTGTCCACCGCGAAGTCGATCTGAGGATCGCGTTCGCGCACGGAGACCACTACGTCGCGGTACCGGGCAAGGACGGGCAACACCAGTACGCCGCCGTCGACCGCATGCGTCAGGCGCAGACGTTGCAGCAACCCGAGCGCCTGCTTGCGCAGCCCGTTGTGATCGGCCTGCCACTGCGCCGCGAAAGTTCGCCCGAACTGGTCCACCAACTCGGTGACCTTGTCAGCGAGCCAGTCGTCGTCGATTTTCGGGTACGTGACGGGTGGCGGTGGCTCGGCCGGTTCGCCGGCGGGCAGCACGAAGTCGTCGTCCTCGTCGGCGAGGTCCTCGAAGATCCCGGCCTCGGGGATGGCGGCATCGAGTTGTTCGATCAGATGATCGTCCGACACGTGCGGGATCGGAAGTTTCGGCAGTTCAGGAGCGTCGACGTCGAGTACGCGGTCGGCAATCTCGCCGGCCAGGAGAAGTGCCACCTGAGCGATCGTTCCGGTGCTCGGGAAGCGGACGTCGGAGAGGCGACCGGTGGGATCGATCATCGCGATTCCCTCGGCGCGGCGCTCGGCCACCAACCCCGTCAGTAGTTCGACTTCCGACGCGGTCTTGGGCTGCGCCAACGCGATCAATTCGTGCTGATCGAGTTCACCGGCCAGTACGACCGGGCGCTCGACGAGTGCCCGACGTACTCGGCGTCCGATCTCTTTCGCGTCCACGGGAATTCCGTCGTCCTCGGAGGCGCTCGAGGTCTCGACGGCCAGGAGTCCGCGGATGGAGTGTAGGTGTTGCAGGGCGCGCGGTGGACGGAACAGCGCTACGACGACGGAACGGTCGATGTCGTAGAGCGCTTCTCCCGCTTCGGGATTGGACGCCCAGCCGTTTGCGTCACCGTCGGCGAGGGCGATGGCGCCTCTGACTCCGAGCCAGCCCACTGCGTCGACGAAGGCGTCGCGGTCGGACGCACGATCGGTGGAGAGTTCCACGCCGTCGACCTGCCCTGCGTCAGCCGCGACGTGATCGGCCAACTCCGACAACGTGATCTGGTTTCCGGCGCGGCCCAATGCGGCCAGGCACAACGCCAGGTACGCGTAGCGCGTGCGATCGAAGGTTCGCTCGGAGGCAGTTCTGGCCGGTGCCGACGGGTTGAGCCGATCCGACACCGTGAACAGGCGCGCGGTGGTCTCCGTCACCTCGAGGCGGTAGCCGAACAGTTCGAGAAGGTCGTCACGCAGTTCGGTGGCCCAACGGCGCAAGAGCGGCAACGCAATTCGATCCGGGTACGTCGAGGTGATCAGGTGGTTGGACAGGATCACTCGCGCCGCGCGTTGATACGAGTCGAGGGCAAGGGGCGTGATCTCGCGAGCTCTCATCGAACACTGACCTCGATGCCGTCGAGATGCATTCGTCCGCGAGCAGTCTTGATGGTGGTCGAACCGTCCGAGGGACTGAGTGTCAGCTTCACCCCGTTCTCGCTACCGGTGGAGCTCTTGACGCGTCCCACCACCGGAACGCGCGCGGTCAGTGCTGCATTGAGCAGACTCAGCAAAACTTCGGTCTCCTGCTCGTTGAGTTCGCGCTGATAAACACCGTTCGACGCGAGGGATTGCGCCGCGGCACTGCGCGTACGTTGCGCCGCCAACTGCTCTTCGCGCAGGCGGCGGATGCTGCCGTCGTTGCGGGCGACCTTGCTCGGCAAGCCGGGTGAGGGCGGGCGGCCGGTTTCGGCGAGTGTTCGCGCGATCTCGACCGGCGGTGCCTCCCACCACGAGCGTGAGTGCGAAATGATGTCGGCGTCCGGATGCACCATCGAGAGATGGCGTGGACGACCGAGGTCGAACACTGCCTGGAACAGAGCATGAGCTGCGTCTTCGGACGGCGTGGCGGCGAACCAGCCGGCGAGGTGCCGGAGCTGGCTCTCACGGCTGACGCCGCCGCGACGGGTTTCCGTGACGCGGCGAAGGAGCGCCAGAACCGCGGCGATCGCGCTCATCGTGCCCTCACGTAGACGCTCGGACTCGCTGATCCCCGATTCCGCGGAGACGAACCAGGCGGTCAATCCTCGCCAACGCGCAGCCCAGTCGTCTTCGCGTTCGGTGATCGGGACGAACACCCGTTCGTCACTGGCGGCGGCGAGGCGGATCATGCGATCGACCCCGGTGGATTCGACGTGCTCGATCGCTTCCTTGAGCTTGGGGGCGTAGCGAGCCAGATCGGAGCTGAACTCCCGCATGTGCGTGAGCAGAGCGTCCTTGTGCGTGAGGAAAGCCTGCGGAGTGATCTCCGTGGTCCGTACGAGGTCCCCGAGGGTCAGATAGAAGTGCGCGGCTCGATCAGCCATGTCGGAGAGTGTCGAGTCGAGGCGCTTGAGCTTGCGGAAGATCAGATCGCCGTCGGAGCTTCGGTTGGCCTCGGCGAGTTCGGACATGTCTGCGAGCAGGTCCGGCAGAGCGAGACGCGAGAGCGACGCCGAGTCCAGGCGTGCGGCGAGAACGTCTTCGACTGATCGATAGACCTGGTATCCGGCCTGACCGAACTGGTAGACGAAGTGGCGATTGCGGTACTCGGCCAGCGTGGCCGCGCGGGTGCCGTCGTAGCTGCGCTCGAGGATCTCCCACACATGGAGCTGATCCAACAGGGGAGTGACCTCTGCTGCCGACAGATCGGCCGCCGGATCCGATCCACCGATCTTCTCGAGGATGTGCGCGACGGCTCCGGCATGCAGCAGGACGGTGTAGTTGGCGCGAGCATGGTCGAAGGCACGAAGTACCCAGAGGTACTCGGCCCGTTTTTCCGCGATCGTGAACGAAAACAGCTTCAGTCGATTGGTGTCGGCGTACGCGGCGTAATCGGGCGCACTCGTTTCTTCCACCATGACAGGGTAGGCGAGAGACGCCCCCTCTTTTTCCTACGGGCGATCCGTGGCAGGGGATGCGGCGCGTCGCCACTGCGATTCGTTCTCGATCATCCATGTGAGCAGGTGCTCGGCCGCCGCCTCGTCGGAGTCCGGGCCGACCAGCAGATCGGCGAACGCTTGGCTGGGGGCGACGATGCGGATGCCGTCGCGGGTGAGCAATCGGTCGAAGGCAGACGGTGAGAGGGGAGCGGTGATCCATACGTCACCGCCGGATTCCACCCGCCGTAGTCCGAGAGCGTCGGCGAACTGATCGACGTTGTCGGCATGGAAGTGGGCACGTCGAGTGGGCGCGTACCGAGCAAAGGGTGCCGCCGCTACCGATGCAGTACCGGCGTAGATGTGACCGCTGAGCTGACGCAGTTGATCGAAGAGTGCTTCCAACCCGTCCGGCGCGTGAAAGCCGTGAGGCGTCGGCGCTTTGGCGCCGGCTTCGGCCGCCCATTCACGAAGCATCTTCGGCCAGCGGACGTCACCGATCCCACCGCGGGGGAGCCTGGTCACCAGTTCACGATCCGACAGTGTCTGAACCACCCGATAGGTTGCTCCCGTCGACGCACCGGCCAGGCGCACCAAGGCAGTGATCGCCAGTGGCGCCGCGAAATCGGCAAGCGCACGCACGACGCGAGCTGACGGATCGCCCGTCAACTGTCCGGAAGGACGTCCGGGCCCCCGCCACGGATCGGCGTCGGCTCCGCGTCCACGCACCCAGACGGCGGGTCGATCAGCGGTCAACGACACATTGCCCGTGGCGTCTGCGTACGAGATCGCGTGGGAATCGAGCTGCCGGCGGACCGGCTCGGAGAGATATTTTGCGCACACGAAGCCGGGTTGACCGGTGGGGAAGCGATCGGCGATACCGGGAACGTCGCTGCTCAGGACACCGTGAGCGGCGTAGACGCCGAATTTGGCCACCGCGCCGTCAGGGGAGCGGAGGTCGAGTCGGAGTGGCGCCTCGGACAGGTCGGGGGAGCGCTGCGTCGACAAAGACCAGGTAGGAGGCAAATTTTCTTCGATGACGGCAACCGATCGCCGAAAAATGTCGATCGGCCGTTCCGGTTCCGACTCAGATTCGCTCATGTTCCAATGGTATCAATATCTGTCGACGACGGAAACACAAGATTTTCCGAATAATATTCGCCCTGACAGCCTCGCGACAACGGTGGTCGCTTGCGCCGAGAAACTCACTACCTACACCACTTCAAATTCGAAATTGCCGAGACCGATCAGCGTTGCTTCGGCATGATCAGGGGAGCGACGACGGCGAGCAGTAGTGCGGGGATCAGGAAGCTCGCGGCAGGCGAAGAGTCGTAAATCGGTGTCAGGGCCAGGGGAGCAAGAGCGGCGCCGCCGAAGCGCATCGCTTGGACGACGGACACGGCGCCGCCACGGTTCGGCCCCGCGGATCCGAGGACCGCCGCGTTGACGCCGACCAGCACGAACTGGCTCGCGACGCCTGCGACAAACCATGCGATCGCGATTACCGGCACCAAGCCGGCAAGGCCGACGACGGAGACCAGAACTGCTCCGCCCAGGGCGCCGATCATCACGGAGGAGCGTGCGCCGATGCGATCGATGAGGATTCCGATGCGCCGGGCCGAGAGGATGCCGGCCACGCCGAAGACGGTGAGCAGTAGGCCGCGGACGGTGGGGGACAGCCCGAACTCGTCTTCGAAGCGGAAGGCGAGCAGGAAGCTCAGTCCACCGAGGGCGCCCCAGCCGAGCAATGCAGCGATACCGATGCGGAGCACTTCGGGGCGTAATGCATCGCGGAGACGGGCGGGAGTGGTCGCTGCCGGTGCTTCGGACTTCGGAAGTCCGACGGCTCCCAGAATGCCCGCGACCACTGCGATGACGAGAAAGGCCAGACGCCAGTCGAATTCGGCCGCCAGTCCGCCGATCAACGGAGCCGACGACTGCCCTGCGGCCTGGAAAGCGCCGAAGGCTCCGAGGGCTCGACCCAGCCGTGCCTGCGGTGTTGCGGCCGCCAACGAGGCAAGCAGTAGCGGCGTGGTGAATGCGTTCGCGGAGCCCTGCAGTACCCGGGCGGCAAGGAAGATCTCGAGTGTCGGGGCGAGGAAGCATGCCAACGACGCGAGGACGTAGACGCCGTAAGCGATGCGCACCGTCCGAACCTTGCCCCACCGCGTCCCGAGTGTCCCCGACACCAACATCAGAGCGGCGAAGGGGAGCAGGTACGCGGTGAGGGAAGAGGCGGCCGCCGACGGACCGACCCCTAGATCGTCACCGATCTCTGGAAGGATCGAAGCAACCACGCCGCCGCCGAACGGGCCGAGGAACCCGCCGGCGTACAGCGCGATCAGCTGAAGCCGGAGGCGCAGTGGGCGCTGTGTACTTCCGCCTTCTTCTGGAGTGTTCTTGCTCACAGTCCGAAGCTGCCGGGGCCTCGCCGTCTGAGGTAGCGCTCGAATTCCGCGGCGATGGCATCGCCGTCGATCTTGGAGATTGCTTCGCTGATGTCGGTTTCGGCGTCTCCCCGTTCTTCCAGGGTGCGCACGTATTCGCCGATTTCCTCATCGTCCGCGGTCATTTCGTTGACCGCTTCCTCCCAATCCTCCGACTGAGCCGGGAGCTCCCCGAGTGGGACCTCGATGTCGAGAACATCCTCGACTCGTTGAAGGAGGGCCACTGTGGCCTTCGGGTTGGGTGGCTGCGAAACGTAGTGCGGAACCGCCGCCCAGAACGAAATAGCGGGTACACCAGCACGAACGCACTCGTCCTGAAGAACCCCGGTGATGCCCGTCGGGCCTTCGTACCGCGTCTGTTCCAGGTTGAATCGGGCGGCGGATTCACTGCTGTAGGCCGTGCCCGTCACCGGGACCGGTCGGGTGTGCGGAGTATCGGCGAGCAGGGCGCCGAGGATGACGACCGTCTTGACGTTCAGTTGGTCGATCAGCTCGAGCAGATCCTCGCAGAAACTGCGCCACCGCATGTTGGGCTCGATCCCGCGAAGCAGGACGATGTCGCTCTCGCTGCCAGGAGGCGAACAGACCGACAAACGTGTTGCCGGCCAAACGATTTCGCGAGTGACACCGTCGACCTGCCGGACTGTGGGGCGGTTGACCTGATAGTCGTAGTAGTCCTCTGAATCGAGTTCGGCGAGCGGCTGGGCATCCCAGACCAGCTCGAGATGTTCGACCGCACCGCTGGCTGCGTCACCGGCGTCGTTCCAGCCCTCGAAAGCTGCAACGAGGATGGGATCACGTAGGACAGGGATGTCGCCCTCGAGGCGGTCGCTGCTGTCGACGGCAAAGCCGTCAGGGCTCTCGAAGGCCGCGGAATCATCGAAATCGACCGGGCCGTCGGGAGTGACGGGGAACTCACTTGGACTCACCCACCCAGCCTACGGCCAGAGCTTGTCGGTGCGCCCACTACTCTGGACGGCATGTCTGCCCCATTTAACTCTGCCCTGCTTGATGCGCTGAAACAGCGCGTTGTCATCGGCGACGGAGCGATGGGCACCATGTTGCAGGCCGCGGACCTCACCCTGGACGACTTCCTCGGCCTCGAGGGGTGCAATGAGATCCTCAACGACACCCGTCCCGACGTGCTCAAAGACATCCACCGTGCGTACTTCGCCGCTGGTGCCGATGCCGTCGAGACCAACACCTTCGGTTGCAACCTGCCCAACCTCGCCGACTACGACATCTCTCACCGGATCCGCGAACTCGCGGAAAAAGGCACTGCTCTCGCCCGTGAAGTAGCGGACGAGATGGGACCAGGCCGCGACGGCATGGCCCGATTCGTACTCGGCTCGATGGGACCGGGAACCAAGCTCCCCAGCCTGGGACACGCACCGTACGCAGTCCTGCGTGACGCGTACACCGAAGCTGCGCTCGGCATGATCGACGGTGGCGCCGACGCCATCCTCGTCGAAACCTGCCAGGACCTGCTTCAGGTGAAAGCTGCAATCCTCGGCAGCCAGCGTGCGATGGAGCAACTCGGACTGCGGTTGCCGATCATCACTCACGTGACGGTCGAGACAACCGGAACGATGCTCCTCGGCAGTGAGATCGGTGCGGCGCTGACGGCACTCGAGCCACTCGGTATCGACATGATCGGTCTGAACTGCGCCACCGGGCCGGCCGAGATGAGTGAACATCTCCGTCATCTGTCCAAGTACTCCACGCTGCCGGTGTCGGTCATGCCCAATGCCGGCCTGCCGCAGCTCGGTCCCAAGGGCGCCGAGTATCCGCTGACTGCCGACGAATTGGCCGAAGCCCTCAGTGGTTTCGTCTCCGAGTTCGGACTCGGCCTCGTCGGTGGCTGCTGCGGTACGACGCCCGAGCACATCAGCGCGGTCGCCGACGCGGTCCGTCAGGTCGAGAAGGCCCAGCGCACGCCGATCCACGAGCCGAGCACCTCTTCGCTGTACTCGGCGGTGCCGTTCGAGCAGGACGCCAGCATCCTGATGATCGGCGAACGCACGAACTCCAACGGCTCCAAGGCTTTCCGCGAGGCAATGCTCTCCGCGGACTACCAGAAGTGCCTGGACATCGCCAAGGACCAGACCCGCGACGGCGCACACATGCTCGACCTCAACGTCGACTACGTGGGCCGCGACGGTGCCGCCGACATGTCGGAACTTGCCAGCCGCCTGGCGACGTCCTCGACGCTGCCGATCATGCTCGACTCCACCGAGCCTGCCGTGCTGCAGGCCGGCCTCGAGCACCTCGGTGGCCGCTGCGCCGTCAACTCCGTCAACTACGAAGACGGCGCCGGCCCCGAATCGCGTTTCCACAAGATCATGACTCTGGTCAAGGAGCACGGCGCGGCAGTCGTCGCCCTGACCATCGACGAAGAGGGCCAGGCTCGCACCGCCGAGACGAAGGTTGCCATCGCCAAGCGTCTGATCGAGGACATCAAGGGAAACTGGGGACTCGCCGAGTCCGACATCATCGTCGACGCCTTGACCTTCCCCATCTCCACCGGTCAGGAAGAGGTACGACGCGACGGCATCGAGACCATCGAAGCCATCCGTCAGCTCAAGGCTGCGTACCCGGAACTGCACTTCACCCTTGGTATCTCGAACATCTCGTTCGGTTTGAACCCGGCAGCTCGTCAGGTCCTCAACTCGGTGTTCCTGCACGAGTGCACCGAGGCAGGTCTGGACACGGCGATCGTTCATGCGTCCAAGATTCTGCCGATGGCCCGAATTCCTGACGAGCAGCGTGAAACCGCACTCGACCTCGTCTACGACCGTCGTAGCGAGGGGTACGACCCGCTGCAGAAGCTGATGGCTCTGTTCGAGGGCGTTTCGGCAGCGTCGGCGCGTGAGTCCCGTGCGCAGGAACTGGCGGGACTTCCGTTGTTCGACCGGCTCGAACGCCGCATCGTCGACGGCGAGCGCAACGGCCTCGACGACGACCTCACCGAGGCGATGACGATCAAGCCTCCGCTGGCCATCATCAACGAGACCTTGCTCTCGGGCATGAAGACCGTCGGCGAGCTGTTCGGCTCCGGACAGATGCAGTTGCCGTTCGTGTTGCAGTCGGCCGAGGTCATGAAGGCTGCCGTGGCATTCCTCGAACCGCACATGGAAGCGAGCGACGAGGACGGCAAGGGTCGCATCGTGATCGCGACCGTCAAGGGCGACGTTCACGACATCGGCAAGAACCTGGTCGACATCATCTTGAGCAACAACGGCTACGAGGTCGTCAACATCGGTATCAAGCAGCCGATCGCGACCATCCTCGACGTCGCGTTGGACAAGAAAGCCGACGTGATCGGCATGTCCGGACTGCTCGTGAAGTCCACTGTCGTGATGAAGGAAAACCTCCAGGAACTCAACGCACGCGGAGTCGCCGAGAAGTTCCCGGTTCTGCTCGGTGGTGCGGCGCTCACGCGCTCCTACGTCGAGAACGACCTGCAGGAGGTGTACGAGGGCGACGTCAGCTATGCCCGCGACGCCTTCGAGGGTCTGAACTTGATGGACCAGATCATGACGACCAAGCGTGGTGGCGGCCCGGCGCCGGACAGCCCGGAGGCCATCGCTGCTCGCGAGAAGGCTGCCGAGCGTAAGGCACGTCACGAGCGTTCCAAGCGCATCGCCGAAAAGCGTAAGGCTGCAGCGGTTCCCGTGGTCCTGCCGGAGCGTTCCGATGTCGCAACCGACATCGCGGTGCCGACACCTCCCTTCTGGGGCTCGCGCATCGTCAAGGGAATCTCACTGTCCGAGTACTCGGGGCTGCTCGACGAGCGCGCTCTTTTCCTCGGCCAGTGGGGCCTTCGCGGTCAGCGCAAGGGCGACGGTCCGACGTACGAGGAACTGGTCGAGTCGGAAGGCCGTCCGCGACTTCGGTACTGGCTCGATCGGTTGACGTCCGAGGGCATCCTCGCGCATGCCGCGGTCGTGTACGGGTACTTCCCGGCGATCTCGGAGGGCGACGACGTCATCGTGCTCACCGAGCCGAAACCGGATGCACCCGAAAGGTTCCGGTTCACCTACCCGCGCCAGCACCGCGACCGCTTCCTGTGCATCGCGGACTTCGTTCGCTCGCGCAAGGACGCCGAGGCCACCGGGCAGGTCGACGTTCTTCCGTTCCAGTTGGTGACGATGGGTCAGCCGATCGCGGACTTCGCCAACGAGTTGTTCGCATCGAACTCGTACCGCGATTACCTCGAGGTTCACGGAATCGGTGTCCAGCTCACGGAGTCTCTGGCCGAGTACTGGCATCGACGCGTCCGTGAAGAGCTAGTGCTTCCCGAGGGTCACACCGTCGCGGAGCAGGATCCCACCGAGGTTGCCGGTTACTTCGATCTCGAGTACCGCGGCGCTCGTTATTCGTTCGGATACGGCGCGTGCCCGGATCTCGAGGATCGAGCCAAGTTGGTTGCGTTGCTCGAACCCGAACGAATCGGCGTCGAATTGTCCGAGGAGCTGCAGCTGCATCCCGAGCAGTCCACGGACGCTTTTGTCCTGCACCACCCGGAAGCAAAGTATTTCAATGTCTGAGTTGTTGACCGAAGTATCCGAATCAACGCTCGGTGGTGTCCTGTGGGACATGGACGGCACCCTGCTCGATTCGGAGAAGCTGTGGGACATCGCGCTTCGTGAGCTGTCCCTACGCCTGGGCGGACCGATGACGGAAGCGACACGCGTTGCCGTCATCGGTGCGTCGAGCCCCTTCGCCCTTGCGACGGTGTTCGACGCTCTCGGCCTGGAGAAGCATCCCGATGCCATCGCCGAGGCGAAGGACTGGATGTACACCCGCGTCGGCGATCTTTTCGAGGACGGCGTGACCTGGCGGCCGGGTGCTCGCGACGCACTGTCGACCGTGCGTGACGGTGGTCTGCGTTCTGCACTGGTCACCAACACCGAGCGAGTTCTGGTCGATCGGGCACTCGGCATGCTCGGCCGTGAGTTCTTCGACCATTCGGTGTGTGGCGACGAGGTCCCCAACGGGAAACCGGCAGCGGATCCGTACCTGCGCGGCGCGCATCTGCTCGGACTCGAGCCGGCGCAGTGCCTCGCGATCGAGGACTCGCCGACCGGCACGGCGTCGGCCAGCGCTGCGGGTTGCGCGGTGCTCGTCGTTCCGTGTGAGGTCGACGTCCCCGCCGGCCCTGGACGCGTGTTTCGAGAGTCCCTGTTGGACTTGTCCATTCACGATCTTCACGACGTTCACTCGAGCGCGGCACGTTAGGCTGGATTTGCTGTGGCTATTCCGAAAATTGTTCTCTTCTACCAGTTCACGCCGTTGGCGGACCCGGAAGCGATCAAGCTGTGGCAGCACAGCCTGGCCGAGTCCAACAACCTGACGGGCCGGATCATCGTCTCGCCGCACGGGATCAACGCGACGGTCGGCGGAGACATCGAGGATGTCAAGCGATATGTCCGTGGTACGCGTGGTTACGAACCCTTCCGTACCGCTGACATCAAGTGGTCGGACGGCCTCGGGGACGATTTCCCTCGTCTGAGTGTCAAGGCACGCTCGGAGATCGTGACGTTCGGTGCCCCCGACGAGCTGAAAGTCGACGAGAACGGTGTGGTCGGCGGAGGAGTTCACCTGGTGCCCAAGGAACTACACGAACTCGTCGACACTCGCGGTGACGACGTCGTGTTCTTCGACGGGCGCAATGCCTTCGAAGCCGAGATCGGCCGTTTCCGAGATGCGATAGTTCCGGACGTCGCCACCACTCGGGATTTCGTCAACGAACTCGACAGTGGCAAATACGACCATCTCAAGGGCAAAGCCGTGGTCACGTACTGCACCGGCGGAGTGCGCTGTGAGGTGTTGTCTTCGCTGATGCGCTCACGTGGCTTCGACGAGGTCTATCAGTTGGACGGCGGAATCGTCCGTTACGGCGAGACTTTCGGCGACCGCGGCCTCTGGGACGGTTCCCTGTACGTGTTCGACAAGCGGATGAACATCGAGTTCTCATCCGAAGCCAAGACACTCGGCGTGTGTGTCGATTGTGGTACTCCGACCCCGCGGTACCGCAACCGGATCGACGGCGACGGCCGAACCCTCGAATTGCTCTGTGAGAGTTGTTCACCAGACCTCGAGCAGGACTGAGCTGTGCCCAAGGCTCCGTTGCCGATCCGAAACGGTCTCGGACCTGACCGGCTGCGGATGCCGGCGGAGTCGTCGGCGCGGACCGTCCTCGAGCACCTGGTCGGCGAGCATCCCGGGGAGCGGGACCTGTGGGCGGACCTCGTCAGCGCCGGGGACGTCGTCGACGAGCACGGGCGGAAGATCACGAGCCGAACGCCCTATCAGCCGACCCGGTTCGTGTACTTCTACCGCGAGCCGGCCCCCGAGATTCCGGTTCCGCACGAGATCGAGATCTTGTACCGCGACGACTCGATTCTCGTGATCGACAAACCGCACTTCCTGGCGACCATTCCACGGGGAGCGCACATCGTCGAAAGCGCAGTCGTGCGCCTGCGTCGTGACCTGGGCCTTCCGGATCTTGCGCCAGTTCACCGCCTCGACCGGATGACGGCGGGTGTCATCGTGTTCACCGTGACACCGGACCTACGACGGCCGTACCAGGAACTTTTTGCCGAGCAGCGGATCGTCAAGGAGTACGAGGCGATTGCGGGCTTCGATCCGGAACTGACTTTCCCTCGCACGGTGCGCAGCCGCATCAACAAAGTTCACGGCGAGATGACGGCTACCGAAATCGCGGGCGAGCCGAACAGTGAGACGTCGATCGAACTGATCGAGGTGATCACCGACTCGGCCGGCCGGACGCTCGGGCGATACAGGTTGCTCCCACGGACCGGCCGGACCCATCAGCTTCGGCTGCACCTCAACTCGCTGGGCGTCCCGATCGTCGGTGACAACTACTATCCGGAGTATCTGCCCGCAGTGCCCGGTGACTTCTCGACTCCGTTGCGATTGTTGGCGCGAGCGTTGGAGTACCCGGATCCGATCACCGGGCAGACCCGCAGGTTCGTGAGTTCGCGCAGCCTCGACGCAGGCCTGTGAACACCGCTGTTCGTGGGCGTGTGAAAACCGCTTCCGTCCTCGTGAAAGAATAGCTACCCGTGAAGACCTTCGAATCCTTGTTCGCCGAATTGACCGAGCGCGCTGCTACTCGCCCCGAGGGGTCCGGCACTGTCGCCGCCCTCGACGCCGGTGTGCATGCTCAGGGCAAAAAGGTCATCGAGGAAGCCGGTGAAGTGTGGATCGCTGCGGAATACCAGAGCGATGAGCAGCTAGCCGAGGAAATTTCCCAGCTGCTGTACTGGACGCAGGTGTTGATGGTCGGTCGCGGACTGACCCTCGAGGACGTGTACCGACATCTGTGATCGGAGCTGACCAGCGAGATGTACTCCGTCTCGCTCGTCCAGGGCTTCCGATTCATGTCGTCTCACGTCACCCACACCTTCCGAAAGGACATCCACCATGCTGCGCGTAGCAGTTCCCAACAAAGGCTCACTGTCCGAGTCCGCCGCCGAGATTCTCAGCGAGGCCGGCTACCGTCGACGCACCGATTCCCGTGATCTGACAGTCCTCGATCCGGCCAATCAGGTCGAGTTCTTCTTCTTGCGCCCCAAGGACATTGCGATCTACGTCGGCTCCGGTGAGCTGGATCTCGGCATCACCGGTCGTGATCTCGCCGGCGACTCGGGTGCTCCCGTATCCGAGCGTCTGTCACTGGGCTTCGGCCGTTCGTCGTTCCGTTACGCAGCACCTGCCGGCAAGGACTGGGCCGTCGAGGATCTGTCCGGCCTGCGCATTGCAACGTCGTACCCGAACCTGGTCCGTAAGGACCTCACAGATCGCGGACTCGACGCCACCGTCATCCGTCTCGACGGAGCAGTGGAAATCTCGATTCAGCTCGGCGTCGCCGACGCGATCGCCGACGTGGTCGGATCGGGTCGTACTCTCCGCCAACACAACCTCGTGGCTTTCGGTGAATCGCTCTGCGATTCCGAAGGTGTCCTGATCGAGCGCACCGGCGCTCCGCAGGACGATCCCGCCCGCAACCAGCTCATCGAACGCGTACGCGGAATTGTCTTCGCGCAGCAGAATCTGATGATCGACTACGACTGCCCGCGCACCATCCTCGACGACGCCATCAAGATGACTCCCGGTATGGAATCGCCGACCCTCTCACCGTTGGCCGATCCCGACTGGGTCGCGGTTCGCGCGATGGTCCCGATCAAGGGACACAACCAGGTGATGGATGCCTTGGCCGAACTCGGTGCCAAGGCCATCCTCGCGTCGAACATCCGCTCGGTACGCGCTTTCTGATCACTGCCTGAATAGATTTACGCGCATTCGCGCCCGTTCCTGGAAATCAGGAACGGGCGCGAATCTGCAAAGTCTGGGCGATACGGCCCACGGCACCCTGCTCGTCGTAGAGCACGCCCGCACACATGCCGACGCCGTCCGGACCCGTTGTGGTTTCGGCGGCGACACCGACCCACTCTCCCTCGGGCACACGGAAGATATGCACCGTGAGATCGGTGTTGAGGAACGTCCAGTGCTCCGGGTCGAGCTTGGCGCCGACCCCGTTTGAGATGTCGGCCACCGCGAACAAACGCTCGAGAGCAGACATCTTCTCACCCTCGACCAGCTCTGGCTTGGGGCGCGCCCATACCTTGCCGGTTCCCACGCACCCGATCGGAGCAATCCAGGACCAGTCGAGGGTCTTGAGATAGCCGACGCTCCACAGACCCTCGAGAACGCCCGGGGTGCCGCTGTCGCGGGGTTCGAGCGGGGGATCGACTACGTGGACGACGTCGCCGGTATCCACCGTCTCCATCCGCCACGCCGTACCGCGCGCAACCGCGCGTGCAGATCCGTCGGCGGTGGTTGCCCACAGTTCGGCGACGATCAATTCGATTCGGCGACCGGGTCGTTCGATCCAGGACCGGACTTCGAGGTCGGCAATCGGAATCGGTCCGAGAATCTCGACGACGACGCGCGTCAGACGGGTTTCGTCGCGCGCACCGCACCGCTCGAGGGCTCGTACCAACAGCGCCGACGGGGGAGCGCCGTGCTGCAGTGTCGGGCCCCAGATGCTGACAGTTGCCTGCGTGCTCGCGAACCGCTCGTGCCCTTCCTCCGTCGTTCCGAGGTAGCGGTAGTACGAACTGTCCGTCATGTTATGAATTCTCCTTTGCGGCAACAGGTTCGGTGCTCAGCAGGTCCGGCCAACCTGGATAGGGCGGAGGTGTTCCGCCGAACGAGGGGCACAGTGACTTGTGATCGCACCAGTCGCACAGTTTGCCAGGCTTGGGTCTGAAGTCTCCGGTCGCACCTGCTGCGAGGATCGCTTTCCAGATGGCGGAGAGGGTTCGCTCGAATCGGATGAGCTCGTCGTGATCCGGGGCGTACGTGAGAATCGAGCCGGAGGCCAGATAGATCAGGCGCAGTTGTGCGGGAACGATTCCGCGAGTGCGCAGCAGTACGAGCGCGTAGAACTTCATCTGGAAGAGCGCCTTGGATTCGGTGAACTCGCGAGGCGCTTTTCCGGTCTTGTAGTCGACCACCCGCACCTCACCCGTCGGTGCAACGTCTATCCGGTCGACGAAGCCGCGGAGTCGAACGCCGTTCTCCAATTCGGTCTCGACGTAGACCTCGCACGCCTCGGCATCGAATCGAGTGGGATCTTCGAGCGTGTAGTACGTCGCGACGAGCTTGCCGACTTCGTCGAGGAACGAATCCAGCTCGCCCTCCGGAACAAGGTCAGCGGCCTCGGGAGACTCGGCACTGACACGTTCCCACGCGGGACGGACGAGTTCGGCTGCGCGATCGGGAACCCGGTGACCGGTCGGGAGTGCAAACAGTGCTTCCAGTGCCGCGTGTACGACGGTGCCTCTGACCTGGGCTCTGGTTGGCGTTTCCGGAATTCTGTCGACTGCTCGGAAGCGATAGAGCAGGGGGCATTGTTTGTAGTCACCCGCCCGAGACGGAGAGAGCGCCGGCCGACTACGCGGGCGCTCGTGTGATGTTGCACCCGTTGGAGTGGGGGTTGGCAATTCGACAGAGCTCACACCTGGCAGGCTATGCGGTTGGTCCGACAACTCCGTCGGAGCCGGTGGCGAGGACACCGGAAACAAGCGAACAGGGATCATCTGCGCATGGCGAACGAGCTGCAACCAGAAGAAGGCACGACCGAAGTGGATGAGGTTGCGCAGTCCGCTGTCGCCGAGATTCCCGAACAAGAGCTTCCAGAAGCTGATCTCACTGCGCCGGGCAAGCGGCCGTCAGGTCCGTTCCGCGTCGGCGACCGAGTACAGCTGACCGACGGCAAGGGACGCCACTACACGATCGTTCTCGAGGCGAACCGCGAATACCACACCCACAAGGGCGGAATCGTTCACAACGATCTGATCGGTGCCGACGAGGGCAGCGTCGTCAAGTCGGTCAACGGCACGCCCTATCTCGCACTGCGCCCCCTGCTGGTGGACTACGTGCTGTCCATGCCGCGCGGTGCCCAGGTCATCTACCCGAAGGACGCAGCTCAGATCGTCCACGAAGGCGACGTGTTCCCCGGAGCACGCGTGCTCGAGGCCGGAGCCGGCTCCGGCGCACTGACATGTTCGCTGCTGCGTGCCGTCGGACCCGAGGGCAAGGTCATCTCCTACGAGGTCCGCGACGATCATGCCGAACATGCGGTTCGCAACGTCGAGACCTTCTTCGGGGAACGTCCGCCGAACTGGGAACTGACCATCGCCGATCTCGCCGAGTTCGATCCGGAAGCGCACGGAGGCAAGGTCGATCGCGTCGTCCTCGACATGCTGGCCCCGTGGGACGTCCTGCCCGCCGTCTCGAAGGCACTCGTGCCGGGCGGCGTGTTGATCGTCTACGTCGCGACCGTTACTCAGCTCTCGAAGGTCGTCGAGGCGATGCGGGAGCAAGAATGCTGGACCGAGCCCCGCTCGTGGGAATCGATCGTGCGCGGTTGGCACGTCGTCGGATTGGCGGTGCGCCCCGAACATCGGATGCAAGGCCACACCGCGTTCCTCGTGAGCGCTCGTCGTCTCGCCGAAGGAACTGTCACCCCGAAGCCGCAGCGGCGTGCGGGCAAGGGCTCGAACACCGCGGCCAAGTAGTCACACGAAAACAACAAGAACGGCGATCCGGTATCCGGATCGCCGCTCTTGTAGTAGCTGGAAGTTATGCGGTGCAGGAAGCGCGGCCCATTTCCAGGAGCACGCATGCCGAGGTGTCGGACAGCTTCCAGGAGCCGTCTTCGAGCTCCCAGGTCCACGGGGTGGCCGGGGCGGCGCCGTGCGGGCTGACGACGGCGACGTCTGCGGTTGCGGTCTGACCGTCGACCTTGACGTTGTCCACGTTGAACGTGATCGCGTAGGCAGGGTTACCGCCCAGCGCAGCACTCATCGTCTCGATGTTGGCCTGACGCTTGGTTCCGTCGACCACCAGAGCGGTCTTCTCCTCGATCGGCTTGGCCGGATCGATCAGAGCGACGAGCGAAGCGTTGAGCTCCTCGGCCGTCGGAGCCGCTGCGGCAGCGGCAGCTGACGTCGTGGCGGAAGCCGAGGCCTTGGCCGTGGTGCTCGAGGCGGCGGCGGAAGTCGAACTTGCAGCCGTCGAATCCTTGTTGTCGTCCGAGCTGCATGCACCCATGGTCAGGACGGCAGCGACAGCACAAGCGCTGATGAGAGTCTTGCGGATGATCACAGCGTTACCTTTCGTTGTAAAGAGAGACAGGCGCTGTCTCCATCTTGTAGGCAAGGCTAACATGACCAAATTCTGGCTCGAGACCAGTCGGCACGGTCCGCGCGCAGGTGTGAATTCGCACTCGCGCACCGTGTCTGGCGACAGTTGGGGCCTTATGCCGGTAGCGTTGATGGATCGCACTGGGAGGAGACGCACATGAGCTCGACAGAGAACCCGGATTCGGTTGCGGCAGCAGAAGAACTCCACGCGCTACGAGTGGAAGCACAAGTACTGCGCCGACAACTTGCACAATCGCCGGAGCAGGTGCGTGAGCTGGAGTCGAAGGTGGACTCGTTGTCCATCCGAAACAGCAAGTTGATGGACACCCTCAAAGAGGCCCGTCAGCAGCTCATCGCGCTTCGTGAAGAAGTCGACAGACTCGGTCAACCGCCGAGCGGTTACGGAGTCCTTCTCTCGGTACACGAGGACAAGACCGTCGACGTGTTCACGTCGGGTCGCAAGATGCGGTTGACGTGCTCACCGAACATCGACACGGACACCCTCGCCCTCGGGCAGACGGTTCGCCTCAACGAGGCACTCACCATCGTCGAGGCCGGCACCTACGAGCAGGTCGGTGAGATCAGCACGCTCCGTGAGGTACTCGACGACGGCTTGCGCGCACTGGTGGTCGGCCATGCCGACGAAGAGCGCATCGTCTGGCTCGCAGCACCGTTGGCGGCAGTCTTCGCCGACCCCGAAGCCGACATCATCGCGTACGACGCCGATTCTCCGACCAGGAAACTGCGTCCGGGTGACTCGTTGCTCGTCGACACCAAGGCCGGGTACGCCTTCGAGCGCATCCCGAAGGCCGAGGTCGAAGATCTGGTTCTCGAGGAAGTTCCGGACGTTCACTACGACGACATCGGTGGTCTCGGGCGTCAGATCGAGCAGATCCGTGATGCCGTCGAACTCCCGTTCCTCCACAAGGATCTGTTCCACGAGTACTCGCTGAGGCCGCCGAAGGGTGTACTGCTCTACGGTCCGCCTGGTTGCGGCAAGACGCTCATCGCCAAGGCCGTCGCCAACTCGTTGGCCAAGAAGATCGCCGAAGCCCGCGGTCAGGACAGCAAGGACGCCAAGTCCTACTTCCTGAACATCAAGGGCCCGGAACTTCTGAACAAGTTCGTCGGCGAAACCGAGCGTCACATCCGGATGATCTTCCAGCGTGCTCGTGAGAAGGCGTCCGAGGGCACTCCGGTGATCGTCTTCTTCGACGAGATGGACTCGATCTTCCGTACCCGTGGTTCGGGAGTCTCTTCCGACGTGGAGACAACGGTCGTTCCGCAGCTGCTCAGCGAGATCGACGGTGTGGAAGGGCTCGAGAACGTCATCGTCATCGGCGCTTCCAACCGTGAGGACATGATCGACCCGGCCATCCTGCGTCCGGGCCGACTGGACGTGAAGATCAAGATCGAGCGCCCCGACGCGGAATCCGCTCAGGACATCTTCTCGAAGTACCTGGTGGACGGTCTGCCGATCAATGCGGACGACCTCGCCGAGTTCGGTGGCGATCGCACCGCCTGCTTGAAGGCGATGATCGTTCGCGTCGTCGATCGCATGTACGCGGAGAGCGAAGAGAATCGTTTTCTCGAGGTCACCTACGCCAACGGCGACAAGGAAGTTCTGTTCTTCAAGGACTTCAACTCGGGTGCGATGATCCAGAACATCGTCGACCGCGCCAAGAAGTACGCGATCAAGTCGGTACTCGACACCGGTGCTCCGGGCTTGCGTGTGCAGCACCTCTTCGATTCCATCGTCGACGAGTTCGCCGAGAACGAGGATCTGCCCAACACCACCAATCCTGATGACTGGGCACGTATTTCGGGCAAGAAGGGTGAGCGGATCGTCTACATCCGCACTCTCGTCACCGGCAAGAACGCCAGTGCCAGCCGCGCGATCGACACAGAGTCGAACACGGGCCAGTACCTGTAGCGAAACCAACACCGATCGGGCCGGCCACTCCACGGGAGTCGTCGGCCCGATCTGTGCGTCGCTGCCGTTGACTTCGTTGCGATTGGACCGGTCGGTCGCGCTGGTTTAGAGTCCCGCCGTGCAGATACATCTTCGACACAATCCGTCGTCCACAGTCGCTCGCTGCTACCTCGCGCCCGGCGAACCGCTGCGCGTGGAGAGCGGGGCGATGCTCGCGCATTCTGCCGGCGTAGTTCTCGAAGCGAAGGCGCAGGGCGGCGTCCTGCAGGGACTCAAGCGGTCGATGCTGAGCGGCGAATCATTTTTCGTCACGACGTATACCGCTCCGCAGCAAGGTGGTTGGGTCGACGTGACTGGTGTGCTTCCCGGAGATCTGATCCCGCTGACCATCACCTCTGATCGCCCGTTCTTCCTCAACCGTGGAACCTGGTTGGCCAACTCCTACGGTGTGACGGTCGAGTCCAAGTGGGGCGGCATGTCCAACCTCTTCGGCGGTGAGGGCGGCTTCGGCCTGCGGGCAAGTGGCGACGGTGAAGTAGTGCTGGCCGTCTACGGCGCGATCGACGTCATCGACTTGCAGCCAGGCGAGACAGTCACGATCGATACCGGTCACGTGGTCGCCTACGACCTCGGCATGAATTTCAACATGCGGCGCGCCGTTCAGGGGCGCACCATTCAGTCGATGAAGTCCGGTGAAGGATTTGTCTTCGACTTCACCGGCCCAGGACGCGTTCTCGCGCAGACCCGCAACCCCAGCGCGTTCGCTGCTTGGCTCTCGGCGATCACCCCGGGCTGATCACAGGTCCCACCAGTGTTCAGTCCCAGCGGTGTTCAGCTCCAGCAATAGTCGGCCAGCAGCGCGCGTGAGTCCGGAACGAACGGCCACGACGGGTCCTGCAGGTGGGCGCCGAGTTCTTTCGGCGTCCACCACCAACCTTCGGCGATCTCGCTGGGCTGATGTGCCATCGGCCCGTCGTATCTGAGTTCGAACGCAAACAGGTGACAGCGCAACGGAGAGTTGTTCCACTCGCCGTCCCAGGATTTTCGAGCGATCTCCGTCAGTTGGAGTGGCTGGTCTGCCGTTCCGAAGATTCCGAGTTCTTCACCGACTTCACGGATCGCAGTTTCCTGCGGCGTCTCGCCTGGATCGACGACACCTCCGGCCAGACAGTCGTGATAGCCCCCGAACACCGCTTTCGTGTCGGTTCGGCGATGGACGTAGATGCGGGAGCCGTCCCCGGTACGAACCAGGACGCCCGCACTCGCGTGCCAGAGCCCACCCGAGTAGACGACCGAACGTGGTGCTCGGCCGATCGGATTACCCGTCCGGTCGTACACGGCGACTACCTCGTCCGCGGGATTCAGGTCTGCGGTGAGAGGTTGGTGCATTCCTCCAACTGTGCCACGCCTGTGGGTGCCGCGCCGCAATCACATAGGCTCTTGTGTCATGCAGCGGATCATCGGTGTCGAGGTCGAATACGGAATATCTTCACCCAGTGAGCCGTCGGCGAATCCGATTCTCACTTCAACCCAGGCGGTGCTTGCCTACGCCGCCGCAGCGGGCGTGCCACGGGCCAAGCGCACACGCTGGGATTACGAGGTCGAATCCCCGCTGCGAGATGCCCGAGGCTTCGATCTGGGGCGAATGAGCGGTCCCGCGCCGGTGATCGACGCGGACGAGATCGGCGCCGCGAACATGATTCTCACCAACGGGGCACGGTTGTACGTCGATCACGCCCATCCGGAGTATTCGGCGCCCGAGGTCGCCGACCCGCTCGACGCCGTGATCTGGGACAAGGCCGGCGAACGCGTCATGGAAGCGGCTGCGCGGCACGCATCCAGCGTGCCGGGTGCGCCTCGGCTCCAGCTGTACAAGAACAACGTCGACGGCAAGGGTGCCTCGTACGGCACGCACGAGAACTACCTCTGCTCACGTGAGACCCCGTTCGCCTCGATCGTGACAGGATTGACGCCGTTTTTCGCGTCCCGGCAGGTGATCTGCGGTTCCGGTCGTGTGGGTCTCGGTCAGTCCGGCGACGAGGCCGGATTCCAGCTTTCGCAGCGATCCGACTACATCGAGGTCGAAGTAGGCCTCGAGACCACTCTCAAGCGCGGAATCATCAACACCCGCGACGAACCGCACGCGGATGCGGACAAGTATCGCCGCCTGCACGTCATCATCGGTGACGCGAACCTCGCGGAGATGTCGACGTACCTCAAGGTTGGAACAACGGCGCTGGTACTCGACCTGATCGAGGCAGGTGTCGACCTCACCGATCTGCAACTGGCGCGTCCGGTCACGGCCGTCCACCACATCAGTCACGACCCCACTCTGCGCAAGACCGTTGCGCTGGCCGACGGACGTGAACTGACAGGGCTTGCGCTGCAACGCATTTACCTCGAACGTGTCTCGAAGTTCCTCGACCGTGAGACCGATCGTGATCCGCGAGCGGACGATATCGTCGCAAAGTGGGCGATGGTTCTCGATCTCCTCGAGCGCGATCCCATGGAGTGCGCGAACATCCTCGACTGGCCGGCCAAACTGCGTCTGCTCGAAGGGTTCCGCAATCGTGAGGGACTCGCGTGGTCGGCGCCGCGATTGCATCTGGTGGATCTGCAGTACTCCGACGTGCGACTCGACAAGGGCCTGTACAACCGCCTGGTTGCTCGCGGCTCCATGGAGCGGCTTGTCACCGAACAGCAGGTTCTCGACGCGGTCACGAACCCTCCCACCGACACTCGCGCATACTTCCGGGGCGAGTGCCTACGCCGATTCGGGGCCGATATCGCGGCCGCGAGCTGGGATTCGGTCATCTTCGATCTCGGCGGTGAATCGTTGATCCGTATCCCCACCCTCGAGCCGCTTCGAGGTACCAAAGCGCACGTCGGAGCGTTGCTCGACTCCGTGGACAGCGCCGCGGAACTGGTTGATCAGCTCACTCACTGAAATCAGCCGATGCGGCTCGCCGTCGCGTCTCTCCACACCTGACGGTGCCGCTCGGTAGGGTGAAGGTCCGAGCGGGATCAGTTACCGACTCTGCTGGGCCGAACAGGATGCTCGCGAGAGCTCCCTTCACACAAGGAGGTCGACGGCGATGGCTCAAGAACAGACGCAGCGTGCCGGTGGCGGCGAAGACGACGAAACCACTGGTGGCGACGGCAGTGCCGGCCAGGAACGTCGCGAGAAGCTCGCTGCAGAAACCGACGACCTGCTCGACGAGATCGACGACGTGTTGGAAGAGAACGCCGAGGACTTCGTCCGTGCCTACGTCCAGAAGGGCGGCCAGTGACGGTGGATCGCGCGCCCCGGATCACAGACGGGGACACACGGTTGAGCTTCGGCTCGAATCTGTCGTCATTCTCGGAATACCTTCGGGTGCATGCACCGGAGCATCTTCCGCAGAACCGCTTCGCCGACGCAGGAGGTGTTGTCATGGGCGGGGGAGACGTAGCTCCGCACGGCACCACCATCGTCGCGATCAGCTATGCGGGTGGTGTTCTGCTCGCGGGTGATCGCCGAGCGACGATGGGCAATCTCATCGCCAGCCGTGACGTGCAGAAGGTGTACGTCACGGACGACTACTCGGCTGCGGGTATTGCCGGTACGGCCGGGATCGCAATCGAACTGGTGCGGCTCTTCGCGGTCGAGCTCGAACATTACGAGAAGATCGAAGGCGTCCCACTCACGTTCGACGGCAAGGCCAATCGACTTTCGTCGATGGTTCGAGGAAATCTCGGAGCAGCGATGCAAGGTTTGGCGGTTGTGCCACTGCTCGTGGGTTACGACCTGGACGCGGTCGAACCGTCCACCGCCGGTCGCATCGTCTCCTACGACGTCGTCGGTGGACGATACGAGGAGCGCGCGGGCTATCACGCAGTCGGATCCGGCTCCCTGTTCGCGAAATCGGCGCTCAAGAAGCTGTATTCACCGGGAATCGACGAGGACACCGCGCTTCGGTTCGCCGTCGAGGCGCTCTACGACGCGGCAGATGACGATTCGGCTACCGGTGGTCCTGATCTGACACGAGGGATCTATCCGACGGCGGTCACCATCACCTCGGCCGGCGCTGTGGAGTTGTCGCCCACCAGGGCTGCCGAGATCGCCAGGGAGATCGTCGCGGCTCGCACTGCGACCGCGAGTCCGGAAGGGGAGTCTGCGCTATGACGATGCCGTATTACGCATCAGCCGAACAGATCATGCGCGATCGTTCGGAATTGGCGCGCAAGGGAATTGCCCGCGGGCGCAGCGTCGTCGTTCTCACCTACCGCGACGGAGTGCTCTTTGTCGCCGAGAACCCGTCGCGTGCTCTGCACAAGGTCAGCGAACTGTACGACCGTCTCGGATTCGCGGCAGTGGGCAAGTACAACGAGTTCGAGAATCTGCGCCGCGCGGGCATCGTCCACGCAGACATGCGTGGGTACTCGTACGACCGTCGGGACGTCACCGGGCGTTCGCTCGCCAATGCGTACGCACAAACCCTGGGCACGATCTTCACCGAGCAGCCCAAGCCGTACGAGGTCGAGATCTGTGTTGCCGAGATCGGTCGCTTCGGAAGCAGTACGCCGGCTCAGCTCTACCGGATCACGTACGACGGATCCATCGCGGACGAGCAGGAATTCGTGGTCATGGGCGGCACGACCGAACCGATCGTGACTGCGATGCGCGAGTCGTACCAGCGAGACCTCGACCTCGAATCCGCAGTGCGGATTGCAGTCGGGGCGCTCCAAAAGGGCGGCCCGGCACCGGCCGGAACCACTGAGGCGGAACCACGAACTCTCGATGTGAGCGCACTCGAGGTTGCCGTACTCGACAGCAATCGTCCACGCCGTGCGTTCAAACGGATCGCTGGAACGGTTTTGGAAGAGATGCTTCCAGCTCCGGCAGCAGTCGAGGATGCGCCGCCGGCAGACGGCGACGCACCCTCGTAGATACTCCGTAGGTCTGGGAGTTACTGCAGGTCTGGAGTTACTGAGTGACTCGGTAGACAGCCACCGCGCCCGGTTCGGTGTCGAAATCGAACCGGCGCGCGTCTGCCACCACTTCACCGTCGGTGGCGATGGCTACCGGTGAATCGGCGACTCGAACCGACATCGACGAGACGAGTTCGCGAACGTAGACCCGCGAGCTGCCCAATGTTCCTGTGGCAGCCGCAAACAGCAGACGTGAGCGCGAGAATTTCTTGTCCGCGCGCAGATAGCGGACGTCGAGTAGTCCACGGTTCATCTCCGGACGCGACATCGGCACCTGATCGGCGGGGGAGTATCGCCCGTTTCCGACGAACAGCATCCAGATTGTGGTCCGCTTCCCGTCGATGGTGACCGTCATCGGCTCCGCCGCTGCGAGAACCCGGATCATCGCGGCTCCTGCGGCCGGCCACTTACCGAAACGCGGTTCCCATTTTTCCCTCAGGCGCACAGCATCCGGGTATCCGCCGAGGCTGGCTGTGTTGAGAAACCGTGCAGTCACTCCGGAATCCGTGCGCACCACCGCGTGGTCGACGAATGCCGCCTGACCGGACTCGACTGCCTGTGCGGTATCCTCGACATTCACCGCCCCGACGTCGCGGGCGAAATGGTTCAATGTTCCGCCGGGAAAAACCGCAAGTGGTAGCTCGTGCTTTGTCGCCGCGGTCGCGACCGTGACCACTGTTCCGTCGCCGCCGCATACACCCAACGCTTTCGGCGAGAGCTCGGGGATCTTGGCATCGATCTGCATGTCGAAGTCGATGTCCGCGTCGAACTCGTAGACGATCGCTTCCGGTAGTAGTTCTCGAATCGATTCCACGATCCCGTCGTCTTCGGAGCCTGAACCAGGATTGGTGAAGACCAACAAGCCTTCTCCGCGCGGGAGCGCGGGAACCACGCACTCGGGTCCGAGTTCGGCGGGTTCTTCGTCGCGCACCGCCCACCAACGCCGCGTGCCGGCAGCGATAGCACCGCCGACCGCGAGGCCCGCGAAGACGTCGGACGGCCAGTGGACTCCGTTGTGAACGCGTGAATACGCCACTGCTGCCGCGAGCGGTGCCAGAGCAGCTCCAGCAACCGGGGATTCCATGGCCACTGCGGCAGTGAATGCCGCTGCTGATGACGAATGGCCGGAGGGGAACGAGGACGAGGTCGGGATGTCGACTCCTCGCTTGGGACTCAGCCAGACGCGTGCCGGTGGGCGTCGGCGGGGAAAGAGGGGCTTGAGTATGCCGTTGGCCAGCGCGCTGGAACCGGCCAGTGCGAGCAGCCCGCGTGCTGCTGCCCTACGGGGCCGCCCGCCGATCATCGCGAGCAAGGCGGCGACAACCATCCACAAAACGCCGTGATCGGCGGCTCTGGAGAGAAACCGCATGGTCGGGTCGAGCACGGAAGGGCGCAGTGCTCCAGTGCTTTCCATGACTTTGACGTCGCTTCGGACAACTTTTCGGCGAATAAGGCTCACACCGTCACACTATGCTGCCGCCCGACGTTGTCGAGTCGTGACTTACGACGCGATCGAAGTACACGGGTGAACCTCGCATTCTGGTTGTACTGTCGAAGCGTGCAGAGACGAATCATGGGTATCGAGACGGAATTCGGCGTTACCTGCACCTTTCACGGGCACAGGAGACTGAGCCCCGACGAGGTTGCTCGTTACCTCTTCCGTCGTGTCGTGTCGTGGGGTCGCAGCTCCAACGTCTTCCTCCGTAACGGAGCCCGCTTGTACCTGGATGTGGGTTCGCACCCGGAGTACGCGACGGCCGAGTGCGACAGCCTCATCCAGCTGGTCAATCACGACCGTGCCGGTGAGCGTGTGCTCGAAGAACTGCTGATCGACGCCGAGGCGAGACTCGCCGAGGAGGGTATTGGTGGCGACATCTATCTCTTCAAGAACAACACCGACTCGGCCGGAAACTCGTACGGCTGCCACGAGAACTTTCTCGTCGCGCGCGCCGGTGAGTTCTCCCGCATTTCGGATGTCTTGTTGCCGTTCCTCGTCACGCGCCAGTTGATCTGCGGCGCCGGAAAGGTACTGCAGACTCCGAAGGCCGCGACGTTCTGCCTCTCGCAGCGCGCGGAACACATCTGGGAGGGCGTCTCGTCGGCTACCACTCGCTCGCGTCCGATCATCAACACCCGCGACGAACCGCATGCCGACGCCGAGAAGTACCGCCGCCTGCACGTGATCGTCGGCGATTCGAACATGGCCGAAACGACGACGATGCTCAAGGTCGGTTCTGCCGCACTGGTGCTCGAGATGATCGAAGCCGGGGTGTCGTTCCGCGATTTCGCTTTGGACAACCCGATTCGTGCCATCCGCGAGGTCAGTCACGACGTGACCGGTAAAAAGCCGGTTCGCCTTGCTGGTGGACGTCAGGCCAGTGCTCTCGATATTCAGCGCGAGTACCACGCCAAGGCGGTCGAACATCTGCGTAACCGCGAACCGGACCCGCAGGTGGAGCAGGTTGTCGATCTCTGGGGTCGCACCCTCGACGCCGTCGAAGCTCAGGATTTTGCGAAGGTCGACACGGAGATCGACTGGGTCATCAAGCGCAAGCTGTTCCAGCGATACCAGGACCGTCACGGTTTCGATCTGTCCGATCCCAAGATCGCGCAGCTCGACTTGGCTTACCACGACATCAAACGCGGCAGGGGCGTCTTCGACGTTCTCCAGCGCAAGGGCTTGGTCAAGCGGGTCACCGAGGACGAGACGATCGACGACGCCGTCGAGAATCCGCCGCAGACCACGCGCGCCAAATTGCGGGGCGACTTCATCACCGCAGCCCAGGCAGCAGGCCGGGACTTCACAGTCGACTGGGTTCACCTCAAGCTCAACGATCAGGCGCAGAGAACGGTGCTGTGCAAGGACCCGTTCCGCTCCGTCGACGAGCGTGTCGAGCGTTTGATCGCTTCGATGTAGGTCACCCAATTTCACGATTTACAACACAGCAGGTCTGTTTTGCGGCGACGCGCCGGGCACGAAAGTGTCCGGCGCGCGTTCGGTTATCGGATAGCCACTAGGATTTCGGCGTGGCGACATCAAAAATCGAGCGGTTGATGAACCTGGTGATCGCATTGCTGTCCACCAGACAGTTCCTCACGGCGGAGAAAATCCGTGACAGTGTGGCCGGGTACAACGATTCCGCGAACTACGAAGCGTTCAGTCGCATGTTCGAGCGCGACAAGAACGAACTTCGTGACCTGGGTGTCCCGTTGGAAACCGGTCTGGCAGGACGTTTCTCGACCGTCGAGGGGTATCGGATCAATCGCAATGCCTACGAGCTTCCGGACGTGGACCTCACCAGCGAGGAATCTGCTGCTGTCGCCGTCGCAGTGCAGTTGTGGGAGTCGCCGGAACTGATTTCGGCAGCCCAGAGTGCACTACTCAAACTCCGAGCGGCCGGCGTCCAGGTCGACTCAGAAGTCAGTGCCGCCCCGGTCACCGCGATTCCGGCACGCACTCGCGGTTCGGAGCCCGCGCTCGGCAAGCTTCTTGCAGCGGTCGACGCCGGCCGAGCAGTTCATTTTCAGCACCGCGGCGCATTGAACGAACCGTTCACCGAACGCACCGTCGAGCCGTGGGGCGTCGTCACGCACAACGGCAAGTGGTACCTGGTCGGGCACGACGTCGACCGTGATGCGGTGAGGACCTTCCGGCTCTCACGGATCGGTGACGACGTCAGGGAGTTCGGCCCGGCCGGTTCGGTTCACAAACCTGAAGGTGTCGACCTTCGCGAGGTCGTCGATCGCGTGACCGGTTCGGGCGTCGTGACCGGGACGGCTACGGTGTGGGTCGCAGACGGCCGCGCCCATGAGCTTCGGCGGCTTGCGACGTCGTCGTCCGAACGGCGGTTGACCGATCGCGACGGCAGCGTACTGGCCATCCCCGTTCGATCCTGGGAATGGACCGCTCGGTTGATCGCCGGTCACGGGTTGGACGCATTGGTGCTGGACCCACCGGATTTGCGTGCTGAGGTCGTCGCGAAGCTGCGCGCCGCCGCGGCGAGCCCGATCACCGGCAATGGACAGGGGGACCACTGATGAGCAATCGACTGTCGTCGCGGTTGGCACGGCTGCTCAACCTCGTGCCGTACTTCATCGCAAATCCTGGCATCAGTCCCGCCGAGGCCGCCGAGGAGCTCGGTGTCAGCACCACTCAACTGATGACCGACCTCAATCAACTGTGGGTGTGCGGACTGCCCGGTTACGGTCCCGGTGATCTCATCGACCTGTCCTTCTCCGAGGAAAGTATCGAGGTCACGTTCTCGGCCGGGATCGATCGCCCGTTGCGCCTCACCTCGACGGAGGCGACGGCGTTGCTGATCGCCCTGCGGTCCTTGGTGGAAATGCCCGGCATGGTCGATCCGTCCTCGGCGCAGCGTGCCATCGCGAAGATCGAGGACGCAGCAGGCTCGGCCGCGGCACGAGCCATCGGTCAGGACCGGGACACATCGCCGGCGCCGGACATCGCCGAAGACCCGATAGCAGCGACGGTCAGAGCCGCGCTCGCAGACAAGACCGCCCTGCGATTGACGTATTACTCCGCCTCGCGCGACGCGGTCTCCGTGCGCATCGTCGACCCCGTTCGTATCGTGTTGGTCGACAACTACAGCTACCTCCAGGCGTGGTGCCGTCAAGCCGAGGGCGTGCGGTTGTTCAGATTCGATCGGATCGACGCCGCCGTCCAACTCGACGAGCCCGCCGACCCGCCGCCGCAGGCCCTCGAGGAGGATTCGAATCTCGAATTGTTCAGCGGCGACGGTTCCCTTCCGGAAGCGCGGTTGTTCATCACCAAAGAGTGGGTGTGGATGCTCGACTACTACCCGTTGGACGTCGAGCACGTGAACGACGACGGGTCGGTCGAGGCGACGATGAGTTTCGGAACACTTGAATGGATGGCAAGGCTGGTGTTGGGATTCGGTGAGGGCGTTCGGGTCCTTCATCCGCCGGAACTGGTCTCCGAAGTCCATGATCGAGCCGTTGCGGCGCTCGACGCCTATGACGTAATCGGTTCGTAAAACTTCGGGAAACTTCACGTTCAGTGAGTTCGCAGGAAACAAACAGGTAAAAGGTAGCTGAAGTAAGTGCTTTGGCACCTCCGAGCGCCGGTTGTGTCCGGTAGCATCGAGGAATCTGATCATGGGAGGTCGTTATGGGTGCAATGCAGCCGATGCATTGGCTGATTGTCGCTGTTGTCGTCGTAATTCTGTTCGGGTCGAAGAAGCTTCCCGATGCAGCACGCGGTCTGGGTCGTTCCCTCCGCATCTTCAAGAGCGAAGTCAAGGAAATGCAGAACGACGATGCGGCGCCCGCAAGCGCGCCGGTCGCACAGCCTGCTCCGGCACAGTTGCCGACGGCCAACACCGCGGTGGTCGCAAACGGTGCAGCAGCACCTGTTGCGCAGCCGACCGAAGTCAAGCCGCTCTAGTACACACTGCGTTCTAGCCGGGGTGAAATATTCGTTCACCCCGGTTGTCTGCTGACCAAGACCAGGATGCACAGTGCGTATTCCGTTAGACCCGCGTAACCGCAAGCGGAAGGTCAACCCAGACGGCACCATGTCGTTGGTCGACCACCTGTACGAATTGCGGACTCGTTTGTTGTTCGCATTCCTCGGCGTGATCATCACCACGGCGTTCGGCTTCTTCTGGTATTCACACTCGGTACTCGGTCTCGAAAGTCTGGGCGATCTGCTTCGCGGACCGTACTGTGAGCTTCCGTCCGAGAGTCGCGCCAACCTCAGCACCGACGACGCGTGCCGATTGCTGGCGACCGGGCCGTTCGAGCAGTTCATGCTGCGATTCAAAGTGGCGCTCACCGCCGGCATCGTTCTTGCCTGCCCGGTGTGGCTTTACCAATTGTGGGCATTCATCACCCCGGGCCTCTACGCCAAAGAGCGTCGCTACGCGGTCGGATTCGTCACCGCAGGTGCCGCTCTCTTCATTCTCGGCGCAATCCTGGCGTACCTCGTCGTGGCGAAGGCTTTGCACTTCCTCCTGACCATCGGTGACAACGTCCAGATCACCGCGCTCAGTGGTTCGGAGTACTTCGGCTTCATCATCAATCTGCTGCTCATCTTCGGCGTCAGCTTCGAAATTCCACTGCTCGTCGTCGTGTTGAACTTTGCCGGCATTCTGACGTACGAGCGTTTGAAGGCCTGGCGTCGAGGATTGATCTTCGGGCTCTTCGTATTCGCTGCAGTTGCCACGCCAGGGTCGGATCCGTTCTCGATGTTGGCGCTCGCGCTGGCTCTGACGCTTCTCTTCGAGGTCGCGGTCCAGATCGCTCGCCTCAACGACAAACGTAAGGCCAAGCGAGCCGGTGAAGACTGGGGCGCACTGTCCGACGAGGAAGCTTCCTCCATCTCGGCTCCGTCCGATCTGAACGAGGCTTTCGACAATCCGACCAAACCCAAGGCCGAATCGAGTGGATTGTTCGGACGTAAGTCCAAGTCCAAGGCTCCGGTCGCGGAGAAATCCGACACCGCCGGCGACAACGCGCCCGGCCAGGATTTCACTGACACTCTCTGAGCGCCGTGCCACCACGTCGGCGGCGTGTGAAACCCTGACGAGGTGGTTATGAACAAGAGTGACCTGAGCACGTTCGCGTCCAGCCTGAAGTTCGAACTCGATCCATTCCAGGTGAAGGCATGCGTTGCGCTCGAAGCGGGCCACGGCGTCCTTGTCTGCGCGCCGACCGGTGCAGGCAAGACCGTGGTCGGCGAGTTCGCTGTCCACCTGGCTCTGGCGGCGGGCCGCAAGTGTTTCTACACGACGCCGATCAAAGCGTTGAGCAATCAGAAGTACGCCGAACTCGTCGAGCGGTACGGCCCCGGCGAAGTCGGTCTGCTGACGGGTGATTCGAGTATCAACTCCGACGCACCGGTGGTCGTCATGACCACCGAAGTCCTGCGGAACATGCTCTACGCCAACTCCGAGGCACTGCGGGGGCTTTCGCACGTCGTCATGGACGAAGTGCATTACCTGGCCGACCGGTTCCGTGGGGCGGTGTGGGAGGAAGTGATCCTGCACCTGTCCGAGGACGTACGCCTGGTGAGTTTGTCGGCGACCGTGAGCAATGCCGAAGAATTCGGTGCCTGGATGGAAACCGTCCGCGGCGACACCACTGTGGTCGTGGACGAGACTCGGCCGATCCCGCTGTGGCAGCACATCATGGTCGGTAGGCGAATCTTCGATCTCTTCGACAGTCGTAGTCATCCTGCTGCCGGGCCGAAGACCGTGCTCGTCGACCAGGATCTGGTTCGCCACGTCAAGCAGCGTCAGGCTCTCGAACGCGTCGAGAGTTGGCAGCCGCGTGGCCGCGGACGACGCGGCAGCTACCAGAGTTCCAACGATTTCCGGCCCTTGCCACGACCTGACGTCATCGCTCAGCTCGATCAGTCCGGACTGCTCCCGGCCATCACTTTCATCTTCAGCCGCGCCGGTTGTGATGCGGCTCTTGCACAGTGCCTGCGGTCCAGACTGGATCTCACTTCGCCGGAGCAGGTCCGCGAGATCGACACCATCATCGAGAAACACACCGGGGAACTACCCGAAGAGGATCTCGAAGTTCTCGGATATCGGGACTGGTGCAAGGCACTACGACGCGGACTGGCATCTCACCATGCCGGCATGCTGCCGGCATTCCGCCAGACAGTCGAGGAACTGTTCGTCAAGGGGCTCGTGCGGGCGGTCTTCGCGACCGAGACGCTGGCCCTCGGCATCAACATGCCGGCACGCACGGTGGTGCTCGAACGTCTGGTCAAGTACAACGGTGAATCGCACGCCGAACTGACGCCGGGGGAGTACACGCAGCTGACGGGTCGGGCCGGCCGACGCGGCATCGACGTCGAAGGCCACGCTGTGGTCCTGTGGCAGCCCGGGGTCGAGCCGACGGATGTCGCCGGCTTGGCGTCGACACGGACGTTCCCGCTCCGCAGTTCGTTCCGCCCCTCGTACAACATGTCGATCAATCTCGTCGAGCGCATGGGCGCGGCGGATTCACGGAAGCTGCTCGAACGTTCCTTCGCGCAGTTCCAAGCGGATCGCTCGGTGGTCGGCCTGGTGCGTGGCATCGAGCGGAACGAAGAAGCACTGAAGGGTTTGCAGGAGAAACTCGGCGGTGCGGACGGTGAGTACTTCGAATACGCGTCGTTGCGTGAGCGGCTCAGTGCGCGCGAGCGCGCGCTCGAACGTAAGGGCCGCGAAGACCGACGCGGAGATGCGGTGGAGTCCCTCCGTGCACTCGCCCGCGGTGACGTGATCGCAATTCCCATCGGTCGTCATTCCGGGGTGGCAGTGGTCCTCGTCCCGGACAACGATCCGAAGGACCCGCGTCCGCTGGTTCTGACGGCCGATCAGTGGGCCGGCCGACTCTCCTCGGGTGATTTCCCGGAAGCAGCCGACGTTCTGGGAAAGATGCGACTGCCCAAGCATGTCGATCACCACACCGCCCGGATCCGGCGCGATCTGGCCTCGGCGTTGCGTAGTACCGGGATCAGTGCCCCCCGGCGAAAGAAGCGCCACAAGGCGGGCGCATCCGAAGATGCCGAGGTCGCTACTTTGCGACGTGCTATTCGCTCGCATCCGTGCCACAGCTGGCCCGATCGTGAACATCTGAGCCGGATCGGTGAGCGCTACAACCGGCTGGCCAGGGAAACGCAGTCGATGAGGGAAAAGGCTGCGGCCACCACCAACTCGTTGGCGCGGACGTTCGACCGCATCATTGCGCTACTCAAAGAGCGTGAGTACATGACTGCCGAAGCAGCGCCCGAAGTCACCGAATCCGGACGACGACTCAGCCGCATCTACTCGGAAAGCGACCTTCTGGTCGCCGAATGCCTGCGGACCGGGGCGTGGACAGGACTCAGCCCGGCTGAGTTGGCGGCCGTCGTGTCCTCGGTGGTCTACGAATCACGTCGGGACGGGGACACCGTCGATCGGGTGCCGACAGCGGCGCTTCGTCACGCCCTCAACGACACTCAACGATTGTGGAGCGAACTGCGGTCGGACGAGATTCGCCACAAGCTGCCGCCGACGCGGGAACCGGATCTCGGATTCGTCACTGCCGTTTATCACTGGGCGAGCGAAAACTCGCTTGTCGACGCACTGATCGCGGCTGGAGTGCAGGGTCGTGCGCTGTCTGCGGGTGACTTTGTACGTTGGTGTCGTCAGGTGATCGATCTCCTCGATCAGGTCCGCCTGACTTCGACGGACGCCGACGTCGCGAAGACTGCGGCGCGGGCGGTAGCTGCAATTCGTCGCGGGGTAGTTGCTGTCGACGCAGCATGACCGCAACTATGTGGTTTGATTCGCAGACTGGTATTTCGAGTGGGAGGCGAACATGAGCGGGCCTTACGGACCGAACGATCCGAATCGGCAATGGGGTCCTGGTGATCAGCAGCAGCCGAACGAGCAGCAGTGGGGGCAGAATCCTCAGCAGCCGGGCGGACAACAGCAGCCTGGTCAGCAGCCCGGCCAGCAACAGCCGTGGGGTCAGCCTGGTCAAACACCGCAGCCCGGTCAGCAGCCCGGCCAGCAACAGCCGTGGGGACAACCTGCCTACGGCCAGCCGGGTGGTCAGCCTGCGTACGGTCAGCCGCAGCAGCCTGGACAAGGACAACCCGGCCAGCAACAGCCGTGGGGACAACCCCAGCAACAACCTCCCGCACAGCCGTGGGGTCAGCCCGGGCAACAGCAGGCACCTGACGCAACCCAGGCGTGGGGTCAGCCTCCGGCTGCCGCACCGCAGCAGGCGTGGGGCGCCACGGCCCCCGGGCAGACTCCGGGACAGCAGAACCAGTGGAACCAGGCTCAGCCGTTCCCGAGTCCCGGTGCGCCCGGAAACCAGTCGGGTAAGTCGAAGAAGCCCCTGATCTTCGGTGCGATCGGCGTTCTCGTCGTTCTTGCCGCTGTCGTGGTGGCCCTGGTGTTCGGAGTCTTCGGCAAGAACACACTCGATCAGAGCGCGGCTCAGGCCGGCGTCGAGAAGATCGTCACCGAGTCCTACGGGGCGAAGAACGTGAGCAACGTTCAGTGCCCCGCGGACCAGGAAGTCAAGTCAGGCAACAAGTTCACCTGCACGCTTTCGATCGCGGGTGTGAAGTCGAACGTGACCGTGACGTTTGTCGACGACAACGGCACGTACGAGGTCAGCCGCCCGAGCTGACGCCCTATTGGGCGGAACGGCCTGCCGCCGCAGCCTCGAGCGCGGCGGCAAGCCGGCCGGCCGAGCGCTCGATGTTCAGCGAGGCCGCCACTTCCTCGAGGCGTGCGGGATCGACGGGGGTCGCCGGGAGTCGGTCGTCCTTCGAGAACTGAACGTCCGCGTCGCGAACCACTCGTACGACCGGCAACGCGGCATCAAGGTAAGCCATTGCCTCAGGTGAGGTCAGTTTTGCGCGAATCCCCTTGGCCATATCCGATTCAGGATCAGCTGCGGCCGCCCGAAGTCCGGCCAACGAGCCGTAACGGAGCATCAGTGTCGACGCAGTCTTCTCACCGACACCCTTGATGCCGGGTAGACCGTCGGAGGCGTCTCCGCGCAGTACCGCGAGTTCGGCGTAAGCCTCGCCCGCACGGTCACCGGGTACTCCGTACTTCTCCGCAACCTCGACCGGTCCGAAGAGTTCCGCCTTGGACAGGCCACGGCCCACGTACAGGACACGGACGGGCACGTACTCGTCGGTGACGACCTGCAGTAGGTCGCGGTCACCGCTGACGACGACGGTGGGATCTTCGCGCTCGGTGGCGGCAAGCGTTCCCAGTACGTCGTCGGCTTCGAGTCCGACTGCACCCGCCGTCGCGATACCCGCTGCAGCGAGCACGTCCATGATCATGTCGACCTGAGGCGTCAACGTGTCCGGAACTTCTTCGGACGCACCGTCAGAGCCTTCCTCGACGCGATGTGCTTTGTACGTCGGGACTGCATCGACGCGGAACTGCGGTCGCCAGTCCAAGTCCAGGCACACGGCGAGACGACTCGGCTCGTGTTTGGTGATCAGGGACGCCACCATGTCGGTGAAACCGCGCACCGCGTTGACAGGTCTTCCGTCGGGATCGACGAATGACTCGGGCAGCGCGTAGAACGCACGAAACCACAGGCTGGCACCGTCGAGGAGAAGCAATGGCCCACTCATGGTCACCATCCTGCCAGTCGGCACTAACCTGTAAGCCATGACGTCTCCAGCCGAACAGGATTCCCGATTCTCCAGCGCCGTGTACGGCGCACGTATCGCTCGCGCCGCGGAGTTGGCTCGATCAGCAGGACTCGACGGTCTGGTGGTGACTCCCGGTCCGGATCTGCGGTACCTGACGGGTTCTCGGGCTGACTCGTTCGAGCGCTTGACCGCGTTGGTCATCGCCGCGGACACGGCGAAGGCGTCCGTCGTACTTCCTCGGTTGGAGTTGGCGTCGCTGAAGGAATCGGCAGTGGGCGATCTCGGGTTGACCGTCCTCGACTGGGTCGACGGTGTCGACCCGTATGCGATTGTGGCGGCGCAACTCCCGACCGGCGCGAAGGTGGCGGTGACGGATGCGATGCCTGCGCTGCATCTGATCCCGCTCGCAGACACCTTGGGCGCGTTGCCGATTCTCGCCACCGGCGTCTTGCGCGAATTGCGGATGGTCAAGGACGGCGCCGAGATCGAGGCATTGCGGCGAGCCGGTGCGGCGATTGACCGTGTTCACGCCCGCATGGCCGAGTTCTTGATCGTCGGACGTACGGAAGCTGAAGTAGGCGAAGCGATTTCGGCGGCGATTCTCGAAGAGGGGCATACCGAGGCCGCGTTCGTGATTGTTGGTTCGGGCCCGCACGGCGCCGATCCTCATCACGAGGTTTCGGACCGGGTGATCGAGAGGGGCGATATCGTGGTCATCGATATCGGCGGACCGGTCGAGCCCGGATACAACTCGGACTCCACTCGCACGTACAGCATGGGGCAGCCGTCCGCGGAGGTTGCCGCACAGTTCGCGGTACTCGAGGCGGCGCAGCAGGCTGCGGTCGATTCGGTGCGGCCAGGAGTCTCCGCAGAATCCGTGGACGTTGCAGCCCGCGAAGTGCTTGCCGCACAAGGGCTTGCAGAGGTATTCGTTCACCGCACCGGTCACGGTATCGGGCTGTCCGTGCACGAGGAGCCGTACATCGTCGAGGGCAACACCATCGAACTCGTCGAAGGTATGGCCTTCAGCATCGAACCGGGAATCTACTTCCGCGGCAGTTGGGGTGCCCGTATCGAGGACATCGTCGTCGTGACCGCCGACGGTTGCGAGTCGTTCAACAACCGTCCGCACGGCCTGACTGTCCTCGCCTGATCAGCTTTCCTTGAACGCAGCGGACCCGAGTATGCGTGTGACGTCGATTTCGATGACCACGCGCGCGGGATTGACCCGTGGCTGGCGGTACCGCTCGGCATAGCGCCGAACGGCGTCGGCCACGGAGTCCGCGTCGGTGAGCACGCATGCCGGCCCCTCGAGCGTGAGCCAGCGGCCACCGTCGACCGAACTGACGGCGGCGTATCCGCCACGCGCTGCGTTGATCGCCTTCTGTGAGCCACCGCTGGTGATCACGCGCGCCTTTCCGGCTTCCTGGTCCCAGGTGAACCCGACGGCAACGACGTGTGGGGTGCCGTTCGGACGCAACGTCGTGAGTGTCGCGAGGTGGTATTCACCGACGAACTTCAGCCCGTCTTCGGTGAGAGTCTGCTGTGACGATGGCGTGGTGGAGGGGGTGAGCGTCATGCCACGACGGTAATCCAGGACACTGGAGCGGTGACTGCGGGTGCGAACGTGAATGACATCGAGACGGTACTGCTCCTCGGCGGACGAAGTGAGATCGGCCTCGAGATCGCGGTCAGGCTCGCGCCGGGCCGCAACATCGTTCTGGCTGCCAGACGCAGCGGAAAGCTGTCGGAGCAGGAGCAGATGCTCAAAAACGCCGGCGCTGTCGACGTCTCCACCGTCGAGTTCGACGCCGACGCCGTGGACACTCACGGAGAGCTCCTGGGCGCCGTCGTCGCCGAGCACGGTCGGATTTCGGTTGCAGTGCTGGCCTTCGGAATTCTCGGCGATCAGGCGCGTGCCGAAACCGACGCGGCGCATGCGGTCGCGGTGGTGCACACCGACTACGTGGCTCAGATCAGCATCCTCACGCACCTCGCGGAGATCATGCGCCGACAGAGAACCGGAAAGATCGTGGTGTTCTCGTCCGTCGCCGGCGTTCGGGTTCGCCGCGCCAACTACGTCTACGGGAGCGCAAAGGCCGGCTTGGAGGGTTTTGCCAGCGGTCTGGGCGACGCGCTGCATGGTTCGGGCGTGCAGTTGATGCTGGTACGGCCCGGGTTCGTCATCGGCAAGATGACCGAGGGAATGTCGCCTGCCCCGATGTCGAGCACTCCGTCGCAGGTCGCGGACGCCGTCGTGCGGGGACTGAACTCCGGGGCGACGCGTGTGTGGGTACCGCGAATTCTGCAGCCGGTGTTCTTCGTCATGCGGCTTCTGCCTCAGACGATCTGGCGACGGATGCCGCGATGACCACACACCCGGTGGTGATCGTCGGCATCGGCGCCGACGGCTGGGATGGGCTGTCCGAGAGCGCAAAGGGCGCAATCCTGGGCGCGGAGGTCCTGATGGGGTCGCCGCGCCAATTGGACTTGGTCCCGGCGACACATCTCGGGGCACGGCGTGCGCCCACCAGACTGACCTGGCCGTCTCCGATGATTCCGGCGTTGCCGTCGATGTTCGCCGAGAACGCGGACCGCAGAGTATGCGTGCTCGCCAGCGGTGACCCGATGTTCCACGGTCTCGGTGTCACATTAGTCAGGCTGCTCGGCGCGGACAACGTGCGAGTGATCTCCCACCCGTCGTCGGTGGCGTTGGCGAGCGCGCGAATGGGATGGGCATCGGCCGAGGTCGACGTCGTAAGCCTGGTAAACCGAGACTCGGCGACAGTATTGGCTTCCGTGACTGACGGTGCGCGACTGCTGGTGTTGAGCAACGGGCGCTCGACACCGGGGGAGGTGGCACGTCTGTTGTCCGGCGCGGGCTTCGGTCGATCGATCGTGACCGTGCTGGCCCAGCTGGGCGGGGCCGGGGAATCGCGGACCGTCACGGTCGCAGACGAGTGGGATCACGCGGACGAGGACGTGGACGCGTTGAACATTCTGGCCGTCGAGTGCATCGCGGCCGATCATCTCTTACGGCTGACTCGAATCCCGGGGCTACCGGATGCTGCTTTTGTCGGCGACGGTCAGATGACCAAGCAGGAGATCCGTGCGTTGACGTTGTGCGCGCTTGCCCCGGCGCCGGGAGAACACCTCTGGGACGTGGGCGGAGGGTCGGGAACCGTCGCCATCGAGTGGATGCGAACTCACCCACGTTGCACTGCAACAACATTCGAGAAGGCGGCGAGCCGCGTGTCGCAGATCTGTGCCAACGCGCTCAAACTCGGCGTGCCCGCGTTGAACGTGAAAGGGGCCGCGCCGGAGGCGTTTGCGGACGAAGTCCGACGTCCCGATGCGGTGTTCGTCGGCGGCGGCGTCACGCAACCGGGAATGCTCGAAGCGTGCTGGGAGCAGTTGAGCGTGGGTGGTCGTCTGGTCGCGAACGCCGTGACCGCCGAGTCCGAATCGTTGCTGCTCGGCTGGATGAGTCGCCATGGTGGGACGCTTCGACGCTTTCAGGTGCAGCGCGCCGAGCCGTTGGGAACGTTCAACGTTTGGCGACCGCAACTTCCGGTGGTCCAATGGTCCGTCACAAAACGTCAGCCGTCTGCAGGCGCAGACACAGATACGCCGGAGGAATCCACACAATGACCGTTCATTTCATCGGTGCGGGTCCCGGTGCGGCAGATTTGATCACTGTCCGCGCGCAACGGATCATCGCTGCGAGCCCTGTGTGCTTGTACGCAGGCAGCCTTGTTCCAGCGGAGTTGCTCGAGTGGTGCCCGGTCGGAGCTCAGGTCGTGGACACTGCTCGGCTGAGCCTGGACGAGATCACCGCGATTCTTGTCGAAGCGGATTCCGCTGGGCTGGACGTCGCGCGTTTGCATTCCGGTGATCCGTCGATCTTCAGTGCAGTGGCAGAGCAAGCTCGTCGCCTGGACGCCGCAGGAGTCGATTTCGACATGATTCCCGGTGTTCCTGCATTTACCGCGGCAGCAGCCGCGCTGGGGCGCGAGCTGACTGTCCCAGGCGTCTCGCAGACCATTGTTCTCACCCGAGTCTCCACCTTGTCGACGGCAATGCCGGAGGGCGAGGATCTGCGGTCCCTCGGCCGCAGCGGCGCGACGATGGTGATTCACCTCGGCGCTCATCGCATCGAACAGATCGCATCCGAGTTGGCCGACAATTACGGCGAGGACTGCCCGGTCGCGGTGGTCGCCTTCGCCTCACGGCCCGAGGAGATCGTTGTTCGAAGCACTTTGAAGACGATCGTCGAACTTGTTCATGCGGCCGGCATCACGAAGACGGCCGTCGTGATCGTCGGTCGAGTGTTGACTGCGGAGGGGTTTCCGGACAGCTATCTCTACTCGGCAGCGCGCGAGAGAAGCACACACTGACCTCGACAGGTACTCGTCGCCGCGTGCTCCTGCTCGGCGGCACAGGCGAAGGTCGAGTGATCGCTTCTCGCTTGGCCGGTTCAGCCGACCTCGAGGTTGTCACATCGCTGGCCGGCCGGGTTCGTGATCCTCGATGGCCGGAGGGGGAAGTGCGTATCGGCGGGTTCGGGGGAGCCGAAGGGCTGTCGGAGTGGTTGTCGGCCAATGATATTCGTGCAGTGCTCGACGCCACGCATCCGTTTGCCGCTCGCATCACCCAGAATGCGTTCGAAGCGTGCCTTGCGAATTCCGTGCCGTACGCCATGTACCGACGCCCGCCCTGGCGCGAGCAACCCGGTGACACTTGGCTTCCGGCACACGATCTCGATCACGCCGCAGAGTTGGTGCCGACGGTCGGCTCACGCGCTTTTCTGACGATCGGGAGGCAAGGAGTTTCGGCGTTCGACCGCGTGAAGAGCGTCTCGTTTCTCGTCCGCTCGATCGATCCGCCTTCGGGGACATTGCCGCCTCACGCGCAATTGCTGCTCGCACGTGGTCCATTCGACATCGAAGCGGAAGTCGATCTGATGCGAACTCACAGCATCGACGTCGTGATCACCAAGAACAGTGGCGGCGAGCAGACTTACGCAAAGATCGCCGCAGCCAGGCAATTGTCGATCCCGGTGATCGTCGTCGAACGACCACCGATCCCGGCGACCGTCCCGGCATTCGATACCGAAGCCGAGGCGATGGACTGGCTCACGGCTTTCGGTCGTGGAACGGCGCTGTGAGGCCGACATCGCGTTCGCTTCAGGTTCGTCTAAGGTTCCGTGACCATACTGGAGGGATGTTGGGATTTTTCGACGCCGCACTGCGGGACCGCGCATGAGAGTGTCGGTTCCCGGAATGAGCCGTCGAAAACCATCGGGAATTCACGTGCGGACGCTCCATGCTCGCGTGAAATTGCTGACTGCAGGCCTGGTGGCGATCGCGGTGATCGTGTCGGCGTCGGCGGTGTACATAGTGTTCAACGCGTATTTGCAAGGCAACGTCGATCGGCAACTCGAGCGCACGAGTGACGCGATCACCGACACCGTCAATTTCGGCGGTGTCACACCGGTTCTGGGATTGACGGCCGGTGCGGATACAGCGGTTATCCAGGCGGTGGGGCTTCTCACTGCCGACGGCGCCTTGGTGACGGCGACTCCCGGTCTGCCGCCGTTCAGCACGAGCGCAGACGCCATCAGGTCGATCGCAGACGGCAATTCGTCGCAGACAATCGCGACCGTCGATGCGTATCGAATTCTTGTCGAGCCCTCGGTTGCGGGCCAGACTTTGGTTGTCGCGCAATCCCTGGGGCCGACGCGTTCGGTACTCAAGCGACTGGCAGTGGTGTTGGCGGCACTCGGGGCGGCCGGAATCGCCCTAGCTTACGCGGCCGGAGATGCTGTGGCACGCACAGGATTACGGCCGATTGCGCGACTTACTGCGGCGACGCGGCGGGTCGCCGAAACGGATGATCTTGCGCCGATCCCGGTGACCGGTGACGACGAGTTGGCGTCGTTGACAGTCAGTTTCAATCGGATGCTCGGGACGTTGTCGGAATCGCGGGCACGCCAGAGAAGTCTGATCACCGAAGCGGGCCAGGACCTTCTGGCTCCTTTGACTGCACTTCGCACCAATATCGAGTTGTTGATGTCTTTCGATACCAAGTCCGGCGCGATTTCCGAGGCGGATGCAACGCAGTTGCGTGAGGAAATCACCGACCAGATGATGGAGTTGACGCTCCTCGTCGGAGAGTTGGTGGACCGTGCGCGGGTTGACGAAAGCACGTTGGGGAGAGGAGATTCCCTCTAAATCGGACGTCTGACCAGCGACTTTGTTGCATTCGTAATTGAAGCAATGGAAGGAGCGCTGGTAATGTGGGGCAATTGTGAAGTTTTTGGGTATAGCTGGAGTGTGGCGCGAACCGTGGGGTTTGCTGGGCGGGGGCCTTTGGAGGACGAGAGGGATTCAGTGGTCAAGCAAGCACGCGCCGAGCTGACTCGGCAGCAAATCGTTGCCGGCGCGGCCGCGCAGTTCGAGAAGACTGGTTACGGCAGCACCAGCATGGCCGACATAGTCTCGGGGGCCGGTACTACCAAGGGCGCGTTGTATTTCCATTTCGCGTCGAAGGACGAGCTCGCGCAATTCATCATTGCCGAACAGCATCGGCTCTCGATCGAGTCGGTGCAGGCGATTTCCGCGACGGGCAAGGACCCGTTGGAACAGATGATCATGCTCACGCACGAAATGGCACGCCAGATTGTCGACGAGCCGATAGTTCGCGCGGGCATTCGCCTCACGCTGGAACTGAGCACGTACGAGGGGCCGGTGGAACCGTACGCCGAATGGATCTCGGCAATCACCGATCTCACCGCCAGAGCTCAGGCGGAAGGTGAAATCCGAAAATCGGTCAGCGCAGAATCGTTCGGCAGGTTCATGCCCTCGGCATTCACGGGGGTACAGCTGGTTTCGAACGTTCTCACCCGACGCTCGGATCTTCCGGATCGTGTCGACGAGATGTGGCAGATCCTGCTTCCGGGGATCGTCAGCGACGAACTTTCCGGTGACATCGAGCGCCTCGTCAAGTCGCGGTGGACTCCGGCGGCGGCGTAACCTGCGGACATGGCCGTCACGCGGATAGTTTCGGATCTGTCGAGTAGTTCGCTCGAGGCCGCGCAGCGCTTCTACACCGAAGTGCTGGGCCTCGAAGTTGTCATGGATCACGGGTGGATCGTGACGTTGGCTTCGCCGACGGATCCGTCATTGCAGATCAGCGTCATGACACACGACGCTCATGCGCCCGTAGTACCGGACGTCTCCGTCGAGGTGGATGATCTCGACGCGGCGTACGAGGCCGCGGTGCAGCGCGGCGACACCATCGTCTATCCCGTCACCGAGGAGCCGTGGGGGGTCCGCAGGTTCTTCGCTTCCGACCCCGACGGCCACGTGATCAACATCCTCAGCCACCGACGCGAGCAATGATGGCGTCCCGCCCGGGCGGGCTGACGTACCTCGAGGTGGGCGCAACGTCAGGCGTTCTCCCCGCCGGCTATCACCACGTTCACGAGAGCGCGACGGTCGGATCCGGACGGGAGGATTTCGAGGTTGCCGCTCGAACCGTCGCGAATTGGGGAATGCACCGCGGAGCCGGACTGGCCGTACGGACGGCAGCCCCGACCGCCGTGGCGGGTCAAGATGCGACCTTCGGACTCGGTCCGGTAACTATCCCCGTTCGGATCGTCTATGTCGTAGACGAACCCACTCGCAAGGGCTTCGCGTACGGAACCCGCGCGGGCCACCCCGAATGCGGGGAGGAATTGTTTGTCGTCCAGTTCGACGAGAGCAGCAATGAGGTTCGCATCGAGATCGTGGCGTTCTCCAAGCCCGGAACGTGGTGGGTGCGTCTCGGTGCTCCGATCGGACGTCGAGTACAGGCGTTTGTCACGCGCCGCTACATCCGTGCCGTCCGCGAGAGCGTCGCCCGATCGCGGGTATGACCCGTTTTAGGTGTCAATTCAATCCAGCGTACGAATGCAATCCCGACACGACGTAGTTGATCGCAAACATGTTGAAAAGCATGGTGGCGAGCGCAGCAACATTGATCCATGCCGCACGCATGTTCTTCAACCCGGCGGTAGCGCGCGCATGGAGGTACGCGGCATAGAGAACCCAGGAGATGAACGAGACCGTCTCCTTGGGGTCCCAGCCCCAGAAACGTCCCCACGCGGCCTCCGCCCAGATCGCCCCGCAGATCACCCCGATGCTGAACAACGGGAACCCGACGACCGTTGTTCGGTAGGCCACGCGGTCAAGCAATTCGGATGACGGCAGTCGTGCCGCAATCCAACGCAACGCGCGTTTCTTCGACTGCGGGCCCACCTCGGCAATCATGAAAAGTGCGCTGACCGCACTTGCGAACGTAAGGATGCCGGAGGCGGCGACGATGATCGTGACGTGCACGCCGATCCAGTACGAACGAAGAGCGGGTACGACCGGCGCTGCCTCGGCATACATGCTTGCGGCGGCGACGAATAGAAGCACCACGGTGGGTGACAGAACGAAGATGGTCAACGATCGAATCGGGTACCGCCGCAGAATGACCAGCCAGCATGCCACCAATGCAGCGCTGAGGAAAAGCGCGTACTCGTAGAGGTTTCCGAGAGGCCATCGGTGCGTCGAGATGCCGCGAAGTGCAAGCGCGGTGACGTTGAGGACCAGGGCGACGACGATGAGAGACATGGCAGCGCGACCCGCACGATGGGCGCGGGTTCGATTCGGCAGCAATGCGATCCGGCCGGGCAATGCAGGATTCGATGCACTTCCGGCATGTGCGAGTGCCGGTCGCACTGTGGCAGAGAGGGGTGCGCTGGAGAAGTCGACGACGGAAAGAACCAGGGCGAGAACGTAAATCGCGAAAGACGACGCGAAGGCGTAGTCGCTGTACTGCGCGAGAACTGGATCGACCGACATCAGGCTCCTCATAACGACCGGTTGGTTGTCATTTGGAATCTACTACACACGATCGTAGAACCGGCAGGGCCGTCTGTCGGATCAGTGGTCCGGAAAATGATTGGACGAGCTTCGGTTCGGGTTGATAGCTTGTGCGAGACCGTGACAACACGCCAGGAGGTGAGACCCATGAACGCTGTAACCATGTGGGTGCTCCCACTCGTGTTCACGGATCGGCGATCGACGTAGGTGTCGCCGGGAGCGCCTCGAGTAGGCAATCCCGAAAGGTAACACCATGCAATCCAATTCTCAGACCATCGAATTCACCTCCGAGACAACGTCGAACGGTGTCATCGAACGCCATTTCGTTGTAGACGACATCACCGGCGTGCTCTGGTCACCGCCATCCGGATCCGTCGGATCACCACTTCTGCTGTCCGGGCACTCCGGCGGCATGCACAAGAAGGCGCCGGGACTGGTTGCCAGCGCACTCCACAGTGTGAGCTCCCACGGGTTCACAGTCGCCGCGATCGACGCGCCCGGACACGGCGACCGGCCGCGCAACGCGCAGGACGAACACTGGGTCGAGGCGATCCACCAGGCCCGGGCGGCTCACGAGCCGATCGCCCCGATCGTCGTCGAGTACAACCGGTCGCTGGCGGAGCGTGCAGTGCCGGAATGGCAGGCGACCATCGACGCTCTGCAAACGCTGCCTGACGTCGACGCCGACGCTCCGATCGGCTTCGGCGGCGTGTCGCTAGGGGTCGTGACCGGGCTCATGTTGGCCCCGGTCGAATCCAGGATCGCTGCCGTGAGCTTCGGGGGAGTTTTTGTGGACAGCTCCCTCCTCGAGGCAGCGCGAAAGCTCACGGTCCCGGTCGAGTACCGGATCCCTTGGGACGACAAGGATTACGACCGCACGTCAGGGGTGGCGTTGTTCGATGCCTTCGGCTCGAAGGAGAAGACGCTGCACGCCTACTCGGGCAGGCACTATCCGGTGCCCGACTACGAGCGAGACAGTTCGGCTCGGTTCTTCGCCCGCCACCTCGGCGGGAGCGGTGGCGCTCCTGTGAGCTGACGTGAACACGTATCGGCGTCCGGCCTGTGTCGGACGCCGATACGATTTCGACCAGGTTTCGTTTCTCAGCAAGACCCGAAGTAGTGGCGTCAACGTATCCTGCATCAATTTGACCAAAGCTTTTCAGATGATCATTTTTGTGGCGCTCACGATGGTGGCGATTTCGATCCTTCGCTCGCTAGTAGCCGTCCAGCTTGGCCATTTTTGCTGAGGCGCTCGATGGCGACATATGTCCTTACGGTCCGCCGGGCGGAATGAACTTGTTCGTGATCCAGTTCGATGCTTCGATCTCGTCGAGGGTTGTCCGGAGGACTTCGGTGGCTAATGTTCATGCTGTGCCGAGTGTCCGGTCAATACCGAACACCGAACAAGACTGGGAACTCTTCTCGCGTCCGAACTGAGGCGACGACATGTCTTTCAACCGCGCATGTCCAGCCATGCGTCGACTACCCGTCCGATACCTGACCCGGGGGCGGTATTTGAGTGGGCCGATATCGCACGGCGACTACACCCGACTGGAACTCGTGGCGATCGACGAGTTCGAGTTGGATGCGCTTGCGCAGACCGGCGAGCAACGTCGGTCCGTGTCCGGCGAGGACCGGTTGCACAAGGAACTCGTACTCGTCGATCAGTCCCAGGTCTGCCAATGCCAGGGGGAGTGTTACGCCGCCAACCCACAGGCCTTCGCCGGGCTGCTCCTTGAGTCGCTGAACTGCTGGCCCCAAGTCGTCCAGCACCAGTTCGGCATTCCAATCGACCCCGCTCAGCGTGTTCGACACGACGTACTTCTTCGCCCGGTCCATTGCCTCGGCGAACGGGATCTCCCACTCGTCCATCCAGTCAGGCCACGCGCCCGTTGCAGGCTTCCGCCACGCCGACTCCATCATCTCGTAGGTCACCCGGCCGAACAGCAAGGCATCGGCTCGTTCCATCTGAGCGGTCCAGTAGCGCATCGACTCCTCGTCGGGTGGGAGCCCCGCCTCGTGATGGCAGCAGCCGTCGAGTGTGACGTTGATCGAGTATCGAAGTGGTCTCATCTCGTTGTTCTCCCCTGATAGGCGCAGAGTGACAGCACCGGACCGTACTCAGACTACTGCCGGGCCGTCGGTGTAGATCAGGTTCGGGACCTGGAGTCACGCGGGGGTCGACCGAACAGTAACCAGACGAGCGCACCGAGTACAGGCACCGCGATCACCCTTGATGGAACAACACGTGCAGGTGTTTGGGAGTACCGCGAGATCGACGATCCCTCGGTACCCCGTCGATCACGCGGACGCGAGACGTTCGGAGATCAACGCGTTGAGGGAAACCCCTTCTTCGGCGGCGGCGCGTGCCAGCTTGCGGTGCAAAGTCGGGGTGATCCGGACCTGGAACTTGCCCGAATATCCGCGCTCGCTCAGCGGTTCGGGGATCTGCTCACCTGTCTCTGCCATGTCCTCGAGCGTCTCGGCCACCGCTGTACGGATGCCGTCGAGCGCGGCTGCTTGGGTATCCGCGAGCCACGACAGGCCAGGGAACTCCGTGCAGGTTCCCAGGAACTCTCCGTCGGGTTCGTACCACTCGACTCGGTATGTGTAGTGCTCCACTGCGGGGATCACGGCGATTCTCCTTCCATGCGTTCGATTGCTGCCAGAACTTGCCCTACCTGGTACTGCTTGGCCTTACCGCCCGAACCCTTTTGAATGTTGATGCGTGGTCCCGGCCACGGCGTCTGGAACTTGGCGTGAGACCCGGCGTTCTGCCTGGCCTGGCCGAAGACATCGATGCAGAGTGCGAACAGTTCGTCGTAGGTGACGTTCTGCGGCGCGGTCCGCATTTGCGCGAGCAGCTTGTCTCTCTTCCCCATGCAATATTGATACTGCATCTAGTATCACCGTGGGTCAGCGGAGTGCGCAAGGTGTAAGTGCCCACACCGTGCAATTCTCTCTCCCGAGGCGGAGGTGGAGCTGTTCACGCTTCCAAACCACTTTCGACGACTGTGCCTTGATGAAACAACACGCTCCATCGATTCTCGGCGAACCGCCAGATGGATGATCGCTCGGTAACCCGATGCGCCTGCGCCAGCCGGTACGTCACCAGATACGTGTCAGGCGCGATCCGGCTCAGCGCTGGCCGGTCAACCGTCCACCCGAGTTCGGCGGCGTCGTTCACTTCGCCGCGGAGTCGCCGGCTCGCGACTACCGATTGCACGTAATCGCGGGTGTATCGCGCACCCGAGGCTCCGATCTCCCGGAACTCCGGGTCGACGACCGCATCGAACTCGTCTCGTGACATCGCTACTCGAGTTCGGTGAAACAGAGGTTCGAACTCCATCAACTCGTCGAGGATCGGGCGCAACTCGTGCGGAGTCGTCACGACTGCTCCGAGAACTGCGCCCTCATCTCGATACCTATCTCCGCGTGGCGCAGGAGGAAGGCCTTCTCGTCATACCCCTTGCGCCGCAACCAGAGAGTGACCTCGCTGTTGCATTTGCTCGCATTGCACGAGCGGCAAGCCGGTGCGATGTTGTCGAGTGTGTAGCGCCCACCGCGGGAGATCGCCAGCACGCAGTCACGTTGCGGCGACTCGTCCGACTCGCCGCAGTACGCGCAGCCACCCCAGGCCGCTTTGAGCGCGGACCACTGCTCGACGGACAGATCGTGCTCCACCAGATCTATCCGGCGTTTCCGTTTACGCGCGTATCTGGCTTTCCGGGTCCGGTTGACGGGCATGACGCCATGCTATCGCCGTGCGGCGTTCACTCCGGGTAGCGCCGCGGGGTGAACACCTGACGACCCGAACCGGTTTCGACGACGGTTGTCATCGACGAACCGACGATGAGCAGCGTCCGCATGTCGATCTCGGAAGGCTCGAGCTCTCCGAGGGTCACGACGCGAACTGATTCCTCGGCACCGGCAACATCGCGGCCGATGACGACGGGAGTCTCGGGGGAGCGGTGCTCGAGCACGAGGTCCTTCATGGCTTGGACCTGCCACGTCCGGGACTTCGACGCCGGGTTGTAGACCGCAAATGCCATGTCTGCGGCTGCAACTGCCGAGATACGGCGCGCGACGACATCCCACGGCTTGAGGCGATCAGACAACGAGAGCACCGCGTAGTCGTGCCCGAGGGGAGCGCCGACGCGACTGGCGACAGCGTTTGCCGCCGTCATGCCGGGAAGGATGCGGACCGGCACCCCGCGCCACTGGTCTTCGGCGGCAACTTCGAGAACTGCTGCAGCCATGGCGAATACGCCGGGATCACCCGAGGAGACGACAGCTACACGGGCGCCGTTCTTCGCCAGGTCCAACGCCATCGCGGCGCGTTCCGCTTCGACGCGGTTGTCGCTGGAATGGCGACGCTGGCCCGGACGCGTCGGCACGCGATCGACGTACGGGCCGTAGCCGACGAGGTCGGTTGCCAACGAAAGCTCATGCGCCACTTCGGGTGTGGTCCAGGCGGTGTCGCCCGGCCCGAGTCCGACCACGACCACCTCGCCGCGAGACTCGGTCGCAGGTCGAGGGTTGTTCGACGGGCTCGGAACGATGGCGATCGAGAAGTACGGAACTCCGTCCGGGTCGACCTCCGCAGCGGATTCGACGCGTTGACGTGTGGTGCTCGCGCGCTCGACGTAGTGGGCCTCGCCGAGGCGACCGGAATCCTCGAGCGATTGGAGGACCGGTGGGAAGGTACGTCCGAGCTTGAGGATGGCCGCGGCGTCGGTTTCCTTGAGCCGCCTGGTCAGCTCGGCCTGCGGCAACGTTCCGGGCAGGATCGTGAGGATCTCTTCACCCTCGACCAGCGGCTTTCCGAGTGCAGCAGATGCCGCGCTGACGGAGGTGACGCCGGGAATCACTTCGGCGTCGAAGCGATCGGCCAGTCTCTTGTGCATGTGCATGTAGGAGCTGTAGAAGAGCGGATCGCCGGCGGCGAGCAACGCGACGGTTCGACCGGCCGCGAGGTGAACTGCCAGCCGTTCGGCAGCTGCTTCGTAGAACTCGTCCATCGCGCCCTGGTATCCGCCGGGATGATCAACGGTCTCGGTGGTCACGGGGTAGACGAGGTGTTCTTCGATCTGTCCTTCGCGCATGTACGGCGCTGCAACTCCGCGGGAGATGCTCTTGCCGTGCCGCGCGGAGTGGAAGGCAATCACATCTGCCTCGCCGATGACGCGGGCGGCCTTGACGGTCACCAATTCGGGATCGCCGGGGCCGATACCGACACCCCAGAGCTTGCCTGCACTCATTCGACTTCGCTCGCAATCGCATTGACGACGGCGGCGGTGATCGCGCTGCCGCCGCGTCGGCCGCGGAGAACGAGATGATCGATCCCGCTGGCGTGTTCGATGAGGGCTTCCTTCGACTCGGCAGCGCCGATGAAGCCGACCGGACCTCCGACGATGGCGGCCGGACGGGGCGCTCCGGCTTCGATGAGGTTCAGGAGATGGAACAGTGCGGTGGGTGCGTTTCCGATCGCGACAACAGCGCCCTCGAGCTTGGCTCCCCACAGTTCGAGAGCAGCCGCCGAGCGAGTGTTGTCGATGGTCGACGCCAGCACGGGAACCCGCGGATCGCCGAGGGTGCAGATGACGTCGTTGCCGGCGGGCAGACGCTTGCGCGTGATGCCGGCAGCCACCATCTGGGCGTCGCAGAAAATCGGCGCGCCGTCGCGCAGAGCTGCGCGCGCAGCCGAGACGACACCGGGTGTGAAGGCGACGTCGTCGACTAGATCGACCTGGCCGCTTGCATGAATCATGCGCACTACAGCTTGCGAGACATCCGCCGGGAAACGGCTCAGGTCGGCTTCGGCCCGAATGGTGGCAAAGGACTGGCGATAGATTTCCGCGCCGTCACGGATGTACTCGATCATGTGCCACACGATAGAGGCATCACCGATCGGGCGGATTCACCCGGTAACCGTCACCCGTCGCGATCACATCCGCTACGTCCCCGCGGGGACGTCCACAACTGCGGTCGCACCCGGCCCAGTGCTGGCGCCCGCCAACGGGAAGTTCTGCCTGCTCGACGGCGGTGATCGCGTCGGTGCGCACATCGGCGAGAGACTTCTCGCATCCCGGGCTTCCGGTGCAGGCGGTGACCTCGAGCCACGGTGAGTTCTCGTCGAAGATCAACCCCATGGGTGCCAGCACCCGGACTACCTGCTCGGCTGCCCATTCGTCGAGGTCGAAGATATGCACCGATCGCCACGGCGTCACGACGACGGGCTTGTCGACGGCGGCGAGGAACTCGGCCAGCCGAGCGTCGAGCAGCCCGAATCGCAGGCCGCCGCCCAGAGCTACGGTCCCGTCGCGCTGCTCGAGCCAGCCGATAGTGGGCCGTGCATCCGGCGTGAGGTCCGCCGCAACGGTGGACTCGGCGCTCAGACCCAGCTGCTCGAGGGTGCGTTCGATTCCGTCCGGAACCTCGGCCAGGCGCCAGTGCTTGTCGCGAACGTCGAGGAATGATCGAGCCGCCTCGAGGAGCAATTCGACGGCGTCGTCCGCCTGGACGAGATGAGTGGTGTGGTGACCGGCGAGCACCAGTGAATGCTCGGTGGCGCTGCGCGCATGGAGTCCGAAATCGCCCCGTAGCCCGGTGATGTCTCCGCTCCCGTCGTCGAGGGTGAACAGGGTTCGCCCTGGCAGATCTGCCAATGCTTGATCCGCTTGGATCGCCGAATCGAGACGGTGGACCAGTTCACGGATGTCGGCGACGCCCCCGATACGGCCGGACAGTGGGGACGCGAGGATGTTGCGCACTCGCTCGTGCGTCGCTGACGGCAGCAGACCGGCCGAAGCGATACGCGCCGCGAAGGCTTCGGGGTCCGAGACCGAGCGCAGTTGTACGTTGCCCCTCGAGGTGAGTTCCATCTGCCCGTTGCCCAGATCGCGCGCTGCGTCGGCGAGCGTCTGCAATTGGACCGGGGTGAGGAGTCCGCCGGGTAGGCGCACGCGTGCCAGTGCGCCATCGGCGGCGTGGTGAACTTGCAGTGCACCCGGGCACGCGTCTGGCTGTGAACGGTCCGTGGGCATGGCTCCAGGGTACGACCTGTCATGAGTGCCTTCTGCGGACCGGTAGCATCACCACCACCAGTGACGGCAGTTGAGGAAACCGGTGAAAGTCCGGTGCGGTCGCGCCACTGTGAGTGTTGCTCGAGCGGGACGTGTTTCCGCTCGGAAACACGAGTCAGACCCTCAACCGCCGTCGATGACAGATCTGTGCCACGGGGCGCGAAACCCCAGGAAGGCTTCACCCGTGATTCTTCTGCTCTCCACGTCCGACACCGATCTGCTGAGCGCCCGCGCCAGCCAGGAAGCCGGCGACGGCGTCTCCTATCGCTGGGCCAACCCCTCACGCTTGCTGGTCTCGGAGGACTTGCCGCCCTTGCTCGACGGCGTCGACCTCGTGATCGTTCGTATCCTCGGCAGCCGTCGCAGCTGGGAAGACGGCCTGGACATGGTCCTCGCCTCCGGACTCCCCGTAGTCGTTCTCGGCGGCGAGCACGCGCCGGATGCCGACCTCATGGAGTGCTCGACGGTCTCCGCCGGCGTTGCTGCCGAGGCGCACAACTACCTGGCCGAGGGTGGCACGCAGAATCTGGCACAGCTGCACCACTTCCTCTCCGACACCGTCCTGCTCACCGGTCACGGTTTCGAGCCGCCGGCTCACCTGCCTTCCTGGGGAATCGCTGATTTCGCGCCCGATCTCGACTCGGCGAGCGGTCCCGTCATCGCAGTGCTGTACTACCGCGCCCAGCATTTGGCCGGAAACACCCGGTACATCCAGGCGTTGTGCGACGCGGTCGCCGAGGCCGGTGGCACCGCGCTGCCGATCTACTGCGCATCTCTGCGAACCGCAGAGGCCGAACTTCTGAGCACGCTCCGCCGCGCCGACGCCATGGTCGTGACAGTTCTTGCTGCCGGTGGCACGAAGCCCGCGACCGCGTCCGCCGGTGGCGACGACGAAGCCTGGGATGTCGCCGCACTCGCTGCGCTCGACGTCCCCATCCTGCAGGGCCTGTGCCTGACCAGTAGCCGCGCCACCTGGGACGAGAACGACGACGGACTGTCGCCTCTCGACGTCGCGACGCAGGTGGCGGTGCCGGAGTTCGACGGCCGCATCATTACCGTCCCGTTCTCATTCAAGGAGATCGACTCCGACGGACTGTCCACGTACGTCCCCGACGTCGAGCGCGCTGCCCGTGTCGCCGGGATCGCGGTCCGTCACGGCAAGCTGCGCCACATTCCCACCACCGAGCGTCGCGTTGCTCTGATGCTCTCGGCGTACCCGACCAAGCACGCCCGCATCGGCAACGCGGTCGGTCTCGATACTCCGGCGAGCGCAATCGACCTGCTCACCGAAATGCGTTCTGCCGGTTACGACCTCGGTCCGGTCGACGGTCCGGACGCAGTTCCCGGCCTGGCGGCGAAGGACGGCGACGCGCTGATCCATGCCCTGATCGCGGCCGGCGGACAGGATCCCGACTGGCTCACTGCCGAGCAGCTCGAGGGCAATCCGATCCGCATCTCGGCAGCGAAGTACCGCGAATGGTTCGCCACCCTGCCCGAGGAACTGCGCAGCGGTGTCGAAGAGCACTGGGGCGCAGCGCCCGGCGAGCTGTACGTCGACCGCTCGCAGGATCCGGACGGCGAAATTGTCATCGCGGCACTGCGATTCAACAACATCGTCCTCATGGTCCAGCCGCCGCGGGGATTCGGTGAAAAGCCCGTCGCGATCTACCACGACCCGGATCTGCCGCCGAGCCACCACTACCTCGCCGCGTACCGCTGGATCGCTGCAACACCGGACAACGGCGGATTCGGCGCCGACGCCGTTGTACACCTCGGCAAGCACGGCAACCTCGAATGGTTGCCCGGCAAGACACTCGGCATGTCGAGCAACTGCGGCACCGACGCGGCCCTGGGCGACCTGCCGCTGATCTACCCGTTCCTCGTCAACGATCCGGGTGAAGGAACACAGGCAAAGCGTCGCGCCCACGCGACTCTCGTCGATCACCTGATCCCGCCGATGGCCCGCGCCGAAAGCTACGGCGACATCTCCCGCCTCGAGCAACTGCTCGACGAGCACTCCAATATCTCCGCACTCGACCCGTCCAAGCTCCCGGCCATTCGCCAGCAGATCTGGACGCTGATGCGGGCGGCCAAGATGGACCACGACCTCGGCCTCGCGGAGCGTCCCGAAGAAGACGTGTTCGACGACATGCTCCTGCACGTCGACGGTTGGCTGTGTGAGATCAAGGACGTCCAGATCCGCGACGGTCTGCACATTCTCGGCCGCGCACCCGAGGGCGACGCCGAAATCGAACTGGTCCTGGCCATGCTCCGTGCCCGTCAGATGTGGGGCGGCGAACAGAGTGTCCCTGGTCTGCGCGAAGCTCTCGGGCTCAGCGAAGACGGCGACGAGTCCCGCAACCGTGTCGACGACGTCGAGGAAAAGGCGCACGCTCTGGTTCGCGGCATGTACGACGCCGACTGGAACCCCGCTGCGGCAGAACAACTCAGCGACGACGAGACCGTCGTGAAGATCCTTCAGTTCGCCGCCACCGAAGTGGTTCCACGCCTCCGACAGACGAACAACGAGATCAAGCAGGTCCTGCACGCGCTCGACGGCGGATTCATCGCCGCGGGTCCGAGCGGTTCGCCGCTGCGCGGCCTGATCAACGTTCTTCCCACTGGTCGTAACTTCTACTCCGTCGACCCCAAGGCAGTTCCTTCACGCTTGGCGTGGGAGACCGGTCAGGCGATGGCCGAGTCGCTCGCCGCTCGCTATCTCGCCGATCACGGCGAATACCCGCGCTCGGTGGGTCTGTCGGTGTGGGGAACCGCCGCCATGCGTACCTCCGGCGACGACATCGCCGAAGTGTTCGCGCTCCTCGGTGTTCGCCCCGTCTGGGACGAAGCAAGCCGACGCGTCGTCAACCTAGAAGTCATCGATCTCGAAGAACTCGGCCGCCCGCGCATCGACGTCACCGTCCGCATCTCCGGATTCTTCCGTGATGCGTTCCCGCACGTGCTCGCACTGCTCGACGACGCCGTTCAGCTGGTCGCGGCACTGGACGAGACGGACGAGCAGAACTACGTGCGCGCCCACGCACAGGCCGACCTTGCCGAGCACGGCGACGCCCGGCGTGCGACCACCCGTATCTTCGGTTCGAAGCCCGGAACCTACGGCGCCGGACTGCTGCAACTCATCGACTCCAAGACCTGGCGCGGTGACGACGACCTCGCCGAGGTGTACACCAACTGGGGCGGCTTCGCGTACGGCCGTGGGCTCGACGGAATCCCGGCAGCCGACGACATGCGCAGTGCATACCGTCGAATCAACGTGGCGGCCAAGAACACCGACACGCGTGAGCACGACATCGCCGATTCGGACGACTACTTCCAGTACCACGGCGGCATGGTTGCCACCGTGCGCGCGCTGACCGGAAAGTCGCCCGAGGCGTACATCGGCGACAGCACTCGGCCGGAATCGGTTCGCACACGCACACTTTCGGAAGAGACCGCACGTGTCTTCCGGGCGCGCGTGGTCAATCCCCGCTGGCTCGACGCGATGCGCCGTCACGGGTACAAGGGTGCGTTCGAGATGGCAGCCACGGTCGACTACCTCTTCGGGTACGACGCCACCACCAACGTGGTCGCGGACTGGATGTACGAAAAGCTCGCCGAGACCTACGTTCTGGACGAGCAGAACCAGAAGTTCATGACGCAGTCCAACCCGTGGGCCTTGCACGGAATCGCCGAGCGGCTCCTCGAAGCCGCCGAACGCAACATGTGGGAGCACCCCGAGCAGAAGACACTCGACGGCTTGCGTCAGGTGTACCTCGAAACCGAAGGCGAGCTCGAGGGGGAGTAGACCTCGAGCATCACCGGCAGGTCCGGGCGCTGAAGTGAGTCAGCGTCCGGACTTGATGATCTGAGCGATGTTCCGCTCCGCCAGAGCAGTGATGGTCAGTGACGGGTTGACGGTGCCGGTGCTGCCCGGAATGGCGGCGCCGTCCATCACGTACAGGCCGTCGTAGCCCTTGACTCGCCCGTAGCCGTCGGTGGCCTTGCCCAGAACCGCACCGCCTAGGGGATGCGCGGTGAACGAGGAATTGACGTCTTTCGCGAACGGCAGGGCGGACGGCAGCGTGGTGCCGGCGAAGGCCATCTTGTTCTGGACGGCGCGTAGTGCCTCGACGGTGGCGTCGTTGCCGTTCTTCGGCCAGTTCAGCACCACCCGATCGGAGCCGCCGTCGTAGGCGAAGTCGGCGCGCTGCGAGTCGAGGGTCATCCCCAATGTTCCGAGCATGCCGATGTTGACGGGCAAGCCGGGGACATACCAATTCTCGAGGGAGAGTGGCATTCCCGACTCGTCGACGATGCGTGATGCCGACGGTGAGGCTTGCGCAGTGCCGTCACTGAAGCCGAACGAGCGCACCATCCCGGCGTCGCCGTTCGTTCCCCAGCCCTTACCGACGTGTTCGTTGAGGTTGGGCAGCGCGCCCGTCGCCTGGGCGCGTACCAGCAGTTCGGAGGTGCCGATCGAGCCGGCGCCGAGGAACAGACGGTCACAGGTAAGAGTCTTCCGGGCCAGAACGCCACCCGTGGGATCCGTCGATTCGACGTCGACGACGTAGCGTCCATCACGTTCGCGACTGATCGCGAGCACCTGATGTCCGTAACAGACGGTGGCTCGTCCGGTGGCTTCGGCGGCGGGAATGTAGTTCTGTGTGAGGTCGAACTTCGCGCCGTTGGAGTTACCCATGTTGCTGTCACCGACAGTGGCCGAGGCTCGGGTTCGGCCGTCGAGTTCTGAGCGCACCACGTCCCAGTTCCAGATCCCGTCGATCCGCTGCGGATCGAATCCGGCACGACGAGCGTCCTGATCCCAACGACGCGAGTGGCCGAAATTCGGGGTTTGGTAAATGTCTTCGGGCAACGGGCTCAGACGCAGCATCTGGCGCACCTTGGGGTACCAGGTGGACGCCATCTCGTCGTAGTCGAGGGAGTTGCCGAAGACTGCGTCGAAGAATCGGCGCTCGGGCGCGATCATCACGCCGGTGAAGATGATGGAACCACCGCCGACTGCAGCGCCGCGCCAGACCGAGATGTGTTCGTAGTCGGTGGCATCGAGGACGCCGCTGAAGTAGTCGCACGCCACGGGGAGTCCGGTGAGGTTGGTGAACGATGTTCGCCGGAAGACTCCGCGGCCGTCGGCCAGCATGTCGGAGGTGTGAATCTCCCGTTGCGGATCGTGGGGCCACCGAAGTCCGCGTTCGAGGATGGTGATCTGGGTGCCGCTCTGCGCCAGTCTGAGGGCGGTGGCGCTGGCGCCGAATCCGGACCCGATGACGATGGCTTCGGAATGCTCCGGGGGAGTAGGCGAGGGTACGAACAACTCGGGAACGAGCGCGCGGTAGTGATCAGCACCCATCGGGAGCGCCCGCAGGGGTGCGGGGGCTGCGTGGCTGGTCGACGTCGACATGAGCGGTGTCGCGGCTGCAACTGCCGCCCCCGCCCCGGCGGCTTTGAAAAAGACACGACGCTGCATGTCACGGCGCTGCATGTGTAAGTTCGACTCCCCAGTTCGACGGTTTGCCTCAGAATAACTCGAGATGGAGTTTGGGGACGAAACGGCGTGTCCGACGTCAAGAAGAACCGGATAAAACGTGCATAAGTGGCACTTCCTGGGTGGTACTGATCGGTCGCCAGATAGTCGCGGAAACCTGTCGGTGTTCAACGGGAGGCGCTCGCACCTATCCTCGAGGAGTGAACCCCGACTTCAAGCGCGTCTCCGAGGCCAAGTACGTCCTACTCACGACCTTCCGCAAGGACGGAACGCCGGTGGCGACTCCGCTCTGGGCCGCGCCGGACGGCGACAAGCTCCTGATGTGGACCGTGACCTATTCCTACAAGGTCAAGCGCATCAGGCGAAACCCGTCGGTCACCGTCGCCGCGTGTGACGCGCGGGGAAATCCGAAGGGTGAACCGGTGGCCGCCGTCGCCGAGATCCTCGACGCGCCGGGCACCGATCATGCCCGCGACGCGATCGCGCGGCGCTACGGAATCCTTGGCTGGATCACCATGAAGGGCAGTCTCCTGCGCCGCGGCAAGACCGGAACGATCGGACTTGCCATCACTGCAGCCTGACCGCGCGTCAGTTGCCGAGCAGATCGTCCAACGCTGAATCGAACCGCGGATAGGTGAAGGGGAAGCCGTTGTCCGTCAGCACTTTCGACACGGCATGACGACCCGTCAGGCCCAGGGCAGCGTCGCTGCGCAGCAGGAACGCGCCGAATCTGACCATGAAAGCGGGCGTCGGCGGCGCAGGTGGCCGGTGAAGGTGCTTGCGCAGCCCGGCCATCAGTTCTGAGTTTCGGACGGGATCCGGAGCCGTCGCGATGACCACGCCCGAGGCAGCCGAAACGGGTTCGAGTGCCCAGCGCACTATCGACAGCCAGTCCTCGATGTGAATCCAACTGGTCCACTGCCTACCCGAGGCGACGCGTCCGCCCAGACCGAGACGCACGAGCAACAGCAGTCGCTCGAGCGCCGGTGTGCCCTTCTCCAACACGACACTGGTTCGCAGGATCACCACTCGTGACGCGTTTGCACCCTCGACCGCTGCCTCCCAGTCCTTTGCGACGTCGGTCATCTGAGGTGGCCCGTCAGCGAGTGGGGAAGCCTCGTCGAGCCGGGTCTCTCCGGCGTCGCCGTAGATCGCGAGCGTGCTCGCCTGGATCCACACCGGAACAGGGTGCGCCAGTAGTTTCGACGCTTCGACCAGCGCGCGGGTCGGATCGACTCGGGAACTGGTGAGCAGTGCGATGTTTGCCGGGGTGGGTCGGCGATCGACCAACTCGCCGGCCAGATTGATCACCGCGGCGCCGTCGAGTTCTCCCGCCCAGTCGCCCACCGTGACGCCGTCCCACTGAACCTGCCTGTGCCTGCCGGGTTTCGGTGAGCGAGTCAGGACCACGACGTCATATCCGCGGTCCGCGAGATCGTCGCTGATTCGGCGGCCGAGAGCGCCGGTGCCGCCCGCGATCACGACCTTCGTCATCACTGCGCCTGGCTGACCGAGGACATGTGGAAGTCGGGAATCCGCATGGGCGGCATGGCCGTGCGGGTGAACCAATCTTTCCACTCCCGGGGAAGCGTGATCTCGGTGCGTCCAGCCTCGGTGACCCGCCGCAGGAGATCGAGCGGACTCTCGTTGAAACGGAAGTTGTTGACGGCGCCGACGATCTTGCCGTCCTCGATCAAATACACCCCGTCACGCGTGAGTCCGGTCAACAGCAGCGTCGTGGGATCCACCTCACGGATGTACCAGAGGGTTGTGAGCAGTAGACCCTTCTCGGTACCTGCGATCATGTCCTCGATCGAGGTGTCGTCACCACCGGTCAGGATGAGATTGTCGCCGGGAACTGCGACAGGTCGACCGAATTCTCGTGCAGCGTGGCGCGGGTACGCCAACGCATTGACGACGCCGTCTCGGACCCAGTCGACGGGTTCGATCTCCAAACCGTTGTCGAACAGTGAGACGGATTCACTCGACGACGTCGTGATCACGAACGGCGCGGATTGCAAGCCCTCGGCGCCGGGGTCAGAGGTGAGTGTCAGTGGCAATCCGAGCTTCTCGCCGATCCGGGTACCACCGGTGGTGGACAGTGCGGTGTGGCCCTCTTCGGCGCCGCGACCCTCCATGGTCCACATCAGATAGATCATCAGGTCCGCCACAGCAGACGGCGGAAGAATTGTCTCGTAGCGGCCGGCAGGCAGACTGACGGAGTTACCCGCCCAGTCGAGTCGAGTGGTCAACTGCGACAAGAGCTTCGGTATCGAGATATCGCTGAAATCGACGGTTCCGGATCCGACCCAGGCGCTGGCGTCGTCGCGCTTGCCGTTGATTTCCACGGAGCCGGTGGCCTGAGCCGTTCTACGTCGCACGCCCGTCGAGGTTCCGAGCCAGGTGGTGTGCAACTGGTGGTGGGCGAAGCCGAACAACTGGTCGCCGCCGTCGAAGCCCTTCGCCAGGTCGGCAGCCAACTGAGCGAAGACAGCGATGTCGGTCAGGGCGGCCGGCAGGTCCCAGTCGGTCTCTGCCGCCGACTGCGTGATCAGGTCGGACGCGTCGTCAGCCGGAGTGGCTGTGCGCGCAGCTTCTTCGCTTGCATGTACGAGCGCGGAAATCTGCTCCGGATCGACACTGCTGGAACTGACAGTGCCCACCTTCGCGATGTCACCCTCGCGCACGATCGAGATCACCGTCCACGTCCGGGACAGCGAAACTCCGTTGGTGGTCATCGAATTGTTGGCCCACCGCAGCGACGCCTCACTCGCATCGGTCACGATCACCAACGATTCGTCTACCGTCCTCGCGGCCAATGCACGCTCGACGACCTGCTGCGGATCGATCACTGCTGAGCCTCCGAACGAGTATTGAGGATGTTGACTCCGCGGAACAGAGCGGACGGGCAGCCGTGGCTGACCGCCGCAACCTGACCGGGTTGCGCCTTGCCGCAGTTGAACGCGCCCTGCAGGCGCCAGGTCGACTCACCGCCAACGGCTTCCATCGAGCCCCAGAAATCCGTCGTCGTCGCCTGATACGCCACGTCGCGCACCTGACCGTCGAGCTTTCCGTCACGGATCTTGAAGAACCGCTGACCGGTGAACTGAAAGTTGTAGCGCTGCATGTCGATCGACCAGGACTTGTCACCGACGACGTAGATGCCGTTCTCGACTCGCGAGATCAGGTCTGCGGTCGAGGTGTCCGCGTGGGGGTCGGGGGAGAGCGAGACGTTGGCCATTCGCTGGATGGGAACGTGATGTGCGGAGTCGGCGTACGAGCAACCGTTGGAACGCGTCAGCCCCAGCCTCGGCGCGAACACGCGGTCTAGTTGATACCCGACCAGTGTTCCCTCTGCCACCAGATCCCACCGTTGAGAGGCGACGCCGTCGTCGTCGAATCCGACGCTGGCCAGGCCGTGCTCTTCGTTTCGGTCGGCGGTCACGTGCATGAGTGGCGTTCCGTATTTCAGCGTTCCCAGCTTGTCCGGCGTCGCGAACGACGTACCGGCGTAGGCCGCTTCGTAGCCGATCGCGCGGTCGTATTCGGTGGCGTGTCCGATGGATTCGTGGATCGTGAGCCACAGATTGGTCGGATCGATCACGAGGTCGGTCGGACCCGCTTCGACGGTCGGTGCCTTGGTCTTCTCGGCCAGCCACTCCGGGATCTGCGCGAGCTCATCGCCCCAGTTCCATGTGCTCTCCGCCCCGAGGTACTCCCATCCGCGGCCTACCGGCGGCGCCAAGGTGCGCATCGATTCGAAGCTGCCGGCCGACTTGTCGACGGCGGTCGCCTCGAACTCGGGGTGCAGACGCACCCGTTGCTGGGTGATCGACGAACCGGCCAGATCCGCGTAGAAGGTCTGCTCCTTGACCTGGAGGACACTCGCCGTGACGTGATCCACGCCGTCGGCGGCTTGAAGCCGTCCGGAGTAGTCGACCAGCAGGCCTACCTTCTCGGCCGTCGGTGTCGCGAAGGGATCTTCGAGGTACGGCGACACCCACGTCGCGTCGGCGTAGACGGGCTCGTCGGCGAGTGTGACCGGATCCCGATTGAGCGAGCGCAATGCCTTCGCGACCTCGACCGCTTGGCGTGCCAGCGCAGCAGCGACATCGGGGGACACCTCGGCGTGCGAGGCGAATCCCCACGTGCCGTCGACGATCACACGGACGGCGACCCCGATCTCGTCTCCGTCGGACACCGCCTGAACTACGCCGTCGCGCAACCTGATCGACTGTGTGAGCACGCGGTGGACACGAACATCGGCGTGCTGGGCGCCGGCCGTTCTCGCTGCCGACAGCGCCGCATCAGCGACAGCTCGCAGCGGGAGGGCGAGGAAATCTGCATCGACATCTCGGGTGACGGTCACGCACACGACGCTAGCCGACGACCGCCGATCTCAGCCGAACTGCTGCCATCCGAGGCGAATCACCATGGCGATCACGACCACCAACAGCGTGATCCGCACGAATCCGGATCCCTTGCTCAGCGCCATCCGCGAACCGATGACCGCGCCGAGAACGTTGCACACCGCCATCGCCAAACCCAAACTCCACCAGACATGCCCGGTGACGGCGAAGTAGGCGAGCGCGCCGAAATTGGAACCGAGATTGATCACCTTCGCCATCGCTGCGCTCCGAACGAATTCGGTTCCGAGGAAGGTCGCGAAGCTGATGATGAGGAAGGTGCCGGTGCCGGGTCCGAGCAGACCGTCGTAGAGGCCGATGAGTCCGGCGGAGAGCAGCAGGACGAGGACGGTCTTGCGCTGCGTCGGACGATGGGTCGCGATCGTGGTGCCCAGCGTCGGACGCATGGTCACGAAGACGGCGACGGCGACGAGGACGACCATCACGATCGGAATGAAGTACTTCTTGTCGATCAGCGAAACGGCCGCCGCCCCGCACGCGGCCGTCACCGCAGCCAACGCGGCTGCCGGCGCCATCTGCCGCCACTCCATCGGGATTCGACGGGAGAACGTGTACACCGCAGCACTCGTCCCGGTGAATGCCGTCAATTTATTGGTGGCCAGTGCCGCCTGTGGGGTCAATTGGGGTGCGACCAGAAAGAGCGCCGGCAACAGAATCAATCCACCGCCGCCGACCACGGCGTCGACCCAACCCGCCGCCGTCGCTGCCGTCATCAGCAGTCCCCAATCAGCAATATCCACGGCGGTGACTCTTTCACAGCTGTGACACTCTTGAGCACATGCGGAGGTTCAGCCTGTGGCTGCGAGGAAAGCCGATGATCGCGGACAGCGCGCTGGCGCTCGTGTTCTTCGCGCTCGAGGTAGTCACGTTCGTCAGTTCGCCGCGTGAGGAGCGGTGGCCTCAGCTCGTCGTCGGATTTCTGATCTGCCTTCCCGTCGTGTGGCGTCGCAAATATCCGCGTGTGTCCGCTGCGTCCATTTTGTCGATGTCGTACTTCGCAACCTTGATGATGTGGGCGACAGGGGATCCGGCTGCGGAACATCCAGGCCTGTTGGCGCTCGGGGTCTCGCTCTACACACTCGTTGCGTATGTCGATCGACGCACCGGGGCGATTTTCGCGTGCTTCCTTGCCCTGGACATGACACTCTCGTTGCTCGTCATCCGCGAAGACGTGATCCTCACGATCATCATTGCGACCCTGCTCTATGCACTGGCCTGGATCACCGCCGAGTTCTTGAGCGCCCGCCGCGCCTACGACGAGGAAGTGGCCGCCAGACTCGAAGTGGCCGAATACGAACGGGATCGGCGTGCCGAGGATGCGGTGGCCACGGAAAGAACCCGAATCGCCCGCGAACTCCACGATGTCGTCGCCCACGCGGTCAGCGTGATGATCGTCCAGGCGGACGGCGCGTCGTATGCGGTCGATTCCAATCCCGCGTTGGCCAAGAAGGCGCTCGGCAACATCTCCAGCACCGGACGCGACGCCCTTGCCGAGCTTCGCCGGACCGTCTCGCTGCTGCGCACCGAGGTCAGTAGCGATTTGATGCCGCAACACGGAACGGCCGGCATCGCCAAGGTCGTCGAGATGATGCGTGCCGCTGGTCTCGGCGTGCGCCTCGAGCTGACCGGCGAGCTCGACGACGTCAGTCCTTCAGTCAGCCTGGGAATTCATCGCCTGGTCCAAGAGTCACTGACCAATGTCCTCCGTCACGCCGGCGCAAATCCGAAGGCACGAGTCACCGTGCGCCGCACCGACACCGCGGTGCTGCTCGAGGTCGTCGACAACGGAACGTCGAGTTCGACCTTCTCCCACGGTTCGGGGAATGGACTGGTCGGAATGCGTGAGCGGGTGGCGGTACTGCACGGGACACTCGAGACCGGACGACGCCCCGACGGCAGTTGGCGTGTGTACGCAGAGCTGCCGCTCGAGATCCACGATTGATACCGGCTCGCCGCAATCGCATTGGCACCGACGTCTCAGGCCCGATAGGTTTACGCCGTGCCCATCACCGTGCTGCTAGTCGACGACCAGGAACTCATGCGGATGGGCCTGAACATGGTGCTCGAAGCACATGAAGACATCTCGGTTATCGGTGAGGCCGGTGACGGAGCCGCGGCGGTCGCAGCGGCGGTGGCGCTGAAGCCTGACGTCGTGTTGATGGATGTGCGGATGCCGATTGTCGACGGGGTGAAAGCGACGGAGCAGATTCTTGCGTCCGGGATCGAAGCCAGGGTCCTGGTGATGACGACGTTCGACCTGGACGAACACGCGCTCGGCGCCCTGCGTGCCGGAGCGAGTGGTTTTCTTCTCAAAGACACCCCGCCCGAGGACCTCGTGTCGGCTATCCGCAGCGTGGCAGCCGGTGACGCGGTTGTCTCCCCGAAGGTGACACGTCGTCTGCTGTCGAGGTTCATCGTGGACGGTCCGGCGCCCCGGCGCGATCCGGTGGTTCTCGACGTCCTGACCGAACGCGAACGCGAAGTCCTCGGACACGTGGCCACGGGACTGTCGAACATCGAGATCGCACAGCAGCTGTACCTGTCCGAATCGACGATCAAGTCGCACGTCGGACGCATTCTGACCAAACTCGATCTGCGTGATCGTGTGCAGGCTGTGGTGCTGGCCTACGAGACCGGACTGGTGACTCCGGGCGCGTAGGCCAGCCGCCTGTCAGGCAGCGAGCGTTTCGCTCTGCTCAAGCATCAAAAGCGCCCACTGTTGGCAGCACGATGCAGGTCTTCCCGTCTGCGTAATCGACATTGCCGAACAGAGCGGCAAACACCTTGCCGTCACCGGTGTCGACGACCTTCGAGAGCAACGGCGTATCGAGTACGGGCAACTTCTCGTCCAACGGGACGATACCGCCCTTGAACGTGCCGACGTTGATCCAGGCAACACTCAACCCTGAGGTCTTGGGTATGCCGACGTAACCCGGGATTGCCTGGAAACGGAGATGGTCGGCCTCGACCCACGGCGGCAACGGGAAGTTCGGACCGGCCTGTGCGGAGCTGAGGGTGACGGTGACGGGTTCACCGGCCACGCCACACCCGACCGTCGGTGCGGGGTACATGAACGACTGCGGCTTGGTGACGCCGATGTCCGGTAGATCGAGGGCGGTCGTGATCTGATCAGCGCCTGCCGTGCCGATCAACTGCTGAACGGCCGCAGAGGCTTCGGGGGAGATGGCTGCGGCCTGCGCGATCAGCGCGGCAATTCCTTCGGGCACCACCGGTTCTGCGGCCGCGGTTCCCGCGCTGATCATCGCGCTGCCGGCGGTGAGTGCCACGACGGCGGCTGTGCCGGCGATGGCAGCGGGAATGCGTCGGGCGAGTGTCTTGCCGGGGAGTCGGCTCATGTCGGGCTCCTTCATTTCATGAGGCCGGGAAATGCGGCCCGAAGTGACTTGACCATGCGCAGAGTCTCAACGTCAACTTGAGGTTTAGAATCGTTAGCGGAGCGTTAGTTAACGCCAGGCAAGTCGCACGTGCGTGAGAGAAGGCCCGTGTGACTCACGGCACCCACCTGTTTTGCACCTCTGCGTCGTTGTCGGGAGAAAAACCGGCCCCTCGAGCGTTGAACGAATAGACCGTCTGAAAGGGGACGTCATGATCGCCGCCGTTTTTCTCCTCTACGTGATCGTCGAGATCGCAGCCTTGGTCATCGTGGGCAACGCCATCGGTGTCGCCTGGACAGTGCTGCTGTTTCTCGCCGGATCGCTTGTCGGATTGATCCTCATGCGCTCGCAGTGGCGACGGGTCATGGACGGGTTCCGTAAGGCCACGCGGGGTGAGGGATCGCCGTCACTGGCGGTCGCCGACGGCGCCTTGGTCGCGGCGGGCTCCGCGTTGATGTTCGTACCCGGACTCGTGACTTCGGTTCTGGGCCTGCTGCTTCTGATTCCGCCGACCCGCTGGGCGCTGCGCCCGCTTGCAGTGCTCCTGGCAGGTAAGCGCGCAGCAGCATTTGCCGCCGGTGGTGACGCCTTCGCCGGAACCGTCGGCTACGCGGCGCGGATGCGCGGAAACGGCGAGGTGATCGACGGCGAGATCATCGTCGAGACACCCGAAACCACCGAGTACGTCGCCAGCAACGGCAAGGAACTGGTGCTCGAGGGTGAGATTCTGGACACGGATACACCCACCCGTTCGCGGGGGCCGCAGTACTAACAGGCAGACTGGGTGCTCGTGACTACTCGTCTGCTGGTCAACGGCCGGATCTACAGTTCATTTGCACCTGACGCGACCTCGATCGCCATCACCGACGGCACCGTCGTGTGGGTCGGCGACGAGCGCGCCGGACGGGCGTTGCACCCCGCCGCGGAGATCGAAGACCTGGGTGGTGCGTTTGTCACTCCCGGGTTCGTCGACACCCACGTCCACATCACCGCACTGGGACTCAATCTCGTCGGCCTCGATCTCGTGGGCGCGAACTCTCTGGACGAATGTCTCTCGCGAGTACGAACATTCGCAGCCGCGAACCCCGAAACTGCCCATCCCGACGCAGTCATCTGGGGACACGGTTGGGACGACACCGAGTGGGCCGAGCAGACCCCGCCGTCGACCGCAGATCTCGACGCGGCCGCCCCTGGCCGCAAGGTGTATCTCTCGCGGATCGACGTTCACTCGGCCGCGTGCTCGAGCGCATTGCGCGACGGGATCTCCGGCCTCGCCGACACCGCTGGATACTCAGCCGAAGGCCCGTTGACGTTCGACGCACACCACCTGGCGCGCAATGCCGCTCGGAATCTGCTGACGGAAACTCAGCGCGCTTCTGCTCGTACCGCTGCGCTCGATCTCTGCGCCTCACGCGGAATCGTGGCCGTTCACGAGTGCGGGGGACCGGACATCTCGGGATTGACCGATTTCCAGGAACTGTTGGCCCACGATCACGGCGTGGAGGTTCGGGGCTACTGGGGTGAGCGTGTAGACAGCGAAGAGGATGCTCGCGCGCTCCTCGACAAAACCGGAGCAGACGGACTCGGCGGGGATCTCTTCATCGACGGCTCGCTCGGTTCGCATACCGCGTGGTTGCTCGAACCCTATGCAGACCAACCTGATTCGACGGGCAATGCCTACCTCGACGTCGACGCGATCGCCGCACACATCCGGGCCTGCACCCTCGCGGGCGTCCAGGCCGGGTTCCATGCCATCGGTGACGGCGCCGTCTCGTCGGCAGCTGCCGCGTTCCGCAGGGTCGCCGACGAACTGGGTGGCCCCAAGGTCGCCGCGTTGGGTCACCGCCTCGAGCACGCGGAAATGATGTCTATGGCCGACGCGGAAACCTTCGCGGCCTTGGGCGTCATCGCGAGCGTCCAACCGGTGTTTGACGCACTGTGGGGCGGTACCGACGGTCTGTACGCCACGCGCCTGGGAGTCGAGCGCGCAGCAGCGTTGAATCCGTTTGCACCTGCTGCCGGTAAGGGTGTCTCGCTCGCATTCAGCTCCGATGCCCCGGTCACCCCCATCGAGCCGTGGGCGATGCTGCGCGCCGCTGTCCAGCACCGCACCGACGGAAGTGGAATCTCACCGCGTGCGGCCTTCTCCGCCGCAACGCGCGGTGCCTGGCGTGCGGGCGGAGTGCGGGACGGCGCCGCGGGAACGCTCAATCCGGGTGCACCCGCCTCCTACGTGTTGTGGGCGGCAGGCGAACTCGAAGTGAGCGCACCCGCCGACTCGGTTCAGCGATGGTCTACCGATCCGCGCTCGCGCGTACCCGCTCTGCCGAGGCTGGCGGAAGATGCGCCGATTCCGGTCTGCATCAAGTCGGTGCATCGCGGACGCGTCGTCTATCAGCGCGGCTCGTCGAGTGAGTGAGGCCGGCGCAGAGGCGTCTGTCGGTGATAGCTCCCGCGTGAGCGCTGTGCTCACCGGTTCCGCATGGCTACGTTCGCTGTACGCGGCCGCAGGTGGATTCCTGATCTTCGCAGGGTTCCCACCCCGCCCGCTGTGGTTCTTGGCGCCCGTCGGGATCGCTCTTCTGACGTGTGTGTTGACGAACTTCGGGCGCGGCGGACTGCGCCTTCGTGCCGGCTTCGGTTACGGATACTTGGCCGGTCTCGGATTTCTGGTGCCGTTGCTTCCGTGGATCGGTGTGTTCGTAGGTGCGGTCCCGTGGATCGCGTTGGCCGCGGTGGAGTCGTTGTTCATCGGACTGTTCGGGCTGCTTGCGGTTCTGGTGGCGAGGTTGCCATGGGCACCCTTGTGGATTGCCGCGACCTGGACGCTCACCGAGTGGCTTCGTTCCAGCGTTCCTTTCGGCGGATTTCCTTGGGGCAGGCTCGCATTCGGTCAATCCGAAGGGTGGCTCCTCCCACTTGCGAGTGTCGGCGGTGCGCCGCTGCTCAGCTTCGCGGTGGCCCTGACCGGTACCGGCTTGGCAGCAGTTGCAGTCGCTGTCGCGGCCAAACGATGGGACCGAGGATTCTTCGGAGCTGTTGCCGCTGCCCTCGTGCCCGTGATCATTGCTCTCGCGGTGTCGCCGTTCTTGTCCACCATGGATTCCGGTGATCGAACGATCACCGTCGCCGCCATTCAGGGAAGCGTTCCGAGGTTGGGCTTGGACTTCAACTCGCAACGCAAGCAGGTCCTCGACAACCATGTCGCCGAAACCGTGAAACTTGCTGCCGAGGTGGACGCGGGCCGCGTCGATCAGCCTGACGTCGTGATCTGGCCGGAGAACGCCTCGGACATCGACCCCCTGCGAAACGCCGATGCCGCTGCCGACATCACCCGGGCCTCCGAAGCGATCGGAGCGCCGATTCTTGTCGGCACCGTACTCGTGAACGCCGATCGTACGACCACCAATTCGGTGATCGTGTGGGACGGCGCCAACGGTCCTCAGGAACAGCACGACAAGAAGATCATTCAGCCGTTCGGCGAATACCTGCCCTACCGAAGCTTCTTCAGGAACTTCTCCTCGTACGCCGATCGCGCGGGCAATTTCGTTCCCGGCGAGGGCAACGGCGTTGTCCATGCAGCGGGGGTACCCATCGGTGTCGCGACTTGTTACGAGGTGGCGTTCGACCGGGCGTTCCAGGAATCTGTGCGCAACGGTGCACAGTTGCTGGCGGTACCGACCAACAACGCCACTTTCGGGGACACCGAGATGACCTATCAGCAGCTGGCAATGTCGCGTGTGCGGGCAGTCGAGCACGGCCGCGCCGTCGTTGTCGCCGCAACCAGTGGTGTCAGCGCCATCATCGCTCCCGACGGTGCGGTGACTTCGCAAACCGACCTGTTCGTGCCGGCGGCCCTGGTGGCGAAGGTGCCGCTCTCGACCAGCTCCACCCTTGCCAGCCGAGTAGGTCCGGTGCCGGAGATCGTGCTCAGCATCATCGCGGTCGGCGCGATTGCCATGGCAGTGCTGGCCCGGCGCCGAGATCAGGCTGAGCACTCACCCGAGGAGACTGCGGCAATCTGAGCCGAGCATCGGATATTAGGGCTGCCGATGTTCCGAGGAGCGCCTACGCGGGTACTCGCTGTGCCACCCGTTCCTGCATAAGGCGGCTTCTTGTGACCGAGCCTGAGAAAACCGAGCCAGACAAGTCCGAGCCCCGGGATGCAGTTCACAAAACCAGTGTCGTCGACGCGGTTCTGCAGTCACCGCTCGCCGGCCTGTCGCCGTGGATCTTGCTGTCCTTGCTCTCCGGGCCGGGAAGGTTCGAGGAATCCGCGGCCGCAGCCCTCGGGTTGTCGCTGCTGATCTTGGCGGCCAGTCACCGGCGCGGCGGCACCGTGAAGCTGTTGGAGGTCTTCGACGTCGTGTTCTTCGGCGTTCTGGCGGCCGTCGGCCTCCTCGCGTCGGCGAACACGATTCGGTGGTTCGAACTCTGGGGAGGCGAACTGACCAACATCGCGCTGGTGGTCTTTGCCTTCGGATCGATCCTGCTCCGCAATCCTTTCACTTTGCAGTACGCGAAAGAGTCGACGCCTGAAGAGTATTGGACGACGCCACTGTTTCTGCGCATCAACTACGTCATTACGGCGGTGTGGGCTCTCGCCTTCACCTGGTCGGCCGTAGTGGGCCTGTTCGGAGACGCACTGCTGCACGACGGTGACAATTTCTGGACCGGATGGATTCTGCAGTTGCTCGGAACCTTCTTCGCGATCTCCTTCACCGAGTGGTACCCCGAGTATGCGCCGAACAAGGCCGCTCAGGCTCAGGGCCTCGAAACCGAACCACCGCAGTCGATTTTCAGGCTGTTCGACTTTTTGCCGGTGTTCGTAGCCGTGACCGGCATCGCGGGGTTGGTGACCGACTCCGTTTCCGTGACCGCAGGCGTCACGTTGATTCTGGTCGGCGTGTTCGGACATCTGGCGATGCGACGGTTCACCGTCGACTAGGAGCTCTCGGTGATCTCGCGCCTACGGGAACTTGGTGCACGATCGTCTCGATGACCGGCAGGTGCCGGCTGATGCACGGAATTTGTCCGTTTCTGCGATAGTCAGTGCACCTGCCGTGCAATGGAAACGAGGGAAATTGAGCGTTATTTCGAGTACTGCACACAAGCACGAGCCCCTACACGGAAGACGTCCACCAGCGGATCACCGCTTCCTCGGATTCGACACACGAGTCTTCCCACACGCCCTCGCGATCTTGGCGGTGTGGATGCTCTGGACCGTGATCGTGCCCGCCATCGATTCCGCTGTCTCCTCCGAAGATCCAACCGGCGCCGGAGACCGGATGGCCGTGACCGAAACGGTCTCCTTCGCCGCACCTGCGGGCTGGAATGTCGACAGTGGTTTCCGAACCGACCAACATGGCGCGTCCGATTCGCTCCCACGTGTGACGTTGACCGATGGCACCGTCACCGTGAGCGTCGACGCCGACACATTCAGTGGAACTGCCGACGAACTCCTCTCCCAAACAGATGCCGTGAGTCTTGCGACGAACGGCAGTTCCGTGCTTGCGGTCTCCGGTGCGCGCCAGCCGATCAGCACCGACGGGGGTCTGAGCGGCGTCCAGGTCAGCTTTGACACTCCGCGGTCCGCCGGATCGGTGACCACATTCGTCGTCGACGGCAAGGGAATTCGGGTACAGGTAGTCGGCCCACCCGATCAGATCGCCGCCCGCAGTCGAGAAATCACCGACATGATCGCCTCTATCGGCACACACGAGGGAGACACCAAGTGAGCACCGATCTCCTCGAAACCCGCTCCCGCGCATTCGATACGACGGCCTGGGGCGAGAAATTTCACTTCTTCCAGCCACGCAACATCGTGTTCTGGATATACCTGTGGATGTGCGGATTCGGCCTCGTCAAAGGCTGGCAGATGTTTGCTCCCTTCGCCGGATACTTCGGGCGCGCACTCCTCGTGGCCGGCATCGTCGGCGTCATCAGCGCCGCGGTCTGGACATGGTGGTTCCGGCACATCGACCGCTACGAACGCCAACCCGTAGGACTAGTGGTCACCGGCTTCATCTGGGGCGCCACCGCAGCAACGTTCACTATCGCAGTACCCGCGAACGGAGCAGTCGGTTCGCTCTACTCGAAGATTTTCGGGCAGGTATGGGCTCAGGACTGGCATGCGGGCCTCTCTGCACCCTTCGTGGAGGAAACCGCCAAAGGCATCGGCATCGTAGTCCTCCTCGCGCTTGCACCACGCCTGGTGCGCACCGCAACCGACGGCCTGCTCCTCGGTGCTTTCATCGGCTTGGGATTTCAGACCAGCGAAGACTTTCTGTACTCGATTGCCGGCGCAACACAGGGCTTCGGCGCCCACCAAACCGACGGCCTGCTCGGTTCCATCGCCACCCGCACCTACTCCGACATCGTCTCTCATCCCCTCTTCACCGCCCTTTTCTGCGCCGGCGTGATCTATCTGATCGGCACCCCGGCCCAGCCCCGGCGGATCGGACGCGGATTGGCGTTGATCGTGGCACCTATCCTGATCCACGGCGTGTGGGATTCCATGCTCGCGATCGCCGGCGGCAGCAGTTCGCTCGTGTTCGTCATCATGATCGGCGACATCGTCTTCGCGTTCACTGCCTTGTGGATCGCGTTCGTCTGGGCGCACCCACGTGAATCCCACTTCGTCCGTGACATTCTCGCCCCGGAAATCGAGTCCGGCGTCCTGACCGACGCCGAGGTGACAGCCGCCGGCGGATGGCGACAACAACGCACTTACGCGAAAGCCGCACCCACTCACACCGAACGTCGCCAACGACGACATATCGTTCGTGCCGCGCTGGATCTGTGCAGCGACCTAGCTGTCAGCAAGGGCGACGACAGCCCCCAGGTCGTCGAATCACGCAACGAAATCACCCGCCTCCGCCAAGGAACCGCGGCACAGAGCATCACTCGGTGACCGGGAAGTAGCGGAAGAACGTTCAGCACCGCAAATCATTCACCCACACCCCAGTCGGCCGGGTTGCTTGCCATCGTCACTTGGCAAGCAACCCGGCCGAGTGACTGGGCTACCAGTTCACTCCGTATCGAAGTTTGGTGTACCGAAGTTTGGTGTGTCGCGGGGTGGGGGATACAGCTCACACTGGTGCACGAAGCAGTGCCGATGGTTCTCCAGCGCAAGTCCAGGATTTGCGCACTGTCGGCCCGCGAGTGCGCCTGGATGCTGAATGACGTTGCCCTGAAGTGTCTTTGAGGACCGCGAAGCATCCTGAAGTTGCCACGTCGAAGAAGGGCCGAAGTATGACGTCGACTTGTGAACGATCACTCCCCGAAGAACGAGAAAGACCGCCCGGTGTAGAACCGGACGGTCTTGATCGAAGTGCTAGTTCATGCGCCGCGACGCTTGGCCTTCAGCAAATCGAGACGCTCTTTGAGGAGCTCTTCGAGTTCCTCGACCGAGCGACGCTCGAGCAGCATGTCCCAGTGGGTGCGGGGAGGCTTGACCTTCTTGGCTTCGGGAGCAGTCCCCTCCATGAGGGTGCCTTCGAGGCCGTTTCGGCACAACCAGGTGCCGGGGATCTCGGCTTCGTCCGCGAACGGGATGTCGAAGATCTCGCCGTTCTCGCACTTGTACTTGGCCATACGACGGGGCGCGAGGTCATGGTCACGGTCGGTCTCGTAGCTCACAGCTCCGAGTCGGCTACCTCGAAGTACGCGATCTGCCATGGTGGTGTCCTCTCTTCGTTCGTCACCGCTGGTGGGCGCCCTGACTTGGGGAGTAGACGCTCACACTCATCTACAACGCCACGAGCACCCGATTGGTTCCCGTGTGGCGAGAAGACGCAACCTCTCCATCTTACCGGGTACCGTGCGCGTTCATCGAAGGCGTCCGAATCTCGAGTACAGTGTCGATTCATGGCTGAGAGCACACGCGTCGGATCACCGCAGTCTGCGCGTTCGGGAAACCCGTGTGTGTGGTGTGGTCGAGAGGTCGCGGTGACCGGTGTCGGTCGTCGACGCCGGTACTGCAGCCAGTCTTGTCGACAGCGTGCGTACGAGCAGCGCAATGCCGTCAAGGGCACGTCGATCCCGGCTGACGCCGTCATCTTGACCGCAGTCGAAGCGGTCGAACTCGTGGATCGGATGTTCGAGGTCCGATGCGCTGCCGAAGATGTGGCGACAGCAATTGCCGAGGGCGCAGAGAATTCAGAGCTCACACAGTTGTGTGAACGGTTGACCGAGCTTGCCCGCGAAGCCGAACGTTTCCGGTAGAGCAGGTGTGGGCAACCGGTTTCTAGCCTTGCGTCGAGCACTGCAACACTGCGGTGCTCCTGACGCCTGACGACGACAAATTTTGATCCTGAGTTCGGACCTTCGGGGAGGTTCGGACTTCGAAGCGACCCTTCGTCGAGGTCGATGACCTTCGGCTGCGCTCTCGCAGGATCGCCACATGGTTTCCACTCGATATCGAGGCGGTGCGATGTTTCTCTTCAATCCCCGAGCCACACTTCCCGGCGCTGATCGTGACAACGCTGATCGTCACAACGCTGTGTGGGGGTGGTCGTGATGGATACCGACAAGAGGATCGACCCGCTCACCGGATCGCGAAGCCTGCCGGCAGGAGCGTTCCCCCTGTCAGCGGTGCAGCGCAGCATGTGGTTTGCGCAGCAACTTCACCCGACGGTCCCGTACTTCATCGCGCAGTACATCGAGTTCCACGGCGATTTGGACATGCAACTGCTCAGTCGCGCCGCGGTGGAGGCTGCCCACGAGTTCGAATCACCGTTTCTACGGTTGATGTACCCGGATGGGGAGCCCTGCCAGATCGTGGACTTCACGATCGACCCGGGCATCGACTACTTCGACTTCCGCGAGCGTGAGAACCCTCGGCAGGCTGCCTCGGAGTGGATGGACAACGATTACGCGACGACGCTCGATCTGACTCGCGATCGTCTCGTCGAGATGACAATTCTTCAAACTGGTGATCGGGATTACCTGTGGTACACCAGGATTCATCACGTCGCTCTCGACGGATACAGCGGTATGACGATCGTCAATCGGATTGCGGCGATCTACACCGCAGCCGTCGAAGGTCGAGAGCCTGCGGTGAACAAGGCGCTCGACGTCACGACGCTGTCCGAGCTCGACCAGAAGTACCGCGAATCGAGCCGATTCGAAGCCGACCGCGAGTACTGGGCCCAGCGTGTGTCGGGCGTCGAACACGGTTCGACGTTGGCCACCCGTGAGGGACCCCCGACTGCACGCAGTGAACTCGTCAGTGCCGCGATGTCGGCGAACAGCCTTGCTGCCTTGGACGAGTGGAATTCACGTTCCGGTGCAACTCCGGCCGCAGTGTTGATTTCGGCACTGGCGTGCTACCTGTCCCGCAGTACCGGCTACGACGACGTGCTGATCAACCTGCCGGTTTCCGCGAGGACGACGGCACCGCTGCAGCGGTCCGGCGGAATGCTGGTCAACGTCGCGCCGCTACACATCCACGTAAACCCGGACGAAAGTGTCGACGATCTGGTCGGGCGCGTGCAACTCGAACTTCTCGGTGCGCTTCGTCATCAGCGATGCAGCCTCGAGGACATCCGGCGTGATGCCGGTCTGACCGTCGGCGACGCGCGTCTGTCCGGCCCGATGATGAATGTGATGCTCTTCCGGCAGGAGATAACCCTCGGGCCACTGACCGGTGAGTATCACATCGTCACGTCGGGTCCGGTCGAGGATCTGCTGGTCAACGTGTACCAGAGCGGCGATCCGGCGCAGACGTTGATCGACTTTCGCGGAAACCCCAATCGCTACGGACACGACGAACTGGCCGAGCACCACCGGGCGTTCACCGAGTTGGTCGCAGAACTGACAGCAGCACCGGCCGGTACGCCGATGAACCGGATTCATCCGGCAAGTGCCGAGGCAGGGGCGCGCAGTGCACAGCGCAGGGAACTCGAGCGGTTCTGGGCGAGATACCTGGGGGACTCCGACGAGGGCTCCACAATGGACCTCGAGACACTGGGCCTCGAGCGAATCGACGCCGAATCGGAGCCCACCGGTACGAATCGGCTGAGCGTCCCACTCGATCCCGCGGTCGCCGAACTTGCGCGCACGGAAGGCGTCTCCCTCTTTGCCGTTGTCCATGCCGCATTTGCTGCGTTGCTGTCGAGATCGACCGAGCGCCGGGACGTGCTGATCGGAACGAGGACCGAGTGGGGAACTTTGCCCCTGCGTTGCGAGGTCGATCCGGCGGCGCCGTTCGACGAGTTCGTGAGTTCTCTTGCTCGAGAACGCGATACGTTGTCGATTCGATCGGCGGCAGGTGTCCCCGCACTGCCCGAGTTGCACGTCCACCTCAACGACGGCTCGCAGGAGACCACGATTGCCGGCCTCGACGTGGCGATCGACGTCCACGCAGATACCGGCGCCCTCGAGGTTGCGTACTCCACGCAGCACTACGCCGAATCCACGGTCCGAGCCTTCCTCTCGCGACTGGTGCGGATCCTTGCAGGCGCAGCAGCAGCCCCGCGAACGCCGGTCGGAGACCTCGATCTCCTCGACGACTTCGAGCGTGAGTCCCTGGTACCGGCGCGGGGAGCGACCGCGTCCTCCCCGTTGACCCTCCCCGATATTCTCCGCCGGGCCTCGGCTGTGAACCCCGATGCTCCAGCGCTCGTTTTCGGTGATCGTGAGGTGAGCTACCGGGATCTCGACGCCGAGTCGAACACACTCGCCCGTGAACTGATCAACAGGGGAGTCGGCCCCGGCACCTATGTCGCCCTTGCGCTGTCGAGGTCTCTCGAATCGGTGACCGCGACGTGGGCGGTGGCCAAGACCGGCGGTGCCTTCCTCCCGATCGATCCGCACTACCCCGAGGATCGTATTCGGCACATGCTCACCGATTCGGGAGCTGTAGTCGGAATCAGTGTGGGGGAGCACCACGGCGGGCTCGCCGATTCGGTGGATTGGCTGCTCCTCGACGAACTGGACACCTCGCACCATTCCGATGCACCGGTCGACGACGCCGAGCGGCGTACGCGCCTGAGCTACGACGACCCGGCATACCTCATCTACACGTCCGGCTCCACCGGTGTCCCCAAAGGCGTCGTGGTCAGTCACCGCGGGCTGAGCAGCTTCGCCGACGAAGAACGAGTCAGGTTCGGAGTCGAACCTGGAGACCGCACCCTGCATTTCTCTTCGCCGAGCTTCGACGCTTCGGTCCTCGAACTCCTCCTTGCCTTCGGGGGCGCGGCAACGATGGTGATCGCGCCGCCCACCGTGTACGGCGGCGACGAACTGGCACAGGTGATGCGTATCGGACGGGTCACCCACGCTTTCGTCACCCCGGCCGCGCTGGCAACAGTCGATCCCGCCGGCCTACCGGATCTACGAGTGGTCGTGACCGGCGGCGACGCATGCTCACCCGCGCTGGTGGATCAGTGGTCACACGGACGCTCGATGTTCAACGCGTACGGACCGACCGAAACCACCGTCGTCGCCACTCTGACCGGACCGCTGAGCAGCGATGTTCCCGTCACCATCGGGAAGCCGATGCGCGGAGCCGCAACCGTCCTCCTGGACTCGCGGCTTCAACCGGTGCCGATCGGTGTCGCCGGCGAGCTCTATGTGAGCGGTGTCGGTTTGGCGCGCGGGTACCACGCGCGTGCCACGATTACGGCCGAACGATTTGTGGCCGACCCCAACGGTGTTGCGGGAGAGCGCATGTACCGCACGGGTGACCTCGCGCGGTGGAACGGCGAGGGTGAGCTGGAGTACCTCGGCCGGAGCGACTTCCAGATCAAGATCCGCGGTTTCCGCGTCGAGCTCGGCGAGATCGACGACGTGCTGCGCCGCCACCCGAGCGTCGCACAGGCAGTCACCGCCGGAGTTGCGGGCCCGAGTGGGGAAACACTGTTGGCGGCGTACGTCACGGCGGCTGCGGGCACACACATCGACAACTCCGAGCTGGTCGCCCACGCGAGATCTTCGTTGGCAGCCCACATGGTTCCGGCGCGGATCGTCGTCCTCGACTCCATTCCGTTGACTCCGGCAGGAAAGATCGACAGGAAAGCGTTACCGGACATCGATTCTGTGGGCGGGTCGGCTGAATACCGTGCCCCCGAGACCTCGACCGAGAAGCGAATTTCGGCGGTGTTCTGCGATCTGCTCGGTATCACCCGGGCGGGAGCAGACGACAGTTTCTTCGACCTCGGCGGTGACTCGTTGATCGCGACCCGCGTCGTGTCGCGAGTCAACGGAGCTCTCGGAACGACGCTGAGCGTTCTCGACCTCTTCGAGGCGCCGACCGTCTCCGCTCTGGCAGCACGTGCCGACCTCGCGGACTCGCGGAACACACGTGCCCCGGCACTGACGCGTATCGATCGCCCTGACCGGATACCGGTATCTCTGGCGCAGCAACGAATGTGGCTGACCAATCAACTCGATCCGAGTTCGCCGGCGTACAACATTCCGATCGCGGTTTCGATGACCGGCGATCTCGACGTCGATGCACTGTTCACCGCGCTGCGGGACGTGATCGTTCGACACGAGATCTTGCGGACCGTTTTCCCCGAGAGTGCGCGTGGCCCCGTCCAGCACGTTCTCGGTGTGGACGAGATGTTCGATCATCTCGAGGTGGAAACGGTGCCTGCCGCAGTGACCTCGGCGCGGGCGAGTGAGCTCGCGCGAGAGGGATTCGACGTCAGCGAATCGGTGCCGATCCGCGCGACTCTGCTCGAGGTGAACGAACGCGAGCACACCTTGGTCCTCGTCGTGCACCACATTGCAGCAGACGGCCTGTCGATGGCGCCGCTGGCTCGTGACGTGATGGTGGCGTACGCCTCGCGGGCGAGCGGACGCGTGCCGGCGTGGCTGCCACTCGAAGTGCAGTACGGCGATTTCAGCGAGTGGCAACGCGGAGCGCTCGGTGAAGCGTCCGACCCGGATTCGATTCTTGCCGAGCAGTTGCGGTTCTGGTCGCACACGCTCACCGAACGCGGTGAGCTCGCGGAACTGCCGATGGATCATCCGCGGCCTGCGGGTGTCTCGCTGCGCGGTGACGATCTCGATTTCCGGATCGACTCCGCGACGTACCGCCGGGTCGGCGAGATCGCGGCGCGCAGCGATGTCAGCGTGTTCATGGTGATCCACGCCGCGCTGGCCGTCCTGCTCAGCCGAGAATCCGGAGCGAACGACATCACGATCGGCACTCCGGTGGCCGGGCGGAGCGAGCGCGCTCTCGACGACGTCGTCGGAATGTTCGTCAACACGGTGGTGCTGAGGACGGTTCTCGAGGGGGGACTCACCTTCGGTGAAGTTCTCACCCGCGTCCGCGACGTCGACGTGGCGGCCTTGCAGCACACCGAAGTGCCGTACGACGTACTCGTCGAATCCCTCGCAGACAACCAGGCGCCGCTGTTCCAGGTGATGCTGGTGATGCAGGGCGCCGCTCCTACCGAGGTCACTTTGCCCGAGCTCGAGGTCACGGTCGACGAACTGTCGACGGGCGCGGCAAAGTTCGATCTTCAGGTCATTCTCACCGACCGCGGCGACCATCTCGACGGCCAGTTGAACTACGCCAGCCAGCTTTTCGACTCGGACACCATGTCCGGCCTCGCTGATCGCTTCACGATGCTCCTCGACGCGGTAGCTGCCTACCCGGAATCCGTCGTCGGCGACGTCGATCTCACAGCTCCGGGCGAGGCGGAACTGGTCCTCGAGCGTTGGAATGCCACCGAACACGCCGTACCGATCACCACCCTCTCGGACCTGGTGGCGGAGCAGGCAGCCCGGACACCCGAGGGGGCCGCGCTGGTCTTCGGCGAGCGGACACTGACCTATGCGGAGTTCGACGCGAGGGTCGGTGAACTTGCCAGAACCCTCATCGCCCGCGGGGTCGGCCCGGACATGCGCGTCGCGGTGTCGATTCGACGGTCACCGGAACTACTCGTCGCGGTCCACGCCGTGATCCGTGCCGGTGCGGCATACGTCCCGGTGGATCCCGATCATCCCGCCGAGCGCATCGCGTACGTCTTCGACATCGCGGAACCGATCTGCGTGCTGAGCCGGCCCCAGGACCACGGCGCTCTTCCCGCGCGAGTCCCGATCGTGGACGTCGATCTCGATCGTCAGGTGTCCACGACGGCGCCGATCACCGACGCTGATCGGCTCGGACCCCTCCGCCCGGACAATGCTGCTTACGTGATCTTCACGTCCGGATCGACGGGTCGACCGAAAGGTGTTGCAGTATCACACCGTTCGATCGTCAATCGCCTGCTGTGGATGCAGGACACGTACCCCCTTCACGCGTCGGACGTGGTGCTGCACAAGACTCCGGTGACCTTCGACGTCTCGGTGTGGGAACTGTTCTGGCCCCTGCAGACCGGCGCGCAGTTGGTGATCGCGGAACCGGACGGGCACCGTGATCCCGGGTACCTGTCGGTGTTGATTGCCGACAGAGGCGTCACGACGGCGCACTTCGTTCCGTCGATGCTCGCGGAATTCGTCGCTGCCGCGACTGCCGGGCAGTGTGCGAGCCTGCGTCAGGTGTTCTGCAGCGGTGAAGCCCTCGCGCCTACCACTGCGGAGGCGTTCACCCGTCTGAGTTCTGCGGGACTGTTCAACCTGTACGGACCCACGGAGGCTGCCGTCGACGTCAGCGCCGCCGAATTCACCCCCGACATGACCGTCACCGTTCCCATCGGTGCGCCCGTGTGGAACACCCAGCTCTATGTCCTCGACGGGCGGCTGCATCCGGTTCCGGTCGGCGTTCACGGCGAGCTGTATCTGGCGGGAGTGCAACTGGCGCGTGGATACCTCGGGCGCAGCGATCTCACCGCCGACAGGTTCGTGGCCGACCCGTACGGCCCGTCTGGCACCCGGATGTACCGAACCGGTGATGTCGTCCGGTGGCGCGCCGACGGGCTGCTCGACTATGTCGGTCGACGCGATTTCCAGGTCAAGATCCGCGGGCAGCGCATCGAACTCGCCGAGGTCGAAGCAGCGTTGCTCAGGCTGCCCGGTGTCACGCAAGCTGCTGCTCTCGTCCATCACGACGACGTGGTCGGTGACAGTTTGGTCGGCTACGTCATCGCCGAGACCGGCACTTCGATCGACACGGACGGTCTACGCACCGAGTTGAGAGGTCTCCTTCCGGCCTACATGGTTCCCGCGGTGGTCATCGCCCTCGACGTGTTCCCTCTCGGTTCGACCGGCAAGCTTGATCGGAAGGCTCTGCCCGCGCCCAGCTTCGACAGTTCGCAGACGTATCTGGCGCCGCGAACACCGCTCGAAGCGCAGTTGGCGGCGATCTTCGAGGAGCTTCTCGAATCCGGGGCAGTCGGTGTTCACGACAACTTCTTCGAGATCGGCGGAAACAGCCTCGTCGCTGCACGCGCTGTGGCGCGCGTGAACGATTCGCTGTCGTTGAACTTGTCGATCAGAGAGTTGTTCGACGCGCCGACCGTTGCGCAGTTGGCGGTCGAGTGCGCCACGGCACGAGGGGGACCGGCAGTCCTTCCGCTCGAGGCATTGCCGCGGCCACAGACGATCCCGCTGTCGCTGGCACAAAAGCGCATGTGGTTCGTCAATCAATTCGACGTCACGTCCGCGGCGTACAACGTCGCCATAGCGATCAGGCTGAGAGGCCGGTTGGACGTTGCCGTGTTGGAGGGCGCGATCACCGACGTGCTTACTCGCCACGAATCGCTGCGCACGCTGTTTCCCATGACCGAGGGAGTGCCGGCGCAGGTGATCGTCGAACCCGGTGAAGCGTTGGGCGCGCTGCCGGTTGTCGCCGCGAACGCCGAAGCGGTACTCGGGGAGATCGAACGTCTCACCTCGAGGGGCTTCGACGTCACGCAGACTCCACCGATCAGGGCGGAACTGATCGAGGTCGACGAAGAAGATCACGTCCTGACCGTGGTCGTCCATCACATCTGCGCCGACGGATTCTCGATGGCACCGTTGGCGTTCGACGTGATGAGCGCGTACTCGGCAAGGCATCGAGGTGAGGCGCCAGACTGGTCTCCTCTTCCGGTCCAGTACGCGGACTTCGCCATCTGGCAGGAAAGGGCTCTCGGTCGGATCGACGAAGCGGACAGCACTCTTGCCGGTCAGCTCGAGTACTGGACACGTCAACTGGCGAGTGTTCCCGAACTTCTTGCGCTCCCCGCAGATCGACCGCGTCCGCGTGTGCAGGATCTCTCGGGCGGCGTCGTTCGATTCGACATCGATGCCGGCATCCACCGTCGTCTGAGCGAAACCGCGATCGAACACCGAAGCAGTATGTTCATGGCGGTACACGCCGCATACGCAGTGCTCGTGGCGAGATTGTCCGGCATGGAAGACATCACGATCGGCTCACCGATCGCCGGGCGCGGAAATGCCCTGCTGGATCCGATGGTCGGTATGTTCGTCGGCACGTTGGTCCTGCGCGCCGACGTCGACCCCGCCGCCTCGTTCACCGATCTGTTGGCCAGAGTTCGCAGCACCGACCTCGACGCCTTCGCTCACGCAGACGTCCCCTTCGAGCGCGTCGTCGATGCGCTGGCTCCGGAGCGGTCGACGTCGCATTCACCGTTGTTCCAGGTGATGCTGGAGTTCAAGAACACCACTCGGCCAGCAGTTCGTCTGACGGATTTGGACGTCGAGGTCCTCGAACTCGAATCCGCCGTCTCGAATTTCGATCTGCAACTCACGCTTGCCGAGACCTTCGACGACGACGGCCGGCCGGCCGGAATCGAGGCCGGGTTCACCTACGCCAGCGCCCTGTTCGACGAGTCGACCGTCGAAGGTTTCGCTCGATACCTGGTTCGGATTCTCGGTGCTGTCACCGAATCACCGCACACGCCGGTCGGCGACATCGATCTCGTGAGTGATCTCGACACGATTCGCGCCGTCGCACCGGAACTTCCCGAGCAGGTTCACTTCTCGACGTTGCTCGAGCGCAAGTACGTCGACGAACCGCAGAGGACTGCACTGATTTTCGGCGACCGCCATCTGACCTACTCCGATCTGGACCGCCGCGCCAACCGGCTTGCACGACTGTTGATCAGCCGCGGGGTCGGTCCGGAATCCGTTGTCGCCCTGGCATTACCACGCTCACTGGAATCCGTGGTCGCGATCTGGGCGGTTGCCCGGTCCGGCGCTGCATTCGTACCCGTCGACCCGGCGTATCCCGTCGACCGCGTGCACCACATGATCAACGACTCGGGAGCGGGCGTCGTTCTCACCACCGCCGAGCATGTGGGTGTCGTCCCCGACGAGGCAGACGCCGTTCTGCTCGATCAGGCAAAGACACTCGCAACCCTCGAACAGATCGGTGATCAGCGGATAGATGCCTCGGAGCTGCTGGCTGCGGTGTCCCTGGACAACCCGGCCTATGTCATCTACACCTCCGGTTCCACCGGCGTCCCCAAAGGCGTCATGGTCACTCACCGTGGGCTTTCGGCACTTGCCGAGCAGGAACGCAGTCGCTTCCGCGTCGAGTCGACCTCGCGCACGCTGCATTTCAGCTCACCGAGCTTCGACGCCTCGATTCTCGAACTCCTGATGGCTGTTGGTGCCGGGGCCACGATGGTCATCGCCCCACCGAGCATCATCGGCGGAACCGAACTGACGAGTCTGATCGCCGACCAGCACGTCACGCACGCCTTCATCACACCAGCCGCTCTGGCCACGGTCGATCCGAGCGGACTGAACGAGCTGGTGTGCATCGGAACCGGCGGCGACGTCTGCCCACCGGACCTCGTCGCCGCCTGGGTCAGCGATCACCGGATCATGATCAATGCCTACGGACCAACCGAATCGACGGTCGTCGCCAGCATCACCGAGCCGATGTCCCCGACCGATCGAGTGACGATCGGTCGCCCGTCGACAGGCATCACCGCGTGGGTCCTCGACAATCGCCTGCACCGCGTCCCGGTCGGAGTGACGGGAGAGCTGTACGTCAGCGGCGACGGACTCGCCCGCGGTTACCGAAACCGCGCCGGCACGACCGCCGAACGATTCGTGCCCAATCCCGCGGGTAGTGCGGGCACACGGATGTACCGAACCGGCGACCTCGCCAGGTGGAACAAGAACGGCGAACTCGAGTACCAGGGTCGAGGCGATTTCCAGGTCAAGATTCGCGGATTCCGCATCGAACTCGGCGAGATCGAGGCAGTTCTGGCTCGCTATCCCGGCGTTGCACATTCCGTGGTGACCACGCTCGAACGTGACGGAGGCGCCGCACGGATCGTCGGATACGTCGTGCCTGCCAACGACGCTCAGACTGTGGATCCCGAGGCCGTCATCGCGTTCGCGGGCTCGGCTCTGGCCCCGTACATGGTTCCTGCGGTCGTGGTCGTTCTCGACGAACTGCCGATGACTGCCAACGGAAAGCTCGACCGCCGAGCCCTGCCGGTTCCCGACTTGCGAGCAACCCAGGCACGCTCGCGGGCCGCCGAATCCGATACCGAACGCACGCTGGCCGCCTTGTTCGTCGATGTCCTCGGTGTCGAATCGGTGGGCGTCGACGACTCGTTCTTCTCGATGGGCGGCGATTCGATCATGTCGATTCAGCTCGTCGCCCGTGCCCGCGATGCCGGGCTCGTCTTCACCCCGCGTGACGTCTTCGAGGTGAAATCGGTCGCCGGTCTTGCGGTTTTGCTGGCATCGACCAAGGACGACGAACCCGAGGTGCTCGAGGAACTTCCCGGAGACGGCGTGGGCCACGTGCCGTTGATGCCGGTGGCTCAGTGGTGGCTCGACCGGCTCGGCTCCGATCTCCGAGGTCTCGATTCGTTCTCCCAAGCGACTCTTCTCAACGCGCCGCACGGGCTTCACAGTGTGGAGCAGTTGACCGCGGCTCTTCAAGTTGTTCTCGATCGTCACGACATCCTTCGCGCACGCCTCGAGCTCGACGGCGAGCGCAGGCTTGTTGTCGGCGAGCCGGGATCTGTTGCAGCCGAGAATATTTGCCGGGTGATCGAGGTAGAGGCCGAGCCGGGCACCGCGGTGTTCGACGCGGCGATCGTCGACGCACTGGGCGGTGCGCGTCGAGAACTCGACCCCGGCCGGGGCGTGATGGTGCGGGTCGTCTGGTTGTCCGGCGTGCGCAACACCGGCCGGCTGCTCCTGGTGATCCACCACCTCGCCGTCGACGGTGTCTCCTGGCGCGTCCTCGTGCCGGAACTTGCGTCGGCTTTCCACCGCATCGATGCAGGCGAGGAACCGGAGCCGTCGTACTCGGGCACGTCGGTTCGTCGTTGGTCGCATGCGCTCCGCGACATCGCGCCCGATCGAAGAGTCGAATTGCCCCGGTGGCGTTCGATACTCGAAGGTGCCGACCCGCTGATCGGAACCCGGCCGCTGGACCCGCGGCTCGACACGTTCGATTCGGTCGGCCGAGTTGTCGCCGACGTACCCGTCGAACTGTCCGACACAGTCCTGACCACGCTTCCGGCGCTTTTCGGTGGATCAGTCAACGACGGTCTCGTTGCTGCTCTCGCACTGGCACTGACGCAGTGGAGGCAGGCACAGGGCATACGAACCGACAACGTACTCATCTCGATGGAGGGCCACGGACGCGAAGCTCACGTGGTGCCCGGTGCGGACGTCCTGCACACGGTCGGCTGGTTCACCAGCGTCTTCCCGATGCGGATCGACCTCGCCGGCATCGACATCTCGGAAGTGATGAGCAGCGCCCCAGAGGCAGCGGTGGTGCTCAAGCGTGTCAAGGAAGAACTCTTGGGTGTTCCGGACAGCGGCATCGGCTACGGAGTTCTGCGTTACCTCGACGAGGTGGGTCGAGGGGAACTCGAAGACCTCCGCCAACCGCAGATCTCGTTCAACTATCTCGGTCGCTTTTCCGGAACCGAAGCAGGAGAGTCACTGGGGGACTGGGCACTGGCGCGGGACGTCGATCTGGAAGAGGCAGCTCGGTCCGCCATGCCCGTGGGTTCGGTCCTGGACGTCAACGTCGTCACCACCGAGATCTCGGGCGCACCGCACATCGGTGCCACTATCGCCTATCCCACCGGCGTGCTGGCAGAGCGCGATGCTCGCGCCATCGCCGACCTCTGGGTGCAGGCGTTGCGCGCGCTGGCCACCTACGCCGAACACAGCGAACGCGGGGGACTCACCCCGTCCGACATCGACCTGATCGACCTCGACCAGGAGTCCATCGACCACCTCGAGCACGAGTTCCCGACACTGACCGACATCTGGTCCCTCTCACCACTGCAATCCGGACTGCTCTTCCACGCCCGCTACGCCGAACACACAGTCGACGCGTACACCGTCCAACTCGCACTCGAACTCGACGGCGTCGACGCGTCCCGGTTGCACCGCGCCGCACAGGCACTGCTCGACAGACACGAGAACCTACGCGCGGCGTTCACGACCGACACCGGTGGACGATCGGTGCAGGTGATCAACGCAGACGTGGACGTGCCGTGGACCGAGATCGACATCTCTCCGTTGGCCCCCACCGAACAGGCAACCGAGATACGCGAGCTCCTCCATGCGGATCGGGTGCGAGGCTTCGACATGGCCACGCCGCCCCTGCTGCGGTTCCTGCTTCTGCGAACCGGAGACGACGCGTATCGGTTGATCCTGACCAACCACCACATCCTCCTCGACGGATGGTCGATGCCGCTGCTGGTCCGTGACCTACTGACGCTCTACGCCACCGACAGTGATCACAGTGCCATCCCACGCGTACACCCCTACCGGGACTATCTGAGCTGGATCAGCACTCGCGACGACAGCGTGTCGATCGAAGCCTGGGGCGAAGCACTCCGCGGACTCGACGACCCGACGCTGCTGACCGGAACCCACGCTGTCGACGAGGACGGCGCGACTTCACGCTCGACCACCACAGCCCTCGGAGAACGTGAGACGGAACTTCTGCGTGGATTCGTCCGCTCCCGTGGCCTGACGACAGCCTCCTTGATCCAGGTGGCCTGGGGAATCGTGCTCGCCGAACTCCTCGGCCGCGACGACGTCGTCTTCGGTGGAACCGTCTCCGGCCGACCACCCCAGGTGTCCGGCGTCGAGTCGATGGTGGGTTTGTTCATCAACACCGTCCCCGTTCGAGTGCGCCTCGATCCGCGAGAGTCCCTGGCAGCGCTGTGCATTCGCGTCCAGGCGGAACAGGCGCGGTTGTCCGATCACCATCACGTGGGGCTTTCGCACATCACTTCGGCAGTGGGCGCCGCTGCATCGTTCGACACCCTTACTGTCTTCGAGTCGTATCCCGTCGACCGCGGTGGACTCTCCTCCGGCACCGACATCGCCGGAATGCACGTTCTCGACGTCCACGACGCCGAGGATGCCGCGCACTATCCACTCGCGATCGTTGCCTCTGCGGCAGACGGGCGACTGCGGCTCAAATTCGAGTATTTCCCGGGAGTCCTGGGCGATCACGACATCGACGCGATCGCCGACCGGTTGCTCCGCACCCTCGAGCTGATCACCGCACAACCGGATCTGCCGCTGGCGAAACTGCGTTTGATGCCGGATTCGCAAGTGCAGCAATTGGTTCCCGCGCGCGGCAGGCAGGGCCGCTCGGTCAGGACACTCGATCGCGTCTTTTCGGACACCGCGAGCAGATTCCCCGAACGGGTCGCGCTGTCCTGTGGTGAGAGAAAGATGACCTATCGAGAGCTGGACGAGGCGTCGAATCAGTGGGCGCGCGTGCTGATCGCTGAAGGCGCCGGGCCGGACTCACGGGTGGCGATCTGTGTGGAACGCTCCTTCGAATCCGTCGCAGCGGTCTGGGCGATCACCAAGACCGGCGCCGCCTTCGTGCCGATCGATCCTCGCTACCCGAGTGACCGGATCTCGTTCATGCTCGAGGACTCGGCATCCTCGCTCGGATTGACCACAGCTGCCCACAGACCCGGCGACGGCGGTGTGACGAAGTGGCTCGAACTCGACGACCCGACGAGCATCGCTCGGCTCTCCGGAGTGTCCACGGCGCCGCTACGCGAGGACGAGCGTCGAGGAACCCCGCGGTTGGAGAACACTGCCTACCTCATCTACACCTCGGGCTCGACCGGCCGACCCAAGGGCGTCGTCGTCACGCACACCGGTCTCGAGAACTTCGCCGACGAACAGCGTCATCGCTACGGTCTCACCGAGAATTCGCGCGCACTGCATTTCGCCTCTCCGAGCTTCGACGCCTCCGTTCTCGAGTACCTGCTCGCCTTCGCCGTCGGCGGCGAACTGGTCGTAGCTCCCACCACCGTCTACGGGGGAACCGAACTGGCCGACGTTCTCCGCGAGGGACATGTCACCCACGCGTTCATCACGCCTGCAGCGCTGACGTCGGTGGATCCCGAGGGAATCGACGAACTGACCACCATCACGGTGGGCGGCGAGGCGCCCTCGGCGGACCTGGTGCGCACCTGGGCGCCGGGAAGATCGTTCGTCAACGTCTACGGACCCACCGAAACCACCATCTCCTGCAACCTCAGCGACCCCATCCCGGCCGGCGAGAAGGTCTATCTCGGACCGCCGAACCGCGGATTCAGCGAGGTTGTCCTCGATCGCAGACTTCAACCGGTGTCCGTCGGAGTTCCCGGCGAACTGTATGTCGCCGGAGTCGGACTCGCGCGCGGCTATCACGGGCGCTCACCACTGACGAGCGAACGATTTGTCGCCAACCCGTACGGCGAGCCGGGGGAGCGGATGTACCGCACGGGCGACGTGGTGCGCTGGCGCAGCGACCGCACCATCGAGTACCTCGGACGCAGCGACTTCCAGGTCAAGATCCGCGGCTTCCGTATCGAACTCGGCGAGGTCGACACGGCGTTGGGTCAGCTGCCCGGCGTGGAGTACGCGGTCACGTTGGCGGTGCGCGGACCCTCCGACGAGCAGGCCTTGGCGGCATATGTCGTCTGCGACGACGAACGCCGGGTGAGCGCCGAGGACATCCGGGCGGCGGCACGGGAGCTACTGCCGGCACACATGGTGCCCGCAAGCGTCGTCGTGCTCGACGAACTACCGCTGACCGGCGTCGGCAAGGTCGATCGGGCTGCTCTTCCGGGGCCTCGTTTCGACACCGATGCCGAAACACTCACTGCACCGGCCACCGAGTTGGAACGGCTGGTGGTGGGCGTTTTCGAGGACGTGCTCGGAGTGTCTCCGATCGGTATCGACACTCACTTCTTCGACGTCGGCGGAAACTCACTGACCGCGACCCGCGTCATCGCCCGCGTCAACGCACTTCTCGGCACCGACATCGGCGTTCGAGGACTGTTCGAGTCTCCGACAGTTCGGCAGCTCTCGCGTCTGGCGGAGAGCGTCGGCCGCGGAGAGAACCCCAGACCACCGTTGACTCGGCGATCCCGCCCGGACCCACTGCCCGTGTCACTGGCACAGAAGCGGATGTGGTTCCTCAACCAGTTCGACGTGACGTCCCCCGCCTACAACGTTCCCCTGGCAGTGCGCCTCGACGGCGATCTGGACTTCGCCGCATTGCAGGCCGCGGTAGCGGACGTACTGGGGCGCCACGAGAGCTTGCGGACGAAGTTCCCCTCGATCGACGGACAGCCGGTTCAGCAGGTGATGTCCAGCGACGAGGTCATGCCGATCCTGGAGCCGGAAATCGTCACTGCTGCCAGAGTGTCCGATCGAATCCTCGAGCTGGCCTCCGCAGGCTTCGACGCCTCGGCCGAAGTTCCGATCCGCTGCGTGGTCCTGCGCGTCGACGGGGACGAGCGCAGGCACGTACTTGTGATCGTCGTCCACCACATCGTCGCCGACGGGTTCTCGATGAACCCCCTCGCAGCGGACGTGGCAACCGCCTATGCGGCCCGCAGTGCCGGCAGTGCGCCGAACTGGTCGGAACTGGCCGTTCAGTACGGCGACTTCGCTGTGTGGCAGCACGAAGTGCTCGGCTCCGAGGAAGATCCGGACTCGGCTCTGACCCGTCAGCTCGATTACTGGAAGGACCGACTCGCGGGACTCGGTGAACCGATCGCGTTGCCGACGTCTTTCCCACGTCCGGCAAAGCCGTCCATGGTCGGCTCGGTCCACCGGTTCGCGGTATCGCCGCAGACCCATCGGGCGCTGACCGACCTGGCACGTGAGCACGGCACCACCATGTTCATGCTCATGCACGCAGCACTGGCGGTACTTGCGGCGCGCCTGGCCGGTACCGAGGACATCGCCATCGGGACACCCGTCGCCGGCCGCGGCGAGGCCGAACTCGATCACCTGGTCGGTATGTTCGTCAACACTCTTGTGCTGCGAACACAGATCACGCCCGACGCGTCGTTCGAGGACGTCCTCGCCCAGGTTCGCGAAGGCGACCTCGGCGCGTTCCAGCACACCGACTTGCCCTTCGAAAGGTTGGTCGACGCACTCGACCCGGAACGCTCGACTTCGCACACTCCGTTGTTCCAGATCCTCATCGAGTTCCGCAACAATGCACTCCCACAACTCGAATTGCCGGGGCTGTCGGTCTCGGGAGTCGAGTTCGACCTACCCGTCGCCAAGTTCGATCTGCAACTCTCGGTCACCGAGCGTTACGACGCGGATGGCGGAACGGATGGAATCGACGCCGAATTCATCTACGCCACAGACCTGTTCGACGGTGACTTGATCGATTCGTTCTCACGCAGACTGCTCACCATCCTCGAGGCGGTCTCGCGAGAGCCGTCGACTCCTACCGGTGACATCGACGTCGTGGGCGCCGACGAGCGTCGACAGATGCTGACCGAGTGGAACACTCACGCCGAACCGGCCCCAGCGGACAACATCGCGGACCGATTCTTCGAGGCTGTTGCAGCACATCCGTCGTCGACCGCGGTCAACGACAGCGACGGCGCCATGACGTACGCCGAACTGGACGGGCGCGCTAACCGCCTGGCGCGGCTCCTGATCGGCCGCGGTATCGGTCCGGAATCCGTGGTTGCCGTTGCAATGCCCAGAACCACCGATCTCGTGCTCGCCCTCGTCGCCGTCATCAAAACCGGAGCGGCATACCTGCCGGTCGACATCACCTACCCGGCCGAGCGCATGCGGTTCCTCTTCGACGACGCGCAGCCGGTATGCCTGGTCACGACCGGAGACTTCCGAAGCGACCTACCTTCGGAGATCATCGAATCCGGCATAGACGTCGTCGAACTCGGATCGCCGGAGATCGCGGTACGCCTCGATCACTCCGCGCCCCATCGCATCACCGACGCGGACCGGACGACACCACTTCTGCCCGACGCGGTCGCGTACATCATCTACACCTCCGGATCCACAGGGCGCCCCAAAGGTGTCCAGGTCAGCCACCGCAACGTGCTGACTCTGATGGACAACACCGCCCCGACGTTCGGGTTCGACGACACGGACGTGTGGACCATGTTCCACTCGTACGCATTCGACTTCTCCGTCTGGGAGTTGTGGGGGCCGCTGCTACACGGGGGCCGACTGGTCGTCGTCGACTACTACACGACCAGATCGCCGGACATGTTCCACGAACTGCTCCGCAGGGAGCGAGTGACGGTGCTGAACCAAACACCCACCGCCTTCTACCAACTCGCCGAAGCCGACCGTGCGTACTCACCGAACGGCACGGATCCCGACCTTGCACTGCGCTACGTCGTCTTCGGTGGCGAAGCGCTCGATCTCGGGCAGTTGCGCAAGTGGTACGACAGGCGGCCCGACACGGCTCCGACGTTGGTCAACATGTACGGGATCACCGAGACGACAGTGCACGTCAGTCGAATCGCACTCGACCGCAACGACAGCGAGCACGCGTCGGCGAGCATCATCGGGCGAGCAGTACCGGGATTGTCCGTCTACGTACTCGATCGGCGACTGAACTTGGTACCACCAGGTGTCGTCGGCGAAATGTACGTGGCCGGTGATCAGGTGACTCGGGGATACCTCGGGAAACCCGCATTGACTTCGGTGCGGTTCCTTCCCGATCCATTCGGTAGTTCGGGGGATCGAATGTATCGGAGCGGGGACCTGGCGAGGTGGAACGACGCGGGGCAGTTGGAGTACGTGGGCCGCAGTGATTTCCAGGTGAAGGTGCGTGGTTTCCGCATCGAACTCGGAGAGATCGAAGCCACAATGCTCCGCTGCCCCGGCGTCGCGGCCTCGGTAGCACTTGTTCGAACGGAGGGAGCGTCACCGCGGATCGTCGGGTACGTGGTCGCCGAAACAGGCAGTACCGTCGATTCAGCGACGGTGACCGACTTCGTCGCCGCCGAACTCGCGGAGTACATGGTGCCCACCGCGATCGTCGTCCTCGAATCGCTTCCACTGACGGTCAACGGAAAGCTCGACCGACGAAGCCTCCCGGCTCCGGACTTCACCGTCACGGGACCAACCGAGGCGACGCGGGCGCCGGCCACCGCTACCGAAGCGGTCCTCGCGGACCTCTTCGCGGAGGTGCTGGGTCGGGGCAGTATCGGAGTGGACGATTCCTTCTTCGGTCTCGGCGGCGATTCGATCATGTCGATCCAACTCGTCTCACGGGCGAAGTCCGCAGGCCTCGTCTTCACTCCGCGGGACGTCTTCGAAGCGAAGACCGTGGCCGGCCTCACCAAAGTGCTCCTCATCGAATCATCGGAAACGGCACCGGTTCTCACGGAGCTACCCGGCGGGGGAGCCGGCCCGCTACCGCTCACGCCGATCATGGAGTGGCTCGTCGAACGCAGTCGCGGTGACCTGAGCACGATCCGCAGTTACAGCCAGAGTGCGCTGATCGCACTGCCCGCGGATGTCTCCGGCCCCGCGCTGGAACGAGCATTGCAAACGATCCTCGATCGTCACGACGTGCTGCGGGCGCGCCTGGACGCCGCGACTCACCAACTCGAGATCCGCGAGCCAGGGAGCATCACCGCCCCCGACATACTGCGCCGAACCTCCATCGTGTCCACCAGCGGCGAAGAATTCGTCGCCACTGCGGAAACCGCGATGCAGGACGCATCCAGCCGCCTCGATCCCGAACACGGGAAGATGATCAGCGCAGTCTGGTTGGATCCCGTCAGCTCGAACGGCAACCGGGCCGAAGCCGGACGGTTGCTCCTGGTCCTTCATCACCTCGCGGTCGACGGTGTGTCCTGGCGCATGCTCGTCCCGGGCCTGGTCACTGCTTATGCCTCGGCGTTCGACGGAGAAACACCGATACTTCCGCCGGGTGGAACGTCGATACGTCGCTGGGCGACAGCGCTCGCCGAGACCGCTGCGCAGCGACGCGACGAGATCGACCTGTGGTCGAGAATGCGGACCGACGAGCCATTGCTCGGGGCACGCGGGCTCGACCCAGCCGTCGATGTCGGAGCCACCGTCGACCGAGTCAGCGTCGACGTTCCGACTTCGGTGACCGAGAACGTCATCTCGACGGTGCCTCAGCATTTCGGAGGCTCGGTGAACGACGGGCTGCTTGCAGCTCTCGCGATTGCCGTCACCGCCTGGCGTCGATCGCGCGGACAGCGCAGCGGGGAAGTGCTCGTCAACCTCGAAGGGCACGGCCGCGAGGAGAACGCCGTACCGGGCGCCGACCTCTCGCGCACGGTCGGTTGGTTCACCACCTTGTTCCCCGTCCGGATCGATCTCACCGGACTCGATGTCGTCGATGCACTGGCCGGGGGATCAACCGCCGCCTCCGCCGTGAAACTCGTCAAGGAAACGCTGCTCGGCCTGCCCGACAACGGAATCGGGTTCGGCATCCTGAAGTACCTCGATCGAAACGAGGAACTTCGTGAGCTGCCCACGCCGCAGATCTCGTTCAATTACCTCGGACGATTTGCCGGCTCGGATCCCGAGCACGGCGAAGTGCCATGGCTGCCGATCTCGGAAGTGACCCTCGACGAAGCGCACAGCGGCGAATTGGCCGCCGCGTCGGTGCTCGACATCAATGCCGTCACGACCGATACCGCACACGGTCCGATTCTGCGCGCTACGTGGTCCTTCCCCCGCGGCATTCTCAGCGAGGCCGAAGTCACCGAACTGGCGGAGCTCTGGGCCCGAGCACTGGGCGCACTGAGTGAATACGTGGAGGAACACTCCGAGCGCGAGCTCACGCCCACCGATCTCGATCTCGTCACCGCGGATCAACAGAGCATCGAACAGCTCGAGCGCAGATTCCCCGACCTGACCGACATCTGGTCACTGTCACCTCTGCAGTCGGGGATGCTCTTCCACGCCCAGTTCGACGAAACCGAAATCGACCCGTACATGGTGCAACTGACCCTCGAGCTCGGGGGTCGGGTGGAGGCGCCGCGCCTGCGCCGCGCCGCGCAGGCCTTGGTTGATCGTCATCCGAGCCTGCGCGCGGGATTTGTCTCCGCACCGGGAGGGCGGGCACTGCAGGTGATCCGTTCCGGTGTCGACATCGGCTGGGCCGAGATCGACCTGTCCGGGGCCGAAGACAGTGAAGTCGCGTTCGGTCAGCTGCTCGAACGCGATCGCGCTCATCGTTTCGACATGGAAACAGCCCCGTTGATCCGCTTCATGCTCGTGCGAATCGGACCGGACACAGCACGCCTCGTCGTGACGAACCACCACATCCTGCTCGACGGCTGGTCCACCCCGCTGTTGCTTCGAGACCTGCTCACTCTCTACGCAACCGACGGTGACCCCGAGATTCTGCCCCGAGTTCAGTCGTATCGCGACTATCTCTCCTGGATCTCGAAGCAAGAACCCGAGACTTCGCTACGGGCGTGGCAAGAAGCGCTACGGGGCGTCGACACGTCCACCCACCTCTCGAGGGCAGACACCGCCGCCGAAACCGTGGCAAGTGAAATCCACTCGTACTCGCTGCCGACAGAACGAACCGAGACTCTTCGAGCGTTCGCGCGAAGCCGCGGCCTGACCATGGCGACCCTGGTACAGGTGGCATGGGGAATCGTGCTCGCCGAACTTGTCGGACGCGACGACGTCGTCTTCGGCGGAACGGTCTCAGGACGCCCACCACAGGTGCCCGGCGTGGAATCGATAGTCGGCCTGTTCATCAACACGGTGCCTGTCCGAGTCCGCCTCGACGCCCGAGAAACCCTCGCCGAACTGGCCATTCGCGTCCAATCCGAGCAAGCGTCATTGCTCGACCACCACCACATCGGACTGTCGGACATCGCCGGAGCAGTCGGCGCCGCCGGTTCCTTCGACACCCTGACGGTATTCGAGTCGTATCCCGTCGACGAGACAGCCCTGACCGCCGAAACCGACATCGCGGGAATGCACGTTCTCGGCATCGACGGACGCGACTCGGCGCACTATCCGATTGCCGTGGTGGCGTCCGAAAGTGACACGCTGAATCTGAAGATGGAGTACTTGCCGACACACTTCTCCGCCCGCGAAGTCGCCAAGATCACCGAGCGCGTGGGCATCGTCCTCGGGCAACTCGCCTCGGCACCGGATCAGCCGCTGGCCCGTCTGCAGGTTCTCACGGAGTTCGAGAGCCGTGATCTTGCGCCGGTCTTCGGCTCCCCGGGGCGCTCCGCGCGAACGCTCCCAGAGATTCTCGCCGACGTCTCTGCCACCAATCCCGACCGCATCGCGCTCTCGGCCGGCAGCCGTTCCATGACCTACGCCGAACTGGACCGGCGCTCGAACCAGTTGGCCAGAGCCATGATTCGCCGCGGCGCCGGGCCCGAGACGTCGGTTGCCATCGGCATCGAAAGGTCCGTCGAATCCGTACTCGCGGTGTGGGCGGTGGCCAAGACCGGCGCAGCGTTCGTCCCCGTCGACCCCACCTATCCGGCTGACCGAATCGAACACATGCTCAGCGACTCCGAGGTGTTGTTCGGGTTGACCGTCGTCGACGCCATCGACACACTTCCACCCATCGTGTCCTGGTTGGTGCTCGGAGAAGAGGCATTCGACGACGACGTCGCCACCAGTTGCACGCTGCCGATCACCCAGGACGAACGGCGTGCACCGGTGGTCATGGACAACGCCGCCTACGTGGTCTACACCTCGGGATCCACCGGCCGACCCAAGGGAGTTGTCGTCACCCACACCGGACTCGACAGCTTCGCACTCGACCAGCAACGTCGATTCCACGCCGATCACCACTCTCGAACCCTGCACTTCGCCACCCCCAGCTTCGACGGAGCCGTCTTCGAGTACCTGCAGGCATTCGGTGTCGGAGCAACCATGGTGATCGTCCCGACCGACATCTACGGCGGCGCCGAACTGGCAAGTCTCATCCGCCGCGAACACGTCACTCACGCGTTCGTCACCACGGCAGCACTCGCCACCGTCGACCCGGCCGGCCTGGACGAGTTCCGGCACGTCGTCGTCGGGGGAGAGACACTACCGCCGCATCTCGTCGGCCTCTGGGCTCCCGGACGAGAATTCGTCAACGCCTACGGCCCGACCGAGACAACCGTCATGGCAGACATCAGCGAACCCATGACAGTGGGCGCACCCATCACGATCGGTGGACCGATCCGCGGCGTGCACGAGATGATCCTCGATTCGCGCCTGCAACCTGTACCCGTCGGAGCTCCCGGTGAGCTGTACATCGCCGGCGTCGGCCTGGCTCGCGGATACCACCGGCGTCCCGGCCTGACCAGCGAGCGATTTGTCGCCGACCCCTTCGGCAAGCCAGGCGACCGGATGTACCGCACGGGCGACATCGTCTCCTGGCGAAGCGATCACACCATCGAATACGTCGGGCGTAGCGACTTCCAGGTCAAGATTCGCGGATTCCGCATCGAGCTCGGCGAGGTCGACGCCCAGATCACCGCAATGGCGAGTGTCACGAACTGCGTGACACTCGGCGTCGACGGACCGGCCGGCGCCACAGTTCTCGCGTCCTACCTCACCGTCGAGGAAGGATCGACGCTGACCGGGGCAGAGATCACCGCGCACCTCGCCGGACGTGTTCCCTCGCATATGGTTCCGGCCAGCATCATGATCGTCGACGAGCTACCGCGCACCGCGGTCGGCAAGCTCGATCGAAAAGCGTTGCCGACGCCGGAGTTCACCGGAACCGGTGTGGAATTCCGGGCGCCCGGCACCAGCCTCGAACGTAGGATCGCCGATGCGTTCATCGACGTACTCGGCGTCGAGCGGGTAGGCGTCGACGACAATTTCTTCGAGCTCGGCGGCAACTCGCTGATCGCCACTCGCGTGGTCTCGCGGCTCAACTCCGCACTGAACATCGACGTCGGGGTGCGCGTGCTGTTCGAGGCACCGACGACGGCTCAGCTCGCCGAACGGCTCTCCAGCGCTGTCACTGCCGTCGGCGCTGTGCCGCTCACTCCCATGGAGCGCAGTGGCAGCGTCCCGCTCTCGTTGGCGCAGAAGCGCATGTGGTTCCTGAACCAATTCGACACACGCTCAGCCGCGTACAACATCCCACTAGCTGTTCGCCTTACCGGTGACCTCGCCGTCACGGCCATGCAACAGGCCATCGCCGACGTCGTCGAGCGGCACGAAACACTGCGGACGGTGTTCCCCGCCGTCGGCGGCGATCCGATTCAGCAAGTGCTCACCGTCGACGAGGCAGTACCGCCGGTCCGTGAAATGACGTTGGGGGAGGACGAACTCGCGGAGCGCATGCAACGACTCGCCACGACCGGCTTCGACGTGTCAGTGGACCTGCCGCTGCGCGTGGCACTGTTCCGACTCGACACCGCTGAACCCGTTCACATTCTGTTTGTCGTGGTCCATCACATCTGCGCCGACGGTTCGTCGATGGCGCCGCTCGCACGCGACGTGATGACGGCCTACCTGGCGCGTACGGCAGGGACCGAGCCCACGTGGGCGCCGCTCGAGGTGCAGTACGCAGACTTCACGTTGTGGCAGCATCGCGTCCTCGGATCGGAAGACGACCCGGAATCCGTCATCAGTCGCCAATTGCACTACTGGAGTGAGCAACTCGCCGGACTCGACGACGTCATCGCACTGCCCGCCGACCACCCGCGACCCGTGCAACAAACCTTCCACGGTGACCGATTCACCTTCGACATCGACGCGAACACCCACCGCGCCCTCGCGGATCTCACCAGGGCAAACGGTGTCACGATGTTCATGGCGCTGCACGGCGCGCTCGCAGTGCTGATGTCCAAGTTGTCGGGCGCCGACGAAGTCACCATCGGCACACCGATCGCCGGCCGAGGTCAGGCAGCGCTCGACCATCTCGTCGGAATGTTCGTCAACACACTGGTCCTGCGAACCAGCGTCGATCCCGACATCACGTTTGCCGACCTGCTGGAGCACGTCCGGGAAATCGACCTGGCCGCATTCCAGAACTCGGACCTGCCATTCGAACGGCTCGTCGACGTCATCAACCCAACCAGATCCACGTCGTACTCACCGTTGTTCCAGGTCGCCCTCGAACTTCAGAACAACGAACCCGCACATTTCCACCTACCCGGCCTCGACATCGACGGACTGACCGTGGAAACCAAATTCGCGAAGGAGGACCTGGAGCTGATCGTCGACGAGAAGTTCGACGAGTTCGGCATCCCGGCTGGGATGTCCGCAGCCTTCGACTTCGCAACCGATCTCTTCGAACCCGCCACCATTCGGCGGTTTGCCGACCGACTGCGCCTGATCCTGGACGCTGTCGGACGCGAACCCGCAACACGTATCGCCGACATCGGCATCCTCGGCGCCGATGAAACAGCTGCCCTGGTGCCGGCATCCGGTGCCGCCGCGACTCGAGCGCGGGTGTGGCCGGAGATCCTCGCCGAAGCAGTCTCCTCGAACCCGGATGCCCCAGCCCTCTCGAGTCGCGAGAGGTCGATGACCTACCGCGAGCTCGACGAGGAATCGACGAAGCTGGCGCGCGCGCTGTGTCGGCGTGGCGTCGGTCCCGAAGATTTTGTGGCGCTGGGTCTGCCGCGGTCCACCGCGGAGATCGTCGCGATCTGGGCGGTCACGAAAACCGGTGCAGCATTCTTGCCGGTCGACCCGAACTATCCCGACGATCGCATCAACCACATGCTCGACGATTCGCGGGCCGTACTCGGCATCACCGACGACGCTCACCGCAGTCAACTTCCCGACACGGTCGAGTGGATGGTCCTCGATGAAGCCGAGACCGTCGACGAGATCGACGCCCAGAGCGCAGCCGCGATCACCGATCGCGACCGCACGATCCCCTTGCATCACGGGCATCCCGCGTACCTGATCTACACCTCGGGTTCAACCGGGAAGCCGAAGGGCGTCATCGTCACCCACCTCGGGTTGTCAAACCTCAACGCCGAGGAACATCAGAGATTCAACGTCCAGCCCTATTCGCGGATCTCTCACCTGGCATCACCGAGCTTCGACGCCTCGGTCTTCGAACTCATGATGGCGTTCGGCAGCGGAGCGTGCCTGGTCGTCATCCCACCGACGGTCTTCGGCGGATCCGAGTTGGCCGAAATCTTTGCCGACGAACACGTCTCACACGCGTTCATCACTCCGACCGCGCTCAGCTCGATCGAAAGCTCCGCGCTACCCGAACTCCGCGTACTCGCAGTCGGTGGCGAGGCCTGCCCACCCGAACTCGTGGACATCTGGGGCCGCGACCGTCGCATGTTCAACGGATACGGACCCACCGAATCCACCATCCAGGCCAGCGTCAGTGAACCCATGCGGCCGGGCAAGGACATCAACATCGGACGACCGGCCATCGGCTTTGCCGGACTGGTCCTCGACGGGCACCTCAAGCCCGTGCCGGTGGGAGTCATCGGGGAGCTGTACGTGACCGGCCCCGGACTCGCCCGGGGATACCACAATCGTCCCGACCTCACCGCCGACCGATTTGTCGCCGATCCGTTCGGCGAACCAGGCCAGCGGATGTACCGCACGGGCGACCTGGTGCGCTGGCGCTCCGACAGCACCCTCGAATACCTGGGCCGCAGCGACTTCCAGATCAAAGTCCGCGGATTCCGCATCGAGCTCGGCGAAATCGACTCTGTCCTGATGGCACACCCATCCGTCTACTTCGCCGCCACACTCGGGCACGAAGCGCCGTCGGGGGAGACGATGATCGCCTCCTACATCCAGCCCGTGGAAGGACAGACCGTCGACGACTGGGAGCTTCGCCGCCATCTGTCTTCTCGCCTGCCCGCGCACATGGTTCCCGGCGCGATCGTCGTCGTCGACCGCATTCCGGTGACACCGGTCGGCAAGCTGGACCGCAAGGCACTGCCGACCCCGAGCTTCGAGCGACGCACGGTCCCGTACGCACCGCCGACAAACAACACCGAACGAACGGTCGTCGACATCTTCGAGACCGTGCTCGGGCACGAGCACATCGGCGTCGACGACGACTTCTTCGAACTGGGCGGAACGTCGATCGTGGCCACTCGCATCACCATCGAACTCGAGAAGCGTCTCGGGATGCGAGTGCCGTTGCAATCGCTTTTCCTGGATCCGACACCTGCCGGAGTCGCCCGGGCTGCCGACGGAATGGACGCACACTCGCCGGACGATTCGTCGGATCTTCTCGCCCCGATGATCACGCTGCGCGCCGGATCCGATCGTGCACCACTGTTCTTCGTCCATCCGGGTATCGGATTGTCCTGGGGTTACGCAGAATTCGTCAAGCATCTCGAGCTGGATCAACCCGTCTACGGTCTTCAGCTACCGTCCCTGAGCGGCGGGCCCAGCTTCGACTCGCTGACCGAACTCGCCGACGACTACGCG
>NZ_BAAILK010000046.1:180516-194971 GCF_054589475.1 Rhodococcus sp. no. 34
AATCGCATTGCAGCCGTGGCATCGACCGGCCCGATCCATCTGGCCGGCTGGTCGCTCGGCGGCGTGATCGCACACGCCGTGGCACACAGCCTCACTCGGAGCGGACGTGACGTGACTCTGTCGATACTCGACAGCTATCCGTCGTCGGATTCCGATCAGCCCGCAGAACTCTCGGTCTCCGAACTACTGGCCGGGCTCGCGATGCCGGCGGGATCCAAGACGGTCGAGACCTTCGAAGAAGCGGCGGAATTGCTGGAGCAGACCCTGGGTGCCGGAATCGGAATCGAAGCGGAGCATCTGGCGCGGATCAGTCGCGGTTACTCCCACTCCGTCGAATTGACGAATCGGCACCAACCGCCTGTCCACGTTGGAGCCATCGAGTTCTTCGTAGCCGGAAGATCTACGGAGAACGGACACGATGTCGCCGAATGGCGAAGGTTTGTAGAAGGGGACATCCGAGTCACCGAAGTCGATTGCGAACACAACCAGATGATCGAACCGGGTCCGGCGGCAACCATAGCTGTACGATTGCGAGAAGTTATCGCTCAGTGGGGTGTCTGAACCAGGTTCGACATGGGTATGAGTGAAACACACAGGGTGATGGACCCCGGGTGGGTCCGGACGAGGGGAAAACGTTGAAACTGCGAACCACACGCGTGTTTACCGGATCGATGCTGACTGCCGCTGCACTGACTGCCGCACTGCTCTCCGGGGGGACTGCACAGGCCGATCCCGCATATCCGGCACCGGACCCGGACCCGTTCTACTCGCAAGCAGCTGCCGAGGGGACCGCCGGCACGCCGATCTCCGTGCGCCGGGCCCCTGACCTGATGACCTTTCCCGGCGTCGCGATCTGGCAGGTCAGTTACAGGTCCACGAACTCAGAGAACAAGCCTATTGCCGCGGTCAGCACGATCCTGGTCCCGCCGAATCAAGCACAAGACGGCCCGTTGCTCTCGTATCAGCACATCGTCAATGCACTCGGTACGGGATGTGCGCCATCTCGCGCGCTTTACGCATCGGATCCCAACATCGTCATCCGTGAAGCGCCCATCCTCAACGTCGCGCTGCAACGTGGATGGACCATTGCCCTTCCCGACCATCTCGGACCCAACAGTGCGTACGGCGCCGCGCGCCTGGGCGGACAGATCACGCTCGACGGTATCCGCGCCGTTCAGAGAGTTCCCGAATTGCGTAGTGGCGCCAGCCCTGTAGGTATTGCCGGCTACTCCGGCGGCGGCATGGCCACCGCGTGGGCGGCCGCACTGGCCCCGAGCTACGCACCCGAGGTCAACCTTGTCGGTGTAGCCGAGGGCGGCGTCCCGATGAATCTGTCCAAGATGGCAAACGGCCTCGGACAGGATCCGCACCCGGCATTCGGCCTCGCCTTCGCCGCAGCAATGGGCCTCGAACGCGAGTATCCCGACCTACTGCCGCTGAGCAACCAACTCAACGACCTCGGACGGTCGATGCGGGCCGAACTCACCAACGCGTGCACCAACGACATCCTCAGGGTCGGTGCCGGGCGCAGTGCCTCTCAGGTGTCGACGTCGACATCCTTGCTGTCCAGCCCTGAAGTGCGAAAGGTGATGGACGACAACAGCGTCGAACTCTATCCCGGTGTGCCGACTGCCCCGGTGTTCGAATGGCACACGCCCGACGACGTTCTGATCCCCATCGATTCGGTGGTCAACACGATTTCGCGGTACTGCGCCGCCGGAGCCACGATTCAATCCCAACTGTTCCCCAGCCCGGACCACCTCACCACTGCGGTCCTCGGTCTGCCCACCGCATTCGAGTACCTACAGGACCGATTCGACGGAGTGCCGGCCCCGCGTTCGTGCTGAATGTCTCCGCAGTGATGTATCGAGCAGGCGCGGCACATGGCCAACTCGGTGTGCCCGTGGCATCGTTGATCGTATGAGCGACACGGATGACACCGGCGCGGCCGGCAATGGCGATTACAGTCTCGATCCCGACGACCAGCTTCAACCTGAAGACACTCTGATCGATCGAGGCGTCGACGACATTCTCGACGAGGGAATCTCACCACCGGAACGCCCACTGGGACTTGATGCCCACGGGTTGACCGGCAGCGAGGAATCAGCGGGGGAGACCCTCGACGAGCGCCTGGCCGAAGAAGAACCCGATCCGTACGCGTCGCTCGGAGATCCTTTGAAGGATCCCGCCGATGCCGACGAATTCGAACGGGAAGAAGAATTCCCGAACGGTGACGAAGTGGGTAACCGTCGGGTCGGCCGTCTCGTTGCCGAAGACGAGGGCAGATACGAGGACGAGGAAAGTGAACTCATTGCCGGAGACGTCGGAATCGACGGCGGCGCAGCGTCGGCAGAGGAAGCCGCGATGCATCTGATCGACGATTCAGAGGACTGAACGACCGCCTGACTGTTGTGGCTGTTGTAGCTGTTGATCGGTGAGAACGATGGAGTGGACGTGATTTCCACCCATTCTCTTGCTTTCGTACATCGCCGAATCGGCGAGGCGATGTAGATCGTGAACGCCACTTTCTGCTGCTTGTACGTCCGGCCAGGCGCCGTTGTGGATGGCTATGCCGATGCTGGTCGTCGAGATTGGTTCGCCTGTAGGGGAGTTCATGATGGGCGCGATCCGGGCCAGTAGATCGCCGACGTACGGCAACGGCATCATCTGAACGACGACGAACTCGTCACCGCCGATGCGCGCTATCGCCGCGTCCGATCTGGCCCAGTCGTGTAGTCGATAGGCCGTGCGCAGTATGACTCGGTCGCCGACGTCGTGACCGTAGGTGTCGTTGAAGTGTTTGAAATTGTCGATGTCGATCACCACCACCAGCAAAGACTGGTCGAGGCTGGATTTCGCTTGCAGTAGTTCGGAAGTCCGCCGTGCGAGTCCGCGCCGATTCAGCAGGTCCGTCAACGGATCGAGTTCTGAGCTTTGAGCGTCGTTGCTCAGGAGCGCCAGAGCAATCTGCGTGACCACCGGTATGACAGTGATGACAGGAATGGCAAAGGCAATGCGCCCCAGGACGTCTGGAAGGCCAGAAGGTACATCGGTGAACACGCCGATGCTGGCGACAACGATGACCGCCCCGGAAAACAGCAGGTGCCACAGCTGAGTTCGAAGATTGTGAAAGAAGGCTATGTACGAGCCGACGAGCCCGAAGACGAGACATCCGAGCAATCTCTGATCCGGATTCGCCTCGGCCAGCACGATCACCGCAACAGCGAAGTCCCCGGCAACGACGAAGAAATACGACCTTTCACGGGTGGTCGCCATGACAGGCAGGGCAATTCCGCCGATCATCACAAGCACTGAGACGACGACGTCCAACGGAAATCCGATGGTCTGTACCGAATGAGTGCCCAGTCGCTTCAGCAGAATCGTGATACCCAGGAGGAAAACCAATACGCCGATGCCTATCCGAGTCGGCATCAGAATTCCGTTGTCGCGCAAGAATCGCGTGAATCGGTCAAACTGGTCTGGCACTGCGAGCCAGCGATGCACGACCTTGGGTGTGTCACTCATCGCGGCCACTGACCATGAGAAGCGGCCGGTCGAATACAACACATGCGGCGATAGTAGTCCGTGGCGATGACAATGAAACTGAACTCGCCTCCAGCCTGTCGACCATAATACGTCACAGTGACGAATTGAGGTGGGGTAGCCGGAAGTCGGTGAGACGTGTTTATCGGCATCAATCCACATCAGAGCACTTATTGGTCGTTCCTGACGTCCAGGTCGCGCGGCGTAGCCGCAGTCGCCGGCGAGGCCAGGCGGTGATCGGTACCAATTCAGCCGGCGATCGCGGAGTCGCAATGGTCGAGTCGTGCAAGCCGGTCGCAGATCTAGGACGGAAACGCAGGAAAGCCGGCAAATGTACCGGCAGACAGACATAGGTGGGCGGAAACAAGGAAGGTTGCACGAACCAGGCGTGAGCCGGATATCGCCAGGTCGAGAATTTGCCGATAATCTACATTATGTCAAGTAATGGATATTCGAACGTCCCCCGTCAGCTTGTCCGCTAGCTTTACCCACATGGATTCCGTTGCACTCGTCCTCGGTTCACCACGTGGCCGTCGCTTCTGTGCGAACGTCGGTTACGCATGCCGCGCCGGCGCACGCACATCCGATGGACACTGGCCTCAATCGCCGGAACATGCGCTCCAAGTTCTCGGCGCTGTTGATATCCGGGCAATCGGCGAGATGTCCGAACTCGAGATTCTGCACTGTCTTGCGTATGCCGTAGATTGCGCACGCTACTGGGAGCCGCCGGACGAAGAAGATCTGATCTTCGTCCGCCCTGAGGTGATCGCGGCATTGCGCCCGATCGCCCAAACCCTTCTCGACTCGTCACACACCGCCTGGTGGACCGAGCCTGCTGACCTTCTGAACCAGAATCTGGTTGAAAAGCGAAACCCCATTTACGGCTGGTCGGACCTACCCTTGCGGATTTACCGCACAGAAGACGGCCTCGAACAGTGGCGCGCTGAGGCACTCGACTACGAACGCCGGTTTCTGGAATACCAGATCGAAGATCCGGACCGTCACATCGGAGGCGAATGGTGGTCTACCCCTTTTGCCAACGGTACAACCGAAACAACCAGGGCCCGGGACGGTATCGGGGCACTCGGGGTGTTTCTCGAAGAAGACAGCTCCTCGAACGAGGCGCGGGTGCAGCCGGTGAGGATCTACGGCGCGCCCCGGATCTACGAGATCACCGGACCGCAGGACTGGGCGAATCTGGTCGATACCTATCCCCTGCCTGTGCCCGCTTCACGTCGCTCCGTGTGGTACGACACGACCGGTGAATACCGTGACTGGTTCATTCCGGACTGGGTTTCGGTGTCCGCGGATTACGACGCCGTCCACCTGACCATGATGGCTTATCTGACCACGCCAGGCGTCGCGATCCCGTTGTCGGCCAACGCGGGGGCCACCGTGCTCGCCGGGTGGGATCCGGACGCCACCTTCTGGCTACGTAGCAACAACATCACCGTTGACGACGACCCGACGGGCTGACGTTCGGCTACACCGAGTTGAGCAGGTGCGGCCGCACTGCCAGCCACCGCGCGGTGTCCTCGATCCCCTGTTCCAGGGTGAATGTCGGAACCCACCCGAGTAGTCGCAACGCACGATCGTTCGACGCATAAGCGCCGGCAGTGTCACCGGTGCGTCGGCCGGCAGCGACCACGTCGATATCTTCGCCGAGCACGTTCTCGAATGTGTGTACCAGCTCCCACACCGTCGTCCCCCGCCCGCTGCCCAGATTGACCACAGTCATGCGTGATGATTCAGCGGTGACCCGGTCGAACCTTTCCAGTGCTCGAACATGAGCGTCTGCAAGGTCCCAGACATGAACGTAATCACGCACTCCGGATCCGTCGCGCGTCGGCCAATCCGTTCCCGTAACCCTGAAAGGCGTTCCTGTCGAATATGATTCGAACAGCTTTCCGAGTGCGTGGGTCGGGCGTGCCGATGGTGTACCACTTCGCAGCTCCGGATCTGCCCCGACCGGATTGAAGTAGCGTAGAGATATCGCCGATAATTCAGTGGCCGCCGCAATGTCGTCGAGCATCGTTTCGAACTGAGCCTTGCTGTGCGCATAGGGACTCTGCGGTGCGATCCCCCAACGTTCGTCGACACACCCACCGTCGCTCGGCGCATACACCGCCGCAGAGGAACTGAACAAGAAGCGCTCACACCCGTTGCGAAGGACACTCGATACCAGCGTCAGCGACTTGGATACGTTGTTCTCGTAGTACCGTGCCGGGCTACTCACGGAATCTCCGACCACGATCAAGGCCGCACAGTGAACTGTCGCATCGATATCGGAATGATCTGCGAATACCTTGTCGAGCAGTTTCTCGTCCGCGATGTCGCCGCAGTAGAACGGGAATCTGTGCGCAAATTCGGCGCGGCCGGTCAGCAGGTTGTCGAGAATCACGACATCGATCCCGGCGTCGACGCACTTCGACGCGACGGTGCTTCCGATGAATCCCGCTCCGCCCGTGATCAGTACTTTCACGCCGCTCCCCCGGCATCTTCGACGGCAGTCCTCGCACGACGGACGAAGTGGGACACGCGTGAGCGGGCCAAGTCCCATCCACGTAGGTCGCGCCCGTCCCGGATGGAAAGCCGATCACGGTCGAGAAAGAGCGGCACCATGACCAGATCGCGGTAGAGCGAGTGCAGGCGTGGGCGATCCGCCAACCACAGCGTCCATCGCCACCACCAACGCGCCGGGACGGTCGTCATTCCGGTACTGACGCCGAAGATCGATTCCACCGCCGCCCAGTGGACGTTCACCGCCCGACGGACATCGCGTGGCAACTGGCGTCTGGAGAGCGTCACAGCGAGTTCCGGTTCGGAAGTGAGCAGGTACCCCACGTCGAAGACACTGTTCAACGACAAATCGGCTCGAATCAAGGCCCGATCGGCAAGCCGCGCGTGAGCGATGACGTGCAGCGTCACGTCGGCCATCGCAAGGCGGGATCCTTCCGCCTCCGAGCTGATTCCTCGGACCGCGGCCTCCCGGGTCAGCGCGTGACGGGCGAACCTCGGAAGTAAGTGCGAATGGATTTCGACGGAGCCATGACGGTCGTCGCGAAGGAGTGCCGGTTCCTGGTGATCGTCGTGATCGATGGAGTCGGAGTCCACTTCGTCGGGGCGGACCATTCGGTAGCCGAAATCGAGGATCGCGTCGTTGGCCGGAACGGCATGTGCAGGGTCGACGACCAAAAGGTCGATGTCCGTCATCCGTCGAGCTGCCGGGTTCGGCCAGATTTTTCGCTCGAGAAGGGCGGCACCCTTCAGTGCAACCGTCGGAAATCCGTTGCTGTGTAACAGCTCTTGCAGTTCCACTCGCTGCGCGTCGAGGTCCGAGATCCTTATGGTGTTTCGGTGATGGACAAGGCTCAGCGTCAATTCCGGACTCGATGCGGTGGCCGATGATTCCGACAGCATTTCCGCGAAGCTCGCAGGTAGGACCGATGCGAAGCCGGCCTCGACCGCTCGGGAGGCGAGCAGCGGCAATACCTTGTGCCTTACAGCGGCGTCGATGACTCTGGGCCAATCCTGCTGCGAACACAAGCGGATGACGTCGGCCCCACACTCGGGTTTCAACATGGAAATCAGGTACCGGGTGTCACGCATGACGCCACCAGTTCCTCCACGGTGTCGGCGCCGGTGTCGCCGTGATGTCGAATCAGTCTGTAGCACGGGGCATTCGAGAGTAGAGCAGCGATGTTTCTCAGGGTCACTCCGTGATTGTCGGACCACAGGGCGGATTGCTCGGCCAGCGACTGTATCGCTTGGGATACGGGCATCGGAGCGAGTCGAGTCGGCCCCTCGTCCCATCCATCGAGGATCAGCACCAGATCGATTCCGCGAACCGCCGAGCTGACGTTTCGTTCAGCAGGCAAGGTTGACGGGTCCAACGCCCACACCGGCGGGGCGTACGGAAGATACAGCGAATCGTGCGCTTTGATCTCCGGGAGGACGTCGAACGTACGGGCTTTGAGGTGGACCCGCCGTGGTAAGCCCACAGCTTCGGTACCACGAATGAAGACGCCTTCGTCAGCACGCAGTTGTGCACCCCGCAGGGCAAGGGCGAGCGCCAAGGTGGTCTTGCCCGCCCCGGAATGCCCGGCGATCGCCACTCTCACACCGTTGCAGTCGACCAGAGCGGCGTGCAGGCGTGTCCACTGTCGGGCGTGCGCGGCCGTCATGACATCCCGGTGCACCGTGCGGTACACGCTTTCCGCGAGCTGGAGACCGTCGAGACCGATCAGCGTTTCACGGCTGCCGCCGATGGTCGATTCGATGGTGACGTCCCAGCGACCGAATGTCGCTCGATTCCGCTGAATCCGAACTTCGACGTTGTTGTCCGCAGGCCACGGACTGGCAATCCGATGCTCGACGACACCGACCTCGGGTATGCGGAAACCGCGCAGAATCGCGTCAACCCAAAGGTAGTGCGCCCGGAATTGTGGTACGTGGTTGCCTGTCACGGAATTCTCATACCAGCAGACGAGAGGTGCTCAGCTGTCCGTACGTCTCGTTGACTACCGACTTCGCCTCGTGGTCAGGGATCTCGAGCACCTCTGCCACGGCCTGGACAATATCGCTGACGGTCCGGCCGTCACACAGTTCCCACACCAACGTCGCGACCGGGTTGAGGTGATGGGCAACCTCGCTGGAACTGTCGTACAGCACAACACCGTCGGTGAGATCGTTGCTCTCCACCGTCTGAGAGCGTTGCGGTCTCACACCTTCGAGTAGTTCGGTCAAGATATCTCCTTGATTCAGCGAATCCGATTTCGTCTTGTTGGTGGTCTCACAGTGCGAAACGTCGTGAGTATTCGGATTCGATTGCGCCCGAACGAATCAGGCTGCGTGTGGAGGCGATGCCGGGCGACAGCGTCAGGCACGTGAGCGCTCCCCCGGCACTCGCATCCACCAGGTAGTCGCCCAGAGTTCGGTAGTGACCCGCCCATTGTCCGAATGCTTCGGGATCTGACTCCGGATCCGCAATCTCGTCGAGAATTCGCTCGAAGGCGCGCGAATGTACGAGAACGGCGTGGACTCCACGGTTCTCAGGACTGGTGCGCAAGAGTGCCGAACCGTCAAGCAGAGCTCCGTCCCTCGATTTCGGGTCGTGTCCGAGGTGGACGACATCCCAATCGCCGTGATCCAACTCTTCGCGGGCATGGCCAAGGATCGATGCGGCGGCATCCAGCAAACTGACGTCATCAGCAGCGATGAGGACCGAATCCCAGCCCTTCTCAGTCGCCCGAGCGAGCGCACGACGCCACGAGACAGCAAAGGCCGCGTCCTGATTCATCGCGTCCTCGAAAGCCGACACTCTTTCCACCGCTGTTACGCGCGGTAAGCGAATGAATCTATGCCAGGACGCTTTCCATCTGTCGATGTCGAGATCGAGATTCACGACGGCTATACCGAGGTCCGACTCAGAATCCTCGACAACGGGGTTGGGTTCTCCCCCTACTCGGACAGGCGACAGTGGGCGATCGAGCACAACGTCGACTGCGCCTCGCTCGAGCAGATAAGCCGCCAGTGAGAAGTCGGACGGCACGGGTCCGTTGATCCTTCGTGAGAGTTCGTCTCGCAAAGTTCCGTAGGTCGCCGCGCGAACAATCAGTGCAGCTCCGACCAGATCTTCGCCGTGTGCGTGGATGACAGCCGTATCGGCCTCGGCGGGGAGGTCGTCGACGATGTTCCGTAGCTTGTACATAACCGCGGGTTCGATCACGCGAGTCTCGTCCAGAAAAACTACCGATTTCCAGGCCAACAGAATGGCCTTGTCGATTCCGGCGACGAACGCAGACGCAGTCCTCCACACATCCGGAGCGTCGTCCTGCGACGGAATGGCACGGTGAACGGTCAGTTCGATCGACTCGCCCTCCGCCAGGCATGAACGCCACGGAGCGACTCGGCGGTCGTCGCCGAGAACGATCACTCCACCAAAGGCCAACTCGGGTCTCTGGACGCTCAGCTCCGCACGGAGACGGATCTCGGGATACGAATCACCGAGGTATTCGGAGAACTGACGATGGAGTGAATCGATGTCCCAACCGACCTCAGTCCAACCGAGCAGGTAGTTGTGAACACGATCTTCCCAGTTTATTCGATACGGGACGCCTGCCGGGCGCTCGAACCGATGGTGCCAACCGAAAGCCGGAAGGCAGACGACCTTGCCGCCGTTGATCCGGAACTTCTCGTGGATGTACCCCTCTTCACCTCCGAATCCGATGAAGTGCGAGTTCAATCCCGGCCACGCCTCACGCCTGCAGGCAAATGAGCCGAGGCCCTGCATGACGATCTCGAAAGGCACGTCCGGGTGCTGCTTCGCGCGCGAATCAACTCCCCACGAGCCGAACATCCCGTTGCGCCACTTGGGGTCCATGTGGGTGGCCGCGATGTGCGAGGAATCCTGGGAGAGCATCGGCCCCTGGATCAAATCGTCGGTTTCCGGATTTGCATCGAAATACGCCAGCAGCGCCGACAACGATCCCGGTGCCAAGATCACGTGGGAGTCGAGGACCAGGACGTACTTTCCTGTTGCCTTGCGGAACAGGACGTCCCGCACCGCAGTCGATCGAACGTCGGTGAACGGAACGTAGCGGAACCGATCGATATACCCCGCAAACGATTCGAGCATTGGCGCCGGCAACCCCTCGGGGTTGTTGTCCAACAAGACGAATTCGACTCTGTCCAGAACCTCGCGATGATGGACCAAGATCGAGTGGATCGTGAAGTACGCGCCGTCGAAATCGTCGTAGGTCGCGATCGCGACAGTCAGATCGGCCGGTTCTCCGTGCGGCGGAGTCTCCTTCACCTGAACTGACCCCGCGCTCTGAAACTTCTTCAGAGCGCGGTGTAGCGCGACGTCGAACTCTGTCATCGTCGGTGTGCTCCCTCGGAACCAGTCGCGTCGTGTCGGCTACGTGGGTTCCGTGGGATTCGTCGGCTTGGTCGGAGGGGTCGGATAGGTCGGCTCGGTGCGAGTGGTCGGCACTGTCGGTACGGTTGGCACAGTCGGGACGGTCGGCTCCGTCGGCACAGTCGGCTTAGCCGTCGTCGTTCCACCGGAACCTGAAGAGCTACCGGTTGATCCGGAACCTGTGGAACTTCCAGACGATCCCGAACTGCCCGAGGACCCCGAACTTCCGGACGATCCGGGGTTGCCCGGCTCGTTTCCGCCCGGCTGGGTCCCTCCCGGAGTATGGCCACCGGGCTGATTCCCGCCGGGTTGTTCACCGCCTGGTCGATTCGGATTCTGCTGGCCGCGACTTGGCACTCCGGAGAGATTCGGCGTGTCACCGGCTGCGAAGGCCGGCGCTGCACCACCGAGGCTGATCGACGTCACGACAGGCACAGTTACCGCCGAGGCCGCTAGAACTGTCTTGACGAACTTGCGTCGATCAACAGGAACATTCTGAAAAGCGTCGCCGCCCATAGCGTTTCTCCCATGCGTCCGAGACGAGGTCGTCCTCACTCGATGTCGGGCAAAACGCTAGCATCCTTCCGGCAACTTTACAGACTGAACCCGCCGAAATTTGGTTCTTATGCGAAGTTGAGACCGGACTGGGCCGGCAATTCGGACGGGAGTACGACAATTCCCTCCAGTACAGGGAGCACGTTTGTCCTGTTCCATCACCGTCAGCCGGCCGGCATCTCCCACGGCGCCACCGGAAGAGTGCTTCCGGTTTCGAGGTAGGACTTCAGGTTCGACAACACCGCCGACCATCCACCGGCTACCTCCATGCGAGCCGATTCGTCCGCCAAATCGGTGTGCTTGACGGTCAGTCGCACGATCGCGCCGAAGGCTTCGATGTCGAAACTCACCCGAGAGATGTCGACGCCCGGTTCGCCGTTCGGATCAGCCCAGGTGGTGACCAACCTCGACGGAGGATTGCTCTCGACTACGGTGCCGACTACATCGGCAATGTTCGAACCGTCGATCCGGCGGTGCTCCCAGGTCGATCCCGACTGCCAGTCGGAGACGTTGCTGTGTCCCCAATACTCTGCGGTGGCCTGTGCGTCGGTGAGCGCTTTCCAGACGTTGTCCGCCGTGCTCGCAATGTAGGTGACGTACACAAAACTGGGCTTGTCGGTCATGGCTTCCTCCGCGATTTTTTTGACGGTACTGAGCGCACGAAGGCGCGGTACCTCGAACTTGTTGATCCACCGCTCTCGAATCTCCTCGAGCGCAACGGGATTGAGATAGTGAAGCTTTGCCCTCCCCTGTCGGACCGTGCTGATCAGATTGGCGTCCTCGAGCATGGTGAGGTGTTGAGTGACAGCTTGCCGACTCATGTCGAGGCTGTCGCACAGCTCACCGAGCGACTGACCGTTGGCTACGAACAAGCGGTCCAGGAGAAGCCTTCGTGTGGGATCGGCCAGTGCTTTGAAGGCTGCATTCATCCGGTCGTTCACAACTTCACAATATGCAAGCATTTACTTGCATGTCAATGGTTGGGCGTGCCGGGTTTCGAAAGTTGGGACAGATGAGGTGTGATGTCTCTAGGCAGATGTGATCTGAATCCCGGATTACACCGTAAGAGAGGTTGGGCACATGGACTGGGCAGCAATTGGAGTGGGTGTCGGGTATGCCTCGGTGGCCCTGTCGATCCTGGTTTTCGTCGGCGGATGCATCGCACTGTTCATCTTGTCCGTCCGCCAGTAGCCGACACCTCGACAAAGTGGTGATCACCCTCGAGGTCCGGTCAAGCCGATCACCTCGGGAGTGATCACCCTCGAGGCCGCTGGATCGATTCGGACACACCGGCGCGCGTCGGACTGCTCGCAGAGAAGCTCGGCCGCGGTGGGACTACCGTAGGACTGTCGCCTAGAACTCGAGGAGTACGGAATGAGCATCCAGTCGGTTGAACCGCACCGCCACCGCGTAGTGGTGATCGGTTCCGGCTTCGGAGGATTGTTCGGCACTCAGGCTCTCAAAAAAGCCGATGCCGACATCACGATGATCGCGCGTACAACCCACCATCTGTTTCAGCCGCTCCTCTATCAAGTTGCGACCGGCATCCTCTCGGTCGGTGACATCGCTCCCGCCACGAGACTGGTGCTGCGCAAGCAGAAGAACGCACAGGTACTGCTCGGTGAGGTCGAGACCATTGATCTCGAGAATCAGACCGTGACCTCGCGCCTGCTCGAACGCGTCACTGTTACGCCGTTCGACAGTCTGATCGTGGCAGCCGGTGCCGGTCAGTCGTACTTCGGCAACGACCAGTTCGCGGAGTTCGCCCCCGGAATGAAAACGATCGACGACGCCCTCGAACTGCGCGGACGAATCCTCGGGGCCTTCGAACAGGCCGAACTGTCGGACGATCCCGCCGAGCGTGCGCGCTTGCTCACCTTCGTCGTTGTCGGCGCCGGCCCCACCGGCGTGGAGTTGGCCGGGCAGATCGCCGAGCTTTCCCGTCGAACGCTGGACGGCGCGTTCCGCAAGATCGATCCGCGTGAAGCGCGCGTCGTGCTCCTCGACGGCGCCCCTGCCGTGTTGCCCGTGTACGGCGGGAAGCTCAGCCGCAAGGCTGCCGAGACGCTCGAGAAGCTCGGCGTCGAGATCCAGCTCGACGCGATGGTCACCGACGTGGACAACGACGGTCTGATCATCAAGGAGAAGGACGGCACGCTTCGCCGTATCGAGTCGCAGTGCAAGGTGTGGTCCGCCGGCGTGCAGGCCAGCCCCCTCGGCAAGCAGCTCGCAGAACAGAGCGGCGGAGAAACCGACCGCGCCGGCCGCGTCATGGTCAATCCCGACTTGTCTCTGCCCGGGCACCCCAACGTCTTTGTCATCGGCGACATGATGTCGCTCGACAAGCTTCCCGGTTTGGCTCAGGTTGCCATGCAGGGTGGCAAGTACGCGGCCAAGCAGATCAAAGCGTCACTGGACGGCAAGTCCCCGTCGGAACGAGTTCCGTTCAAGTACTTCGACAAGGGCAGTATGGCAACGATCTCGCGCTTCAGCGCGGTAGCCAAGGTGGGCAAGCTCGAGATCAGCGGCTTCATCGGGTGGGTTGCCTGGCTGGCAATTCACCTCCTCTACCTCGTCGGATTCCGTTCCCGTGCCTCGACGCTGTTGTCGTGGGCGGTGACGTTCTTCGGGCGTGGCCGTGCTCAGATGGCGTCCACCGAGCAGCAGGTCTTCGCGCGAAACGCGATGGGCGAATTGGAGAAGAAAAACAAGGAAGCGACGGAGTCCGGCAGCGCTTCGAATGGCGAAGCCAAGAAGGCTGCCGGCAAGCAGCAGAAGGCCGCCGGCTGATCAACACCTGAGTGACCGGCGGAGGGCGGCTGTGGAGTTCAACTCCGCAGCCGCCCGCCGTCATTCGATCGACTGCCGCGTGGTCAGTTTCCGATCTTCGCCACCTCGGTGATGTTCGCGAGGCGAACCTGTCCCTTGGAAACGAGTCGGTCGTTCTCGTCGGTGATGCGAACTTCCCAGAGTTGCTGGGTGCGTCCGCGATGAATCGGGGTGGCTTCAGCGGTGAGAGTGCCCTCCCGCGTTGCGCGCAGGAAGTCGGTGTTGTTGTTGACTCCGACCACGTGTCCTCGCTCGCCCAGCCACACGGTGCCACCGACGCTGGCGAGAGACTCCACCACCGAGCAGTACACACCCCCGTGCTGTATCCCGGCGGGCTGGTGCAGCGTGGGCTTGACGGTCCATTGCGCCCGCACGCGATCTGGGCTCAGTTCGGTGTATTCCAGGCCGATGGTGGCGTCGAAGCCCGTTCCGAGCCGTTTCATCATCTCTGCGGTCTCAGCAGTGTCGACCATGCCATCTCCATCTGTGATTCTCTGGCGCCGGTGTGGCTGCCACTCCCTACCTGATTACACGAGAGGTAACTCGAGCTTGGAATCAGGTCTGGAAAAAGAACCGGCGGGTTTCACATCATTCGATGTGAAACCCGCC
>NZ_BAAILK010000046.1:195069-204221 GCF_054589475.1 Rhodococcus sp. no. 34
TCGTCACTCTCGCGGGGTGTAGCTCTCCGCGCGGTGTTCCACAATCATAGGCAAGGCTGACCTAATTTAGCAAGCCCTTCGTCGAACTGGTTCCAACGAGGACGCAGCGAGACCTTGCGGCGTGCACGCACGGGCAGCCCTGCGGCGACAAAAGCGTCCAGCAGCCCCTGCCCGCGGCGCTGAGCGGCTGATTCGCCCCCGCCGGCCAAGATGGGGACATATGCCGCTGCGCCCAGGATCGACTCCCCTACCAAGCCCCAGAATCTGAACTGGTCGACGGGCGCACACCTGGAGACGGCGTCGTAGATCGCCCGTAGCGAGGTCAGGCAACGGTGCGCGGTCCAGACGAGGAGCGCTTCTTCGCACGGCATGTCGACGACGCCGTCACTGCCGGACTCCCGTCCGTTCGGCGCAACTCGCAGAGTTTCGTCGATCACCCCGGCCCAGTCGATACCGCCGTCGCTGTCCATGTGGATGAACAGGTTCTCGAGGCCTGGATCCCAAGCGGCACCTTCGGAGACGATCGATGCGGCAACCCTGCCGACCACAGCGTGAATCAGTGATGTTGCGACCTGTATCGCCGCAGCTTCGGCACTGTCGAGATCCTGGAGCGAGCGGGCGAACATCTGATGCACCCGATCCCCGCACAAGCCTTCACTCAACTGCCACCAACGCCGTTTGCCTTCACCTGACATGGCGGCAACCGCGTAGACGCGCGGGTAGTCAGGGTTGAGTGCTCGTAGGCGAACGCTGGTGCGGCTCAATGCGTTCGACCGGAGTTCGAATTCACGAACATCCGCATGCTGGGTGGTCAAGGTGATTGTCACCGTGCACTCCAATCGGCCGAAGTTGTCTTGTGGTTCTTAATGTAGGTTAGCCTCACCATAATTCAAGAGTAAAGAACTGTGACGCTGGGCACCGCATATTCACAGGAACTTGCCCCGCAGGGAGCACACCCACATAGGGTTCCGTAACCTAAGATGCGAATTCCCTGCGCACAAAGACCAGGAGCTCGAACCGCCAGTGACGATGATCAAACCGCTCGGGAACGGACATCCCCGAGGACCCAGCGAGACGTACGGACGGCGCATAGTGCCGCGCGGCCCGGCTCCTGTCCGAATGCGTGTTCTAGCTGGGATTTTCGACGCGGGGGTGTTCCTGCTTCCGTTGCTCGTCGGCTGGTACGTCGTTCAGTCGCTCCGAGACGAGAACGGTGGCGGCGAAGCCGACCGCGCAGTATTCGGTGGGACGGCAATAGCCATTGCCGTTGGTCTCCTCGTGTGGAACCTGGGATTCCGCGAAGGTGCCACAGGCCGGACCTCGGGAAAGGGATGGGTAGGTCTGGTCACGCGTGACGCAAAGACAAAGCAGCCCATCGGCGTTCGCCGAGCTCTGCGCAGGCCGTTCGATCGAACCGGTATCGAGGTGGTCCGTGAAAGCACGGCGCGCGAAGAAGGGTTCGAGGAACTCGCGCGCGACAACAGCGTCGGGGCAACTCGTCGACGCCGGCTGATCGGTCTCGCGGTGCTCACGGTTCTTCTCGCGCTCGTCATGCTCGCGAGCATCGCGGTGGGCGCACGTCCGCTGACGTTTGCCGAGATCTTCCACGCCATCTTCAGTTCGGACGGCACCCAGACGGACATCATCGTGCGAACGTTGCGCGCTCCGCGGACCATCCTGGGTCTTGTCGTCGGCATCGCACTCGGTATCGCCGGCGCCCTGATTCAGGGACACACGCGTAACCCGTTGGCAGATGCCGGACTACTCGGCCTCAACGCCGGCGCGGCTTTCTTCGTAGTCATGGCGATCTATCTCTTCGGCTTCACCGCACCGAGTCAGTACCTCTGGTTCGCGTTTGCAGGATCGTTCGTCGCCAGCATCGTCGTCTTCGGCTTGTCCTCCATCGGAAACGGCGGCGCGAGTCCTCTGAGTTTGGCTCTGGCGGGCGCGGCCGTCGCGTTCTTCCTGCAAGCCATGACCAATGCCGTGATCATCCTCGACCAGACCAGTCTGGACGCCTACCGTTTCTGGGTAGTCGGGTCGGTGTCCGGTCGCGGGTTCGACGTTCTCTGGCAGGTCCTCCCCTTCCTGATACTCGGTTTGGTCATCGCCCTGGCGAGTACGCCTGGTCTCAATGTCCTCAGCCTGGGTGAAGACGTCGCAAAAGCGTTGGGAACGAACATCGCGTTCAGTCGCACACTCGGCATCATCGCGATCACCCTGCTGACCGGCGCCGCGACCGCAGCGTGTGGACCTATCGCGTTCATCGGATTGGTGGTCCCCCACGTGGCCCGGGCCATCACCGGACCCGACTACCGCTGGCTGGTCCCGTACGCGGGCTTGCTCGGTGCGGTCATGCTGATCACCGCGGACATCATCGGTCGCGTAGTCGTGCGCCCCGGCGAGTTGCAGGTCGGAATCATCCTGGCCCTCTTCGGCGCCCCGTTCTTCATCGCTCTCGTACGCCGCAGGAAGTTGGCAAGTCTGTGACGCTCAAGCAAGAACTCCGGGTACTCCCCCGGACCGTCCCCTCACGTAAGTCGATTCGTATCGGTGGATTCTCGCTGGTCTACCGTCCACTCGCGGTGTCGGTGTGCATTGCGCTCGCGGTCGCACTCTTCCTTCTGCTCTGCATCAACATCGGACGCGGCGACTATCCGATCTCGATCCCCGATGTCATTTCCGTCCTGCTCGGTAATGGAAGCAAGACACAGAACCTGATCGTCTTCGACCTCCGACTTCCTCGATCGCTCACCGCACTCTTCATCGGTATGGCACTCGGCATTGCCGGTGCGGTCACCCAGACGATCGCTCGCAACGCCCTCGCCAGCCCCGACATCCTCGGAATCACGGCCGGATCGAGTGCTGCCGCGGTTGCTCTCATCGTGCTCGGCGGTGGCGGGTCGTTCGTGGGACTGCTTGCCACACTGGGGATTCCGTTGGCTGCACTGTGTGGCGGTCTGCTGACAGCTGTGGTGATCTACGCCCTGGCATGGCGAAAAGGCGTCGAGGGATTCCGCCTCATCCTGATCGGCATCGGCATCAACGCCATGCTCGTGGCAGCGACGGGATGGCTTCTCATCTCGGCGGACATCAACGATGCTTCCCGCGCACAGGTGTGGCTCAACGGTTCGCTCAACGGTGCCACCTGGAATCAGATGTGGCCGGTAGCCATCGCTGTCGCGGTAGTCGGCGGCTACGCGGTGATCGCTTCGTTCACCATGGGAGCGCTGCGGTTGGGCGACGACAACGCCACCTCTCTCGGTGTTCGCTTGCAATCATCGCAGGCCAAACTGTTGCTCTCCGCCGTGGCGCTGGCCGCCATCGCAACCGCCGCAGCAGGTCCGGTCGGCTTTGTCGCCCTGGCTGCGCCACAGGTCGCCATGCGTCTGGTGCGCTCTGCCGGCCCGCCCATCGTGGCGTCCGCGCTGACCGGTGCTGTACTGGTGGTCGGCAGCGACGTCATTGCTCGAACAATTCTGCCTGTGGAACTCCCCGTCGGAATCGTGACTTCCGCACTGGGTGGTCCGTTCCTGCTCTACCTGTTGGTTCGTAACAATCGGAAGGTCACAGCATGACCACCATCGCCCAGTCCACCGATACTCCTTCGCGTCTCGTCGCCAAGAACCTGACGCTCGGGTACGGGGACCGCATCATCGTCGACGGACTCGATCTCGAGATCCCTACCGGCGTGATCACGACGGTCATCGGCCCCAACGGTTGCGGCAAGTCGACGCTCCTGCGTGCGCTCGGTCGTCTGCTCAAGCCCAAGGGCGGATCGGTCGTCCTGGACGGCAAGGCGATCAGTTCGATGAAGACCAAGGAAGTCGCACGGGTGCTCGGAATGCTCCCCCAGACTCCGGTTGCGCCCGAAGGACTCACGGTCGCCGATCTGGTCTCACGTGGGCGCCACCCGCACCAGTCGTGGATCAGGCAGTGGTCCGCGGACGACGAGGGCGAGGTCGCCGAAGCGCTGGAGCTGACCGGTGTCTCGGATCTCGCCGATCGACCCGTCGATCAATTGTCCGGCGGTCAGCGCCAGCGAGCCTGGATCTCGATGGCTCTCGCCCAGGGAACCGACATTCTGCTTCTCGACGAACCGACTACCTATCTGGACCTCGCGCACTCGATGGAAGTCCTCGACCTGGTGGATCAACTCCACGAGGAAATGGGGCGCACCGTGGTGATGGTGCTGCACGACCTCAATCTCGCGGTCAGATACAGCGATCATCTGATCGTGATGCGCGACGGCGCCGTCGTCGCTTCGGGCGTCCCCAAAGAGATCATTTCCGCGGAACTTCTGCTCGACGTATTCGGTCTCGAAGCTGCGGTCATCGACGATCCCGTCTCGGATCGGCCGCTGATCGTTCCGATCGGTACCCGGCACGTGTTCGGCGCCGTCGGCGGGCCGGCAAAGCCTGCGTGACGATCGCGAATCAGCGACCCAGAATCGTCCGAACAAGTTTGAATCCTTGACCGATCGTCACGGTCGGCAGGTACGCCCGTCCGACCGCGTTCCCGATGCTCGGCAACGCGGCTGGATCGGCGAAGGTCATGTGCATCGGCACGTACCGAGGCTGGAACTTCGATTTGAAGGCCAACAGCGAACGAAATCCGTAGACCGGTTCCAGGGTGCGACCGAGTAGGTCGAGCACGCTGTCCATCATCGCCGAGAAAGTCGTGGCCTCCGGTTCGTTCGCATTCCTCTCGGAATCACCGGCGATTGTTGCCAACGGTGCACCGGACAGACTGAGGAACTCGACGCCCTCCTCCTCCAATTTCAGTGCAGCGGAGGCGATGAGGAACTCCATCGCGGGACGGAATCCTTCGGAGCGTCGCCTCATGAAGTCGAGTGTCCACCCGACGACTTTGCCGTCGCGGTACACCGGTAGCCACGACGTGACACCGTGCACGGTGCGATCCTCGTCGACGGCGATCAGGCACCGCACTTGTTCGTCGTCGACCTCGTCGAGTCCGCCGAGGGTGAATCCCATCTCGGGCATCCCCTTGTCCGCCACCCATTCCTCCGAGATCGCAACTATCTGATCCTTGATCGCGAGAGGTGCATGAGGGAAGGAAATCCACTCGGCCGTGATCCCGGACTTCTTCGCCCGGTTCAGTGCTGTTCGCACATCCTGGAACCGCTTTCCTGTGAACGCGACCTGTCCGAGGTCGAGCACGGTTTCCTCGGCGACCTGCAGGCCGCTCCAGCCCATGGAATCAGTGATGCTTCGGGCGTCGTCGGTCACTGAATAGAAGCAGGGAATCCAACCGTTCGACGACGCGAACTCGGCAAACTCCTCGATCGCCGTGCGCATGCGATCTGGAGGACCGACCGGATCACCGGTTGTGAGAGCAACACCGGCGATGACGCGATACGCGACGTAACTCGAACCGTCCGCGCTGAACCAGTATGTGTTTCCCTTCCACGTCGTCATCCAGGACAACGGGCTGCCGGTACCGGCGATCAACATGGATCGCGCTCGTTCGGCGGCTTTGGGATCGGCAGTCTTGACCGGCTTGAGGAAACTCACGAACACCAACACGGCGGCGACGCCCCAGAACACGACGCCGGTCCACTCGAAGAGCAACGTCGACTCGATGTCCACGGGAAGCAGACGCGGATCGATCAACTGCAGGTACACGGGCGGTACAAGGCGCTGAGGGAAGTCCGCGAGCAACATCGTTACGGTGGGCTCGCGATCGAACCCGTGCCTGGCGAGCATTCCGCCGCCGACGTAGATCACGGCGAGGACCGCGAGCAAGGTCACGATCGCAGCACCGAGACGTCGGTATGTCTTGGCCGGGGCCGCGACGTCGAAGTATCGACGTGTCGCGATCAGCAGGATCAGTACGAAGAGCGGTGTCAGGAACGGCACCAGAGTTCGGTACACGTTCGGATCGCTGATTCCGTAGAACAAGCTGTCACTGTCGACGGCGTCGACGAACCTGATGACGAAGTTCCCGATCGAGAGGACGAGTAGGACGACCTGAGCACACACTGTCGCAATCCAGGCGAATCTGCGGCCACGACGGAGCCCGTCACTCAACACGAGAACGAAGATCGACGGCATCAGCGAGAGCAGAGTCGGGCCGATACCGGAGAGTCTGAGCTCGAGGAGTCCTCGTCGGCAGTCCGGATCCGACGACGACTCCTCGCACAGTTCTCGAACCTCGGCGACAGTCCAGGGAACTCCGCGGAAGAGGTCACGGAGGACCGCGAGTGGGCCGACCGCCTGCGGGGACAATGCGGCGATCATCGGGCCGATCGCACTCGCCGCGACGACGATGGCGACCAGGACGCGACCCTCTCGCTGTGTCCCGGCAATGCGCTCACCGCGCGCCGATCGTCCGACGATCCACTGTCCGATCACCAAACCCACCACAGCGGCAAAGAATCGGATGACGTCTTGCAGCTGACCACTGAACAAGGCCAAAGTGATCGTCAACGCCAAAGTTCCGACGCGAATGCGACGGCGCCACAGGGTGCCCATGTTCGAGCTGGCGGCCATCGCAGCGCCGACGATCCATGCACTGGCTCCGACCGCGGAGCCCACGTGGAGGCGGAATCCCCAACTGGAATCGAACACCTTCGCAAACGACGCCCAGCCGAGCCCGAGCAGGACTCCCAAGATTTGAGTGCTTGCGCCGGCGATCGCAAGCTTGATCGTTCCCATTCGGCGTTCGAGGGGTGCGGCGACTGCGATCAGGAGCACGGTCGCGCCGAGGTACCCGAGCAGGTTTCCTGCCCACAGCACCGACGTGAGCGGAGTCCAGATGCGGCCGTGCTGGATCGAGCCCATGCCGGCACCAATCGTGTGCTCGAGATCGCGGGACGGTCCGTGAACGAGGCTGCCGGTTGCGGCACCCACGATCCACATGGTGAGAAGTAGAACGACCGTCAACGGTGCGTCGCGAATGCCGAAACGGATGATGCCGGCAGCTTTCTGCGTGACTACCCGCGCCCGTGATGTCGATTCTTCGGTGCCCGGCGAACTGTCGATCGTCATCTACGTGCGGCTACTTTCTGCGGATCGACTGTTTGGCTTGCAATTATCGGGCATCGTCATTGTCGGGAATTCCGTCGTCTCACACCACCGTAACCGTCACGCAGATCACTATGGCCAATACCACACCCCCACCGAGGTGGTTACTACTACCAGTAGTACGTATTTCGTCGTGGAAGTCCGTAGAATCGAAGAATGGCAGGTCTAGGTGAACTCGAACGCGCGGTGATGGATCATTTGTGGTCCACATCGGAACCGCAAACTGTGCGACAGGTGCATGAAGCACTCGCGACGCATCGCGAATTGGCGTACACGACGGTGATGACCGTTCTGCAGCGCCTGGCGAAGAAGCATCTGGTGATTCAGCAGCGTGACGATCGCGCACATCGCTATCTTCCCGTCAACAAGCGCGAAGAGTTGGTCGCGAGCCTGATGGTCGACGCTCTGGCCCAGGCTCCGGAGTCCGGCGGTCGCGCCGCGGCACTCGTCCACTTCGTGGGACAGGTCAATGCTGACGAAGCCGATGCTCTCCGCGAAGCGCTCGCTGCCCTCGAGGTGCGCGAGTCCGCGAAAAAGGCTGCGCAGCCCGGAATTTCTAGGCCGAACTGATTTCGTCGTGCATGATGTGTAGGACATGAACGCCACTACTGCACTGGTTTTCGGACTGCTTGCCTTGTTGCTGGCCGGTCCGGTTCCCGCACTCCTGAGCCGCTCCACGTGGCCTTACCGCGCTCCACGCGCGGCGTTGGTTCTGTGGCAAGCCGTCGCAATTGCTGCGGTGTTGTCAGCATTCAGCTCGGGGCTGGCCATTGCCAGCCAGCTGCTCGTTCCCGGCGCTGACGGTAGGCCGACGACGGCCCCGACCGCCGAAATCGATGCACTTGGGCTCCCGCTGTGGATTCTGTACGTGGTTGTTTTTGCCCTGACGCTCCTGATCGGCGCGAAGCTGATCTTCTCGATCATCCAGGTCGCTGTGAGAACCCGACGTCGCCGTGCACGTCACCGTGTGTTGGTGGACCTTCTCGACGACTGCGCCATGCCTGCGTCGGTGGAACGCACACCCGATCTGCGCGTACTGGACGTCGACGAACCGATCGCGTACTGCCTGCCAGGTCTGCGTCAACGCGTGGTTCTCAGTCAAGGCACTCTGCAGAACCTCGATCATGCCGAGGTCAAAGCCATCCTGACGCACGAGCGTTCCCACCTGCGAGCTCGTCACGATCTGGTCCTCGAGGCTTTCACGGCCGTCAATCACGCGTTCCCCCGCTTCGTCCGTAGCAAGTCGGCGCTCGGATCGGTACAACTCCTGGTGGAGTTGCTCGCCGACGATTCAGCCGTGAGGGCTACCGGTCCCACTCCCCTCGCGCGGGCGCTTGTCGCGTGTGCCGGATCGACGGCACCCCGCGGGGCAATGGCAGCGGGCGGGCCGTCGACGCTCATCCGGGTGCAACGCCTCTCGGCCGACGACGCAGATCCCCGCATCGCAGTTTTTGCGTATCTCGGGGCGGTCGCGATTCTCGTTGTTCCCACGGTTGCGGTTGCTGTGCCCTGGCTCACCGAACTTCGACTGCTTTTCAACGCATACTGAGTCTTGACCTGCGTAACCCCGTGTAGTAGTGCAGGTCACAGGCGGGGCTACCTGACTTCGGTGTCCCCGGTGGCGTAGAGTGGATCACGGCCACCATCGTGGTCCGTCAACATATAACGGCACACAGCCCAATTCCCCGCAGTATGCGTTCGGATTGCCAGGTGACATGTGCCCTGGCTCGTCCCTTTGCGAACTGTGTCGTGTATTTCAGCATGGCTTCTTCCGCTCCGCGACGTGCCCGTAGTCCGGAGAGGTTTCCGCGTGACCAACGCTGTCCAAATGTCGTCTTCCGAGAACATCGAAGACCCCACCGTCAACACCCCCGCTGCCGAAGAAGCAGTCGCCACCGAGCCGGGAATCACCTTCGCCGAGATCGGCCTGCCCGAGCAGCTTGTTGCCGCATTGGCTCGCAACTCCATCACCGTCCCGTCCCCCATCCAGGCGCAGTCCATCCCGGACGCGCTCGCCGGAACCAACGTTCTCGGCCGCGCACAGACCGGATCGGGCAAGACCCTCGCCTTCGGCCTGCCGATGCTGACCCGCCTCTCACGCCACGA
>NZ_BAAILK010000046.1:204287-211580 GCF_054589475.1 Rhodococcus sp. no. 34
AGATCGCCCGGCCGCCAAGCGTCCCCGCGCACTCGTGCTCGTCCCCACCCGTGAGCTTGCTTTCCAGGTGGTCGACTCCCTCAACTCCTACGCCGGAGCACTCGGACTCACGGTTCGCCCCGCTGTCGGTGGAACGCCGTTCGCCAAGCAGGTCGATCAGCTTCGCCGCGGCGTAGACGTCCTCGTCGCAACGCCGGGTCGTCTCGGCGACCACCTGCGTCAGGGCACCTGCATCCTCGACTCGGTGGAAATCACCGCACTCGACGAAGCCGATCAGATGGCGGACATGGGCTTCCTGCCCGAGGTTCGCTCGATCCTCGGTGAGACCCCCGCAGACGGACAGCGTCTGCTGTTCTCGGCAACCCTCGACCGTGAGGTCCAGTCGCTGGTTCGTCAGTTCCTGGCCAACCACGTCACCCACTCCACCGAAGACGGCCGCGCAAGCGTCGACACGATGGAGCACTACGTTCTCCTCGTCGATCGTGGACAGAAGGATTCCGTTCTCGCCGAGATCGGTGCCCGCGACGGACGCACCATCATGTTCGCCCGCACCAAGCTCGGTTGCGAGGGAATCACCGACCGCCTCCGCGCAGTCGGCATCGCTGCCGAGTCGCTTCACGGCGGCAAGGCACAGAACCAGCGCACCCGCGTCCTCGAGCGTTTCAAGAACGGCCGCACCCCGGTCCTCGTCGCAACGGACGTCGCAGCACGCGGCATCCACGTCGACGGCATCGACCTCGTCGTTCACGTCGATCCCCCGGCCGACCACAAGGACTACCTGCACCGCGCTGGTCGTACCGCTCGCGCCGGCGAGAAGGGCACCGTTGTCGCCATCGTGCTGCCCAACCAGAAGCGTCAGTTCAAGCGTCTGACCGGTATGGCCGGCGTCAATGCCGCAGCCGTTGCCGTCACCCCGGGTTCTGCTGAACTTGCTCGCATCACCGGCGCCAAGAAGCCGACCGGAGAACCGTTGCGCGAGAGCTCTTCTCGTGGCGAGCGTTCCTTCGGTGATCGTGGTGGAAGCCGTGGCGGCTACCAGGGCAACCGCTCGTCCGGTGGATACCAGGGCAATCGTTCTTCGGGTGGCTACCAGGGCAACCGCGACGGCGAGAGCCGCGGCGGATATCAGGGTGATCGCTCCAGTGGTGGTTACCAGGGCAACCGCGACAGCCGCCCCTCGACCGGATACCAAGGAAACCGCTCCTCCGGTGGATACCAGGGCAACCGCGACGGCGAGAGCCGCGGCGGATACCAGGGCAACCGTTCGTCCGGTGGATACCAGGGTGATCGCTCCAGCGGTGGTTACCAGGGCAACCGCGACAGCCGTCCGTCCTACGGAGACCGCGACAGCCGCCCGTCGACGGGTTACCAGGGCAACCGCTCGTCGGGCGGATACCAGGGAAGCCGTGACGGCGAGAGCCGCGGCGGATACCAGGGCAACCGTTCGTCCGGTGGTGGATACCAGGGCAGCCGTGACAACAACCGCTCGTACGGCGATCGCGACAGCCGCCCGTCGACGGGTTACCAGGGCAACCGCTCCTCCGGTGGATACCAGGGAAACCGCGAAGGCGGCGACAACCGTGCAGCCTCGACCAGCGGTGGCGGCTTCCGCAGCCGTACCGACCGTCGTAGCTATGACGGATTCGACGGCCCGAAGCGCGATCAGCGGTAATACCTGCGCTGAGCTGCGGCTCGACAACTGAACACTGAGAACCTTCCGGCTGTGCCGGAAGCTGTATCGAGACGGATGCAGGTCACTGCAATTAAAGTGATCTGCATCCGTGTTTTGTATGCACGGTCTGATGTTCACGCGCGTCGCGGCCGCACCGTTTTCGGCTGCGCACAGCGCAGGATTTCACAGCCGCGGACCGAGAGGGAAAGCTGTAAGCATGTCAACCACTAGCACCGAATCACCCCGAGCTCAGATCGGCGTCACCGGCCTGGCCGTCATGGGTTCGAATATTGCCCGCAATTTCGCCCGCCACGGTCACACCGTTGCCCTGCACAACCGCAGCATCGCGAAGACCGATGCCCTGATCGCCGAGCATGGTTCCGAGGGCGATTTCGTGCGCACCGAGACCGTCGAGGAGTTTGTTGCCGCACTTCAGAAGCCGCGACGCGTCCTGATCATGGTCAAGGCCGGCGCCCCGACCGATGCTGTCATCGAAGAGCTCGCGAACGCCATGGAGCCCGGCGACATCATCATCGACGGTGGCAACTCGCTCTACACCGACACGATCCGTCGTGAAGCAGCGATCCGCGCCCGCGGACTGCACTTCGTCGGCGCCGGTATCTCCGGTGGCGAAGAAGGCGCACTCAACGGTCCGTCGATCATGCCGGGCGGCCCGAAGGAGTCCTACGAGGCTCTCGGCCCGCTTCTCGAGTCCATCTCCGCTCACGTCGACGGCACCCCGTGCTGCACGCACATCGGCCCCGACGGCAGCGGTCACTTCGTCAAGATGGTGCACAACGGCATCGAGTACGCCGACATGCAGCTCATCGGCGAGGCGTACAACCTCTTCCGCGACGCACTCGGTTACGACGCCGGTCAGGTCGCAGACGTCTTCACCGAGTGGAACAAGGGCACGCTCGAGTCCTACCTGATCGAGATCACCGCCGAGGTGCTCCGCCAGGTCGACGCCGAGACGGGCAAGCCGTTGGTCGACGTCATCGTCGACGCTGCCGAGCAGAAGGGCACGGGCCGCTGGACGGTCAAGTCCGCTCTGGATCTGGGCGTGCCGGTCACCGGTATCGCCGAGGCCGTGTTCGCTCGCGCACTGTCCGGTAGCCGCAATCAGCGCGCTGCAGCTCAGGCGCAGGGTCTGGCTGCCGGCTCTCTCGGCGACAAGCCTGCTGACGCCGAGCAGTTCGCCGCCGACATCCAGGCCGCGCTGTACGCGTCGAAGATCGTGGCGTACGCGCAGGGCTTCGATCAGATCGCTGCCGGCAGCGCCGAGTACGACTGGAACCTCAAGCCTGCCGACCTGGCGACGATCTGGCGTGGCGGCTGCATCATCCGTGCGCAGTTCCTCAACCGCATCAAGGATGCGTTCGACGCCGATCCGAGCCTGCCGAGCTTGATCCTGGCGCCGTACTTCCGCGAGGCCATCGAGGCAGGCATCGACAGCTGGCGCCGCGTGGTCGCCACCGCGACGATGCTCGGCATTCCGGTACCTGCGTTCGCGTCTTCGCTGTCGTACTACGACGGCCTGCGCGCGGAGCGTCTGCCGGCAGCCCTGACACAGGGTCAGCGCGACTTCTTCGGCGCGCACACCTACGAGCGCATCGACAAGCCGGGCAAGTTCCACACACTGTGGAGCGGTGACCGCAGCGAAATCGAGGCCTGATTCACAGCGGGTATCGGTAGATGCGGTCATCTGCGTCTACCGATACCCGGTAGCCTGGACAAATGCAGGAATCGACGATCGACTCGCCCACCTCGACCGAAGGGCGTTCGTTCGTCGACCTCGGAATCCCTGCCGTGATGGTGCACGCGTTGCGCCGTAGCGGCATCGATGCCCCCTTCCCCATTCAGTCGGCCACCATCCCCGATGTCCTTGCCGGCCGGGATATACTCGGGCGCGGTGCGACGGGTTCCGGAAAGACTCTGGCCTTCGGGCTTCCGATGCTGGTGCGCCTCAAAGGCGGGGCGAGCAAGCGGAATCGTCCGCGCGGTTTGGTGCTCGCTCCCACCCGCGAACTGGCGATCCAGATCCACAAGGCACTCGACGACGCTGCTACCGAGATCGGTTTGCGTGTGGCAAATGCGGTCGGTGGCGTTCCGATCAAGCGTCAGGCCGACATTCTTGCCCGCGGCGTCGATCTGCTGATTGCGACCCCCGGGCGCCTACTCGACCTACTCGAGCAGAAGTCGGTGATTCTCGACGACGTCGTGATCACGACCATCGACGAAGCCGACCACATGGCGGACATGGGCTTCATCGACGAGGTTGCGAAGATTCTCGACACGACACCGAAAGACGGTCAACGCCTTCTCTTCTCGGCAACACTCGACGGCAAGGTCGACGATCTGGTCGCGGGTTACCTGCGCAATCCGGCGTCGCACTCGACTGCTCCCCCGGTTGCTACCGTCTCGACCATGGAGCATCACCTGCTCTTCGTCGATCGCGACGACAAGAGATCCGTTGTCGCACATATCGCTTCACGGGCGGGACGGACCATCATGTTCGTCAAGACCAAGCACGGTGTGGATCGTCTTGCGCAGCAACTGCATTTGATCGGTGTCTCGGCCGGCGCCCTACACGGCGGCAAGACACAGAACAACCGGACCAAGACCCTCGCGTCGTTCTCCGACGGGACAACACCGGTCCTGGTCGCCACCGATGTCGCCGCGCGCGGAATCCATGTCGACGACGTGACGCTCGTCGTTCACGTCGATCCCCCGGCCGAGGCGAAGGACTACCTGCACCGGGCCGGCCGGACGGCACGCGCCGGGGAATCGGGCGTCGTCGTCACCATCGTCACCGACGAAGAACGTGATTCGGTCGAGAAGTTGACCAAGCAGGCAGGTATCAAGGTTCACGGCGTGCGGGTTCGTCCTGACGATCTGGAGCTCACGCGCATCACCGGCGCGATGGAGCCGACGGGAATACCGGTCGAGGCTCCCGATACGACGGTTGCCGTCAAGCACACCGCCAAGCGTGGCCGTCAGGAACACGACACTGCAGGCCGGACCGCTGCCGGAGGCCGGATGAAGAAGGACGGCGACAAGCGCGCCGCCTCCTCGCGGCGCGTCACCGATCCGAAGAGTGTGAAGAAGATCCGTGCGGACGGCACTCCGGTCCCGACCCGTTCGGAGCGTCTGGCGTCCAAGGGCTTGACCCCGCGTCGCGGCGCACCCGGCGCAGGAAAGCCGTCTGCCGGAAATCGGGCGGGCAAGCGCGCACACTGAGGGAATGGGTGATCTTCCACTGATCTCGGTTCTCTGCGCACTTCTCGCTGCACTGCTCTTCGCGTGCGCTTCGGTCGCTCAGCAACGGGCGGCGTCCGCGGTTCCCGAGGGCGAGGCGTTGGTGGCGTCGTTGATTCGCAGTCCTCGGTGGTGGGCCGGGCTGATCGGTGACGGCGGCGGGTATGTCATGCAGGCCGTTGCACTGTCGTTGGGTTCGGTGTTGGTGGTGCAGCCGCTGATCGTGACCTCGTTGCTGTTCGCGCTGCCTCTCTCGGCCAAATTCTCGGGAATCCGCATCACCCGTTCCGCGTGGTCACTGGCGATCATGCTCGCGATTTCCTTGGCGATCTTCCTCGTCGTCGGCGATCCCACCGAGGGAGACAGCAACGCTCCATGGTCGGATTGGGCTGTGCCCCTGACGATTACGGTCGCAGTGGCCGTGGCCGCAACTGTCGGCGGCTTGTCCAAACTCGACGGCGGCTGGCGCGCACTGCTTCTCGGCTCTGCGGCAGGCATCTTCTACGGCGTCGCCGTCGCATTCACCAAGTACGTCACCGACCTACTCGGCCACGGCGTCGTCGGGGTGATTTCGGCATGGCAGACGTGGGCGCTGATCGCCTCGGGCGCAATCGGGGTCTACCTGCAACAGCGCGCGTTCCAGGTCGGGCCGCTGTCGGCGTCGCTACCCGCCCTGACGATCGGCGAGCCGATCGCGGCCATCTTCCTGGGGATGACAGTGCTCGACGAACGCCTCCGCGTCGACGGTCCCGGAATTGCTCTCATCGGGTGCGCCGTCGCCGTCATGATCATGACCACGATCGCCCTTTCCCGCTCACAAGCGCGCGATACCGAGGGCGCTACGGCGGAATCGACGGTAGGCTCGTGAAACGTGCAGTTCCTCGAAGGGCAACGCCCCCCATACGACCTGACCTACGACGACGTCTTCCTCGTCCCTAACCGGACCGAGGTCACCTCTCGGTTCGACGTCGATCTCAATTCTTCCGACGGATCCGGAACGACCATTCCCGTCGTGGTCGCCAATATGACCGCAGTCGCCGGCCGCCGCATGGCGGAGACTGTCGCCCGCCGCGGCGGACTGGTCATCATTCCGCAGGACGTCCCCACCGAAGCGGTCGCCGAGACCGTGGCGTTCGTCAAGAGCCGCCACCTCGTCGCTGATACGCCGGTCACGCTGAGTCCGGACGACGCCGTCTCCGATGCGCTGGCGCTGCTTCCCAAGCGCGCTCACGGCGCGGTCGTGGTGCTCGAGGACGGTAAGCCTCTCGGTGTCGTCACCGAGGCTGCCTGCGCGGATGTCGATCGGTTCACTCGCCTCCGTACCGTCGCGATCACCGACTTCGTCACGGCCCCGGTCACCGCCACACCGCGTGAGGTCTTCGAACTGCTCGAAACCAAGCATGATCCGCTGGCGGTCATCGTCAACGAAGACGGGACTCTTGCCGGCGTCCTCACCCGCACCGGCGCGATTCGTGCCGGCATCTACGACCCTGCAGTCGACGAGCGCGGCGCACTCCGGGTCGCTGCGGCGGTCGGTGTGAACGGTGACGTGGGCGCCAAGGCCAAGGCACTCGTCGACGCCGGTGCAGACGTGATCGTCGTGGACACGGCTCACGGTCACCAGCAGAGAATGATCGATGCGCTCACCACCCTCAAGGCGCTCGATCTCGGCGTCCCGTTGGTTGCAGGCAACGTGGTCTCCGCACAGGGAACCCGAGATCTGATCGCCGCAGGCGCGGACATCGTCAAGGTCGGCGTCGGGCCCGGAGCCATGTGCACGACTCGCATGATGACCGGCGTCGGACGCCCGCAGTTCTCGGCCGTCGCGGAATGTGCTGCAGCGGCACGTGAGCTCGGCAAGCACGTCTGGGCCGACGGCGGCGTTCGCCACCCCCGCGACGTTGCACTGGCCCTCGCGGCGGGCGCGTCGAACGTCATGATCGGCTCGTGGTTCGCCGGCACATACGAGTCCCCCGGCGACCTCAAGGTCGATCAGGCGGGCAACGCGTACAAGGAGAGCTTCGGTATGGCCTCCAAGCGCGCTGTTGCCGCTCGCACAGCCACCGAAACGGCTTTCGATCGCGCCCGTAAGGGATTGTTCGAGGAAGGCATCTCCAGTTCGCGGATGCGTCTCGATCCCGAGCGCCCCGGAGTCGAGGACCTGATCGATCAGATCTGTTCCGGCGTGCGCAGTACCTGCACGTACGCGGGTGCGCGCTCTCTCGAAGAGCTGCACGAGAAGGCCGTTCTGGGCGTGCAGTCCGCCGCCGGATTTGCCGAAGGACGGCCGCTTCCGTCTGGTTGGTGAACCACGTTCTGTGACTGTCGGCGGGTGCTCGGGTCCCTACTCCCGGGCACCCGCC
>NZ_BAAILK010000046.1:211680-250321 GCF_054589475.1 Rhodococcus sp. no. 34
GACCGAGCCCGCTACAGCCGAGAACTACTCGGCTCTGACGAAAGGAACCCGGTGCCCGAGGCACCCACACACTTACCCGGCGCTACACCCGTCGTTTTATCCGAGGAATCTTCTGATTCCGCCGGTTCGGAGGGCTCCTCTAGCGAGCCGGGAGACAAACCCGGCGGCCCCCGTGCACATCTCAGGTGGCGATGACACATGGACATCGTTTTCACCATTCTCAGCCTGGTCGGCTTCATCGCGCTGACTGCAGGCACCGCCCTCTTCGTGGCGGCCGAATTCTCACTGACCGCGCTCGAACGCAGCACCGTCGACGAAGCTGCTCGTGGCGGCGACCGACGCTCGCGGCAGGTTCAACACGCGCACAAGACTCTTTCGTTCCAGCTCTCCGGCGCTCAGCTGGGCATCACGATCACAACCCTGATCACCGGCTACCTGGCCGAGCCGGTCCTGGCACGGTTCATCACACCGGTCACGAAGGCCGTCGGGCTCAGTGAATCCGCTGCATCGACAACGTCTTTGATCCTGGCGCTCGTGATCGCGACCTCGTTCTCCATGATCTTCGGTGAGCTCGTACCGAAGAACCTCGCAATCTCCAAGCCGATGCCCACCGCCCGCGCGACTGCGGGCCTGCAAGCCGGGTTCTCGCTGATCTTCCGGTGGGCCATCAACGGCCTCAACGGAACCGCCAACTGGATCGTGCGACGCCTGGGCATCGAACCCGCGGAGGAATTGCGCTCCGCGCGATCACCGCAGGAACTCGGGTCCCTCGTGCGGACGTCCGCGCAGCGCGGGTCCATCGACAAGGGCACGGCGATGCTCGTCGACCGTTCACTGCAGTTCGGTGACCGCACGGCAGAAGAGCTGATGACTCCGCGAGTGAAGATCGAATCGCTGGAACTCTCGGACACCGTCGCAGACCTGATCGTGACGGCGTCGCGGACCGGCTATTCGCGCTTCCCGGTCGTTCGCGGCGATCTCGACGACACGGTCGGCGTCGTACACATCAAGCACGCGTTCACCGTTCCGGCCGAACGTCGGCGCACGACGCGCGTCGACAGTCTGGCTCAACGTGTTCCCGTCGTGCCGTCGAGCCTGGACGGAGACACCGTCATGGAGCGAATCCGCTCCGACGGCATGCAGGTTGCGCTCGTCGTCGACGAGTACGGCGGAACTGCCGGCATCGTCACGATGGAAGACCTCATCGAGGAAATCGTCGGCGATGTGCGCGACGAACACGACGAACCCGAACTCGACGTGCAGCGCGTCGGCGACGGATGGTCGTGCTCCGGTCTCCTGCGCATCGACGAGGTCACTTCGGCTACCGGGTACACCGCTCCCGAAGGCGACTACGACACGCTCGGTGGGTTGGTGCTCACCGAACTGGGCCGCATCCCCGACGAGGGTGACGAGGTGGAATTGCCCGACGTCGACTCGTCCGGTGATTCGCGCGGAAAGTGGATCGCACGAGTGACCGGCATGGACGGCCGCCGTATCGACCGGGTGACCATCACGCCGGTCCCCGCTTACGTCGAACCCGAATCCGCAGACGACAGCAAGAAGGAGCCCGACGATGAATAACCTCTTCGGTGTACTCCTCACCGTCGTGCTGCTCGCCGGCAATGCATTCTTCGTCGGTGCGGAGTTCGCACTGATCTCCGCACGACGTGACCGCCTCGAAGCACTGGTCGCGCAAGGCAAGAAGCGGGCGCTCACAGTCATCAAGGCCGGTGAGAACCTCTCGCTCATGCTTGCGGCGGCTCAGCTGGGCATCACGATCTGCTCCATCCTCCTCGGTAAGGTCGCCGAGCCCGCCATTGCGCACCTCCTCGAGGTGCCGATGGAAGCCGTCGGCCTGCCCGACGGATTGCTGCACCCGATCTCGTTTGCCATCGCGCTGTCGCTCGTCGTCGTGCTGCACATCCTGCTCGGCGAGATGGTGCCCAAGAACATCGCGTTGGCCGGCCCCGAGAAGACGGCCATGCTGCTCGTTCCCGTGCATCTGGCGTTCATCAAGATCGCTCGCCCGATCATCGCGTTCTACAACCTGTGCGCGAACGGAGTGCTCAAGCTCCTGCGCGTCGAACCCAAGGACGAACTCGACGTCACGGTCTCGGCGGTGGAGTTGTCCGCGATGATCGGTGAATCGCGATCCGAAGGTCTGATCGACGCCGAAGAACACCGGCGGTTGAAGCAGGCACTCGAATCGACCGATCGGACCGTCTCCGAGGTCCTGATCACTCTCGACAAGGTGCGGACCATTCCCCTCACACCGTCGGGAACAACACTGGGTGAGATCGAGCGTGCGGTCATCGAGACCGGATACTCGCGTTACCCGGTGCGAGCGAGCGACGGATCGCTGGCTGGGTACGTGCACCTCAAGGACGTGCTCGACGAGGTGCTCGACGAGGCCGCTGGACCGGACACCGTCGTTCCGACGTCGGATATCCGGCCGCTGCCCATCGTTCCGCTCAGCACACCGCTGGCCGAAGCGTTGGCCGGCCTTCGTCGGGCCAGCTCGCACCTCGGCGCTGTCACGGACGCTGACGGAGTGGTGATCGGTATCGTCGCGCTCGAGGATCTCCTCGAGGAGTACGTCGGAACGGTCCGCGACGGCACGCACCGCGGCACGGATGCTGTTCCCGGACAAAGAAACAGCTGATCGATGACACGTTCGGTGCATTCACTCGCACTCGCGCAGAGCGAGTGGACGGCTCGGCGGGCACTTCACCTCGAGGAGGTGGAGAAGCTCGTCGAGCCGCACCGAGCGCGTCGTAGCGCCGGTATCTCTCACCCGGTGCACGACTTCCTCTTCACGTACTACAACTTCAAACCCGCCCAACTGCGCCGCTGGCACCCCGGGCACGGAGTCGCACTCGAGAACGCCGCCGAATACGCAGCCTTCTCCGGCTACCGCGTCGACGATTCGGGTACCGCAACGGTCGACGACTCAGTGCTGGAGCGTCGGCGTCACACAGTCGAATTCGTGTGGAATCTGTTGAATCAGACGTCTGCGCGGCCCGCTGTGCTGGGCTGCTTCGGCCTCCACGAATGGGCGATGGTCTATCGCGGCGGCGAGGACGCGATCCGGCACCAATCCGTGCCGTTGCGGCTCGGATTCGCGGGTACCGACGCGGTTGTCGAATCCTTGCCACTCAAATGCACGCACTACGACGCATTCCGGTTCTTCACTCCGGACGCGGCCCCTAAGAACTCGCTCCCGCTTGCACGCGAAACTCAGGTCGATCACGAACAGCCGGGCTGCCTGCACGCCGGTATGGACCTGTACAAGTGGAGCTTCAAGTTGTTGCCACTCGTCGATTCCGACCTGGTGATGCGGTGCTTCGAACACGCGCTCCTGGCCCGTGAACTCGACATGCGCGCGAGCCCATACGACCTCGCCGAGTACGGGTACTCCCCCATTCGTATCGAAACTCCCGCGGGCCGCGCCGAATACGTGCGTCAGCAACAACAGTTGGCGGATCGTGCTGCGCCGCTCCGCGATACGCTGGCAGAGAAGTGCCGGGAGCTTCTCGGCCACTGAACTGCCGAAAGGCGTCGCATGGATCACGGGTACGGGTTCTATCTCGACGAATACCAGCGTGACGTCGGGGTGCACACCGACGACCGACGCGGGCACATCGAATGCCCGGACTCGGCGGGTTTCCTTGCGGCGCACTTGCCGGTGTTCGACCTCGCTGCCGGCTCAGTCGCGGCGTTCGCCTCGGCGATTCATCGGTCAACCGGCCCGGGCGACGGACACTGGAGCCTCGATCCCGAGCGCATCGCCGCGTCCTTCTCGAGCGATCGACTGTTCCGGATCGGCGGCGAGCCGATCAACGGGTTCTCCGAGCACTCGGGGTTCTTTGCCGCCCGCGACGGTTGGGTCCGCACGCACGGCAACTATCCGCACCATCGCGACCGCCTGCTCGCCGTCCTCGAGCTCGATCATGGATCACCCAAAGATGCAGTGGCGCAACGGATATCCGAACTCAGCGCCATCGAGATCGAGCAGCAGACCGCCGAGATCGGAGCCATCGCGGTCCGTGTTCGTACCGAGACCGAGTGGCGCCTGAGTGAGCAGTGCGCAGCTGCGAGGTCTGCGCCTCTGGTATCCATCCGAGCACGCGACGAGGGAAAACCCCGCACGCATCCGACGCGCCCACGCGTTCTCGACCTGACCCGCGTCATCGCCGGTCCGGTCGCGACGCGTGCCCTGGCGTTGGTCGGCGCTGACGTTCTGCGGATCGATACCCCGGCGATCCCCGAGATCGGATGGCAGCACCTCGACAGTGGACAGGGCAAGCGGTCGGCGCTTCTAGACCTGAAGTCCTCGGCGGGAGCGACAGCGTTCCGAGAACTCCTCGAAACCGCAGACGTACTGGTCACCGGCTACCGGCCGGGTGCACTCGAAGCGCTCATCGGGCAGGATCTTCCCGCCCACCTGATTCACGGGCGCGTCAGCGCATGGGGATGGGAAGGTCCGTGGGCGAATCGCCGCGGCTTCGACAGCATCGTGCAGGCCGCGTCCGGCATTTCGTTCCTCGAGGGCGGTGAGGACCCTGGCGCACTTCCGGCGCAGGCACTCGACCACTCGACCGGATACTTCCTGGCAGCGGGGATCCTCGACGCGTTGACACTGCGCTCGCACGACGGCCGTGGCCGCGACGTCGACGTGTCGCTGGCAAGCACAGGCGCTCGTCTTCTCGACGCACCCGGGCGAAACGCCCATCCTGGTCTGCCGACGGCTCCCGGCCTGAATGTTGTCGTCAACCATGCCGACGTGACCACCGCACGACCCGCGCTGGCAGAGTTCGAGGACTACCCCGAACCGGCGCATCCGTGGGGATCGGATCGCGCGGAGTGGGCACACTGAGGGACCGGCACATTCAGGGCAAGATGGACCTGTGAAGTCACATACCTACACACTCGACCTTCAGTGGACGGGCGATCTGGGAACCGGAACGTCCAGCACACAGGGATATTCGCGCAATCATGCAATATCCGCGGTCGGAAAGCCGGAACTTCTCGGCAGCTCCGATCCCTCGTTCCGCGGTGACGCGCAGCGATGGAACCCCGAAGAACTGCTCGTCGCCTCCCTCGCCCAGTGCCACATGCTCTGGTACCTCGGGCTGGCAGCCGCCGCCGGGGTCGTCGTACTCGACTACAGCGATCAGCCGGTCGGCAGCATGATCGAGGAATCCGATGGCGGCGGCCAGTTCATCGAAGTGACGTTGAATCCGACGGTGTTGGTCGCGGAGGCGTCGATGGTCGAGAAGGCCCAGGAGCTTCACGGCCCCGCACACACGAAGTGCTTCATCGCTCGGTCGGTGAACTTCCCCGTCCTGCATTCCCCGACGATCCTGGTGGCCACCGATGAGTGACATGCACAAGCTCATCGTCGACGTCGACACCGGCATCGACGACTCGTTGGCGCTTCTCTATCTCCTTGCCAGCCCCGAAGCCGAGATACTGGGGATTGCGAGCACCGCCGGCAACGTTCCGGTGGAACAGGTCGCGGCCAACAACTTGAACTGGCTTGCGCTCTGCGGCGCCCCGGACATCGAGGTTGCACTCGGCGCCCGCGAGCCATTGGTCATACCGTTGCGCACCACCGAGGAGACTCACGGTCCGCAAGGAATCGGCCATGCGGTCCTCCCCGATTCGGGTCGCAAGCGCTCGGTCCGAACCGCCACCGACCTCTGGGTGGATCTCGTCCGGGAGTACCCCGGACAACTCACCGGGCTGGTGACGGGGCCGCTCACCAACCTGGCGTTGGCGATCAGACGTGAACCCGATCTGCCGTCTCTGCTGAAGCGACTGGTCGTGATGGGTGGGTCGTTCAACTATCCGGGCAACACGACGCCGACCGCGGAGTGGAACGTCTCGGTGGATCCGCACGCCGCCAAGGAGGTGTTCGACGCGTTCTCCGTCGTACCCGCGCACCGGCGCCCGATCATCTGCGGCCTCAACGTCACCGAATCCATCGAGATGTTCCCCGAACATGTGCGTCGGCTCGCCGAAGCTGCCGGCAGCACCCCGGAAGAGATCATCTCGCCTGACGACGGTCCCGACGTCCGCAGTTCCGCGTCCAACAGCGTGATCAGGCATATGTCCGACGCGATCCGGTTCTACATGGAATTCCATCGTGAATACGACCAGGGATTTCTTGCTCACATGCATGATCCCTTCGCTGCTGCCGTCGCGCTCGATCCGAGCTTGGCGACACTGAAGCCGGCAACGGTAGATGTCGAAACCGAGAGTCCACTGCTGATCGGAACGACGGTCGCGGACTGGGTCGGGCACTGGCAGCGTGAGCCCAACGCGGATATCGCGGTCAGAACCGATCCGGCGGAATTCTTCGATCGACTTGTCCACCGAGTGGGAAATTACGCCCGCGTCGTGGGTTGACCGAGCCGGGCACCGGCTATGCTCGCATGGACAGAACACCAACGAACGAGAACAAAGGACCTGACGTGCAGATTTCCAGCCACGATGCCTCCCCGGCATTTGCGCTCGGATTGATGGCGTTCTGGCCCACTCGTCGTAGCGCATGCTTCGATCAGGCGTGTTGCTGAGCGGCGATTCTCGCTGCCTGCACCCCTGACTTTGTCGCTTCTTCGCTCGGAGTCTGTCTTCTCATGTTCAACCTTCTTTTGTTCACCCTTGTCGGCGTCGGCGCCCAGCTCGTCGACGGCGCCCTCGGTATGGCCTTCGGTGTCACCGCAACCACTCTGTTGATGATCGGTGGCCTCGGTCCGGCTCAGGCCAGCGCCGCTGTTCACCTGGCCGAGGTCGGCACCACCCTCGCTTCGGGTGTGTCGCATTGGAAGTTCAAGAACATCGACTGGAAGCTCGTCGCCAAGCTCGGTGTGCCCGGCGCAGTCGGTGCATTCATCGGCGCAACTGTGCTCTCGGGTCTGTCCACCGAAGCGGCAGTCCCCATCACGGCGACGATCCTGCTGGCCATCGGTATCTATGTGGCACTACGCTTTTCGGTCCGCCCACCGGCCGTCGCGGACGCTCGTACCACCCCGCACACTGCACGTTTCCTGTCCCCACTCGGCCTGTTCGGTGGTTTCATCGATGCATCCGGCGGTGGTGGTTGGGGTCCGATCACCACCAGCACGCTGCTCTCACGAGGAAAGACCGCGCCGCGCACCGTGATCGGCTCGGTCAGCGCCTCGGAGTTTCTGGTCGCGTCAGCCGCGTCGCTGGGATTCCTTGTCGGATTGGGACGTGAGTCGGCGGGAAACCTCCTCGTTGTCGCCGGTCTCGCGCTCGGCGGTGTCATCGCTGCCCCGTTCGCGGCGTGGCTGGTCAGCCGCGTACCTGCAACCTTGCTCGGAACGGCGGTGGGCGGCGTCATCGTGTTGACCAACGCACAGAAGCTGTTCAAATCCTTCGACATCGCCGGGGCGGTCACAGTGGCCGGTTACCTGACCATTCTCGGCGCGTGGGCAGCGCTGCTGTTCTACGCGTGGAAGCGGTCCACGCTCACCCCGGCCGAGGCAGAAGGCGATTTCACGGGAGTCGAACTCGCTGTCGAGACCGAACTCACCGAGCCTGCAGTCAAACGCGAACGATAACTCGTCACAGAAGAAATCCCGGGTATCCGCGCTCGGATACCCGGGATTTCGTTCTTTCCGCGCTAGTTGCTTCCGTCGAACGCGTCGAGAATTCGCCCCGCCGCCAACGCTGCTGTCAGCGAACCGTCACGCACGCTCTGCTCGACGTCGGCCCGGATCGCACGCACCCGATCGTTGCTCGAGAGCCTGCGTAGCAGCTGATCGTTGACCATCGTCCAGGTCCAATCGACCTGTTGCTTGCGACGCTTCTCCTCGAACTGTCCCGCTTCGGTGAGCACCTCACGGTGTTTGGTGACAGTTCCCCAGAACTCGTCCAGCCCGACACCTTCGAGGCCGCTCATCGTGATGACGGGCGGCTTCCAGATGGCGTCGTGCGGGTAGATCAGGCGAAGCGCTCCGGCCAATTCGCGGGCAGCACCCTTTGCCTCGCGCTCATGCTTGCCATCGGCCTTGTTGACCGCCACCAGATCTGCGAGCTCGAGGACACCCTTCTTGATGCCCTGGAGCTGATCACCGGTACGAGCGAGGGTCAGGAACGTGAAGCAGTCCACCATGTTGGCAACAGTGACTTCGGACTGGCCGACACCCACCGTTTCCACCAGGATGACGTCGAAACCGGCAGCTTCGAGAAGCACGATGGTCTCGCGGGTTGCCTTGGCAACACCACCGAGCGTGCCGGACGTCGGTGACGGCCGGATGTACGCATTCGGTTCGACGGTGAGCCGAGCCATGCGTGTCTTGTCGCCGAGAATCGAGCCGCCGGTGCGGGTGGACGACGGATCGACCGCCAACACCGCAACCCGATGTCCCTTGCCCAGCAAGTACATTCCGAGCGCGTCGATGAAGGTCGACTTGCCGACGCCGGGAACGCCGGTGATGCCGATCCGGTGCGCTCCCCCGGCCTCCGGCAGCAACTTCAGTAGAAGTTGCTGCGCGAGGGCCCGGTGGTCGTCGCGAGTGGACTCGACGAGGGTGATCGCCCGAGCGAGGCCGGCACGCTGATTTCCGCGCACCGCCTCGGCGAGGGAATCAATGTCGATGGGCTGACGTGCCATCTTCAGTGACCCCCTTCTCAGCTGTTGTCGTGACCCAGTTGGGCGGAGAGCTTCTCCAACAATCCGCTGGCAGCGTCGGCGATGACGGTTCCGGGCGGGAAGATGGCAGCAGCGCCGGCCTCGTAGAGTTCGTCGAAGTCACCGGGCGGAATGACCCCGCCGACGACGATCATGATGTCGGGACGACCGGCCGCAGCCAGAGCCTCCCGCAGCGCCGGCACCAAGGTGAGGTGACCGGCTGCCAACGACGACACACCGACTACGTGGACGTCGTTGTCGGCCGCCTGATTGGCGACCTCTTCGGGGGTCTGGAACAGCGGTCCGACGTCGACGTCGAATCCGATGTCCGCGAAGGCCGTGGAGATGACCTTCTGGCCACGGTCGTGACCGTCCTGGCCCATCTTCGCGACGAGGATGCGGGGACGACGTCCCTCGTCCTCGGCGAACTTCTCGACCAGTTCCATCGCCTTGCTGATGTTGCTCACCGTTCCTGCCTCGTCGCGGTACACACCACTGATGGTGCGGATCTCGGCCTGGTGGCGTCCGTACACCTTTTCGAGGGCGTCGGAAATCTCGCCGACGGTAGCCATCGCGCGGGCGGCGACGACAGCGAGGGCGAGGAGGTTGTTCTCCATGCCGCCTTCGGTGGATGCGGCAGCGCGAGTGAGGTTCGCCAGTGCGGCCTCGACGGCTTCCGGATCACGTTCCGCGCGAAGACGAACCAGCTTCTCGAGCTGTTCCTTGCGGACCTTGGAGTTCTCGACCTTGAGAACTTCGATGGTGTCGACCTCGTCGGGAACGTACTTGTTGACGCCGACGAGCGGCTGCCGACCGGAGTCGATGCGTGCCTGGGTGCGGGCGGCAGCCTCCTCGATGCGCAGCTTCGGGATGCCTTCGTTGATGGCCTGAGCCATTCCGCCGGCTTCCTCGACCTCTTCGATGTGCTTACGAGCCCGGTTGGCGAGTTCGTTGGTGAGCCACTCGACGTAGTACGAGCCACCCCACGGGTCGATGGGACGCACGGTGCCGGATTCCTGCTGCAGCAGCAACTGGGTGTTACGGGCGATGCGGGCGGAGAAGTCCGTCGGCAATGCGATCGCTTCGTCGAGTGCGTTGGTGTGCAAGGACTGAGTGTGGCCCTGGGTGGCAGCCATGGCTTCGACGCAGGTACGCGGCACGTTGTTGAAGACGTCCTGCGCGGTCAGGGACCAGCCGGAGGTCTGCGAGTGGGTACGCAGCGAGAGCGACTTCGCGCTCTTGGGATCGAACTTGGCGACAAGCTCGGCCCACAGGAGGCGTCCGGCGCGGAGCTTGGCGACCTCCATGAAGAAGTTCATGCCGATTGCCCAGAAGAAGGACAGGCGAGGTGCGAACTTGTCGATGTCCATACCGGCGTCGAGGCCGGCGCGGATGTACTCGACGCCGTCGGCGAGGGTGTACGCCAGTTCCAGATCGGCCGTCGCTCCGGCTTCCTGGATGTGGTAGCCCGAGATGGAGATGGAGTTGTACTTCGGCATTTCCGCGCTGGAGTACGCGAAGATGTCCGAGATGATCCGCATCGAGGGCTTCGGCGGATAGATGTAGGTGTTACGAACCATGAACTCTTTGAGGATGTCGTTCTGGATCGTTCCGGCCAGCTTGTCCGGAGTGACACCTTGCTCGCCTGCCGCAGCGACGTACAGCGCGAGAATCGGCAGCACGGCGCCGTTCATCGTCATCGAGACCGACACCTGCGAGAGGTCGATTCCGTCGAAGAGCTGACGCATGTCGAGGATGGAATCGATTGCGACACCGGCCATTCCGACGTCACCGGCAACGCGAGGATGATCGGAGTCGTAGCCGCGGTGTGTAGCGAGGTCGAAGGCGACCGAGAGACCCTTCTGACCGGCCGCGAGGTTACGACGGTAGAACGCATTCGACTCCGCGGCAGTGGAGAATCCGGCGTACTGGCGAATGGTCCACGGCTGGTTCACGTACATGGTCGGGTACGGACCACGCAGGAACGGCGCTGCGCCCGGGAAGCTGTCGAGCGGGTAACCCGACTCGGCGGCGGCCGTGCGGTCCGCACCGGTGTACACCGGCTTGACGTCGATGCCTTCCGGGGTGGACCAGACAACCTGCTCGGCGGCGTAGTTGTTGGCGTTGGCGCCCTCTTCGATGAGCGCCTGGGCCTGCTCGACCGACGGCGGTGTGGGTGCCGGAGACTGCGGGTCCTCGAGTGGGACCTCGGCGAAACTGCCGATCACGTGCTTGACCTCTCGTGTCGTCACTTGGAGCTTCCCGTCTCGATGAAGTCGAGCAGTTCGGTCAGAGCCGACACTGCGTCGATGCGGGCGGTGAGGAATCCGTCCGGGCGAGAATCGCCGGTCGCGTCGGCGACTGCCTTTTCCGGTCCTGCGAGCAGCACCTTGGCGATGCCGGCGGCGCGAAGTTCGGCGACGGCTGCTGCGGCGCTCTCGCCGTAGCGCTTGTCCGTGCCGCACAGCACGGCGACGGTGGCACCGGAAGCCTTGACTGCAGCGGAGATGGCTTCGGCGCCCACCTCGAGCGGGCCGGGGTTGACTGCGTCGATACCACCCGAAGCGAGCAGGTTGGACGCAAACGTGGTGCGCACGTTGTGTTCTGCAACCGAGCCCAGCGGCGCGAGAAGCGCAGTGGGACGGGCGCCGCCGGCGGCGAGGAACGCGTCCGAACGGTCACGAAGCGCTTCGAATGCAGCTGCGTAGCGGGCGACGGACTGGCCGGGCTCGACGGCTTCGGCGGACAGCGGCGTTTCGCCGAGGTTCGGGAACTCGTTGACACCGGTGACCGTGGTCTTGCGGTGTGCGATGTCGGAGTCGCGCTTGGCCTTGGTAGCGGCGATGCGACCGGAGACGATTCCCGCTTCGAGTGCCGCCAGATATCCTCCGGCTGCTTCGATTTCCTGGAAGAACTCCCACGCGGTGGCGGCGATCTGCTGTGTCAGGTCCTCGACGTACCAAGACCCGGCCGACGGATCGAGGACACGGCCCAGGTGCGACTCCTCGAGCAGGAGCAGCTGTGTGTTGCGCGCGATGCGCGAGGAGAAGGACTTGCTGACGCCGAGGGTGCCGTCGGCCAGTGCGACGTCGAACGGAAGAACAGTCACCGCGTCCGCTCCGCCGACGCCGGCGCCGAATGCGGCGAGGGTCGTGCGCAGCATGTTCACCCAGGGATCACGCTGAGCCATCATCGCGGCGGAGGTGACTGCGTGCTGCGGCGCTCCACCGAAATCGGAAGCTCCGCAGACCTGGGCGATGCGTGCCCATACGAGACGTGCGGCGCGGAACTTCGCGATGGTCTGGAACTGATCGTCGGTTGCCGCGTAGCGGAAAGCCAACTGCGACAACGCAGCACCGATGGTCAGGCCGCTCTGGGCGGTGAGTGCACGGAGGTACTCGAGGCCGGCGGCGATTGCGGCTCCGAGTTCTTCGGCATCCCCGGCACCCGCGTTGTGAAAGGCCGTGCCGTCGACGGTGATCGCGTGCACGGTTTCCGCACGAGCTGCGGCGAGGGCGGCCAACTCGACTGCGCCTGCAAGTTCGACGTCGGCTGCGCCGGAGAACGAACTGGTCAGCGGCGCTGCACCGAGGTGAACTCGGATACTGCTGCGATCGCTGACACCGTCGCCGGCTTCGCCGCGAGCATCGAGGAGAGTGAAGAGTGCTCGGGCTGCATCGTTTGTCGCTGCGCCTGCATCGAGCGTGAGCGGTGCGAGGTCGAGAAGCACGCCCTCGAGCGCAGCGGCGAGGTCGGTGACCGGAACGCCGTCGGCGCCCACCTTCAACCAGAGTGCGCTGACTCCGTTTTCGAGGGCGTCCAGGATGGCGCGATTGGTCTCGGCCGCCGAAGCGGTTCCGAAAGCAGCGGAAACCAACCAACCGGCATTGACATCACGGTGAGCGTCGACGCCACGCACGTACGGAAAAGTGCCCGGCAAGCTCTGCTCGGGACGCTCGTCGCGTGGGCTGTAGAGCGGTGCGACAGTGACACCGTCGTAGGTGACGGTTTCGAGCAGTTTCTGTGGCTCGGGGCCCAGTTCTGCCGCGTCGACTCTGCGGGACTTGGCGAGCACACCGGCTACGGAGCGCTGCCACTCCGCGTACGCCTGCTCGACAGCCTCGGCTTCTGAAGCTAATGACACTGTGTCCGCTCCCTCTCATTTTTTGCGTGAGCGCTTTACCGATAATCGGATTTGTTCGTTAGTTCTGTGATGCTAACCCGCGGTTGAGCCCAGATATCGTGAGGATCACGTCATGTTCTTCACAGGGCTGTTCGCGGCCACTTTCCGACCGGTCAGACGACGTGCAGATTCGGTCGTTCGTGCACGTGTGACCGGCCCTTACCTAGCGATTGTTCAGCATGTTTACGGGTTACCCGCGAGTTCGTTTCACTGGCCGGGACTGCAGGTGAAGGCCACTCCGAAAGCCTAGTGGTTTTCGTCACAGCGCCGTTTCATTGTCGCCTGGAGCACGTCGCTTTCCCGCCCCCGTGGCGATGTTCGACTCACGATTGCGGGTCGGCAGTCGGCCCGGTTCACCGTTCGCAGGTAGCCTTGTGACCTGTGATGGGACGCCTGCTGGACCGAAGATTGATCGCAATAGTCCTGGTAGTGCTCGCTCTGTTCCTCGCAGCCCTCCTCGCCCCACATCCCACGGTGTCCCAGGTGCGAGAGTGGGCGGACTCGGTTGGCCCGGCGTTTCCCCTCGTGTTCTTCCTGGTTCATTCGATAGTCACCGTCGCGCCGTTCCCGCGCACCGTCTTCACGCTCAGCGCGGGGGTTCTTTTCGGCTCGGTGACCGGCATCGCTCTTACCGTGGCGGCAACGACTGTGAGCGCCGTTCTGGCCCTCTACCTGGTCCGCGCCATCGGCCGCGACGTCGTGTGGCAACGGATTTCGAGTCCGACGATCCGGCGGGTGGACGAGCGGATCGAAAAGCGGGGGTGGCTGGCCGTCGGCTCTCTGCGCTTGATCGCGTTCGTCCCGTTCTCGGTGGTGAACTACTGCTGCGGCATTTCGTCGATCCGGATCGTGCCCTACATCCTTGCCACCGTCGTCGGCATCTTGCCCGGCACTGTTGGGATTGTCGTTCTGGGCGATGCGCTCTCCGGCGAAGCCGATCCTCGTCTCCTGATTCTGTCCGGGATCTGCATTGCGATCGGCATCGCCGGTCTGGTGTTCGACGCTCGCCGTCAGCCTTCACCGGGCGAAACCATCGTTGACAACGGTCAACCTCAAGCGGTTGATTTGATTGAGTCAACCCAAAACGATTGACTAATGAAAGTCAACTATCTAGCATTGACTAATGTTCGTACTGACAGTGGATCAGCGAGGTAGCCGACGCGATGTCGACCGCGTCGGGGACATCATCGACGACATGGCCGATCGCAGGCTCCTGCGGCCGTTCGAGCGCACAGCGGGCGACGAGATTCAAGCGGTGACCGACGATCCGGCGCTACTCGTCCTCGTCGCACTCGAGCTGATTCGGCGCGAGCACTGGAGTGTCGGGATCGGGATCGGTCCCGTCGAGCAGCCTCTCCCACGGCAGACCCGGGCCGGACGCGGACCGGCATTCGAAGCTGCTCGGATCGCCGTCGAGCGAGCCAAGCGAGCTCCGGCCAGAATTGCCGTCGAACAGGCGCCGGCGGATAGCTCACGCGACGAACTCGCCGCAGATGTCGATGCCGCGTTCACCTTGCTCGGAACGATCGTCACGAGACAGACGAAGGACGGACGCGAAGCCATCGCCCTGATGGACAGTGGACTCACTCAGGTCAGCGCGGCGGCCCACCTCGGAATCACCAAACAGGCCATGTCCAAGCGACTCCTGACAGCCGGGTGGCACGCAGAACTCGCCGGGCGCAGACTCGCAGAACGACTTTTGGTCAGACTCCAGCCCTAGACTGCTCACGCTCGCACCGGTACAAACTCGTCGACACAGCAGGGGGCTCGAATACATGGTCGTTCTGGCGTTGATCGCGCTCGCCGTCGCCGCCGCGGCACCAGCAGTTGCAGCGGCACTGGGACCGCTCAGTCGTGGTCGACTGGAAGTCCCCGAATGGGCGTCGTCCGTGGTGGCTCTTCCGGCGCTGGGTGTTGCCGCACTGGCATCCACCCGAACGACCCCGGTCACCGGTTTCGCTCTCGGGGCGACGCTTGTCCTGTGCGTACTTGCCGCGGCCACGGCCGGTGCACCGTTGGTACTTGCCACCTTCAAGATCGCTCGTCGCCAACCGGACGGGAGCCCGGCACCGGACGCCGGACCTCTTCGGGGCGGACGTGTGATCGGCATCCTCGAACGGCTTGCGGTGGCGGCATCGATTCTCGCAACCTGGCCGGAAGGCATCGCGATCGTCTTGGCAGTCAAAGGGCTCGCGCGGTACCCGGAACTTCGCGAACCTCATGCGTCCGAGCAGTTCATCATGGGAACCTTCGTCAGTGTCCTCTGGGCGATCGCCGTATGCGGAACGGGACGGGCACTCATCACGTAGGTGATGAGTGCCCGTCCCGATCAATGTTCGCTACGAGAGGCGCCTACCGGCGCTGGCCGCCCTCCGGCGGCTGATCCTGGTAGGGGTACTTCTGCTGGAATTCTTCGCGTTCGGACGGCAGCGGTAGCTGACCGGGCCAAGGATTTTCACTCTGCTGCGGCAGCGCGGGATCTACGAATCCGGGCTGCTCGGGCGCACTTTCACGGAGGTGCCTGACCGCAGCTGCCGGATCTTCGACGGGAGTACGTGCAGCAACTTCAGCAGCACGGACTGCTTCTGCGATAGCCGGATCGGATTTCGTTTCGAACCACTCCGCGACCTCAGCTGAATCGTCCTCAGGGTTGGGAAGATTCTCTTCGGCGGCCGGCGGCTCGTACCGGAAGACACCGTCCTGCCCCTGCGCGCCAAGCGTTTTCGCAAATCCCTTCAGTGCGTCACCGAAGTCGCTGGGCACGAGCCACACCTTGTTCGCATCGCCTTGCGCCATCTGCGGCAACGTCTGAAGATACTGGTATGCAAGCAATTCCGGAGTCGGCTTACCGGACTTGATAGCAGCAAAAACCTTCTCGATGGCCTTGGCCTCGCCTTGGGCCTGCAAGTACTTGGCCGCGCGGTCACCTTGGGCCCGAAGAATCTGGGACTGACGCTCACCCTCGGCGTTGAGGATCGAGGCCTGCTTGTTGCCCTCGGCGGAAAGAATCTGGCTCTGCTTGGCGCCCTCGGCTGTCTTGATAGCGGATTCGCGGTGGCCTTCAGCCGTCAGAATCATCGCGCGCTTCTCGCGGTCCGCCTTCATCTGCTTTTCCATCGACTCCTGGATGGAGGGCGGAGGATCGATGCTCTTGAGTTCGACGCGGGCCACTCGCAGGCCCCAGCGGCCGGTCGCCTCGTCGAGGACACCACGAAGCTGACCGTTGATGGAATCACGCGAGGTCAGCGTCTCTTCGAGGGTCATTCCGCCGACGACGTTTCGCAGCGTCGTGGTTGTCAACTGCTCGACGGCAGCGATGTAGTTGCTGATCTCGTACACCGCAGCTTGCGGATTGGTGACCTGGAAGTACACCACCGTGTCGATGGACAGTGTCAGGTTGTCCTGGGTGATCACCGGTTGCGGTGGGAAGGAGACCACCCGCTCACGAAGATCCACCTTGGCGCGCACACGATCGGCGAACGGGATCAAGAACGTGAGCTGCCCGGACACCGTCTTCGAATACCTACCGAGCCGCTCGATCACCGCGGCTTCTGCCTGCGGTACCAGTGCTACCGACTTCGCGACCACCAAGATCACGAATAGCACCAACACACCGAGCACTATGAGTGCTGCCATTAAGGTCCCCTCCAGACGACTGCTGTTGCGCCGTTGATTTCCATCACCGTCACCTTGGTGCCCGGCGGGTACACCTCGGTGGTGTCGTACGGCCTGGCAGTCCACACCTCGCCGTCCAACTTGACCTGCCCGGAATGCTCGCCCACTTCTTCCAGAACCAGAGCGTGCTTACCTTCGAGTGCCTGTATTCCGGTCGGGGTCGGCGGCGGACTACCGAAGCGACGCAACATGATCGGTCGCACGCCCAGGACGAGGGCGGCGGAGAACACTCCGAACATGACGGCGTCGACCCACACCGGGAAGTCGGTGACAGCACTGACACCGGCAGTAGCGAGCGCCCCACCGGCGAGCATCAGCAGGAAGAAATCCCCCACCAGCGCTTCGGCCCCGGCGAGCACCAGTGCTCCGATCAGCCAAATAAGTGCAGCCACAACACCATCTAACCAGAATGTGTGACCCAGGCCGCCGCTACGTCAGTTCGGCTCGGTAACGAAATCGACAAGTTGTTCGACTGCACCGATCAAGGGAGCTTCCAGATCGCGGAAGCTCTCGACTGAGTTGTAGACCCGCCGCCAGCCCTCCTGAGGTGTCCCCCAGCCCAGTTCGCGGCAGATTCCCGTCTTCCAATCCTCGCCGCGTGGAATCTTCGGCCAGGAGGCGATTCCGACAGATTTGGGACGAACGGCCTCCCACACGTCGATGTACGGATGTCCGGTCACCAACACGTTCGGGCCGAGGCCCTGAGTCAGTTGGGTTTCCTTGGAACCGGTGACCAGGTGGTCGACCAGGACCCCGACGCGGCGGCCGGGACCAGGCCCGAATTCGGCAAGCCGCTCCCCCAGATTGTCGAGTCCTTCGAGATGTTCGACGACAACACCTTCGACGCGAAGATCGTGACCCCACACCCGCTCGACGAGGGCAGCATCGTGTACTCCCTCCACCCAGATCCGGCTGGGCAGTGCCGTGCGGGCGCGTAAGCCTTCGACTCGCGTCGAACCCGAAGCCGACCGTGCGGGTTTGGTGGACGCGGGCTTGGGGGCCGGGCGTACGAGGGTGACCGGAGAGCCGTCGATGAGGAAGGCCGCCTCGCGCATCGCGAACAACCGCGTCCGGGAGCGCCCGTCCTCGAGTCGCACGAAATCGCCGTCGTACGTGCGCTCGAAACCGACTACCGCACCGCAGAATCCTGTCGCCGCATCCTCGACGACAAGATCACGTTCGGCCGCCACTTCAGGCGTCACGCGCTTCTGTTTGCGGGTATGACCCGCAAAAATGTCACCGTATCCGTTGCCACCGCTCACGCCGGATCACGCTAGGTCACAACGCCGGGGCCGCGCATGTCGCCACGCCGAACTAAACTTCACGGTCATGAGTTCTCCCAGCGCAACCCTCACCGTGTGGGCAGCGTCATGGCTCGCCGGCGACGCTGCGCCCGACGACGTCATCGACGCCCTTGCCGCGTGGGCGCCGATGCACCTGATCGGCGCCGCCGATGCGGAAACCGCGGTCCGTCACGATCTCGAGTGGCCGGGAGTCACGGCTTCGGGTGTGTCCACCCTGCTCAGAATCGCACGCTCGGAGGCTGCTGAAGTCCGCCTGGTCCTTCCCACGGCCGGCGATGTACGTGGCCTGCCCACAGGCACCGAGTTCGCGCGCGCTGCGATCGCAACGGGTGAAGGGATACAGATCGGCTCCGTCGGGAAGCCGGGAGTCGGCCTCGTGCCGTCGAAGGAAGGTCCGGACGTCTTGCGGTGGACGGTTTTCTCCATTCCCACCGTGGCGGGCAGCGCCGAATCGATCGGACTCCGTGAAGCCGAATACGAACTGCGCCAGGCTGTTCGGGACGCAGCGGAGGTGCTCGGCGGGCTTCCGACCGTAGCCACCGGAATGCCTGGGGGCGACGCTCGTACGCTGGTCGCCGAAGCGCTGCAGGCCCAGGCCGGGTACCGCTGGCCGTCGACACTGTCACCTCGGCATCTACAGGTGATCGACACCGCCGACAACGTGGCAGCCATTCTTACCGTCGCTGCGTCGGTCTCGACCAATCAGGCCCCGAGCGTGTCCACTGCGCAGAGGCGTGACGACCTGCTGCGACGACTGTGGGACGTCGTTCGCACTGCCCGTGTCGCGTCGGCGAACAGCGTGTCGATCAGAGCTTGAGCACGAAGTTCCGGCGTTTCTCGGCAAACCCGTTGCGGTCACCGAACATGTCGATCTTCATCTCTTCGAGCTCACGCTCCTCGTAGGGCTCCACCGGATCACGTTCCAGTCGAAGACGTTTGCGCTCCAGCATCGATTCCAGCCGATCTCCTTCGAGCAAGTCGGTGGCGACCTCGCGCAACCACGCCTCGAACAGATCCGGCCGCCTGGGGCCGATCGCGTCGACAAGTCCGATGTCCAAGGCTCGACGGATGCCTATCGCACTGCACTCGGCCAGCAGACTGCGGGCCTGCTCCTCGCCGACCCGAGCCGGAAGTGTGTACGTGTGCAGTTCCGAGCCGAACAGGCCCATCGTGGCGTAATGAGGATTGAGAACCACACCGTCCCTGGCCACGACTACGTCGGCTCCAAGGGGGAGCATGACCCCGCCGGCACCGGCGTTGCCTGTGAATGCCGCCACCACAACCTGTTCCGTACAGGTGACGATCGCTTTCGCGATCTCGTTGATGGCCTTGATGTTGCCCCACGCTTCCCCGGCTTGATCCGACGCGGCCTCGATGACGTTGAGGTGGATACCGTTGCTGAATCTGTCGTAGTCACCCGTCAGGACAAGGATCTTGGTGTCCTGCGCGATCGCCCAGCGGAGCCTGGCGGCCAGTCGCGCGCATTGCTTCGTACTCATCGCACCGTTGTAGAAGCGGAACGAGAGATATCCGATTTCGCCGTCGCGGTGATAGTCGGTCTCGGGGTAACGACTCTCCCAGACCTGTGGAACGAACACGTCCGGACGTACGACCGCGGTCGACGGAAGTTTGACATTGCCGGCGCCGACGAGCCGCGCATGTCCGATCCAAACGGAGCCCGCACCGGTGGCAACACGTATTGCCTGGTGGAAGTACTCGACGATGGTGCCGGGCGCTGCATCGACGTGGGTATCGAGGTGAGCGTCGTAGACGTAGACCCGGTCGAGCCCCAACTGAACGGCGACGCCGGGAAACCCGTCGGCGGCGTTGACGGCGCGGACGATACGCGACGCGTCTTCCTCCCAGCTGAAAACGCGATCGGCCTGTTTCATGCTCGGCCGCGATCGGGTCGAAGCCACGGGCCGCGCAACTCGGTCCGATGGGATCGGCTGGAAGTCAGGAGTACGGAAATGTTCGACGACCTCTCCAATGCACTCCATCGCCGCGTCGGTGACTTCCTCGTTGTATACCGAGGATTTGGTTGCCCCGTTCCGGAGTTCGAACGTCCGCCACGCCCACACCGGCCCGGCATCCAGTTCCTCGGCGGCCTGCAAAGCGGTCACGCCCCAGATCGGTTCGCCATCCGTTATCGCCCAGTCCAGCGACGACGGTCCGCGATCGCCGGGCGGGCCGGGATGGATGATGATCGTCGTCCACCGCTGCCAAACAGATTCCGGGACATAGGCTTTCAGAAACGGGCAGATGATGAGATCAAAATCTCCCGCAGACGTCGCGGCCAGCACTGCGTCCGCGTCGGCGACGACGGCTGTACGAACTTGGTGCCCCGCCTCGCGAAGAACAAGACCGGCCCGCTGCGAGAGACCGTTGTCGGAGGTGACGAGAAGAAGCACGCTCAACGGTGGCGCGGAAGTCGTGCGTGGGCGTGAGCGCCGGAACAGCGCCGCCGTAGCCGCTCGCAGACGGCCCCTGCCCGTTGTATCTGTGCGTAGCTTCGTCGTTGCTCCAGCGCTGGAAATAGCCACAGAAGTCGTGAGTGCGGCCGATTTGGGCATCGGTCTAACTTCGGGGGTCGAAACCATGGATTCCTGCTCGCATGCTCGGGTATCTGCAGCGCAGACCGAACTCCCCCCAGAGCAGGACCGACGCACCGATAGATTGATTGAGGTATTTAGGGACTTTATACCTACCGTCGGTTTGTTTCAATAGCTATTTTCAAGCAAACCGTTTGATCGATCAACCCACAGTCTTGTGATTGATCGCGATATGGCGGTCGATGCGAATATGTTCATCCAGCGTCGGGTAGCGCAAACCGGTGTCCTGGCTGTACCCCTGACGGCGCAACCAATCCAGGACGTCGCCCCAGAACCAGATCCCCCCGGCAACCGAGTTGTACGGAATCGGGAAAGGCGTAGCCGCCTGCCGGACCCCTCGCACCCACTGCCCGACAGCTTGCCGCGTCACCCCCGCGCGGTCGGCAATGTCCTGACGTGACACCAGATCGGGATGTGTCCGCTGGGGACGCACGCCTGCAGCCACCAACTGGTCCACCACGGTGATAGCCGTTGTCGCCGCTCGCATACCTTCCGAGGTGAGCGTCAGCAGCTGCAGCCCGCGCCGGTCCTCGACCCTTCCGCCCAAGCTCTCTTCGATCGCCTGCTCTTGCGAGACTGTCAGCATCTGAACGATGAATGTGAATTCGTAACGGTGATAGAGGTCTTCGGCCACGCAATGAACATAGCCGTAAGCTGCACTGTTTCCACATGGACACACCCGGGTCACGCCCCCGCACGCACAATGGGCAGATGATCGACGTGGACGACAGCCAGTTCGAGGACATGGTCAAGCGGGCGCTCGACAGCCTGCCACCGAAATTGGGTGCGGAGATGGCCAATGTCGCAGTGACCGTTCAACTCGAAGGTGGACGACCGGGGCTACTCGGGCTGTATCAGGGCATCCCACTGACCAAGAGAACCACCACGTACGCCGGCGTCCTTCCCGACCGCATCACGATCTACCGCAGGGCCATCTGTGCGATCTGCAGCACCGAAGACGAGGTGATCGAGCAAGTTCGCCGAACAGTGATCCACGAAATCGGCCACCACTTCGGGATCGGAGATCCCCGGTTGCGTGAACTCGGATGGTGACAACCGACTCATCTACAAGTCGGAAATCAGCTAGAGGTTGATAATCGGCGAATTGTCATGTCAGCTGTACCAAGCCCGCAACAATTGAACACTTACAGGAGTTCGCATGGTCAATTTGATCCAGATCGCCCCGAAGAATGCCCCGACGTTCGCGATGAGCCGACAGAAGGCCGCAGAACTGCTGGGCATCTCGGTCGACAGCGTCGCGTTTCTCCTCAAGTCTCGCTATCTCCCGGATCTGGACGCCGGTCGGTTGATCAAGATGGCCAACCAGCCCTGGTTGTACTCGGACGGCGACTTTCCCGTCCTTCAGCAGGGCGCATCCGAACTTGCCCCCAAGAAGATGCTGCCCGCACGTAAGTACATCGGCGAGAGCGCAATTCACTCCGACGCCGAATGCGTGGAGGCCAACCAGGGGCAGTGGGCGGGATTCAACGTCGACCATGTGCTCGGCGCCCGCTTCCTGCCTGTGACGCTGCGCAAGTTTCCGGTGTCGGTGCTGCAGATCCACGACGTCAACGACGACGACGAAGAACGCGTCTCGTTTGTCGCGACCCTCGCCGGGCGAGTCCGCGAACTGGGCGCGCCCGAACTCAACTACATAGACCCGTCACTGAGCCCCGAGAATCGACAGATCGTCGAGACGCTCCTCACCTCGCGCAGCACGTCCACCGTTCCCGGGCCCTGCGGAAAGCTCAAGCATCCGAACACCTGAGCGTCGGACCGTCAGCGGGGACGCTGAACGGCCGCGCAGCAATTGACCGCACACGAGAGACCGTTGGTGGTCGAGCCGAGCAGCGGCTCGACCCCCAGTCGCAGTGGCTGCTCGGCCTCGGCCAGTTCCCGAACGAGCGTGGGCACCAGCTGCGCGAAACGCTGATCGCGGCCGGGCGTTGCTGCCCGAACGAAATCCATCCCGAGTTCGGCTGCCTTGTCCTTGGCCTCGGTGTCCAGGTCCCACACCACTTCGAGGTGATCGGAGACGAAACCGACGGGGCATACGATCACGGCGCGAACATCCTTGGCGGACAACGTATCCAGGTGATCACAGATGTCGGGGTCCAGCCACGGAACCTGCGGCGGGCCTGATCGCGACTGCCACACCAGATCGAAATCCTCGGCGCCGACGGCCTCGGCAACCAACTTCGCGGCCTCGGCGACCTGTCGACTGTAGAGGTTTCCGCCCTCTGCCGGCGGCCCTGCATTGCGGTCTGCGGCACTCGGTACCGAATGCGCGGTGAACACCAGGCGCGCAGTATCGCGAGTCGCTTCGGGCAACTCTGCGCGGGCCGCGCGCACACCGTCGGCGAACGCGCCGACGACCAGCGGATGGTCGTAGTACTGGCGAAGTTTTGTCAGCGTCGGTGCGCCGTCACCGACCGCCTCACGGGCGCGGGCGATGTCCTCGTGGTACTGCCGACATCCGGAGTAACCACCCCACGCCGACGTGGCGAACACGGCGGCGTTGCGGACACCGTCCTCGCGCATCTTGGCAACGGTGTCTTCGACCATCGGGTGCCAGTTGCGGTTGCCGAAGTACACGGGCAAATCCACGCCGGCTGCTGCCAGCTCACCTTCGACCCGTTCGATCAGGTCTCGGTTGAGCGCGTTGATGGGCGAAACTCCACCGAAATGCATGTAGTGCTCGACGACGGCGTCGAGCCGCTCCGGTGGCACTCCCCTACCGCGCGTGACGTTTTCGAGGAACGGCCGTACGTCTTCGGGTTTTTCGGGACCGCCGAACGACAAAACGAGAAGAGCATCGAACTGCATGTCCATACTTGCGGTCATGAGTTCAATCTTGCGCGATGCCGTTCGGCGGGAGTCACCCGGGTACTCACCTGCGTAGTAGAAGGGGTGCTACTAGCCGACCATCGCGTGGAAGCCGCCGTCGACGTAGATGATCGACGCGGTCGTGCCGGGCAACCAATCCGAGAGGACGGTGCAGACCGTTTTGGCGACCGGCTCGCGATCGTCGACGTCCCAGCCGATGGGCGCAGCACCGTCCCAGGCGGTGTTCAGCTTGTCCAACTCCGCGCCCGGACCGGTGCTGTCACCGGCAATGGCCTTGGCGGCCAGGGTCTTGATCGGGCCGGAGGACACCAGGTTCGAGCGGATGCCGCGGACGCCGACCTCTTTGGCCACGTACCGATTGACGGCCTCGAGGGTTGCCTTGGAGACACCCATCCAGTTGTAGAAGGGCATTGCGCGTGCCGGATCGAAATCCATTCCGACGATGGACGCGTTGTCGTTGAGCACCGGCAGCAAGGCCTTGGCCAGTGCGCTGTACGAGTATGCGGACACCTCGAGTGCGACCGCCACGTCTTCCCACGGCGCATCCATGAACGGGCTTCCCAGGCAGGAGCGGGGAGCGAAGCCGATCGAGTGGACGACGCCGTCGATACCCTCGGGAGCCAGCTCGCGCACACGCTCGGCGAGAGATGCGAGATCCTCCGAGCTCTGGACGTTGAGCGAGATTGCCGGCGGCACGGGCTGCGGCAGGCGCTGGGCGATGCGGTCGATGAGGCGCAGACGATCGAATCCGGTGATCAGTACCTTTGCGCCCTGCTCCTGCGCGACCTTGGCCACGTGGAACGCGATCGACGAATCGGTGATGATGCCGGTGACAAGAATGGTCTTACCCTCGAGCAAGCCGCCCATGAGATGTCCTCCTGATTTCAGACGTACGAGAAAGGTGTGCGTGTGCGAAAAAGCGGATCAGTGGCCCATGCCGAGTCCACCGTCGACGGGGATGACCGCACCCGAGACGTAGGCCGAATCGTCGGAGGCGAGGAAACTGACAACTGCTGCAACATCTTCCGGCTTTCCGGTCCGCTGCAACGGGATGAACTCGGTGGCCTTGTCCTTGACGTCGTCGCCCAGTGCTGCCGTCATGTCGGTCTCGATGAAACCTGGTGCGACGACGTTGGCGGTGATCGAACGTGAGCCGAGTTCCCTTGTCAGGGAACGAGCGATACCGACGATGCCTGCTTTGGACGCTGCGTAGTTGACCTGGCCGGCTTGTCCTGCCAGACCCACCACAGAGCCGAGGAAGATGAACCGTCCGAAACGCGCGCGCAGCATCGACCGGGTCGCACGCTTCGAGAGGCGGAACGTACCGGTGAGGTTCGCGTCGACGACGCTCGTGAACTGCTCTTCGCTCATTCGCATGATCAGTGTGTCGTCGGTGACGCCGGCATTGGCGACGATGACCTCGACCGGCCCTTGGTGCGCTTCGACCTCTTTGAACGCACGGTCGATCGACTCGGTGTCGGTGACGTCGCACACGACGCCGAACAACCCTTCGGGGACACCGGAACCGCGGTGCGTGACGGCTACCTTGTGGCCGTCTGCGGCGAGCCGCTGAGCGACGGCCAAGCCGATCCCGCGGTTACCGCCGGTGACGAGCACCGAGCGAGGTGTGGTGACGGTCCGTTCGGAAACCACTGTCGTGGGAGGGGTAGACATGGCGATCAACCTATCAATTCTCTGCGGGCCGCGTACCAGCGGTATTTGGACAATTCGGAACTGCTCTCGATCAGGGCAGACGCTGCCTGCGTACCAGGGCAATCGTCAGACCAGCGGTCGCGAACACGACGCCGAGGACCAACCAAGGTCGACTCGCATCGCCTCGTGTCGTCTCGAAACCGATCTGCTCTTCGAGCGTGTCGTACACCTGGCGCAGTTCTTCGAGGCTCGATGCCGTGAAGAAACTTCCGCCGGAAAGGTTGGCGATCTCCTTCAATGACGCGTCGTCGACCGGGACGGGGATTCGGTCTCCTTCGATCTCGACTCGCCCGTATGTCGTTCCGAAGGAAATGGTCGAGATCGGAACGCCCTTGTCCTTGGCCTGACGGGCAGCGGTGAATCCGCCCCGCGGATCGTCCGAGTTCTCGGGAACGGTCTGCTTACCGTCGGACAGCAACACGATGCGCGCCGGTGGCGCCTGATCGCTGCCGCCGAGAACAGCCGACAGCGTGTCGATCGACTGCAACGAGGTGAAGATCGCTTCGCCCGTCGCCGTTCGCTCACTGAGCTTGAGGTTGTCGATAGCGACCTTCGTCGCGTCACGATTCGTGGTGGGCGACACCAGAACCGAAGCGGTTCCGGCAAATGCGACCAACCCGAGGTTGATGCCGGGAGTCAGACCGTCGGCGAACGACTTGGCAGCTTCCTGCGCTGCTGCCAATCGCGTCGGCTCGACGTCGGTGGCCTGCATCGACAGCGACACGTCGATCACGAGGATCACCGTGGCACGGTTTCGCGGGACCTTCTTGTCTGCCGTCGGACCGGCAAGGGCGACGGTGAAGAACACCAACGCGACGACCATCAGAATCGCCGGAACATGGCGCCACCGCCCGGGCCGAGAGGGCGCCACCTTCTCCAACAGTGCGAAGTTCGTGAACCGAAGTGTGTGCTTGGCCCGCTGCTTCTGTACGAGTACGTAACCGACCACCAACGCGGCGATGACAGCGAGGAACAGCAGCCACCACGGTGCGGTGAATTGAGAAAGACTCACGAACGAACGCCCCCAGTTCCGGCGCCGGCACCATAACTGTGTCGGCGTGCCGAGATGAATCTCACGACGTCGGCGATCCAGTCCCTGTCGGTGTGCAGGGACATGAGCGGTGCGCCGCAACGACGTAGAGCTTGCCTGACCTCTACGCGGTGCTCGGCGGCGACTCTGGCGAAGTCGGCGCGCAATTGCGGCGTCGTGGTGAATTCTCTGGTCCGGCCGGACTCGGGATCGTGGAGCACCACGTCGCCCACGTCGGGCAGTTCGAGGTCTCGCGGATCGACCACTTCGACACCGAGCACGTCGTGCCGTCCTGAAATGGCGCGCAGCGAGCGTTCCCAGTCGATCGGTCCGAGGAAGTCACTGATGACCACCGCGAGTCCGCGTCGACGCTGTGGGCGTCTGAGCGCTTCGATCGCGCCGACCAGATCACCGCGTACCCCGTCCGGCGCGTGCGGAGTCGTCGCGATCTTGCGGAGCATCGCCTGTGCGTGAATTCGCCCACCGCGGGCCGGAATTCGAGTTGTCTGTGCGCCGGTCGAGATGATGGCGCCGACGCGGTTACCGCCCGAACTGGTCAGGTGAGTGATGGCCGCGGCTGCGGCGACGACCAGGTCGCGCTTCTCGCATCCGGCGGTCCCGAAGTCGAGACTTGCGGACAAGTCGATGACGAGCCACGTCTCGAGCTCACGATCTGCGACAGACTGACGCACGTGTGGGTGCGTCGTCCGTGCGGTGACGGACCAGTCCATCTGCCGCACGTCGTCGCCCGGCTGATACTCGCGGGCATCTCCCGGCTCCGAACCCGGACCGGGAATCAGGCCGAGATGATCGCCGTGCAGCACACCGTCGAGGCGGCGGCGAACCGTCAGTTCGAGGGTGCGCAGCGCAGCGGTGAGTTTGGGGTCGCTGAGCTCGCCGGATCGGAACGACGGCGGAGAACCGGTGGATCCGGCGGGTGTCGCCTGGCCACCGTCGCGGCCTTCGGTCACTGCGGGCGACTCATCGTCTCAGCGGTCGCGATCGGCGCGCCGTTGCCCTGCGGATTAGCTGTGCCCTGCGGATTAGCTGTGCCCGGTGCGTTGAACTGCGGTGCTTGCGGTGCGCCCTGCTGGGGCGGTCCGGGAACGGTAGGAACCGGCCGCGCGGCGATCTGCGGCAGTCCGACGGTCTGCAGCACCCGGGCGATGACGGCGTCGGGAGTCACCTCGTCGGCCATGGCGTCGTAGGAAAGAACGAGACGGTGACGCAACACGTCCGGGATCACCTCGATGACGTCCTGCGGCACTACGTAGTCGCGCCCGCGGACGAGAGCGAGAGCTCGCGACGCGGCGATGATGCCGAGCGTCGCGCGGGGTGAGGCGCCGTACGCGATCCAGCCGGCGACGTCCTCGAGTCCGACCTCACGCGGCGTACGCGTAGCGGCGATGACCCGGACAACGTAATCGACGAGCGCGTGGTGAACGAAGACGTTGCTGGCGACGCGTTGGAGCCTGACCAACTCCTCCGGACCGAGGATCTGGTGCGGCTCCGGGGCCGCGACGCCCATCCGGTAGACGATTTCGCGTTCTTCCTCCACTGTCGGGTAATCGACGAGGATCTTGAACAGGAAGCGGTCGCGCTGCGCTTCGGGGAGCGGGTAGACGCCCTCGTTCTCGATGGGGTTCTGCGTCGCCATCACCAGGAACGGATCGGGCATGTGGTACCGCTTGCCACCGATCGAGACGTGGCGTTCTGCCATCACCTCGAGGAGCGCGGACTGCACCTTGGCCGGGGCACGGTTGATCTCGTCGGCCAACACGAAGTTGGCGACGACGGGTCCGAGTTCGGTGTCGAACTCCTCGCGGCCCTGACGGTAGATGCGCGTGCCGATCAGGTCGGTGGGCACCAAGTCCGGGGTGAACTGGACGCGGGAGAACGAACCGCCGACGACCTTCGCGAAAGTCTCGACGGCCAGCGTCTTGGCGACACCGGGTACGCCTTCGAGGAGGACGTGCCCCTTGGCGAGAAGTCCGACGAGAATGCGCTCGACAAGCCGGTCCTGCCCGACGATGACTCGCTTGACCTCGTAAATCGCTCGTTCCAAGGTCTGAACGTCGGCTGCCAGGGAAGGTGCTGCTCCGTCCGCACTTCCACTCGCCTTGCTTACGTCGACCGTTCCGACCGAATCTTCACGTGAGGTCACCAAGAATCCATCGCTTTCACCTAGAAAAGTACCGACAGTAACGTGTTCCCCGTCAACTATTCCAGGTAGTTGCGCTCGATGCCGTAACACCACGTCGGGAACTTGATACTTCCCTGACAATGCGGGTGTCAGCGGCATTTCCTCTGACGGTCAGGACACCAGTCGGACGGCGTACGGCGTCATTCCGCCCCACCGAACCGGTGAGACCATGACACTCGAACCGGATTGTGGTGCCTCGAGCATCTGACCGTTACCGAGGTAGAGCGCCACGTGTTGGCTGGCGTTGGGGCCGTAGAAGATCATGTCGCCGCGCTTCATCTCCGAAGACGGAACCTGCGTGCCTGCGGTGTACTGATAGCCGGTGTAGTGCGGCAGCGAGATCCCGATGCCGGCAAAGGCATAAATCATCAAGCCGGAGCAGTCGAACCCGACCTTGTTGAAGTCGCCGTAACTGTCAGCGACGCCGCCGTCACGGATGCCTCGCGTCGGACCGTTCTCGTCGCCGCCGCCCCAGGCATACTGCACGCCTAGCTGAGACATTCCGCGGTCGATGACGGATTCGATTGCAGCGCTTCCGGTGACGGAAGGCTTCGGAGTGGTGGGTTTCGGCGTCGTCGGCTTCGGGGTGGTGGGCTTGGGCGTCGTGACCGTTTCCTCGTCGGTGCCGGTCTCTTCGTCCGTGCCTGTTTCCTCGTCGGTCCCTGTTTCTTCGTCAGTCCAGGTGTCGTCGTCGTCCGGGATGACGGTCGGAGTCGGGTCTTCGACCGCGGTGTGCGGACGCTGGGCTGCTGCCAGTGCGGCAGCTCGATCCTTGGCTGCCTGGTCGGCAGCGGCACGGGCGGCGGCCTGAGCGGCCGCTTCCTTGGCAGCGGCTTCGAGAGCCTTCTGATGAGCTTCCTCGGCGCGGCGCTGTTCGTCCCAGGTCGCGTATGCCTGGCGTTGACCCTGCAAGCCGGCGACGGCGTTGCGGGCGGCGTCGAGCTGAGCCTGGGCAGAGTTGCGCTCGGCTTCGATCGCGGCCTTCTTGGCTACCTGCTGATCGAGAGCGTTGCGCGCGATCTGAATCGCCTGCTCCGCCAGATCCTTCAGCTGCGCGGCGACCTCGGCGGCGGCATCGGCCTGCTGCTTGGCCTGGCGGGTCGCGGAATCCTTGTTCGCCTGCTCGGTACGTGCTCGCTGGAGACCGTCGAGCACTGCACTCTGCGTATTGGCGAGAAGCTTGAGGACCTGGGCGCGGTCGAGAACGTCGCCAGGACCCTTGGCGTCGAGGAACGACGAGATCGACGCAGTATTGGTGCCCTTGACGTAGCTCGAGCGTGCGTACTTGTCGAAGTCCGTCTGAGCGACCTCGATCTGCGCCGACGCGTCCTTCAGAGCTTGTTTCGTGACTCCGACGGCCTGCGCTGCGGAGTCTGCGGCGCCGCGAGCGTTCTGCAGATCCACGAGAGTCTTGTTGACGTCTTCACGCTTGATCGCAACTTCGTTGTCGAGTGCCGACAACTGTTCGTTTGCCGATGCGACTTGATTGATGAGCGCGCTGACGGTGCCGACGCTCGACGAGACCTGCGAATCTGCCGCGGCGATATCCGAGTCACTCGGATTCGGCGGCGGTGGCGGTACGGCCGAGGACATGGCCGGCGTCCCGACGATCAGGGATCCGACGACGCCGAATCCGATGACCAGTTGCGCCAGGCGCATCGATTTACGGGAAGGACCACGACGGGACTCGCCGCCACGTGTTACTTGCCTCACAAATAACTCTCCCTCGCGTGTAACGCCACGGCCCGCTGGGTCGCCGATCCGTGCGGGGAGGGAATGCGCAGACCAAGCACCGGTCGCCCACAGCCCGAGAGCTGCTCGTCGACCTGGACGTGTCGTACGAACGCCACCGTCGACACCTCGAGAACAAGGCAACCGACAAGTACGCGTCGAACAACATCAGCCTGTCTGCGACACTTCTTCCCCAAAAAGTGCCAGTTGTACCGTACGACACTCAAGCGTTCTTTGGAAACTTTAGCCACAAATAACACAAACGGTATTTGAGCTGGTCGAATGGCATGCAGACACCAAAAAGGGCAGGTACTCACCGCAAACAGCGGTGAGTACCTGTTTTCGACGAGTTACTGAAAATCTCGCAAAAGGACCAAGGTCAGACGGAATCGGCCCGGTGGTCGGATGGTGCTGGTGTTTCCGAAGTCGAGGCGATATGTCTGGTTTGCGCGTTTTCTGGCTCTCGCCGCCACTTGACGGCAAAGGTAATTCCGGCAATAACCGCCACCACTGCGATGACAAGGACCGTGTAAAGCGTCCACGGCGGACCTGGCGCCACGATCTCGTGCGAGAAGCGGTCCGCGGTCACGCTTGCGCTTTCGCCGAAAGATCGGTCCTGTGCAGTTTCGAGCTGCACTCGACTGATCGAATCGCTGTAGCTACCCATCCAGTCAGGGCTCAGAACGAGAACCGTTCCGCCTTCTGTTTTGCCGACCGTCGTGGCCAGGTCTCGAAGATCGGACGGCCGGCCCGGATTTGCGTCGACTACTACGACGCTCAAGTCGACACCACGTTCACGAGCGTCGGTCACCACCGCGGTCAGCCCCGCAACATCATCCGCGGGGGCGGAGACGCCGTCCGTCGAAATGTCCGCGAGCACGTCGTCGAGATCGACGTCCGACGGAACAGCGACGTGCAACGGGGACTTCACGTGCACAGGCGCAAAAGCGTGATTTGTAGGAGCAGACATCTCTCATCCGGGTGCTGTTCGGATTCCGTCCACCGCTGAGATGCGGGGAGTTCTTCCGAGGTCGTTTTTCGGCGGCCGACCCGCGACGGGCCTGCATGCACCCTACTTCAGGTCGACTGCCACCAGGCGTCACACACAACCGCCGCGCGTGCCGCCCGAGCGGTAGCTGTGGGTGCGGTCACCCAGCCAAGCCTGCGTTGCGCAGGCCCGCAGTCTGCATGAAGATTGTTTCGGTCAACTTGCCCTGAATTCTCACAGGACAAGCGTACTGTTAGACTTGGACCAAGAGGTACCACCGGTCAGGACAGGTTCTACTGCAGCTCCGATGTTCGGACAGTTCTCACGCGAACTGTGCGATTGGCGTGAGCTACGGAGGATCTTCCCGGCCGAAGTACCTCGCTTCAGCTGCCGACACAGCCCCGTCGGTAGCGACCCTCATAGACGAGTGGAGCAGACGTGAGCACCAGTATCGATTCATTCGGAGCCAAGGGAACCCTCGAGGTCGGTGAGAACTCTTACGAGATCTTCCGCCTCTCGGCCGTCCCCGGCACCGAGAAATTGCCCTATTCCTTGAAGGTTCTCGCCGAGAACCTTCTCCGCACCGAAGACGGCGCCAACATCACCGCGGATCACATCCGCGCAATCGCAAGCTGGGATCCCTCAGCCGAGCCGAGCATCGAAATCCAGTTCACGCCTGCCCGCGTGATCATGCAGGACTTCACCGGCGTTCCTTGCATCGTCGACCTCGCCACCATGCGTGAGGCCGTCACCACCCTCGGTGGCGACCCGAACAAGGTCAACCCGCTCTCCCCCGCCGACATGGTCATCGACCACTCGGTCATCCTCGACGTCTTCGGCCAGGCCGACGCACTCGAGCGCAACGTCGACCTCGAATACGAGCGCAACGGCGAGCGTTACCAGTTCCTCCGTTGGGGCCAGGGCGCATTCGACGACTTCAAGGTCGTCCCCCCGGGAATGGGCATCGTTCACCAGGTCAACATCGAATACCTGGCACCCACCGTCATGTCCCGTAACGGACAGGCATACCCCGACACCTGTGTCGGCACCGACTCGCACACCACGATGGTCAACGGCCTCGGCGTGCTCGGCTGGGGCGTCGGCGGCATCGAGGCCGAGGCAGCAATGCTCGGCCAGCCCGTCTCCATGCTGATCCCCCGCGTCGTCGGCTTCAAGCTCTCCGGCGAGATCAAGCCCGGCGTCACCGCAACCGACGTCGTGCTCACCGCCACCGAGATGCTCCGTAAGCACGGCGTCGTCGGCAAGTTCGTCGAATTCTACGGCAACGGTGTTGCCGAGGTTCCGCTCGCGAACCGCGCGACGCTGGGCAACATGAGCCCCGAATTCGGTTCCACCGCAGCGATCTTCCCGATCGACGCCGAGACCATCGAATACCTGCGCCTCACCGGCCGCAGCGACGAGCAGCTCGCTCTCGTCGAGGCGTACGCCAAGGAACAGGGCCTGTGGCACAACCCTGACAAGGAACCCGTCTTCTCGGAGTACATCGAGCTGGATCTGGGAACCGTTGTTCCCTCGATCGCCGGCCCGAAGCGCCCGCAGGACCGAATCCTGTTGTCGGAGTCCAAGACTGCGTTCCGCAAGGACATCCACAACTACGTGGAAGAGAACCACCCGACCGAGCACACCCAGCTCGACGAGGCCGTCGAGGAGTCCTTCCCGGCTTCCGATCCCGCGGTTCTGTCGTTTGCCGACGACGGAGCGGTCGACGTTCTCTCTGCTGCCAACGGTGCAGAAGGCCGTCCGAGCAAGCCGGTCGTCGTCAAGTCCGACGCCGGTGAGTTCGTTCTCGACCACGGCGCCGTCGTCGTTGCAGGTATCACCTCCTGCACCAACACGTCCAACCCGTCGGTCATGCTCGGTGCTGCACTGCTCGCACGCAACGCCGTCGAAAAGGGCCTCGCCACCAAGCCGTGGGTCAAGACCAACATGGCTCCCGGTTCGCAGGTCGTCACCGATTACTACGAGAAGGCCGGCCTGTGGCCGTACCTCGAGAAGCTCGGTTACTACCTCGGTGGTTACGGCTGCACCACGTGCATCGGTAACACCGGACCGCTGCCCGAGGCAGTCTCGAAGGCGATCAACGACAACGACCTCTCGGTCACCGCGGTGCTCTCGGGTAACCGTAACTTCGAGGGACGTATCTCCCCCGACGTCAAGATGAACTACTTGGCTTCCCCGCCGCTCGTGATTGCATACGGCCTCGCCGGAACCATGGACTTCGACTTCGAGACCGATTCGCTCGGTAACGACACCGACGGAAACCCCGTCTACCTCAAGGACATCTGGCCGTCCACGCAGGAAATCGAAGAGACGATCAAGTCCTCGATCGACCAGGACATGTTCCGCAAGTCGTACGCAACCATCTTTGCGGGCGACAGCCGCTGGCAGAACCTCGAAACCCCGAAGGGTGACACCTTCGAGTGGGACGAGAACTCCACCTACGTGCGGAAGCCACCTTACTTCGACGGCATGACGATGGATCCGGCTCCGGTCAAGGACATCAAGGGCGCTCGCGTCCTCGCACTGCTCGGAGACTCGGTCACCACCGACCACATCAGCCCGGCAGGTCCGATCAAGGTCGGTACCCCCGCTGCGCAGTACCTCGACTCCCATGGCGTCGAGCGTGCGGATTACAACTCGCTCGGCTCGCGTCGCGGTAACCACGAGGTCATGATTCGTGGAACGTTCGCGAACATCCGTCTGCGCAACCAGCTCCTCGACGACGTCTCGGGTGGTTACACCCGCGACTTCACGCAGGAAGGCGCACCGCAGGCATTCATCTACGACGCGTCGCAGAACTACCAGGCAGCCGGCATCCCGCTGGTCGTCCTGGGCGGCAAGGAGTACGGCTCCGGATCCTCGCGTGACTGGGCAGCCAAGGGCACGAGCCTGCTCGGCGTCAAGGCCGTCATCACCGAGTCGTTCGAGCGCATCCACCGCTCCAACCTGATCGGCATGGGCGTTGTCCCGCTGCAGTTCCCGGTCGGCGAGTCCGCAGGTTCGCTCAAGCTCGACGGCACCGAGACCTTCGACATCGAAGGTGTCGAGAAGCTCAACGAGGGCGTCACCCCGAAGACCATGAAGGTCACGGCGACGCGCGAGAACGGCGAGAAGGTCGTGTTCGACGCAGTCGTACGCATCGACACCCCCGGCGAAGCGGATTACTACCGCAACGGTGGCATCCTGCAGTACGTGCTTCGCAACATGATCCGCGGCTAGTAGGCACTACGTGCCTGTGAGCACTTTCGGCCCCTGACGGGTCACAAAGCGCTCACGACCACTTTCGCCGGAAGGCGAACCAGGTTTCATCGGTGGTCGTGAGCGCTTTGTGCACTGAGTCGACATTCAGCGCCTACGGCCGAAAGTGTTCACAGGCAACCCGACAAAGGAGGGATGCCCGTGCCCAAGGTCAGTGAAGACCATCTCGCGGCACGGCGCAGTCAGATCCTTGACGGCGCCCGCCGCTGCTTTGCGGAATACGGCTACGACGGCGCCACAGTTCGCCGTCTCGAAGAAGTCACCGGTTTGTCCCGCGGAGCGATCTTCCATCACTTCAAGGACAAGGACGGCCTGTTCCTCGCTCTCGCAAGCGAGGATGCGAGCCGGATGGCAGATGTCGTCGCCGAAGAGGGCCTCGTCCAGGTCATGCGGGACATGCTCGCGCAGCCCGACCAATTCGATTGGCTGGGAACGCGACTGGAGATAGCGCGTCGACTGCGCAACGACGCCGATTTCCGCGAAAAGTGGTCACAGCGCTCCGTAGAACTGACGGAAGCGACCAGTGCGCGTCTCGCCAGACAGAAATCGGCAGGCAGACTCCGTGACGACGTCCCCACCGAAATTCTGATCGGATACCTGGATCTGGTGATGGACGGCCTGGTCGCGAGAATCGCCTCCGGCCACGGCGTCGACAACCTGTCAGCGGTTCTCGATCTGGTCGAGGAATCGGTGCGGCGGAGAGATTGAGGGGCTTCGCCCCTGTGCGCCTTTTTGGTAGTTCCCACTACCAAAAAGGCGCACAGGGGGTTAGGCGAGCTGGATCAGCTCGAGGTACTCCTGCGACCAGTGGTCCTCGTTGCCGTCGGGCAGGAGGATGACCCGCTCGGGGTTGAGTGCCTCGGCAGCACCCGGATCGTGGGTGACCAGGACGACGGCACCGGTGTAGCTGCGGAGCGCGTCGAGCACCTGCTCGCGTGAGATCGGGTCCAGGTTGTTGGTGGGCTCGTCGAGAAGCAGAACATTGGCAGCGGACGACACCAGACCGGCCAGAGCCAGACGCGTCTTCTCACCACCCGAGAGCGTTCCGGCCGGCTGTTCGAGCTGCGGGCCGGTGAACATGAAGGCACCGAGCAGCGAACGCAGTTCCTGCTCCCCTGTGTCCGGCGCGGCGTGGCGGATGTTCTCCCACACGGACGCGTCGTCGTCGAGGGTGTCGTGCTCCTGAGCGAAGTAGCCGACCTTGAGTCCGTGACCGGCGATCAGCTCACCAGCGTCCGCTTTCTCCGCGCCCGCGAGGATGCGGAGCAGTGTGGTCTTACCTGCACCGTTGAGTCCGAGGATCACCACACGAGACCCACGATCGATCGCGAGATCGACACCGGTGAAGATCTCGAGCGAGCCGTACACCTTGGTGAGGTTCTTGCCCATCAGCGGAGTCTTGCCACAAGCGGCGGGTTCGGGGAAACGAATCCGCGCAACCTTGTCCGAGACACGTTCGGCATCGAGGTTCGCCATCAATTTGTCGGCTCGCTTGGCCATGTTCTGAGCCGCGACGGCCTTGGTTGCCTTTGCGCCCATCTTGGCGGCCTGAATCCGCAGCGCACCGGCCTTCTTCTCGGCGTTGGCGCGCTCGCGGCGACGACGCTGCTCGTCCGTGGCACGAGCGTCGAGGTACTTCTTCCAGTTCATGTTGTAGACGTCGGCCTCACCGCGGACGGCATCGAGGAACCACACGCGGTTGACGACGTCGTTGAGCAGGTCGACGTCGTGGCTGATGACCACCAGTCCACCCTCGTGGTTCTGGAGGAAGCCACGCAGCCAGGTGATGGAGTCGGCGTCGAGGTGGTTGGTGGGCTCGTCGAGCAGCAGAGTCGTGTCCGAGCGGGCACCGCTGCCGTCGGAGGCGGCGAAGAGGATGCGCGCCAATTCGACGCGACGACGCTGACCGCCGGACAGCGTGCTGAGCGGCTGCCCGAGAATGCGGTCTTCGAGACCGAGGCTGCTGGTGATGCGTGCAGCTTCACTCTCGGCTTCGTATCCGCCGAGGGCCGAGAACCGATCCTCGAGCTGACCGTACTTCTTGACCGCGCGGTCCTGCGATTCCTGATCGAGCACCTCGCCCATCAGAATCTGCTGCTTCTCCATCTCGCGGAGCATCGTGTCGAGGCCACGTGCGGAGAGAACCCGGTCCTTGGCGAGGACGCTCAGGTCGCCCTCTTTGGGGTCCTGCGGGAGGTATCCGAGTTCACCGGTACGTACGACGCTTCCGGCATATGCCTCACCTTCGCCGGCGAGGATGCGCAGTGTGGTCGTCTTTCCGGCTCCGTTACGTCCGACGAGTCCGATCCGGTCGCCCGGCTGGATGCGCAACGAAGGCCCGGGAGCCGTGAGAAGGGTGCGGACACCGGCACGAACTTCGAGGTCAGTGGCGGTAATCAAGCAAACTCCTCAAGAAAAACGACGAATACGGGTAAACAATGCCTGACTACAGACACAAGAACTATCGATTTTACCGTGACCTGGCGGTCGTTCCGACCAGCAGCGTGTGAGTCCGCTAACGTTCGGGACATGACTAGCGAAAACAGCACTCGTCCTCGCGACCTCGAAGGCCGTGCCGCCATCGTCACCGGCGCAAGTCGCGGAATCGGCAAAGCTGTCGCCGCCGAACTCCTCGCTCGCGGTGCCGACGTCTTGATCACAGCCCGCAAGCCGGAGCCCCTCGAGGCCGCCGCATCCGAGCTGTCCGCTCTGGGGCACGGCGGAAAGGTCGTCGCATTCGCGGGCAACGCAGCCGATGCCGAAGCCCGCTCCGGTGCCGTCGACCGCGCCGTGTCCGAATTCGGTTCACTCGACCTTCTGGTCAACAACACCGGAATCAACCCCGTCTTCGGTTCGCTCATGGAAGCGGACCTCGACGCCGTGCGCAAGATCTTCGACGTGAATGTGGTTGCCGCCCTCGGTTACGTCCAGCAAGCACATCGGGCATGGATGGGCGAACACGGTGGAGCCGTCGTGAACCTGGCAAGTGTGGCCGGGATCCGGTCGACGGGCGTCATCGCGGCGTACGGCGCGTCGAAGGCTGCGCTCATCCGCCTGACGGAAGAACTGGCCTGGCAACTGGGACCGAAGATTCGTGTCAACGCCGTAGCTCCCGGGATCGTCAAGACGCAGTTCGCGGCAGCCCTGGTCGCTGCCGGCGAGGACAAGGCGTCGGCGGGCTACCCGATGAAGCGGCTCGGCACCCCCGAGGACGTTGCCGGCTTGGTCGGCTTCCTCGTCTCCGACGCGGCGGCGTGGATCACGGGCGAAACGGTCCGGGTCGACGGCGGTCTGCTCGCAACGGGATCGATGTAGTGCGCCGGTCGTGAGCACAGACAACTCTTCCGCCGACGTGGTGATCGTCGGTGGCGGCCCGGCCGGGCGGGCACTCGCCACCCGCTGTATCGCCCGGCAACTCACCGTCGTCGTTGTCGATCCGCATCCCCATCGGGTGTGGACGCCGACCTATTCGGCGTGGGCTGACGAGCTGCCGTCGTGGCTGCCGGACGATGTGATCGCAAGCCGGATCGAACGCCCGAGCGTGTGGACCCGCAGACAGAAAACGCTTGATCGCACATATTGCGTATTGAATACATCTTTACTGCAATCATTTCTCTCGGGCACATCCGTACAGTTCAGAGCCTTGCGTGCTCAAACACTGTCCCCTACCGCAGTCCTGTGCGTGGACGGATCGCAGCTGACAGGATCCGTCGTCATCGACGCCCGGGGTACCGAACTGACGGTGACAACCGCCCAGCAGACCGCCTTCGGAGTGATCGTCGACCGCGCTCTGGCCGATCCGATTCTGGGTGGTGGCGAAGCCTGGTTCATGGACTGGCGAACAGACAACGGCGCCTCCGACGCCGACACTCCGTCGTTTCTCTATGCGGTCCCACTCGATGACGAGCGAGTTCTCCTCGAGGAGACCTGCCTCGTCGGCCGGCCGGCGTTGGGGCTCCGCGAACTCGAAGCGCGTCTGCGCACCCGGCTTCACAATCGGGGCTGCGAAGTCCCCGACGACGCACCGGTCGAGCGAGTCCGTTTTGCAGTCGAAGGCCCGAAGGAGTCGTTCCCCGACGGTGTCCTCCGGTTCGGCGGGCGAGGCGGTCTGATGCATCCGGCAACCGGATACAGCGTTGCCTCGTCACTCGCCGAGGCAGACGCTGTCGCCAAAGCAATCGCCGACGGTGGAGATCCCAACGCGGCGCTCTGGCCGCGGTCGGCCAAGGCGGTGTCTGCCCTTCGCCGCGTTGGCCTGAACGCACTTCTCACCCTCGGCTCGAGAGAGGTCGCGACATTCTTCGACACGTTCTTCGATCTACCGGTCGAGGCTCAGCGGTCCTACCTGTCCGATCGGCGGGACGCGTCCGCGACGGCGAAGGTGATGGCAACCCTGTTCCGATCGTCACCGTGG
>NZ_BAAILK010000046.1:250395-287082 GCF_054589475.1 Rhodococcus sp. no. 34
CACGTCCGAAAGACGTTGATGCGCGCGCCGTTTCTGAGGTGAGCACTCCGGACCGACTACTGCGCTCCCATCGAGCCGGCGATCATCGGCCAGGAATTGTGTAGGTCGTCCTGCCAGTAGCCCCACGAGTGGGTTCCGGTCGGCTTGAAGTCGAAGGTCGCGGGGATGCCCAGTGCGTTCAGTCGGTCCGCCAAGCCGTGCGTGCACCCGTTGACCGCGGATTCGATGATGCCGCCGACGACGATCTGATTCAGGAGCGCTCCGGGATTTCCGTTCACATCGGGTGCCTGAAGGTTGTCGTGCGGACCTGGCAGCCCGGATCCGGTGGAAACGTACAGTGCGGTCCCCCGCAACTTCTCCGCGTTCACGACCGGATCGTTCTCGCGCCATCCCGGACCGTCGAACGGTCCCCACATGTTTGTCGGATCAGCGCCACCCCGCGCGCCGACCACCAACCGCACATAGTCCTGACCCGGCTGGGTGGAAGTCTCCGCGCACCCGCTGTAGGCCCCGACACTCCGGTAGAGCCCTGGTGCCGAGATCGCGAGATTGAGTACCGACGTCGCCGTCATCGAAATCGCCGCGATGGAGTTGACCCCGTTGGTACCGAACTGCGCATCGATGACGGGCGGCAGTTCGCGAGTGAGGAACGTCTGCCACTTGTTGCGCCCGAGTACGGGATCGTCTTTCTGCCAGTCGGTGTAGTAGCTGAACGCTCCTTCCAGCGGCGTCACGACGTTGACGTTCTTGTCGGCGAAGAAGTCCAGGACATCGGTCCGTCCTTCCCACGTTGCACTGTCCTCGCCACCACCGGCGCCGTTGAGCAGATACAACGTGGGCCGTGGGGCGCTCGTGTCGGCGGGGAGGATCACCTCGAGTGGAATGTCGCGGCCCATCGCATCGGAGTGGACGCTGATGGTTACGGTGCGTGCCGGATCTGCGTTCGCGGGCAAAGGCGCAAACAGCAGTGGAACCAGTGAAATCGCCAGCGCCGCGGTGACGCGTCGACGGTAGGTTCGGATTCTCATCGGAGCGTCCCCCCCAGGTGTGCGAGTCGGGTTCTCGAAGCGGATACCCGCTCGATACGCCCCGAACCGACCCATCCACACGCAACGGTTCGGGATCAACCGTGATCGTTTGCCTCGCGCAAACGGCCGGCGGCGACCATCATGGGAGGCATGCGCTCGATTTGGAAAGGCTCGATAGCCTTCGGTCTGGTCAACGTCCCGGTCAAGGTGTACTCGGCGACCGAGGACCACGACATCCGATTTCACCAGGTCCATGCAAAAGACGGTGGCCGCATCAAGTACAACCGTGTGTGTTCCGAGTGCGGAAACACGGTTCAGTTCGCGGACATCGACAAGGCGTACGACTCGGAAGACGGATCGCGCGTCATCTTGAGCGACGAGGACTTCAACAAACTCCCGGCTGCGGAGAAGCACGAGATTCCGGTGCTGGAATTCGTGCCGAACGATCAGATCGATCCGATCTTGTTCGAGAAGAGTTACTTCCTCGAACCCGATTCGGCGTCGCCGAAGGCGTACGTCCTGCTTTCGACTGTGCTCACCGAGAGTGATCGAACGGCACTGGTGCATTTCACGCTGCGACAGAAGACGCGCCTGGCCGCGATGCGCGCTCGCGACGGTGTTCTGGTGATCCAGACCTTGCTGTGGCCCGACGAAGTTCGTGCAGCAGAGTTCCCTTCCCTCGACGACGCGGAGAAGCCGAAGGCCAAGGAACTGAAGATGGCGCAGACGCTCGTCGAGAGCATGGCGGGCGATTTCGATCCGACCGAGTTCACCGACGACTACCAGCTCCAACTGCGGCAGTTGCTCGACGAGATGATCGAGAACGGCGGCAAGAAGGTCATCCCCGCCGCCGAGGTCGACCAAGAGGGCACCGATGCGGAGGTGGTCGACCTGGTTGCCGCACTGCAGCGCAGTGTGGACGAAGCGAAGTCGAACGCCTCCAAGGCCGGCTCGTCGAAGTCGACCACACCGAGGAAGAAACGAGCCTGAGTCAGCCGCGCACGTCTTGGACCTCGATCAGAGCGTCCAACTCAGCGTCGACGTCCGGGGCCGCGTGACGACCCGTTCCGACCGCAAGGTTGATCACGGGTCCGATCGCCTCCAGACCTGCCTCGGTGAACATTTCGGCGTGTGACGTGGGCACCGGACGGTCGATGATCACCCCGGAGACGAACGGTCGCCACGCCGACGCGGTTCGCAGCGGGTCGAAGGTGTCGGCGTGTGCCGAGAAGAACAGCAGATCGCCCACGAACTTGCCCGGGCGGTATCGGTGAGCCAGTTCGGCGCCGGCGGAGTATTCCTCGAACAGTCGCTCGATCCGATCGCTCGAGACCAAAGGGTGATCGCCGATGGCTTCGCGCAAGAGTGCTTCGGCGTCCTCGGGTGTCAGATCACGCACGCCGGTGTCCGGGACCGAGATCCCCAACCCGCCGATCAGTTCGGCGAGAGAAGGCTGCGCGCCTGCCATCGTCGGGTCTTCGAGAACGAAGCTGTCGAGCAGAATCAGGTCGGCGACGCTCTCACCCGCGGCTTGCAACTGCACCGCCGCCGCGTGAGCGATCAATCCGCCGATCGACCACCCCAGCAGGTGATACGGACCGTGCGGCTGAACTCCGCGAATTTCCTCGACGTACCGCGCCGCGAAGTCCTCGATCAGCTCCGCCCGAAATTCGGAGTCCGTCAGGACCGGCGACTGCAGGCCGTAGAGCGGCCGGCTGGAGTCGACGTAGCGATCGAGCGCTCCGTAGCACCAGGCCAATCCGATGGCCGGATGGATGCAGAACAGTGGCTCGGCGCGGCCTTCCGGACGTAGTGGCAGGACTACCGCAAGTGCGGAGGTATCCGCGTCACTTGTCACAACTGTTGCCTCGAGTTCGAAGAGTCTGCGCGCCAATGCCTCCGGAGTCGGGTCGGAGAATATCCACGCGACGGGGACGGTCATGCTGGTGCGTTCTTTGATGGCAGCGACCAAACGCGTTGCCATGAGTGAGTTGCCGCCGAGTTCGAAGAAACTCGAATCGGCGTACGTGTCTACGTCGGCCAGATCGAGTACCTCTGCGAAAGCAGCGCAGATCGCGATCTCGTCGCTGCCTTCCGGACTGCGTCCACTCGGCGACTCCCAGTTGGGAGCAGGCAGAGCGCTGCGATCGAGCTTGCCCGCCGGTGTGGTCGGGACTGCGCCGATCACGACAACAGCGGACGGGATCATGTGCGCAGGCAGCGATATACCTGCGTGACGGCGTAGCGCGGCGGCGTCGAAGTCCGCATGTGCCGGGACGACGTACGCGACGATCCGAGCGTCGATGCCCTCCCCGACGACGACGCTGACAGCCGAATGCACGGAGGCTTCCGCTGCCAGCACCGCGTCGATTTCTCCGAGTTCGATTCGGAACCCTCGGATCTTGACCTGGTGGTCTGCGCGTCCGAGGTAGATCAGTGCCCCTGAGCGATCTTCGCGCACAAGATCCCCGGTGCGGTACATCCGAGCGCCTTCGGGTCCATGCGGGTCGGCGACGAAGCGCGCGGCTGTGAGTGCGGGGTTGCCGAGGTACCCGCGGGCGAGACCGTCGCCGCTGACGTAGAGCTCACCGACGACCTGGCCGGGAACCGAGTGCAGTCGGGAATCGAGAATCATCGCGTCCACGCCGCGGATCGGGCCGCCGATCGTCACGGGCTCCCCCGCGACCAGCGAATCACTGATGGTGACGGCGACGGTGGCCTCGGTCGGGCCGTACGCGTTGAACATTCGGCGCCCCGGTGCCCACCGAGATACGAGGTCGGCGGAACAGGCGTCGCCGCCGACGACGACGGCTTCGAGATGGTCGAGCCCGGCGGGATCGACAGTCGCCAAGGCGGCTGGAGTCACGAAAGCATGGGTGATCGTCTGCTCGTCGAGCAGTTCGTGCAATTCGACACCGCCGAGAACTGTCGGAGGCGCTATCACCATCGTTGCGCCGGCGCCGAAAGCCAGAAGGAGCTCGAGAACCGACGCGTCGAAGCTCGTCGAGGCGAAGCTCAGAGCGCGAGAGTGCGCGGTGACGCCGAAACGCTCCCGCTGTTCGTCGGCAAACGCTGCCAGTCCCGCATGAGTGACCAACACGCCCTTGGGTTTTCCTGTCGAGCCCGAGGTGTAGATCAAGTAGGCCGGGTTGTCGAACTCGAGTGGCGCGTCCGGCAGTGTCTCGGAATGGACTGCCTCGATTTCGGTGGTGAATTCGATCGCATCCAACTCGATCCACGATGTGACGCCCGGAAGGTCGGCCGCATACTCGCCCCTGGTGATACCGAGTACCGCTCCACTGTCGGTGAGCATGTGCTCGATCCGCTCGGCGGGGTACGCCGGATCCACGGGAAGAAACACTCCGCCGGCTTTCGCTACGGCCCAGAGCGCGATCACATAGTCGGCCGACCTCGGAAGCGCCAGTGCCACAATCATTTCCGGCGCTATTCCGCGAGCGATCAACGCAAACGCCATAGCGTCGGAGCGTCGGTCGAGTTCGCCGTACGTGAGCGTGACGGAAGCGGCGACGTCGACGATTGCCGGAGCGTGCGGATCGGCAGCGCCGCGAAGCAGCAACTCCGGCAAGGTCAAAGCATCGCCGGCCGGACGTCCGGGCAACGCACGCAGGCGACGTCCCGCAAGATCCACGTCACCGACGACGGCGGAGGGCTGGGCAGTCAGTGTCTCGACGATCGTTTCCAGCATCACTGCAAACGACTCCGCCGTATCGGTGTCGAAGAGATCCTTCGCGTAGGTGAGGGAGGCCTCGTAGCCGCCGCCTTCCTCCGTGGTCTGTTCGACAACGGTGAACTGCAGGTCGTACTTGGCGATGTCCGGTGTGATCTCGTGGGCACGAACGGCAAGTCCAGGCAGGTCCCACGTCGTCGGGTGGGCGCCGTGGAACGAGATCATCGTCTGGAACACCGGATGACGGTCGGTGCTCCGGGTCGGCGCCACCACGTCCACGACCTGCTCGAACGGAATGTCCGCGTGGGCGAAGGCGTCGAGATCGACGGAGCGGACAGTACGCAGAACGTCGACGAACGTCGACCCGGGGTCGACCGTCGTGCGCAGTCCCACCGTGCCCACGAACATTCCCACGAGGTCGTCGAGAACTCGGTGTCCTCGCCCGGCGACCGGAGATCCGATCACGATGTCCGTGCTTCGACTCAGCCTGGACAGCAGGACGGCATAGGCAGCGTGCAGCACCATGAACGGCGTCGCCGCATTGGCTCCGGCAACCGCCTCGACCGCGATCCGGGTGTGCGCCGGAAGCGAGACCGCGGTGTGGGCACCGCTCAACGACTGGGTGAGCGGACGCGCTCGATCGCTCGGAAGGTCGATCAATTCAGGTGCGCCCCGCAACGTCTCCCGCCAGTACGACGCCTGTGCCCCGAGCACGCTCTCGGATTCGTTCACCGAGCCCAGCGCTTCCCGCTGCCAGATGGCGAAGTCCGCGTAGTGCACTTCGAGCGGGGTGAACTCGGGAGCGTGTCCCGAACTTCTCGCGACGTAGGCGGTGAGCACGTCCTTCATCAACGGCGCGATCGACCATCCGTCCGCCGCGATGTGGTGGATCACGATGACAAGTGTGTGGTGCTGCGGCGTCGATTCGAGCAGGAGCGCGCGAACGGGAGCTTGGGTCGTGATGTCGAATCCACGCGACGCGAATTCTCTGGCGAGCTCTGCCGGTTCACGGGTGTCCGCATTTCCGTACTCGAGCGAGGTGAATGCATCCTGGATCACCTGGTGTGGACCGGAGTCGGAGTCGGGGAACACCGTGCGCAGGATTTCGTGCCTTTCGATCACGTCGAGGACCGCAGCTTCGAGGGCCGGCACGTCGAGTGCACCGTCGAGGGAGATCGCAGCAGGGACGTTGTACGCGGGTGAGCCGGGATCCATCTGGTTGAGGAACCAGATGCGTGCTTGCGCGTAGGACAGCGGAATTCGCTCGGGGCGGTCTACGGCGGTGATCGGTGGAAGCGCCTTCGCCCCGGCGGATGTGTCGAGCGCGGTGGCAAGTTCCCGAATTTCGGGGTGCTCGAACAGCATTCGGACAGGCACCTGCCTGCCCAACGACTCGCCGAGTCGCTGGGCCAGTCTGGTGGCGAGCAGTGAGTTGCCACCGAGTTCGAAGAAACTGTCCGACGCACTGATCTGTTCGATACCCAGCAGTTCCGCCACGACGCCGGCAACCTGGAGTTCGGTCGCGGTCGTCAGCGGCTCGACACTTCGCTCGGACGAACGCAGTGTCGGCGCCGGCAATGCCGATCGGTCGAGCTTCCCGACGGGGGTCAGCGGTACGTGATCGATCGGGGTGATCGCCGACGGCACCATGAAGGCGGGCAGTGAGCGGCGCGCATGGTTCAGCAACTCGTCCATCTCGACCGCATCGGCACCGAGCACTACGTACGACGCCAACATCGTCTCACCGGAAGCTGCGTCGACGCCCACGGTGACCGCGAACTCGACGCCGGGGTAAGTGCTGAGGACGGAGTCGATCTCGCCCAGTTCGATGCGGAATCCGCGCACTTTCACCTGGTGATCGGAGCGTCCGACGTATTCGATCGTCTCGAGCGGCGTCCACCGAACCAAGTCACCGGTCCGGTACATGCGGGTGCCGGCCGGGCCGAACGGCGCTGCCACGAATCGCGTCGCCGTCAAGGCGGGTTGGTCGAGGTAGCCGCGGGCAAGTCCCAGGCCGGCGATGTAGAGCTCACCGGTGACCCCGACGGGTACCGGCTGAGCCGAGCCGTCGAGAATTACCGCGGACACGCCGCGGACGGGCCCGCCGATGGTCACGGTCTCCCCCACGCTCAAGGCATCACTGATGCAGACCATGACGGTGGTTTCCGTCGGCCCGTAGCCGTTGAACAATCGGCGACCCGGTGCCCACTTACGGACCAGTTCGGGTGGGCATGCCTCGCCACCGACAACGATCGACTGCAAGGCGTCCAGCCCGGTGGGATCGACCGAGGCCAGCGCTGCCGGTGTGATGAACGCGTGGGTCACCTGGTGATCGGTGACCAATTCGGCTAGGTCCTGGCCGCCGTAAACGTCGGGAGAGGCGATCACCATCGTCGCGCCTTCACCGACTGCGAGCAGCAGTTCGAGGATGGATGCGTCGAAGCTCGGTGAGGAGAAGTGCAGCGTCCGCGACTGCGCCGAGATGCCGTAACGCGCCGTCTGCTCGGCCGCCAACGCGCTCAGGCCACGATGAGTGACGCTGACGCCCTTGGGCTTTCCCGTCGATCCGGAGGTGTAGATGATGTAGGCGAGGTTGTCGATTCGGATCGGCGCGGCCGGAACCGGCTGCCCGACACCGTCGCCGTGGATGTCGTCCATTGTCATCCACGGAACCGGGCGGGGCAGTGATTCGATCACCGCTTCCGTCGTCACTCCGCGAGTGGCTCCGGAGTCGGTGAGCATGTGCAGAATGCGATCGGCGGGGTATCGCGGATCGACCGGAACAAACGCGGCGCCGGTCAAGGAAATGCCCCACAAGGCGACGATCGAGTCGATCGAGCGCGGAATCGCGATCGCCACGATGTCTTCGGCACCGATCCCTTCCGTGGTCAGACGGCGGGCAAGCGCCGATGCACGGGCGAAGAGATCTCGGTAGAGCACGGTGGTGTCACCGGATCGAAGGGCCACCGAATCGCCTGAACGGGTGGCGGTCCGCGTCAATATTTCGGCCAAGGTGCGCGAACTGGTCCACGCCGGACCTCGTACCGGCATCAGCGACGCCCGCTCGAGGGTGCTGAGGAAATCTAGGTCGTCGATCGCGGCGTCCGGGTCTGCGGCGACGGCTCGGGCCACCGACTGCACACGTGCGGCGATCGTTTCCGCGGTGGCAATGTCGAAGAGCGCCTCGGCAAACCTGAGCGACCCGGTGATCTCGGTCTTCTCGGAATCGCCTGCCAGCAGGGTGAACTCGAGGTCGAACTTCGCGACGGACGGTTCGAGTGCTTGCGCTTCGAGATGCGCGTCGTGGACCGTGACCTGCGGCGAGACCACGTTCTGGTGGTACGACAGCATGACCTGAAACAGGGGGTGTCGCGTAGTGGACCGGTCGAGATCGAGGGCGTCGACCAGCACCTCGAAGGGCAGCTCGGGGTGCGCGAAGGCGGCAAGGTCGCGTTCACGGACAACCTCGAGCAGGGAGGTGAACGACGCTCGGTGATCGACCGGCGTCCGAAGCGGTACCGAATTGACGAACATCCCGATCAGGGAATCCAGCTCGGGTCGCCCGCGGCCTGCCACCGGGGTGCCGACCACCACGTCTTCGGTTGCACCGAGACGCGCGAGAACAACCGCCAGGATCGCGTGTACGACCATGAACTGCGTCGAGCCACTGCGCCTCGCCAAGGCGGCGAGACGCTCCCCGGTCGCCGCGTCGATGACGATCGGCACCGATCCGACGGCGGTCGTGGAGACAGATCCGCGTGGGCGATCGACCGGTAGCAGTACCTCGTCCGGGGCACCAGCCATGGCAGTGGTCCAGAAGGTCAGTTCGCGGGCAACCAGAGACTCCTGGTCGCCGACCTGTCCGAGCGAGTCTTGCTGCCACACCGCGTAGTCGGCGTACTGCACGTCGAGCGGTGTGAAAACCGGGGCGTCTCCAACGACGCGTGCGGAGTACGCCGCGACGAAATCTGTCGCAAAGGGAGTCAGGGACCAGCCGTCGAAGGCGATGTGATGGATGACGACGACCAGTACGTGAGCGAAAGTGTCCTCGCGCACCAGCATGGCCCGAATCGGCAGATCCGAACCGAGATCGAACCCACGCGCCGCGAACTCCGTCGTCGCGGATTCGATACCTTCGGATCCGCGGTAGCGCTCGACGGAGAACTGCACGTCGGAAATTGCTCGGATGACCTGACTCGGGCCGTCGGCGCTGTCGACGTAGATCGTTCGAAGCACCTCATGGCGTGCAATGACGTCCGCAAGCGCCTCCTCGAGTGCATCGCCGTGGATGTCTCCGGTGATCCGGATCGCGAACGGAATGTTGTAGACCGCGGACTGCGGGTCGAAGCGATTGACGAACCACAGCCGCTGTTGCGCAGCGGAGAGCGGTAGTCGGTCCGGGCGAGCACCGGCGCTCAGGGCAGGTCGATCGTCTGATTCTTCGGCGCTCGCCGCCAGACGTGCAGCGAGCGCTTCGACGGTCGGTGCTTCGAAGATCGAGCGCACGTCCACGGTGAGTCCCGTCGCTGCGCTCAACCGCGCGGACACCTGCGTCGCGACGAGCGAGTTGCCCCCGAGATCGAAGAAGCTGTCTCCTGCTCGGACCTCGGGTACGTCGAGCAGTGAAGCGAACACGTCGGCAACGGTTCGTTCGAGTCCGGCCTCGGGTTCACGGCCCGTTCCGAGGATTTCGCGCGGTATCGGCGTCGGCAACGCTCTGCGATCGAGTTTGCCGACCGGAGTCAACGGAATGGCGTCGATCGGGGTGATCGACGACGGAATCATGTACCGCGGCAGCGTGTCGGCGAGTCCCACGAACAGCGACTCGATATCAGCGTCGCCGCTCAGCAACACGTACGACGCCAGAGTGGTACCCGCGGCGGATTCGACGGGAATCGTCGTGGCGAACTGGACGAGAGGGGAATCCATCAGAGCAGCGTCGATCTCGCCGAGTTCGATGCGGAACCCGCGGATCTTGAGCTGATGATCGCTGCGGCCCACGTAGCGAAGGGTCAGGTCCTTGGTCCAGCGGACCAGGTCACCGGTTCGGTACATCCGGGCACCGGGCGTCGAGTACGGATGCGCGACAAACCGATCCGACGTCAGCGCGGGACGAAGGTGGTAACCACGTGCAAGGCCCGGCCCACCGATGTACAGCTCGCCGACGCCGCCGATCGGGACCGGTTGCAGCCGAGAGTCGAGCACCACGGCGTCGATTCCGCGGATGGGACCGCCGATGGTGATCGGCTCCCCCGGTGAGAGTGGGTCACTGATGGCAACCATGACAGTGGTTTCGGTCGGACCGTATCCGTTGTGCAGTCTGCGCCCGTTGCCCCAGCTCGAGACCAATTCCGGCGTGCACACGTCGCCGCCGACGACTACGCATTCCAGTGCCGTCACGCCCGCCGGATCGACGGTCGCCAGCGCAGCCGGAGTGATGAAGGCATGAGTGACCTCGTGGCTTCGGAGGAACTCGCTCAACGCCTCCCCTCCGTAGATGTCGGGAGGGGCGATCACCATCGTCGCGCCGGTCGAACCGGCGAGCAGTAGCTCGAGTACGGCGCCGTCGAAGCTCGGTGACGCAAAATGCAGAGTTCGCGACCCGGCGGTGATCCGGTACCGATCCTGTTGTTCGCGAGCAAGATTGGCCAAACCCGCGTGAGTGACGACGGTGCCCTTCGGCACTCCGGTCGAGCCGGACGTGTAGATGACGTACGCGGCCGACGCCGCAGTGATCGACGCTGTTCTGTCAGCGTCGTCGATGGCAGCGTCGGAGTAGGCGGCACATTCTGCAACCGTGTCCGCGTCGCCGAGGTCGATCCAGACTGCGACGTTCCCACCGGCTGCCGGACCGGCCGCAACCTCGGCGGACCGAATTCCGATCCGCACACCCGAATCCGCGAGCATGTGCGCAACTCGATCTGCGGGATAACGGGGATCGACCGGGACGAAAACGCCACCGGCTTTGGTGACCGACCAGACTGCGAGCACGGAGTCGACCGATCGGGCGACGGCCAGTGCGACCGGTGTTTCGGGGCCGACTCCCAGGTCCATGAGGTATCGAGCGATTCGATTCGATCGACGCTCCAGCTCCCCGTACGAGAGTGAGCGCTCGGAGTCTTCGAGGGCGATCGCGTCGGGATACTTCCTCGCGGTGTCTCCGAGGATCTGCGCCAGCGTCGATTCGCCCACCGAAGCCACACCGCGTCGCGGCAACGTCGCGGCACTCTCCCGCGATCCGAGTACACGAAGGTCACCAACCGGTGCAGTCGGTTCCGACACTGCCGATTCCACGAGGGTTACGAAGTTTCGCGCCAAGGCTTCGACGGTCGCGTTGTCGAACAGGTCGGTGGAATAGGTGAACGTGGCATCGATTCCAGCTGCGGTCCCGGACTCGTGACGTTCGGTGACGGTGAGCTCGAGGTCGAACTTGGTCAGCCCCGTCTCGACTGCCCGCGCCGTCATCGACACCCCGGCCAGTTCGGCTGTGTGAGCGGTGGTTATCCGCGAGGTGATGGCAGCTTGAAAGACCGGATGGTGCGCAGGCGAGCGGTCCAGTTCGAGCGCGTCCACGACGACGTCGAAAGGCACGTCCGCATTGTCGAAGGCATCCACGTCGACGGCCCTGACCTGTGACAGGTATGCGGCGAACGTTGCGTCCCGATCGACGACGGTCCGCAGGGCAAGAGTGTTGACGAACATGCCGACGAGCAGATCGAGAGATCTGTCCCCTCGTCCGGCCACCGGTGTTCCGATGACGATGTCGTCCGTGCCGCTGTACCTGGCCAGAAGCAGGGCGAAGCACGCGTGCAGGGCGATGAACGGCGTGGCGTCGTGATCGGCGGCAAGTACAACGAGCTTCTGATGCGTGGAAGCGCCGATTCTGATGTCGACTCCGGCTCCGCGCATGGTCGGGTCGAGTGCGCGCGGACGGTCCGTCGGCAGGTGGAGCTGCTCGGGCGCTCCCGCCAGCTGCTGCTTCCAGAACGTGATCTGTGAGTGGGCAAGTGAATCGGTGGATGCCGTGTCCCCGAGGTGTTCTCGGTGCCAGAGCGTGTAGTCGGCGTACTGCACTGGAAGCGGTGCCCACTGCGGGCTGTTGCCGCCGACGCGGGCGGCGTAGGCGCCGGTGAGATCAGCAGCCAACGGGGCGAGTGACCAACCGTCGGCCACCATGTGGTGCAGAACCACTACGAGGACAGCTTCCTCGTCATCGCCTTCCTTCTCGGCGGCGACAGTGATCAGCAGGTAGCGCACCGGACGTTCGCGGACCAGATCGAAACCGGCCGAAGAGAATTCGAAGATCACTCTCTCGAGGCTTCCGCGTTCCACGTCGATCGACTCGAGCCCTGCGATCCCCTCGCCCAGGCCCAGAACCTTCTGCGTCGCGTTGTCCCCGATCTGAGGAAACACGGTGCGTAGTGACTCGTGACGTGTCACGACGTCCACGATCGCGGCACTGAGTGCGTCGGGATCGACGGCGCCGCGCAACGACACCGCCAGTGGAATGTTGTACGCACCTGATTCCGGTGCCACGCGGTTCAGGAACCACAGTCGCTGCTGCGCGGGAGCGAGAGGCAGTACAGCCGGCCGGGCCACGACCTGAATACCGTCGGCGTCCGGGGTCTGTGCCGCACGCTCGATCGTCGCCGCGATCCCGGACACCGTGGGATGGTCGAAGAGTGCACGCAGCGGCATTTTAACCCCGGTGGCTTCGGTCAAGCGCGCTACCGCCGTCGTCGCTACCAGCGAGTTTCCGCCCAGATGGAAGAAATTGTCGTCGAGTCCGAGCGGTCCACTACTCAGGATGTCAGCCAGAACCGCCGCAACCTTGCCCTCGGTCGGGGTCGTCGGGGGTCGGAAGACCTTGGTGGAGGCCAGGATAGGCGAAGGCAGCGCACGCCGGTCCAGTTTTCCGTTGGTGGTCAACGGAATCGAATCGAGGACCATGAAGGCATCGGGAACCATGTAGGTCGGGAGGGCTTCGGCGGCGTGAGCTCGGAGGGCTTCGGCGTCCACGACGTCGGAAGTGGTCACATAGGTCACGAGAGCGCCGCCCGCCGGCGTCGGAGCCACGACGGTCACGGCGTCGTCGATTCCCGGCGCGCTGAGGATGACGGAGTCGATTTCGCCGAGTTCGATCCGGAATCCGCGGATCTTGACCTGCGCGTCGCCGCGTCCGAGGTACTCGAGTTGTCCGGGCGCAATCCATCGTGCGCGGTCGCCGGACCGGTACAACCGTCGTCCGCCGGCATTGAAAGGATCGGCGACGAACCGGCCCGCGGTGAGGTCTGGACGGCCGAGATAGCCACGGGCGAGTTGACCGCCGGCGACATAGATCTCCCCCGCGATCCCCACCGGGACCGGGGAGAGATGCTCGTCGAGCAGGTACACACGAAGTCCGTCGATCGCGTCACCGATCCGGCTGCCGGTCAGCGCACTCGCGCTCGCCCGGTCGAGTTCGAGATGGGTGACGTGCACCGTCGTCTCGGTGATGCCGTACATGTTGACGAGTGCAGGCGCGGATTCCGTGTGACTTTCGTACCCCGGGTGATTGTCGTACCAGCGCCCGAGTCGACGCAGGTCCAAGGCTTCGCCACCGAAGATCACGTACCGGAGCCGGGTCTTCGAATCGGCTCGAAGGTCGGCTTCGATGTACTGGTAGAAGGCCGAGGGCGTCTGATTGAGCACGGTGACGCCTTCTGCGGCGACCAGCGCCCGGAAGGCGTCAGGGTCGCGTGATACCTCGTGATCGACCAGGACCAGCGTTCCGCCGTGGAGCAGCGCGCCCCACAGTTCCCACACTGAGAAGTCGAAGGCGAACGAGTGGAACATCGTCCACACGTCGTTGCCGTCGAATCCGAATTCGACGTGCGTGTTCTCGAACAATCGCACCACGGTGGCGTGGGTGACGGAGACGCCCTTGGGTCGTCCCGTCGACCCCGAGGTGTAGATCACGTACGCCAGATTGTCGGCTCCGTGTCCGCGCGGGCGCTCATCGGTTTCCAGACTCTCACCGGAGTACTCGTCGGACTCGACCCCGACGACCACCACGTCAGAGTTCGGGAAGGCGGAGTTCGGGAAAGTGGAGTTCGGGAAAGTGGAATCGGAGATGACGCACACCGGTTGCGCATCCTCGACCACATACGCCAAACGCTCGGCGGGGTGCGCACCATCGAGTGGGAGGTATCCGCCGCCGGCCTTCACTACCGCGACAGCGGCAACGATCATGTCCACGGATTTCGGCAGCATGATTCCGACCAACGACTCGGATCGCACGCCATGATCGACGAGCTTGCGCGCCAACTGATTCGATCGTCGATCGAGTTCGCGGTACGACACGCGCTCGCTACCTGCGACAACGGCGATCGCTTCCGGGGTCGCCCGAATGCGGTCGGAAAGGATCTCGGAGAGCGTTCGGACCGGGGTAATCGGCAGAACGGGCGGCACCAGCGCCTGGCGCGCGTCCGGGCGCAGTAGATCCACTGAGCCGAGCGCCGAGTGCGGAGCACCGACCATCGCGGTCAAGATTCGTAGATAACGGTCGGCGAGGTCCTCGGCTTGCTCCTTCGTGCCGAGCCAATCCAGAACACCGGAGATCGGCTGATCGAAATCGGCATGCTCACCAGTCGGAATCGCCAGGGAGACAAACAGTTCCGGCACGGTGGCCAGATCCGATCCGATAGGCGCACCGACCATGAGCCCCGGAAATCTCGGGTGAGCATCCAGCGGCTCCTCGAAGCAGACCATCGCCCGGAACAACGGGCCCGTCTCCACCCAGCGGCCGTCACCGAGTGCGGCGGTCACCGAAGACAGAAGAATGTCTGCGTGTTCGAGAGCTTCGATTGCGACGGTGTCCACCGCACCGACCAGGTCGGTGAGCGTCATGGTGTTCGACACCGTCGAGCGAAGCACCAACTGGTTGGCGAACATCGAGACGAAATCGTCCGGATTGGAGGCGCCGTACCCTCGGACCGAGACGCCGATCGACACCTCGTCGGCCGAACCGACGCGGCGCAGCAGTCCGGCCATCGCAGACTGGAACAGCACGAACAGACTCGTGTTCATCGTCGTCGCCATCGTCTCGAGGCTCCGGCAGAGGCCTGCCTCGATCTCGAGGGGCGTGGACGTTCGACCGGATCCGGCGACGACCGGCAAACCCAGTTCCTCGGCGGGGTTCGACAAGGTCGCAGACCAGTACTCGACGTTGCGGGCGTGTTGAACTTCGGCGATCCATTTACCCGCGGCGTCGGGGTCGATGTCCATCAATCGAGTTCCCGATTCCGCAGCGCAGAACAAGTCGAGGAACTCGAGGAAACGCCGGTGGTGACGCGAGATGTCCTCGTTGGTGTACAGGTCTGGATTCGCGGCGAAGTCGATCTGGATCTCTTCGGCTGCGGAAGTCTGATAGACGTTGACGGAGAGGTCTTCGATCGGCCCGGTCGAGATCACGTTCAGTTCGCCGTGCGCGTCCCCGAGAGTGATTCCGGAATGGAACAGCATGAGGTTGATCAACGGCCCGTGGAAGCCTCGTCCGTCGGCGATGCTGTGATCACCGGCGTTGAGGTCGCGTCGTAGGTCCTCGTGGCGGTACTTCTGATGACGCAGTGCGCCGGTGAGTTCGATCTTCACCTCGTGCAGCAAGTCCCCGACCGCGAAATGCGGATCGACGCTCGCACGTATCGGGACGACGTTCGACATCATTCCGCCGGACCGGCGAGCAGCTTTTGTCGTCCGCCCCGAGACCGGCAGGCTGAGGACCACGTCGCGGGTCCCGGTGGCCCGGGCGAGGTAAGCCGCCAGAGCACCGATCACCACTGACGACGTCGTCACATCGTGGGCGGCGGCCAGCCGTTCGAGGGAGCTCCGCAGTTCCGTAGGTACCGTCGCCGACCGTAGGCGAGACCATGCCTGCGACGGAGCAGTCGAGGACGCGAGCGAGGTTCCGCCCGGTTTGTCGGCCATCTTGGTGTTCCAGTAGTCGCGATCGCGCTCCCACCGCGTGGAGCCCAGATAGTCGGCCTCTGCCTTCACCAACGATTGGAGGGGGGCAGTTACCGCTGGGGGAACTGGTAGATCGCGCACCGCGGCGGTGTAGATCTCGGCTGTGCGGTTCATCATCGACATCGCGCCGAAACCGTCGAGCGCTACGTGATGAATACGGCTGTACCAGTAGTAATGGTCGTCGCGAAGCACCAGGACTGCCAGCCTGACCAGGCGATCGGTGAACGGATCGATGGCAGCAGTGTGCTCTCTGCGCATCCATTCCTGCGCTGCAGATTCCGGATCCGATTCGGCGCGAAGATCGACCACGTCGAGGGAGTCGTCCATGTCGAGATCGAGCCACTGACGCGCAACCCCGTCCACCTCGACCAGGCGCAGATATCCGGAGCCGATCTCACGACCGGTCTGTTTGCTGGCAGCGGTCAGCAGCTCGATGTCGAGTGGGCCGTCCACGTCCACGTACTGAGCGATGCTGACGGGAATCTCGGGTCGAAGCTGTTGTGCGACAAGCAGGGAAAGTTGCGCGGCAGAAAGAGGGAAGGTGAGTTCGTCGTCCGGACGAGCTGCGGAAACGATTCCTCGGTCGGGACTGCCATCCACACGAATCTCCCTCTTACAACTTGATCATGATGCAAACAGGTTTATGCGTCCGCTGGACGCTTCGAACTGATCGGGGCACTTCGAAAATGAGACGAATACTTTGGAAAGCTCGGGTGGAAACTGGCAAGTCGCCCGCCGGAGATCACATCGTGACAATCAGCTGCGATGTTACCGATCAGTCAGCTTCCAGCAAATATTCATCAAACAACCATTTGGGACTATTGTCCTGAATATCATGGCTAAAACGGCCCTATATAACAAACCGAAGCGCCGGTACCCGACGAACGGGCACCGACGCTCCGGTGAAATGTATTCAGTTGATCGTGCCGAGGTTGCTTGTCAGACCGTGAAGCCGAGTGCGCGCAGTTGCTCGCGTCCGTCTTCGGTGATCTTGTCCGGTCCCCACGGCGGCAACCACACCCAGTTGATCTTCATGTCGGTACACAGATCGCTACGCACAAGTGCGCCGCGCGCCTGGTCCTCGATCACGTCGGTCAACGGGCACGCCGCCGACGTCAAAGTCATGTCGATAGTGACGACACCGTCGTCTTCGAAGAGTCCGTAGACCAAGCCGAGATCGACGACGTTGATTCCCAGTTCGGGATCGACGACGTCGCGCATCGCTTCTTCGAGTTCGTCGAGTCGCTCAGGCGACGGGACAGTGCCACTGCCCTGTGCGCCACCGAATTCCGCAGTGGAATCGGGATTCGGATTCACCGGAGCGCCGACCTCGGCGTCCTGCACTGGTTGTGTCTCGGTCATGATCCCTGTCCTTCAGTCGTGTCGACCAATTCACTGCTGCTGTCCGCCGTCGTCACAGCACTGCCGTCGACAATCTGGACTACAGCATCCTTGAATGCCATCCATCCGAGCAAGGCGCACTTCACGCGTGCCGGATACTTCGAGACTCCGACGAACGCGATACCGTCGCCGAGAACGTCCTCGTCCCCCTCGACGGTGCCCCGACTGCTCACCATCTCGTTGAACGCCGTCACCGTCTTCAGTGCGTCGGTGACCTGCATCCCGATGACGAGGTCGTTGAGCACCGACGTCGACGCCTGGCTGATCGAACAACCCTGACCGTCGTACGAGACGTCGGAGACCGTTCCGTCCTCGGATATCTGGACGCGCAACGTCACCTCGTCGCCACACGTCGGGTTGACGTGGTGCACCTCGGCGCCGAACGGCTCACGGAGTCCGCGGCCGTGCGGATGTTTGTAGTGATCGAGGATCACTTCCTGATACATCTGCTCCATGCGCATGATTCAGTTCAACTCCCCTGCGACACCGAAAAATTCCTGCGCACGCTTGATCGCGGCAACGAGAACATCGATTTCCGCGGTGGTGTTGTAGAGCGCAAACGACGCACGGGCCGTCGCAGCGACACCGAACTTACGATGCAGCGGCCACGCACAATGGTGTCCGACGCGAATCGCGACGCCCTCGTCGTCGAGGATCTGTCCGAGGTCGTGGGCGTGAATACCGTCCACGACAAAGGAAATCGCTCCGCCGCGGTTCTCGGACGTCTGCGGTCCGATGATGCGCAGACCTTCGATCGCCGACAACTTTTCGAGAGCAGCCTCCACCAACACGTGCTCGTGCGCGGCGACTGCGTCCATCCCGAAGGTGTTCAGGTAATCCACGGCAGCGCCCAACCCGACCACCTGTGAGGTCATCGGTACGCCGGCTTCGAAACGCTGAGGCGGTGGCGCGTAAGTGCTGACCTCCATGGTGACCGTCTCGATCATCGAGCCACCGGTGATGAACGGAGGCATCGCTGCCAGCAGTTCACGACGGCCGTAGAGAACTCCGACCCCCGAAGGGCCGAGCATCTTGTGACCGGAGAACGCCGCGTAGTCCACTCCCAGTTCGTGGAAGTCGACCGCCATGTGAGGCACCGACTGGCACGCGTCGAGCACGACGAGTGCACCGACGGCGCGTGCTCGTCGCACCAATTCCTCGACGGGCGCGATCGCGCCGGTCACGTTGGACTGGTGGGTGAACGAAACGACCTTCACCGCGTCTGTCAGCTCCAGCGAATCGAGATCGATCCGGCCGTCGTCGGTGACTCCGTACCACTTGAGCGTCGCACCGGTTCGGCGCGCAAGTTCCTGCCAGGGAACGAGGTTGGCGTGGTGTTCGAGTTCGGTGATGACGATTTCGTCGCCAGGACCGACATGGCGGTCGAAGCGATCGTCACCGAGAACGTAGGTCACCAGATTGAGAGCCTCGGTGGCGTTCTTGGTGAACACCAACTCGTCCGAATCCGCGCCCACGAAAGAAGCGATGGTGGCGCGAGCATTCTCGTACGCGTCCGTCGCCTCTTCTGCGAGCTGATGAGCACCCCGGTGTACTGCCGCGTTACACGTGGTCAGGAAGTCCCGTTCGGCATCGAGAACCTGGACCGGACGCTGCGAGGTAGCGCCGGAATCCAAGTACACCAAAGGTTTTCCGTCGCGCACGGTTCGCGCCAGGATCGGGAAGTCGGCCCGAACCGCTGTGACGTCGAGCTCGCGCACCGAGGTGGTCATCGTGATTACGCTCCCTGGGTAGCTGCGGTGTCCGCGGTGAAACGAACGTAGCCGTTGGTCTCGAGCTCGTCGGCCAGCTCCGGTCCACCGGACTCGACGATGCGGCCACCGACGAACACGTGAACGAAGTCGGGGTTGATGTAGCGCAGAATGCGCGTGTAGTGCGTGATCAGCAGAACGCCGCCGTTCTCGCGCTCCTTGTAGCGGTTGACGCCTTCCGAGACGGTGCGCAGAGCGTCGACGTCGAGGCCGGAGTCGGTCTCGTCGAGGATCGCGATCTTCGGCTTGAGCATGCCCAACTGCAGGATCTCGTGGCGCTTCTTCTCGCCACCGGAGAAACCTTCGTTGACCGAGCGCTCGATGAACGAGGGATCGATCTCGAGCTCGCTGAGGGCTTCCTTGACTTCCTTGACCCAGTGGCGCAGCTTGGGAGCCTCGCCTCGCACGGCCGTAGCGGCGGTGCGCAGGAAGTTGGACATGGAAACGCCGGGAACCTCGACGGGGTACTGCATGGCCAGGAAGAGCCCGGCACGCGCACGCTCGTCGACGCTCATTGCGAGGACGTCTTCACCGTTGAGGGTGATGGAGCCGGACGTGACCTGGTACTTGGGGTGACCGGCGATGGCGTACGACAGAGTCGACTTGCCGGAGCCGTTGGGGCCCATGATCGCGTGGGTCTCCCCCGAGCGGACCGTCAGGTCGACGCCCTTGAGGATCTGGATGGGCTCGGCGTTGGCATCGGAGTTGGCGACCTCGACGTGCAGGTCACGAACCTCGAGGACCGAAGTGGTGGTGTTGTCACTGGTAGACATGAAATTCCTTCAAGATGAGGCGGGCGAGCGTAGCGACGGGGTGGTGTCGCCGGCGGGGCGGTCAGGAGCCGACGGCTGCGAGTTCGGCTTCGACTGCGGCTTCGAGGCGATCGCGCACCTCGGGAACAGCGATCTTGTTGATGATTTCGTGGAAGAACCCACGTACGACCAGACGACGAGCCTGATCCTCCGGGATACCACGAGCACGCAGGTAGAACAGCTGCTCGTCGTCGAAACGTCCCGTTGCACTTGCGTGGCCGGCCCCGACGATCTCACCGGTTTCGATTTCGAGGTTCGGAACCGAGTCGGCGCGGGCGCCGTCGGTCAGCACCAGGTTGCGGTTGAGCTCGAACGTGTCGGTGCCCTCCGCTGCGGCGCGGATGAGAACGTCGCCGATCCACACGGTGTGCGCGTCGGGCTTGCCGGATCCGGGATCGCCCTGAAGCGCACCCTTGTAGACCACGTTGGACTTGCAATTGGGCTGCGAATGGTCCACCAGCAGACGCTGTTCCAGATGCTGGCCGGCGTCGGCGAAGTACAGGCCGAGCAGTTCGGCGTCGCCGCCCGGTCCGTCGTACTTGACGGTGGCGGACAGGCGCACCAGGTCGCCGCCCAGGCTGATCGAGGTGTATCGAAGCACTGCGTCGCGGTTCAGGCGAGCGTGGTGTGACGTCACGTGAACTGCGTCGTCCGCCCAGTCCTGGATGGCCACCACGGTCAGCTGCGAACTGTCACCGAGAACGAATTCGATGTTCTCCGCGAAGGTTCCGCTGCCGCGCTGGTCGATCACGAACGTCGCCTTGGCGAACTGCGCCAGACGAATCTGGGTGTGTCCGTAGGCGACGTTGTCGACTCCGGGGCCGGTCATGGTGACCACAACGGGCTTCTCGACCTCGACCTCGGCACCAACCGAGATGACCGTTGCCGTCTCGAAGCTCGAATACGCCTGCGCTGCAATGCGATCAGCGGGAACGCCGGCTTTGCCCAGACGTGCGTCGTCACGGCCGACGGTCTCGACGGTGATGTCGCTTCCGCCGTCGACCTCGACGGTGACCTGTCCGTTGGCGACGGCGCTGCCGTCGTGCAATCCCCGGAGGCGACGCAGCGGGGTGAACCGCCAGATCTCGTCACGTCCGCCGGGAACCTCGAAAGCATTGACGTCGAACGAGGAGAACTGCTCACCCTTGTTCGTGATGGGTGAGCCTGTGGCTGCACCCTTTACAGGAGCGGTCGGGTTCTCCCCGGCAACAGCTCCGATGACTCCGGTCTCTGGCGTGGTCACTAACCCACAGCCCCTTCCATCTGAAGTTCGATAAGGCGGTTGAGCTCGAGCGCGTACTCCATCGGGAGTTCCTTCGCGATGGGCTCGACGAATCCACGCACGATGGTGGCCATCGCCTCGTCCTCGGTCAGTCCGCGGCTCATCAGGTAGAAGAGCTGATCGTCACTGACCTTGGAGACGGTGGCCTCGTGACCCATGGTGACGTCGTCCTCGCGGATGTCGACGTACGGGTAGGTGTCGCTGCGGCTGATCTGGTCGACGAGCAGAGCGTCACACTTGACGGTCGACTTGGAGCCGTGGGCACCCTTGTTGACCTGCACCAGACCGCGGTACGACGCACGTCCACCGCCGCGGGCGACAGACTTGCTGATGATGGTCGAGGACGTGTGCGGCGCGAGGTGGAGCATCTTGGCGCCGGTGTCCTGGTGCTGGCCCTCGCCGGAGAACGCAACGGAGAGAACCTCACCGCGGGCGTACTCACCCATCAGCCACACGGCCGGGTACTTCATGGTGACCTTGGAGCCGATGTTGCCGTCGACCCACTCCATGGATCCGCCGGCCTCGACCTTGGTGCGCTTGGTCACCAGGTTGTAGACGTTGTTGGACCAGTTCTGGATGGTCGTGTAGCGGCAGTGGCCGCCCTTCTTCACGATGATCTCGACGACGGCCGAGTGCAGTGAATCGGACTTGTAGATCGGCGCGGTGCAACCCTCGACATAGTGCACGGAGGCATCTTCGTCGACGATGATCAGGGTGCGCTCGAACTGACCCATGTTCTCGGTGTTGATGCGGAAGTACGCCTGCAACGGGATGTCCACGTGGACTCCCGGCGGAACGTAGATGAACGAGCCACCGGACCACACGGCGGTGTTCAGCGCGGAGAACTTGTTGTCGCCGGCCGGGATGACCGATCCGAAGTACTCCTTGAACAGCTCCGGGTGCTGCTTGAGACCGGTGTCCGTGTCGAGGAAGATGACGCCCTGCTCCTCGAGGTCCTCACGGATCGAGTGGTAGACGACCTCGGACTCGTACTGAGCTGCGACGCCGGCAACGAGGCGCTGCTTCTCCGCCTCGGGGATGCCGAGCTTGTCGTACGTGTTCTTGATGTCCTCGGGCAGGTCTTCCCACGACTCGGCCTGCTTCTCGCTGGACCGGACGAAGTACTTGATGTTGTCGAAGTGGATGCCTTCGAGGTCGGAGCCCCAGTTCGGCATCGGCTTCTTGTCGAAGGTGCGCAGCGCCTTGAGGCGGATGTCGAGCATCCACTCGGGCTCGCTCTTCTTGGCGGAGATGTCCCGCACGACAGCCTCGGACAACCCGCGCTGCGCGCTGGCTCCGGCTTCGTCGGAATCGGACCAGCCGTAGCCGTAATGACCGAGGGACGCGATGGTCTCTTCCTGCGTGAGCGGCTCGGTGCCTGCTGCCGCAGTGGTAGTCGCCTGGTCTGATGTGACGGTCATGCGAGCTCCTTCCGGAGTCTTGTTTCTTGACGGCTGCTCGGGTTCAGCGAGGGCTGGTCGCTGTGGTCGAGCAGTTCTGACTTTGAAGAACTAGCTGAAAAATCTCTATTCGAACGCTGCACGGTGGCAACGCTCCGTAGAACACTCTGGTCCGGTCATCTACTCCCGGTGGACACGAGGGGCACGTGCGTCGTGCAGGCGCAGTCACCGTTGGCGATGGTCGCCAGACGCTGAACATGAGTCCCGAGCAATTGCCGGAATGCTTGCTGCTCTGCCTCGCACAGTTCCGGAAACTCTTCTGCCACATGGGAAACCGGGCAATGGTGTTGGCAGATCTGCACGCCGTTACCGACCGGCCGGGTCGACGCTGCGAACCCCACCGCGTTGAAGGCTTCGGCGATTGCGTCCGCTGTCGCCTCGACGTTGTCGACATCTGTCGGATCAGCCGGTTCGACGTCTCCGACGATCGCCTGGACCCGGCGCTTGGCGAACTCCTCGATTGCCGCGTCTCCGCCGATTTCACGGAGTTGCCGCATCGCGGCTCCCGCCAGATCGTCGTAGGTGTGGCCGAGGCGGCCGCGACCGGTCGCGGTGATCTGGAACTGCTTGGCGGGACGACCTCGTCCACGCTGACGCAGCGACGACGCCGAAGCGGTACGGGCTTCGCCCGACTCGATCAACGCATCCAAGTGACGTCGGACACCTGCGGCACTCAAACCGAGGCGCGTGCCGATTTCGGAGGCGGTAATGGGGCCTTCTTCGAGTAGCAGCTTGACCACTGCGGCCCGGGTCTGGCCTTCGACGCTCACCGTCACCGGATTTGCGGCAGCACTAGGCGAGGTCGCTACAGTGGGCTGACCTGCAACTTCCTTGCTTCGAGGGTCTGACGCATTTCTTTTCACAACACAAGTGTGACGGAATTCTTTTCGCAGGTCTACTAAGGGCAACCTGCATTACATTCGGGAATATCCGGACAACGCACGTTGTTTGTGCTTGTCTGTCCGGCTGGATCGAGCCGCTACGCTGCCTGGTGTGCCGCAGACCCCCGAGAAGACCACGACCGCGCGATCGGCGCGCGCGATCCTGCTGGAAAAACCCAAGGCACTCGCGCTTTCCACGATCGGCGTTCGGCCTTTCGGTTCCGCTCCCCGGCAGAGTATGGCCGCGGTGCTGCACGGCGACGAAGACGAGCGCCCTGGCCTGAACGCGAAGGAAACCGCACAACTGCGCGGGATTCGCCGATTCGGCGCAACCGGCGCGGTCTTGATGGCAGTCGGAGCGCTCGGCGCCGGCGCACAACCCGTCCTGCAGAATCCGACCGCAGGACTTCGAGTCCTCAGCCTTCCCGGACGTATGCCGACGGTCTCACTCACCATGACGATGACCGGAACCGTGCTCGTCGTTCTGGCCTGGCTGATGATGGGCCGATTTGCAGTCGGGGACATACGCAGCCGTTCCGGCGCACCGCGGCGCATGACCCGTTCCCAGTTGGACCGCACACTCCTGCTGTGGATCCTGCCGCTCTCGGTCGCACCGCCGATGTTCAGCCGCGACGTCTACTCGTATCTGGCTCAAAGCGAAATCGCGGCCCGTGGACTCGATCCGTACGCCATCGGCCCCAAGGCGGCACTGGGCGTCGACCACGTTCTCACCCGCACGGTTCCGACGATCTGGCGCGACACCCCGGCTCCGTACGGACCGTTCTTCCTGTGGCTGGGACGCGGGATCAGCTCACTGACCGGCGACAACATCGTGGCCGGAATCTTCTTGCACCGCTTGCTCGCATTGGCCGGCGTCGCGCTCATCGTGTGGGCGATACCGCGACTGGCCAAGCGATGCGGTGTCTCTGCCGTCAGTTCGCTCTGGCTCGGTGCCGCGAACCCGCTGTTGCTCTTCCACTTGGTGGCCGGCATCCACAACGAAGCGCTCATGCTCGGGTTGATGCTCGCCGGAATCGAGATCGCTCTCCGCGCAGTCGAAGGGTCCGGGCCCATCCGTGGGCGAGCGCTGTTCTATCTCGTTGCGGGATCAGGTTTGATCGCCTTGTCGTCGACCGTCAAAATTCCGTCCTTGCTTGCCTTGGGATTTGTCGGCATGGCCTTGGCTCGGCGTTGGGGTGGAACCTGGAAGGCCCTGGCGGGAGCCGCGATTCTCCTGGGCATCGTTGCCGCTGTCGTCACGTTTGTCATCAGCGTGGCCAGTGGGCTCGGTATGGGTTGGATCAACACCCTCGACACCGCCACGGCAGTCCGGAGTTGGATGTCCATCCCGACGCTCCTGGGCGTCGGCACGGGATTGGCAGGCGTACTGCTCGGACTCGGCGATCACACGACGGCGATCCTCACGATCACGCGGCCCATCGCTACTCTCGTCGCCATGCTCGTCACCGCACGGATGATGATCTCGGTCTACATGGGCCGCATCCATCCGGTCGGCGGACTCGGCATCGCGCTCGGCGCGATCGTTCTCCTGTTCCCCGTCGTTCAGCCGTGGTACCTGCTGTGGGCGATCCTTCCGTTGGCGGCGTGGGCCACCGCGCCGATTTTCCGCATCCCTGCCGTCGTCTTCACCTCGATCGTCAGCGTCATGTTGATGTCCAACGGCGCCGAATACCTTCCGTTCATGATCGTGCAGGCCGTCATCGCGACCATCCTCACCGCCGGAACGCTCATCGTCTTCACCCGCAATTCACTCCCCTGGCGTAGCGACAAGCCAGTAGCGGAGATCACGAAAGGCGGACCGGTAGACGAAGACAACTCGGCGGGGGCTTACGCTGATTCCCCGTGACCTCGAGAGCCTCCAGATCGTCGACGCCGGCGGTACAGATCCAGGGTGTCGTCAAGTCCTTCGACGGTGTTCGAGCCGTCGACGGTATCGATCTCACTGTCGAGACGGCCCAGGTCGTTGCCCTGCTCGGCCCCAACGGAGCCGGTAAGACAACCACCGTCGAGATGTGCGAAGGGTTTGTCACCCCCGATGCCGGCACGGTTCGAGTGCTCGGTCTCGACCCCATCGCCGACTCCGGTGAAGTCCGCTCGCGAATCGGCGTCATGCTGCAGGGCGGCGGCGCATACCCCGGGTCCAAGGCCGGAGAAATGCTCGACCTCGTGGCCGCATACTCGGCCGACCCGCTCGATCCCGCCTGGCTCCTTTCCAAACTCGGCCTCACCGATGCGCGCAAGACCCCGTACCGCCGCCTCTCCGGAGGCCAGCAGCAACGACTGTCACTGGCGTGCGCGCTGGTCGGCCGTCCCGAATTGGTATTTCTGGACGAACCCACCGCCGGCCTCGACGCTCAGGCACGTCTACTCGTGTGGGAACTCATCGACGCTCTGCGACGCGACGGCGTGAGCGTCCTGCTCACCACACACCTCATGGACGAGGCCGAAGCGCTCGCCGACGAACTGGTCATCATCGACCACGGCAAGATCGTCGCGTCGGGAACGCCGGCGGAGGTCACCAGCAAGGGCGCCGAAGGACAACTCCGTCTGACGACGGTTCCCGGTTTGAGCCTCGATTCGCTGGCCGGTTCACTCGCCGGGTTCCGCATCGAGGAATCCAACCCCGGCACCTACGTCGTCGAAGGTGCAATCGATCCGGCAACCGTGGCGACTGTCGCAACGTGGTGTGCCGATCAGGACGTGCTGATCAACGACATTCGCGTCGATCAACGGAGTCTGGAAGACGTCTTCCTCGAATTGACGGGCCGGGAACTGAGGGGATGACGGAGATCAAGGTCATGAACGAAACAGCGTCGAACGGCCAGAGCAGTCCCATCAGCGTTGCCAGAGACCGACGGCTCGCCGAGAACCGCTTCGAGCCAGGCACCTTCTCGCCGGATCCCCGCCCCAATTCGGCGGCCAAGATGCTGGCGGCGCAGACCAAACTGGAGCTGACTCTTCTGCTCCGCAACGGTGAGCAATTGCTGCTCACCATGTTCATCCCGATCACCCTGCTCATCGGACTGTGTCTACTTCCGATCGGCGATTTGGGCGATTCTCGGGTCGATACCGTGCTCCCTGGTGTCATGATGGTTGCCGTGATGTCGACGGCGTTCACCGGACAGGCCATCGCCGTCGGATTCGACCGCCGATACGGCGCGCTCAAGCGACTCGGTGCAACGCCGCTACCGCGGTGGGGAATCATCGCAGGCAAGAGCGCTGCCGTCATCATCGTCGTGGCTCTGCAGTCACTCTTGCTCGGCGCTATCGGTTTGGCGTTGGGATGGCGTCCGTCGTTCGTCGAACTTGTACTCGGTGCAGTGGTCATTGCCATCGGTACTGTCACATTTGCAGCGCTTGGCCTACTGCTCGGCGGTACTTTGCGAGCAGAGATCGTTCTCGCGCTCGCCAACATCCTGTGGTTCATCATGGTGGGCATCGGCAGTGTGGTCTTCGCCAGCGGCGAACTTCCGACCGCTGTTCACACGCTGGTCCGCATTGTTCCGTCCGGCGCTCTCGCACACGCACTCGAAGCGGCCCTCGACACCTCGATGGACTGGTTTTCGATTCTCGTACTACTCATCTGGGCCGCAGTGGCCGGAGTCTGCGCAGCAAGGTGGTTCAAGTTCACGTGAGTACACGACGGACAGCTCAGATCGTCGGCTGTGTGGCCGCAACAGTCATGTTGTGTGCCGGACCCGCAACGGCGACCCCTTCGGTGTCCGGTCCACTCGCACCTGCAAATCCGTACCTCGGTCCCGTCGGTACTTCCACCATGCACGGTGACGCGGGCTCGTCCGACGTCACTCCGCTGCCTGGTCCAGGAACCGGCCCCCACGAGGTGACTGCTTTCCCGATGATGGCCGCCTGCCCGACGGTCCTCCAGGGTTCCGACGGCATGGTCGTCTCGCTCTGCACGACGATGATCGGCCAGATCCCGACCATCCATTTGATCGATCCGAAGGCCGACGCCACGCCGTTGGGTAGATCCGTAGCACAACTGCCGCTCGCGAAGGGCAGTCTGCTCGGCGGCGTCTACGCCTACCTCGACAACGAGAACCGTCTCGTCGCCGTCGACGGAAACCGTCAACTGGTCCGCATTTCCCATGCGCAGAATCCGGACGGCAGTTGGCGGCTGGAACTCGCGGATGTCATCGACCTCAGTGGTGCGGTTGCCGCCGACGACAACGTCACCGGCCTCGCTCCGGACTGGGACGGCAATGTCTGGTTCGCCACCGGGCACGGCACCGTCGGGTATGTCGGCACTGATCGAATCGCGCACAGCATTGCGCTCCCCGAAGGTGAACAGGTGCAGAACAGCATCTCCACCTCCCCGACGGGCACTGCCGTCGCAACGACCCACGCGCTCTACCAACTGAAGCGAAATGGCGACGAGGTCGTCATCGACTGGCGTCAGCCGTACGACCGCGGGCCGGCCCGTAATCCGGGTCAGCTCAGCTGGGGAACCGGATCGACGCCGACATACTTCGGCCCGTCGACGGGCAGCGATTTCTTGACCATCGTCGACAACGCCCACCCGACAGTGAGCTTGCATGTCTATCGCGCTGACACGGGCGCCGAGGTGTGCACGCAGCCGGTGTTGTCCGCTGCCAGCCAGGACGGCTCACCGAGCGGCAGCGAGAACTCCCCCGTCGGCATCGGTCATTCCGTCTACGTCGCCGGCACTTACGGATACCCGTACCCCACGACTCCTGAAGGTGCCGGTCCAGCGGTCCCCGCCACGGCACCCTTCAACGGCGGAATGACCCGCGTCGACATCGATCCGGTCGGCTGCCATGTCGTGTGGGACAACACGATTCGCAGCTCCGCGGTACCTCACCTCTCGACGGCTGACGGCTCGATTTACACGGTGACACGGGACGGTGCTCCGAACACCTCTCCGCTGGACGGTTACTCCTTCGCGGTGATCGACTCGAAGGACGGGTCACAGATCGGTTCGACTCCACTGCCGTCGACGATCCTCAACGACACCCTTCAGATGTCTGCACTCATCACCGAGTCGGGCGAGTACTTCCAGGGAACGATCTCGGGAATCGTGCGAGTTCGCGCGAACTGACGCGGGCTGGCCCCAGGGCTGCGCAGTTCTGGTCTCGACGAGTCGGGGCAGGCGCGGAGCGAGCTGGCCCCAACGACGCGACGCAGGCGCGGAGCGAGCTGCCCCCAACGACGCGAGGCAGGCGCGGAGCGAGCTGCCCCCAACGACGCGGGGCAGGCGCGGAGCGAGCTGGCCCCAACGACACTGTGTAGTTGATGGGGAACTACGATCGTTGGCGTGGTGAATCGTGTGTATGCCGGATTTTTACGCTTGGTGGATCGACTACCTCTCCCCTCGCTGAAAACGCAGAAGATCATCGCGTTCATCGTGATCCTGACGCAGGGCGGCATCGCTGTCACCGGCGCGGTGGTGCGCGTGACGGACTCGGGACTCGGTTGCCCGACGTGGCCGCAGTGCTTCCCCGGTAGCTTCGTCCCGGTCGGCCACGGACAGGTCGCGGTGATTCACCAAGCCGTCGAGTTCGGCAACCGCCTGTTGACCTTCCTGGTCGTCATCGTCGCCGCTGCGATCGTGCTTGCGGTGACTCGCGCTCGCCGACGCAAAGAGGTGCTTGTCTACGCCTGGATGATGCCGCTCGGCACTGTCGTTCAGGCAGTGATCGGCGGTATCACCGTCCTCACAGGCTTGCTGTGGTGGACGGTCGCCATTCACCTGGTTGCGTCGATGCTGATGGTCTGGGTTGCCACGGTGATGTACGCGAAGATCGCGGAACCCGACGAAGCAACAACTCTGGTCGTGATGCCGAAGCCGCTGCGCTGGCTTACCGCGCTGTCAGGTGTCGCGCTCGCCGGCGTTTTGGTCGCTGGAACTCTCGTAACGGGCGCAGGCCCGCACGCCGGCGACAAGGGACTGGACCGGACGGTGCCTCGCCTGGAGATCGAGATCGTGACGCTCGTCCATCTGCACTCACAGCTTCTGGTCGGATATCTCGCGCTGGTCGTGGGTCTGACCTTCGGCCTGTATGCGGTCGGGACATCCGCAGCCGTGAAGATCCGTCTGAAGGTCCTGCTGGGACTGATCCTCGCGCAGTCGCTCATCGGTGTCGTGCAGTACTTCACCGATGTGCCGGAAGTTCTGGTGATCATGCACGTCGCCGGTGCGGGACTGTGCACGGCTGCGACCGCAGCAGTTTGGGCTGCGGGTAAGACCCGCCAGTACACGCCGACCAGTTCGCCGATTCCAGCTGTCTGACGCTTCAAGACACGTGTGGGGCGTAGGAACACCAAAAGGTGTTCCTACGCCCCACACGTCATTTCAGGATTCGTTGCGAGCTTTCGGGAACCGAGTCTGGTTGGCGACCCAACCGGCCATCTTCTTGAAATGGCCTTCCTGCGGGGTGACGATGCTCGTCAGTTCGCGCTCCCACTCGGCGACGGTGACGTTGTCGAAGGACGCGACGACCGCGTTTGCCGTGGCGAGGTCCTCGACGACCTGATCACCGAGGATGCCGTCGGCACCTACGAGGGTGATGCGAACGCCGGCCAGGCCGACCGGCTGGATGACGGCGCTGGCGGAGCCGCCGTGCTCGGCGACGAACTTGGTGATGGCGTTCACCGTGGACTTCGGCAGTTCCGGCGCGGACGGGGTGGCGTCCGACTTCTCGGTATCGGTGCTCATGACTCGACAATACTGGTCGGTAGCCCGGAAGCGACACCAGGCATGGACTGAGCGTCGGCCGCCTCGGGTGTAGAACAGAAACCATGCGAGCCATCTACGTGACCGAAACCGGCGGACCAGAGGTTCTGACTCTGACCGAACAACCCGAACCGACACCAGGCCCAGGCGATCTACTCGTCAAGACCGAAGCGATCGGCATCAATTTCATCGACACGTACTTCCGAATGGGCCAGTACAAGCGTCCGCTCCCCTACATTCCCGGCGACGAGGGCAGCGGTGTCGTCGAAGCTGTCGGCTCCGACGTCTCCGAATTCTCCGTGGGCGACCGGGTCGCGTGGGCCGCTGCCACTGGCAGCTATGCCGAGAAGGTGGCTGTTCCCGCCGCAGTCGCAGTGAAAGTGCCTGACGGTGTCCCGGCATCGGCCGCAGCGTCGGCGCTCCTGCAGGGGATGACGGCGCACTACCTCGCGAAGTCGACGTATCCGATCCAGAGCGGCGACACCGTGCTCGTGCACGCAGGCGCGGGCGGCGTCGGGTTGATCCTGACGCAGATGGCCGTCAGCCTCGGGGCGAAGGTCATCACGACTGTGTCATCGGATGCAAAGGAAGAACTCTCGCGTGGCGCGGGCGCCGCGGAGGTCCTGCGGTACGACGAGGACATCGCAGCGCGAGTCCGGGAGTTGACCGGCGGCGAAGGAGTAGCGGCGGCATACGACGGCGTCGGTGCGACAACTTTTGATTCGAGCTTGGCTTCCGTGCGCATCCGCGGCACGGTCGCTTTGTTCGGTGCGGCCAGTGGACCGGTTCCGCCTGTCGACCCGCAGCGGCTCAATTCGTCGGGTTCGCTGTTCCTGACGCGTCCGACGCTCGCGCATCACATTCGCACTCGAGAGGAACTGACCTGGCGTGCCGGCGATGTCTTCGACGCCATTGCAGCCGGGAAACTCGATATTCGCGTCGGCGCCGAGTATCCCCTCGCCGACGCGGCAACAGCGCATCGGGATCTGGAAGGTAGAGCAACGACCGGGTCGATCGTTCTGATTCCCTAGCGAAGTGCTGTGCGCCTTTATTAACCGCCCGCGGTTAATAAAGGCGCACAGCAGAATCAGCTGAGCATGTCGCTGATCGTCTGCAGTCCGAGAACCGAGTCGACAGCGAGGCCGACGAACACGATCGCAAGATAGTTGTTGGACTGCAGGAACAAGCGTAGCGGTTTGACCTGAGCACCACCGCGAACGCTGCGGTACAGCTGATGTGCCATGAGCAGGAACCACGCACCGGCGACGATGGTGATTGCGGCGTAGATGACGCCCGACGCGGGGACGAGGACAAGCGTCGTGACGACCATTGCCCAGCTGTAGAACAGAATCTGCTTCGTGACGTGCTCCTCGGTGGCGATCACCGGAAGCATGGGAACGCCTGCCGCCTTGTAATCCTCTTTGTATCGCATCGCGAGCGCCCAGGTGTGCGGCGGCGTCCAGAAGAATATGATCAGGAACAGCACGACGGGCTGCCAGCTCAGCGAACCGGTGACAGCGGCCCAGCCCACGAGGACGGGCATACATCCGGCTGCGCCACCCCAGATGACGTTCTGCCAGGTACGACGCTTGAGAACCATCGTGTAGATGAGGACGTAGAACGCGATCGTGATCACGACGAGGATGCCGGCCAGGAGGTTGGCTCGCCACCACAGCCACAGGAACGACGCGAGTCCGAGAAGGAGCCCGAAGACGAGCGCGTTGCGCGTCGGCACCGCCTCGCGGGCCAGCGGACGCTTCGCCGTGCGCTTCATGACCTTGTCGATGTCGGCGTCGACGACGCAGTTGAGCGAGTTCGCACTCGCCGCGCCCATCCAGCCACCGAAGAGGGTGCTGAGGATCAGAACGATATCGACTGTTCCGCGATCGGCCAGCAGCATTGCCGGAATGGTTGCCACCAACAGCAATTCGATCACTCGCGGCTTCGTGAGCGCGATATAAGCCAGAACCTTGCCCGTTGCGCGACCCCACACCGTATCGGTATTGGTCGCCCGCGGGGCGGCACCTGGGCTGCCGAAGCCATGTCCGCTCGGCTGTTGCCCTGTCCGCACGTTCTCTCCTTGCACCACGCGTTACCGCACTAACTCTTCACGACACACTGCTGACACTGTTCTCTACTACGAACGATGGTAGACCGCAGCCATTGAGGAACCGAATCGACCCGGACAGCCAGGACCATTAGGCTGGGTTACGCAGTGGAGGGACACCCCACCCTCGCAATCCACGTACACCATGTCAGGAGACATCTGCCAGTGTCGATCACAGACGAGATCCACGTCCTCACGCAACCCGTCCACCCCTCGGACTGGACCGACCTGGACACCAAGGCTGTCGATACCGCCCGCGTGCTCGCCGCCGACGCGGTTCAGAAGGTCGGCAACGGCCATCCCGGAACTGCAATGAGCTTGGCGCCGTTGGCATACACCCTCTTCCAGCGCGTCATGCGCCACGATCCTTCGGATGCAGAATGGGTCGGCCGTGACCGCTTCGTTCTCTCCTGTGGCCATTCATCCTTGACGCTGTACACCCAGCTCTACCTGTCGGGCTACGGTCTCGAGCTCGCTGACCTCGAAGCTCTCCGCACGTGGGGCGCACTGACCCCTGGCCACCCCGAGGTCGGCCACACCGTCGGCGTCGAGATGACCACCGGTCCGCTGGGCCAGGGCCTTGCGTCCGCAGTCGGTATGGCGATGGCCGCGCGTCGTGAGCGTGGGCTGTTCGATCCGGAGACCCCGGTCGGCTCCTCCCCCTTCGACCATCACATCTACGTGATCGCGTCCGACGGTGACATCGAAGAAGGCGTCACGTCCGAGGCCTCGTCCCTCGCCGGTGTCCAGGAACTGGGCAACCTCATCGTCTTCTACGACGACAACAAGATCTCCATCGAGCACGACACCACCATCGCTCTCGGCGAAGACGTCGGAAAGCGATACGAGGCGTACGGCTGGCACGTTCAGCACGTCGAAGGTGGCGAGAACGTCTCCGGCATCCTCGACGCGGTTGCCGCGGCCAAGGCCGTCGTCGATCGTCCGTCCATCATCTTGCTCCGCACCATCATCGGTTTTCCGGCTCCGAAGAAGATGAACACCGGCGACGTCCACGGCTCCGCTCTCGGTGCCGACGAAGTTGCAGCGGTCAAGGAAGCCCTCGGCTTCGATCCGGCCAAGTCCTTCGACGTCGACGCCGACGCTCTGGCTCACGCCCGTGAGGTCGTCTCCCGCGGCGCCGACGCACGCAAGGCATGGCAGGTCGAGTTCGACGCGTGGGCTGCACGTGAGACCGAGCGAAAGGAACTCTTCGACCGCCTGTTCGCCGGTGAGTTCCCCGCCGGCTGGGCCGACGCTCTCCCGACCTACGAGGCCGACGCCAAGGGCGTTGCGACTCGCAAGGCCTCCGGTTCGGCGCTCAACGCGCTCGGACCGATCCTGCCCGAGCTGTGGGGCGGCTCCGCCGACCTCGCCGGCAGCAACAACACCACCATCAAGGGCGCAGATTCGTTCGGCCCGTTCTCCATCTCCACAAACGACTGGAATGCGCAGCCTTACGGCCGCACGCTCCACTTCGGCATCCGCGAGCACGCGATGGGCTCGATCCTCAACGGCATCGCGCTTCACGGACCCACCCGCCCGTACGGCGGAACCTTCATGGTCTTCTCCGACTACATGCGTCCGGCGGTTCGCCTGGCCGCACTGATGAAGACTGCCGTCACCTACGTCTGGACCCACGACTCCATCGGTCTCGGCGAAGACGGCCCGACCCACCAGCCGGTCGAGCACCTCGCTGCTCTTCGTGCGATCCCGAACCTCGCCGTCGTCCGCCCGGGTGACGCCAACGAGACCTCGTTCGCATGGCAGGCAGCACTCGAGAACAAGACGGGCCCGACGGCTCTGGCACTCACTCGCCAGGACATCCCGGTTCTTGAAGGCACCAAGGAGAAGGCTGCCGAGGGTGTCAAGCGCGGCGCTTACGTCCTCGTCGACGCAGCCAACGGTTCGCCCGAGGTCATCTTGCTGGCGACCGGTTCCGAACTGCATCTGGCCACCGAGGCTCGCGAAACCCTCGAAGCTCAGGGCGTCGCAACCCGCGTCGTTTCCGTGCCGTGCCTCGATTGGTTCCTCGAGCAGGATCAGGTGTACCGCGACGAGGTCATTCCGCCCGCCGTGCGCGCGCGTGTGTCCGTCGAAGCCGGCATCGCGATGCCGTGGTGGCGCATCCTCGGCGACGCCGGTCAGGCCGTCTCGCTCGAGCACTACGGCGCTTCCGCCGATTACAAGACCTTGTTCCGGGAGTTCGGCATCACTGCCGACGCGACTGTCGAAGCCGCGCAGCGCTCCCTCGCAGCTGTGAAGGGATGATCTCGATGACACAGAACGTGAATACCGAAAAGCTCTCCGCTGCAGGCGTTTCCATCTGGCTCGATGACCTCTCGCGGGATCGCATCCAGTCCGGCAACCTGCAGAACCTCATCGACACGAAGTCGATCGTGGGTGTCACGACCAACCCGTCGATCTTCCAGGCGGCACTGTCCAAGGGATCGGCGTACGACGCTCAGGTCCGTGAGCTCGCTCAGCGCGGCGCCGATGTCGACGCCACCATCACCGCGGTGACCACCGACGACGTGCGTGCTGCGTGCGACATCCTGGCTCCGCAGTTCGAGGCGTCGAACGGCGTCGACGGCCGCGTGTCCATCGAAGTCGATCCTCGCCTGGCTCACGACACCGACGCCACCGTCGCGCAGGCGATCGAGCTGCACAAGATCGTCGATCGTCCGAACGTCCTGATCAAGATCCCCGCGACGCTGGCAGGCATTCCCGCCATCGCCAAGGTGATCGGTGAGGGCATCAGCGTCAACGTCACCTTGATCTTCTCGGTCGAGCGCTACGAAGCTGTCATGGGCGCATACCTGGAAGGTCTGGACACCGCCAAGGCTGCCGGCCGCGACATCTCGTCCATCGAGTCGGTCGCCTCGTTCTTCGTCTCCCGCGTGGATTCCGAGATCGACAACCGCCTCACGGCAATCGGCACGCCGGAAGCCCTCGAGCTTCGTGGCAAGGCTGCACTCGCAAACGCGCGTCTGGCGTACAACGCGTACCAGCAGATCTTCGAGGTGCAGCCGCGCTTCCAGGCTCTTCTGGCCGACGGCGCCAAGGCTCAGCGTCCGCTGTGGGCGTCGACCGGCGTGAAGAACCCGGATTACCCTGACACTCTCTACGTCACCGAGTTGGTTGCGCCGAACACGGTCAACACCATGCCGGAGAAGACGCTCGACGCTCTCGCCGACCATGGCGAGATCACCGGCGACACGATCTCGGGCACCGCTCAGGAGTCACAGGCGGTCTTCGATCAGCTCGCTGCAGTCGGCATCGATCTTGCGGACGTTTTCAAGGTCCTCGAGACAGAGGGCGTCGACAAGTTCGAGGTGTCCTGGAACGAGTTGCTCGACGCAACTGCCGAGCAGCTCCGCGCAGCAACCCAGAAGAGCTGAGCCTGTGAGCGATTCCGCGGCGGCATCAGATTGGGTGAATCCCCTTCGGGACAGCACCGACAAACGGCTTCCGCACATTGCGGGGCCCTGCGCCCTGGTGATTTTCGGTGTTACCGGCGACCTTGCCAGGCGCAAGCTCATGCCCGCCATCTACGACCTCGCCAACCGTGGACTGTTGCCGCCCGGATTCGCTCTGGTCGGGTTCGCCCGGCGTGACTGGACGGACGAGGACTTCGCGAACGTCGTCCTCGAAGCAGTCAAGGACGGTGCTCGCACCAAGTTCCGTCAGGACGTCTGGGAGAGGCTCGCTGAAGGTATCCGGTTCGTGGAGGGCAGTTTCGACGAGGCCGAGGCCTTCCAGAACCTGTCCGACACGTTGGCAACGCTCGACAACGAACGTGGTATCGGCGGCAATCACGGTTTCTACCTTGCGATTCCGCCCAACGCGTTTCCTCAGGTGCTCGAGCAACTGTCGGCGTCGGGCCTCGCGCAGGCCGAGGACGGTCAGTGGCGACGAGTCGTCATCGAGAAGCCGTTCGGCCACGACCTCGAGAGCGCTCGCGAACTGAACGCCGTCGTCAACAAGGTGTTCCCCGAGGACACGGTCTTCCGTATCGACCACTACCTCGGTAAGGAAACCGTCCAGAACATTCTGGCTCTGCGCTTCGCGAACCAGTTGTTCGATCCGATCTGGAACGCGCACTACGTCGACCACGTTCAGATCACGATGGCCGAGGACATCGGCCTCGGTGGACGCGCGGGGTACTACGACGGCATCGGCGCGGCCCGTGACGTGATCCAGAACCACCTGCTGCAGTTGCTCGCGTTCACGGCGATGGAAGAACCCATCAGCTTCGAGCCGCTCAATCTGCAGGCGGAGAAGATCAAGGTCCTCTCGGCTACTCGCCTTGCCGAGCCCCTCGACGAGACCACCGCCCGCGGCCAGTACGCGGGCGGCTGGCAGGGTGGGCTGCCGGTGGTCGGGCTCCTCGAAGAAGACGGCTTCGCAGCGGACTCCATCACGGAGACCTTTGCCGCCATCACCCTCGAGGTCGACACCCGCCGCTGGGCGGGTGTGCCGTTCTACCTGCGCACGGGCAAACGACTCGGACGCCGTGTCACCG
>NZ_BAAILK010000046.1:287158-289399 GCF_054589475.1 Rhodococcus sp. no. 34
AGATCGCGGTGGTGTTCAAACGTGCACCGCACCTACCGTTCGACAAGACGATGACCGAAGACCTCGGCCAGAACGCTCTGGTCATCCGCGTGCAGCCCGACGAGGGCGTCACCATGCGGTTCGGCTCGAAGGTTCCCGGATCGAGCATGGAAGTCCGTGACGTCAACATGGACTTCTCGTACGGCCAGGCTTTCACCGAGTCGTCACCGGAGGCGTACGAGCGACTCATTCTCGACGTGTTGCTCGGTGAGCCGTCCCTCTTCCCGGTCAACGCCGAAGTCGAATTGTCTTGGGAAATACTCGATCCCGTCCTCGAACACTGGGCAGCCGGCGGCAAGCCGGAACCCTACGAGGCCGGAACGTGGGGACCACCGTCTGCGGACGAAATGATGCAACGCACCGGACGCGAATGGAGGCGACCCTAGTGATTCTCGATTTGCCCTCCACCACCACGGTCCAGGTCAGCAAGAAACTGGTCGAGGTGCGTAAGACCGGCGGCGCTGTCACCTTGGGGCGAGTGCTGACGCTCGTCGTCTGCACCAGGGACACCGGGAATGCCGAGGAAGCCATCGAGGCCGCCAACGAAGCAAGCCGCGAGCACCCTTGCCGCGTCATCGTGCTTCTGCGTGGCGACGAGCAGAGTGAGCCCAGGCTCGATGCTCAGATCCGTGTCGGCGGGGACGCCGGCGCCTCGGAGGTTGTCGTGCTGCGTCTCTACGGTCCCCTGGCGGACCACGAGAGCAGCGTCGTCATCCCGTTCCTGCTCCCCGACACCCCGGTAGTCGCGTGGTGGCCCCTCGAGGCACCCGAGATTCCGGCCAAGGATCCCGTCGGGAAGCTCGCGATACGGCGCATCACCGATGCCACCGGCGCCCCCGATCCGACCGCCACCATCAAGGGGCGACTCGCGTCGTACACCGCCGGCGATACCGATCTCGCCTGGAGTCGCGTCACCTACTGGCGCGCGCTCCTCGCATCGGCTCTCGATCAGCCGCCGCACGAGAAGATCACCTCAGCGGTGGTCTCCGGTCTCAAAACCGAACCGGCACTGGATATTCTCGCCGGTTGGTTGGCGGCCAAGATCGACGGTCCGGTCATTCGGCGTACGGGTGAGCTGACGGTCGAGTTGAAGCTCGAGACCCGCAGTATCTCCATCAGTCGTCCGCAGGAGGGCACGACCGCTACGTTGATCCGCACCGGTCAGCCTGACGCGCTGGTTTCTCTGGGTCGTCGAGAGACACGCGATTGCCTCGCCGAGGAATTGCGTCGGCTCGATCCGGACGAGATCTACGAAGAAGCTCTGGCCGGATTGGAGAAGGTGACCTATGAGTGATGTTGTCGTGGAGAAGTTTTCCGACGCCGGCCAACTTGTCGACGCTGCCGCCGCACGCCTGGTCACGACCATCGTCGATGCCCAGAAGGCTCGCGGGTTCGCGTCCATCGTGCTGACCGGCGGTGGAACCGGCATCGCACTTCTCGAGAAGTTGCGTGAAGCTCCCGGCAACATCGACTGGTCGCAGATCGATCTGTACTGGGGCGACGAGCGGTTCCTGCCGTCCGGCGATCCCGAGCGGAACGAAGTGCAAGCACGTGAGGCGCTTCTCGATCATGTGCCGGTCGATCCCGACAGGGTACATGCGATGGCCGCATCCGACGGTATCTACGACGGTGATCCACACGGGGCGGCGACGGCGTACGAACAACTGCTGGGCGCTCAGGCACACGGGAATCAGGTTCCGACGTTCGACGTGCACCTGCTCGGTATGGGCGGCGAAGGACACGTCAACTCGTTGTTCCCGCACACCGACGCTGTTCGCGAAGAAGCGCGTTTCGTAGTCGCGGTGACGGACTCCCCCAAGCCGCCACCGGTGCGGATCACCCTCACGTTGCCTGCTGTTCGGCGAGCCAAAGAGGTCTGGCTGCTCGTCTCGGGTGCTGCAAAGGCCGAGGCCGTTGCCAAAGCCGTCGGAGGTGCTTCGGCCGACGACTGGCCGTCCGCCGGCGCCACCGGTTTGGTTGCGACACGTTGGTTCCTCGATACGGACGCTGCCTCGCAGCTTCCCTGATCTGATTTCACAGAACTGATTTCACAGATCTGATTTCACACCGGTCGGGAATCGTCTTCGGGCGATTCCCGACTTGGTGGTACGTCGACGACTTTCTCACCGTGGCGACTTTCGACTACCCGCCGAGTCCGGATCCGATGCGAATTTCCTTTTGACGGAATGGAACTCAATCCCG
>NZ_BAAILK010000046.1:289478-390114 GCF_054589475.1 Rhodococcus sp. no. 34
GATCCCGTTTCTCCAACCGGCACTGCGCCCCACACAACGATTCATCTCTCCCGCTGCCTCCTTCATCCGAGTGATTACTACCTTGGACGCCGCAAAGTAACGTTCGGTTCCGCAGATCGCGTTCACTCTTGAACGAAGCAATCCAGGCGAGAACAATCGAACAATGTCGTGGACACCGAATCCGGACGCACTTCGCGGGCGAGTGGCTGTAGTTGCCGGGGCGACGAGGGGCGCCGGACGCGGAATCGCCGCGGCATTGGGCGAGGCCGGTGCAACCGTCATCTGCACTGGCCGGAGCACATCTGCCGGAATTCTTCAGTCGGACTATCCGCGCGGAGAGACCATCGAAGAGACGGCAGAGTTGGTCACCGAACTGGGCGGCGTCGGCGTGCCGATTGCCGTCGATCATCTCAAGAGCAAACAAGTGGCTGATCTCGCCGAACGCTTGCGAATCGACTATCACCATATCGACATCTTGGTCAACGACATCTGGGGCGCGGAATTACTCAAGGGTGGGCCGGCGGAGTGGAACACGCCGGTATGGGAACACGATCTGGACAAGGGGTTTCACATTCTGCGCCTGGCGATCGACACCCACATCACCACGTCGCACCACCTCCTGCCGCTCATGACCGATAGGCCAGGCGGACTGGTCGCCGAAATAACCGATGGCACTACCGAATACAACGCATCGAACTATCGTATCTCGGTGTTCTACGACTTGGCCAAGGTGTCCGTGAACAGGCTCGCATTTTCGCAAGGCCACGAACTTGCCCCGTTTGGATGTACTGCCGTCGCCATCACTCCCGGGTTCCTGCGATCGGAGATGATGCTGGACAATTTTGGTGTCGGCGAATCGAATTGGCGTGACGCTCTGTTGCCGGAGCGGGATGGTCCGACTGCGCCCGCGGATTTCGCACGCTCCGAGTCACCAAGATTCATCGGACGTGCGATCGCGGCCATCGCTGCCGATCCGAATCGACAGCGATGGAATCAGCGATCGGTCAGTTCAGGCGAACTCGGAACGGAATACGGGTTCACCGACGCGGACGGCAGCCGCCCCGATTTCTGGCGGACCAAATGAATCCGGCTGCGACTATGATCCGCGCATGGCCGAATTCGCGACGATCAACGAATACATCGCTTCGTTTCCCACCGACGTGCAACCAGCCCTCGAGAGTATCCGCGAGACGATTCACAACACGGTTCCAGGCCTCGATGAGACCATCAGCTATCAGATGCCGACCATGACGGTGAACGGAAAGAACCTGATTCACTTCGCAGGCTGGAAAAACCACATCTCGATGTACCCGCTCCCGGCGGGTGACGCCGAGTTCGAGAAGTCCGTCGACCCTTACCGGGCTGCGAAATCAACGGTGAAGTTCCCGCTGAACAAACCGATCCCTCTCGATCTCGTGGCTCAGATCGTCGAATTGCTCGCGCAGCGCCACTAACGTCCGTTCTCGTCGGAGCCTTGTGAGAACGTATGGCCGTGCAGAGACAACCCATCCGCCGCATCAAGGCCGGGCCATCGTCGGGCGCCGACGTAGGCAGCTGGCCGATGACGGTGCCTGCAGTCGCGCAGATCGTTCAGCACGGTCTCGAGCTTCCACCGGGTGTCACCATTCTGGTCGGCGAAAACGGAGCGGGAAAGTCGACCGTCATCGAAATTATTGCCGCCGTTCTCGGTCTCAACGCCGAAGGCGGGTCGACCAATACGCGGCATCAGACTCGATCGAGTGAACCGGGCGGCCTCGACCTTGTGATCGAGCGGAGTCCCGGAGCATCGAAGTGGGCGTACTACCTCCGAGACGAAACCCTGCACGGTTTGTACACGTACTTGGAGGACAACCCCAATCCCAAGCGACCTGAACCGCTTTACCATCACCTCTCCCACGGTGAGGCGCTGCTCGAGATCCTGTCGTCGAGGACCTCCGACGGCGGCTTCTATCTCATCGACGAACCCGATGCCGCACTCTCCTTCCAAGGAACCCTGACACTGGCGGCGCTGCTCGGCGAGCTGGTGGAATCCGGCGCGCAGGCGGTGATCGCGACGCACTCGCCGATCATCGCGGCGCTGCCGAACGCCAACCTGCTCGAGATCGGAGAATGGGGAATCCGAGCCTCGAGCTGGGAGGACCTCGATCTGGTGTCGAACTGGCAGCGGTTCCTTCACGACCCGCACACGTACCTGCGCCATCTGATCTAACCTGGAACTCCACCCCAGGAGGCCTCCATGGCATACGACAAAGCGCTGGCTGAGCGTATCCGCGATGCGCTCTCGGGCGAGGACGACGTCGAGGAAGTAAAGATGTTCGGTGGGCTGAGCTTCATGGTGAACGGGAAGCTGGCCGCCAGTGCGAACTCACACGGCAACATCATGGTTCGGTGTGACCCCGATCGAGTCGACGAGCTTCTGACGCACAAGGGTGCAAGCTGGCCCGAGATGCGGGGTAAGCCGATGAGCAAGGGATGGATCGTCGTCGACCGAACCGGGACGAGTTCGAACGTCGAATTCAACGCGTGGATCAAGGAAGCTCTGGACTTCGTTCACTGACAGCTGGGGTGCGTTGCCGAAGATATCTGACGAGACTGGTGTGGCCGCGGGCTCTCGCGTCGATGAGAGACTGAACCGTGCCCGATCGACCTGAGATTGTCTGTATCTGCGGCTCTGCGCGATTCGCTGAAGAGATGCGGGAGGCGAACCGCGACCTGACGTTCGCGGGCGTGATCGTCGTCGCGCCGGTTGAAGCAGACGAGGCGGTTTCTGTCGAGCAGAAGATCCTGCTCGACGCGCTCCATCTGCGCAAGATCGACCTCGCCGATCGGGTTCTGGTCGTCAACCCTCGCGGATACATCGGTGAGTCCACGCGCCGAGAGATCGCGTACGCGCGCGCCGCCGGCAAACCAGTGTCGTTCACGACGCCGTTTGAACAGTAAGCGCCTCGTCGGTGCGGGCTGCAACGAATGTTCTCACGCCGAGTTGCTCGAGCCCTAGCGCCGGTTCGATCAATTTCGCTCGATTCGGCAAAAGTGAACTGGGCGGCCCTTAGACTCCGGAAAAGCATTGGATTGGGCGGCTCGACGCCGCGGAGGAAAGGTGGTCCGTCCCGTGACGTTCACACCCAATCAGCCGGATCACCAACGCGCCTTCGGGTTTCAGCTGCCGTCGACCCGCGCAATTCCCTCCCTCATGCCCGACCGTTTCGGACCTAGCCTCATCGGATCGCTCTGGGCGTGCGCCGGGATCGTCGCCGGAAGCCTCGGCCCGTGGACGTCATCCTCCGCGCTGGACCACAGTGGTATCGACGAATGCGGAGTGATCACTCTCGTCCTCGCTCTGTGTGCGGTGACCGCGCTGATCACCCTCATGGTTCGAGACGTCACGCCCGAGATCAAGAATCACTGCACCGGCCCTTTGGTCGGAATCGCGGTCTTGATCGTTGCCGTCGGAAACGCCGCGTCCATCGTGCGACGTAGTACCGAGTTCGCAGGGCACACTGCCGGACCGTCCATCGGGTGGGGACTGTGGGTGGTCATCGCGTCCGCAGTGATCCTGTGCATCACGTCGTCGACCGTCGCGCACATGATCAGGTTTCAGGCAGCAATGATCACAAGGTCTTGATCAGACCGCCGTCGATCACGAAATCCGCGCCTGTCACGTTCCCCGCACGATCGCTGGCGAGGAACAACACCAGGTCGGCAACCTCTTCGGGGAAGGTGAACCGCCCAGTCTCGGCTCCGGCCGCGGCGCTTTCGACGATGTCGTCGGCGGCTGATCCACTCGCCTTCGCCAGCGTCGAGGCCACTCCGTGCTTGCCGAGCCACAACTCCGTTTGCACCGGGCCAGGGCTGACGGTATTGACGCGGATCCCCTGCCCGCCCAGTTCTTTCGACAACGACTTCGAGAAGTTGGTCAACGCCGCTTTGGCGGCGCTGTAGTCGATCACCGTGGGGTCAGGTAAGAATGCGTTGACCGAACTGATCGTCACGATGCTCCCGCCACCTCGGCGGATCAACTCCGGCAGCGCAGCGCGAACAGTGCGTACAGCCGACAAGAACGTCAGATTGAACGACGCCGCCCACTCTTGGTCTGTGATGGCCGCGAAACCGCTCGTTCTCGGGGTGACGGCCCCGACATTGTTGACCAGGATGTCGACGCCGCCCCTCACTGCTGCAACCTCGAGCAGTCGGGTTGATCCTTCGACACTCGCGAGGTCGACGCCGACAAAGGTGACGGCGCCGCCGGACTGCAGCGATTCGAGTTCCGGCGAGAGCGTCCGCGAGCCCGCGACGACGTGGACTCCCTCGGCCACCAACGCCCGCGTGACAGCCAGTCCGATACCTTTTCCCGCGCCGGTAACGACGGCAGTTCGTCCGTCCAATTGCAGATCCACTGCGGTCCCCGTTCGGTCCGGTGCGCAGCGTTGGGTGTGCGTACGACAGCTCTAGAGTCGCCGCACGCACACCCTGGTAAACCTGCAGAACCAGCCGCTGTTACCTAGCCACTGTTACGAAGCGCAGTGGCCAGGCCGTTCATCGTCAGCTGGATACCCCGACGCACCTGATCGCTCTCGTCGCCGGAACGGTACCGACGGATCAGCTCGACCTGTAGATGGTTGAGAGGTTCGAGGTACGGGAACCGGTTGTGGACCGAACGCTCGAGGCCCGAGTTGTCGGCAAAGAGGTTCTCGTTGCCCGTGATTGCCTTGTACATGCGAATTGTGCGTTCGTGCTCGTCGGTGATCATTCCGAAGACTCGATCGCGCAGTTCGGCGTCGGGCACGAGGTCCGCGTACCGGGCCGCCAAACCGAGATCCGACTTCGACATCACCATGGCCATGTTCGAGAGAACGGTTCGGAAGAACGGCCACTTCTCGTACAGGGCCGTCAACGTGGCAAGCCGAGTGTCGTCTCCGTCTATCCATCTTTCGAACGCGGCGCCGGTTCCGTACCAACCCGGAAGCATCACGCGAGACTGACTCCACGAGAGCACCCAGGGAATCGCTCGCAGGTCGGAGATCGCCTTGGTCTGCTTGCGAGAGGCCGGACGAGAGCCGATGTTGAGTGCCCCGATCTCGGCGACCGGTGTCGACGCTTCGAAGTACTGCACGAATCCTGGTGTGTCGTGCACCAATTCGCTGTACGCGGTGCGGGCGAGGGCCGCGAGCTCGTCCAGTACCGCGTAGGCAGCGTCGGCATCGCTGCCGAGTCCTTCGACGTCGAGCAACGTCGACTCGATAGTCGCGGCGATGAGTGTTTCGAGGTTGCGATGTGCCAGACGCGGTTCGGCGTACTTGGCCGCAATCACCTCACCCTGCTCGGTGATTCGCAGAGAACCAGCGACTGCACCGGGAGGCTGAGCCAGAATCGCTTCGTAACTCGGTCCGCCGCCACGTCCGACGGTTCCGCCGCGGCCGTGGAAGAGCCTCAACCTGATTCCGCTCTTACTCGCGGCATCGACGAGGTCGAGTTCGGCACGGTACAGCGCCCAGTTGGCTGCCAGGTACCCGCCGTCCTTGTTCGAGTCGGAGTACCCGAGCATCACTTCTTGACTGTCACCACGGGAACGGACGATCGCACGATAGATCGGGATGTCGAGCGTCGCCAGCAATGTGTCGGCGCCGCCCTGCAGATCCTCGATCGTCTCGAACAACGGCACGATGCCGATCGGGCACGAGGGCTCGCTACCGACGCCCGGATCGAGCACCCCGACCTCTTTGAGCAGCACTGCAGCCTCGAGCATGTCACTGACCGAGGTACACATGCTGATGATGTAGTTGGGTACCGCACCCGCTCCGAGAGCCCGCACTGCCTTGGCACCGGCCGCCATGATGGCCAGTTCCTTGGTGGTCAATTCGCTGAACTCGGCGTCCGGCGAAGTCAGTGGTCGCCGCGTCGTCAACTCGGCCGACAGCAATTCGACTCGATCGGCTTCCGGCAAGGACGCGTAGTCCGGGTGAACTCCGGCCCACGCCAGAAGTTCTGCGACGACGCTTTCGTGTACCTCGGAGTTCTGCCGCATGTCCAGACCGGACAGGTGAAAGCCGAACACCTCCACCGCTTCTCGGAGCCGATCGAGTCGATCGTCGGCGATGGTCTCGTCACCGAAACGACGCAACGAGGTGTCGATGATTCCGAGATCCCGCTGCAACTGTGCCGGGTCGGTGTACGCCTCGAGTCCGTCGTCGGACCCGTGGGCGGGCAACTCCCCCAGTACCGTCAGTGCTGTGGCGCTCAAGCGCCCGCGGATACCGCGAATCGCGCGACGGTACGGCTCGTCGGCCCTGAAGGCAGAGTCGTCGCCGGAGGTAGACGCCAGCAGATCGAGTTCGGGCGTGACGGAAACCAGCCGCGCCGACATCGACAGTTCACGCTCGAGATGTTCGAGTTCCTCGAGGTGATGCTCGAGAGCAGTCGCCGCAGCGCGCGACGTGGCACGCTGGACGATTTCGCCGGTCACGTACGGATTGCCGTCTCGGTCACCGCCGATCCACGAACCCGGCCTCAGGATCGGTTCCGGCAGGAGCCCGGCGTCCGGCCAACGAGTGCGCAGAGCTTTGCGAACCTCGGCGTTGATCTTCGGAATCACCTCGAACAACGCTGCGTCGTAGTAGCGCAGGCCTACCTCGATTTCATCCTGGATGCGGAGGCGGCTGAGCCGGATCAGAGCCGTCTGCCACAGGGTCAGGATCTGACGGCGCAATTGCAGATCGACATCAGCGGTTTCTGCGACGCTCAGCGCCGTGCGCTCGCGGTATCGCATCAACTCGGTGATCCGACTCTGCGTCTCGAACACCGTACGGCGTCGAGTCTCCGTCGGGTGAGCGGTGATGACGGGTGAGACCAGGGCGCCCCGAAGCGCTTCTTCGACGGTGGCCGAATCGATATCGGCTGCATCAAGTTTGGTGTACGTGGCCGCGAGAGTGCTGTCGCGGGGCGGTTCCCCCGCGTTGACGTGGATGGCCCGTCGACGCTCGCGGTGGATGTCCTCGGCCAGGTTGGCGAGCAGTGCGAAGTGACTGAACGCCCGGATGACGGGAATGGCGTCGTCCGTACTGATTTCGGCGAACAGCGACACCAGTTCGGCGCGATCGATCTCCGAACGACGGACTCGGAACGACTCGACACGGGCTCGCTCGACCAGATCGAACACATTGTCGCCGGCTTGCTCTCGCACTATTTGTCCGAGTATTCCGCCGAGAAGCCGGATGTCTTCGCGCAGCGGCTCGGTGGCCTCTCGCGGTGTTTCTCGATGCGACGCGGTTTCAGTCATCACACAATTATCGACCGAAACAAAGAACCCCGCTCGATAGGCGGGGTTCCGTGTCTGAAATTCGTGTGTGAAAAACTACCGGCTGTAAGTCATGAGCCGAGAATCAGGCGAACTTGATCTCCAGGCCGATGCCGACGATCGAAATGAGCCAGATCAACGCGGTGAAGACCGTCAACCGGTCGAGGTTCTTCTCGACAACAGTCGATCCGGACAGGCTGGACTGGACACCGCCACCGAACAGACTCGACAAACCGCCGCCCTTACCGCGATGCAGGAGCACCAAGGCGATGAGGAGCAAGCTGGTGATGACCAGCAGGATATCCAGGAACAGTTTCATGTCTGTCTACGTCCACCAATCCAATAGGGACAACTACAACCGATAACACCATACAGGCGCGCGCAGATAGCCTGACCACATACCCGCCTCGCACATGACTTTGCACCCGGCCAGGCACGATTCTTGGTCAGTGGCATCGATCACACTGTCGAGATACCGATTCAGTAGTTTTTCAGTTGACGCGACTCTACCTCCGAAAGGCCGGCTCCATGCTTTCCGACACTGCCCTGCCCAACACTGCCCTGCCCGACACACCCCTGCCTGACACACCGCGTCTGGCTTCGATTCACAACTTCCGCGACGTGGCCGGCCCCGGGTACGTCACGACCAGCGGACAGGCGATGAGCCGCGGAGTCTTCTACCGTGCAAACGTACTGACGCCCTCGCCCGAGGATCTTGCAATCGTGGAATCGCTGGGGCTGACCGCCGTCTATGACGTGCGCTCCGAAACCGAGGCGAACGAAACTCCCGACATCGTGCCGGCGCCGGCGATGTACGCCCACATTCCCATCCTGTCCGGAAACATCCACGCCGAAGCGATGGCTCTCCGAACAGCGGACGCTGCAACAGCTTTCATGCAGAACATCAATCGCAGCTTTGTCGCAGACCCCGTCACTCGGAACGGATTTTCGCAGTTGTTCGCCGCCCTGGCGACCACCGAGGGGCCGCAACTCTTCCACTGCACGGCGGGCAAGGACCGAACAGGTTGGGCGGCAGCACTACTGCAGACACTCGCTGGTGTACCGCGCGAAACGATCACGGCGGACTACCTGCTCACGAACACGTACTCGGCCGAGTACATCGATGCAACAGTTGCGAAGATCGCCGCTGCCACAGATGCAGACAAGGGCGAGGTGATCCGGTTGCTGCTTTCCGTCGACGCGAGTTACCTGGGCGCTGCCTTCGAGCAGGTGGATGACCACTACGGGACCGTCGAGAACTATTTGACCTCCGGGTTGGAGCTTGCTCCCGAACTCGTCGGCGCTCTGAAAACCAAACTCCTGAGCTGACTCGCGAACAAAAAACTGCGGGCGTGTGACCTACTCGGTCACACACCCGCAGTCTTAGTCTCGAGCAGTTTCAGCTCACTACCCGATCATCACGGGAGTGGACCGCCTGCAGCGATCGCAGACAGTGTCGCGAACTCGTCAGCCTTGAGTGACGCGCCGCCGACAAGAGCGCCGTCGACGTCGGTCTGGCCGACGATCTCTCCGACGTTCTTGGAGCTGACGCTACCGCCGTACAGAACGCGAACGCCGGCCGCGACCTCGGTGTCGGCAAGTTCGGCCACTGTTGCTCGTACCGCAGCACACACTTCCTGCGCATCGGCGGCAGAAGCGACACGGCCGGTGCCGATGGCCCAGACAGGTTCGTACGCGATGACGATCTTGGAGATCTCCTCCGCGCTCAGGCCCGCCAACGAACCCTTGAGCTGGTCGACGTTGTAGGCGACATGCTCGCCCGCTTCGCGGATCTCGAGGCCTTCGCCGATGCACACGATCGGCGTGAGGCCGTTCTTGAGAGCAGCCTTCGTCTTCGCGAGGACGGTCTCGTTGGTCTCACCGTGAAGGGTGCGACGCTCGGAGTGACCGACCACGACGAAGGTGCAACCGAGCTTGGCCAGCATGGAGCCGCTGATCTCGCCCGTGAACGCACCCGAGTCATGAGCCGAGACATCTTGCGCGCCGTACGTGAGGAGGAGCTTGTCGCCCTCGATCAGCGTCTGGACGCTTCGGATGTCGGTGAACGGCGGGATGACCGTGACGTCCACTTTGTCGAAGTACTTCGCAGGCAAGGAGAAAGCGATCTTCTGCACCAGGGCGATAGCCTCGAGGTGGTTCAGATTCATCTTCCAGTTGCCGGCGATCAACGGCTTACGTGCCATGTCGGATCAGCCTTCCAGTACTGCGATGCCAGGCAGCTCTTTGCCCTCGAGGTACTCGAGGGAAGCGCCACCACCGGTGGAAATGTGCGAGAAGCCCTCGTCCGGGATACCGAGCTGACGAACGGCTGCTGCGGAGTCGCCGCCGCCGACGACGCTGAAGGCGCCCTTCTCGGTTGCCTCCACGATTGCCTCGGCGACACCGCGGGTGCCTGCCTCGAACTTCGGGAACTCGAACACGCCCATCGGGCCGTTCCAGAACACCGTCTTGGCGCCGGTCAGGATCGCGGCAAAGCGCTTGACCGACTCCGGTCCGATGTCCAGACCCATCCAGCCGTCGGGAATCTTGTCGAACGGAACGATCTTCGACTCGGCATCGGCCGAGAAGGAGTCCGCGACGACAACATCCTGAGGGATGTGGATGACGTCGGCGTACCGGTCGAGGAGATCCTTGCAGGTCTCGATCATGGACTCTTCGCACAGCGAATTGCCCACGGACACACCCTGAGCCGCGAGGAACGTGTAGAACATTCCGCCGCCGATCACCAGAGTGTCGACCTTCGGTGCCAGTGCCTCGATGACGGCCAGCTTGTCCGAGACCTTGGAGCCACCGAGCACCACCGCGTACGGACGCGCTGCGTCCTGCGTGAGCTTGGCGAGCACCTCGACCTCGGCGCCGACCAGGTATCCGGCGTAATGCGGGAGCAGCTTCGCGACGTCGAAGACCGACGCCTGCTTACGGTGAACAACACCGAATCCGTCGGAGACGAATGCGCCGTCGTCACCGACCAGCTCGACGAGAGCCTTGGCGAGCTTGACCCGCTCGGCTTCGTCCTTGCTGGTCTCGCGAGGGTCGAAACGGATGTTCTCGAGCATCAGGACGTCACCGTCGGTGAGTCCTTCGGAACGAGCCAGCGCGTCCTGTCCCACGACGTCACCGGCGAGTTGCACGTTACGACCGAGGATTTCGGCCAACTTCGCGGCAACCGGTGCGAGGGAGAACTTGGGATCGGGCTGACCGTCGGGGCGCCCGAGGTGCGCGGTCACGATGACCTTCGCTCCACCCTCGGCGAGTGCCCGCAGGGTGGGAGCGGACGCGACGATGCGACCCGGGTCCGTGATTTCTCCGCCATCCAACGGGACGTTGAGGTCGGAACGCACCAGTACGGTGCGCCCCTCGACCCCAGCGTCCAGCAGATCCTTCAGCGTCTGAACTGCCACTGTTATCGAAACTCCGCTCAGAGAGACTTGGCGACGAGGCCGATGAGGTCGGCGAGGCGGTTGGAGTAGCCCCACTCGTTGTCGTACCAGGAGACGATCTTGACCTGGTCGTCGATGACCTTCGTCAGACCCGAGTCGAAGATCGACGAGTGCGGGTCGGTGACGATGTCCGAGGAGACGATCGGTGCGTCGGTGTACTTCAGGATGCCCTTGAGGGGTCCTTCGGCAGCAGCCTTCATCGCAGCGTTGATCTCGTCGGCGGTGGCCGACTTCTTCAGGTTCGCGGTGAGGTCGGTGACCGAGCCCGTGGGGATCGGCACGCGCAGTGCGTAGCCGTCGAGCTTGCCGAGCAGCTGCGGGAGAACCAGGCCGATTGCCTTGGCTGCACCGGTACCGGTGGGAACGATGTTGAGGGCAGCTGCGCGGGCGCGACGGAGGTCTGCGTGCGGAGCGTCCTGCAGGTTCTGATCCTGGGTGTACGCGTGGATCGTGGTCATCAGACCCTTGACGATGCCGAACTCGTCGTCGAGAACCTTGGCGATGGGGCCGAGGCAGTTGGTGGTGCACGACGCGTTGGAGATGATGTTCTGGCTGCCGTCGTACTTGTCGTCGTTGACGCCCATCACGATGGTGATGTCTTCACCCTTGGCCGGAGCCGAGATGATGACCTTCTTGGCGCCGGCTTCGAGGTGTCCCTTGGCCTTTGCGGCGTCGGTGAAGATGCCGGTGGACTCGACGACGACGTCGACGCCCAGCTCGCCCCAGGGAAGTTCGTTCAACGGGCCACGGTGTGCGAGGGCCTTGATGCGCTGATCGCCGACGACGATCGTGTCGTCACCGTCGAGCGACACGTCGTACGGCAAACGGCCGAGGATGGAGTCGTACTTCAGCAGGTGAGCGAGCGTCGCGTTGTCAGTCAGGTCGTTGACTGCCACGATCTCGATATCGGTGGTTCCGAGCGCCTTCTGCGCATCCACCGCCCTGAAGAAGTTACGTCCGATACGGCCGAAACCGTTTACGCCAACCCGGACAGTCACAATTCGCTCCTTTGACCATGATTCTGGTGTGCAACTTGACCCACGCATACTCCGAATCCGTGTGTGCACGACGCGGACGTGGGGTTCATCGGTCGATGTGACTCATACCCTAATGCGCGTGGCCCGAACGTGCGCAGCCCACCCTGACGGAGGGCAGGTCACCCCTCTTCGAGTAGCTCCACATTCACTGCGGATTCGGTGTCGGGTATGCCCGTTTCCTTGGCCTTGCGATCAGCCATGGACAGCAGGCGACGGATACGTCCGGCAACGGCGTCCTTGGTCATCGGCGGGTCGGCCAACTGGCCGAGTTCTTCGAGGGACGCCTGCCGATGCTCGACGCGCAGTGCACCCGCCGCCGCGAGGTGATCGGGCACGTCCTCACCGAGGATCTCCAACGCACGCTCGACGCGCGCAGCAGCCGCAACGGCAGCGCGAGCAGAGCGTCGCAGGTTTGCGTCGTCGAAATTGGCGAGACGATTGGCGGTGGCGCGGACCTCGCGTCGCATCCGCCTCTCCTCCCACACCAGACGTGTGTCCTGGGCTCCCATTCGGGTCAGGAGATCGCCGATGGCCTCACCGTCGCGGATCACCACACGATCCGTTCCGCGAACCTCACGTGCCTTCGCCGAGATCCCCAGACGTCGCGCAGCTCCAACCAGAGCAAGTGCGGCTTCCGGGCCCGGGCAGCTCACTTCGAGCGCCGACGAACGGCCGGGTTCGGTCAGGGAACCGTGCGCGAGGAACGCACCGCGCCACGCTGCTTCGGCGTCGCCGACACTTCCGCCGACGACCTGCGCAGGCAAGCCGCGAACCGGACGCCCGCGAAGATCGAGCAGTCCCGTCTGGCGTGCGAGGGCCTCACCCTCCTTCGCCACACGCACGATGTAGCGCGCGGACTTTCGAAGCCCGCCCGCACTGAGTACGTGCACGTCGGCACTGTAGGTGAACAGATCGAATATCTCCCGGCGCAGACGTCGCGCCGTGGAGCCCAGATCCACCTCTGCTTCGACGACCACCCGGCCGCCGACGATGTGGAGCCCACCGGCAAAGCGCAGCAACGCGGAGACCTCTGCCTTGCGGCAGCTGACCTGAGTCACCACTAACCGGCTCAGTTCGTCCTTGACCTCCGCTGTCATTGCCACGAAGCGTTCTCCCTCTGTTCTTCGGATTGCTGTTCTTGCAGGGAAGACTGTGTCGAATCCCCTACTGCCGCACTGCTCGACAGTTCAGCCAGTACATCGGCCAGTTTTGCCGGATCGTGTACATGCGCTGCGCCCGGTGAGGTGTCCGCGACATCCGCGTACCTGACTTCGGCTGAAAATTGATCCGCCGCACGCTGCAGATGTTCACGTTCACGCCCGGCCGGTACCGACGCCGAGTCGACCACCACGTAGTCGACCCGGAAATCGGGCACGTGTTGGGAGAGTACGTGCAGGTGACGCTCTGCGGAGAATCCGGCGGTCTCCCCCGGCTCGGGTGCGAGATTGAGCACCAGCACCTTTCGAGCGTTCGTCGACGACAGTGATTCGACGAGTTCGGGTACCAGGACGTGTGGGATCACGCTCGAGAACCACGATCCCGGGCCGAGAACCACGAGATCGGCACGATCGATCGCAGTCACGGCATCGGGGCACGCGGGCGGATTGGACGGGAGCAGTCTCACACGCCGAACCTTGCCCGGGGTGGTCGCGACGGCAACCTGTCCACGAATGCAGCGGCTGACGCGGGGGTCCTCTTCGAGTCCCTGAACGTCGGCTTCGATCTCGAGCGCGATCGGCGACATCGGCAGCACACGGCCACGGATTCGCAGCAGTCGCGCCATCTCGTCGAGCGCGACGACCGGATCGCCGAGCACCTCGGTCAGTCCGGCCAGGATGAGATTGCCCACCGAGTGCCCGGCAAGTGCGCCGACACCGCCGAAGCGATGCTGAATGGTCCGAGTCCAGTCGACTATCTCGGGTTCGTCCGACGCGAGAGCTGCCAGCGCCATCCGGAGGTCTCCAGGCGGGATGACGCCGAGTTCGGCGCGCAGCCGGCCCGACGAACCACCGTCGTCGGCGACCGTGACCACGGCGGTGACGTCGACCGTCAAGCGTCTGACGGCCTGGAGCGTGGCGAACAATCCGTGCCCGCCGCCGAGCGCGACGATGGCCGGCCCTTCGGGTGTCTCCCGCGAGCGATGTGTCGGTTCACTCATTCGCGCCCCAGATCCCGGTGCACGATGCTGACCGAGATGTCGTCCTCGGAACCCAAACTCCTCGCGAGAGCTTCGGACATGGCCACGCTTCGGTGCTTACCGCCGGTGCATCCGACCGCAATTGTCATGTAGCGCTTTCCTTCTCGTCGATATCCGGCGATCGTCAAATCCACCAGATGTCGGTAGGTGTCGAGATAGTCTTCCGCGCCCTCGCGGGACAACACGTAGTCGCGAACGTCGGCATCCTGACCGGTGTGCGGGCGAAGTTCAGGGATCCAGTGGGGATTGGGCAGGAAACGAACGTCACAGACGAGATCGGCGTCCATCGGCAGGCCGTACTTGAATCCGAACGACTGGACCGTCACCTTCATCGTTCGGTTGGCATCGTTCCCGAACGCCGTTTCGATCTTCTGACGCAGCTGATGCGCCTTCAGTGCCGACGTGTCGATGACCAGATCGGCGGCCGCCTTCACCACGGCCAACTGCCGACGCTCGGCTGCGATCCCTTCGGACAACGTGCCGTCGATGCCGTCGTTCTGCAACGGATGACTGCGGCGCACCTGTTCGAACCGTCGGATCAACACGTCGTCCGACGCTTCGAGGTACAGCACCCGAGTATGGATCGGTTCCGCCTCGAGTTCGGTGAGCACCCACCCGAGATCGCCGGTGAAGAGTCGACTCCGCACGTCGATCACGACGGCGAGACGATCGACCGGCGGATCGGAGGTCAGGCTCAGACCGACCATTCGGGAAATGAGCTCAGGTGGCAAATTGTCCGCGACATACCAGCCGAGGTCTTCGAGCACCTTGGCAGCGGTACTCAAACCTGCTCCGGACAATCCCGTCACCAGCAGGAAATCCATCGTTCGACTGTCTTTGGCGCTGTCGGTAGTCACTGTGCACTCGGCCCCGTCGTCGGCATGGACAATTCTCGCGACTCGGAGCCCTCGTCACCGCTACCGGATTCGGCGCTGGGCGCGTCAGCAGACGTAACAGACGATTCGGATTCCGTGTCCAGCTCATCATCCCCTACCGCGGCTGGCAGCGCTCGAGCTTCAGCACCCGCGTCGGCTGCAGCCGAATCCGTGCCGAGTGCGGCCAGAACTGCTGTGGCGGTGGTCTCACCGATACCGGGGACCTGCATGATCTCCTCGACCGTTGCCGTTTTCAGCTTCGCCACGGAACCGAAGTGAGCCACCAGAGCGGTTCGACGAGTTTCACCGAGCCCCTTGACCGAATCCAGAGCCGAAGCCGTCATCCGCCTCGAGCGTTTGCTGCGATGGAACGTGATCGCGAAGCGGTGGGCTTCGTCTCGGATGCGCTGCAGTAGGTACAACGACTCGCTCGTCCGAGGGAGGATGACCGGATCTTCTTCCCCCGGTACCCATACCTCTTCGAGTCTTTTGGCCAACCCGACTACCGCGACGTCAGTGACCCCCAGTTCGTCGAGGACCGCCGCTGCCGCCGTGACCTGAGGGGCGCCGCCGTCCACGACGAACAGATTGGGCGGATAGGCGAACCGCCGAGGCCGGCCCGTCGCCGGGTCGATCGCCGCTTCGGGAGCCAGGTCCCCACCGTCCGAGTCCATGGTCGACGCCGACGCCGCGAGGACGCCCAGGTCGCGGTTGTGGCGCAGGAACCGCCGACGCGTGATCTCCGCGATACTCGCGACGTCGTCGGAATGACCGTCGCCGGCAGCTTCCTTGATCGCGTAGTGGCGGTAGTCCGACTTACGCGGGAGCCCGTCCTCGAACACGACCAGTGACGCCACGACGTCGGTTCCCTGGACGTGACTGATGTCGATGCATTCGATTCGTAGCGGAGCCGAGTCCAGGTCCAGTGCTTCCTGGATGCCCTGCAGCGCCGCAGAACGCGAAGTGAAATCGCCGGCGCGCTTGAGCTTGTGCTGCGCCAGAGCCTCTTTCGCGTTTCGCTGGACTGTTTCGGCGAGGTCTTTCTTGTCGCCGCGTTGCGGAACCCGCAGTTGCACTTGCGATCCCCGAAGCTTGCTCAGCCACGCCTGGATCTCGGTCGCGTTTGCCGGCAGAACCGGCACCAGAACTTCCTTGGGAACTGCGCTGATCCCGGCCTCGGAACCCGCTCCCGGGTCGAGGGCCGCCTGCTCCCCGTAGAACTGGGTGAGGAACTGCTCGACCAGGATCGGCAGGTCGGACTCGGCGTCGAGTGCGGCCCAGTCGATGGCGTCGCCTGCCTTCTCCACGACCCATCCACGCTGACCCCGCACGCGTCCGCCCCGCACGTGGAACACCTGAACGGCGGCTTCGAGATCATCGGTGGCAAAGGCGACGAGATCGGCGTCGGTGCCGTCACCGAGTACGACGGCCTGCTTCTCGAGCGCCTTGCGCAAAGCGCCGATATCGTCACGCAGACGGGCTGCGGTCTCGAAGTCGAGGTCCTCGGAAGCCTGCTGCATGCGCTTTTCGAGATCTTTGACCAGCTTGTCCGTGCGGCCGGCGAGGAAGTCGCAGAAATCTTCGACGATCTGTCGATGCTCCTCGGCGCTGACTCGCCCGACGCAGGGCGCCGAGCACTTGTCGATGTAGCCGAGCAGACACGGCCGGCCGATCTGGTTGTGTCGTTTGAAGACTCCGGACGAGCACGTTCGTGCGGGAAAGACTCGTAGCAGCAGATCGAGTGTTTCGCGGATGGCCCAGGCATGGGAGTAGGGACCGAAGTACCGGACACCCTTGCGCCGCGGACCGCGGTAGACGAACAAGCGCGGGAACTCTTCGTTGAGCGTCACAGCGAGAACCGGATACGTCTTGTCGTCGCGGTACCGGACGTTGAACCGCGGATCGAATTCCTTGATCCAGTTGTACTCGAGCTGAAGCGCTTCGACTTCGGTACTGACGACGGTCCACTCGACGCTGCCGGCGGTGGTCACCATCTGCCGAGTACGGGGATGAAGTGTCGTGACGTCCGCGAAGTACGAGTTCAAACGTGAACGGAGGCTTTTCGCCTTTCCGACGTAAATGACCCGACCATGCGGATCGCGAAATTTGTAGACGCCCGGCGCAGCCGGAATGGTTCCGGTAGTGGGGCGGTAAGTCGAGGGATCCGGCACGGTTTCAGGTTAGTCGCCGCCACCGACCGACTCGGAAACACGCAGGATGCGGGCACCGAACCGGTCGGAAGACGTCAGTTGCTCTTGTGCGCGACCGGTGCGTAGCGGTCGGCCAGTTCGCGGAACTTACCGACCGTGTCGACGGCGTACTCGCGGTCGTTGGACTGGATCGCCATCACTGCCATGTACTCGTCGTCGGGCAATTCGATGCGTGCCCAGGCGGCACCGTCGGGGAACGAGAGTCCCTCGAACAGATCCCAGTCGACGATCTTCTCGCCCAGGATGTTTCGTACGGCAATACCCTGCTTGCCCACCTTGACCCGGGGCCGCGTCAACATCAGCACACCGAGAGCCAGAATGGTGCCGATGCCTGCCATCGCGATCTGGTCCGCGGCACGGAAGTACACGCCGGTGGACCCCTGGCGAAGCAGGAGTGCCAGAGTGACGTGAACGATCACCAGGAGGACGGCAACTCCGATCGCGTATCGCGTCGACTTACGCGGTGACGCAATCAGTTCCCAGTTCTCGTTGTCGCCGGGTGTACTCATCGAAACGAATCCTCGGTCCATGGTGCTCGGAGATGGCGCAGGGTCACTGCGGTGTCCAGTGCGGCGGCGCAGGCCTGTGCGCCCTTGTCCTCGACGCTACCCGGCAGACCCGAACGGTCAAGAGCCTGCTGCTCGGTGTCGGTGGTCAGGACACCGTTCCCCACGGGGGTGCTTTCGTCGAGCGAGACGCGTGTGAGGCCCGCGGTGACCGCGTCGCACACGTACTCGAAGTGCGGCGTGCCGCCGCGGATGACAACACCGAGAGCGACGACGGCGTCGTGCGTGCGCGCCAATGCCTGCGCAACGACCGGCAGTTCGATCGCGCCGGCGACACGGACCAGTGTCACGTCCTTGATCTGTGCTTCCTGCGCGACGCGCTGCGCGCCGGCGATCAGGGCCTCGGAGATCGTCGCGTGCCACTGCCCGGCAACGATCGCCAGCTTCAGATCCTTGGCCTCGGCGATCGCGAGCTGCGGCTGACCTTCGCCGCTCACAGTGCGGTTCCCGGCTGTGCGGTGTTCTGGTTCGCCTCGTACTCGTCCAGTCCGATCAGATCGTGCCCCATCCGATCGCGCTTGGTGCGCAGGTAGGTGAGGTTCTCCGCATTCGCGCGCAGCGGCATCGGAACACGATCGGTGATCTGCAGGCCGTAGCCGTCCAGACCCACACGCTTGGCCGGGTTGTTGGTCAGCAGACGCATCGACGAGATCCCCAGATCGACGAGGATCTGGGCACCGATGCCGTAGTCACGGGCGTCCGCCGGTAGGCCGAGTTCGAGATTGGCGTCGACGGTGTCGGAACCGGCGTCCTGGAGCTGGTAGGCCTGCAGCTTGTGCATGAGACCGATGCCACGACCCTCGTGCCCGCGCATGTACAGAACAACGCCGCGGCCCTCCTGGGCGACCATGTCCAGTGCGGCGTCGAGCTGCGGGCCGCAATCGCACCGCAGCGAACCGAAGACGTCGCCGGTGAGGCACTCGGAGTGAACGCGGACGAGTACGTCGCTACCGTCGCCGTCGGGGCCTGCGATGTCGCCGCGCACCAGCGCAACGTGCTCGACCTCGTCGTAGATGCTCGTGTAGCCGACAGCGGTGAACTCACCGTGGCGGGTGGGGATGCGGGCCTCGGCGATACGCAGCACGTGCTTCTCGTGCTTGCGACGCCACGCGATGAGGTCCGCGATCGAGATCAGAGCAAGGTTGTGTTCGTCGGCAAAGACTCGCAGCTCGTCGGTCTGAGCCATCGCGCCTTCGTCCTTCTGGCTGACGATTTCGCAGATGACGCCGGCAGGACGCAGGTCCGCCATGCGGGCGAGGTCGACTGCAGCTTCCGTGTGACCAGGACGACGCAGTACTCCGCCTTCCTTCGCGCGGAGCGGAACGACGTGACCGGGGCGAGTGAAATCGTTGGCACCGGATTCGGGGTTGGCGAGCAGACGCATCGTCGCAGCGCGGTCCGACGCCGAGATGCCGGTACCGATTCCCTCACGGGCGTCGACCGTGACGGTGTACGCCGTGCCGTGCTTGTCCTGGTTGGTGGCGTACATCGGGGGCAGGCCCAGCCGATCGCAATCGTCACCGTCGAGCGGCACGCACAGGTAGCCGGAGGTGTACCGGACCATGAACGCCACCAGTTCCGGGGTGGCTTTCTCGGCGGCGAAGATGAGGTCGCCCTCGTTCTCGCGATCCTCGTCGTCCACGACGACAACAGCTTTACCTGCAGCGATATCTGCTACTGCGCGCTCGATACTGTCGAACCTGGTCACGTGCTCGCACTCCAAAGTCTTGACTTTTCACATCATCGAATACAACAAGTGCATCCGACGGATGCACTGACAACCCTACGACCAATCGGACGGGTCCGATCAGCCTGGTCCTACCGACCGGCAGAGTGAAGCCGCTCGACGTACTTCGCGATCACGTCCACCTCGAGGTTGACCGGCGTACCGACCACAGCGGTTCCGAGCGTCGTCAACTCGAGCGTTGTCGGGATCAGCGAGATCTCGAAGTACTCGAACCCGCGGTCTCCGCCCAGCGCGGAGACCGTCAGCGAGACTCCGTCGACGGTGATCGAACCCTTCTCCACGACGTAACGGGAAATGGAGTCGGGCAGTGCGATCCGCACTACCTCCCAGTTCTCGGACGGCGAGCGGGAAATGACGTGGCCTGTTCCATCGACATGCCCTTGAACCAGGTGGCCGCCGAGTCGGCTGTTCAGCGCCGCGGCACGCTCGAGGTTGACGCGAGAGCCGACATCCAATTTCGCCAGGCTCGAGCGGTTCAGGGTTTCCTGCATGACATCTGCGGTGAACGAACCGTCGGCAAGCACGTCGACCACCGTCAGGCACACTCCGTTGACCGCGATTGAATCACCGTGGCCGGCGTCGGAGGTGACCAGTGGCCCGCGCACCGTGAAACGTGCAGCATCGACCAGTTCTTCCTTGGCGACAATTTCGCCGAGTTCTTCCACAATTCCTGTGAACACGCGCCCTACTCCTCGTTCCCCGGAGCAGAACTCTCCGGAACCAGACTCAACAAAATATCGGGGCCGATCGTTACCGCGGACTCCAGACGGAATCGGTGGGCGTCGGTGATGGTGTGCACTCCGGCATCGACGAGTGCGGAGGCGCCCGCGCCGAGCAGGATCGGAGCGATGTATGCCTCTATGACGTCGACATATCCGGCGGCAAGGAATGCTCCGGCCAGACGGGGCCCACCCTCGAGAAGTACGTCCGTGTACTCCCCCAACGCCTCGACTACTTCGTCGACGTTGTCGGTGTTGAGCACCAGAGTCGGTGCGGTGTCGTCGAGAATGCTTGCCGTCGAGGGTATTTCGCGCTTTCCGACGACGACGCGAACGGGCTGGTGCGCCGCGAGCTCACCGGTGGGCTGACGTGCGGTCAGCCACGGATCGTCGGCGAACACGGTGCCGGTACCGACCACGATCGCATCGATCTGCGCTCGCTGCGCATGCACGCGCGCCCTCGCCTGCGGACCGGTGATCCACTGACTCGTTCCGTCCTCGGCGGCGCTGCGTCCGTCCAGACTGGCCGCGTACTTCCACGTGATGTGCGGGCGACCGGTGCGCTGTTTGTGCAGCCAGGCTCGCAGTGGACCAGCTTCCACCTCGGGTGCTCGCAGTCCGGCCGTGACGCTGATTCCAGCGCGCATGAGCGTCGCTGCGCCGCCGGAAGCCTCGGGATTGGGATCACCGACGGCGTAGACAACCGCCGAGACTCCGGCGTCGATCAATGCCTGTGAGCAAGGGCCGGTTCGTCCCTGGTGATTGCACGGTTCCAGTGTCACCACTGCCGTACCGCCACGTGCCGCATCGCCGGCCTCGTCGAGAGCTACAACCTCGGCGTGCGGTCCACCGGGCGGTTGCGTCATACCGACGCCCGCGATGGTTCCGTCGGCAGCGAGGATGACCGCGCCGACCGGTGGGTTGGGGCTGGTGAATCCGCGCGCGGAATCAGCTGCGGCCAGCGCGATCTGCATCGCGGCGTCGAGATCAGCCGTCGACGCCTGTCCACCCTTTGCCATCGAGCGGCTCAGACCGACAGCGTCAGGTGCGGCGACGCCGAGGCGGCCTGCGCGCGCAGCTTGCGCACCGCCTCACCGGGATCACTCGCTCCGTACACCGCCGAACCGGCGACGAAGCAGTCGATCCCTGCTTCAGCGGCCTGCTCGATCGTGGAAGCGTTGATGCCGCCGTCGATTTCGACAAGGAGCGTCAGCTCACCCGAGTCGACGAGCTTTCGAACTGCGCGTGCCTTGTCGAGCACCTGAGGCATGAAGGACTGACCACCGAATCCGGGTTCGACGCTCATGATCAAGAGGGTGTCGAAGTCCTTGAGGATTTCCAGGTAGTCGTCGATCGGGGTTCCAGGCTTGATGCTCAGCCCCGCCTTGGCACCAGCTGCACGAATATCGCGGGCAACCGAACGCGGATCGTCGGTGGCCTCGGCGTGAAACGTGACGTTGTACGCACCGGCCTCGGCGTACGGCGGCGCCCAGCGCTCCGGATTCTCGATCATGAGATGGCAGTCGAGCGGAATATCCGTCGCCTTCAGCAGACTCTCGACCACCGGCAGACCCAGCGTGAGATTGGGAACGAAATGCGCGTCCATCACGTCGACGTGAAGCCAGTCGGAGCCGGACACGGCAGTCGCTTCATCAGCGAGTCGAGCAAAATCTGCGGACAGAATGGACGGTGCAATCATCGGGGAAGCCACGACGCCGAGTTTAGCTGTGTCTCATTGCCGACCATGCATGCACATCGGAGCCGGTGCAATCAGATCAGTTCTTGACGACGGTGTGGAGCTTTCGCACCTTGGCCGGTGCCTTGATCCGCCACGCGTCTTCGAGCATCTCACCCAACTGCACCTCGTCGATCAGTTCGAGGTGCACGAGGATCGAGCCGTGCCCGTGATAGTGATCGGTGGTGAAGAAAGCCGCCTCGCCACTGGCGAGTAGCGCCTCCTTCTCGTCCAGACCGCACATCACGACCAAAGCGCCCTCCGCTTCGGTGCGGAGCCGCGCAAAAGTCTTACCTGCCACCTTGAGTGCCGGGGTGTTGTACGAGGTCGACTCTTCCACGGAGGGAAGAGCCGAACCCAGTACTACAACCTGTTCCCACGTAACCATGTAGGCACCATACGACTACCGATGCCCAGAAGTCATCCGATCAGGCCAGCGGCTTGCGCAAAGCGGCCATGAACATCGCATCGGTCCCGTGTCGGTGCGGCCACAACTGAACCGACGATCCGTCGCCGACGTCTGGGACACCTGGCACCAATTCCTTGGTGTCGAGTTCCACGACGCCGTGACGTCGCACTGCATCGGCGACCACTGCCAGCGTTTCCGACAAGTGCGGCGAGCACGTGGAGTACAGCACCACTCCGCCGGGGCGAACCAGTTCGATTGCGGCAGCGAGCAATTCACGCTGTAACTTCACGAGCGGAGCCACATCGGACGGCTGGCGACGCCAACGTGCCTCCGGGCGCCGACGCAGCGCACCCAACCCGGTGCAGGGAGCGTCGACGAGGATGCGGTCGTATCCGGGTTCGAGCCCGGATTCGCGGCCGTCCGCCACGTGTACGTCGACGGGAAGTTCGCGAGTGGTCTTGCGGATCAGTTCGGCGCGATGTTCGACGGGCTCGACGGCGTCGAGTCGACCACCTTCAATGCCGGCAAGAGCACCGAGAAGTGCCGCTTTTCCTCCTGGACCTGCACAGAGGTCGAGCCAGCGTCCGGAGTCTTCACCTTCGAGAGGAGCAATGCTGAGGGCGCGGGCCACCAGCTGACTGCCCTCGTCCTGCACGCCCGCCAAGCCTTGGCGGACCGCCTCGAGCTGTCCGGGGTCACCGCCGTCGAGATGCACGGCGTACGGCGAGTACGGCCCGATCTCGCCGCCGGTCACCAGTGCAAGCTCCTCGGCGGAGATCTCGCCGGGGCGGGCGACGAGGTGTACGGCAGGGCGGGCGTCGTCGGCGATCAGGACGTCTTCGAGTTCACCGGCAGCAGCGCCGAGCGAGTCGGCAAATACCTGCGCGATCCACAGGGGGTGAGCGTGCTCGAAGGCGAGCCGGCCGACCGGGTCCTTCGGGGCCAGCAGCTCGACCCACTCCTCCTGGGTGCGTTCGGAAACACGGCGCAGGACCGCATTGACGAATCCTGCTCGGCCCTGGCCGTTTTCGGCGCGGACCAGATCGACCGAGGTTGCGACGGCAGCGTGCGGTGCGACACGAGTGCGCAGCAATTGGTACGAGCCGAGTCGGAGTACATCGAGCAGCGTTCCGTCGATCTCTTCGATCGGCCGACCCGCTGCATGGGCGATCACCGCATCCAGCAGTCCCTGAGCACGTGCCGCGCCGTACGCCAGTTCGGTTGCCAGCGCAGCGTCGCGTGCGTCGAGTTTGCGGTCACGCAGGAGCCCTGGCAGAACCAGGTTCGCGTACGCGTCACGCTCACGGACCGCGCGCAGGACGTCACGCGCCGCCAGACGCGGTTGATCGAGCCCGGCGGTTGCCGGATCAGGCCGCTTGGCCTGCTTCGGCTTGGTGTTCTTGGCGCCGCCGCCGGTCTTGGCTCCGGGACCCTGTGCCCGTCGTGCCGGTCGTCGTGATTCGGTCACTGTGCTCGTACCTCCGCGTCGAGTCGGGCACCGCGTGCCCAGTCCCCTGCCGACATCAATTTCTTGCCCGGGGGCTGAATCTGCCCGAGTCGCACCGCGGTGGTCGCGGTACCGATGTACAGACCATCCTTGCGTACCGAGATCTCACCGACTGCCAGGGTCTCATCCGTGACGGTGATCGGGCCGACCTTGACTCGAAGATCACCGATCATCGTCCATGCCCCGGGTGCGGGTGTGACGGCTCGGATATGCCGGTCCACTGTGCGAGCGGGCAGTTCCCACCGCACGCGGGCCGCGTCCACCGTCACCTTGGGGGCATACGAGACGCCGTCGGCAGACTGCGGAACCGCGTTGATCTCGCCGGCCTCGAGTCCGTCGAGTACCGATTCGAGGAGGGCAGCGCCGTTTTCCGCGAGACGTCCGAGCAGGTCGCCCGCCGTATCGGTGTCGCGAATCCGCTCGGTCATCACTCCGTACACGGGGCCGGTATCCATCCCGGCTTCCAAACGGAACGCGCTCGCACCCGTCACCTCGTCACCGGCACTGATCGCGGCCTGCACCGGCGCGGCGCCGCGCCACGCGGGAAGCAACGAGAAATGCAGATTGACCCAACCGTATTTCGGAATGTCGAGGACGTTCTGTGGCAACAGGTTTCCGTAGGCGACGACGGGTGCACAGTCCGGTTCGAGGCGGGCGAGTTCGGCCGCGAAGTCGGGATCGGACGCCTTGGCCGGCGTCAGCACCGGGATGCCGTGCTCGTCGGCAAGCAGACCGATCGGCGATCGGGTGACTTTTCGACCGCGGCCCGCCACAGCGTCCGGACGCGTGACGACGGCTACCACTTCGTGGTTGGCGGATTCGATGAGCCGACGCAGTGAAGGAACCGCGGGTTCGGGTGTTCCGGCGAACACGACGCGCATGTCAGCTCTCCCGTTTCGTTGGGCTCTTCGGACTCTGATCAGCCGATCGGCCTGTCGAACGCGGTGGACTGCAACTCACGAAAATGCTCCCGGATGTGTCGGTGGGTGGAACTGTCAGTCTAAGGACTGCGAGAGCTACGACCTACCTCGCGCCGCACCGAACCACTTTCTCAGCAATTTCTTTGATCAGAACCCTGCACATTCACCGGTCCTCGGTATTGACTGTTTCTGTCGTCGCCACTCGGCGGAGGCTGATACGGGATACACCGATCACACGGAGGAACTTAGATGGCAGGCATCGACAGTAAGTTCGACAAGGCCTACGCAGGAAAGTCCGTCGAAGAATTGGCGGACGCCCCGGTCGCGGCACTCAACGGCGTGAGCGATTCGGACGCAGAACATTTGAAGGCAGCGTTCAACATCAAGACCGTCCGCGACCTCGGAACGAACAAGTTCTTCCTGTGGGCGCAGGCCACTGCCAAGCTCGCCGAGTAAACATCCCGACCCACGTGATCTCGGTGCTCACGAGTTAGCAGCTCACGAAGTTGCAGCTCACGAATTTGCGTCGATGACCACTTGCGGAATATCCGTGCCGAGCGGCACCACGGTGCACGAAGCGTGCCGCTCGGCATCGGGGTCGAGGACCGTCCGGATGACGTCGATCACGTAGGGGTCGTACGGCATGCGGAAATGGCCGGTCAGGTTCGACGGGCACAGATCCTGGAGGACGATGTTTTCTGCACCGGCATCGCGGAGCGCGATGTTCGAGGACGGCTGGATCATCTCGTCGACAGTGGACCCGATGGTCGTGTAGCGCACTCCGGGAACGGTGTCGCCTCCGGCGTTGAGGGCGTTCAACATATCCGACCCTTGCATCTGCTCGCGGACAGCTCGCGAAAAGACGTCTTCGACAAAGTCTTCTCCGCCGGGGATCGCACGGACAATGGGAACCAACCCGAACATCACCCCACCGTAGGTCGGCGAAGCCAAACCGACCCAATGATCGACGTAGGCGTCGCCGCCCATCTTGTTGACGTAGTACCGCGTCACCGTCGCGCCTTGGGAGTAGCCGATCACGTCGACCTTGTCCGCTCCGGTCGCGGTCAGCACCTGATCGACGAAAGAACCGAACGCGGTGGCACTACCGACTATGTCGCCGACGCCGTAGGTCTCGTGTGCGACGTCCCCGTCTTCTTCTTTGATCGCACCGCCGTAATTGAGGGCGAAGACGCAGTAGCCGTCAGCTGCCAGTGCCGGCGACAGGGCCGCCCAATCCGCGTACGCCTCGGTGTCGGTTCCGTGCGCGAGTACAACCGGTCGGGGATGCGTGCCGGAAGGCTCACAGCCGAAATCGTTCGACCCGGCAGGTGCGGATCCTGGATGAGCATGAGCGAATGCGGTGGCTACCGAACGTGACACCTGGCCTGGGCCGATGACGAGGGGAACATCCATCGCGTCGGCACTCGCAGACGGGAGCGTCGGTGCGGCAGCCGATATCGCCGGCGGTGCTCCGATCAGCAGCGCCATTGCTACCGAAAATGTCAGTCCCACAGACCGTTTGACGCCAGACATTGTTCCTGCTCCTGCTCTGATCCTACGAGGGAGCTGACCGTAACACCAGAAACTTCGAGGCGCATACCCTACCGAACAGTAGGTATCCGACGTCTCAATTGCCGCCTTCATCGGCGTCATCACCGGCAAGCACTCGGTAGAGCGATTTGCGCGCCTCGACAAGCACGTCGGCTGCGGCCTTGACCTGCGCTGGTGTGCCTACAGCAGCCACTTGACCGGCCGCGCCCATCAGCTGGCCGATCAGTTCTCGAAGGTCCTGCTCCGGCTCCCCTACGCTGAGACGAACGTCATCCCACGGCGCCCCGAGATCGGCGCGATGTTCCTCGACGTACGCGACGCCTTCTTCTGTCAGCTTGGCGGTCTTGCGGCCGGCAACCTTTTCGATGATCACCAGTCCTTCGTCCTCGAGTTGGGACAGCGCGGGATAAATGGAGCCCGGACTCGGCTTCCAGACGCCGCCGCTGCGCTCGACGATCTGCTGAATCAATTCGTAGCCGTGCATCGGCTCTTCCGCGATCAACAGCAGAATCGCAGCGCGCACATCTCCTCGACGACCTCGTCCGCCACGTCCTCGCCCGCGACCGAACTGAGCGCCCGGACCGAAGCCGGGGCCGGGTCCGCCGTCTGGACCGAAACGCCCCCGCCGATGGCCTCTGCGTGGCATGTCACCGAAGCCCGGCCGCTCGTGCGGTCGACCGCGTCGTCCACCGTCTCGATCGCCGGGACCATCGCCCGACGCGCCGTCGTCCGTCGGCACCCACATCACAAATGGTGGCCGTTGCTCACGGCCGAAACCGCCGAAGAAACCGCGCCGGCCGAACATCCCCTCGTTCGGGAAACTTGCATCCATCGTCGAACCTCCATCACTATCGTTGATAGTTCGACGATATATCGTCATATCGGGTAGCGCAAGGATTCCTCCGACAACTCGAAACTCAGCCGATGCGGCGTGGGTCGATCTGAATGCGGACCGGACCCGAAGACTTCCGCGCACTGCGCGCGGCCCTCGCATGTGCCAGAGCGTCCGCAAGGCCGCGACCGTCCTTGCGTGGAACGCGGACCAGCATTCGCTCCGGCGCGACACCGCTCTCGTCCTCACCGGAATACGGAAGCCTCTCCCCCGCAGGCAATTCCACTGGTCCGAGCAGTACAGCACTTGCCGGCAGATCAGCTGAATCCACCAACTCCGCAATTGCCGCGGATCCACCGTCGATCGCAGCCATGTGAACGGCCGGAGGAAAGCCGACCTCGTCCCGTTCCTCGAATTGAGACTGTGCGTGCCCCACTGGATCCCATCGGACCAACGCCTGCACCGTCGGGATACCCGAGTCTGCGACAACCACAACTTCACCGCCTTCGGACAGCGGAATCACCATGGCAGCAGCCGACATCCAGCGTCTGAGTGTTTCCTCGGCGGCGCGAAGATCGGGCCGGCCGAGCAGTGCCCAACCGTCGAGCAAGAGCGCGGCGCCGTAGCCGCCGGTCATCACCGGCTCCGCACCCACTGTCGAGACCACCAACGCGGGCCCGTGTGGCAGTTCCTTGACCACATCACTGCCCCCGGACAGAACAACTTTCACACCGGGAAACGCCCGCCCGAGTTCTTCGGCGGTCCGGCCGGCACCGACCACCACCGCGCGCAACGCTTTCGCCCCGCACGCGTGACATCGGTAGGCGGCATCGGCAACCCCGCACCAGCGGCACGCCGGTGTCCCGGCGCCGTCGGGACCTGCCGCAGCGGGAAGAGCCAGTGGGCCGTTGCACCGACGGCACCGTGCCGGGGCACGGCACTTTCCGCAGGCCAGGGTCGGTACGTACCCCCGCCGAGGCACCTGTACCAGGACTCCGTTGCCCTCACCCAGAGCGCGCCGGGCGGCCGCGAATGCAATAGCGGGCAAACGAGCCGCTCTGGCTCCCGGATCGCGGGCCAAGGCTTGATCGCTGTCGGCAAGCGCGGTGATCTTGGGTGCGTGGGCACGAACGACGTCCCGCGTAGCGACCAGATCGTGCGCCCATCCCGAGTCGACGAGTACCTGCGCTTCTGCCGTACGGGAGAACCCACCGATCACGACGGCGCACCCGGCGACGTAGCCACGCAGGACGGCAACTTCGCGGGCATGTGGATACGGCGACCGCGGCTCGGACAAGTTGTCGTCGCCGTCGTCCCAGACGACGACAAGACCGGTCTCTGGCGTCGGCGCAAAAACAGCACTCCGCGTGCCGACGACGATCCGGGCGGTCCCGCGCAGTGCAGCGAGCCACCTCCGATATCGCATGGCCGGCCCCAGGCCCGCGGACAGACCTACCACCGCATCCGCTCCGGAGAGTTCGGTACAAGCGGCGACGACGCGGTCCAGGTCGCGTTGATCGGGCACAACCAGGATCGCGGATTTACCACTTGCCGCTACGGCCCCGGCCAGTTCGGCCAGGCGCAGTGGCCAGTTTTCACCAGGCAACGCCTGCCAGACCGCACGTGGGCTTTTCGACTCGCGAATCGCGGACAGGAAGGCGTCACCGAATCTGTAGAGATGCCAACCATTTTCGATCGGTTCAGGAGCGGACGGCGGCTCGGCGGGCCCCCACGGTTCCGCCTCGACCTTCGCGTGCCGCGGCGGTACCGCCAAACGGAGAACATCGGCACGGGTTCCGGCATAACGCTCCGCCACACGATCGACGACTTGCGCGATTTCGGCCGTCAGGACCCGCTCGGACGAGATGACGCGTTCGAGCCAGCCGAACTTCCCCTGATGGTCACTGGTCGCCTCGCGCGAGACGATGAAACCGTCCACCAGACGACCAGCGAAGCGGATGCGCACCCGGACTCCGGGCTGCGCATCCGCTTCGAGTTCACGAGGAACGAGGTAGTCGAATTCACGGTCGAGGTGAGCGAGCGGGAGCATCGGCAGCACCCGGGCGACCGGATCGACTTCTGCCGCTACTCTTTCCGCGCCCACCCGCGCCCCGTCTGTACGTCAGTGATCAGAGACCAGCTGCGCTACGCAGCTTGTCGGCGCGATCGGTGCTCTCCCACGGGAGGTCGATATCGGTGCGACCGAAGTGACCGTATGCCGCCGTCTGCGCGTAGATCGGGCGCAGCAGGTCGAGGTCGCGGATGATCGCTCCCGGACGCAGGTCGAAGATCTCGGTGATCGCCTTCTGGATCCGTGCCGGATCGGTCTTCTCGGTGCCGAAGGTTTCGACGAAGAGTCCGACCGGAGCTGCCTTGCCGATGGCGTAGGCGACCTGAACCTCGATGCGGTCGGCCAGACCTGCGGCAACAGCGTTCTTGGCCACCCAGCGCATGGCGTAGGCAGCGCTGCGGTCGACCTTTGACGGGTCCTTGCCGGAGAACGCGCCGCCACCGTGGCGAGCCATTCCGCCGTAGGTGTCGACGATGATCTTGCGGCCGGTCAAACCGGCGTCACCCATCGGGCCACCGAGGACGAACTTGCCCGTCGGGTTCACCAACAGACGAACATCGGAGGTGTCGAGATCGGTGAGGTTGACGTCGGTCAGCACCGAGTGAAGCACCTTCTCGCGAAGATCGGGCGTCAACAGGTTGTCGAGGTCGATGTCAGCGGCATGCTGGGTGGAGATGACCACGGTGTCGAGACGGACAGCCTTGTCACCGTCGTACTCGATGGTGACCTGGGTCTTGCCGTCCGGGCGCAGGTACGGCAGCACGCCGGACTTACGGACCTCGGTCAACCGGCGAGAGAGACGATGAGCCAGCGCGATGGGCAGCGGCATCAGTTCCGGCGTGTCGGTGGTGGCGTAGCCGAACATCAGGCCCTGGTCGCCCGCACCCTGACGGTCGATCTCGTCGTCGCTGATTCCGTCGACGCGGGCCTCGTGCGAGTGATCGACACCCTGCGCGATCTCGGGCGACTGGGCGCCGATCGCGACGTTGACGCCGCACGAATTTCCGTCGAAGCCCTTTGCGGAGCTGTCGTAGCCGATTTCGAGGACCGTGTCGCGCACGATCTTCGGAATGTCCGCGTACGCAGTGGTCGTGACCTCACCGGCTACGTGAACCTGGCCGGTGGTGACCAGTGTCTCGACGGCCACGCGGGCGCGCGGGTCCTGGGTGAGCAGCGCGTCGAGGATCGAGTCGCTGATCGCGTCACAGATCTTGTCCGGGTGCCCCTCGGTGACGGACTCGCTGGTGAATAGCCGACTGCCGGACTTGCTCACAGATCTCCCTCTCGACGACTGAGTTCTTGACTACAGCTTATTGAAGTATCCGAATCACCGTTCGGTGACCGTTTTGTCATGCTTTGTTAGCTGGGGGCTGAGCCGACGATAACGGTTGGACCGCCTGCGCAACACCCTTGTACTCACCCGATTATCGTGGGGTAACTCTCATCACCGGGCGCGTGTCGCTACTCGGGGAAGAGCTTGACCAGGGCGTCGAGTACTCGACTGGCCATCAAAGCCTTGGATCCGTGTTCGAGAGCGGACTCCGAGCCGTCGGAACCGAGCAGCCAACCGTCGTTGTGATCGACCTCGAACGCCTTGCCCTCGCCGACCGCATTGACCACGAGGAGATCGCAACCTTTGCGGGCAAGCTTGGAGCGGGCATAGGTGAGAACGTCACCGTGGGCGTCACCGGTCTCAGCGGCAAATCCGACGATCACCGTTCGAGCATCCAAGTCGCCGTCACGACGCGCTTCGACGAGACCGGCGAGGATGTCGGCATTTCTGGTGAGGCTGATCGAGTCGGGTTCGTTTGCGCCCTTCTTGATCTTGCTGCCTTCGACGGTGGTGGGGCGGAAGTCCGCGACAGCCGCAGCCATGACGACTCCGTCGTGTCCCGGTGCGTGCTTTTCCACTGCCAACCGGAGATCTTCGGCCGTCTTGATGTGCACGACGTCGACAGCGGCGGGATCGGCGAGATCAGCCGTGTACCCGGCGATCAGTGTCACGTGCGCGCCGCGTTGCGCGGCAAGACGGGCGAGCGCGTAGCCCTGCTTGCCCGAGCTGCGATTACCGAGAAAGCGCACGGGATCGAGCGGCTCGCGAGTACCGCCGGCGGTGACCAGAATGCGGCGACCCTCCAGGTCGCGCGGCAACGCGTCCGAGCGCTCGAGGAGCAACGAAGCCAACCCGACGATCTCGTCGGGTTCGGGAAGTCGACCGGCTCCGGTGTCTTTCCCTGTCAAACGCCCGGAGGCAGGTTCGATCACGTGGACGCCGCGCGAACGCAGTGTCGCCACGTTCGAGACCGTTGCGGGGTGCTCCCACATCTCGGTGTGCATTGCTGGGGCGAAGACGACCGGACAGCGCGCGGTCAACAAAGTGGCCGTCAACAGGTCGTCTGCGCGACCCATGACCGCTCGCGCCATCAGATCAGCGGTTGCCGGCGCGATGACGACCAGATCGGCTTCCTGTCCGAGACGGACATGCGGAACCTGCGGGACGTCGTTGAAGACGCCGGTGTGAACCGGGTTGCCGGAGAGTGCTTCGAACGTCGCGCGCCCGACGAACTCCAGAGCGGATTCGGTCGGAATCACGCGGACGTGATGACCGCTCTCGGTGAAGCTGCGGATGATCGAGCACGCCTTGTACGCGGCGATACCCCCACCGACACCGACGACAATGCGCTTACGTATCGATGTGGGCGCGTCGGACACTCCCCCGACACCCGAACGAGGTTCGGGTGCGGCAGATGTGGTGCTCACTCGCCTTCGGTGTGCTCGAGGAGATCAGCGTGGATTTCACGCAACGCGATGGACAGCGGCTTTTCCTGCAGACCGGGCTCGACCAGAGGTCCGACGTATTCGAGGATGCCGTCACCGAGCTGGTTGTAGTAGTCGTTGATCTGGCGCGCGCGCTTGGCCGAGTAGATGACCAGGGCGTACTTGGAAGAGGTGCGTTCGAGCAACTCGTCGATCGGCGGGTTGGTGATGCCGAGCGGGGTGTCGTAGGCAGGCAGAGCGCCCTGACCTGCTGCGGACGCGGCTGAAGTGCTGCTCACTCTTGTATCTCCTGAATTAGATCTTCATTGAAGAACTAGTTTTATCGATCCGGATATCTGAGAAACGGGGTGGAAATCGGTTCCCGAAGGGTGCGGAATCAGTTCCCAACCAACAAGGATACCAACTCATCGCAAGCACGGCTTACATCCTCGTTCACGATGACCGTGTCGAACTCGTCCTGTGCGGCCAATTCCACTCGGGCCGTCTCGAGTCGGCGCGCCACGACGTCTTCCGTTTCGGTTCCACGTCCGGTCAGCCGTTGCACCAGAACGTCCCAGCTCGGTGGAGCCATGAACACCAACAGAGCCTCGGGCATCGCCTTGCGGACAGCTCGTGCTCCGGCGAGATCGACCTCGACGAGAACGGGCTTTCCAGCTTCGAGCGCTTCTTCGACCGGAGCTGCGGGGGTGCCGGAGCGCTGCAGGCCGCCGTGGATTTCCGCCCATTCGAGAAGTTCACCGGAGTCGATCATCCGTTGAAATTCTTCACGGGAGGTGAATCGGTAGTCCTTGCCGTCCACTTCACCTGGGCGGGGATCGCGAGTGGTCGCCGAAACACTGAAAACGAGTTCAGGCAACCGAGTTCTCAGCTCGCGAACGACGCTGGACTTACCGACAGCCGAAGGGCCGGCCAGTACAACCAGCCGACCCCTCCGCACTGCGGTCTTGCTCTCTGACACTGTTGCGTCAGCAATCATCAGACACTGCCGCGTCAGCAATCATCACTTGTCGGCTCAGGCCTCGAAGTCGAACTTGGTGAGCAGAGCCTTGCGCTGCCGATCACCGAGGCCACGAAGGCGACGGGTCGGTGCAATCTCCAGCTCGGTCATGATCTCCTGAGCCTTGACCTTGCCCACCTTGGGCAGCGCCTCGAGCAGTGCCGAAACCTTCATCTTGCCCAAGATTTCGTTGTCTTCGGCGTCCTTGAGGACCTGCTTGAGGTCGGTGCCGCCACGCTTCAGGCGCTCCTTGAGCTCAGCCCTGGCCTTGCGGGCAGCAGCTGCCTTCTCCAAAGCAGCAGCGCGCTGCTCATCAGTCAACTGGGGAAGGGCCACGGTTCCTCCGTCTCGTCGTGTGCAAATTTTGTCTATTCCGCTGATAACCAGCAGCGATAGCGACCGTACTCACGCCTGGCGCGAATTGCTAACCCACCCCCCGCGGTCCGATGCAGATCGCGGTGGGTTATGCGCGTCGAATCGATGTCACGGATCGTCACCGTTTTCGGCTGGATCGAGACGAATTCGACGCCGCACGAACGTGCGTACAGTACCGAAATAGACTGTAACACAATGTATTTCGACCCATAGCGTGCGACACCCCCGTGCGAGTGTGCGAAATCGTTACCTGCGGGAATGAACGTGGTCGCCGACACATCCAAAATTTTCGAGCATTTTCGGCGCCTATGCGCGTGTCGCGGCCCGTTTTCAGGTCTGCAGCGACGATTTCGGATCGCCGGCGTCGACCGTCTCGGGTTCGATGCGACTCACGCCGGGGGCGGCCAGAGCGAGCACTACCGCGAGGCTCGCCCAGAGCAATGAATTCTCCAGCACGAAGCCGACTACCGGGATATCCATGTCCGCGCCGACTCGAGGAAGCCGAAACAGCACTACGACAGCGGTGAGACCGATCGCGATCCAGGACCACACAGGGACCGATCGAGTGCCCTCCCCCACGCCAGACTTGATCGGAACGAGGAGTACACCGACCGCCGGCACCAACCACACGAAATGGTGCGTCCAGGCAATGGGAGTCACGATTGCCGCCAGCAGAGCCACCACCGTGAAACCGGCGAGATCGCCCCGCAGGCGCTGAGCGCGCCGCGTCGCGACAATTCCGAGGACACCCAACACCGCACAGGCGACGAGCCATGCCGGACCCACCAGGCCCTCGGGAAGTAGCCGCAAGGCCATTCCACGCACGGACTGGTTACCGAACACGGACGGGTCACCGACGGCGACGCGCCCCGAGAGTGAGGCGATGTCGCCGAAGTAGTCGATCGTCTGGCGTGGGAGAACCGCAAAGCCCAGAGCCGTGGCGCCGAGGAAGCCGGCGAGGCCGCCCGCAACTGCTTTCCAGCGCCCGGTGATCACGTAGTAACCGATGTAGACGAGTGGCACCAGTTTGACCGCGCCGGCGATCCCCACCAGCACGCCCTCGGGAATCCACCGTGGTCGAGCCAGCACGTCGATCAAGCACAGGAGAGTCAGAAACAACCCGACCTGGCCGTACCCGAGGTGATCGGAGATCGGCGATGCCGCCGTCCACAGGACCAGGAAACCCACGTAGACGACGACTGGCCGCTTACGTGTGAACGGGACTTCGCGATAGCTGAGCACGATGATCGCGGCCAGCATCAGGAGGCTGACGAAACTCCATCCCCACTGGACCGCACCCCAGGAACCCAAGGCGACGGGAACGGCGACGAGCGCAGCGAAGGGCGGATACGTGAACGGCAGTCTCGCGTTGAACGACTCGTCGTACAGGTTCGAGCCGTCGAGGACGGCCTGACCCGCTGTCCGGTACACGGCGAGATCGTCGCCGTGTACGCCGGTGACGGATTGGAACCCGGTGGCCAGCAGCGCGCACGCCGCGACGAGAAGTCCGATCTGCCACCAACGATTCACCGACGGACGGTACCACCGGGTTCCACCGCTCGAACGAGCCTCGAGGTCACTCACGGATCAGTTCGCCAATGCGGCTTCGATCTCGTCTCGGTCACGCATTGCTGCCTCCCGAAGTGCCGATACCGAAGGACCATGCTTGAGCACCCCACGGGAAGTGTTCGGCAGCAGGAGCTCGGTCGATCCCGCGAAGATGTCTGCGAGATCCGCTGCCGTCGCACCCTGAGCGCCGAGTCCCGGAGCGAGAATCGGGCCGTTGAACTGCGACAGGTCCAGACCGTGGTCCCGAGTTGCACCGACCACCAGTCCGACGGTGTCACGGCCGTCGCCGTTCGCATCGACCGCAGCGTCGACGATCGACTGAGCCACGCTCACACCGTCAGTCGACGACTGTTGAAGTACGCCGCCTTCCGGATTGGAGGTTCGTGCCAGGACGAAGATCCCGCGGGCGTTCTGCCTTGCCAGTTCGAGTGTCGGAGTCAGCGCCCCGAATCCCAGGTACGGCGAAACGGTGACCGAGTCGGAGGCCAACGGCGAATCACCCAACCAGGCTTGCGCGTACGCGTCCATCGTCGAACCGATGTCACCGCGCTTGGCATCCGCGACGACCAGAGTTCCCGCATCGCGAAGAACCGAGATGGTCCGCTCCAACACGGCGAAGCCGGCGCTGCCGTAAGCCTCGAAGAACGCGACCTGAGGTTTGACCAGTCCGACCTCACCGGTGAAGGCCTCGACGCAGATCTCGGCGAAAGTCTCGAGACCTTCGGCCGTACGCGGCAGTCCCCACGCGTCGAGAAGCGCGGGATGCGGGTCGATACCGACGCACAGCCGCCCCCGGTCCGCGATCGCGGACCGGAGACGCTGCCCCCAACTGTGACTCACGACTGCTGTGCCGGCTGACGAAGACCTGCGTGCAATTCCTGCAGGGAGTGAACTCCGATGTCGCCGCGAATGGCTGCTTCGATGCCCTGCACGGCAGCCGAGGCGCCCTGCACCGTCGTGATGCACGGGATGTTCGACGCAACCGCTGCGCTTCGGATCTCGTAGCCGTCGACACGCGGGCCGTTGTTGCCGTACGGCGTGTTGATGACCATGGCGACCTCGCCGCTGCGGATCTGGTCGACGATGGTCTCGGCACCGGCCGGAACATCTTCACCCGACTGCTTGTACACCTGCTTGCACTCGATACCGTTGCGCCGCAAAACATCTGCGGTTCCTTCGGTGGCAAGAATGGTGAATCCGAGGTCTGCCAGGCGCTTGACCGGGAAGATCAGCGAACGCTTGTCCTTGTTGGCGACCGAGACGAACACCGCGCCCGTGGTGGGCAACGAACCGTAGGCGGCAGTCTGCGACTTGGCAAAAGCCGTACCGAAGTCGAAGTCGATTCCCATGACTTCACCGGTGGACTTCATTTCCGGGCTGAGCAAGGTATCCACGCCGGTACCGTCGGCGCGGCGGAAGCGGTTGAACGGCAACACAGCTTCCTTGACCGCGATCGGTGCACCGGCCGGGGTGTTTCCGCCGTCGCCCTTCGCCGGCAGAATGCCGCTCGCACGCAGTTCCGCGATGGATTCGCCGAGCATGACGCGGGCGCATGCCTTGGCCAGCTGGACGGCCGTCGCCTTGGACACGAACGGAACCGTGCGGCTGGCGCGGGGATTTGCTTCCAGCACGTAGAGGATGTCGTCCTTGAGGGCGTACTGGACGTTGAGCAGGCCCTTGACGCCGATGCCCTTCGCGAGAGCCTCGGTGGAGCGGCGGACGTTCTCGAGATCCGCCCGGCCCAGAGTGATGGGCGGGAGCGCACACGCCGAGTCACCGGAGTGAATGCCGGCTTCCTCGATGTGCTCCATGACGCCGCCGAGGTACACCTCGGTGCCGTCGCACAGAGCGTCGACGTCGATCTCGACCGCGTCTTCGAGGAAGCGGTCGACCAGGACCGGACGATCGTCGGAGATCTCCGTGGCGCGCGAGATGTAGTCGGCGAGGGAAGCCTCGTCGTAGACGATCTCCATGCCGCGTCCACCGAGCACGTACGACGGACGCACCAGCACCGGGTAGCCGATGCCTGCTGCGATCTCGCGGGCGCCGTCGAACGTGGTGGCGGTACCGAACTTCGGTGCGGGCAGACCGGCTTCGGTCAGTACGCGACCGAATTCGCCGCGGTCCTCCGCCAGGTCGATGGCTGCGGGGCTGGTTCCCACGATGGGGACGCCGGCAGCTTCGAGACGCTTCGCCAGTCCGAGCGGGGTCTGGCCGCCGAGCTGGACGATGACGCCGGCAACGGTGCCCGACTGCGCCTCCGCGCGGTAGACCTCGAAGACGTCCTCGAACGTCAGCGGCTCGAAGTACAGGCGATCAGCGGTGTCGTAGTCCGTGGAGACGGTCTCGGGGTTGCAGTTGACCATGACGGTCTCGTACCCGGCCTCGGACAGCGTCTGCGCCGCGTGGACACACGAGTAGTCGAACTCGATGCCCTGACCGATGCGGTTGGGGCCGGATCCGAGGATCAGAACCTTGGGTCGCTCGGTCTGCGGAGCAACTTCGGACTCGGCCTCGGGATCGAGCTCGTAGGTCGAGTAGTGGTACGGCGTCTTGGCCTCGAACTCTGCGGCGCAGGTGTCGACGGTTTTGTAGACGGGGCGCACGCCCAGCTGATCACGCAGAGCGCGAACGGCGTCCTCACCTGCGTGCGTGTCACCACCGAGTTCGGGGCGCAGAGCCGCGATCTGGCGGTCCGAGATGCCGTGGTACTTGGCCTGACGCAGGGAAGCCTCGTCGAAAGACTCTGCAGCGCGCAGCTTTTCACCGAGCTCGTGAATCTGCTGGAACTGGTCGAGGAACCACGGATCGATCTTGGTGGCGTCGAAGAGCTGCTCGACAGTTGCGCCGAGCGCGAATGCCTTCTCGATGCCGTACATGCGGCCGTCCTGCGGAACGCTCAGATCGGCGAGCAGTGCATCCAGGCTCTCCGTCTCGATGTCGGCGCCGGTCCAGTAACCCGCACGCTTGGTCTCGAGCGAACGCATGACCTTGCCGAAAGCCTCGGTGAAGTTGCGGCCGATGCTCATGGCCTCGCCCACCGACTTCATCGTGGTGGTCAGAGTTCCGTCGGCACCGGGGAACTTCTCGAAAGCGAACCGCGGAGCCTTGACGACGACGTAGTCGAGCGTCGGCTCGAAGCAAGCCGGGGTTTCCTTGGTGATGTCGTTGACGATCTCGTCGAGCGTGTAGCCGATGGCAAGCTTGGCCGCCATCTTCGCGATCGGGTAGCCGGTCGCCTTCGACGCCAGAGCCGACGAGCGGGAGACACGCGGGTTCATCTCGATGACGACCAGGCGGCCGTCCTTCGGGTCCATCGCGAACTGGATGTTGCAGCCGCCGGTGTCGACGCCCACCTCACGCAGAATGTCGATGGAAAGGTCGCGCATCGCCTGGTACTCGCGGTCGGTCAGCGTCATCGCCGGGGCGACGGTGACCGAGTCTCCGGTGTGGACACCGACCGGGTCGACGTTCTCGATGGAGCAGACGATCACGACGTTGTCGCGACTGTCGCGCATGAGCTCGAGTTCGTATTCCTTCCAGCCGAGGATGGATTCCTCGATCAGGACGTTCGCCGTCGGCGACGCGGCCAGACCGCCACCGGCGATGCGGTTGAGATCGTCGACGTCGTACGCCATGCCGGAACCGAGGCCGCCCATGGTGAAGGACGGACGCACGACAACCGGGTAACCGAGTTCGGCGACCGTGGCGTGTACTTCGTCCATCGTGTAGCAAACTGCGGACTTCGCGGATTCGCCACCGACCTTGGCGACGATGTCCTTGAACTTCTGGCGATCCTCGCCGCGCTGGATGGCGTCGAAGTCGGCGCCGATCAGTTCGACGTCGTACTTCTCGAGGATGCCCTGCTCGTGCAGCGCCACTGCGGCGTTGAGCGCAGTCTGACCGCCGAGCGTCGCGAGGACGGCGTCGATCTTGTTGCCCTGCAAGGCTTCCTTGGCGATGACCTTCTCGAGGAACTCGGCCGTGATCGGCTCGACGTACGTGGCGTCGGCGAACTCGGGGTCCGTCATGATGGTGGCCGGGTTGGAGTTGACCAGGCTGACGCGCAGGCCCTCCTCCTGGAGGACGCGGCAGGCCTGGGTGCCCGAGTAGTCGAACTCGCAGGCCTGACCGATGACGATCGGACCGGAGCCGATTACCAGGATGTGCTTGAGATCTGTACGGCGTGGCATTAGTTCTTGACTCCGGTTTCTTTCCGTGCGGAGAGCAGGCTGGTGAAGCGGTCGAAGAGGTACGCGGCGTCGTGCGGGCCGGCTGCCGCCTCGGGGTGGTACTGCACCGAGAAGGCCGAATCGTCCAGCAGGCGAACACCTTCGACGGCTCCGTCGTTGGCGCAGGTGTGGCTGACCACCGCGCGGCCGAACGGGGTGTCGAATTCCTGACCGGCTTCGCCTTCGAGCGCGAAGCCGTGGTTCTGAGCGGTGATCGCGATGCGACCGGTCTGATGCTCGATCACCGGGATGTTGATTCCGCGGTGGCCGAACTTCATCTTGTAGGTGCTCAGGCCCAGGGCGCGGCCCAGGATCTGGTTACCGAAGCAGATACCGAACAGTGGCAAGCCCTGTCCGATGACCTCTTTCGTGAGGTGGACTGCGCCGTCGGCGGTGGCTGGGTCACCGGGACCGTTGGAGAGGAACACTCCGTCGGCCTTCAGGTCGAGGATCTGTTCGAGACTCGCGTTGGACGGCAACACGTGGACGCGGATACCGCGCTCGGCGAACATGCGCGGGGTGTTGGTCTTGATACCGAGGTCGATGGCGGCAACCGTGTACAGCGCCTCCCCGCCCTTCGGCTCGACGACGTAGCCGCTGGTGGTGCTGACCTCACCGGCAAGATCGGCGCCGAGCATGGTCGGCTGATCCTGAACCCGTCGGACCAGTTCGTCATCGGCGGCGATGGCTTCACCGGAGAAGACGCCTGCCTTCATCGAACCGCGAGTACGCAGGTGGCGAACCAGGGCGCGGGTGTCGATCCCGGCGATTCCGACGATGCCCTGCTCTTCGAGCTTGGCCTGCAGCGAACCGGTTGCACGCCAGCTCGAGGTGACGCGCGAGGGGTCACGAACGACGTACCCGGCAACCCAGATCTTGGCGCCGGCACTCTCGCCGGTCGGTCCGACCGACTCGTCGTCTTCGTCGTTCCAGCCGGTGTTGCCGATCTGCGGTGCGGTGGAGACGACGATCTGGCGGTGGTAGCTGGGATCGGTGAGCGTTTCCTGGTAGCCGGTCATGCCGGTGCTGAACACCGCTTCGCCCAGGGTCTGTCCAACCGCACCGAAGGTGGTTCCGCGGAACACCCGTCCGTCTTCGAGGACCAGTACTGCGGGGCTGTTGCCAAAGCCGCTCATGCGTTCTTTCCGTTCTGCTCGATGTCGCCAGAGCTTGCGTCTTCGTTGTCATTCGTCTTGTTCGAAGCGGTCTTGTTCGAAGCAGTCACCGGCTTGACCCAGTCCGGATAAACCGTCTTGTCGTCACCGCGCACGCCCGTGTCGATCTCGGTTCCGCTCGGCAATTCCCAGCGAATCACCAGGACGCCGTCCTTGCTCATGACCTTGCCGGCAAGACCGTTCTCCGTGCGGATCGCGCGGATCGACTTCTCCGGAATCCAGATGGCCGACGCGCCGTCACGCTCGACCAGAATTCCGCCGCTGTAGCGGCTGATCTCGCAGGTGGCGCGGAAACCGAGGTCGCCGACGGCGATACGGTCCTGCCAACTGGGTGCGATGGTGCTGCCGACGTACAGGCCGGTGGTCGGCAGGACGAGCAGTTCACCCAGGGTTGCCGGTACCGTCGGCAGTTCGCCGATCTTGTCTTTCTGGCGTCGAGCGCGTCCACGCCAGCCGACGTACATCAGGCCGATCATCGCGACCCAGAAGATCGCCAGACCGATGATCCACAGTGCTCTGTCCATGACGCGCTACTCCTCGCTACTCCGCAGCCGCACATTCCCGTCGTGTGCGGTGATGCGGCCACGTAACAGTGTGGTCGTGACCCGAGCGGGCAATGTCATCGACTCGTACGGAGTGTTATGCGCGACACTCGCCAGGTCGGGACCGTGGACCGTCCACTCGGCCGATGGATCGACCAATGTCAGGTTCGCGGGCTCCCCCACCTCGATGGGACGGCCCTGATCGTCGAGGCCGACGATTGCCGCGGGGCGCTCGCTCATGACCCGGGCAACACCGCGCCAGTCCAGCAGGCCGGGCTGGACCATCGTCTGCACGATGATCGAGAGTGCGGTCTCGAGGCCGAGCATTCCAGGGCGAGCGGCTGCGAACTCGCAGCACTTGTCCTGCTCGGCGTGCGGAGCATGGTCGGTCGCGACGCAGTCGATGATTCCTTCGGCCAGACCCTTGCGCAGCGCGGCAACATCACTGGCCTCACGCAAGGGCGGGTTGACCTTGTTGATCGCGTCGTACGTCTCGAGCCGTGAATCGTCGAGGAGCAGGTGATGCGGGGTGACCTCGGCGGTGATCGAAATCCCTTGGCTGCGAGCCCACTTCACGAGTTCGACGGTTCCGGCGGTGGAGGCGTGGCAGATGTGAACGCGGGCGCCGGCGTCACGCGCGAGCAGTGCGTCGCGGGCCACGATCGATTCTTCGGCTGCTCGCGGCCATCCGGCCAGGCCGAGACGCGCGGCCGTGGGGCCCTCGTGGGCGACCGCACCGACGGTCAAACGCGGCTCTTCCGCGTGCTGGGCGATCAGGACGCCCAGTGAGCTGGAGTATTCGAGCGCGCGACGCATGATCAGTGGGTCGTAAACGCAGTGGCCGTCGTCGGAGAACATCTTGACCTTGCCGACGCCTGCGGCCATGGTCGCCATCTCGGCGAGTTGCTTGCCTTCCAGGCCCGCTGTGACTGCGCCGACGGGGTGGACGTCGACGAGGCCGACTTCCTGCCCGCGTCGCCAGACGTGATCGGTGATGACCACCGAATCGGCGACGGGACTCGTGTTGGCCATCGCGAAGACCGCGGTGTATCCACCCAGAGCCGCTGCCGAGCTTCCGGTTTCGATGGTCTCGGTGTCTTCGCGGCCGGGCTCACGCAGATGTGTGTGCAGGTCCACGAAGCCGGGAAGCAGGATCTGCCCGCCGGCATCGATCACCTCGGATGCCGTGGCCGGATCGAGGTCCACGCCGATCTCGAGGATCGTGCCGTCGCCGACGAGTACGTCGGTGGGCTCACCTTCTCCGTAGATCAGGACTCCGCGGAGCAGGACACTCACGGGTGATTCTCCGTTCTCGTTTCTGGTCACAGCGCACCGTCCTCCGACCCGACCAGCAGTCGGAACAAGACAGCCATGCGCATGTGTACGCCGTTGGTAACCTGTTGCAGTACAGCAGTTTTGGAGGAATCGGCAACGGCGGATGCAATCTCCATGCCGCGCAGCATCGGGCCGGGGTGCAGGACCACCGCGTGATCGGCCAGCATCGCCAGCCGCTTCTCGGACAGGCCGTAGTTGATCGAGTACTCGCGCTGCGACGGGAAGAAGCCACCGTTCATGCGTTCGGCCTGAACCCGCAGCATCAGCACCGCGTCGAGTCCGGGCAGTTCCGCGTCGAGCGAATGCGAGACCGTGACCGGCCACGTGTGCGCACCGACCGGCAGCAGTGTCGGCGGCGCAACAAGAACAACCTCGGCACCGAGCATCGAGAGCAGCAGTGCGTTGGAGCGGGCGACACGGCTGTGCAGGATGTCGCCGACGATGGCGATCCGCTTGCCCTCGATGTCGCCGAGACGCTGGCGAAGGGTCAAAGCGTCGAGAAGCGCCTGAGTGGGGTGCTCGTGCGTGCCGTCACCTGCGTTGATGACTGCCGGGCCACCGTCGTCGGCCGCTCCGGTCCACTTTGCGATCTGGTGGGCGGCGCCCGAAGCCGGGTGGCGCACGATGAGTGCGTCGGCACCGGCCGCGCGCAGGGTCATCGCGGTATCGCGCAGGGATTCACCTTTGGACACCGAGGAACTGGATGCGCTGACATTGATGACGTCGGCACTCATCCATTTGCCTGCCACCTCGAAAGACACCCGGGTGCGCGTCGAGTTCTCGAAGAACACCGTCATGACCGTGCGTCCGCGCAGCGTCGGGAGCTTGCGTACCTCTCGTCCCAGAAGTGCCTGCTCGAACCGTTCTGCCTCGTCGAGAAGTTCTACCGCGGACTCACGATCGAGGTCCGCGATGGAAAGTAGGTGCTTCACGCGCTCTTACCCCCGGAGATGACTACCGCTTCCCTGCCGTCGTGCTCCTGGAGGAGAACCTTGACGTCCTCGGACCTCGCGGTCGGGACGTTCTTGCCGACGTAGTCGGCGCGCAGCGGGAGTTCGCGGTGACCACGATCCACGAGCACTGCGAGTTGGACCGCGCGGGGGCGGCCCAGATCGCGCAACGCGTCAAGTGCCGAGCGCACGGTGCGACCGGAGAAGAGGACGTCGTCCACGAGAACGACCAGCGCATTGTCGACGCCACCTTCGGGGACGGACGTGCGCTCGAGCGGGCGGTGCGGCTTGTTCCGGAGATCGTCGCGGTAGAGGGTGATGTCGAGAGATCCGATGGGAAGACGCACACCGGAGAATTCTTCGATCTTGGCGCGCAGTCGCGTGGCGAGGGTGGTTCCACGCGTCGGGATCCCGATCAGGACCACACGAGGGGCAGTTCCCTCGGGTCCGTCGAGTGCGGTCTTCTCGATGATCTCGTGAGCGATCCGCGCGATGGTCCGGCCCACATCCTGGGCGGACAACAATTCGCGGGTTTCGCTACCTGCCTCGGCACCGACCGGCGCCTTCGAGTTACCTGGACCTGCAAGATCGGATGGGCGAGACCCTTCGGGCACGCTCATGCAGCGACCTCCTTCTCCGCCTCACTGGACGGATCGTTAAAGGATGTCTGACGGTCCCCACCCTATCAGCCGACAGACCTGATCCCGCCGTGCGAGCAGCGACTCCGACCGGTTGTGTGCAGACACACAACGCGCTCGGTGACACTCGCACGGCGGTGGTGGAACAAAACTTGCTACTCGGTACCCGAATCCGATTCCTGCGCGCGCTGGGAGGTCGCGGCCGCAGCCGATCGAACCTGCGGCGCAACGAGAACGACCTGGCCGAGGATTCCGTTGACGAATCCCGGAGAGTCGTCCGTCGAGAGCTGCTTCGCGAGTTCGACGGCCTCGTCCACGGCGACAACCGGCGGAACGTCCGTCGCGTGGAAGAGCTCCCACACGGCGATACGCAGAATCGCACGGTCGACGGCGGGCAGACGCTCGAGCGTCCAGTCCTGCAGATGCGAGGAGATGACCTGATCGATCCGGTCCAGATTCTCCGCAACGCCGGACACCAACGTGACGGTGTAGGCCGCGACGGGTGCTACCGCGTCGTCCTTGACGGACAGATCGGAACGCTCCGACGCCAGTGCGACCGGATCGAGGTCACGTGCCTCGGCTTCGAAGAGGAAGTCGACGGCACGCTTGCGCGCCTTGTGGCGTGCACCGAGTTTCTTATGTGTGCCGGACACTCAGGAATTCACACGCCCGAGGTAGTTGCCGTCACGAGAATCGACCTTGAGCTTGTCACCGGTGTTGATGAAGAGCGGGACGTTGATCTCGGCACCGGTCTCGAGGGTCGCAGGCTTGGTGCCGCCGGTGGAGCGGTCGCCCTGCAGGCCCGGATCGGTGTGCTTGACGACGAGCTCGACGGTGACCGGAAGCTCGACGAAGAGGGGAACGTCTTCGTGGGTCGCGACCTGGACTGCCATGTTCTCGAGCAGGAAACGCGACTGGTCGCCGACGGTGGATTCGCTGATCGACACCTGGTCGTAGGTGTCGCCGTCCATGAAGATGTAGTCGCTGCCGTCGTGGTACAGGTACGTCATGTCACGACGGTCGACCGTGGCGGTCTCGACCTTCACACCGGCGTTGAACGTCTTGTCCACTACCTTGCCCGAGAGCACGTTCTTGAGCTTGGTGCGCACGAAGGCAGGGCCCTTGCCGGGCTTGACGTGCTGGAACTCGATGATCGTCCACAGCTGGCCTTCGATCTGCAGAACCAGACCATTCTTGAAATCACTGGTGGAAGCCACTTGCTTCGCGTCTCCTAGGGGTCGGGAAACCGTCTCAGACGACGGTAAGGTCTTTTGCGGTCAGTGTGAGCAGCTCTGGCCCCTGCTCACGAACAACGAGCGTGTCCTCGATCCGTACACCTCCGCGCCCGGAGAAGTACACGCCCGGCTCGACGGTCACCGCCGCGCCGGAAAGAAGTGTACCGGTGCCGAGCTTGCCGATCCCCGGTGCTTCGTGGATTTCGAGCCCCACACCGTGGCCGAGGCCGTGCAGGAACAACTCGCCGTAGCCTGCATCGTCGATCACCGCACGGGCGACGGCGTCGACTGCCGCACATTCGACACCCGGCGCGAGCGCGTCGCAACCGGCAGCTTGCGAACGCGCGACGAGCTCGTAAATCTCCCGTTGCCAATCGGAAACGGACTCGAGCACGTAGGTCCGTGTCATGTCCGAGTGGTACCCACCGACCTGGGCGCCGAAGTCGAGTTTCACGAAGTCACCCGACGCCAGGATCGCGTCGGTCGGTCGGTGATGCGGAATCGCCGAGTTGGCGCCGGCCGCCACGATCGTCTCGAAGGAAATACCGTCCGCCCCGTTGTCGAGCATCAGATTTTCCAGCTCGCGGCCGACCTCTCGTTCCGTTCGGCCAGGTCGCAGACCGCCGCGAGCGATCAACTGCGCCAACGCGACATCGGCTGCGGTGCACGCGGCTCGCAACAACTCCACCTCGTACTCGTCCTTGACCATGCGCAATTGTTCGACGAGTCCACTCACCGGTTCGAACCGGATCTTCGGCGCTGCTTCGGTCCAAGCCCGATGTTCGGCGAACGTCGCCACATGTGACTCGAACGCGAGAACGGGCGCCGTGGACTTCTCGATCAAGTGCGCAGCACTCGAACGGGCGATTTCGGCCCGAAGGTCCGGCACCTGCTCTGACACCTGCGTCACGTAGCGGCCGTCGGTGCAGATCACCGTCTCACGCTCGTCGGACGCTGAATCGGATGCACTGACGACGAGCGCCGCATTGGAACCGGTGAAACCGGTGAGGTATCTGATGTTGAGGAGATCTGTGACGAGAATCGCGTCGAGTTCGCGCTCCGAGAGGAGGCGTCTGAGGGATTCACGGCGTGTTCTGAAGTCGACCGGCATCCCTCGAACCTACCGCCCGCGCAGACCTGCCGATCAACTCGAAACTCGCGGTTACAGCAATAAGTGTGGGTTAGGCCACAAGGTGTAATGGGTTCTAGTTAGGCTGTACCCATGAATGCGTGGTTGGTACGTGGCCTCGGCATGGCCCTGATACATGTTGTGTTTCGTGCGTTGCTCGGTGCAGCGATCGCACAGTGGCCACTTCAGGGGTCCACCCTGCGCTGGCTGTCCCTGTTGATCGTCATCGTCTTCGCCGCGATCTGGGGTGGTATCGACGGCATTCGAGACCGCCGGAGCTTCCCCGAACCCGAGGACGGCGCCGATCTGACCATGCTGTGGCTCAAGGCCGCATTGGTCGGCGGGTTCGTCTCCGGCGCTGCCAGCTGGGCACTCAGCCTCGTCCCCTCCCTCGAACTGACCCAGCAGGGCTTGTTCTTCGAGGTGACCTCCGGTGCGGCGTTCACGATCCTTCTCATCTTCGTCCCCGCCATGATCGCCATCACTGTCGGACGCTTCTTCGTCAGCCGTGAACAGCGCAAGAACGGAACAGCTCCGCAGACCCCGTCCCACGAGCGTCACCACGAACCGGTGCCCGTCAGCGAGGGCTACGACTCCCCCACCGAGCAGCACGCATACAGCGGAGCCGCCATGTCCGTCGAGGAATCCGACGCCGATACCGCGGTCTTCCCGGCGATCGATCTGGGCAAGCGCGAGCAGTAACGCCCGCCGTCCACACAACCGAATGCGGCCCCGAGGATATTCTCCTCGGGGCCGCATTCGTGTGACTGTTTTTTCGACTTGCCTCGTTCAGCCTCGCTCGGCGAGGAACCTGATCGCCAGCGGATACGCGGCGACGCCGAGTCCGACGATCACTCCGGTCGCAATCGGACTCAGGTAGGAGTGGTGCCGAAACTCTTCTCGCGCATGAACGTTCGAGATGTGTACCTCGACGAGACCTGCGGTCAGTTCGGCGCATGCATCTCGCAGGACCACCGACGTGTGCGTCAAGCCACCGGCATTGAGGATCACCGGTTCCCCCGCGTCCGCCGCGTCGTGGATCCAACCGAGCAGATCGCCTTCGTGATCGCTCTGACGGACGATCACCTCGACACCGAGCTCCTTGCCTGCCGCGACGCACAATTCGATCAGATCGTCGTGTGTGGTCGCGCCGTAGACCTCGGGCTGACGCTTACCCAGACGCCCCAGATTGGGTCCGTTGACGACGTTGATCCTCACAGCAGGACCGTTCCGCCGGCCGGCCGCGCATCGCGGGCAATCGCGGAGTACGCCGCAACCAGCAGACTCGGATCCGGCCCCTCGAGGCGACCCGGCTTGGCCAGTCCGTCGAGGACCACGAAACGCAGCAGCCCGGCACGGTTCTTCTTGTCGGTCTGCATTCCCTTCATCAGATCGCCGAACGCATCACCGTCGTACGACGTCGGCAGCCCGACGAGATCGAGGATCGACTTGTGACGATCCGCGGTGGCGTCGTCGAGTCGGCCCGCGAGCCGTCCGAGTTCGGCAGCGAAGACCAGGCCGACGGAGACAGCGGCACCGTGGCGCCACTTGTAGCGCTCACGACGTTCGATCGCGTGGCCGAGGGTGTGGCCGTAGTTGAGGATTTCGCGCAGATCCGACTCGCGCAGATCCGCGGCCACGACCTTGGCCTTGACCTCTACGGAGCGCCGAATCAACTCGGGCAGAACAGTTCCCGACGGATCGAGAGCTGCCTTGGGATCGGCTTCGATGAGATCCAGGATCACCGGGTCGGCGATGAATCCGGTCTTGATGACCTCGGCCATGCCTGCAACGATCTCGTTGTGCGGCACAGTCTCGAGCGTCGCGAGATCGATGAACACCGCTCCCGGTTCGTGGAACGAACCGACGAGGTTCTTGCCCGCTTCGGTGTTGATACCGGTCTTGCCGCCCACTGCTGCGTCGACCATCGCGAGCAAGGTGGTGGGGACGTGAACTACCTTGACACCGCGCATCCACGTAGCCGCGACGAAGCCGGTGAGGTCGGTCGCCGCTCCCCCGCCCAAACTCATGATCGCGTCGCTGCGAGTCAGGCCGATCCGGCCGAGCACGTCCCAGCAGAAGCCCGCCACAGCAAGATCCTTGCCGTCCTCGGCATCGGGGATCTCGATACGGTGGGCGTCGATTCCCTTCTCCGCCAACGCAGCCCGTACGGCCTCCGCGGTCTCTGCCAGCGGCGGCTGATGGAAGATCGCGACAGTGCGCGCGCCGTCGAACTCGGCAACGAGATCACCGAGCAGGCCGCGGCCGATCACGACCGGGTAAGGACTTGCGGTCTTCACCTCTACACGTACGGGTTCGGTCACTGCTCCACTACTCCGCTCCGGTTGTTCATTTGTCTTGAAGTTTCGACACCAGTTGCCCGACGACACGCGCCGGACTTCGGCCGTCGGTCCGAATCCGAATCGTGGCCGAACGCCGGTACAGCGGACGACGACGCCTCATCAACTCCTGGTACTTGACCTTGGGATCTCCGCCGGCCAGCAGCGGGCGATGATTGTTCGCCCCCGTGCGGCGAAGCCCTTCGGCGACACTGATCTCGAGGTAGATGACCGTGTGCCCCTGGAGCAGTTCGCGCGTGCGATCGGAGAGGATCGCACCACCGCCGAGCGAGACGATTCCGTCGGTGGCCTGCAACGCTTCGCGAACCACCGATTCCTCGATTTCACGAAACCGAGGCTCTCCGTCATGGGTGAAGATCTCCGGGATCGTCCTACCCGTGGTCCGTTCGATCTCGGCGTCGGTATCGACCAATTCGAGTTCGAGTGCCTGCGCGAGACGTCGACCGATGGTCGATTTGCCGGCACCGGGCGGACCGATGAGTACAGCCTTCGGCTTCATCGATACGTGAGTCCTATCGAGGCGGTCGGGCTGCGATGCCCTCGGCGTAACGACGGTAGTTGGCAGTGGTTTCAGCAATGGAATCACCACCGAACTTTTCGAGTGCAGCCTGAGCCACGACGAGCGCGACCATCGACTCGGCGACGACGCCGGCGGCCGGAACCGCGCACACGTCGCTGCGCTGGTGGATGGCAACCGCTTCCTCGCCGCTCTCCATGTCGACCGTCGCCAGAGCGCGCGGAACCGTCGAGATCGGCTTCATCGCGGCGCGAACTCGAAGAGCCTCACCATTGGTCATGCCACCTTCGATTCCGCCTGCGCGGTTCGTGGAGCGCACGATGCCGTCCGGGCCCGGGCGGATTTCGTCGTGAGCTTCGCTGCCACGACGTCGCGCGGTCTCGAAGCCGTCACCGACCTCAACGCCCTTGATGGCCTGAATTCCCATGAGAGCAGCAGCAAGTCGTGAATCGAGACGCTCGGCGCCGCTGACGAAGGTGCCGAGTCCGACCGGCAGGCCGTGGATGACGACCTCCACGACGCCACCGAGGGTGTCGCCGTCCTTCTTCGCCGATTCGATTTCGGCGATCATCGACTCTTCTGCAGCCTTGTCGAATGCGCGGACCGGGCTCGCATCGATCGCGTCGAGATCCTTGCCCGCCGGCACGGGGCCGACGTACGGCTCGGAAGCACCGATGGAAATAACGTGTGAAACGACCTCGGCACCGAATACCTGACGCAGGAAGGACCGTGCGACGGTTCCAGCGGCTACGCGGGCCGCGGTCTCGCGAGCGCTGGCGCGCTCGAGGACGGGACGCGCGTCGTTGAAGCCGTACTTGAGCATGCCGCTGTAATCGGCGTGTCCGGGACGCGGGCGCGTCAACGGGGCATTGCGAGCCTGATCGGCGAGCAGGTCCGGGTCGACCGGGTCGGCGGACATGATGGTTTCCCACTTGGGCCACTCGGTGTTGCCGATCTCGATGGCCACGGGGCCACCGAGCGTAAATCCGTGGCGGACACCGCCGATGATGGTGACCTTGTCGGCCTCGAACTTCATCCGTGCGCCACGGCCGTAACCGAGTCGACGACGGGCAAGTTCGGACGAGATGGCCTCAGAGGTCACTTCGACCCCCGCGACCATGCCCTCGAGCATCGCGACGAGGGCGGGACCATGGGATTCTCCGGCAGTTATCCAACGCAGCACGCCGACCATCTTTCCACGTCGCAGACCTCAGTTGTCACAGTGGTCCTCCCGGTGAACACAGATGGCCCACACGCACGAGGCGTGTGGGCCATCTCAGAGGTACCTGTGGGTCTAGAACAGGCGGAATCCTCCACCGTTTGCGTTGATGTCAGCCAAACCGATGTTGATGTCCGCCGAGTTGTCGGGAGCGTGGAACGGCGGCGGAAGCGGCTCGAAGCAGTACGGCGGGTAGCCGTTGCTGATCAAGCCCACCAGGCGGTCACCGACGACGAGCGGTCCACCGGAATCACCGGGAATCGAGCACGTGTGCTCGACGATCTCACCGTAGACGGAGTCGTAACCCCAGGTGATACCGCACGTGTTGCCGGTCGAACGGCCTTCCTTGCACACGATCGTGCCCGGGGCCGGCGGGGCGCCGATTCCGTTGATCGTCGTGCCGCCGACGGTACGCAGCGGAGCTACCTTGGCGTCGTCGAGATCGATCACGGCGATGTCCGAGACCGGACTCGAGTAAGAGAACCGACCGATGGGTCCGGCCTCGGGCAGGTACTCGGCGAACACCCGGTCCCCGACAACTCCGCAGTGTCCGGCGGTGAGTGCCACGAGAGAACCGGCGTTGTCGTAGCCGACCGCGGTCAACGTGCATGCTGCAACTCGGTCAGGATCGGAGTGATCCACGTCCGGCAGCAGGATTCCTGAGCCCCCGCCCAGTGCCACCGATGAAGGTGCAGGCGCGGCGCCGGCGACGCCCGCTCCTGCAGCCACAGCCGCCAAACAGGCTGCCGCAGCGACGAAAAGCCTTGTGCGCATAGGTTCCCCCGATAATCGAGTGCGAAACGAGATTCGTTTTGTCCCATTTCCGAAACCTCAGTGAACGTCAGGATGTGGACATTCGGCAAGTCCGACTCGCCGCATACTGGGACCGCGCGCTGGCAATACCCGCATTTATGAAACCGACGGTTACGTCTTTCCTGCAGTTCACCGTCCGTCGTTGAACGGTCAATAACGCCAGACTTCTCGCGGATGTTGCACTCGTCACGTCAGCCAGGCAAACACAATCGAACCGCAGGCTGCCAGGCACATCGAGGGTCCGTGCGCAATGGGCGAATTATGGGCTACCGGCCCTTGTCTTCGCAGTTCCAGCGCGGTGCCCAGCGTTGCGGTGAGCACCGACGCAGACACCAACGACCACAGCCAGGCGTCCGCTCCCACCAATCCGGTCACGGCGCCCAGAGGAAGCGAGAGCTTCACATCGCCGACGCCCATGGAACCAGGCGACATCACGTGCGCCAGGAGGTGGATTCCGGCGAGCAGTGCCGACCCCACCACCGCCACCCACACCGTTCCCGACACCGTCGCGTAGACCATCACGACGGCGTAGCCCGGCAGCGTGAAACTGTTGGGCAGCCGACGCACAGCCAGGTCGACAGTCGAGATCGCGACGCACCACCACACCACGGCGAGACCGGAAAATAACTGCACCACCGAGGTATTCAGCGCACCGACGACAACCCAGCCTGTTGCGACGGCGCACTGCGGCACACAACAGAAAGTCACGACTGGTCGATAACCGTGTCGCCGCAACCAATTGTCGACGATCGCCCGAGCTCCGAAGCCAGCGACTACCCCCGAGCCTGCCAAGACCATCAACGTCCACATGGTTTCGAGCTTGGCGTCTGCCGTTCGCCAGCGGCAGACTACGAATCGTCTTGTGGACTACCTCGACACTGTGAACAGACCTAAGCGATAGCGGCTGCCATCGCCTCTCGCGGAGCGGGCTTGCCCGTGAACTGCTCTACCTGCCCGAAGGCCTGATTGAGCAACATCTCGAGGCCACCGATCACCGTGCCATCGGCCGCCTCGACAACCGAAGCAAGTGGCGTCGGCCAGGGGTTGTAGATCGCGTCGAGGACAAATCGCGCCTTCCCCAATTGCTGGGCAAAGGGCGCTGCCGCTTCCGCGGGAACGGTACTGACCAAGACCGAGGATTCGGCGCAGATCCCGCCTAGCCGTGCGTCGTCGAAGGCGACCAGATCAATGTCCAACCCGACAGCACCGCCGCATTCGATGGCACCGGATGCGCGCCCCGGATCACGCGCGACCACGGTGACCGTCCGAACTCCCATGTCGGCCAACGCGACCAATGCCGGCCGCGCGGTGCCGCCCGCGCCGACAACTACCGCCGAAGTGCCGCTGAGATCGCCGACACCGCCGGCGATCAACGCACCGCTGACTCCGTCGACGTCCGTGCAGTCGGCACGCCAACCGCCGTCGATGCGAACCAGGGTGTTGGCCGAGCCGATGGTCACCGCTCGCGGTGTGCGTTCGGTGGCATATTCGAGTGCTGCGATCTTGCCCGGCATCGTCACCGAGAGACCGATCCATTCGGGGCCGAGTGAGTCGACGAGGGCAGGCAACTGCTCGCCGGTGCATTCGATCCGCTCGTAGGTCCAATCGCTCAGCCCCAAAGCCGCGTACGCCGCAAGATGCAGCAACGGGGACTTCGAGTGAGCGATCGGGCTTCCGAGAACTGCCGCCTTACGTGGCGTCGCGAGCGAAGTCGCGGTACTACCGTCCACTGTCGAGAATCCCACTTTGCTGTGCCAGTTCGATGTTGGCCAAATGCTCCTCGTAGCTCTTGGTGAAGAGCGTCTGGCCTTCCTTGTTGATCGTGACGAAGTACAACCAGTCACCGGCCGCCGGCGATTCCACGGCCTTCAGCGCGTCGATGCTCGGCGAAGCGATGGGCGTTGCAGGCAGACCCGGCATTGCGTACGTGTTCCACGGCGTGACGCGCTCACGGTCGGCATCCGTGGTTGCGACCTCGGTGGTGTCGAGTGAGTAGTTGACCGTGGAGTCGAACTGCAGAGGCTGATCGACTGCGAGTCGGTTGACGATCACCCGCGCGACCTTGGCCATGTCTGCGGGCAACGCCTCACGCTCGACCAGCGACGCTGCCACCAACAACTGGTACGGAGACATTCCGACCCCGCTGCCGGCTGTCAGAATTCCCGTGGCCTCGTACTTGGCGGCGCTACCCTCGACCAACGACCGCAGGATCTCGGTGGGCGTCGCAGTGGGATCGAAATCCCAACTGCTGGCGGCGATCAGGCCTTCGAGCTGACGGTCCTTGTCCGGCACGCTCTTGACCGACGACATCGCCCATTCGGGCACGCCGAGCGAAGCCAGATCGGAAGATGCTCCCGCAGTGTTCAATTCGTCTGTCGAGACACATTTCTGAGCGGAAACCGGGCCGACACAACTCGCCTCGGAAATGAGGTTGTAGATGCCCTTCTTGAGCGAGCCGGTCTGCGCGTCCGAACTGTCGTGCAGCTGACGCCCTTCGGCGATGACAACACTGCCGACTCGGGAGTCCGGGGCAACCAAGGTGTCGAGAGCGCTCGCGGCGCTACTCTGCACCGGCACCTGGTAGAAGCCGGGTTGCACCTTCTGGATCTCAGACGGATTGGCGATCGCCGCGTTGTAGAAAGCAGCGGAACTCGCGACGACGTTCTTCGCCTCGAGCGTCGCACCGATCTCCGATGCGGTTTCTCCACTGTTGATCTGGATGACCACGGGTGCGCCGCCGGGGCCGGCAAAATCCTCCGCGGTCTTGTTGCGATCCATGTACCAGAGAGCGCCGTATGCACCGACACCGAGGACTGCGATCACCAACACCAGCAGGGCGAGAACGCCGACCTTCTTGCCACGCTTGGCGCGCTTGTTGCGCGATTCGCGTTGCTTGCGTGCCTCGGCTCGCGACATATGCGGCGGATCGATGTTCTGCGGCAGTGCACGCATGACCATGGTCTCGTCGTTGTCGAAGTCGAACGAACTGGTGGGCCGGCTTCCGCCGCCCTCATCCCACCGCGCGTTCACAGATCGCCCTCCAGTGCAGCGTCCTTCGACGACTCCCCTGGTTTCACAGCTCTACTCCGCTCGTCCAGCCAGCCTTGCAGGATTTCCACCGCCGCAGCCTGATCGATCATCGGTCGCTGGCCGCGTGCCTTGACTCCACTTTCGCGGAGATTGCGCGCAGCCGTGACGGTCGTCAGTCGTTCGTCGGACAGTCTCACCGGGATCGGTTCGACGGCCCGCTGCAGTCGTTTGGCGAATGCAGTCGCGATACCGGCGGCTTTACCTTGCTCACCGCGCAGCGTCTGTGGCAGTCCGACGATAACCTCAACGGCCTCGTATTCGGACACGATGGCGATAATGCGCCGGATATCCGGCGCGTCGGGCCCACGCTCCTTCGAGCGTGGAACCGTTTCCACCGGTGTCGCGAGGATGCCGTCGGGGTCGCTGGACGCGACGCCGATGCGAACACTGCCCACGTCGATGGCGATGCGCCGCCCGCGACCAGGGTCGTCGATGCCGGGGCGATCGGGACCCTGCTGCGTAGCCACCACCGTCAGCTGCCGCCCGCCAGCTCTCCGACTCTGTCCCGGATCGCATCGAGCGCCGCCGGGATTCCTGCGGAGTCCGAACCCGAACCCTGGGCCATGTCGGGCTTTCCGCCGCCGCGGCCACCGATCTTGGGACCGAACGACGCGACCAGCTCACCGGCCTTCACACCGAGACCTTGAGCTGCCTTGCTCGAGGCGACCACGAACGGAACCTTGCCGTCGACATCACCGAGCAGAGCTACGACGGCAGGTTCGGAGCCGAGGCGACCCTTGATGTCCGTGACGAGGCTGCGCAGGTCGTTTCCGCCGACTCCGGCGGGAGCAGGCTCGGCGATGACGAGGACACTGCCGATGCGCTTGGCCTTGGCGACGTACTCGCCTGCCGACGCCAGCACAGCCTTGGCCTTGGTCTGCTCGAGTTCCTTCTCGGCCACCTTGAGTCGCTCGACGAGCGCCTCGACGCGGGCGGGCACCTCTTCCGAAGGAACCTTCAGCGAGGAGGAGAGTCCGGCCAGGAGCGCGCGTTCCTTGGCGAGGTAGCGGTAGGAGTCCAAACCGACGTACGCCTCGACGCGTCGGATTCCGGAGCCGACCGACTGCTCACCGAGCAGCGTTACCTGACCGATCTGTGCGGAGCTTCCGACGTGAGTGCCACCGCACAGTTCCATCGAGAACGGGCCGCCGATTTCGACGACACGAACCTCGTCGCCGTAGTTCTCACCGAAGAGTGCCATCGCACCCATCGCCTTGGCCTTGTCGAGATCCGTGACAAATGTGTTGACCGCGTAGTTCGACGCCACGGCTTCGTTGGTGAGTGCCTCGATGTCCTGCTTCTGGGAGTCGGACAGCGCGCCCTGCCAGGAGAAGTCGAAGCGGAGGTAACCCGGCTTGTTGAGCGAGCCCGCCTGAACGGCGTTGGGGCCGAGCACCTGACGCAGCGCCGCGTGCACCATGTGGGTACCGGAGTGCCCCTGGGTTGCACCCTTGCGCCACTCGGCGTCGACGTGCGCGAGCACGACGTCGCCCTCGGTGATCTCGCCCTTCTGCACCGTCACCTTGTGCGTCCAGACTTTCTTGGCGATCTTCTGTACGTCGTTGACCTTGGCTTCGAGGCCCGGCGCGGTGAGCGAACCGATGTCGGCGATCTGTCCACCGGACTCTGCGTAAAGCGGGCTTCGGTCGAGGATGACCTCGACGTCCTGACCGGCCTTCGCGACCGGGACACGGACGCCGTCGACGATCAGTGCGAGGACGTGAGCCTCGGAGACGAGTTCGTCGAAACCGGTGAACTCGGTGGCGCCTCGGTCGAGCAGTTCCTTGTAGACCGTGAGGTCGGCGTGGGCGTGCTTACGAGCCTGAGCGTCGTCCTTGGCGCGCTTGCGCTGCTCGGCCATGAGCGTGCGGAAGCCGTCCTCGTCCACGGTGAGACCGGCCTCGGACGCCATCTCGAGCGTGAGGTCGATCGGGAAGCCGTAGGTGTCGTGCAGTGCAAACGCCTGATCGCCGGCGATGACCGACTTTCCGGACGACTTGACCGTCTCGGCAGCATTCTCGAACAGAGCAGAACCCGAAGCCAGCGTCTTGAGGAACGCGGTCTCCTCGCCGACGGCAACGTTCTCGATGCGCGTGAAGTCGGTTTCCAGAACCGGGTACGACGGCGCCATCGTGTCGCGGACGACGATCATGAACTCGCGCATGGTGGGCTGCTCGCTGCCGAGCAGTTTGGCCGAACGCACGATGCGACGCAGCAACCGGCGCAGGACGTAGCCGCGGCCGTAGTTGCCGGGGTTCACACCGTCGGCGATCAACATCGCTGCGGTGCGTGCGTGGTCGGCGATGACGCGGAAACGGACGTCTGAAGTGTGGTCGGTCCCGTAGACACTGCCGGTCAGTTCGGCGGCCTTGTCGATGACGGGGCGGAGAAGATCTGTCTCGTAGACGTTTTCGACGCCCTGCAGGAGGAACGCAACGCGCTCGACGCCCATGCCGGTGTCGATGTTCTTCTTCGGCAACGGTCCGAGGATCGGGTAGTCGCCCTTGTTGGTGCCCTCGCCGCGCTCGTTCTGCATGAACACGAGGTTCCAGATCTCGATGTAGCGATCCTCGTCGGCTTCGGGGCCACCCTCGACGCCGTATTCGGCGCCGCGGTCGTAGAAGATCTCCGAGCAGGGGCCGCACGGCCCGGGAATGCCCATGGACCAGTAGTTGTCCTTCATGCCGCGGCGCTGGATGCGCTCTTCGGGCACTCCTACCTCGTCGCGCCAGATCGAGAATGCTTCGTCGTCGTCGAGGTAGACGGTGGCCCACAGGCGCGTGGGATCGATGCCGTATCCGCCGTCCTCGACCGAACCTGTCAGCAACTGCCAGGCGTGGGAGATGGCTTCCTTCTTGAAGTAGTCACCGAAGGAGAAGTTGCCCGCCATCTGGAAGAAGGTGTTGTGGCGGGTGGTGATGCCGACCTCTTCGATGTCCAGGGTGCGGACGCACTTCTGCACGGACGTCGCCCGTGAGTAGGACGGCGTCTGCTGCCCGAGGAAGAACGGCACGAACGGAACCATGCCCGCGTTGACGAACAGAAGGTTCGGGTCGTCGAGAATCAGCGAGGCGCTGGGCACCTCGGTGTGGCCGGCCTTGACGAAGTGGTCGAGGAATCGCCTGCGGATCTCGTGGGTTTGCACTAACCGGTCCTTACCTTCAAGAGCGTCGAGCTATGGGTGTCCAGACTAACGCGTCGGCCGGTGGAACCTGGCAGGCGTCAGCCACGAACTATTCGGCGAAGTTTGCTCACCCGATCGGCGATCTCCCGCTCGTTGCCGTGCGCGGTGGGCTGGTAATAGTCGACACCCACCAGATCGTCCGGTGGATACTGTTGCCGCAGAACACCATCACGTGTGTCGTGCGGGTACTTGTATCCGACTGCGTTGCCCAATTGCTCGGCGCCCTTGTAGTGCCCGTCACGCAGGTGCGGCGGTACCAGTCCGGATTTTCCGGCGGCCACGTCGGCCATGGCCGCGCCGAGTGCGGCGATGACCGCACCCGATTTGGGAGCCGTCGCCAGATGAATGGTGGCCTGTGCCAGCGCCAGACGAGCCTCCGGCATACCGATCAGCTGCACTGCCTGCGCCGCGGCGGTGGCAGTCTGCAGCGCCATCGGATCAGCCATGCCGATGTCTTCGCTGGCGTGAACCACCAGACGCCGTGCGATGAAGCGAGGGTCTTCGCCCGCGGTCAGCATCCGTGCGAGGTAGTGCAGGGCGGCGTCGACGTCTGATCCACGAATGCTCTTGATGAATGCACTGATGACGTCGTAGTGCTGATCTCCGGCACGGTCGTACCGAACCGCGGCCTTGTCGACACTGGCCTCGACGGTCGCGAGGTCGAGCACCACCGGGCCCGAAGCGTCACCTGCGGTGTCCAGTGCAGCTCCGGCGGCAGCCTCGAGTGCCGTCAGGGCTCGGCGGGCGTCGCCGGCCGCCAGACGAACGAGGTGTTCCATCGCGTCGTCGTCGATCGTGATCGCTCCGCCGAACCCGCGTTCGTCGGCGACAGCGCGCTCGAGCAGTTCCTGGACATCCGCAGCGGTGAGCGATTGCAGTTGCAGGACCAACGAGCGCGACAACAGAGCGGAGACGACCGAGAACGACGGGTTCTCGGTGGTCGCGCCGACCAAGAGCACGATGCGGTTCTCGACCGCGGCGAGCAAGGCGTCCTGCTGGGTCTTGGAGAAGCGATGAACCTCGTCGATGAACAAGACGGTTTGTTCGCCGTTCAGCAGGCGGCGGCGCGCGAGTTCGATGACACCGCGGACTTCTTTGACTCCGGCGGACAGAGCCGACAGAGCCTCGAACCGGCGGCCGGTAGCACCCGAGATCAACGATGCGAGCGTGGTCTTGCCGGTGCCGGGAGGTCCGTACAGAAGTACCGATGCGGCGCCGGACCCCTCGACCATTCTGCGGAGTGGCGCGCCGGGCCCGAGTAAGTGCTGTTGACCGACAACTTCACCAAGAGTGAGCGGACGCATGCGGACAGCCAGAGGAGCTCCGGGCGGCACCGAGGACAGGGCGCGCTCGGCTACAGACACGACATCTGGTTCGTCGACGATCGCGGATTCCTCCGGGGTTGCCTCGAACAGGCCGTCTTCCGCCACCACGCCGTCTTTCGCCCCCACACTGTCTTCCGCTTGCCAATCGCTCACGAATCGACGCTACTAGAGACCACCGACGCCCGACACAATCCGCTGTTCCGCCAGCCCTCACCCAGTCGTGAATCCGCATTGGATAGCGTTGTCGCCATGAGCACCTCCGAGATCGCCACCGTCCTCGCGTGGCACGATGCACTCAACTCCCAAGACGTCGACACTCTGCTGCAGTTGTCGAGTGACGACATCGAGGTAGGCGGCCCCAAGGGCGCGAGCCAGGGACTTGCTGCCCTGCGCGAGTGGGCCACCAACGCCGGCATCACGCTCGTCCCCGGAAAGATGTACGTCCACCACGGCGTGGTCGTCGTCGAACAGACCGCAACGTGGGCGGCCGAACCGGACAAGTCCGCGACCCTGGCCTCTGCTTTCCGAGTCGTGGCCGACCAGGTGACGTCGACGTTCCGGCATCCCGATCTGGCGACAGCGCTCGCGGCGACGGACCTGTCCGAGAACGATCTGGTCTCCGACAACTGAGCGGACTCGACCGAGAAAGGGCGCTCGTGCTTCGTGCACGGGCGCCCTTCTGTGTGTGATCGGTCAGCTGAACTCGGTCCGCAGCGCCGCCACGACGTCGCGGGCGTGTGCCTCGACGGCGGCGTTGCCGGCGAGCTGAGCCGAGCGTGCGAGCCTGGCCCAGCGTCCGACCAGTGCGTCGGCGCGTGGAATCGAGAGATAATGTTCGCGGACGGCGGCGATACGCGAATGATCCTCGGGCAGGTACAGATAGGTACTGAGCCAGACCCAGATGAGTTGGGCCTCGACAATCCGGCGGCCCAATTCGGCCTCGTCGGCCAGGGCGGGCCACATCCCCACTACCTCGGCCCGCCAGGCATCGACCATCGCCGACGCCCGCTCTTCGGTCAGGTCGATGTTGCACAGGCAACCGGGGAAAGACACCAACGCGTAGGTGATGTCGAGGAGGGCATCGCGGTAGCCACCCCACTCGTAGTCGAGGAACTGCACGCCGTCGTCGTTGACGATGATGTTGTCGGGGCACAGGTCCGACGGACTGAAGGCACGGAACCGGCCACCGCTGAACAGTGTCTGCGCATGCTGAACCTGCTCGAGAATGTCCGAACTCACATCGATGCCGAGACTTTCCACCAGCATCGCGGGAACACCGGCCACGGCACGTCCCACCTGATCCGCAACTTCATCGGAGCAATGGGCAACCTCGGCTCGACGCAGCAGTGCGGTGAAGTCGTCCTCCCGGCCGACGGTCGCGGCGTGCATGCGTCCCATTGCCTGAGCCATGGCCATCAACGTGTAAGTGACGGTGTCCGGGTCGGAGTCTTCGAGTCGGACGCTGATTGCGGTGGCGTCGCCGAGATCACTCAGGATCAGGAGGCGAGCATCGAGGTCGGACGCCAACAGTTCGGCGCCGGGGCGTGCGTCCTTGGCAAGCGCGTTGGCGAACTGATACGACACCGCTTCACGAAGGAATGCGGTCTCGACGTCGAAGTCACCTTCGGACGCGGCCGGGAGCGCAATCGCTGTTTTGGTAGCTCCCTGGAAGTTGTCGCGGACCTGCTTGATCACCAAAGTTCGGGGCAGGGAGAACGGGTTCTCGGCGACACGAACGCGCAGCACGACGGTGCGGCCACTCCCCCCGAGATCTACGGGATCCACCAGGGTTACGGGTGCCCCTGTGCGGCGTGTCAGCAACTGCTCAGCAGCTGCGACGACTTCGGAAACGGGGTCTGCCAGTAATGCGGTCATCACCGACCAACTTACCCGTTAGTGACTCCGATCATGCCCAGCTCGTCCGCTCGCAGCGGAGAATTCAAGGCCTCACAGCAACAGAAATTGCCGACTACCTGCGGCGATGACAAAAGTCCCCAATCGCCACACCGGCACACAGTTCTCTCGAGAATTTTGCTGTCGGTGAGCAGAACTCCGAACCTGCGACGTCATGGAGTCTTGTCCTCGTCGACAAATCGAGAAATGCCTTTCAACGCTGCTTCGAATTCCTCGTCGGCCCGGGTTCTAAGCCAGAGAACAAGCACGCAGGCAGTGACGATCCCGAGCAGGTTGACAGCCAGTTGCAGAGACGACAACCCGGCGATCCGCCATTCTCCGTTTGCTGCCGCAACCACCGCGAAACCGGCGGCAGGAACCGTGGTGACAGAGATGAACACCCCGACCAATGCAGCGGACTTCGACGAGACGAGTGCCAGCATCCCAGCCGCACCGGCAAGAAGCGCGACGACAAACGAAATGGGCCCGACCTTGTATACGAAATCGACCTCGTGGAGTGACTCGAGACTGACGACGTCCATCCATCCGAAGAACTTCACCACGAACGTTGCGGCAAGCGTCACGCCCATCGCGATGGGGAATCCGACGGCAAGCGCGAGAATCGAACGTCGACGCAACCGTCGATCTCGCCGTACGAGTGCGACTGCCAAAGCAGCCAGCGGACCGAACTCCGGACCGACGACCATGGCGCCGACGATCGTGATCTGAGAGTCGGTGACGACGCCGATCGCGGCCAGCAGACACGCAATGGTCAGGAACGCGACGAACAATCCGTTGAGAGTCGACTCTTCGCGAGTGCGGGACAGCAATTCCTCCCACACGACGGAATCCGCGGGATCACCAGGCACGTCACGCTCGGCTTTGCGCGCCGACGCCGACAACACCGTCTCGACCGGTACGAGCGTCATTCCGCCGTCCTCGGCGACGCCGAGTTCGTTCAGGGCATCGACGACGTCGTTTGCCGCCTCACGGGCGACGTCGGCCTCCACCATGTCGCCGGCAGGATGAACCGCGACATCGCGCATCACGACGATGTGTGTCGCGCCCCGCTGCGACGCGAGCGCACCGAGAACTTGCTCGGTGCGCTCGGTCGGGCAGATCACCCGCAAATGCAGCATGGCGATCCGGTGTCGGCTCTACTTGGCTTCGCCGGTGTCGCCTTCGGACTTCTTGTCCTCCGACTTCTTCTCGGGCTTCGCGTCGATACCCGATTCCTTGCGCTGCTGAGCCGAGATCGGTGCCGGAGCATCCGTCAGCGGGTCGACGCCGCCGCCGGATTTCGGGAACGCGATGACCTCACGGATGGAATCCATGCCGGCGAGGAGCGCGGTGATGCGGTCCCAGCCGAATGCGATTCCGCCGTGCGGCGGCGCACCGAAGGCGAAGGCGTCGAGGAGGAAGCCGAACTGCTCCTGCGCCTCTTCCTCGGAGATACCCATCACCTTGAACACTCGTTCCTGAATGTCCTTGCGGTGGATACGAATACTGCCGCCGCCGATCTCGTTGCCGTTGCAGACGATGTCGTAGGCGTAGGCGAGAGCGGAATCCGGATCGGTGTCGAACGTGTCGAAGAACTCCGGCTTCGGCGACGTGAACGCGTGGTGCACGGCGGTCCACGCGGAGTGGCCGAGAGCGACGTCACCGGATGCAGTGGCGTCGGCGGTCGGCTCGAACATCGGAGCGTCGACGATCCACACGAACGCCCACGCGTCAGGATCGATGAGGTCCTTCTTGCGGGCGATCTCACCACGGGCAGCGCCGAGGAGGGCGCGCATCGGCTTCGTTGCACCAGCTGCGAAGAAGACGCAGTCTCCCGGCTGAGCTCCGACGTGAGCCGCCAGGCCCTCACGCTCGGCGTCGGTCAGGTTCTTGGCAACAGGTCCACCGAGAGTGCCGTCTTCACCGACCAACACGTACGCCAGACCCTTGGCCCCACGCTGCTTGGCCCATTCCTGCCAGGCGTCGAGTTGCTTGCGCGGCTGGCTTGCACCACCGGGCATCACGACGGCGCCGACGTACTCCGCTTGGAACACGCGGAACGTCGTGTCCTTGAAGAAGTCCATGCACTCGACGAGTTCGATGTCGAAACGCAGGTCCGGCTTGTCGCTGCCGTAACGACGCATTGCCTCGGTGTAGGTCATGCGGTCGATCGGCGTCTTGATCTCGTGGCCGACGAGCTTCCAGAGCGCCGTCAGGATTTCCTCGGCGAGCAGGATGATGTCGTCCTGGTTGACGAAAGCCATCTCGATGTCGAGCTGAGTGAACTCGGGCTGGCGATCGGCGCGGAAATCCTCGTCGCGGTAGCAACGTGCGATCTGGTAGTAGCGCTCGATGCCGCCGACCATGAGGAGCTGCTTGAACAGCTGCGGGCTCTGCGGCAGTGCGTAGAAGCTACCGGGCTGAAGGCGCGACGGCACCAGGAAGTCACGGGCACCCTCGGGCGTCGAGCGCGTGAGCGTCGGAGTCTCGACCTCGACGAACTCGTGATGCGCGAGAACGCCGCGCGCTGCAGCACTTACCTTGGAGCGCAAGCGAATTGCGGAGCCGGGGCCTTCACGACGCAGGTCGAGGTAGCGGTACTTGAGGCGCGCTTCTTCGCCGACCTGATCGTCGAGCTGGAACGGCAGCGGTGCGCTTTCGTTGAGAACCTCGAGTTCTGTGGCGTTGACCTCGATCGCTCCGGTGGGGATCTCGAAGTTCTGGTTGCCCTCTGGGCGAACCTCGACCGTTCCGGTCACGCGAACGCAGTATTCCGCGCGCAGACGGTGCGCCTGCTCGGCCACGTCACCTGCCCGGAAAACTACCTGCGCAACTCCGGATGCATCACGGAGATCGATGAAGATCACTCCGCCGTGATCACGACGCCTGGCTACCCAACCGGTGAGCGTTACGGTCTGCTCTGCCTGCTCGGGTCGCAATGAACCGGCGAGATGTGTGCGCAGCACGGGATTCCTTTCGAACTACTTCCAATAACCGACGACCGACTACTTTGCCTGCGATCCTACGGAGCGAACTGCACAGAGCGGAAACGCGGACCCGCATCGCATGCGAAGCTATCTCCAGAAGTGACGGCAAGCACTTGTTCACGACAGCAGAAAGCGGACATAGATGACCTTCAACGAGGGGGCCCGCGGCGAAGCGGGACGCGTTCAGGTTCAAGGCGGCGGGGGTGGCGGTGGCCGCGGCGGCAAAATCGCGATCGGCGGTGGCGCGGGCGGCATTATCGTTCTGATCCTGGCGCTGTTGTTCGGCGGTGACCCCGGCTCACTCCTGGGTACGTCTACCGAGACTTCGAGTTCGTCGACCGGACTGTCGTCGGTCGACGAGTGCACCGGCGCTCAGGCAAACGCCGATGTGAACTGCCGCGTCACACTGACCGTCGGAAGCCTCGACGACGTTTGGGAACAGCAGTTGGTCAAGCAGACCGGCACGGCGTACGTGCGACCCGAAGTCATTCTGTTCAGCGGTTCGGTCAACACCGGTTGCGGCCAGGCGTCTAGTGACGTCGGTCCGTTCTACTGCCCGGCCGACCAGACTGCGTACTTCGACACGAGTTTCTTCCAACTACTCGTCGACCGTTTCGGTTCCAGCGCCGGACCGCTCGCACAGGAGTACGTGGTCGCGCACGAGTTCGGACATCACATCCAGAATCAGCTCGGCGACATCGGCCGCGCGCAGGCCGACCCGCAGGGTGAGCAGTCGGGTGCGGTTCGCACCGAACTCCAGGCCGATTGCTACGCAGGCGTCTGGGCACATTTTGCGGACACGATTCCCGATCAGGCGACCGGTCAACCGTTCCTGAAGCCCTTGTCAAAAGACGACATTCGCGACGCGTTGTCCGCCGCCTCGTCGGTGGGCGACGACCGTATCCAAAAGTCCACGACCGGTCGGGTCAACCCTGAAGGTTGGACACACGGCTCCTCCGCACAGCGTCAGGCGTGGTTCATGACCGGATACCAGACCGGCCAGATTTCGTCGTGTGACACGTACTCGGCGCGGGATCTGAACAACCCGCCCGACCTCAAGCGATAGCGAATCTCCGAAACCCTCCCACCGACAATTTTTTCTGTCTTGACAGATTTTGTTGTCGGTGGGATGGTTTTCTCATGTTGGACGTAGCAGTCATCGATCGCCCCGGAGCTGCCGAGGCGTCGCTCGATCCGATTCGGCAACGGATTCTGGCCGAATTGGCGGTGCCGGGATCGGCATCCTCGCTGGCGCCCCGGATCGGGCTGACACGCCAGAAGGTGAACTACCACCTGCGCACTCTCGAAGACCACGGACTTGTCGAGCTCGTCGAGGAACGCAAGCGAGGCAACATGACCGAGCGAATCATGCAGGCCAGTGCCGCGTCGTACGTCATATCCCCTGCCGCCATGTCGGCGCTCGCCCCGGACCCGGGCCGGTTCCCCGATCAACTCTCGGCGCGCTGGCTCGTCAGTCTCGCAGCGCGGATCGTCCGAGAGGTCGGCGAACTGATCGCCGGAGCAACTGCAGCCGGAAAACCGTTGGCGTCCTTTGCCATCGACAGCGACATCACCTTTGCCACGGCGGCCGACCGTGCCGCCTTCGCCGGCGAACTCGGCGAGTCGATCAACTCACTCGTCGCCAAGTATCACGACGGCAATTCCGAAGGCGGACGCAAACACCGCCTCGTTGTCGCCCTGCATCCCAGCCTCACCACACCCCAAACCATCACAACCCAAGCGATCGACGCGCCCGAAACGGAGAAGTAGCAATGTCCGAGAAATTCGAAATCCGCCGCGAGGTGGTCGTCCCAGGAACTCCCGAGCAGATCTGGGCCGCCATCTCGGCCGAAACGGCCGGCTGGATGTTCCCCTCCCCTCTCGAGATCCCCGCCGACGGCAGCCGCCCGGACAGCCCGATCATCGCCACGTGGGAGCCACCCCGCGAACTCGCCATCCACATGCAAGGCCCCGACGGCTGGTTCAACAACCTTGAATACGTCGTCGAGGCCCGCGACGAGAGCACCGCCGTTGTCCGCTACGTCCACGCCGGAGTGTTTGCCGATGACTGGGACAACCAGTACGACGGCGCGAGCAAGCACACGGACTTCTACCTGCACAGTCTCGGCCAGTACGTGCGGTACTTCGCCGGCAGGCCCACCACCTATGTCTCGGCTGAAGGCCCGGAATCCTCTTCCGCGCCGCAAGCGATGGGAACGCTTCGCAGCGCCCTCGGAATCACCTCGGACGCCGCTGTCGGTGACTCCGCGTCGGTGGAAGTCCCCGGAATCGGAACCGTCGACGCGATTGTCGACTACATCAACGACTGGTTCATCGGCTTGCGCACCCAGGACGCATTGCTGCGGTTCTACGGCCGAAATGCTTTCGGCGGCACCGTCGACGCGGCCCATCACCTCTTCGCAGAGGGTGCTGACGGTGGATCAGCAACGGCAGCGTGGCAGGGCTGGCTCGACGGCGCGTTCGCCTGAGTCGTCACACTCCCCGCTCTGCTGACACGCGACCGTCGTCGATCGCGGTCAGCAGAGCGGCGTGATCGCGAGCATTGCGCTTGGCGTAGGCAGCCGCGAACTCCCCGATCGCGAAATCGAATTCGGTTCCGTCACCGAGATATTCGGCGATCGCTATCCGATCGGACGAGCGAGCGTGTGCGTAGGCAAGGACCCTGGCGCACAGGCGCCCGTAGAGTTCCAGCCCCTGCGGCACCATCTCTTCGATGACTGCCGACCCTTTACCGTCACGCAGTTGACGAATGTAGAAATCGTGCTCACCCTCGTCGAGCCCCGGCCCTCGTTCCCAGCCGAGAAAGATGTCGCTTGTCGCTTGCATCAAGCGTTGCCCGTTGACGACGCGTTCCCCTTCGTTCTTGAAGGTCGGACCATCGACGTAGCCGGACAATACCGAGGGTTGCGCTTCCTTGACCTGCAGGATCAACGGATCGTCGTCGTCGACGCCTTTCATGAGGATCATCCATGCGCGTGTTCCGACGCTCCCGACACCGACAACCTTCCGCGCAATGTGCGTCATCTCGAAGCTTTCGAGCAACACCCGACGGTCCCACTGCAGCGTGCTCCGATACGACCGAACGCGCTGACGTAGCAACTCCTCGATCTGCGTGAGATCGGTCCCTGCGAACAACTCGTTTGCGGGCACGATCAGCGGCGGATCACTGATGAATTGCCGCCGGCCGTCGACGATTTCGGTGAACTTGCCTGCCGCCTGCACACTGTCGCGGCGACGAGCCTTGTCCAGCGTCGCTTGTGTGCGAGCAAGCATGCGCTTCTTCAGGTCGATCTGGAGAGCCTCGAGCCCGTCCTCGGGTGCGATGTGCGAGTACCAGACTGCAAGATTTCCCAATCCTGCCTGGGTGATCATGGTTTCCCGATACTCGGCCGCGCATCCGCGAACGATCTTCTTCCGCTCCTTGCCCGAAAATCCGTTGTCCTTTGCGGCGATCACCAAACTTGCGGCCAGTCGTTTCACGTCCCATTCGAACGGTCCCGGGTACGTTTCGTCGAAGTCGTTGATGTCGAACGCGAGCTTTCGCTCGGGCGTCGCATAGATACCGAAGTTGCTCAGGTGCGCGTCGCCGCAGAGTTGGCTGGCAAGACCCGAATCCGGACTGCGTGACAAATCGTCGGCCATCACCAGAGCAGCGCCGCGGAAGAACGATAACCGCGATGCCGACATCCGCCCGTATCGGATGGGCACCAGGTCCTGTACCCGCGACTTCGCCTGCAATTCGAGCAGTGATATCGGATCACGGTCACTCTCTGCCAGATCCGCGAGCGCGGCCAATGGCGTATCTCTACGCGCCTGACGCCCGCGCGCCCGCCTTTCGTCGACCGTGAGATGCTCGGTACGCACTGCTGTCATCTGCCCGACCTTTCACTCGCAACGGCTATCGCTACGAACTCGACGCGTCGGGCGTCGTGCGGCCTCCTGATCCGCGCGCTGCGCGTACCAGGAGTTCCGGACTTGACACCAACGCCTTGCGCCACGGAAGTACCCCGTCGATCTCGATCTGAATCGACAGGCTCAGCACGGTCCGAATAAGAACGATCATGCCCAGAACTGCGGCGTCTGTCAGCGACGGCGACGACGTCACCGTCTTCACCAGATCAGCGGCGACAAGGATCTCGAGGCCGAGAAGGATGACCGCGCCCATGGTCTCGCGCAGAGTACGAAACGCCGAACTACCGTCCCGCGTTCGACTCCATGCGCGCACCGCGATCACGAATGCGAACACGAACCCGAGAACCATGGCGACAACACCGAGTACCTCGAACCATTCGGTGACCAGCTCGAAGAACCTGATTTTGTCCATGGTCATGATTCTCGAGGTAATGCACCGATAAGTCGAGGTGACACGACGGCGTCAGCTGAAGATCCGCTCGATGTCGTCGAGTCGCAGCTCGGTCGCGCGGGGAGAATAGCCCGAGCCCCACAGGCTGTCGTCGACGTAATGGACGTTCCCCGAGCGGACAGCGGGAAGACGCTCCCAGAGCGGGTTCATCGCCAACTGCGCGCGGACGTCCTGCTGGTCCTGGAATGCGCCCACGATGATCACGTCGCTGGTCACCTGATCGAGTTGCTCCGCTGTGAGTGTGCGCGTGAACTCCTCCGATGTAGCTCGTTCGCCGGGGAAACCGAGGGCGTCGAGAAGAGCGTCGACCTGGTTGTAGACGACACCGTTCTCGCCGGTGCGGAGGAGGGTCACCGACGGCAACGAACCGAGGGCGGAGAGTCGATCCTTGATTGTGAGGAGGCGGTCTTCCGTTCGCGCGTTCAATTCGGCCGCCGCGTCTTCGCGTCGGACCGCGACGCCCATCGAGGTGACCAATTTCTTCATCTCGTCCCACGTGAGGAACCCGTTGAAGCCGGCGAACACCGGCACGCCTGTGGCAGAGAGTTCGTCGTAAGACTTTGCTGCGTAAGCATTTCCGGCCGTCAGGAGCATGACGATCAGATCCGGCGACACGCCGATGATTGCTTCCTTGTTCCACGTTCCCGCCGTGCCGAGGTTCGGGATGTTCGCAGCCTCCGGCATCGTGCGCAACACCGCGTCACCGCTCACACCCTCGAGACCGAAGAAGCCGCCGACGATCTTCTCCGGCGGCACACCGAGGTCGAGCACCGTCGCCATGGCGCTGACATGGGCGATGACCATTCGCTGCGGATCCGAAGGGATCTCAACACTGCCCGTCTCGTCCTGCACCGTGACGAGACCGCCTGACTCCAAGCCATTTTCGTCACTGCTGCACGCTGCCAGCAAGGTCGCGGCCGCGGCACCGAGCCCGGCGCCGAGGAAACCCCTGCGCGTCAGCGCATCGACGATGCGTTTCCACTGCTCCTCTGTATCGAGTGCGGTGTTATCGAGTGCGGGCGCCAGGCAGATCGAGTTCGGCACAGTTCGGTCCATTCGTTCGAGCGGTCGAGAATCACCTCGATTGTGGCTATCGAACCGTCGAAACTGAACAGGATTTCGAGCCGACAACTATCGCTGTCCGGTCACACCTTCTTGACGACGCTCGACTTCAATTGCATCGGTCCGATGCCGTCGACCTTGCAGTCGATGTCGTGGTCACCAACACCCTGAACAAGGCGGATGTTGCGAACTTTCGTACCTGACTTGATGCCGGTCGGACTGCCCTTCACCTTGAGCGTCTTGACGACCGTCACCGTGTCGCCGTCCGCAAGAATGTTGCCTACGGCATCTTTCACCACACCCAGGTCCTCGCCGGCACTATCGGTCGGCGCCCACTCGTGCGTGCAGGACGGGCAGACCATCAACGCGCCCATCTCGTAGGTGTATTCGCCGGCGCATTCAGGGCAAGGGGGCAAGGTGTCTTCCACGCGGTTCATCCTATCCACCAGGCACCCGATCCCCATTTTTGCATTTCATGAGGCATTCTTGGGCGAAATATTGCATTCGATGAAACTTTGCACTCTGTGCAATTATGGATGAAATGGGAACCGAAACTCTCGGATTGCGCGAACGAAAACGAATTGCGACGAGGCAGCTGATCGAGCACACCGCCGTCGAACTCGTTCTCGACCTGGGCTATGACGAAGTGACCGTCGAGAAAATCTGCGAAGCCTGCAATCTGTCGACCCGCACGTTCTTCAACTACTTCCCCACCAAGGACGCAGCGATCGGTGGGCTCATGCTCGTCGTGCCAAGTGAGACGACCATGCTCACGCTCATCGGCGAGCACCCGGACGATCCGCTGCGCGGCGCCCTCGCGGTATTCGAGGCGGCGATGCAAATCGTCGACGAGCGACCCGATCTGCTCGCGCATCGACGCGAATTGTTCGAGCGTCATCCCACGCTGTTGCAACAACATCTGGCCACCTTCCACGATCTTGAAGACACGCTCACCCGGATCCTCACGCGGGAGTTGTCGAACAGAACCGAGTATCGCCGCCTGCACTCGGACACAGCCGCTGCCGACGAAGCCACAGCAACGGTCATCACCGCAGGCGCCGCGATGCGTTACGTCTTCCGAAAATGGCAGAACAGTGAACGGGCAAGCCCCAGAACAGATTTGCTCGATCCGGCACTACTCCTGATGGCTCGAATACTGAGGTCCGAGAGCTGATCCACACTCTCGCACCCGCCGTCACTCAACTAAGGAACTACATGTCCACTCGAGAAGCTGCGACCGTCGAGCCCGACGGCACGCATACCGACACCGAGGCCTCGCCGGACAAACGGTCGATCATCCTCGTTTTTGTCGGGCTGATGATCACGATGCTTCTGGCTTCGCTCGACCAGATGATCTTCAGTACCGCGTTGCCCACCATCGTGGGCGAATTGAACGGCGTCAACCACATGGTCTGGGTGACGACGGCATACATCCTCGCCTCGACCGTCATGATGCCGGTGTACGGAAAACTCGGTGACCTGATCGGCCGCAAGGGCCTCTTCATCGGCGCCATCAGCATTTTCATCGTCGGTTCGGTGATCGGCGGTCTGTCCCACGACATGACCACACTCATCGCTGGTCGAGCCGTGCAGGGACTCGGCGGCGGCGGATTGATCCTGCTTTCCCAGGCGATCATCGCCGACGTCGTCCCCGCCAGGCAACGCGGCCGGTACATGGGTGCGATGGGCGGGGTGTTCGCACTGGCTTCGGTTGCCGGTCCCCTACTCGGCGGCTGGTTCACCGAGGGCATCGGTTGGCGTTGGGCCTTCTGGATCAACATCCCCCTAGGCCTACTCGCCATCGCGAGCGCGATGGCATTTCTGCACCTGCGGAAGCCGAACCTCGGCAAGCCTCGCATCGACTATCTGGGCATGGTTCTCGTCGCGACGGCAGCGACGTGTCTGATCCTGTTCACTACCTGGGGCGGAAACACCTACGCCTGGGGATCGGCCGTCATCATCGGGTTGATCGTCGGCTGCGTCGTGACGGCAGTGGCTTTTGTCTTCGTCGAAAAGCGTGCCGACGAACCGGTGATTCCGATGCACCTGTTCGCTCAGCGCAACTTCGTGTTGACCACCGTCGCCGGCCTGATCATCGGAATCGCAATGTTCGGTGCGCTCGCCTACCTGCCGACCTACATCCAAATGGTGACCGGCAAGAACGCCACCGAAGCTGGATTGATGATGATTCCCATGATGGCGGGCCTGCTCGTCGCCTCCATCGGGTCCGGCCAGCTGGTCAGCAAGACCGGCCGCTACAAGATCTTCCCCATCGTCGGAACATCCATCGTCGCTGTTGCTCTGGTCCTGCTCTCACGTCTGACGCCGTCGACCTCACTGCTGGTCTTCGGTTGCTACATCGCACTCATGGGTATCGGACTCGGCCTCGTCATGCAGATCTTGATCTTGATCGTGCAGAACACCTTCCCCGCGGCCGAAGTGGGAACGGCCACCGCGTCGAACAACTTCTTCCGCCAGATCGGTGCGTCGTTGGGCAGCGCGATCGTGGGCAGCCTGTTCGCCTCGCGTCTGACCAATCTCCTGGCCGAGCGACTCCCGGCGAATGGCGGCGCGGTCGGTGGTGACGAGAACTCCTTGACCCCGGGAATCCTCTGGAAGTTGCCGAGCCAGGTTCGCGAGATCATCGTCGGTGCATACAACGACGCGCTGGCGCCGATCTTCCTGTACCTCGTCCCCTTGGTCATCGCGGCGGTTGTCCTGTTGCTCTTCGTCAAGGAGAAGCCCCTCGCGACGACGATCGATCGCTCGGCGCCCCCGCTCGAGTAATTGACTATCGTGGCGTGATGTCGCACGCACCGAATACGCCCAGACGCACTCTCGCTGTTCTGGGCGTATTCGGCGTTGTGGTGGTCGTAGTTGTCGCCGGCGCACTGTGGTGGTTCGCGCGCGGCGACGACGCTCTTGCCGGCGAGAATCTCGATTCGTTCCCGGCCGTCGACCACAGCATTCTCAGCGCTCAGCAGAGTGCGCTACTGGGCGTCCTCGAGCAGGAGTGGGAGTCAGGGAGTCCCGGCACCAAATACGCCGAGGGTGTCGAAGAATCGTGGTGTGCCGATTTCGTGAGCTGGTCGATGAACCAGATCGGCACGCCGTTCTCGAACCCCAACTCAGGGTCGTGGCGCATCCCCGGGGTGTACACGCTGCAGGAGTATTACGAGTCCGTCGACGCGTTTGTCCCCTACGGTCAGGACTACCAACCCAAGGTCGGCGACACGATCCTGTACGGCGACTCGAGCCCCTTCGGCCAACACGTCAACGTCGTTCTGGTCAACGACGCCGGCACTCTGACGACCGTCGGCGGCAACGAGAACAACAAGGTCATGCTCCATCGCATCGTCCCGTCGGAAGTCCCGGGGATCGTCGGGTTCGGCGTCATCTGAGCCCGAGCCCCACCGTCGTTGCTTGATGGTTCTTGCGAAGTGCAGAGGTGAGGCTACAGATTCGGGGTTGCCGTTGGATGGCACTTGCTTTCAACCAATATTCGGATAATTCCGTGTTTCCGTCATTGGCAGATATTGGACATCTGTGAAGAAGTTTCCCTGCCAACTAGATTCGTATCCAGCTGTCCCCCACCCAGAACAGGAATTCGATGCGCCCTGGTGAGCTCACCACTCTCGAGCAGATACAACTCATGGCCCGCGCGGCTGCTGCGCAGGCCATGAGTGCTCCGTCGATGCTCCGACTCCGGCTCGGCCGCTACCCCACTCGCACACCCGAGCTGCGCAAACGCCCACTCCCCGACACCAAGCTGTGCAGCGAAGCGCTCGATCACGCCAGAGGAACCCTCTCCCCCGCGGTCTTGAACCACAGCCTGCGCTGCTGGATCTGGGCCGACGCCTTCGCGCAGATCGATGCGATCGAGTACGACCCCGAAGATCTCTTCACTGCGTGCGCCCTTCACGATGTCGGACTGGGCGCAGAAGGATCGGCCGAGCACGGGTGTTTCACCTACATCAGTGCCGCAGACGCAGAAGAACTCGCGACCCGAGTGGGAACTTCGGAGAGGTCGGTACAGCGAATCGGCGAAGCGATCCGTCTGCACATGGATCTGACCGTCGACCGCGGCGCGGGCGCTGACGCCTATCTACTGCATGCCGCAGCGCATTTCGACGTTGCCGGTCGGCGTGCGCCCGAAATTCCGCGAGCAACTGTTGATGCAGCAATCGCGGAGTACCCGCGAACAGGGTTCACCGACGAGTTCACGCAGTCGATGAGGCGCGAGGTCCAGCTCCGTCCGCACTCTCGCGCGGCGACGCTCTGGAGATCGGGCATGGCACTGCCGCTCCGAACCAATCCCCTGGATTGGAAGAGCCGCTAGCTACGTCCAGTCCTCGAGCACCGCGGTTCGTGATCCTCCGACGTTCCCGGTATTCACCACGCCCACGGGTTCGATCAACATCACCTCCGCTTCCTCTTCGGCGATGGGACAATGCTCGACTCCGCGAGGCACAACGAACAATTCACCGGGCCCCAGCGAAACATCTCCGTCGCGCAGTTGGATTCGGATCTGCCCCTTTGTCACCAGAAACATTTCGTCGGTGTCGGTGTGGGAGTGCCAGACGAATTCACCTTTGATCTTGACGATCTTGATCTCGTAATCATTGAGGGCCGCAATCTTCTTGGGCGACCAGTGCTCGGTGAACTGACCGAACTTCTCGCGGAGCGATACCGCTGTTGCCGAACTGTTCATGTTGTTCCTCCCTCGGGCGCGCCACCACTGCGATGACGACCCCGCCACTCTTCGTCACCCGAGGCAGCTGCGTCTTGTACGTTTCTGACATGGACCCCCGCGGCGCACAGATCACCGCGTGGGCACCGGGCCTCGCGGGAATCACCGAGGTCTTCCATGCCGATTTCGTCGGACACGCCTATCCCAAACACACGCACGATCAGTGGTCCCTGATGCTCGTCGACCGCGGCACGATTGCATACGACCTCGATCATCGCGCTCATGGCGCGGCACCCGAGATCGTGACTCTGTTGCCGCCAGGCATCGCACACGACGGAGTTCCGGTCACCGAGGCCGGATTTCGTCAACGAATCCTCTACCTCGACACGTCAGTTCTCGGCGAGGTCCTCATCGGCCCGGCGGTGGACAGCCCCGAGATTCGAGACCATCTCCTGCGCCATCGCATCGATCAACTGCACTCTGCACTCGGCCCGGACGGCGAATCACTCGAGGCCGAAAGTCGCCTGGGGTTCCTCTCTGAAAGATTGAACGAGATCCTCACACCGGCCACAGGTCGATCCCGTCACACGCCGACCGTTGACGAACGCGTTGCCGATCAACTTCGGGACCTGCTCGATGCGCGACTCACAACGGGAATCACGATGCGGGAAGCGTCGAACATCCTGCAGCGGAACCCCACGTATCTGATCAAGAACTTCGCGAAGCATTTCGGGCTTCCGCCTCACAAGTACGTGACGGGACGTCGAATCGATCTGGCGCGACGCGCAATCCTCGCCGGGCGCGAATTGGCGGACGTGGCCGTCGACGTCGGATTCCACGATCAATCCCACCTGTCGCGGCACTTCGTCAAGCATGTCGGGGCGCCGCCCGGCAAATACTCACTGAACGTGGCCGGTGGAGCGCGCTAGTCGCAGCACCTGGCACCGGTTGCGTCGAGCAGACACTGGTTCCGGTCAGCTGGAGTCTATGTCCACTGAATGAAAACGGTGTCAGGTCCCAACGATCAAGCAGCCGTCTCGAGGTCGACCAGGAGGAAGTCCTCGCGCCGCGGCCCGTATTCACGATCGGTCAGCTGGTACGAGCGCAACGCACGAGGTGCACGCGCCAACTCGTAGAAGCGCTCGGAGCCCGGCACGAATTGCGTCGTAGCCCAACCCCAATCTGCGCCGTGCGGAATCTTCGGGTCGGGAAGCATGTCGGACTCGATCGACATGAGCCGCAGGCGCCGAACTACTCCGGTCGTGGCGGCATCTGCGCCGAAGTCTATCACGCCTGACGCGCGTTTGGGTCGTCACGAGGAGTTCCGGCAAGTAGGTGCAATGCACCCGCGACTTCGGCAACCGCCCACCGGCGCGGGTTGTCGGCATTCCACGAGAGCCCCCAACGGACGGTCTCCCCCAATTCTGGAGGAACAAACCACCGAAAACGCAGACCGTCGATGACTACCGGCGTGATCATCGCGTCGAGGTTCGCCGACGCACCGACCATTCGACCGGCTCGACCGCATCGTCCAGCCCGAGAACCACGCGAGCTGCATTGCGCCCTTGATCGAACAGGGACTGGCGAACGGTCGTCAGGCCGGCGTCCGATGCGGCTGTTGTGTCGTCCCATCCGACGACTGCGACATCGTCGGGCAGCGCGAGGCCGAGTTCACGGATCGCGTCCAGAACCCCCAGAGCCAGTTCGTCACTCATCGCCAAGATGACATCGGGCCTTCGGCTCTCGGGAACGTCGAGCAGGGACCGAGCCATCCGCGCACCCTCACTTCGCTCGTTGACGGTGACCACCCCCACCTGCACCGAGGACCAATCGAGGCCCGCATCGCGGACGGCGCGCTCGTAGCCCTCGAGCCGATGGCGGGACACCGGAAAGAACGCTTCACCTGGATCCACGTCCATCCGAATCTCGGACCGACGCTCACGATCCCACGGAAGGCTGATCACCGCGGGTCGCTGCGCCCCCGACAACCCGACTGCCGCGATCGCAACGGCGCCGGCAACATCGTCCATCCCGACGAGATCCACACCCTCGTGCAACGGCCCCCCCTGGACGCATGCGGGTTTTCCGGTGCCGACAATCGCGTCGAGGATGGGATCGTCGAAGACGGTGGTCCAGACGACAAAACCGTCTACTGCCGCGTCGCGAACTCTGTCGACGTCTCCCGGTTTCCCCGAGTTCGGCAGCATCATCAGCGCGGCGTTCGCATCCAGGCACGCTTCGGCGACTCCCGAGAGGAATCGCCGAGCTACTGCGTCTTCGAAGGCGTACGTCAGCTTCTCGCTGAAGACGACCGCGATGTTGTTGAATTTCCCGCTCCGCAAGGACTGCGCCGCCCGGTTCGGGCCCGCGTACTCGAGCTCTTCGGCTGCGGCGAACACCTTGGCCCGCGTTGATTCAGACACGCGCTCGGGCTGCGCGAAGGAGTACGACACCGACATCACCGACACGCCTGCGGCCTTGGCGACGTCGGCCATCGTCGGACGACTCGAACGCTGCGCACGTATGGCCATGAGCATCAGCATAGCGAGTGAAAAATATCCATTACGCAGGTGTGTATCGATACATGTATCGTTACACACCATGACTGCTCGACTGCCGAAGGCAACCACGCTACGGCTGATGACACTGGCCGGAGCAGCCTTCGCCTACGTGACGGCCGAAATGCTCCCCGTCGGACTGCTCAGCGAAATCTCGACGGACCTCGACGTCACCGAAGGGCGTGTCGGCCTACTGCTGACCTTCTACGCATACGGTGTCGCGGCGTTGACGCTTCCGCTGATCGGAGCGGTCAAAACCTGGCCGCGACGACGCGTCGTCGTTCTGACGGTGGCCACCCTCGCGGTGTCGCAACTGGTCGCAGCATTGGCCGTCAACTATCCGATGCTGGTGATCGGACGATTGCTCTGCGCTGCGACGCACGGAGTGTTCTGGGCTGTCGTTGCCCCGGTCGCAGCCACTCTGGTTCCGCGCGGACAACAGGGCAAGGCCATCGCGATGGTGTATGCCGGTACGTCTCTCGCATTTGTTCTCGGAGGTCCACTGTCTTCGGCGATCGGCCAGTCCTGGGGTTGGCGGACCGCATCGGCGGCAATCGGTGTGGTGGCAGTGGTCATTGCTTTCTCACTGCATCGTGCGTTGCCCGAAATGCCGGTCGATCAACACCATCGGAGCAAGCGAGACAAACCGAAGCCGACGCCGGCGATGAAACGGGCACTCGCCGTCATCTGCGCGGCAACGCTGTTTGCCGCCCTGGGGCAATTCGCTTCGTACACGTTCTTCACACTTCTGGTGGAGGAAAGCCTCGGCTCGTCCGGTGGCATCCGTACCGCGATGCTTCTGGTCTACGGTGCCGCCGGCGCCGTCGGAGTGTGGGTCGCCGGCAAGTACTACGACCGCCGACCGCGTCTCTTCACGCTCATCTCGATCGCGACGGTGGCAGGCGCGCTGGCCATCTTCTGGCTCTTGGCGCCATCGATGGGAGCGTTCGCTGTCGTCGCCACGATCTTGTGGGGTGCGGCGTTCACCACCGTTCCGATCTGCCTCCAGTCCTCGGTTCTGCGCGCCGTCCCTATCGGGACCGACCGTGCCTCGGCCATCTACGTTGTCGTGTTCCAGATCGCGATTGCAACGGGCGCTCTGCTCGGTGCGGCCGTCGTCGACAGTGGCGGGCTCTCACATCTGGCGGGCATCGGGGTCGCTCTGATGATCGCTTCGTTGGCGATAGTCGGGTTCGGCCGACGCGCGTTTCCCCAGGAACCGGAACGGTCTACTCACTCCCCCACCGACGCGCCGGCCGGACTCTCGTCGTAGATCAGGGTGTATCGCCAGAACAGGCGTCTCCTGATCCGGCTACCTGGCAGACACAACGCGGCCGCGCGCCGGACGTCAGCCATCGACTCACCCGGTTCCGCGGTGGGAGCTGTCATCGCCTTCAGTGGCTCGAAGGCAACCCGTCGATGCTTGACGACTCCGACGACGGGATTGCACACGGTCGCCAACACCGACAGGAGTGCATCGGTGGGTGTGGTCGACCGATAACACCCGACCACGACGAGCCGCCCGCCCGGTTCGAGCAGGCTACTCAGCTGCTTCATCGATTCTTCGAGTGGAAGATGATGCAACGCTGCGACGACTGTGATCGCGTCGTACTTCGCCTCGGATGCAAAGTCCTCGATCCGCTGCGCGTCGATGATCACGTTCTCGTCGTCGACAAACCTTGCGCGCACGGCGGCCGAGGTTGTCAGGTCGGGTTCCACACCGACCACCACGTCGAACCGCCGACGCAAGAGGTCGATCAGATTGCCCGTCCCGCTCCCCACGTCGAGAGCGCGACCGGACCTGACCCCGCGCAGACTACGTAGAACCCACCGGCCGTAGTGATCGTTGTGACTCCACGGATGGCGTCGATTGAAACCGTCCAAGCGAGCAATCACACCCATACCCGACGGTATCAATCCGAGCCCCGGCACCGGCCGTCACAACCGCGGGTCGACCGGCTCCGATTCGAGAGCCAACACCGCGAACACGGCCTGGTGCGCTCGCCACAAAGGTTCACGGTCGACGAGCCTGGATACCGCCTCCATGCCGAGCGCGTACTCGCGCAGCGCCATCGACTGCTTGTGTCCGAGGTTGCGGTTACGCAATCTCGCAAGCGTCGACGGTTCGAGGTAGTCGGCACCGTAGATCAATCGCAGGTACTCCCGGCCGCGGACCTTGATCCCCGGCTGAACCTTCGCGTTGTACCCCCGCGGTCCGTGAATCTGATTCGCCAGCGGTTTGACGACCATCCCCTCACCACCGTCGCCGGTGATCGACTCCCACCACTTCGTCGCTTCGAACACCGAGTCCTCGGAACCGAGATCGACCACCAGGCGACGTGTAGTGGTAAATCGACTCGGGTCGGCCGCGGCCAGGCGGTCCGAAATACCGAGGTGCCATTCGTGATCCCGTTCCCCGTACGACTGGCCCTCGGCCGCCAGAATCTGGAACGGCGCGATGGTGACGCCGTCCAGTCCGTTCGTCGGCCACACGTACCGTCGGTACGCCTCGCCGAAGCGCTCGATACTGGCGGCCCGAACAGTTGTCTGTTCGAACATCTCCGCCACGTCCAGGCCCTGCGACCCGGCCCGCGCCAACACGGCCTCGCGAGCTGTGAGGTCTGATCGCCCGGCCGCCGCGACCGACGCGTACTGCGAGCGCAGCAGACCTTCCGCTTTGACGTTCCACGGCAACAGTTCGCAGTCGAGGAGCAGCCAGTCGGTGCCCAGCGCTTCCCACAACCCAGCGGAGGTGACTGCGGCGGCGATGTCGTCGATCAACTGCTGAGTCAGGTCGTCGTCGAAGAACTGGCGGCCGGTGCGGGTGTGCACCATCCCGGTGAGCGCATCCGGAGCGTCGAAGCGGGACTGAGCAACCGATCGATCACGGCACACGAGCACCACTGCCCGCGAACCCATGTGCTTCTCTTCGCAGATCACTGTTCCGATTCCGCCGGCCCGGTATGCGTCGAACGCGGTCGACGGGTGTTCCAGATAGTCATCGGATTGGGCGCTCGCGCAGGGCGCCATGGTCGGCGGTAGGTATCGCAGCCATTGCGGCGCGACCGCGAATCGGCTCATCACTTCCAAGGCGCCGGCAGCGTTGTCGGTGCGAACGGACACTCGACCGCGCAGTTCGGTGTCGACGCCGGTCGTTTCGAGGACGTCGGCGAGATCGAGCACATCCGGATCACGAGTCGGCGGTGCCAGCGGTACCACCGGCTCGTACCAAACCTGCTCCGCCGGAACCGACACGATCTCTCGTTCCGGGTATCGAAGGGCGGTGAGGGATCCACCGAAGACGCACCCGGTGTCGAGGCACGCGGTGTTGTTGATCCATTCCACCTCGTGCACCGGCGTGTGACCGTAGAGGACCATCGCTGATCCTCGGTAGTCCTGCGCCCACGGGTATCGAACGGGTAAGCCGAATTCGTCCGTCTCACCGGTAGTTTCACCGTAGAGCGCAAAGCTCCGGACTCGACCGGATGCCCTGTTGTGGTAATCCTCCTTGAGACCGGCGTGCGCGACAACGAGTTTGCCGTCGTCCAGGACGAGGTGCGCGACGAGGCCGTCACAGAAGTCGACGACGCTTTCGCGGAACTCCGCCGACTCGGTGGCCATCTGCTCGAGGGTCTCGGCGAGTCCGTGACTGGCCGTGACCTTCTTACCGCGCAAGGCCTTGACGAGTTTGTTCTCGTGGTTACCCGGAACCGCTATCGCATGTCCCGCCGCGACCATCCCCATGACCAGACGCAGCACACCGACCGAATCCGGTCCTCGATCCACGTAGTCACCGAGGAAGACGGCAGTTCGCCCTTCCGGCGGCACCGCATCGACAGCTCTGCCGTCCGTCCCGTAGTCGACGGTGTAGCCGAGTTTCACGAGGAGCGTCTCGAGCTCGCTTCGACATCCGTGGATGTCACCGATGACGTCGAACGGACCACGCTCGACACGCAGATCGCTGCGGAGCGGGTGGCGCAAGAATGTGGCTTCGGAAACCGCGTCCTCACCTCTGAGGATGTGAACCGAACGGAAACCTTCCTTACCCAGCCCGCGGAGCGAGCGAGTCAGCTGTTGGTGCTGGCGGCGAATCACGTCGCGTCCGAACGTCCGGTCAGAGCGAGCGTCGTTTCGTGCAGAACAGACCGATTCCGGAACATCGAGCACGACTGCCACCGGCAGTATGTCGTGCTCGCGAGCCAACGCGACGAGTCGCTTGCGCGCGGCGGGCTGGACGTTGGTCGCGTCGACCACCGTGAGGCGTCCGCGTCGCAAACGCTTGGCCGCGACGAACTCCAGCACTTCGAAAGCATCGGACGTCGACTCCTGTGAGTTCGGATCATCACTGACCCACCCTCTGAATGTGTCACTCGAGAGGGTTTCGTACTCACCGAAGTGGCGCGCCGCAAAGGTCGACTTTCCCGAGCCACTGACGCCGATGAGTACTACCAGGGCGAGATCTGGAATCTCGTACACCGTCATGACGTTCGTGCCTCCTTCGTGAAGATTGCCATCTGTGTCGGCCCGCCAAGGACCGGATCAATTGCTCCGATAAATTCGAACTCCACGCAATAGCCGTGGACTCGGGCCGTTTCGGTTGCCCAGTCGCGGAATTGGGTTCGGGAGAACTCGAACCTGTGATCGGGGTGCCTGAACTCTCCCGCGGCCAATGCCGGATACAGCACGTTGTAGTCGGCATTCGGAGTAGTCAGCAGCACATACTGCGGTGCTGCGTCCACGAAGACCGATCTGACCAGCGCCGGCAGGCGCGCCGTGTCGACGTGCTCGACCACCTCCATCAGCACGGCTGCGTCGAAGCCTTTCAAGCGTGCGTCGCGGTACGTCGCGGACGACTGCATCAAAGACACACGTTCACGTTGGGCGTCGGACATTTCGGTGAACTTCAATCTGCGTTGCGCCCGTGTCAGTTCGCGCGCGCTCACATCGACGCCGACAAGTTTGTCGAATTGAGCGTGCGGCATCAGCACCTCGATCAGTTTGCCTTCGCCGCAACCGATGTCGACAATCGTTCTGACGTGCAGTCGCTGAAGCGTCGCCAAAACTGCGTCGACGCGAAGCCGTGCCAGCGGCGGATCCGGTCGCGGTAGTTCGATCTGCGCCTCTGCTTGGTCGGGAATCAGTCGATCGACCACCGATTCGACCAAGTCGCGTCGACGCGCCAGGTAGCGGGACATGATCAGCGCGGAATCCGGATGCGACGCCAACCACTCTCCAGCGACGCGGATCAACTTGTCTGCCTCGTCGGGTCCCACCCAGTAGTGCTTCACGTCGTCGAGGACCGGCAACAGCACGTAGAGGTGCCGAAGGGCACTCTGCACCGTGTGTTCCCCGGTGAGCGTCAACGACACGAAGTCGGAGTTTCCCCACGTCGGCAGGTGCGGATCAAGCTGCACCGGTATCGCGGCCACATCCCAGCCCAGCGGCTCGAACAACCGACGAGGCAATTCCGCATCGCCGCCACACGGAACCACCGGAATCGAGACAGTCAACGCGAGTTCGGTTCCGACGAGTTCCGGGTGCGACTTGCACGTTCCCGTCAACGCGGTGCGAAACAGCTTCGACAGAGCAACCGAGAGTATGGACGACGCCGCATACGGACGATCGTTGACATACTCACCCAGCGAAAAGTTGTCGCCACTCTTGCCGCGTCGATACCTACTCTGCACAAGTTCGATGGGGTCGACGTCCACAATCACTGCCACCGTGGTCTTTTCGGCTGAGGCCTCAGGGTACAGAACCGTGGCGGTGCCGATCGCCAAGTCGAAGCTTTGCACGCGGTCGGGATGTTTGTGCAGCAGGTAGCTCAACGCGGTCGCATCAGGAGTCTGCGGGGTCGGGGTGGACGTCAGTGTGAGTAGCACCAGGCGAATGTAGCCCGGCAAACGTCCGGGGCGCCTCCGATTTACGCGCCCGCGGCCGTCAGAACAAAGTGAGAGCTGCTCCCGCACCCACCAGTTCCCGGGGCGCCTCACGCGGCTCACTGCCAGCTGCACTGACGTCTCGATGCTCCGAACGACCACCCAACCCATGGCGCTCGACCAATGGCTCGACACGGCTTGCGAGCCAACGCTTGTATTCGGGAGTGACATACGCGCCCCGCCCGTACAGCTCGCGGTAGCGACGGATGAGCGCCGGATGTTCCTGAGCAAGCCAATTCATGAACCAACCCCGAGTACTCCCCCGCAGGTGCATCGGGAAGACCGTCACACTCGTCGCACCGGCTTCGGACAGTGCCTCGAACAGCCCGTCGAGATGACTGGTGGAATCGGTGAGGAACGGAATGACCGGCGCCACCATGACATTGCACGAGAATCCCGCGTCGGTGATGGCGCGGATCATCTCGAGACGCGCCCGCGGCGACGGGGTACCAGGCTCGATCTGCTTCTGAAGTGCAGCGTCGTTGATCGCCAACGACACACCGATTCCGACGTCGACCTGCGCTGCCGCCATTTTCAACAGCGGCAGGTCCCGTCGGAGCAGAGTTCCCTTCGTCAGGATCGAGAAGGGAGTTCCGGATTCGGTCAACGCGCGAATAATGCCGGGCATCAAGCGGTATCGGCCCTCGGCTCGCTGATAGGGATCGGTGTTGGTACCCAGTGCCACCGCCTCCCGTTTCCAGGACTTTCGCGCCAACTCTTTGCGGAGCACCGCGGCAATGTTCGTCTTCACGACCACTTGGGAATCGAAATCCGCGCCGGCGTCGAGGTCGAGATACTCGTGACTCGGTCTCGCGAAACAATATCGGCATGCGTGCGAGCAACCACGAAAAGGGTTGACGGTGAAGCTGAACGGCAACGTCGACTCTTCGGGCATCTTGTTGAGCGCGCTCTTGCAGAGCACCTCGTGAAACGTGATTCCCTCGAACTCGGGAGTCTGCACGGAGCGAACCAACCCGGCCCGTTCGAGTCCGGGTAGCGCTCCGTCATCTGCATCCAATGCCTGACCCGACCACCTCATGGCCCCAAGTCGAACACTTGTTCTAAGGTATGTCAAGATGGAGCGAATACCCGACCGTGCCTCACCACGGCCGGGAAGTTGTTGGCAGAATTCGGTGCATGTCGAACAGAATCAATATTTCGTCCGGTTCCGAATGGGAACCCAAGATCGGTTACTCCCGTGCCGTGCGCATCGGTAACCAGATCGCAGTCTCCGGCACCACCGCTCCTGGTGAGACCCTCACAGATCAGACCCGCGCAGCGCTCGAAACGATCAAGGCGGCACTGGCCGAGGCCGGCGCCTCGCTCGACGACGTCATCCGCACTCGCATGTACCTGCGCGACATGACGCAGTGGGAGCAGGCCGCTCTCGCGCACGGTGAAGTGTTCGGCGAGATTCGTCCCGCCACGACGATCCTCGAGGTCAGCTCGCTGATCGACCCCGCTCTGCTCATCGAGATCGAGGCCGACGCGGTTCTCAGCTGATCGCCAATCCGGACGTTTGTGACAGTGGGCGCCTAGTCTGAGCCGATGAAACCGATGCGGCTGTATCCGTTGACGCTCGCGCTCGGCATCACCGCCGCTTTCCTCTCGCCCGGTTCTGCACTCGCAGAACCGGGCGAGAGTCTTTCGACGGCTTGCGGCAGCCAGTTGAGCAATGCCGAGGTGGGCCGGATTGCCGAACTCAGCGACGTCACGACCCTGAACGGTGCCGGACTGCCTCGGCTCGAGACCGCTGTCGAACGACATCGTGAGATCACGTCGATCCTCGTCTCACACCACGATTGGCGAGGCTTGTTCTCCATCGGCCTGGACGCTGTCGAACACGAGGCGGTGATGCCGCTGCAGCGAGACCCTGCGGCCTTCGCCGATGACGAGTGGGCCCATTCCGTCAGCTTCGAATTGCTGCGCAGGTACCTGGTGAACGTCCATGCAGAGTTCACCGGTACGCCCACCGATCCGGCGTGGAGCAACTACTTCGCCCTGACACGTCAGTGCGACGCCAGTCCAGCACGGGTCGCCATGGCCGGCTACAACGCGCATCTCACCGTCGACCTCGCTCACGCCGTCGCCACGTCCGGAACCACTGCGGAGGATGTCCCCGATTTTTACAAGATCGTCGATTCCATTGCCGTCAAGGGTGGTTCGATCGTGACCCTCACCAAGGCCGAGTACGACGCCGATCTGGGGCCGCTCTGGCGGTTCTACTTCGTCGGCGAAGGACTCGACCGATTGGCCGGAAACTCGCAGCCCTCGGAATTGTTGCTCCGCGCCGCCGACAGCGGATACAACACCATCACGCTGGCCAACGGATTCGCCCTCCAGAATCCGCAGACACGTCCTGGCGCAGAACAGGAGATCGACGCGCTCTGGCGTACTACAGATTCCGCTCTCGACGTACTCTCGCGACTCGGTGGTCTCTGACATCTCACCCTCCGCTGCCTGAACCGGACACACCTGCGACAATGACCCCATGACGGGGCACTCGACGGGGCAAGGCATGCAGAGTCCCGCCATGCGCCGGGTGCGAGACCTGTTGCGCGGGCCCGCAATTGTCTGCGATGGCCGGGCAACCATCCGCGAGGCCGCGAAGTTGATGACCGATGCGGGCCGCCGCGCTGTTGTGATCCCGACGGAGACAACCGGTTTCGGGATCTTCACCGAAGGTGACCTACGTGCTCGTGTGGTAGTCGGTGGTATCGACAGCAATCAGCCGGTATCAACGGTGATGACGCCGTCAGCAGTGACAGTCGATCCGGATCGATTGGGCGCCGACGCCGTGACCGACATGCTCGAGTACGGATTGCGCCATCTCCCGGTCGTGACCGAGGCAGGCGCACTGATGGGTGTGCTCGAACTCAGCGACCTCCTGACTTCGGCCACCAATCAGGGTTTCGAACTGCGCGCAGCGCTCGCCACAGCACAGGATGACGCCCACCTCGTCGAAACAGCCCGCGCGGTCCCTGTTCTGGTGACGGAATTGGTGGCGTCACGGGTCTCTCCGCTCGACATCGGTGCGACGCTGGCGGTGCTGATCGACGTGACAGTCAGGCGCGCCATCGAATTGGTGGTGGGCGGAGACGAGCGACCGGATTTCGCGTGGCTGTCGCTCGGCAGCGTCGCCAGACGTGAAGCGCTCCCCTCTTCGGATATCGACAGTGCGCTGGTGTGGGGCGGCGAATCTCATCACGAGGGAGCCGACGCCGCGAAGACCATCCACGACATCCTCGATCTCTGCGGGTTCCCTCGCGACACCAAGAACGCCGTCGCGACCCAGGCCAGGTTTGCTCGGACGCTCCCACAATGGCGCACTGCGCTGCGGAAATGGGTATCCAATCCGTACCAGGACCAAGCCCTGGTCATGTTGTCGATGCTGGCGGATGCCCGCGTCGTCGCGGGCGATCCGGCGTTGGATCCTCGTCCTGCGGCGTTGGATCAACTGCGACTGCATCCGGCCGTCATGCGACTGCTCCTTCGCGAAGCCGTCGGAGACAAGGCAAAGCTCCATTCGTTCAAGGACGTGATGACGCGTCGGACCGGAACCGTCGACCTCAAAGCCAGCGCCGTCCAACCGATCGTGAACATCGCTCGTTGGGCGGGGATTTCCGTGGGCGCCCGCACGAGTTCGACACTCGAACGCCTCAAGGCTGCAGCGGGAAGCGGTTTCCTACTCGACGACGACGCCCAGGTACTGATCGAATCTTTCGAGGTGTTGCAGCAGATTCGTGTCCGCCACCAGACCGATCAGTTCGCGGCAGGTCGGCCACCGACCGACGAAGTCGTGATCTCCGAACTCACTCCGCTCTCGCGGAGCTTGCTGAGCAATGCAGTGCGCGAGGTCGCAGGTGTGCAACGACGACTCGAATATGCCGCGTCCGCGTCGGCGCTACCCGACATCGACCCGTGAATCGCACTGCGCTCGAACAGGTTCTAGCGGCGGAGCGCCTCGAAGGCTGGGATCCGAGTAACGAGCAGATCGCGGAACTCGAGGCCGTCATGATCGGGATGCTCTCTCGGCGTGAGTATTTCGAGCAGGAATTAGCGCGAGCAGTCGGCCTCTCGTCTGCAATTCCCCCGCGAATCCGCTGGCGAAGATCAGCGCCGTACGTCTATCGCGGTACATCGGTGCTCGAGAACAATTTCGACGTGCGAGATCCCGCCGCACTGCAATCACTCGAGTTCGCGGCGACCGCGCTTCGTCTGGGTGAGGCGCATCTCGGCAGCGACCTCGTACCGCACACGCGAGACACAGCCGAACTTCTCCTACTTCACCAGCACGTTTTCCAAGATCTGTACCAGTGGGCCGGCCACATCAGAACCGTCGACATCAGGAAAGGTGCGGCAACGTTTGCTCCGGTCTCGGCGATTCGGAACTACCTGTCCGAGGTGGAAGAGATCATCGCCGCCGTCGATTGGGTAGCGCTCGATAACGGCGCTGCGTCGTTCGCGCTCGCATCGGTGTACTCGACGCTCAATCATGCCCACCCGTTTCGGGAAGGAAACGGGCGAACCGGAACCCTCTTCCTGCACCGACTCGCCGCGGACACCCGGTATCAGCTCGACTTGTCGCGGGTGAGCAGAACCGAGTGGGTATCCGCGTCGAGGGATTCTGCGCCTTTCCGGCCCACCGGAACCCCGTCGCCTCGCCCGTTCACCGATCTGTTCAATCGCGCGCTGACTCGCTGACGCAGACATCTGCTGCCCGTTCCAGGCGGACTGAACACCGTTACTGCTGAGTGAGCACCGCTTCCGACACTCTGGAAGCGGTGCTCACTCTAAGACGACTGTGCTCACTCGACCATCAGCCGGGCAGCGCGAACTCTCCTGCGTCGGACCAACGCTGACGCTCGGCCCCGAACGCGACGGACTGCATCGCGCGGAACTCGTCGATCGAGCGCGAGTTCGACGCGAGGAACTCCTGATGCTCGGCCAGCGAGAAGCTGCCGTCCTCGATCTCGACGCCCCCACCGCGGCCGGCGGCGGTGTCCGCGCGCAGATCCATCAACTCTTCCGGCTCGACGGGGTACCAGGAGATCCGGTCGAAGAATCGCAGCAACCACGGAGTGCCCTCCTCGAACGGCCCGGACTTCGCGGGGTGGCGGTGATTCCACACCTGCGTCGTACGTCCGACGAACTGGTACCCGCCCGGGCCTTCCATGCCGTAGATGCAGAGGTACGCCCCACCGATCCCGACGGCATTTTCGGGGGTCCAGGTGCGGGCGGGGTTGTACTTGGTCGTGACAAGGCGATGACGTGGGTCGAGCGGCGTCGCGACCGGCGCTCCGAGGTAAACGTCACCGAGTCCGAGCACCATGTATTCGGCGCCGAAGACGGTGTCGAACACGTCGTTCACGGATTCGAGACCGTTCATCCGGCGGATGAACTCGATGTTCCACGGGCACCACGGCGCGTCGGCGCGAACCCCGTGCATGTACCGCTGGATCGCTTCGCGCGTAGCCGGGTCGTCCCACGACAGTGGCATCCGCACAGTGCGACTGGGCACAACGAGTTCGTTGACCGCCGGCAAGGTGTCCTCCGCCTCGGCGAGCATTCCCATCAGCTTGCGGACGGGCAGCACGTCCGGGTCGACGCGGACCTGCAGGCTGCGGATTCCCGGGGTGAGATCGAGTAGTCCGGCCGGCTTCTCGGCTTCGAGTCGCTGATGCAGTGCATGAGCACGCGCACGTAACGCCAGGTCGAGATTCATGTCGCCGTATTCGACCAACACGTTGTCGTCGCCTGAGCGCCGGTACGTGACCGCGGTGTCGCCGTCACGACGGGCTATGACGCCGTCGTCGCCGTCACCACCGGAGGAATGAACAACCGAATTGGAGGCTCGACGCGATACTCCGAGGTCACGCCGGGAGGCTGCCCGTTCGGCGCGGACCGGCACGAAGCGTATCTTGTTCCCGGGAGCCAACTGTCCGAGCTTCCAGCGATCAGCGGACACCACCGTGATCGGGCAGACGAAGCCGCCGAGGCTCGGTCCGTCGGGTCCGAGGAGGATGGGCGTGTCGCCGGTGAAGTCGAGTGCACCGATCGAATACGCGTTGTCGTGGATGTTCGAAGGGTGAAGTCCGGCTTCGCCGCCGGTGGTTCTGGCCCAGTCTGGTTTCGGACCTATCAACCGGACACCGGTGCGGTCGGAGTTGAAGTGGACCTCGTACTCGGTCGCGTACAGCGTGTCGATGTCGGAGCGGGTGAAGAACTCCGGCGCCCCGTGCGGGCCCTCGGTCACCGCAAGTTCCCAGCACGTGTGTATCGCCGGAACATGCTCGGCGGGAACAGCTCCCGCGACCCCGGTCGCCTGTCCGAGTTTGAGAACGTCTCCTGCCCGCAGAGTCCTACCTTCGTGTCCCCCGAACCTGCCCAGGGTGAAGGTCGACGCACTGCCGAGATAATCGTCGGTCTCGATTCCGCCCTGTACGAGTACGTAGATGCGCAGTCCCGGGCCGCTGGCCGTTCCAACGTCGAGCACCGATCCAGCGGGGACGAGAACGGGACGCCACTGACCGTGTACGACGCCGTCGACGGTCACCGACACCGGGGCACCTGTGATGCAGACCGTGGTGTCTTCGTCGAACGTCATGGCAGGTCCGGCCATCGCGCATTCGATGCCGGGGGCGCCTTCGGGGTTTCCGAGTGCGGTGTTTCCCAACCGAAACGACAGGTCGTCCATCGGGCCCGATGGTGGGACTCCGATCTGCCAGTATCCGACGCGTCCTGGATAGTCCTGAACCGTCGTCAGCATTCCGGGACGCACGATGGTCAGTTTTGCGTTCATTCGTCTGCTCCCGGCCGTGTGACGATCATGCGGACGGCCGTGGGATCGAAGCCGTTGCACGGGTTGTTGATCTGCGGGCAGTTGGACACGAGGACGAGCACGTCACGTTCGGCACGCAACGCGAGCCGCTTGCCTGGTGCCGACAGTCCGTCGACGATTCCGAGTGTTCCGTCGGGGTCGACCGGGACGTTCATGAAGAAGTTGATGTTGGACACCAGGTCCCGCTTACCGAGCCCCCATTTTGCGCCCTCGACGAGGAAGTTCTCGACGCACGCGTGCTGATGCTTGGTGTGGTGGCCGTATCGCAGGGTGTTCGATTCCTGTGAGCACGCGCCGCCGACGGTGTCGTGGTTTCCGACCTCGTCTGCGACCAGGGTCATGAGTGGAGTTCCGTCGTCACTGCGGAGCACGGAGCCTGTGGACAGAAACAGGTTCTTCTGGGCTGTGACCGTCGCTGCTGCCGAGTACCGAACGCTGTGATCGTCACCGGCGTAGACGAGGGTGTCGACGGCTTGATTTCCGTGTAGATCGACGATGGTCAGAACGTCACCGGCACGGACAACTGCGGACCACGGCCCGAATGCGTCAGCAATCTCGTCGAGGATCACCGTTCCGGGAACGAGGGCGGGGACATCCAAGGTGGTGGTCATGCGATCTCCTCCAGGTTCGAAGCCGTCCAGGCATCTTCGGTATTGAGCACTGCGCGTTGGTATTCCGGCCCGAGATCGTCAAGGCTGCCGAGTTCGTCGGCGGCCTTCCACGCGAGCACTTCGAGGGACGTGGTGGGAAACTGCGGCGCCGGATCGAGTGGGTGCGCGGTGTTGGCGATCATCACGATGACGGGCAGGTGGATCAGAAGATCGACCGTCGCGCCGGCGCCGGCGGAACCCGTACTGGTGAGAGCGCCGTCCGCCTCGACGCGGACACCATGGAAGAAGGACAACGGAGGCGCGATGTCCTGCGGCCCGAGCCCGTTTTTCGCGGCAGCGACGGTGAACAGTTCACGCCCGGCGGGTGAGGCACTGTGCAGCGAGCCCTGCCCGTACTTCGCCTCGTTGGTGGCGCGTGACGTCGTTCCGCAGAACGCATCGTGGTGACCCGACGTGTCTGCGACCACGGTCGCAAGTACTCGCCCCTGATCGGAGAGCAACGGGTGCCCGACGCCGAGATAGGCCTGCCATGGCACCTTGACGGTATCGGCGACGTTGAGACGCTCCCAGGGGGCGTCGGCGCGATAGAGCAAGATGTTTGCGCAGGCGCTGCCAGCGATGTCGCGAAGTCGCAATCGGGTTCCACGTGCGAGAACCTTGGTCGTGTACCGCCCACCCGGCACGGTCTCAGCCCAGGTCAGACGTTCGGGAGCGACGTCTTCGGGTGGGTTCGGCCAACGCGTTGCCGGCAATACGGGCATGGAATCGGTGATCGTTCCAGCTTGAGACCGGGCATGCTCGCGCGCTCCGGCGGTGGTCTGAGTACTCATGGTCAGGCTCCGATCGTGACGGGATTCGGGGTGGCGCGGCCACGTGGGAAGCAAGCGACTCCCAGCCCCACGACCAGCGCTACCGTGATGGGCGCGGCCCACTGCAGAATGGGGTACTCCCCGGTGGGGTTGAAGATCTCGGCTCGTGGCCAGGACAGGTTGATCACCATCAGCGCGCCGTACACAACCGCGGCGATGTTGACCGGAACTCCCCAGATACCCAGGGAGAAAAGCTTTTTGCCTTCGGCGTCGAACTTGGGGCCGACAGCGGTGCGCGGCCATCCCTTGAGACGCTGAACCAGCAGCGGCACGGTCACCATGAGGTAGGCCAAGTAGATCAAGATGATGCATACGCTGGACAGGGTTGCAAAGATTGCCGAGTTGCCCACGTTGACGGCCAGGACGGCAATGCAGACCAAACCGATGAGGACGGACGGCGCGATAGGTGTTCCGGTGCGGGGGTTGACCTTTGCCAGTATCTGCGAGGCAGGCAGACGCCCGTCGCGGGCCATCGAGAACATCAGCCGTGAAGCAGCAGTCTGAATGGCCAAGGTGCACACGAACACTGCGATCGAGACGTCGATCAACAAGACCGTGCCCCACGGGGAACTGAGAATCGATGTCAGTACGTACGGCAAACCTTCCGTGGCCAGGCGTCCGTCGGTGAGAGAGGGCGCTGCCATCAACGCGCCGAGGATCATCAAACCGCCGCCGAGCGCGGAAGCGGACAGTGCAAGCCGGATCGTACGAGGTGCGACGCGTCGGGGGTTGCGGGTCTCCTCGGCCAGTTCGCCTGCCGAACCGAAGCCGACCATGACGTAAGCAGCCATCAGTCCGGACATAATCCACGCCCAGGCGTATCCGGGCTGACCGCCGGCACTGCCGGTGTCGAAGACGACGTCCGGTCCGCGCTGAGCGTGGGTGAAGAACATCCCGATCACCGCGATGACACCGACGATTTCGCAGGTCACGCCGATGTTGTTGATACGCGACATCCAGTTGACGCCGATGCAGTTGATGAAGGTGGTCAGAACCAGAAGTACCGATCCGAGCAGCACGGCGTTGGCGGCACCGCTCGATGAGGTGAGTGCGCTGTCCTCGCCGATGATCTGGAACCCGCTCCACACATTGGGGAGCACGACCTGCAAGGCGATCGCGGCGGCCGATGCAGTGACGATCTGAGCGAGAATCATGAACCAACCGGCGAACCAGCCGACGATCTCACCACCCATCCGCCGCGACCACTGGTAGATGGCCCCCGAAATCGGATATCTGGCAGCAAGTTCCGCGAAGTTGAGAGCGACCATGAACTGACCGATGAAGACGACCGGCCACGTCCAGAAGAATGCCGGACCCGCGAAACCGAAACCGAGGCCGAACAATTGGAAGATCGTGGTGAGGATGGAGACGAAGGAGAAGCCCGCGGCGAAAGACGCGAACTTTCCCAGCGATCGATGCAGCTGCTGCTCGTAGCCGAACTCCGCGAGGTCACCGTCGTCGTGAGGCGAAGAGGCGAGTGCGGAAGCGGTGGTGGGCTGCGCAGCCGGGGTGGTTGCACTCAACGGCGTACTCCTTCGGCGAAGCGATTCAGAGGCGAATAACTGTCGATTGATAGTTTTCGTGAAATCCACTCGCCGCAGGTGACGCCCGCGTATACGATTCGCCTGATTCTGTAACAGGCTCGTTGAGTACGTTTCGAGCACGTGACCGAATGCTCACAGCGGCGGCCATCCCGCACGTAAGGCCGCAGCCTGCCACTATGGAAGGCGTGACCAACGCCGGCCCCGGACGACCCCGCCTGACCGCTCGCCGACGCCCGGGTGGCACTGCCCGGGCGGAGATCTTGGATGCAGCCGCTGAACTGTTCACCACCCGAGGCTTCGCCGCGACGTCCACACGACACATCGCCGAAGCAGTCGGAATGCGTCAGGCGTCGCTGTACAACCATTTCGCCACCAAGGACGACATTCTGGTTGCACTTCTCGCCGACACCGTGACGCCGGCGCTCGACTTCGCGGAGAATCTCAGGCCACTCGACACCGCACCCGAGGTCAAGCTGTACGCACTTTCGTACATCGACGCGGCACAACTGATCACCGGACGGTGGAACCTCGGCGTCCTTTATCTCTTACCGGAACTGAGAAGTGACAGGTTCATGTCGTTCCGAGCCGATCGCGATCGGCTTCGCGAGCAATACCGGGCACTCGCCCAGGATGTGCTCGACGCGATTGACGATCCATCATCAACGCACCTGGCCGAGCTTCCGTTTCGCCTGGTAGAAAGTGTGATCAGCGCGCGAGCCGACGCGCTCGAAGGCACCCCGATTCCCGACGCCGCCGTCATCGCCGGGTCGGCGCTGCACATTCTTGGGTGGCGCCAGGATCTTGACCCCATCCATACGGAAGCGGCAACGATCATTGCGAACGCAGAAACGCCGAAACTGTCCGGGGCTGCATCAGCTCCGGACAATTTCGACGCATTGAGGACCTAAACGGCCACGAGACTAGACCGAGAGGGACTGTCCCGGGAAGATCAGGTTGATGTTCGGAACCTGGCTGGCGAGGTTCTCGAGCGAGATGCCGTGTGCAGCAGCGATCTTCGACAGGGTGTCGCCTGCCTTGACCACGTAGTTGCCGCTTCCGGTGCTTGCTGCCGGAGCCGACTCGACGGAAGCCTCAGCGGTGACGGGGGCGGCTGCGGCCTCGTAGTTGCCTGCGGTGGTGCCGGTGGTCAGGTACTGACCGCAGACGGGCCATGCGCCGACGCCCTGGCCTGCGAGAACGTTCTCGGCGACACGGATCTGCTCGGCCTGGCTGGCGTTGGCAGCGTTGCCCGATCCACCGAATGCGTTCCAGGTGCTCTGCGTGAACTGCAGACCACCGTAGAAGCCGTTTCCGGTGTTGGCGGCCCAGTTACCGGAGGACTCGCAGTTTGCGACTCCGGACCAGTCGTGGCCGGCTGCCGAAGCGGTGCCGGTGCTCATGGCGAGCGGGATCGCGACGACTGCGCCTGCGGTTGCAACTGCGCCGAGGGCGCGCTTGAAGGTGATGCTGGTCATTGGGTAAATCCTCTCCGCTACCGCGGACGAGGTCGGCCCGGACGCTTTCACGTCTCGTCGATCGACTCGTCTGTTTCACTCCTGCCCCGCGAAGGTTTCGGGAGTACCGGACCCGCGGGGCAGAAGCACGCAGTTGCGGGTCGGTGTTTGCCCGGTAGTTTCGGGCTGTCAACGACCGTAGGTGATGGTCACGGATTGGTCACGGGGCAGTTTTCCGGCACTGCTGTACCAGACTCAGTCGAAACTCGAGCAATAACCACAGGTCAACTAATTGATTCGAGCTTCAACCATACCGATCGTTATCCGTCCGTTATGTGGCAACCGTCACGGTGATTTTGTGACCCACCACACCGAAACAGGCCGTGTCGGACCGCCAACGAGGATCCTGGGGATGTTAAGAGAGTCCTGGCAACGGGAAAAACCAACCGCCCCAATCACTATGGAGAATGGACTGGTGATCATCGCAGTAGAAGGACCCAGCGCCGCCGGCAAGACCACCTGGTGCCGAACCCAACTCGGTGTACAAACCGCAGCGGAAGGATTCGTCGCCGAGTATCAGCCCACGGGGCGCGAGCCGGACGGTACGGATCTCGACGTCCAGGCAAGTTACTGGGCAACGGTCAATTCGAAGCGATGGTCGCAAGCGGAAGATCTCGAAGCGAGAACCGGTATCGCGCTCTGCGACAGCGACCCGCTGAAACTGCACTACAGCTGGTGTCTCGCTGCGGTGGGCGCAGCACCTCGGGAGCGATTCGAGTACGAGCTCGCGGCAGTCGAGACGGCTTTTACGCGCCTCGAACTGGGTTTCGCGGATCTGACCGTCATCTCGATACCGTCACCGGAGCAGCTTCTACTTCAGCGCGAAGGAGACCCCAGCCGCCGCCGACGGCATTTCGAGCTTCACGCGGCGCTCGCCGAGCCCCTCACCCACTGGTACTCGGCGGTGGACAGGGTAGATCCAGGTCGCGTTGTGTGGCGCTTTCCGACACAGCTCGATCTTTCGCGCTGTCCCCCACCTCGATCGGATCGCAGCGATCTGGGCCTTCTTCGCGCGGTGATCGACGAGCTGCCGCCTCTCCCCAGGTAGGGAGCGGCTGCTCGATCTCAGCGCGCTCGTTCGACCCTGGCCTCGTCCCACACCGGCGACTCGCTCTCGTACACGTTCCCGTCCGATCCGAAGACGAGGAACCTGTCGAACGCGCGCGCGAACCAGCGATCGTGCGTGACCGAGATGACCGTGCCGGCAAACTGAGCAATGCCCTGCTCGAGCGCGTCAGCCGAATGAAGGTCGAGGTTGTCGGTCGGTTCGTCGAGCAACAACATCGTGGCGCCGGAGAGCTCGAGGAGCAGGATCTGCAATCGTGCCTGCTGACCGCCGGACAGGTCGTCGTACTTCTGTTCCGCAGCTTGGGACAATCCGTAACGGTCCAGCGCGCGGCTCGCCGCTTCGCGTCCCATTCCGTTGCGGTGTTCGTCGCCCATGTGCAGGATCTCGAGCAGCGTGTTTCCGGTCAGATCGGGCCTGGAGTGTGTCTGCGCAAACAATCCGGGACGTACCCGGGCACCCAGCGTTGCAGTACCCCCGTGCTCGACCGGCGCGATGTCGAGCGCCTCGACGGGCAGATGCTCGGTCCCCGGATCGGTCCCTCCACCCGCCAAGAGCCGAAGGAAATGCGACTTTCCGGATCCATTGGAGCCCAGCACGGCAACCCGATCTCCGTACCAGATCTCGGTGTCGAAAGGCTTCATCAATCCGGTCAGCTCGAGATCTTGGCATACCAACGCGCGCTTGGCGGTTCGCCCGCCCGCCAGCCGAACCGTCACCTTCTGCTGAAGTGGAATCGCTTCGGGTGGCCCTGCCTCCTCGAACTTCGCCAACCTGGTTTGCGAGGCGTGATACCGCGCAGCGACGCCGTCGTTGAACTTGGCCTTTTCACGCAATCGCAGAACCAGGGCACGTAATTTCGCGTGCTCCTCGTCCCAGCGTCGGCGCAGTTCTTCGAATCGAGCGTTGCGATCCTCGCGGGCTTGGTGGTAGCTGGCCAGCCCAGCACCGTGGGTCCACGACGTTGCGCCGCTGATTCCGGGCTCGAGCGTCACGATGTGGGTGGCCGCGTTGGCGATCAGTTCGCGGTCGTGGCTGACGAACAAAACCACTTTCGACGATTCCGAGATCGTCTTTTCCAGCCATCGCTTGCCCGGAACATCGAGGTAGTTGTCCGGCTCGTCCAGTAGGAGTGCGTCGTCGGGCCCAGCGAACAGTGCTTCGAGAACCAACCGTTTCTGCTCGCCACCACTGAGGGAGTTGGCCGCGCGCCACTTCGCACGGTCATAGGGAACACCGAGAGCCGCGGTAGTGACCTTGTCCCAGAAGTCTTCGGTCTCGTAGCCGCCCACGTCGGCCCAATCGGCCAGCGCATGCGAATACTTCATTTGAGTTGATTCCTCGTCGCGCTCGATCATCGCGTTTTCTGCCGTATCGAGCGCCAGTGCTGCGTCCCGGATCCGTGCCGGCGAGACGGACAACAGAAGATCGCGCACGGTGGACTCGTCGCGAACCTGGCCGACGAATTGCCGCATCACGCCCAGTGTTCCGGATCGAGTGACAGCGCCCTCGTCGGCGACGACGTCTCCGGCGACAATGCGGAGCAACGTCGTCTTACCAGTCCCGTTGGGGCCTATCAGTGCAGTTTTTGCACCGTTGCCGACCCGAAAGCTGACACCGCTGAGCAGTTGCCGACCATCAGGGAGAAAGTAGTCGACGTCGGCGATGTTGAGGTGGGTCACGCTGTCAAGAGAACCCTACCCACGGCGATCTGCCAAACCATTATTCCTGCCTTCGGTCTCGAGCTCACTACCGTCGTGGGATCGTCCGACCGCATCGAGCGCCGCCAGATATCCGAAAACCATTGCGGGACCGATAGTTGCACCTGGACCGGCATAGGTATGACCCATCACCGGTGAGCTGGTGTTACCTGCTGCGTAGAGCCCGTCGATGACCGAACCGTCGGCGCGCAACGCTCGCGCGCGAGCGTCCGTGTTGATGCCGCCTTTGGTCCCCAGGTCTCCAGGCACCATCTTCGCGGCATAGAACGGACCCTTCGTGAGTTCTCCGAGGCTGGGGTTGGGCTTGTTGGTGCAGTCGCCGTAGTAGTGGTCGTATCTGCTTGTCCCACGGCCGAAGTCGCGATCGACTCCGTCGCGCGCGTGACTGTTGAATCGTGTGATGGTCGCGGACAGCGCATCGCCCGGCACTCCGATCTCGGCAGCGAGTTCGGCAATCGATCCAGCTCGCACGATCGCACCCGATTCGATCCACGACCGAGGTATCGGCCTGCGCGCCGGAACCCCCGCGAACAGGTAACGGTCACGGTACGTCTGATCGAAGATCAGCCAAGCCGGGATGTTCTCAGCGGGTCCTTCACCTCGGCCGTACTTTCCGCCGAACATGGCGTGTGCCGCTTCGACATAGGGAAGTGACTCGTTCATGAAGCGCTGACCGCTGGCGTTGACCATGAGGCTGCGAGGCAACGAGCGTTCCGCCAAGGCGAACCACGGGCCTTTGGGCAGTGGAATCGACGGGGCCCACCACGCGTCGTCCATGTACGAAATTGCGGCGTCGACGCGTAGAGCTGCACGGATGCCATCCCCGGTATTGGTCGGTGCCCCGAGAGTCCACTGCGCGCTACTCGGCCGTCGCTGGTACTCGCCTCGCATGTCGTCGTTGTTGTCGAACCCGCCACACGCGAGGATGACACCGCATCGAGCGTGCATGGTGGTCTGCACTCCCCCGGACTCGAGTCGCACACCCACGACACGATCACTGTCGGTCACCAAATCCACAAGCCTCGTCCCGAGCTCCACCGTCACTCCGGCGTCCCGAACTCCGAGCATCAGTTCGGCCATGAGCGCCGGCCCGAGCCCGATCAGCTTCTTCCTCCGAGCTCTTGCGGCCAGGGATCTCATTCCTACCCGAAGCATCCGCACCGGACCCCGCCAATGCCGGATCCCCGTGCTCAGCCAACGGTAATCAGATTGTTGGACAACCATGTTGAGCGGAACCTTCATGTACGGCGGATGAAGTGTCGCAAGATCGTCGCCCAGAGCTCGCGCGTCGAACGGGCGCGGCTCGCACGAGCGGCCGCTTGCACGTCCGCCAGGTGCCTCGGGAAAGTAGTCGGAGTACCCCTTCACCCATTCGAGCTCCAACGCAGAGTGACGAATCAGGAAATCGAGGGCTTCCGGACCCCGATCGATATACGTGTCGATTCGGTCGGCGTCTGCATCCTCTCCGACAATGCTCTTCAGATATGTTCGCGCAGAGTCGATATCATCTGTCGGTGCCTCGCGGCGAAGTATCGAGTTTCCCGGAATCCACACGCCGCCCCCGGACCGGGACGACGAACCGCCCCAGTATTCGGACTTCTCCACGAGTATCGTCGAGAGTCCGTTGCGGGCTGCGGTGATAGCTGCAGACATGCCGGCAGCCCCCGATCCGACAACAACGACATCCACTACGGGCACATCTACTACGGGCGGCACGGCGCCCTGAGGGTTCTCGTCCATCACTGGTCACGACCTTTCGTGTCATCTTCGTCCTGCGTGTGCCACCGGGATCCTCGAACAGCGTCGAGCGCCCCCTCGACGCACACGGGAAGTGATGCCCCGCGCTTGTGAGGGTTACGTATCCATTGCCGATAACCGAACTCCGCCGCCGCCAACATCAAATGAACGAGAAGTCCTGGGCGGCTGTCGTTTTCCGGATCGAGTTGCATACGTTGCGCCACCAACTCGACCAACCGATCACGATGCTCGGGCGCGATCAGAGCGACACGATCCATCAGGTGCGGCGCGGTACGGAACGCCGATCGCCACTGATCGATCTCCGCGGACTCGAAAGCATTGGAACGCTCGAGGATTGCCCGTGATATCGCAAGATCAGCCGACTCGGTCGGTGGGCGATCCTCGAGCAACGTCACGATTCCGGCACCGCCCTGCCTGACCGGATCCAACAGCAGATCCTCCTTGTTACGAACGTGCCGAAAGTACGTACTCGCCGACACCCCCGCTGCCGCCGCAATCTGCTCGGTGGTCACGTCCTCGAAACCGTCACGCGCGAACAGATCGAATGCCGCACGTTGAATGTCTGCTCGCACCTGCAACCGCTGTCTCTCCCGTAGTGACATCAGCAACGTCCTCCCGCCTCGGCCGAGATCCGGCCGTTCTCGATAATGCGAGTCTCACCTATTATGACAGTCACTGTCAATATCCAATTCTCTGTCAGATATCAGCAGACCCGGGCATTTCGTTGACAGGGCATTCGATGCCACGACAAGCTTCGAAGATGAAACGATGGTTCGCGGCGGGCTTCGGAACGGCGATCGTCTCGCGATCGCTACTGCGCCAAGCGCTGATCTTCAAGTTCCGACGCGACGTACGTGCACTCAATTCCGGCAACTATCAGCCGCTGTTGAATTCCTATCACCGCGACGCGGTGCTGAGATTCGCGGATGGTGATCACCGGTGGTCAGGAGTGCATGCCGGACGGGACCGAATCGAGACGTTTCTCCAAGAATTTGTCGATGCGGGGCTTCAAGGCGCGGTCACCGAAGCGTATTTCGGTGGTCCGCTCTGGCGCATGACCCTGCTCGCCCGTTTCGACGACCGAGCCCTTGGCCCCGACGGCGCCGTCATCTATCGAAATCGAACAGTGCTTCTCGTTCGGACCAAGTGGGGAAAGATCATCGAGCAAGAGGACTACTACGAGGACACCGCCAGAATCGGTGACTTCGACAGGCGGCTCCGCGAAATCGAAGCCGGACGAGCCTGTGGCACAGTCGTGGAATGACAGACGTCAGGATTGACCGCCACCGAAAGCTGTCGGCGTTCCTGTCTTCCCAGAACGATGTCGAACTGGCCCGACTGGTCGACACCGTTCGAATCTCGAGTGTCGGCGTAGGTGGCGCCGCAGGAGTGATCAGGGTCTATGACAACAGGCTCAACGGCGTTCCGGTATTCACCAAACGCATCCCACTGAGCGTGCGGGAAATCGCCGAGGTGGGCTCTACTTCCAACCATTTCGATCTGCCGACGTTCTGCCAGTACGGCATTGGTGGCCCAAGCTTCAACGCCTGGCGAGAACTGGCCGCGAACCTCGTGGTCACCGATGCCGTTCTGGCCGGCGAAACACAGTCGTTCCCAATGCTTTACCACTGGCGGATACTTCCCGGACGTTCGCCCGTTGCGGCCGAACACGCCGACATCGATTCCGTTCACACCGCCGGCGCCAGCCGTGAAGTGCGGACCCGTCTCGAAGCGCTTGCCGCTGCGCCGTGCAGCCTCGTACTGTTCTGCGAGTACATCGAACACCCGATCTCGAATTGGCTGGAAGACAACCCGTCCGCCAAAGCTGCCGAAGTCGAGCGACAGTTTTCGGAGATCGTGGCGTTCTTGCGCGATCGACAGTTGCTGCACATGGACGGACATTTCGGCAACATGCGCACCGACATGGAGCGGATCTATCTCACCGACTTCGGACTGGCCACATCCCCACACTTCGACCTGTCGACTGCCGAGCACGACTTCGTCCGGCGCCACGCCACTCATGACGCCGACTACGCCGCCATGCTTCTGGTCAACTGGCTGGTGACCGAGGTCTGCGGGGTACCGAGGCCGACGAGCGGCGGACCAGTCGCCCGCAACCAGTACGTACGACGATGCGCCACAGGTCATATTCCAGGTGATGTGACACCAGAGGTGGCCGCGATCGTGACACGGCACGCGCCCGCCGCTGCGAGGATGAACGACTTCTACTGGCGATTGTTCGACGGCGACTTCGATGCGCCCTACCCGCATGCCGCGCCAGTTCCGACTTCCGGTCGAGCACAGGGTTTTCCCTGAACTGCCGTAATCACATCTCAGGGTTCATGTCATCCTCGGGACCGATGTGCTGGTCAGTGCCGGTAGGGCACAGTTCTCCTCATGATTGAACTGAGGGGATTGACCAAGGTTTACGGACCGACGAAAGCGGTGGACGATTTGTCGTTCACGGTCAAGCCGGGCATCGTGACGGGCTTCCTGGGCCCGAACGGTGCCGGTAAGTCGACGACGATGCGGATGATCCTGGGTTTGGATCAGCCGACGTCGGGTGCGGCGTTGATCGAGGGCAAGCCGTACCGGGAGCTCAAGA
>NZ_BAAILK010000046.1:390238-399436 GCF_054589475.1 Rhodococcus sp. no. 34
TGCGCATCTGCAGTGGATGGCTGCTTCGAACGGGATCCCGAAGTCCCGCGTGGACGAGGTGCTCGGGTTGGTCGGGTTGTCCGAGGTGGCGGGCAAGAAGGCCGGCGGGTTCTCGCTCGGTATGTCGCAGCGTCTGGGGTTGGCGGGTGCGTTGTTGGGGGATCCGAAGGTGTTGTTGTTCGACGAGCCGGTCAACGGTCTCGATCCGGAGGGCATCGTCTGGATTCGTAAGTTCATGCAGCGGTTGGCGGCCGAGGGCCGCACGGTGTTGGTGTCGAGTCACCTTCTGTCGGAGATGGCGCTCACGGCGGAGCAGTTGGTGGTGATCGGTCGGGGTCGGTTGATTTCGGATTCGACGGTCGCGGAGTTCGTGGATCGTTCGTCGGAGTCGACGGTGCGCGTGCGCAGCCCACAATTGGACGCTCTCCATGCCGCATTGACTGCCCAGGGACTGACTGTCCGCGAGGAACATTCAGGATCGGAGCCGGTGTTGGTGGTCGTGGATTCGACCACCGATGTGATCGGTGGTTTGGCCGGTTCGCAGGGAATCGTGTTGCACGAGTTGGCTTCTGTGCAGGGGTCGCTCGAGGATGCGTTCATGAAGTTGACCGGAGACGATGTCCAGTACCACGCGTCCGGTATCGATCCGGGCGCCGGAGCCCACCACGCAAACACACAGCACGCTATGGGAGGTGCACTGTAATGGCTGTTCTCAGTGCTGAACGTATCAAGATCACCACGACCAAGTCGCCGCTGTGGTGCACGATCACAATCATCGTCCTAGGGTTGGGCATCGCCTGGATGATCGGGCGTTCGTCGAGTTCGAGCATTCAGGCGTACAACGACGAAGCCGCATCAGGAACTCCTGATTTCGAGAAATTCCTCCCCACGTTCAACGACGCGGGGCTAGGAGTATCCGGATTCGGCGTCATGGTCCTGATGATCATGGCGGCGCTCGCGATCACCAGCGAGTACCGCTTCGGCATCATCCGTACCACCTTCCAGGCCATCCCGAGTCGGGCTTCGGTTCTGATCGCCAAAGCCGGCCTGATCGGGGCTTTCGGCGCGGTACTGTCCTTCGTTCTCATGCTCGGCGCGGTATTCATCACCAAAGCTGCGGCAGGCTCTGAAGGTTCCACCAATCTGGCACTGGACAACGCCGATGCCTGGCGTGCCGTTTACGGCGTACCGATCTTCGCGTTCCTCTGCGTCGCCCTTGCCATCGCCGTCGGAGCACTCCTTCGTCAGTCCGCCGGCGCCATTGCACTACTGCTGCTGTGGCCACTGCTCATCGAGAGCCTGTTCGGCATGTTCGGATCCTTCGGCAGAAACGTCACACCGTTCCTCCCGTTCGCCAACGCCGACCACTTCCTCTCTTCGGGTTCGAGCACCAATTTCCATTGGGGCCCTTGGGGAAGCTTGTTCTACTTCGCAGCGTTTGTGCTGGTGATATTCGGAATCAGCATCGCCGTCGTCAACAAGCGCGACGCCTGACCGAGTCGCAAACCGACCAAGACCAAAACTGGCCGCACCGGAGCCCTTCCGGTGCGGCCAGTTTCGCGTTGACAGAACCCGCAGCGCTTGTCGATCACGCCAAGGAACAGGGCACGCGCGGGTTCGCGTCACTCTGCCCCGCGGACGCGGCACCTCGAAATAAGACCTGGTCGAGTTCTTGGCAGACTGACCTCACATGTCAGCGTTCCAGTTGCGCGGCAAGCTCTTTCATCCAATCGAGGAATGCCTGCGGGCCGTCGAACTGGACGCCGTCGACAGCAGCCACTTCCGGTGCGATGTCGTCGCCCTTGACCACCAACGCTTCTCCACCCGAGGCAAGGACAGCGGCAAAGGCCGGTAGGTCACCCCGGTCGTCGCCCGCGTACGCGACGACGTCGACCCCTGCGGCCGCGATCGCGCGAAGGAGGCCTGTCCCCTTGTCCTCCTCAACGGGTGGGCGCAATTCCTCGACCAACTTGCCGGGCTCACGCCGCAACCCGGTCCGGCTCGCGATTTCTGTCGTCGCTGCTTCCACCAGGCGCTGCGCGACCGCACGATCCGCGGCCCGACGCCAATGCACGGCCACCGCAAGGCCTTTGCTCTCGACATGGATGCCAGGAACTGCCGGAGAGTCGAACAAGCGTCGCAATTCGGCTTCTGCTTCGGCGACAGCATCACTGAACGCCGCGACGGCCGGAAGCACGTGGATTCCGTCGTCCGTCCAGGTCTCGACGCCATAGGAACCCATGAGCACAACGGAATTCAAGCTGAGCCGCTCTCGCAAGAACGACACCGGCCGTCCCGAGAGCAAGCCGACAACACCGAGATGCTCGGCCAGGGTCGCAAGCACGTCTTCGGCGCCGGGCAGTAGCGCACTCGCCGACGGATCGTCGACGATGGGTGCAAGCACGCCGTCGAAATCCATCACCAGTCCACAGCGAGCTGGATCGGACGTGAGTCGGAGGATGACGTCCGAAGCGGTTCGCATGGTTCGAGTGTGCCAAATCGATCGCACTCGCAATACCAACACCGGAGCCGAATGTAATCTCTGCCACTTCGTCCAGGTTGTCCGGAACCGCTGAGTAGGTCGCGTCGTCTCCCTGTAAGGGCCCACAGTGGTCCGCTAAAGTTCTCACGACGCTTACCAACTGGGGGGTAATGATGAGCGAATTGACTGTCGCCACTGACGGCATCCGAAAGTACGGCTCGACGTCGACCGAAGCGGCAGGACGCATCGTGCAGGCCGCCGCCGTCGATCTGGGTGCAAACATCGCAGCAGTCGCACCGGCCGTGGGCCCCGTCGGGATCGAATTTCTCGAAGCATTCGCGCGCGCTCAGGCCACACACACCAAAGATGTTGCAGCACTCGCCACGTTCTACGCCGGCAACGCCGCGACGGCCGGTGCAGCCGCGCAGGCCTACGACACCACAGATCATGCAATCGCAACAGACCTGACCGCTGCGGCCGGATCGACGGGCGCGACCGCGTGAGCACCGAAGACGACTCGACGACCGTCATCGAATTCCCTCACGGTGGCGCTCCTGCCCCGGTACTGCCGAACAATGTGGTCGAATCGATGCTCGCCGGCATACCGGTACCGGCACTCCCCGGAATCGAAGATCTGTTCGCGCCCTTGATCGAACTCGGGAAGAGTCTCGGCACAGGCACTTTTGCGGGCATCGATCCCGTCGGCATCTTCGATCAGGCGTCCACTCTCATCGACCACGCCATGGGACTGTCCCGAAGCGCGGTCGCCGACGTGGGCCAGACCTGGAACAGCACCGGCAGTGACGCCGCGACCGAACTGTCGCGATCCGCCCAGAACAGCGGCGCAGAATTGAGCGAACGCGGAACCGCGATATCGAAAACTGCTGCCGCCGCCGCGGAATCGGTGCAGCGAGGCAACGCGAATCTCGCGGCAATCGCGCAGTCCTTCGCCACCACGGTTGCAGCTGCCGCGCCCATCGCGTGGACACCACCAGGACAGGCGATGTTGCTTGCCTCGACAGCTGAACACATGCAGGCAGCCGTCGCGGCGGTGACTCGGACGCGTGGGGAGATGCTCGGGCACACCGCAGCCATGAACGCCCTTGCCGGACCGATCCCCGTGCCGACCCCACCGACCAGTGAGGCACTCTCCAACCTGGTCACTGCGGAGGCAATCAACAACGCCGCCCGTCAGATCGCCCAACCTCTGTCTGCCTCAACCGATGCCGGTGATGCGCCGTACTCCACCCACCCGGACTCCACTCAGCCAGGCACCGAGGCTGTTCGAACCTCGGCTGCACAGGCCGGCGCCGGGCTTCCGACCGGCGTCGCCAAGCTGTGGGGCGCAGGCAATCCGTCGACGTCACTCGCAGCCGGCGCGTCGCCGTCACCCAGTGCGACGGCAAGCTCTGGCGGAGCATGGCTGAGCGGAAGCGGTGGCACTACCGGCGGAATGGTGAGGGGTGCAGCGGGAGTTGCTGCAGTTCAACCGGTTCCGGTAACAACGCCAGGCCTGGGTGCACCATCGTCGGCAGTCGGCAGTAGCGGCATGTCGCCGGGCGGCATGCTGGGCGGTGGACCCCGCGGATCTCGGGACGACGAGTCGTCACGCACTACCCCGAGGTATCTCGTCACTGCCGGCGACGAGAATTCGATGGTCGACGATCTGCCGATGGTGTCGCCGCCCGTGCTCGGGGCTGACGATCCCGATCAGTACCTGTTCCGAGATCTCTGATCAAGACAAACCTCAGACGAAGCCCAACTCCCGCACCGCCGCACGCTCCTGCTCCAGTTCGCTGACGGACAGGTCAATCCGTTCGCGCGAGAAGTCGTCGATCGCGAGGTCGGGAACGATAGCGAACTCGCCATCGGCACAGGTCACCGGGAAGGACGAGATCAATCCTTCGGGCACCCCGTAGGAACCGTCCGAACAGACGGCCATGGATACCCAGTCGTCCTCGGCGGTGCCGATCACCCAGTCGCGGACGTGGTCGATCGACGCACTGGCCGCACTCGCCGCAGAGGACGATCCCCGCGCAGCGATGATGGCGGTGCCTCGCACTTGCACAGTCGGGATGAAATCGTTCTCCACCCAGTCGCGGTCGTCGATCACCGCGAGTGCAGGCTCACCTGCGACAGTCGCGTGGGACAGGTCCGGGTACTGCGTCGCCGAATGGTTTCCCCAGACGGACACCTTGCGCACCGACGACGCACGAACCCCGGTCTTCTTCACCACCTGCGCGATCGCTCGGTTGTGGTCGAGACGTGTCAGCGCACTGAACCGAGCATCGGGCACATCCGGTGCATTGTTCATCGCGATGAGCGCGTTGGTGTTGGCCGGGTTTCCCACGACCAGTACCTTGACGTCCGAGGCTGCGTTGTTGTTGATCGCCTTCCCATGCGCTGTGAAAATCGCGCCGTTCGCACTCAGCAAGTCGGCACGCTCCATCCCCTTGCTCCGCGGACGTGCGCCGACCAGCATCCCGACGTTCGCGCCGGAGAAGGCGACATCGGGATCGTCAGTGATGTCGATGGAGCTCAGCAACGGAAATGCGCCGTCTTCGAGTTCCATCGCAACGCCTTCGGCAGCGGACACGGCGGCAGGAATCTCGAGCAGTCGAAGTTTGATCGGGACGTCAGCGCCGAGCATCTCCCCCGCAGCTATGCGGAAAAGCATTCCGTATGCGATCTGACCCGACGCTCCGGTTACCGTGACGGTTACGGGCGCAATACTCATTGCCGACTCCTCACCTGCCGTTTTCACGACTGTCCGTTCTACAACGCTGTAAGAACGGTTTCCACGCTAGTCGAGTAAACCGGCCACTTCGTGGTCTGTCAGTGTGGTTCTCGGCACTCGTCCCTCCGCCGTCACGAGTTCGACGGCGCGGTAGAGCGGACGCTCGGCGAGTCCGGCGCCGCGGGCTTCGGCACGCAACTGTTCGATCAGCACCGAGGACAACGCGGCAGCCGGTACCAACTCGCTGGCCGCCAGCGCGTCGGCGAGCTTGCGGAGTGCAAGGATCTCCAACTCGCGCCCACCCCCCGCGGTATACAACGCGAGCGGGATCCGCACGGTGGACCGTCCGTCGCCGAGCGTCAAGCTGACTTCGCTGATCCGGCCGGATCGCACCGTCAATGCCGCCGTGAGTACCTCGGCCACGTCGACGACGTTGGTTCGAAAACCAGCTTGCGCACGAACTCTGTTGCCGTACAACGTGATGTGCCGGCGCAGCGTCATCAGGATCGCAAGTGACGTCGGCACCGCGATGACGGCGCCGACGATCACTCCAACGGTCGCCGTCGAGAACACACTGACGATCAACCCGACGACCACACCGAACACCACGACAACAACGGCGAATTTCTTCAGCCGCGGCGCGATCAACGCCACGGGAACCAGATCGAGCGAAACCGGTTCGGCCTCAGTGCTCAACGAGTTCCCCGAGCTTGTCGACAACCTGGTCGAGCGCCACTGTCTCCTGCTCACCTGTTGCCAACTGTTTGACAACGACAACGCCCTCTTCGAGTTCACGCTCGCCGAGAACCAAAGCGATCGCGGCACCCGAACGATCAGCTGCCTTCATCGAGCCCTTCACGCCACGGTTTCCGTACGCCAGGTCGACGCGAATCCCATTGGCACGCAACTGATGTGCGATCTTCACCAGTGCGGCCTTCGCCTCGGCACCCATCGGTACACAGAAGACGTCGACACGCGCCGGTGGCGCAACGGACTTGCCCTCGGCCTCGAGCGCGAGAACCGTGCGGTCGACGCCGATTCCGAACCCGATGCCCGAGAGCGGCTGTCCACCCAGCTGTTCCATCAGACCGTCGTAACGACCACCACCACCGATTCCGGACTGCGCACCCAGTCCGTCGTGCACGAATTCGAAGGTTGTCTTGGTGTAGTAGTCGAGGCCGCGGACCATGCGCGGGTTGACGACGTACGGAACGCCCAATGCGTCCAGGTGCGCTAGCACCTCGTCGAAGTGCGCCTTGCAGCTCTCGGACAGGTGATCGAGCATGAGCGGTGCGCCGGCCGTCATCTCGCGTACATCTGGGCGCTTGTCGTCGAGCACGCGGAGCGGGTTGATCTCGGCGCGTCGACGCGTGTCTTCGTCGAGTGGGAGTGCAAAGAGAAACTCCTGCAGCAGTTCGCGATACTGCGGCCGGCAGGTGTCGTCACCGAGAGAGGTGATTTCGAGGCGGAAGCCGTCGAGCCCCAACGACCGGAATCCGGCGTCGGCGATCGCGATGACCTCAGCGTCGAGCGCGGGGTCGTCGATCCCGATGGCTTCGACGCCGACCTGCTGCAACTGGCGGTAGCGACCGGCCTGCGGGCGCTCGTAGCGGAAGAACGGGCCCGCGTAGCTGACCTTGACCGGCAACTGTCCACGATCGAGGCTGTGCTCGATGACCGCACGCATGACTCCGGCGGTTCCCTCGGGACGCAACGTCACCGAACGGTCACCGCGGTCGGCGAATGTGTACATCTCTTTGCTGACGACGTCGGTCGACTCACCGACACCGCGAGCGAACAGGCCGGTGTCCTCGAAGATCGGCAATTCGATGTGGCCGTATCCGGCCAACCTCGCGGCGCGCGTCAAACCGTCACGAACGGCGACGAATTCGGCTGACTGCGGCGGAACGTAGTCCGGAATGCCCTTGGGTGCAGAGAAGGTGCTGGCTTTACTCACGAGAGGTACTTTTCCTTATTCTTGTGCGCTGAGTCCAACGAGAAACGGATTCGAGCTTCGCTCGGCGCCGATCGAACTGTTGCCGCCGTGCCCGGGCAGGACCACTGTCTCGTCACCGAGTACCAATAGCTTGCGGGCGATCGAAGCGAGCAACTGCTCGTGATTTCCGCCGGGCAGGTCGCTGCGCCCGATGGAACCCTGAAACAGGGTGTCACCGGTGAACGCCAAATCCACGGGCCCGCTCTCGGTGTTCGCCTGGGTGCGGAACACCACCGATCCCTGCGTGTGCCCGGGTGTGTGGTCCACGACGAACGTCATTCCGGCCTCGGTGATCTTGTCTCCGTCGGCCAGTTCGATCACCTCGTCCGGCTCCACGAACGTCATGCCTTGAATGAATTCCTTCATCGTCGGGCCGATCCCCCGTGCCGGATCGCTGAGCATGTAGCGATCCTCGGGATGGATGTACGCGGGTACGGAATACCGCTCACAGACCTCGCGGGCCGACCACACGTGATCGAGATGACCGTGCGTCAGGAGGACCGCCGTGACCGACATGTCCTTGGAGTCCAGATATTCGAAGAGCGGCTCAGCTGCATCCTGACCCGGATCTACGACTACGCACTCGCACGCGTCGTCCTGAGCGAGTATGTAGCAGTTGGTTTGGAACATCCCGGCCGGAAAACCAGTGACGAGCACGGGGGCAACTCCTCTTCGAAGGGTGGAAACAAACAACACGCTGTCGGTTACAGCCTAAGCTGCTGCCCCGCCAGTAAGTTCTCAGGTTGCAATGGGAGACTCTGACGACGAGTAGAGCCGCTTGCCGAAGCCGACCCCCAGGGTGTCGCTCGGCCGGCCGACCACGATCCACCCGCGATACGGAGGACTACAGCAGTGCCGAGTAACGAGCAACGCCGCGAGGCGGCGAAACGCAAGCTCGAGCGTCAGCTCGAACGTCGCGCAGAACGTGCCCGCAAGCGCAAGCAGATGACGATAGCCGGAACTGCGCTCGGCGTGGTCGTCGTAGTCGGCGTCGTCGGTGGACTCATCTGGCTGAGCAATCGCAGTGACGACGACGCGAACACCACCAACACTGCTGCCGACGACTCGAGCCTCACGCCACAAACCGCGGGTGCAATGCCGGCCGGTCTGTCGACGCCACTGGCCGACACGGTTTCCTGCTCGTATCCAGCCGACGGCGCTACCGCGTCCAAGGCCAACAACCCTCCTCGTACCGACGGGATTCCCACCACCGCGCCGGACGCGACGCCGAGCATCAGCGTCGAGACCTCGCAGGGAAACATCGGGCTCACACTCGACGGAACGAAGTCTCCGTGCACCGTCAACAGCTTCGTGAGCTTGGCGCAGCAGGACTACTTCAACGACACCACCTGCCACCGCATGACGACGAGCCCCTCGCTCCAGGTGCTGCAGTGCGGTGACCCGTCGGGCACCGGCACCGGCGGACCGGGCTACGGCTTCGACAACGAATTCCCCACCACGGCGTATTCCACCACCGACCCGGCAGCGCAGGAGCCCGTCACCTACGCGCGCGGCACGGTTGCGATGGCCAACACCGGGGCACCCGGTAGCAACGGCAGCCAGTTCTTCCTCGTCTACGGCGACTCACAACTCCCCCCGCAGTACACGGTTTTCGGCACGATCGACGAAACCGGGCTCGCCACTTTGGACAAGGTCGCGGCCGGCGGATCGACGCCAGAGGGTGACGGCAAGCCGAATCTGACCACCGACATCAAGACAGTAAGGCTCGACTGATGCGACGTAATCCTGTGATGCGCTTTCCTGTAGTTATTGCCGCCGCCAGCGCCGCGGCGCTGCTTCTGGCTGGTTGTTCCAGTGATCCCGGTAGCTCGGACTCGCCGTCCAGCACCTCCAAGGCGAAGACGACAACGGCTGCCATGCCGCCGCTCGACATGTCACAGTTCGACGCACTCCCGCCTGTCCCGACTCCGGCCTCGGCGACCGTCGACTGCTCGTACCCGAGCGCGGCGGGGGCAGCAAAAA
>NZ_BAAILK010000046.1:399520-400980 GCF_054589475.1 Rhodococcus sp. no. 34
CACGGGTGTGTCCACCGAGGGAACCGTCAACGTCGCGCTCACGACTACGGCCGGCCCGATCGGGATGGAACTGAACCGGGCGGAAGCCCCCTGCACGGTCAACAGCATCGTGAGCTTGACCGAGCAGAAGTACTTCGACGACACCCCGTGCCATCGACTCGTCACCACACCCGGTCTACAGATCCTGCAGTGCGGCGATCCCTCGGGCAAGGGCACGGGCGGACCAGGCTATGGCTTCGACAACGAGTACCCGACCACTGCCTACCCGGCTAACGATCCGGCACTCTCCTTGCCTGCCGTCTACCCCCGCGGCACGCTGGCAATGGCCAACTCGGGTAAACCGGGCAGCAACGGCAGTCAGTTCTTCCTCGTCTACGAGGATTCGGTCTTGCCGCCCAACTACACGGTCTTCGGAAAGATCGACGACGCCGGCCTGGCGACGATCGAGAAGATCGCGGCCGACGGCGACGACGGTGGCATGGGAGCAACCGGCGGCGGTGCACCCAACACCCCGATCACCATCGAGACTGCAGTAGTCGCCTGACCCCCTGTGCGCCTTTATTAACCGCCCGCGGTTAATAAAGGCGCACAGCAGTTTACGAGGCAGAGGTCACGCGGTAGACGTCGTAGACGCCTTCCACGTTACGAACCACGTTGAGAACATGACCCAAGTGCTTCGGGTCGCCCATCTCGAAGGTGAACTTGCTGATCGCCACCCGGTCGCCGGACGTGGTGACCGAGGCCGACAGGATGTTCACCTTCTCGTCTGCCAACGCCTTGGTGACGTCGGAAAGCAACCGATGACGATCGAGCGCCTCGATCTGGATCGCGACCAGGAACACCGACGTCGCTGACGGTGCCCATTCGACGTCGATGATTCGCTCGGACTGATCGTGGAGCGAGTTGGCGTTGGTGCAGTCGGTACGGTGCACGCTGACCGCCCCACCACGCGTGACGAAGCCCAGAATCGAATCGCCCGGAACCGGCGTGCAACACTTCGCAAGTTTTGCCACCGTGCCGGGTGCTCCGGGAACCAGAATTCCGGAGTCACCCGTACTGCGGGTGCGCACCGGCATGGTCGACGGCGTCGAACGCTCGGCCAGTTCCTCCTCGACGGCGCCGACGCCGCCCAGATGAGCAACCAGTCGCTGCACGACATGGTGCGCCGACACCTGACTCTCGCCTACCGCCGTGTACAACGCCGAGACGTCGGGATAGCGAAGTTCGTGCGCGATCGTGCTCATCGATTCGGCGTTCATCAACCGCTGCAACGGAAGTCCCACACGGCGGACCTCCTTCGCGATCTGATCCTTGCCGGACTCGAGCGCCTCCTCGCGGCGTTCCTTCGCGAACCACTGACGGATCTTCGCCTTGGCACGCGGCGAGACGACAAACGTCTGCCAATCTCGGCTCGGCCCGGCGGTTGCGGCCTTCGACGTGAAGACCTCCACCACTTCGCC
>NZ_BAAILK010000046.1:401057-435158 GCF_054589475.1 Rhodococcus sp. no. 34
GTTTTCGAGAGTTCGTTCCAGCGCGACCAGTCGGCCGTTGACCCTGGCACCGATGCATCGGTGCCCGACCTCGGTGTGCACGGCGTATGCAAAATCGACGGGAGTCGATCCGGCAGGCAACGTGATGACGTCGCCTTTCGGCGTGAAGACGAAGATCTCCTTGACCGCGAGGTCGTAACGCAACGATTCGAGGAACTCCCCCGGATCGGCCGCTTCACGTTGCCAGTCGAGTAGCTGACGCATCCACGCCATGTCGTCGACCTCGGCGATGTCGCCCGCGTGCTTGCCCTTGGTCTCCTTGTACCGCCAGTGCGCGGCGATACCGAACTCGGCGGTCCGGTGCATGTCCTGGGTCCGGATCTGGACCTCCAGGGGCTTGCCTTCCGGTCCCACGACGGTGGTGTGCAGTGACTGGTAGACGCCGTAGCGCGGCTGTGCGATGTAGTCCTTGAAGCGTCCGGCCATCGGCTGCCACAGTGAGTGGACAACGCCGACCGCGGCGTAACAGTCACGCACCTCTTCGCACAGAATGCGCACGCCGACCAGATCGTGGATGTCGTCGAAATCGCGGCCCTTGACGATCATCTTCTGGTAGATCGACCAGTAATGCTTGGGCCGGCCCTCGACGATGGCATTGATCCGCGAGGCGGACAGAGTCGAGTTGATCTCGGCCCGAACCTTGGCCAGATAGGTGTCACGAGAGGGCGCGCGATCTGCGACCAGTCGAACGATCTCGTCGTACTTCTTCGGGTGAAGGATCGCGAACGAGAGGTCCTCGAGTTCCCACTTGACGGTAGCCATACCGAGTCGATGCGCAAGTGGCGCAATGACTTCGAGAGTCTCTCGCGCCTTGCGCGCCTGCTTTTCGGGCGGCAGGAATCGCATCGTGCGCATGTTGTGCAGACGATCCGCAACCTTGATCACGAGCACGCGCGGGTCCCGCGCCATCGCGATGATCATCTTGCGGATGGTTTCGCCCTCGGCGGCGGTGCCGAGAACGACCTTGTCGAGTTTGGTGACGCCGTCGACCAGGTGAGCGACCTCGTCACCGAAGTCCTTGGTCAACTCCTCGAGTGAGTAACCGGTGTCCTCGACGGTGTCGTGCAGAAGGGCTGCGACGAGGGTGGTGGTGTCCATTCCCAACTCGGCCAGAATGCTTGCGACGGCCAACGGATGCGTGATGTACGGATCGCCGGACTTGCGCCGCTGGCTCGAATGTCTGTCCTCGGCGACGTCGTACGCACGCTGGAGCAGCGCGAGGTCGGCCTTCGGATACAGCTCACGGTGGAGGCTGACCAACGGCTCGAGCACCGGGCGGATGGTGGCGTTGCGCTGACCGGTGATGCGTCGAGCAAGCCGAGCGCGCACCCTACGGGAGGCGGAAGCGGGCACGGCCAGATTCTGCCCACCCCGATTGCCGGTAGTTTGCGCAGATCCCGAATCGTCGGGCACCGCTGACTTCGATGGTGTCGTCTCCGGAGCCGGAACTGCACCCGACTCCTGCGACACTGCACCCGAGTTCTGTGATCGATCAAGATTCGACGTCATGTCGCCACCTCCTACCACCGAGTTGGTTGAGGCAACCGCCCTGCATCGGGTAATTGCCCTGGAGGTCTAACTCGACCCCCAGGAGACAACTTTAATACTCAGACCTTCACCAGTGATGTCAGTGGGTACTTCAAGACGCGATCTCGACCGCGCAGTTCCTCGATCTCGAGCACCACTGCGACGCCGACGACGTTCGCTCCACCCAACTCGACCAACTGTACAGCCGCCTCGAGTGTCCCTCCGGTAGCCAGAACGTCGTCGATCACCAGAACATTCCGCCCGGTGAGATCGAAGCCGTTTGCGGGAATCTCGAGAGTCGAGGATCCGTACTCGAGGCTGTACGAACGAGAGAGCACCGGCGGCGGCAGTTTGCCGACCTTCCGCACGGCAACGACTCCCGCACCCATCTTCGCGGCCGCACCGGCACCGAGCAGGAATCCACGAGCATCGACGGCGGCGATCGTGTCGGCGTCCGGAGCACAGGCGACAAGGGCATCGAGCACGGCCCCGAACCCCTCGGCGTCGGCGAACACCGGAGTCAGATCGGCGAACCGAACACCGGGACCGGGAAAGTTGTCCGCCCAGCGGGTCAGCCGAACAATGGCGTCCGCGGCAGCCCGGTGGATTGCGATCAATTCTTCAGTCGTGTGCAAGGCAACACCATTCGAGACGCTCATCTGCGTAGTACCCATCTGTCCATGTTCCAGCCGGTAGCGGCCCGAGTCGGATTGACCAACACTGCCGACATGCCTGGAGCTACAGCGACAGTTCGTAGTTGATTGAACAGTGGAATCGTAGGCACCTGGGTCCACAGGATGTTCTCCGCCTCCACCGAGAGTCCCAATTGCGCACTCGTGCTCGCATCCACGTTCAACTGATCGATGATCTGATCGATCCTGGCATTTCCGTACGTACCGAGGTTTGCGCCGTTGCCCGATCGCAGCGCTCCACGCGCGTCGATCATGCTCGCTGTTCCGCCTGCGCCGACTTTGCCTGCCATGCCGGAAAGCACGGCGTCGACTCCCCCACTCTGCAGACTCGCAGGATCGAAGCTGTCGCTACTTGCGTCCTCGACCGTGATTCCCGCCGGAGCACACGCGGCTTTCGCTTCGGAGACGATCTGCGCCCGCACCGGGTCCGGTGCGAGGTACCCGACCCGGACGGTCAACTGGTCGAGGTCGGCTTCCGACAACGACGTCTTCGCAGCCTCGATGTCGGCATTGGCGTACCGATCACCGTCGACCGCAGCGGCGTCGCTGTAAACGAGTGAATCCGGCGCCATCAGTCGCGAATCGACCACGCCGGAACCCAGACCCGCCTGCGGCGCATTCTCCGTCTGCCCGAACTTCTCGAACAGAGTCGTCCGCGGAACACAATGCGCGAACGCTCGACGGGCGGCTTCGTCGCCCAGCGAACCAGAGGTCGCGAGAACGAACTGCTCGATCGACCGCGACGGAATCTGTTGGACGTCGAACCCGGACGGAGTACCGAGTTCGCCAGCCGAGCCGGAAGCGACGTCGACTACCTCGATCGAGTTCTTGTCGAGATCCTCGGTCAGATTCACACCACGTGGCCAGACGACGATGCGATCGGTCGCAGGCTTGTTGCCCCACCACCGCTCGTTCGCGACCAGCACCAGGCCGTCCTCGGTACTGTACGAGTCGATTCGATACGGACCAGCGGAGGGCAGTACGGAGGTGTCCACCTGACCTGGAGTCAGGTTCCACCCGGTGTTCCAGAAGTCCGCGATCTTCGACAACGCTTCGGTGTCACCGGCATTCACCGCGCTCACCACGTCGCTGACACCCGTGCGCTGCGTCACGACGTGTGAAGGCATCAACGCAGTCGCACCGAACAACGACCGCCAATCGGTGAACGATCGCCCGGGTTTGAAGAACACCGTCGCGTCCTTCGCCCCGCTCTGGCAGTCGATCCGGTCGATGTCCGCGTATCCGAGATTGTTCGCCGTGTCGAACATGGGCTTCACGGCACCATCGACGTCTTCGGTGAACTTGCCACTCGACGCCGCCCAGGTGAGGACGAGATCGTCACAGGACATCGGAATCCCGTCGGAGTACACGGACGCCGGATTGAGCTTGTACGAGACCGTGAGCACGTCACCGGGCAACTCCGACGCCGTTCCGATGTCGGTGTCGGAGACAGGTGCTCCGGCCGGGCCGGTGAACGTGAAGCCGGGAAGCACCCGGCCGAACGCGGCCATCGCCCCGGACACCGATCCAGCTGTCGTGTTGGCGTTGTACGTGGAGATGGAGTTGTCGATGGCATATCCGATGGACGGAACCTGCTCGGCGCTTTCCGAGCAGGCCGCCAACGAACCCGCAGCCACAGCGGTGGCCGCAACGAACGTCATCGATCGAACCAGTGTGCGTGTTCTTGGGAGCATGTTCAGTGCCCCTTCTTGTTTCGCTTTCCGGTCGGCCGCGCACCCGGCTGCGGAGCAACCGGCGCACGGCGTGCAACTGGTGCGCCGACGGCAACCGTCTGCGTACCCTTCTCGGCCAGCGTAGCCCGGCGCGAGAGCACCTTACGAGTGTGCGCGGCAACGGGTCCCCAGCGTTCCTTCATCGACACCAGGAGCGGCGTCGCGAAGAAGATCGAGGAGTACGCACCCACGATGATGCCGACGAGCTGAACGAGCGCAAGGTCCTTGAGTGTGCCGACGCCGAGCATCCAGACCGCGACGACCATCAGAGCGATCACCGGGAGCACACTGATGACGGTCGTGTTGATCGATCGCATCAAGGTCTGATTCACCGCGAGGTTGGCCTGCTCGCCGTACGTCCGGCGCGTCAGATGCAGAACACCGCGGGTGTTCTCTTCGACCTTGTCGAACACCACCACCGTGTCGTACAGCGAGAAACCGAGAATGGTGAGCAAACCGATCACCGTCGCGGGCGTCACCTCGAAACCGACGAGCGAGTAGACGCCGGCAGTGACGATGATGTCGAAGAACAACGCAACGATCGCAGCTACAGCCATGTCCCGCTCGAAGCGGATGGCGATGTAGATACTCACGATCACCAGGAACACAATCAGCGCGATCAGCGCCTTCTTGGTGATCTGGCCGCCCCAGGTTTCACTCACGTCCGCAAAACTGATGGCTTGCGCCGACGGGTTCCCGTTCTTGTCCTTGGGCTGGAACTCGTCGAAGAGAGCCGACTGAAGATCGTTGATCTGCGTCGCGTTCAACGTCTCCGACCGGATCTGCACGGTTGCGCTGGCACCCGAGCCGACTGTCTGCACGCTGACCGGTTCGAACCCGAGTGTGTCGGAGTAGACGGTTTCCACCGCCGACGTCTCGACTCCGCCCTCGGCCGGGAACTGAATGCGTGATCCGCCTTCGAAATCGATACCGAAGGTGAAGCCGCGCAGGATGATGCTCAGCAGCGCAATGGCGACCAGAGCGCCGGTCAGTCCGTAGTAGAAGCGACGCTTGCCGACGACCTCGAACGCACCCGTTCCGGTGTACAACCGCGAGAGCCAGCTGTGCTTGGGCATCGCGCCCTGATCGACGCCTGAGTCGGTGATCTCCGACCGGGCCGCCGCATCGGCGGACTCGGCGGCGGAACTGTTGGTGGACCCCACCGGGGAGTTGTTGGACTCGCTCATGCTCGTGTCTCCTTAGCCGACGCAGCGGCGGCAACCTTACGTTCGCGGGCAACCTCTTGCACTGCGCCGAGACCGTTGACGCTGGGCTTGGACCAGAACGCCGAACGGGACGCCATGCTGACCAGTGGCCACGTCACGAGGAACACGACAATCACGTCGAGAATGGTCGTCAGACCCAAGGTGAAGGCGAAGCCTCGCACCTGTCCGACCGCCAGCACGTACAGAACTGCAGCGGCGATGAAGCTCACCGCGTTGCCGGAAAGAATTGTTCGGCGTGCTCTTGCCCAACCGCGTGGCACCGCCGAGCGGAAGCTACGGCCCTCACGCATTTCGTCCTTGATGCGTTCGAAGAACACGACGAACGAGTCGGCGGTCATACCGATACCGATGATCAGACCAGCCATGCCGGCCAAGTCGAGCGTGAAGCCGATGTATCTGCCGAGCAGAACCATGATCGCGTAGACCATGACTCCGGAGAGAATCAGCGACAACGCCGTCAGGACGCCGAGCATGCGGTAGTAGACTAGGCAGTACAGCAGAACGAGAACGAGACCGACCGCGCCGGCGATCAATGCCGCCTGCAGTGAGGCCAGGCCGAGCGTGGCCGAGACCGTCTCGGCCTCAGAGGCTGCGAACGAGAGCGGAAGCGAACCGTACTTCAGTGTGTTGGCAAGTTCTTTGGCACTCTCGGCAGTGAAACTGCCCGTGATCGAGGTGGCGCTACCCGCAGGCGTTGCACCTTGAATCGTGGGAGCGCTGACGACCTTCGAGTCGAGCGTGAACGCTGCCTGCTTGCCGATGTTGGCTGAGGTGAACTCGGCCCAGGTGTTGCTGCCGGTCGTCTTGAACGAGAGGCTGATCTCGTGGCGCGACTGCTGCGAGTTGAAGACCGAAGACGCGTCGGCAATCTCCTGGCCGTCGATGATCGAAGGACCGAGGAGATAGATGTTCAGTCCGTCTTGCGAGCACGCGACCAGCGGCAGGGTCGGGTCGTCGTTTCCACGGAGCGGATCCGCGACGGAGCAGTCGAGGTTCGCCACTGCTTGCTGCTGCACTGTCGGATCGCTGCTCTGCCGGAGGGCGCGCGCTGCGGCGATTTCCGCTGCTGCTGCGTCGCCTTCGTCGGTGCCGTCGCTCGGAGCGTCCCCGGTGGGGGCCGGAGTCGTTGTCTGCGGCGCGGGCGTTGCCTCGGGAGTAGTCGGGTCCTGAGCCAGGAACGGACGGTTCTGCGGCGTCTGCGTCCCGTCAGCGGGTGCTTCGGGGGCCGGTGCATCAGTGGCCGGAGTTTCGGCCGCCGGCGCCTCAGGCGTAGCTGTCCGATTCGCGTCACGGGTGGCGACGTCGATCGAACCCGTCACCGGGCGGATGTACAGACGAGCGGTCTGGCCGAGCGAGCGAGCCTGCGCACTGTCGTCGCCGGGAACGGTGATGACGAGGTTGTCACCGTCGACAACGACCTCGGAACCGGAAACGCCGAGACCGTTGACGCGGGTCTCGATGATTTCCTGAGCCTGCTTGAGACTGTCCTGACTGGGAGCGCTGCCGTCCGGGGTACGAGCGGTCAACGTGACGCGCGTTCCACCCTGCAGGTCGATGCCGAGCTTCGGCGTGGCCGACTTGTCTCCAGTGAAGAACACCAGGGCATACAGTGCCACTACCAGGACCCCGAAAAGGGCCAGGTAGCGGACCGGATGCACCGTTCCGGTGGAAGGTGCCACGATCTTTAAGTCTCCTCGGTAGGTGCAGAGCTTCAGTTAGTGCACGGCTCGGGTGGTCGACGACCACCCGAGCTGCGGCGTTCGAACTGCAACGATTGATCAACGGGGTGAACTGAGCTGCTGGTGTAAGAGCGGACAAACCGATCTGGACGTGTGTCCGAGTTCACAACTCTAGAACACGTACCAGTTCGACGAAGTCAGGACTCCTTGGTGAGCCGGATTTCGGTGTCGGCAGCAGACTCTTCGATCTCGGAAATCGAGTCGTCGTCGTACTCGTCGGTCTCGGTCGTCTCGACGACGCGCTCACGGATGACCAGACGCGACCAGGTGGTGATGACACCGTCCGCGATCTCGAGGTCCACGGTGTCGTCGTCCAGGGAAGCGATCGTGGCGTAGAGCCCGGCCGTGGTCTGCACCCGATCGCCGACCTGCAGCGAGTCCTGCATCTCGGAAGTCGCGGCCAAGGCCTTCTTCTGCTTGCGCATGCCCAGGAACATGGGCACCAGCAGTGCGAGGATCAAGAGGGGGAAAAGCAAACTCGACATGTGTTGATCAACCTCGGTTGTGTTGCACGTTTTACGCCGCGATGGTCCCGGATGGACCTACGCAATACACCAGTGTGCCATTAGTTGCTGAGGATTCCTGACAGATCGGCCGTTCAAGTAGGCCTTTCCAGTCGAAATTCACTCTCCGTTCGGATCGAACAACGTGGCCTGCGGTTCGTTGACACGAACCTCGATACCGCCCGCGGCGGCATCCGGCGGCGGTGTCATTCCGAGTTGAGTCCAGGCAGCGGCGGTAGCCACACGCCCTCGCGGCGTCCGGGCGATCATCCCGGCCCGGACCAGGAACGGCTCGCACACTTCTTCCACCGTCGACGGTTCCTCACCCACGGCCACCGCAAGCGTCGACACTCCTACCGGTCCGCCGCCGAACGAACGCACCAATGCACTCAGTACCGAACGGTCGAGACGGTCCAAGCCCAACTGGTCCACGTCGTACACAGCCAAAGCGGCCTGAGCGACATCCATGGTGACGATTCCGTCGGCGCGAACCTCCGCGAAGTCACGGACCCGTCGCAGCAATCGGTTCGCGATACGCGGTGTCCCCCGCGAGCGTCTGGCGATTTCGGCGCCGGCGTCGACCTCGAGATCGACGCCCAGAATTCCCGCCGAACGCATCAGAATCTGTTGCAGCTCTTCGGGTTCGTAGAAATCCATGTGCGCGGTGAACCCGAAGCGGTCACGCAACGGACCGGTCAGCGCACCCGACCGCGTAGTCGCACCGACCAGCGTGAACGGTGCAACCTCCAGAGGAATCGACGTCGCGCCTGGCCCCTTACCGACTACCACGTCGACTCGAAAGTCCTCCATCGCCAGGTACAACATCTCCTCGGCTGGACGAGCGATTCGGTGGATCTCGTCGATGAACAACACGTCGCCCTCGACGAGGTTGCTCAGCATCGCAGCCAGGTCTCCGGCGCGTTCGAGCGCCGGTCCGGACGTCAACCGCAGAGAAGAGCCCAACTCCCCCGCGATGATCATCGCCATCGACGTCTTGCCGAGCCCGGGGGGACCGGACATCAGGATGTGATCAGGCGTGCTGCCGCGAAGTTTTGCTCCGGTGAGCACGAGCTGCAGTTGTTCGCGAACACGAGGTTGACCGATGAAGTCGTCGAGACTCTTGGGGCGCAGACTCGCTTCGACATCACCGTCTCCCGCCACCAATTCGGCAGAGACCTGCGACTCGTCGTCGAAATCGTCGATCGGGTCGAAGTTCATCGAGTCTTACCGAGCAGCGACAGAGCAGAACGCAGTGCGACCGACGTGGTGGCCTCGGGCGATTCCGCCAGAACCGAATCCGTGGCCTGCTCAGCCTGCTTGATCGGGAAGCCCAGACCTTCGAGAGCCTCGACGATCTGATCACGGATCGAGCTGCCGACGACGACGCCGGACGCCGCGCCGGCCGTCGTCGCGACGGCGTCGACTTTGTCGCGCAATTCGACGACCATGCGCTCAGCGCCGCGTTTTCCGATACCGGGGACCCTCGTCAACGCCGTCAGGTTGCCTTCCGAGAGCGCCCGCCGCAGCGCGTCCGGTTCGAGAACGGCGAGAGTTGCCATCGCCAGGCGCGGTCCGACTCCGGAAACCGTCTGCAGGAGGCTGAACAGGTCCTTCGACTCGGTATCGGAAAAACCGTACAGCGTCATCGAGTCTTCGCGAACGATCATCGTCGTGAACAGTCGCGCTTCGCTTCCCCGGTGCAGCGCACCGAGAGTCACCGGGGTGGCATTGACCCGATAGCCGACACCTGACGCTTCGATGACCGCGTGATCGAGCGCAATATCGAGTACCTCGCCGCGTACCGACGCGATCATCGTGAACCTGCCTTCTTCGTCTCGGCCAATTTTGCCTGATACTTACGCATTTGTTCAGCGGCCATCGCCTCGGCGCGGGCCATCCGCTCGATCATCGGTGCTCGCCAGCAGTGACAGATCGCCAGCGCCAGAGCGTCGGCAGCGTCAGCCGGTTTCGGCGCCGTCTTCAAATTCAGAATTCGCGTCACCATCGCAGTGACCTGCGCCTTGTCGGCGTTACCGCTGCCGGTGACGGCGGCCTTCACCTCGCTGGGCGTGTGGAAACACACCGGAATGCCGCGTCTGGCGGCAGCGAGCGCGACAACTCCGCCTGCTTGCGCCGTCCCCATCGCGGTACTGACGTTGTGCTGCGCGAACACGCGCTCGATCGCGACCACCTCCGGCTTGTACTGCTCGATCCACAGTTCAGCCGCATCGGAGATCCGCAGAAGCCGAGAACCGAGGTCCATCTCGGCCGGAGTCCGCACCACGTCGACCGCAATGGGGCGCACTTTCCTGCCGTTGCTCCCGTCGACCACTCCCAACCCGCAGCGAGTCAAGCCTGGGTCCACTCCGAGCACGCGCACTTGTCACACCTCTCCATACCGAACAGCTGTTCGATAGCTTAGCGGTGCGCGGGACTACTACCCCGCATCAACACGCAACCCGGCCCGGACGCGGACGTCAGGGCCGGGTTGAGTTGAAGAACAATCAGTCTTCGAGAGCCGCGAGAACCTCGTCGGACAGATCGATGTTGGTGTAGACGTTCTGCACGTCGTCAGAATCTTCGAGCGCGTCGACGAGCTTGAAGATCTTGCGTGCGCCGTCGACATCCAAGGGAACCTCGACGGAAGCGCGGAAATCGGCTTCAGCGGAGTCGTAGTCGATGCCGGCTTCCTGAAGTGCCGAACGTACGGCAACCAGATCCTGTGGCTCACTGACGATTTCGAAGGTTTCACCGAGATCGGTGACTTCCTCGGCACCGGCGTCGAGCACAGCCATCAGGACGTCGTCCTCCGACTGGCCGTTCTTCTCGAGCGTGACGACACCCTTGCGAGCAAACAGGTAGGAGACGGAACCCGGGTCAGCGAGGTTGCCACCGTTACGGGTCATCGCGGTGCGAACTTCACCGGCTGCGCGGTTGCGGTTGTCGGTGAGGCACTCGATCAGAACGGCGACGCCGTTGGGTCCGTAGCCCTCGTACATGATGGTCTGCCAGTCTGCGCCACCCGCTTCTTCACCGGCGCCGCGCTTGCGCGCACGCTCGATGTTGTCATTGGGAACAGACGTCTTCTTCGCCTTCTGGATAGCGTCGTACAAGGTGGGGTTGCCCGTGGGATCGCCACCGCCGGTTCGTGCCGCCACCTCGATGTTCTTGATCAGCTTCGCGAAGGATTTGCCACGACGTGCGTCGATCACAGCCTTCTTGTGCTTGGTGGTGGCCCATTTTGAGTGGCCGCTCATGCGATTCAAGCCCCTTTCCTGCTGCGTTGCGCACGCCGAATGCGCGTCTTTCAGCTCTGCCGATGTTACCCGTCCCACGTCACAACTCGCTGCATCCCCCGACACGAAATAGTCAAACCACGCATTGTTTGCATAGAATGCAAACATGTTGGTGCGAATAGATCACGCCTCCACAACTCCACTCGCGGAGCAGATTGCGGCCGGGGTTCGTGGCTCGGTCATCCGCGGTGAGATCGGTCCCGGTGACCGTCTGCCGTCCGCTCGCGCTCTCGCCGACTCGATCGACGTCAATCTCCACACGGTTCTTCGGGCGTACGCAACACTCCGCGACGAAGGCCTGATCGACCTCCGACGCGGACGTGGCGCCGTTATTCGCGCCGAGTTCGACTCGGGAAGAACAGCTCTCAACGAATCTGCGCGCGAGTTCGTGCGGCAGGCCCGAAATCTCGGACTCGACACCGCGCACATGCTCGACCTCATCAAGGAGACCAGCACACAATGACGACCAGCAAGATCCGACTCTGGACAGCAGCTTCACTGACGTTGATCCCGACCCTGATCCTGGTTCTCGCGCGCTTCGCGTGGGATGAACGCCTGCCCGAAACCGTCGCGAGCCATTGGTCCGGATCGACCCCGGACGGGTTCAGCACCACGACGACGTTTTTCGCCATCGCGCTGGTGATTTCACTGGTGGCTGTCGTTTGCGCCTGTGTCGTCGCGGCCCGTTCGAGCGACAACGCGCCCCTGTTTCTGGCCGTCACCTCGATCTCGAGTGCGACACTCGCGACGATCTGGATTCTGAGCGTCGCCCTGACGATCGACGCCGGGTCGCCGGAAGACGCGCGTATCGGCTGGTGGATTCTTGCGCCGATCGCGGCGGTACTCGTAGGAGTTCTGGCATACGCGCTGCCTGACCAGCAACGAAGCGGCCCGGAGTCGGCACTGCCGACCCCGACGCTCGACACTCCGCTGACGGCCTCCGAACGTGCAGTGTGGGTCGGGCAGGTCCGCAGCGTCTGGCCGTGGATCGTTACCGCCGGCCTCGTAGTTCTCGTGATCGCGACTGCCGCGTACTCGGATTGGTGGGTTGCCGTGATCCTGGGTGTGTCCACACTCGCCGTCACAGCATTCGCGTCGATCACCGTGCGCGTCGACCGTCACGGTGTCGGCATCAGTTCCTGGGGCGTTCGATGGAAGAAGATCCCCATCTCGAAGGTGAAGTCCGCATCAGTCGACGCGATACGTCCAGCCGAATGGGGCGGATGGGGTTACCGAATGACACCGCGCGGAACAGCCGTCACTCTCCGCTCGGGTGAGGCCATCGTGGTCACTCTCGAGAGCGGACGACTGTTCGCCGTAACCGTCGATCACCCGGAAGACGGTGTGAAGCTGATCAATTCGTTGGTTCAGGCTGGTTGATTCACGAACAACGTCAATTCACGAACAACACGGCAGCGGCATTGCCGGCGAGGTAGAAACCGGCAATGCCGAATACCCAACCCATTGCGCTGTCGCCGTAGCGAGACATCAGCGAGTCCACTCGGCGCAGCGGCTTGCCGAGGCGGTTGCCGGCCACGACCCGCCCGCACAACAGAAGCACTGCGGGCACGGCCATGATCAGGCAGTATCCGGCAAGTATCGACGCAGACGCGACTGCGGGCAGCCCAGCAGCGGTGATCATCGCGATCGCCGCCAAGTAGGGCAACATCGTCACCAATTCGGCGGTTCCGGCAGCAATCGCCAGAAGTACAACACTTCTCGCGGAACTGGCCGAGCCGAGCACCCGCTCTCGCCAAACATGGGTTCGATCGGCCTGACCGGATGTGCGTCTCTTCTCGGAATCGAATCGAAAACTCCACGCGAACAACGCGATACCGAGAATCAACTGCGCAACGCGGGCGGCGGGGGTGTCGAGTAGCGGGGCGACGACTGGCATGCCTACCCGTGCCGTCGTCCAGACGGCCACCCCGACAACAAAATAGAACGTCGTGATGACCACCAGATATGTCAGCAGCCTGCGAACCTGCGGTCGTCCCGGCATCAACAACATCCAGACCGGGACGACCAATGTTCCGATGCTCGTACTGTCCAGCAGGGCGAGCCCGCCCAGCGTGGTGAGCAGGACGAGTTCCACGTCAGTCGTTTCGGCGCTCGGGTATCGCTGTCTCCCTCGTTCGGACTGCATTCACGATGTCGAAGGCACCGATGATCGCGAGGATCACGCCGAGTGGTCCGCCGCGAAACCAGAAGAACTCGGCGTCACGCGCGAACAGCCACAGACAGCCGCCACCGACGACCAAGAGAATGCCGATCATCAACTCGAAGCGAATTTTCATACGTCGAGCCTGTCTTCTCTATCGAATCCGCACATCAGCCATCGGAACAACGCCGACCTCATCATTTGGTATGACAAGTCAGGCGCCCCGATGTGCTCTGATAAGTCTGTGGTGACCAGAAGTCGGAGTGTCGGCAAGTGGAACGATCCGCTCATCGCCTTCGGCCTGTTCGCGATCGGGGTACTCCTCTACCTGGTCGGCCTGTACCAAATGTGGACCGATGTCGGAGGTGTCGCCGACGTTCCCGCCGGGGTTCGGATGGGGATGCTGGCTCTGCTGTGTGCGATCGACTCGTTCCGGCGGGTGCGTCCGGCAACAGCTTTGGCGGCGGGGGCCGTCATCGTCGCGGTCGACGCTGCCCTGGGACCCACTCTGCCGATGTGGCTGGTCCTCTCGGATCTCACCTACGCCGCAGTTCTGTACGGGACGGCGCGGCTGGGCCGAGTGGTGTGTTCTCTGACCGCGGTGACGGTTGCCGCGCTCACCGCACTCGTCTACCTGTCCACCCAGGACGTCCGCGCTGCGGCTGGGGCAGGCGTGGTGACCGCTCTGTTCTTCGGTACACCGGTGTGGTGGGCACTGGTCATCCGTCGACAAGTCGAACTGACCGAGGCCGAACGCGAGCGTTCCAGAGTCCACGAAGCACTCGCCGCTCTGGACCGCGAGGCCGCGGTCGCTCACGAACGCGCGACCATGGCGCGCGATCTTCACGACGTCATCGCAAGCCACCTCTCCGCCATCGCCATCCACTCGGAGGCGGCACTGTCCACCTCAGCTCTCTCCGCTGAACGGGGTGAACCCGACGACGGTTTGCGGGAGATGATCGGGGCGATCAGATCGAGCAGTCTCGCGGGCCTTTCCGAGATGCGGTCGATGATCGAACTGCTCCACGCCGGGGACGACGAGACCCCGGACCCACGTTCCTCTCCCCCGAGGCTGACCGAGTTACCCGTAGTCCTGGATGCAGTTCGGGCAGCCGGTGCCGCCGTGCACGTTGCGATCGACATCGATACTGCCGACCTGCCGAGCGTGGTCGATCACACGGCGTACCGGATCACCCAGGAGGCGTTGACCAATGCGCTCAAGCATGCGCCTGGTGCACCGATCTCGATGTCGATCTCTCTCCAGCACAATGCATTACAGATCGAGATCCGAAACCCCGTCGGTCGCGACACATCCAGTTTTCGGGCGGGAACGCACGGACTTGCAAACATGCGTCACCGCGCCGAACTGCTGGGCGGTTCACTCGACGCACTTCCGGTCGACGGAGAATGGACGGTATGCGCACAGCTACCGGTCCCCGCGCCGAACGGAACGGATCGGTGATCACCGTCGCCCTGGTCGACGACCACGCCGCGATCCGGTCGGGACTCGCGATGATCCTGCGGCAGCACGACGACATCGATGTCGTCGCAGAAGCGGGAGACGGAGCGTCCGCGATCACCGTCACACGCACGCATCAACCCGACGTCGTGCTGATGGACATCCGGATGCCAGGCACCGACGGCATCGAAGCGACACGTCAGATCGTCGGAACGACCCGAAGCCACGTATTGGTGTTGACCACCTTCGATCTCGACGAATACGTCTTCGCGGCCCTGCGCGCCGGTGCGTCGGGATTCCTGCTCAAGACTGCGACAGCGGACGAACTGACCCGCGCTATCCGCAATGTCGCAGCCGGAGATGCAGTGCTCGCTCCTCGTGCGGCGCGTGCACTGATCGGCGAGTTCGTGCAGCGCGCACCCAAACCCACCGAACCGCTGGGATTGAGCGAGCTCACCGACCGTGAACGCGAGGTCCTCGCGCTGTTGGGGACGGGTATGTCCAACGCCGAACTGTCGCGTGAACTCGGAGTCGGTGCTCCGACGGTGAAGTCGCACGTGTCGCGAGTTCTATCGAAGTTGCACCTCACCTCACGCGTCCAGGCGGCGATCCTTGCCCGCGAACTGGAGCTGTAGGTTCGGCCGAGGCTGACTACTCCAGTTATCCGCGAACCAGATCGACGAACATCTCGTGCACTCGACGGTCCCCGGTAACCTCGGGATGGAAAGAAGTGGCGATCACCGAGCCCTGCCGAACCGCGACGATCCGGCCCGCGGCCTCCCCCGCGGCGGCGGGAACCTGCGCAAGAACCTCCACGCCCGGTCCAACTCGCTCCACCCACGGCGCGCGGATGAAGACGGCGCGGATGGGATCTCCGATGATGCCCTCGAACTCCAGGTCGGACTCGAAAGAATCGACCTGCCGACCGAAAGCGTTGCGGCGCACCGTCATGTCGATGGCGCCGAGATGTTCGGCGTCCGGCCGGGTGTCGAGTACCTCGCTCGCCAGCAGAATCATGCCGGCACACGAACCGTAGGCCGGCAACCCCCCGCGAAGACGCTCACGAAGCGGATCCAACAGTTCGAACACCTGCAGAAGCCGGCTCATGGTGGTGGATTCGCCACCGGGGATCACGATGCCGTCGACCTTGTCGAGTTCCTCCGGGCGCCGGATACCCACCGCATCCGCTCCCGAATCATCGAGTGCGGCAAGGTGTTCGCGAACATCACCTTGGAGGGCGAGTACACCGATCAACGGACGCGTCATCACACAGTTCCTGTCTTGTTCTCACGGCCGTTCTTGCTCTCATGGCTGTCGGGTTCGCGTTCGAGACGCGTCAAACCCTCCTGAACCACCGCTGCCACCATGTTGCCATCGCGATCGTAGATACGCCCCTGAGTGAGCGCGCGACCGAAACCTGCCGACGGCGATGTCTGGTCGTAGAGCAACCACTCGTCGGCCCGGAACGGACGCAGGAACCACATCGCGTGATCGAGCGAAGCAGTCTGCGTCTTCACGCCGCGGTGCGGGACTTTCGAAGTTCCGAGCAGGGTCATGTCACTGAGATACGCAAGCGTGCAGATGTGCAGCAGCGGACGATCCGGCAGAGCCTCGCGGTAGCGCATCCACACGCGTTGTTGCGCGGCGAGATCCGGCGCTGACGCGCTCTGCTCAGCGGGCACAATTCTGATGTCCCAGTTCTTCCACTCCTGATAGAACTGCGATTCAGCCAACTTCGGAACGGTCTGCGCATCCGGCAAGTCCTCCGGCGCCGGAACGGAGGGCATCCGGTCCTGGTGCTCGATACCTTCGTCGTCGACGTGGAACGAGGCCGACATCGTGAAGATCGTCTTGCCGTCCTGAACTGCATTCACCCGGCGGGTGCAGAACGAGCGCCCGTCGCGGATGCGGTCCACCAGGTAGACCGTCGGAATCTTCGGATTGCCCGGGCGCAGGAAATATCCGTGCAACGAGTGCACGTGGTAGCTCTCGTCAACGGTGCTCACGGCAGAAACCAACGACTGCCCGGCAACCTGCCCGCCGAACGTCCGTTGAAGTGCGGTGGGATGGACCGCACCACGGAAGATGTCCTTCTCCAGGTGTTCGAGCGCGAGGATCTCCTCGATACCAACCATGAGTCCTCCGAAAACATAGACCGCCGCACTGGGCGCGATGACGGTTCACAATATCGCCTCGGCGAGCGGGCACGGCACCATGGTGGGCGTGAGTACATTCATCCCGTCCAGTCCCCTCGCCCTGGCCGAGCAGATTGCAACGCTGAGCGGATCGTTTCCGTCGGTGGCGGTCGTAGCGATCGACGGACCTGATTGTGCACAGCCGTCTCGGCTCGCGGATCTGGTTGGCACCGCCGTCGAGTCGCGCGACAGGCCGAGTGCTGTTGTGTCACTGCACGACTACGTACGGCCGGCTTCGCTGCGATACGAGTTCGGCCACGAGGATGCGCTGAGTTACCGCACTATCTGGTTCGACTATCCGGCACTCGATCGTGAAGTGATCACCGCAGCCCGCACCAAACGGGCGTTCTTGCCGAAACTCTGGGACGAACCCACCGATCGATCGGCTCGTTCGACCCGTATCCCCGTCCATGAGCGCGCGGTCATCGTGATCGCCGGTCCGATGTTGCTCGGGCGCGGGCTGGAGTTCGACGTCAGCGTCCGCCTGGACATGAGCGAACCTGCCATGCGGCGGCACACACCGGAGGCAGATCTGTGGACCGTCGAGGCACTCCTCGAACACCGATCAGAAGTGTCCGAGGAGGTCGATTTCGAGGTCAGATACGACCATCCGGCCCGGCCTGCGGTGCGGTCTCGCCAGTGAAGGTCTCACTGCGATTGATCTCACGTCGGCCGACCTCACTTCGGGCGATACAGCCTGGTCAGACCCTCCTGGACGACTGCAGCAACCATATTTCCTCGGCTGTCGAAGATTCGTCCCTGCGTCAGGGCGCGACCGAAGCCCGCTGACGGCGACGTCTGGTCGTACAACAGCCACTCGTCGGCGCGGAACGGCCGCAGGAACCACATGGCGTGATCGAGCGAAGCGCTTTGCATGGCGACGTCCATGTGGGGGCCGCGGGAAGATCCGAGCAGCGTCATGTCGCTCATGTAGGCAAGCGTGCACACGTGAAATACCGGGTCGTCCGGGAGTGCCTCGCGGGAGCGGAACCACACTTGCTGCTGCGCGGCAGCGCCCGGACGTTTGTCGATGTCGGCCTTCGGCACCATTCGAAGGTCCCAATCGGACCACTCACGCGCCAGCCACGCAGTCTCGGGATCCTCCGAATCCTGGGCGATGGCCAAGGTCTCGGGGTCAGGAACGGGTGGCATCTCATCCTGGTGCTCGATGCCTTCGTCTTGGACGTGGAAGGACGCCGACATCGTGAAAATGGCTTGCCCGTCTTGAATTCCGGTGACCAAGCGGGTCGCGAACGATCGACCGTCCCGAACACGATCAACCAGAAAAACCGTCGGCTCCATCGGATTTCCCGGACGCAGGAAATATCCGTGCAACGAATGAACCGAGTAGGCCGGATCGACCGTGCGTACCGCCGACACCAATGCCTGTCCGGCGACCTGGCCGCCGAAAGTGCGGGTCAGGGTGGTCTCCGCGATGATTCCTCGAAAGATGTCCCGCTCGAGGCGTTCCAACTCCAGAATTTCTTCGATCCTCGCCATCGATGCTCCACATCTTCCCGTGTACCGACGTCTACCGACCTTCACACAATGCCTGACGCACCCCCGGCCACCAAAGTGGGCATCCGAAAACACTGAGCGACGGGGCGCATCGACTCAGAATGGCGGTGGATCGTCTCCGCCGTCGAAGGTCCTCCTCCGGGCCTTCTTCTTCATTCGGAGGTGCATTCGTAACCGCTGCCGCCGGCGTTCACCCCGCACACGAGCGGCTTTGTTTTCCAGACGTGTGCGCCGACGCCGACCACCCTCGGGCAGTACAGGCTCGAGCATTCCCGCCAGCAGACCTGACGGCCTCGTTCGGTAGCAATGTCCGGTCGGCGAGGTCAGCATGACACTCCGGTCCGGGTTCGAGATATGCAACCACTGACCGGAATGCTTGAGGCGGTGATGGTTTCGACAATACGCACTCAGATTCGACGCCACGGTCTTTCCACCGCAAGTGGGATCGCGATGATCAAAGGGCTCAGTGTGATCAAGATCTGAATTCCATGCAGCGACATCGCAGTGCAACCACTGGCAGCTTCCTGCGATCACCCGCACCCAGGTGTCGAGGACAGCGCCGGGGCGGTAGACCGACGCCGAAGGAACAACGGGCGGAGGTACTGGCTCGCCCTCACCGGAAGACTCGAGCGCGGCATCGGCTGGTACCTTCACCTTCCGAATCAGCGCACCCGCGGCGATGTCACGCGCATGCTCTGCACTGATCACTCCATAACCGTCGAGGTGAGCGGGTTCGTCTGCACCTGGTGCGTCACCGCCCTGAAGCGTTGATTCCAGCATGACCACGTGAACCAACGGCCGACGCACCACCACAATCCCGCTTCGATCTTGTGGGCACTCGTCCCGGCCGCAATCGCACGGCAGAATCGTCGACCCGGATACCAACGCTCCCAATGCGTCAGCTCGTCGTTGCTCGTACTTACGGGAATCGTGTCGACACACCGACATTGCCAACTCCCGCAACCGACGGTCGAAAGCCCGTGCGTCCTCCGCCGGAATACTCCCCAATATCCGCGCCATTCCGTCCTCGGCAGCGCTCACACCCACGAACCGATCAGCCAGGGCGCGGCGTCGACGTTCGCGTATCCCCTCGGGATCCACCACGGCGACGATCCGGTCGATAGCCGCTGTCAATCGGCGACCCGTCAAGCCGGTACCGCCAGGCATCGGTGGCGCCGAGATCTTCTCGAGGAGTTGCCGTTCCACCTCGTCGATCAAATCGTCGGCTACGTTGGCCGTAGCGGAGTCGATCAATCCGACTCGATACAGATCCAGTTCTCCGCGCGCCATGGCGGCACGCGTGCGATGGAGGCGAGTCTTGAGAGAAAAGCCGAGACCGATCAACTTTCCCGCTGCGGCACGGCCCATGGTCAATGCCGCGCCGAGCTCGGCCTCAGCCAGTTCGTGAGCGGTAGACGACCAAGCACCGTTATCAGTGTGGTCAGCGCTGCGACGCTCGAAAAACTCGGCAATGGCAGCCAGTTTCCGTTCCACGAGCATCGATTCGCGCGCATGCAGATCGGCGATGAGATCGATGAGGGCGCAGTCGGATTCAGCACCGGACAGCTGCGCTGCGGTACCCGAACTTCCTACTCCGTCATCGAACATTCCTCAACATTATTCGAATATACGTTCGATATCCATGATTTCCAGGAATCAGTCCGAACAATCCTGATTGACCGAAAATTGTTGCGGAGCAACCTTTGCGGCCACTCGTGTTCCGGCAACGGATTCCCCTACTGAACCAGGGCGTTGATAATGCGGGCAGCTTCGGCCGGGTAGATAGGGCGGTCGGACCCACCACTCAATACCCAGTGGACTGGACTACCTTCGTCTAGGACTCGGAGTTGCACGTCGAGCGGAAACGCATCGATGTCAGCCGAGTCGACTCCAAAGACATGGACAATCTCATGCCCAGGTCGCCCCTCGAACTCGAAGATATTCTCGACGACCTCCGTGACAGAGTCCTTGCCGTCGAGCACCAGTACGCGACCGGACAGGCGAATATCACCAAAAGTGATGGGGTGGGCGCAAATACGACTTGGACTTGCCGAGACTCCCGATGACAGACTCGAGCATCATTCCCAGACAAAAGAATCCATTGAGGAACTCGATGAACGACGCTAGTACCTGGACCGCACGACTCGCAGCACTCGACCTGACCCTCCCGCCGGTCGCTACCCCGGCAGGCTCCTACCTCCCCGCTGTTCAGACGGGGGCATACGTCTACACGTCGGGACAATTGCCGCTCGTCGACGGCACTACGACGTGCATCGGCAAGTTGGGCGAAGGTGTCTCCGTCGAAGACGCCGCCCAGGCGGCGCGGTTGTGCACACTCAACGGACTCGCGGCCGTCGATGCCTTGGTCGGGCTCGATCGCATCGTTCGCGTCGTCAAGGTTGTTGGATTTGTTGCTTCCGGATCCGGATTCTCGCAGCAACCCCAGGTGATCAACGGCGCCTCCGACCTGCTGGCCGAGATCTTCGGCACGGCAGGACAACACGCACGCTCCGCGATCGGCGTCGCCGAACTACCCCGAAACAGTGCCGTCGAGGTCGAGTTCGTGTTCGAGGTATCGGACAGCATCTGATCGGTCTGCCACACCCCGAAGGGGCGGCGGTTGCCAACGCAACCGCCGCCCCTTCGTCTGTGAGGACTTTCAGGCACTGAGCCCGGTCGTCGAACCTGCTGTCACCAACCGCGCTCTGCGAGGCGGTGTCCGACGGGCAGGTCGTCGACGTTGATACCGACCATTGCCTCGCCGAGTCCGCGCGAGACCTTGGCGAGCACGTCCGGGTCGTCGTAGAACGTGGTGGCCTTGACGATGGCCTCGGCGCGCTGCTTCGGGTTGCCGGACTTGAAGATGCCCGATCCGACGAACACGCCCTCGGCGCCGAGCTGCATCATCATGGCAGCGTCTGCCGGGGTGGCGATGCCGCCGGCGGTGAACATGGTGACAGGCAGCTTGCCGGCCTTGGCGACCTCGACGACCAGTTCGTACGGGGCCTGCAGTTCCTTGGCGGCTACGTACAGTTCGTCCTCGCTCAGCGAGGTCAACCGGCGGATCTCGCCGCGGATGGTGCGCATGTGGGTGGTGGCGTTGGAGACGTCTCCGGTGCCTGCTTCACCCTTCGAGCGGATCATGGCCGCGCCTTCGTTGATGCGACGGAGCGCTTCGCCGAGGTTGGTGGCGCCACAGACGAAGGGAGCGGTGAACTTCCACTTGTCGATGTGGTTGGCGTAGTCGGCCGGGGTCAGGACCTCGGACTCGTCGATGTAGTCAACGCCGAGGCTCTGCAGGATCTGCGCTTCGACGAAGTGGCCGATGCGTGCCTTGGCCATGACGGGGATGCTCACGGTGGAGATGATGCTGTCGATCATGTCCGGGTCGCTCATGCGCGAGACGCCGCCCTGTGCGCGAATGTCTGCGGGGACCCGCTCGAGTGCCATGACGGCGACGGCGCCGGCGTCTTCGGCGATCTTGGCCTGCTCAGCGGTGACCACGTCCATGATCACACCGCCCTTGAGCATTTCAGCCATGCCGCGCTTGACGCGGGCGGTGCCGATGGCGGTGGTGGGGGCAGAGTCGGGGGTGCTCACAGCAAACTCCTGCAGTAGTGGCGTGACGAAAGAAACAAGGCACGGCGAACACACGAGTTCATTCGCGCGGAGGCCTCTGGCCAGAACTCTAGGACGAACCGGCCTTCGATTCCGTATCCAATTTGCCATTGCTGGCCTTAAACGGCCGCGAGCACTGAACGACCGAACGATCAGCGGATGGAACGCACTTCCGGATCCTCGGAACCGTCCGCAATCGTCGCGGCCTCCACCAGGAGGTTTGCCAGATCCAACGGGTAGACCGGCTCACCGGACTTGGCCAATTGGCGGATCTCGTCGGCGCTGCACCAGCGATGGCCGGTGATGGCACGCTGCTCCAATTCCGTGTGGCCTTGGAAGACCGGCTCGAAGCCGTGAGTGCGCGTAGCGAAGAACAGCTCTTCCGAACGGATCAGCTCACCGTCGAACGGGAAGATCGCCACCCGACGCCAGAGCGGACCTCGCAGATTCTCCGGATCCACGACGAATCCGGTCTCCTCCTCGATCTCACGAACGGCAGCCGCTCGCAGATGTTCGCCGCGTTCGAGCCCGCCGCCGACGGTGAACCAGAAGTAAGTGTTCGGGATCTTGGGATCGTGCCCGCGCAACAGCAGCACCCGATCTTCCTCGTCCAGCATCACCACGCGGGCAGAGGTCCGTGACGTATCCACGGTGATGCCCTCGGGCACCGCCGCCGCGGTCGTGCGCTCCGATATCTCGAAGTACTGAGGTAGCGGTGCCGTTCCCCCGAGGTGCAGCCAGCGAACAAGTCGACGCGTACGCAACGCGAGAGTGTCGCGCACCGCGTCGTTGTGGAACCGCCGAGCGATCAGGACCCTCGCCTCGGCATCGGCCAACTCGGCCACCAGTTGAGGTCGCAGCGACGTCGTGCCGTAGGCAGCGAGAGCATTGGACAGCCGGTTCTCGGCAAGCTCGCGATCCTGACGATCCGCACGTTCGGCGGCGTCCGCCAAGGTGACGAATCTGCGGGCGTCGTCGGCGCTCATGTCCACAGCCGCCGCGCGGACAACCGCGGCACGACGGGACAGAGCCGCATCGAGCGCCAACCACGACTGATCCGAACGCACATGCAGTCGATCGAGTCGGTTCGCCGTCCCGTACGCCCACAGTCCGACGACCAGGACGACGGCAGCGACGAGCCCGAGAATGAAGATTGTCAGAGCGGAGAAGGTCATGACCCCACCACGCGTACGCCGGTGCCGCCAACCGTGACGGTCTCGTAGACACGCAGGATCTGTTCGGCCACCACCGGCCAGTCGTATTCGGCAACAACACTTGTCGCGGTGTTGACCAGCGCGCGTCGTCGATCCGGGTCACCGAGAACGGAATCGATTGCCTCGGCCAAGGCATCGGAGTTCCCGATGGGGACCAGCAAGCCGGCCTGACCGTCGCGAAGAACACGGCGAAAAGCGTCCAACTCACTGGCCACGACGGCAGTGCCAGCCGCCATGGCCTCGACCAGCACGATCCCGAAGCTCTCACCGCCGAGATTGGGCGCGCAGTAGACGTCCGCACTGCGAAGCGCCGACGCTTTCTCCTCGTCACTGACCTGCCCGAGCAGGCGGAGATGCTTGAAGTACTTGCCCGCCTCTTTGCGGAGTTTCTCCTCGTCGCCGCGTCCGACCACGATCACTTCGAGATCCGGGTGACGCTCGACCAACTCCGGCAGTGCGCCGAGGAGGACGGCCATCCCCTTGCGCGGTTCGTCGTAGCGACCGAGGAACAGAATGGTTCCACCTTCGCGCGGGTAGCCGGGCAACAGATCGGCCTCGGCAAACGCTGCGACATCGACGCCGTTGGGAATTTCGACCGCGTCGGATCCGAGGGACTCGACCTGCCACCGACGCGCCAACTCCGAGACTGCGATCCGGCCGCTGATCTTCTCGAGATACGGAGCCAAGACACCCTGAAAAGTGCTCAGCACCAACGACTTCGTGGTCGACGTGTGGAAGGTGGCGACGATCGGGCCTTCCGCGATACGCAACGCGAGCATGGACAGACTCGGCGCATTGGGTTCGTGGATATGTAGAACGTCGAAGTCACCTTCCGCGATGAACTTGCGGAGGCGGTTGTTCGCCGTCGGGCCGAAAGACAACCGCGCAACAGAACCGTTGTAGGGAATCGCGACGGCTTTACCTGCGGAAACCACAAAATCCGGCAACTCGTCGTCATCGGACGACGGCGCAAGCACACTCACTTTGTGACCACGTTCGATCAGCACCTCGGCCAGATCCACCACGTGCGCCTGCACGCCACCGGGGACGTCGAAGGAGTACGGGCAGATCATGCCGATTTTCATTCACCCTCCATGCGGGCGAGCCGCGATTCGGAGAGGTCCGAGCGCCACAGAGGTTGAAGCATGTGCCAGTCAGCGGGGTGCGCTGCGATGTTGACGGCAAAACGGTCGGCGAGTGCCTGCGTGGCCGGGCCGACTCCGCCGGACACGTCGATCGGTGGGTCGATCTTGAAACCCCAACCATCGGGAGTGAACCAGCAGTGGACCGGAAGTAGCGGCGCGCCGGTATCGATCGCGAGCTTCGCCGGGCCGGCGGGCATGCGAGTAGGTTCGCCGAAGAAGGTGACGGGCACACCCTTCTTCGCCAGATCGCGCTCCCCCAGCAGGCACACGATCTTGTTCTCACGCAGATGCTTGGAGAGTTCGACGAACGGAGGATGCTCCCCTCCGCTGAGCGGAAAGATCTCGAAACCGAGACTCTCGCGGTATTCGACGAACCGTTCGTACAGGGATTCGGGCTTGAGCCGCTCGGCAACGGAGGTCAACCCACCCCATTGCTGAACACACCACACGCCGGCCATGTCCCAGTTGCCACTGTGCGGCAGCGCCAGTACCGCACCATGACCTGCAGCCATTGCCTTTTCCAGATGTTCCTGGCCCTCGACCAGCGCATGCAGCGACTTACCTGTCGCAACGAGGTCCATCGACGGTAGCCGGAACGCCTCACGCCAGTACCGGGCGTACGAGCGCATTGAATCCTTGATCAACTGATCCGGAACTTCTTTCGGCGTCGTGCCCAGAACTCTCGCGAGGTTCTTCCTGAGTTGTTCGGGACCGCCCTTGCGTACCGCGAAATCCGCTCCGGCGTCGAACAGCTTGACCGCCACCGATTCCGGCAGGCTTCGCACCAGACGCCAACCCGCGGCGTATCCCAGATCGGTTGCACGCTCGGCAAAGCTCATTTCTCTGCCTCGCCGTCCGTGTCCGGCGCACCTTCGACCGTCGATGCGGCCGGGGCGATCGGCAGAAGTTCCCGAGCGCCAGGGGAATTGCGCACCGCGAGCACTCGCTGGAAGACCGTCACGATGCTTCCGGCGGCAAGTACCCACATCGCGATGTGGATTGCCCACGGAAGACCCATACCCGTCAGGCCGGATCCGACCAACACGATGATCAGTCGGTCCGGGCGCTCGATCCACCCGCCGTCCGCAGTCAGCCCGCTCGCCTCCGCACGCGCCTTCGCGTACGAGATGACCTGCGAGGTGACGAGGCAGATGAGCGTCGCGACGAGCAGCCACTTGCTGTTCTCGTGGTAAACCGCCCACCAGGCCAGGCCGGCAAAAATCGCGCCGTCGGCTACGCGGTCGCAGGTCGCGTCCAGTACCGCCCCGTACCGCGTTCCGCCGCCGCGAGCACGAGCCATTGCGCCGTCGAGCATGTCGAACATGACGAAGAACCAGATGAACATGGTTCCCCAGAACAGATGTCCGGACGGAAACAGCGTCACCGCACCGGCGACGCTTGCCACCGTGCCGATCACCGTCACCGAGTCCGGCCTCAGACCGGTCTTGACCAGCGCCTTCCCCATAGGTGCCGTCACCTTGGACACCGATGCGCGCCCGAAGAAGCTCAACACCGCAGGAACCCTCCCCGTCGTGAGTTCCGGTTCGGAACTCGTTGCAGCAATGCATCCTGCCATGAAGCCGGATGCGTCAACCTATTGTTGCCAGGCACCGGCGAGTAGTCCCCTGGTCTCCCGCAGCAATTGCGGCATCACCTTGACCCCACCGAGCACGGTGATGAAGTTGGCGTCGCCGCCCCAACGTGGCACTACGTGTTGGTGAAGGTGCTCGGACAGCGAACCGCCCGCAGCGGCACCGAGATTCAGGCCGACGTTGAATCCGTGAGGATTCGACACGCTCTTGATCACCCGCAACGCCTGCTGGGTGAACGCCATCAACTCGGCGCTCTCCTCCGGCGTCAGGTCTTCGAGTGCCGCGACCTTGCGGTACGGAACCACCATCAGGTGCCCCGGGTTGTACGGATACAGGTTCAGAACCGCATAGACATGCTCACCGCGGGCAACGATCAGTCCTTCTTCGTCCGACATCTTCGGAATGTCGATGAACGGTTCACCCGTCGTGCCCGGGGTGTTGGGCGCCTCGGTGATGTACGACATCCGATGCGGCGACCAAATGCGCTGCAAATGGTCAGGGTCACCGACGCCGTGGTCGATCAGCGAACCCGGACCGTCGTCACCGGGGGCGCTCACTGCGCCACGCTTGGCTGCACCAGTTCGGCTGTCGGCGAGGCGTTCTCGCGGCGGCCGATCCACTCGGTGATGATCCGGACGGCGTCGTCGACGGGAATGCCGTTGATCTGCGTGCCGTCACGGAAACGGAAGCTGACCGCGCCGGCCTCCACGTCACGCTCGCCCGCGAGGAGCATGAACGGGACCTTCTGCGTGGTGTGGTTACGGATCTTCTTCTGCATCCGGTCGTCACTGAAGTCGACCTCGGCGCGCACACCGGCAGCCTTGAGCTTCTTCGTGACGTCGAACAGGTGATCGGCGAACGCCTCGGCCACCGGGATTCCGACAACCTGCACCGGTGCCAGCCACGCTGGGAAAGCGCCGGCGTAGTGCTCGGTCAGCACACCGAAGAACCGTTCGATCGAGCCGAACAGCGCGCGGTGGATCATGACCGGACGAGTCTTGACGCCGTCGTTGCCGGTGTATTCGAGCTCGAACCGCTCGGGCAGGTTGAAGTCGAGCTGGATGGTCGACATCTGCCAGGTGCGGCCGAGGGCGTCCTTGACCTGAACGGAAATCTTGGGACCGTAGAAGGCGGCTCCGCCCGGATCCGGCACCAGCGTCAGGCCGGAAGCTTCGCCGACCTCGGCGAGCGTTGCGGTCGCCTCTTCCCAGACGTCGTCGCTACCGACGAACTTGTCCGGGTTCTTGGTGGACAGTTCGAGGTAGAAGTCGTCGAGGCCGTAGTCCTTGAGCAGGTTCAGAACGAACTGCAGGGTGGTGGTCAGCTCGTCGCGCATCTGCTCACGGGTGCAGTAGATGTGAGCGTCGTCCTGGGTCATGCCGCGCACGCGGGTCAGGCCGTGGATGACGCCGGACTTCTCGTAGCGGTAGACCGAGCCGAATTCGAAGAGCCGCAACGGCAATTCACGGTACGAGCGTCCGCGAGCACGGAAGATCAGGTTGTGCATCGGGCAGTTCATCGGCTTGAGGTAGTAGTCCTGGCCCGGCTTGCGCACGGTGCCGTCCTCGTTCAGTTCCTCGTCGACGTGCATCGCCGGGAACATGCCGTCGCGGTACCAGTCGAGGTGACCGGAAACCTCGTACAGATGCCCCTTGGTGATGTGCGGAGTGTTGACGAACTCGTAGCCCGCCTCGATGTGACGGCTGCGCGAGTAGTTCTCCATCTCGGTGCGGATGATGCCGCCCTTGGGATGAAACACCGGCAGACCCGAACCGAGCTCGTCGGGGAAGCTGAAGAGGTCCAGTTCGGTACCGAGCTTGCGGTGATCACGACGCTCGGCCTCGGCGAGCAGTTCGAGGTATTCGTCCTGAGCCTCGGTGGACTCCCACGCGGTGCCGTAGACACGCTGAAGATCGGCGTTGTCCTGGTTGCCACGCCAGTAGGCGGCGGAGCTTCGGGTCAACTTGAAGGCCGGGATGTGCTTGGTGGTCGGAATGTGCGGGCCGCGGCACAGATCGGACCAGATCTTGTCGCCGGTACGAGGATCGAGATTGTCGTAGATGGTCAGCTCGTTGCCACCCACCTCCATGATCTCGGGATCGTCGATACCGGACTTGTCGTCGATCAATTCGAGCTTGAACGGCTCGTCGGCCAACTCGACCCGAGCGTCCTCGATCGAATCGACCACTCGACGCGAAAAGCGCTGTGATCCCTTGATGATCTGCTTCATACGCTTTTCGAGCTTGGCCAGATCCTCCGGAGTGAACGGGCGGTCCACCGCGAAGTCGTAGTAGAAGCCGTCCTTGATCGGCGGACCGATGCCGAGCTTCGCGTCGGGGAATTCTTTCTGAACCGCCTGCGCGAGGACGTGGGCCGCGGAGTGCCGGATGACGCTGCGGCCGTCCTCGGTGGATGCTGCCACCGGCTCGACGTCGACATCGACCTCAGGTGTCCACGACAGATCCTTGAGCGTTCCCTCGCCATCGCGGACAACGACGATCACGTCGGGCCCCTTCGTGGGGTATCCGGCTTCGCGCACTGCAGTCCCGGCGGTCGTCCCCGCGGGCACCCGAAGTGGGGCGGCTGAGTGCTCTGGCGCGGGACTGGTCACGGCGATGTGCTCCTAAAGGTATTGCGACAAGTTAGACAGGCGTCGTACCCACTGCGAGCACGCGCACGATCATGTTATCGGCCCTACCGACATGGTGAGACAACCGAGTGAAGGAAACCGGGCCGCGTTCAACTCACAGCGGCGACTCGAGCCACGAGTAGTCCAGGCCCACCCATGTCCCGATCAGGCCGAAAGTGCCGAGCACCCACAAAGTCGCCAGGACGATCACTGTGGTGAACAGAACGCCCAACCCTTTGACGAACAGCGACTGCTTGCCGAACCATTCCATGAACCGGTCGTATCGGGCCTTCGCGAAATGAAGGAGTCGATGTGCCCACGCGAACTCCGACGCCAGGATGCCGAGGCCGGCGAAAACGATGAGCCAACCGGGCCCGGGGTACGGAATAGCCACGATGCCGGCGGCGAACACGATCGTGCCCACGACTCCGACGCCGATGCGGTACGCAAGATTGAGGGTGGGCCGCGCGGCGATTCCCGCGCGCCACCGCTCCCAGCGGGACTCTGCGTCCTGGAAGACGGACAGGTCTGAATCGTCGACGGAAGAATCGACCTTTTCGGTACTCAAAGCAGTCACCTTTTCGGTCGCGAAATGTCTCTTCGACCAGGCTACCGAAATCGTCGCCCGGCGACCTGCGACGACGGTCTGCATGCCGAAACGACCGTGCCCCTCGAACAGCTGTGCTCTCGAACGACTGAAGGCGTCCCCGATGATCGGGAACGCCTTCAGTATTTTTCTGTGGTCCCGGCTGGGATCGAACCAGCGACCTTCCGCGTGTGAAGCGGACGCTCTCCCACTGAGCCACGGGACCGTAAGTCATCCGAACGCATGCGCTCGAACGAGTTGGAACATTAACACGGCTGCGCGATGAATACGAATCACCAGGTTGGCATTCGTTTTGCTCCAGGCGACCCCGAAATCTACGAATTCGAGCTGATTTCAGACCGTATTCATCGCCAAGACGGACAGTTGCAACGCGCGCAGCGGGCCGATTCGACTCCGAACACGCCACTGAGCTGGTGATTTGTGTGTATCCGACACGGTCGGCTAATGTTTCCAACGCACCGAGGAGAGCGAGCAGCTCCCCAAGCAACACGGTGCGATGCGGACGTGGCGCAGCTGGTAGCGCACAACCTTGCCAAGGTTGGGGTCGCGGGTTCGAATCCCGTCGTCCGCTCGAGAGGTGTGACTCAACCTTTTACGGTGGAGTGGCCGAGTGGTGAGGCAACGGCCTGCAAAGCCGTGCACACGGGTTCGATTCCCGTCTCCACCTCGCGCGATTAGCTCAGCGGGAGAGCGCTTCCCTGACACGGAAGAGGTCACTGGTTCAATCCCAGTATCGCGCACCACGTCAGGCCCTAGGGCCTGATGGTCAAGACCTGCTTGCAGGTCTGATAAGTTAGAAAAGTACTGAGTTCCGGTAACGGAGTTCATTGCTCATGCGGACGTGGCGCAGCTGGTAGCGCACAACCTTGCCAAGGTTGGGGTCGCGGGTTCGAATCCCGTCGTCCGCTCCATTTTTCTCCAGAACCCGCGCGATTAGCTCAGCGGGAGAGCGCTTCCCTGACACGGAAGAGGTCACTGGTTCAATCCCAGTATCGCGCACCATTTGAGAATGCAAGAAGCCGGAACCTCAGGGTTTCGGCTTTTTGCGTTCGAGCGCCGAACACACGGGCCGCAGTACTGACGCGAGCCCCCTCGGGAATCCACGTCAGTACTGCGGTTGAGGTGATCAGATTGTTGTAACTGCTCAGTGAGAGAAGCGGTTCGCTGCCGAAGTCATCGCGCGCAGCGAGGACTCCGTCGACGACTCCGCGATACCCATCGCCCAGCTCCGACGGCCGTCGCACTCGGTGAAGATGAACGTAGCCGTGCGGTGGCCGATGTGATGCTGATGGAAAGACAAGATCTCGAGCGAGATTCCCGCGTCGTGCAGCATCGACGTCATGGCCGAGATCGCGCCGGTCGAGGTGGCGGACGCTTTCTGGATACGCTCCCCCAGACCGAGAGTCGCTTCGAAGGTCCAACGACCCGGCGCAATCTTCTCGGAGGACCACGCACCCAGACGGATCGGGCCGCTCATAGCCGCATACGTGGACTCGAACTCGGTCCACGACATCGCTGAGCATTCGGCACGCAAGCCGGCGGGCAGAGATTTGCCGTGACGCGCCGCGAAGGGATCAGCAGCAGCAGAAGAAGAATCAGAAGCGAAAGCGAAGTTGTAAGTCATGATCGTGGTCTTCCTGGAATGAAGTGGAGGACCAACTGGTAGCAAGACGACCCGCAGCGAGGGGTCGGTCCGATTCAGACCCCGCTACGGCGGCTTACTACGAGAATTCGCTTCATGAGAGACGAGGCTAGGCGGCCCGGTTCGAGAATGCAACCCAGACCGCCTCCGCACAGGTCAGACCTGAGCCGCTTTGTGCTCGGCGATGAGGGCGCGATACCACTCGAACGAGGTCTTCGGAGTGCGCTTCTGGGTGTCGAAATCGACGTGCACCAGGCCGAATCGCTCTTTGTATCCCGCAGCCCATTCGAAGTTGTCGAGAAGTGACCACACAAAATAACCGCGGACGTCGACACCGTCGTCCATTGCCGATCGGAGGGCGCGAAGGTGCGCATCGTGGTAGTCGATTCGTGCTTCGTCGTCGACGACGCCTGCGGCATCCGGGGCGTCGTGGAATGAACATCCGCTTTCGGTGATGTAGATCGGCGGCAGTGCGTCACCGAAGCGGGCGTGGAACGTCCGCAAGATCTCGCCCAGCCCCTCGGGAACGATCGGCCAACCGAAATCGGTTGTGGGATAACCGGTAATCGCGACAGGGGCAAAGGGCAGGCCCGGGGGCAGGTCGACTTCGAGCACACCTTCGGTCCCCTGGCCTTCCACCGGAGCGGCAATCATCGTCGGCTCGTAGTAGTTGATCCCGTACCAGTCGAGCGGCGCCCCGATGATTTTCAAGTCCTCGTCGACAGGACCGCTGAGCAGCTGAGCGAATTCGTCGGCCGGGTACTTCCCGACCAGAACCGGGTCGGCGAACATCCAATTGACGACGTGGTCGTAGATGTCGGCAGCCATCACGTCTTCCGGCGAATCCGAAGCGGCACGCACAGGAGCATGGTTCGAGGCGATTCCGATGTTCGTGCATCCGGTTGCCCGAAGCGCTTCGACAGCGAGGCCATGCCCGAGCAGCTGGTGATGTGCGGCTTGGAAAGCCTCGAACCCCAAGGCCAGTCCGGGGGCGTGAACTCCGAGGGCATGCCCGTAAAGCGTGTGCACAACTGGTTCGTTGAGCGGCATCCACATTCCGACCCGATCCGACAGCCGCTCGCCGACGACCTGCGCATACTCCCCCAGCCGATACGAGGTGTCGCGGTTCATCCAGCCGCCCTGCTCCTGCAAGGCAAGGGGCAGATCCCAGTGAAAGAGCGTGACGGCAGGAGTAATTCCCGCCGAACACAGTCGGTCGATCAGGCGGTCGTAGAAGTCGAGCCCCTTCGCATTCACTGCCCCCGATCCGGTGGGCAGAATGCGCGACCACGACAGAGACAGCCGATAAGCGTCGAGCCCGAGCTGATTCATCAGCTCGATGTCCGACTCCCAGCGGTGATAATGATCGGCAGCGACCGTCCCGGTGTCGCCCCCGACGACAACACCGGGACGGTCACAGAACTCGTCCCAGATCGACGGTCCGCGACCGTCTTCGGCCACAGCTCCTTCGATTTGATAGGCCGCAGTGGCGGTTCCCCAGACGAAGGAAGTCGGAAATTCTGGTGTCGGCTGCCGAGTCATGTCGGTCAGTTAATCAAAGAACCGTGCAAAACACGCAGCTTTGTTGGACACTCGACCAGTATCAAGATCCAGTACCGTTCGGCCTAACCGAACGAACGAGACAAAGGCCCTGCTTGATGACGGATAACACCCGCACCCTGACGAGGGCTCGGATCGCCACTTCGGTGGCCTTCGGACTTCAAGGATTTCTGCTCGCCGCCATTCTGACGCAGCTGCCGCAGTACAAGGACTTGTTCGAGCTGAGCGAGACACTGGTTGTGGTTGCGGTTGTCACCGTGTCCGTCATCGCCGGGCTCGGCAGCGTGCTCGCCGAGATGCTGGCCGTGAGAACGTCGAGCAAGATGACCCTGCGAACTGGGCTCGCCATCATCGCAGTCTTCGGCGGGGCAACCGGAATTGCGCCCAACGCAGCGATGTTCTTCGTCTTCCTGGCGATCTACGGCATCGGACTCGGCATGGTCGACGCGGCCGCCAACATGCAGGCAGTCTCGATCCAACACGCCAAGGGCCGCTTCATCCTCTCCTCGTTCCATGCTTCCTGGAGCGTCGGAGCGATTGTCGGCGCCCTGTTCATCTCTGCTACCGCAGGCCTCGACATTTCGATCCGCGTCACGCAGGTGATCGCTGGAGTTGTTGTCGGACTGATGCTTCTGGCCTTCGGCCCGCAACTGCTCGATCGGTCCGAGTCTCCGGTTGCCGAGGCAAACATCACGAGCACCGCGAAATTCGCGGTACCCACCCGCGCCTTCGTCCTCCTCGGCGTCGCGATGGCATTGTTCTACGCGGTCGACTTCAGCGTCGGAAACTGGTCGACTCTGTACGTCAAGGACGAACTGCTCGCCGACGCCGGGACCGCTGCCCTGTCCGTGGCGGCGTACCAAATCGCCGCACTGATCGCGCGACTGACCGGCGACTACTGGGTCGGGAAGTTCGGTGAGACCACCGTCGTGCGGATCGGCTCTCTCATCGGCGTAGTCGGTATGACAGTCGTTGTGCTCGCGCAATCTCCCGCCGTTGCAATCGCCGGTTTCCTCATCGTCGGGCTCGGGGTACCGGTGATCGCTCCGATCTGCTTCAGCGCCGCCGGCCGGATGGCGCCCCCGGATCAGGTCGACGCAGTGATCGCACGCATCAACCTCTTCAACTACGTCGGCACCGTGGTCGGTGGTGGCATCGTCGGCGCAGTCGCTGCGTTCAGTGACCTTCGAATCGGGTTCCTGATTCCGCTGGCGTTCTGCGCGATCTTGATAGTTCTTGCTCCCGCCTTCGCACCGAAACGAGCCACAACTCCGGTCGCCGAGAACGCCGCTTGAGCATTGCGCCCATGGAAAGTGGTGTACTTGATCGACCCAATTGTGTGCGCGAGAGGTAGAAGCTGACGTGACGATCACCGTTGACCGGGCCGGAATCTGGGATTCCGAAGCAATCGCCGACGTGGCAGCGGTGACATTTCCATTGGCGTGTCCGCCGGACGCGTCGGACGATGACATCAGCGCCTTCATCGACAACGTTCTCTCCGTCGACAAGTTCTCCGAGTACCTGACCGATCCGACGCGAACCGTTCTCAAGGTCATTCGCGACGGTTCGATCGTCGGCTACGCGATGCTTGTCGACGACGAGCCCTCCGACCCGGACGTCAAAGCTGCTGTGACTCTCCGCCCGACGACAGAACTGAGCAAGTTGTACGTGCTTCCGGGTAATCACGGGACCGGCGCGGCAGCATCCTTGATGGACGCCGTCGTCGACCACGCACGACGCAGCGGAAGTGCCGGGATCTGGCTTGGTGTCAATCAGGAGAATCTGCGTGCCCAGAAGTTCTACGCCAAGCACGGTTTCACCCAGGTCGGCACGAAGACTTTCCTCGTGGGCGCACAACTCCACCACGATTTCGTGATGGAGCGCCCCGTCAGCTGACGGGCGTGCCGATCAGCCGGCCGCGACCTCGAAACGAGAAAGTGCGAGCAGACGCGAGGTCGCGCGCAGGTACTTCTTCTTGTACCCGCCGGCGAGCATCTCGGGAGTGA
>NZ_BAAILK010000046.1:435233-463681 GCF_054589475.1 Rhodococcus sp. no. 34
AGATCTCGTCGAGGCGTGCGCCGGAGACGGTGACCGGGATGCTCGCGTCGTACAAGCGGTCGGCGAGAACCACGATGCGCAGTGCAACCGACTGATCCGTTGCGGGGTGGACGCCGTCGATGAAGACCGCCTTCACTCCCTCGACAAGCTTGTTGTACCGCGACGGATGCAGGGTGCTGAGGTGCTTGCACAGCTCGTCGAAGTTGTCGAGCGTGGCACCGTCGATGGCGTCGGCCCGAGAAACCAATTCCTCCGACGAGATGGGCTCCGGCGCGGGCGGAAGGTCACGGTGACGGTAGTCGGGGCCGTCGACGCGAATCGTCTCGAAGATCGAGCCGAGCTTCTTGATCTCGCGCAGGAAGTCCTGAGCGGCGAAGCGACCCTCACCGAGCTGGCCGGGAAGCGTGTTCGACGTCGCGACGATGGACACGCCGCGCGCGGAAAGCTCCGAGAGGAGGCGGGAGACGAGCATGGTGTCGCCCGGATCGTCGAGCTCGAATTCGTCGATGCAGAGAACACTGTGGTCGGCGAGCGCTTCGACAGCCTTGTTGAAGCCGAGAGCGCCGACGACGTGTGTCAGCTCGACGAAGGTTCCGAACGCCTTCGGCGACGGAACGCTGTGGAAGATCGATGCCAGCAAGTGCGTCTTACCGACACCGAATCCACCGTCGAGGTACAGGCCGGCGCCGGTCGCCTGGGTCTTCTTGCCGAACAATCCACGGCGTCCACCACTACGGATCTTGGTGACGCGCTTGGAGAATTCCTCGGCCTTGGCGACAGCGGCTGCCTGGCTCGGTTCCTTCGGATCAGGAATGTAGGACGCAAAACTCACCTCGTCGAACATTGCGGGAGGCACCATTTGAGCTACCAGTTGATCGGCGGGTACCACCGGGCTGCGATCGACAAGACGTTCATGCATCCGTCAAGGGTATCTACGTGATGTGATCTCTCATGTGCACCGTATGGATATTGCGACCTACTTCACACCAGGCCACGAAGACGAACTCCGCAGCCTGTACGCCTATCCGGAGAACCTCTCGCAACCCTGGATGCGCGTGAACTTCGTTTCCAGCATTGACGGGTGCGTCTCCGTCGACGGAGTGAGCGGTGGACTGGGCACACCGGCAGACAAGTCGGTATTCGGGATCTTGCGCGAACTCTGTGACGTCGTCGTGGTCGGCGCAGGCACAGCGCGAGCCGAGAACTACGGGGGTGTGCAGGTCTCGGACGCAGCTCGGGAGCGACGAAAGGCGAGCGGCCTCGCTCCGGTCCCACCGATCCTCGTCGTCTCGGCGCACGCGTCGATCGACCCCGAAAGCCGACTCCTTCGCGACACCGAAGTTCCACCGATCCTTGTTGTCGGTCGCGACGCGGACTCCGTGGCAATTTCGGCGCTGAGATCTGCCGGAGCGCAGGTGGAGGTGACGGACTCGCCGAACGTCACCAGCGGCGACATCGACAGGGCATTGTCGGCTCGCAAGCTCCGTCGCGTGCTGTGCGAGGGCGGGCCGTCACTTTTCGGGCAGTTGATCGAGGACAATGCCGTCGACGAACTCTGCATCACCACTTCACCTCAACTGGTGGGGAGCAAAGTCGGCCGAATCTCGCTCTCCCCCAATGCAATGCCCACGTCGATGCGTCCCGCTCACATTCTCGGCGATTCGGACGGCACGATCCTCACTCGATGGGTTCGTCAGCAGCCACGTCGGTGAACCTGGCACTCTGGTCGGCATGCGCAGAGTTGCTTTGATGGCCGTCGTCCTCGCGACGTGTTGTGCGTGCGGCGCCGGGCCGTCGCTTCGGCCCGCCGTCGCGGTCGAAGGCCGCACCGACGGCAGCCCTGCCCAGAGCGAGGGACCGTCGCCCGATGCGCCGCCGGTCGACCCCGGCGTCCCGACCGACGACATACCGTGGCGAGACTGCACCGGCACGTCACTCGCCGACCAGGCTCTCGCGGCGTCGAGCGCCGGCGTCATTCTCGAATGCGCGGAATTCAATGCCCCCATCGACGTGACCGGCGCCATCGACGGCAACTTCACTGCCGGCTTGACCCGCGCTCGGACCTCGTCGACGCCTGCCGACGCGTATCCGATCGTGTTCACATCGGGCACCGATCGTTCGTCGGGAAACTCTCTGGCCATGCTCGCCGCATCCGGCCTGAACACAGTTCTCGCCGAACATCCCGTGGTTGCCCTCGATCGACGCGGAATCGACAGGTCCACCGCAATCGACTGCATGACGCCGGAAATTCGGCGCGGCCTTCACGATCTGGGCCAGTTCGACGCGGATTCCACCGGTGACGCCGCCGATGCGGTCGCCGCCCTCGGTCACGACGCCACCATTGCCTGCACGGACTACCTCGACCCTCAAGAACTGAAGTTCGGCGCCGACTCCGCAGCCGAGGACATCGACGCTCTACGTACACGGTGGGGCGTCGAGACCATCGCTCTGTGGTCGGCAGGGTCCGGCTCGGACATCGCGCTGAGCTATGCGGCGGCCCACCCGAACAACCTCGCGAGGTTGATCCTCGATTCTCCCGCTCCGGTGGCCACCGACGCTGCCACCGAGGCAGAGAGTCGCGTGCAGGGCGAGGAAGCCGCGTTGACCGCGTTCGCTCAGCGATGTGTGGCGCTGGGGTGCTCGCTCGGACCTGATCCGAAGAAATCGGTCACGGACTTGATGGAGCGCGCTCGAGCCGATGAATTCCAGCCGCTGTCCGCCGCTGCGGTGTCGAACGCGATTTCGGCGAGCCTGTGGACTGCCGGAACCAACCGTGAGCAGGAGACCCGCTCACTGTCCGACGCTCTGTCCGCGCTCGGTACCGGCAACGCTTCACCGATTCGAGAGCGCGCCGCCCGGGCGGAGAACGAGGTGGACGGCGACGGCCAGTTCATCGGACGATGCACCGACGGCATGCAATGGCCGGGCATCGGGCGTGCGCGCGAGCTTGCGAACACGTGGGGCACCAACTATCAGGTGTTCGGGCAAGAAGCCGCGCTCGGGTTGCTGGCGTGCGCCAGCTGGCCGTCGACCGCCAACTCTCCCCTGCCGAATCAGTTGAAGCCCCCAGTCCTCGTGCTGAGCGGTCAGGGTGACCCGGCCGTCGGGAACTCCGGACTCTCGACCGTCACCGGCGTCGTGACCAATGCAGGATCGCGCTTCGCAACTCTGGACTGGCAAGGTGCGGGTCACCCCGCGGCACAATCCACCTGCGCTCAACAGGCGATGCGCCTCTACCTCAGCGACGCCTCCCTGCCCAGTAACGGAAGCGTGTGCCCGGCCTGACTCGGGCGCTCGTCCACCACGACCGAAAAGGGGTGCATCCCCCGATCACACCCTGCTCCGGTGTACCGTGCCGAAGTGTTCCTTCGACAGCTCGAGCCGCGTACCGGGCGGACAACCCAACAAGTCGTCAACTTCGTTTTGTGGCCGATCGCCGTGATGACAGTGCTCAATCGTGTCATCGTCACAGCAGTCAACGGCGCCATCACCGATGACTTCCGACCGGTCTACAACGCCGCGCTGGCGTTCTGGAACGGGCGCGACGTCTACACCGCAGATTTCAACTCCGTAGACCCCCATTACCTGTACCCACCATCGGGTTCCTTGTTGATGGCACCCCTGGCGATCCTCGATCCCGAGCGCTCACGGTGGCTGTTCATCGGTGTCAATGCCGTCGCCATTCTCGTGGCTCTCTACCTGCTGTTGCGCTTGTTCGACCTGACGATCAGTTCCATCGCGGCGCCGATTCTGGTGCTCGGCGCGTTCATGTCGGAGACGGTCACCAACACGTTGGTGTTCACCAACATCAACGGCCTCGTCCTGCTCGGCGAAGTTGCCTTCCTCCTGTTGCTGATGCGCAAGAAGGATCTGTGGGCCGGCGCCGCGATCGGTCTCACCATCGCAGTGAAACCCACGCTCGCGCCGCTGCTCCTGCTGCCACTCGTTCGCGGTCAGTGGAAGGTGTTCGTCACCGCCCTGGGCATCCCGTTCATTCTCACGGTCGTGGCATGGCCGCTGGCGTCGGATCCGATGGACTTCGTCCGCCGCACCGTCCCGTACCTGCTCGAATCTCGTGACTACTTCAACAGTTCGATTGTCGGAAACGGCGCTTACTTCGGTCTGCCCGAATGGTTGATCCTGCTCTTGCGCGTCGTGTTGGCCGCCATGGTCGTCGTCTCTCTTTGGCTTCTGTACCGCTACTACCGCAACGACGAACTCTTCTTCCTCACCACCGCGACCGGTGTGATCATGACCGCGTCGTTCCTGCTGCCCTCGCTCGGCCAGATGTACTACTCGATGATGCTGCTCCCGCTCCTGATGTCCGTGGTACTCAAGAACTCGGTCATGCGGAACTGGCCGGCGTGGCTTGCGGTCTACGGCTTCATGACGTTCGACAGCTGGTGGTCGAACCGCTGGCCGACCTTCGGCCGGGCGGCCGAATACACCAAGAGCACCCTCGGCTGGAGCCTTCTGCTGATCGTGATCTTCTGTGTCCTCGGATACCGGTATCTGGTCGCGCGTCGAGAGGGCCGCTTGGATCGGGGAATCGATCCCGCCTACCTCCTCGATCCCCCAATCGATACCGTCTCACCTGCCGACGAAGCCGAAACGGCGACAAAGCATTAGCGTGGAGGCATGAGTTCTTCACACGATGGCATCGACAGCACACCTGAGGTCACGTACACCGAGAGCGAGTGGCGCGAAAAACTGACGCCGGAGGAGTTCGCCGTCCTGCGCCAAGCCGGCACCGAACGTCCCTTCGTCGGCGAGTACACCGACACCACCACGGAAGGTGTCTACTCCTGCCGGGCGTGCGGAGCCGAGCTGTTCCGCAGCACCGAGAAGTTCGAATCGCACTGCGGGTGGCCGTCCTTCTTCGATCCGGCGGATTCGGATGCCGTGATCCTGAAGGAAGACAGCTCACTCGGAATGCGCCGGGTCGAGGTCATCTGCAAGAAGTGCCACAGCCACCTCGGTCACGTCTTCGAGGGTGAGGGGTACCCGACGCCGACCGATCAGCGGTACTGCATCAACTCGATCTCGCTGGTCCTCAAGCCCGCTCAGTAGCCAGGTCGTGGGCTACCCCGTGTCACTGGTAGCCCACGATTCGAGACTTTCAACTCAGAAGTCCCAGTTCAGCGCAGTCGGGCTCAGACCGGCCGCATTCAGGTCCTCGTTGCGAGCGACAAGTCCGTCTTTGACGGAACCGATCCCGCCACCGATCGCGCCGGAAGTGATGTCAGTCAACGAGGCGTCGCCGCCCGTGACTTCCTTCGTCACGATCGCAGCGGACGCTCCCGACACCGCGTCGTCGAAGGCGCCCCGCGCGATCTCCTGCACTCTCGAACCGGTCGGGAGCGGGTTCGGGTCAGGGCCGACACGATCCGGCGTCGTCTTCAACCCTCCGTTCGCAAGTCCCTTGATGAAACCGTCGCGCCCCTCGGTCACGACCTTGCCACCGTCGATCGACTGGCGATGATCCATCGTCATCTGCCCGAGTTGAATGGCGAGGCCGGAGAAGACGGCTGCGGCAGCTTCCACTGCCGCAGCCTCGATCACTCGTATCAACAATTGCTGCAACAACATTCGGACCGTGAGTGTTGTTGCGACCTCAGCCGCCACGACCCCGGCGGTACTGACACCCAGTGTCGGGACAGCAGCCGCCACCATGGCGGCAATCTCGAGCGCCAGTGCGCCCAGCGCCGCGAGGATCGACAGTTTGGTGTACTCGATGTCCGTGCCGGTATCGGTGCATGACTGACCCAGTTCGGCCGCGGCAGAGGACAACCGCTCGAAGACCTCCGCAACTCCCCCGGCCTCCGACCAATACCGAGACAACGAGTCGCCGGCTCGACCGTCGATCGATGCCAGTACTGCCTGCAATCCGTAACCACCGGCAGCGGCCGAAGCCTCGATCCGATCAGCCGCGCCTGACCAGGCATCACCCAACCTCCACAGTGCCGTTTCGTCTCCTTGCGGCCAGTCACTGCCCACCGCGACCGACGCAACCGCCTGTAACCAGCCTGGAATCTCGAGTCCCATCAGAGCCCACCCGCCATGTCGTCGGCAAGCGAGGTGTCGATCGATTCGAAACGATCGGTGATCTCGATCAGCGTGGCGGTCAATTCGCGCAGCGCGCCCGCGACCAGCGTCATCCCACCGACCGCTGACTCAGCACCGGGAACATATGCGCCTGAGAATGCGGATCCGAACTGGTCAGTGCCCCAGCAACCCTCTTCGGCGGCGACCACTGCGTCGAGAGCGCTCCGCGCCTCGTCGAGATCGGCAGCGACCACCGCGAAGGCTGGTGCAGCACTTTTCATCGCGGCCACATTCACGCCCAGTTCAGACATTGCCGGAGCTCCTCAGAACGGTGCGGTCCCAGTTCTCGTCGCAGGAAGCCGGTGTGGAGCTCGGACGAGGTTCGAGAATCTCGCGCAATCCGAGCACGCCCGGAACCAGGTCCGGCAAGTCGATTCCGGCCGCCTCCGTGAGCGGCTTCGTCATCTCGGCAACCTGTCGGCGTATGTCTTCTGCCGCAGACGCGGCCGTAGCCAGGATCAGATTCCCCAACGCTGCCGGCGAATGCTTGGCGTAAGAACTCCCCGAGAGATCGACTCCCACCACCGCCCCCGAGGCGTCGACGACGATTTCCACGCTGCCGTCACTCGAACGCGCGCTCGCCGTCGCTCGAGCGATCCTCTCCTGCAAGTCCGCCAGCGATCGAGTCCGCTCCAACAGAACGTGCTGCATCGAATCGATCTGAGCCCGAAGTACTTCGACTTGCCCCCGCATCGAACCAACATCCGCTGCACTCACGATGGCCCCCACCTTCGATAGATCGTGACACCTGATTCAGGCGCTCACGAGGTTCGACGCGAGAGGTGGCCGATCGGTTCCGTCAGCGTGAACGAAGCACGGGCGGATCGAACGCCTTGACCGGCGGCAGGGCCCCGTCGAATTTCTCGATCTGCACCAGAACGTGCTGGCCGGTGCACCCGTGCGAGAGTGACGACGTACCGACGTCCGGTGTCAGAACGTTGGGATTGCCGTGCACACACAGAGAGTCGGGATCGGCAGGATCGAGCGGGTCGTACCAGGCACCGGTGGAAAGTTGGACGACGTCGCTCCGCAAGTCCGAGTCGACGATCACACCAGCAAGGCACGCCCCGCGATCGTTGAACACCCGCACCACGTCTCCTGCCGAGACGCCGCGCGCGGCCGCTGCATCGGGGTGCATACGAATCGGCTCGCGTCCCTGAATCTTCGACGCCTGGCTCGCAGAGCCGTGATCGAGTTGGCTGTGCAGACGCGTCTTGGGCTGATTGGCGATCAAGTGAAGCGGGAATTGCGAGGCTCGCGGTCCACCCAGCCACTCGTCGGGCTCGTACCAGCGCGGATGGCCGGCGCAGTCGTCGTAGCCGAAGGACTCGATGGTCTCGGAGAAGATCTCGATCTTCCCACTCGGAGTCGAGAGCGGATATTTCTCGGGATTCTCACGGAAGTCACCGAAGAGCACGAGGTTGTCTTCGGTTCGCATCCGGTAGTGCCCTTCTGCCCAGAAATCCTCGAACGTCGGTGTGTTGCCGCCGTCTGCATCGACGAACGGCCGCCATTGACCGTAGAGATGCTCGATCCACTCCTGTGAGGATCGCCCCTCGGTGAACTGTTCCCCGAATCCGAGCGCAGAAGCCAGAGCGGCAAACGTGTCGTAGTCGTCACGCGAGTTCTCGAAAGGTGGAACGACCTGCTGCATCGCGACCAGAAGCGGGTCGTTTCGAGTGCAGCTCAGGTCATTTCGTTCGAGCGAGGTGGTCGACGGGACAACGATGTCGGCGTTGCGGGCCATCGGCGTCCAGTACGGATCGTGAACGACGATCGTGTCCGGACGCGCAAATGCCCGTCGCAGCCTCGGGAGATCCTGATGGTGGTGAAACGGATTGCCACCGGCCCAGTAGACCAACCGGATGTCGGGATAGGTCAAGCGTCGGCCGTCGTAATCGAACTCCTCCCCGGGCGAAAGCAGCAGGTCGGAAATCGCGGCTACCGGAATGAAATCCGACACCGGATTCACACCTTGCGAGAAGGTCGGCAAGGGATACGGCACCGGAGCCAGACCCGGCTCGTTCATCGAACCGTAGCCGTGCCCGAAACCTCCACCCGGAAGCCCGAATTGGCCGAGCATCGCTGCGAGTGTCACGCCCATCCACGGTGCCTGTTCACCGTGTTTGATGCGTTGCAACGACCACGTGACGGTCACCAGCGTCCGGCCAGACGCCATTCTCCGAGCCAGGTCGGTGATGAACTCCGCCGACACACCGGAGATCTTCTGCGCCCAGCGCGGATCCTTCGGTACACCGTCGGAACGTCCGAGCAGGTAATCCTCGAAGCGTTCGTAACCGACGCAGAAACGGCCCAGGAAATCGCGATCGTGCAGGTCCTCCGACGCCAGGACAAACGCCAGGGCAAGCATGATTGCAACGTCGGTTCCCGGAACGGGTGCGATCCACTCGCAGTCACCCTCGACGTCGTCACGCAACGGACTGAAGGAGACGATCTTTCCGCCGCGGGCACGAAACGCGTCGAGCGCCCCGCGCGTCGGATGATCACTCGTACCACCGGCATTGACTCCGGTGTTCTTGATCGGCACTCCCCCGAACGAGACGAGGAGATCGGAGTGCTTCGCGATGACGTCCCACGACGTGGAGCGCGCGAACAACTTCCAGTGCGTTCCGACCACACGCGGCATGATGACGCCGGTGGCACCGAGCGAGTAGCTGTGAACTGACTTGGTGTATCCACCCAGCTGATTCAGAAATCGGTGAACTTGGCTCTGCGCGTGATGGAATCGGCCGGCGCTGGCCCAGCCGTACGAGCCGCCGAAGATCGCGTTGTTTCCGTGCGCGTCGACCACGCGACGCAGTTCACGCGAGAGGAGTTCGGTCAGTTCGTCCCAGGAGACCGAGACGAATTCGTCGGCTCCACGTCGGTCGCTGGGACCCGGCCCGTTCTCGAGCCAACCCCGACGCACCGCCGGGCCCGAAACACGAGCCCGACTGCGCACCGAACCGGCGAGGTTCCCGAGCATCGGCGAAGGATTCGCATCACCCTCGTACGGATGCACGGCGGTCACCTCGCCGGCGACCGATTCGGCGGTGAACATTCCCCAATGGGACATGTGTTGACGACGCCGGTTCGGTGCAGTTGTCACAGGAACTACTTTCGAAGCAGATCAGGGAAGGGAAAGGACCAGCTTCTCGATGTCCACGCGCGGGCCGGTGAAGAACGGCACCTCTTCGCGAACGTGCAAGCGAGCTTCGGTGGCACGTAGATCGCGCATCAGATCGACGATACGAATGAGCTCGGGTGCTTCGAACGCGAGAATCCACTCGTAGTCCCCCAGGGCGAAGGCCGGGACCGTGTTGGCGCGAACGTCCTTGTACGAACGAGCAGCCATACCGTGATCGGCGAGCATCTTGCGACGCTCCTCGTCGGGGAGCAGGTACCACTCGTACGAGCGGACGAACGGGTAGACGCAGATGTAGTCGCCCGGATCCTCACCCGCGATGAACGAGGGCACGTGGCTCTTGTTGAACTCCGCGGGGCGGTGCACCGCCGAGTTGCTCCAGATGGGAGCACTGGCCTGTCCGAGGACGGTGGTGCGACGGAAATCCGCGTACGCGGCCTGCAGTTCCTCGATGGTGGCCGCGTGGGTCCAGATCATGAAGTCCGCGTCGGCGCGCAAGCCGGCGACGTCGTAGATCCCGCGAACCACGACGCCCTTGTCTTCGAGACCCTCGAAGAACAAGCGGGCGTCCTTGACCGCAGCTTCCCGATCATCGCCCAGCACACCGGGTTCCACCTGGAACACGGAGAACATGAGGTAGCGGATTTCAGAGTTCAGTTTGTCGAAATCAAGGCGTGCCATGGGTCTATCGTGCCACTCGCTCGAATATCCGTGTAGCCGCCGTCGTGCCGACTGCGACACACGCCGGAACCCCGACGCCGTGCAGCCACGACCCGGCCAGGGCGAGGCCGTCGAACTGCGTCATCCCGGACTCGATTTCAGCCACGATTTTCGTGTGACCTGGGGCGTATTGGGGAAGACCTCCGTGCCACCGCTGTACGAAGGTCGCGCCTGGCTCCTCGGTGATTCCGGTCACGGTCTCGAGATCGGCGCGCGCGAAGTCGATCAACTCGCCATCCGACCGGTCGACGATCTCCGATGCACCGAATCGACCGAACGACACCCGAACGAGGTGCTCACCGCGATCAGCGAGGTGTGTCCACTTTCGACTCGACAGCGTGAACGCCTTGGCGGTCAGGTCGGCGTCGGTGGCTACCAGGATCCCTGAATTCTGCGGAAGTTCGACCTGCCCGGACAACCGGAGCGCCACCACCGCGGACGACGCCAGTTCGATCCGAGCGACGGTACTCGCAACATCCGCATCGACTCCGGCCAACAGCGCCGCTGCGCGCGGCGCCGGGACGGCCAGAATCACCGCGTCGACGCTTCCGAGCGGATCGACGTTCCAACCAGCCCCGTCGCTGCGCAACCCAGAAGCCTCGCCGCGGACGAAGGTCGCGTCGGCGGCCTGCTGCAGCGCATCGAGCAGGATGCCGTACCCGTCTCTGAGCGCTCCGAACACCGGCCCCGGTGCAGGCGTCGGCAATGCGGCTGCGACTGCATCCGTGAGGCTCCGAGAGCCCGCATCGAGGGCCGCAGCGAGTGTCGGCAAAGCTGCACGCACGCCGATGGTCTCCGCCAGCCCCGAATACACCCCACCGAGAAGCGGATCCACCGATCGGCTGACCACCTGATCACCGAATCGCTGCGAAACCAGTTCGGCAACACTGCAATCGGAACCGCGGGTCCACTCCAGCGGGACGCCGGCCTCGGCGGCGATGCGAGCCAGGGTCTGCTCGTCGACAAGATCTCTCACCGACTCCGCCGATGCCGGGATTCCCATCAGGGTTCCGGTGGGCAACCGATTCAGTGATCCCTGAGACCAGATCAACGGGCTCAGCCCCGCAGGGTAGACGATCTGATCGGTCAGACCCAGCTCGGCGAGAAGCGCAGGAACTTCCGGCCGACGGGCGATGAAAGCCTCGGCACCGATGTCGATCGGGCCACCGCCCAGATCAATCGTTCGCAGCTTCCCGCCCAGTCGCGGTGAGTCGTCGACGATCGTGATGTCCGCTTCGGAGCCCAGACTGCGCCGAAGCCGGTACGCGGCAACCAGACCGGAGATTCCTCCTCCGATCACCGCGACCGACGGCCGATTGGTCGTCACAGCGAGTGCACCAGCTCCACCGCCGAGGTGATCGCCGTGGGATCGGTGTCGGGAAGAACTCCGTGGCCGAGGTTGAAGATGTGGCCGATGGCACCGGCCTCGATCGCGCGGTCCCCTTCGGCGGCGATCCGGCGCACCTCACGATCGATCACCTCGGGGCCCGCGAACAGTACGGCGGGATCGAGATTGCCCTGCAGCGCCTTACCCGGACCGACACGACCAGCCGCGACGTCGAGCGGAATCCGCCAGTCGACACCCACGACGTCGGCGCCTGCCTCCCCCATCGCGCCGAGAAGTTCACCGGTGCCGACACCGAAGTGGATACGCGGGACGCCGGCAGCGGCAACCTCGGCGAACACTCGCTCGGAATGCGGGAGAACAAATTCCCGGTAATCGGCCAGCGAGAGCGCGCCGGCCCACGAGTCGAACAGCTGGACCGCGTCGACGCCCGCCTTGAGCTGCGCCTGCAGGAAGCAGATCGTGGTGTCGGCCAAACTTCCGAGCAACGCGTGCCAGGTCTTCGGATCGGAGTGCATGAGCGCTTTGGTCTTCTCGTGGTTCCGGCTCGGACCACCCTCGACCAGATACGACGCCAGAGTGAACGGCGCTCCGGCAAAGCCGATCAGCGGCGTGGAGCCCAACTCGGTAGTGAGAAGCCGAACGGCCTGCGCGATTGCGCCTACCTCTTCGGGGACCAGTCGCGGAAGTGCTGCAACGTCGGCGATGGAGCGAATCGGATTGGCGACCACCGGTCCGACGCCGGCAACGATGTCGAGATCGATTCCTGCGGCTTTGAGTGGAACGACGATGTCCGAGAACAGGATTGCCGCGTCCACGTCGTGACGGCGCACCGGTTGCATCGTGATCTCACAGACCAGCGCCGGATCGAAACAAGATTCCAACATGCCGATCCCGGCGCGGATCTCGCGGTACTCCGGCAACGAACGCCCGGCCTGACGCATGAACCACACCGGCCGTCGACTCGGAGTGCGTCCGGTCGCCGCGGCAAGCAACGGTGCGTCGGGCAAGACTCGCCGAGCGCTGTATTCCGCCGGCCCGGTAATGCCTGAATTCATGTTGTCCAACCCGCTCATCAGTCCTCGCGCTCTCCGCCAACGTGTGTCTTCGATCGACTCAATGCTGCCACGTCCCACACTCGGGATCGGACACCCGAGCGGTTCGTGAGCGGCCACACACCCGAGCCACACTCGGTCGGCGCGCCTCCACCTCCCCGCCCGCATCCCCGACTAACGTCCTGACCTGTGACGACATCCGGATCGACAGCCGACCCGGCCGAGTTCCGTGCCGCCGTGGAGGCGATGACCGCTGCGCGGGTTCGGCCCGAGATAGAGGTCGGTCCCATCCGCCCGCCGCAGCGCCTCGCTCCGTACAGCCACGCGGTGGGGGCCGAGGTTCTCCACCCGGACTCCGACGTCGTGGCCGAGCAGTCCGAAGGTGACGCTTTCGGCCGCCTGATCCTGTTGTTCGATCCGGACGGCGACGAGGCGTGGAACGGCACCATGCGGTTGGTGGCGTACATCCAGGCCGATCTCGACGAAGCCGTCGCCGCGGATCCACTACTTCCCGAAGTAGCCTGGAGTTGGCTGGTGGACGCTTTGGAGGCCGGACCGGAACCTTTTGTGGCCCTGGGCGGTACGGTCACAGCTACAACTTCCGTGCGGTACGGCGACATCGCCGGGCCTCCGCGAGCCCATCAACTGGAGTTGCGAGCGTCCTGGACTGCAACTTCGTCCGAATTGGCTCACCACGTCGAGGCTTTCTGCGAGGTTCTCGCGTACGCGGCGGGGCTTCCGCCTGCCGGGATAACCACGCTGTCGCGGCAGAACGACTGACTCTGTCACTCGTTTGAGCATTCCCCCGGAAAAATACTAGAACCTGTTCTAGAATGAGTCATGCAACGTCTCAGCGGACTCGACGCGACCTTCCTCTACTTGGAAACACCGACCCAGCTATTGCACGTTTGTGGACTTGTCCTGCTCGACCCCACGACCATCCCGGGCGGCTACGACTACCGGAAGCTGCTTCGCGAGTTGGACTCGCGAATGGCCACCATGCCGACCTTCCGGCGCAAACTCAAAGATTCCCGTCTCAATCTCGACTACCCCGTGTGGGTCGACGATCACGATTTCGACATCGAGCGGCACTGCCATCGGACCGCGGTACCTGCTCCCGGCACACACGCGGAACTGGCAGAGCTCGCCGGACACATCGCGAGCCAACCGCTGGATCGTTCCCGACCGCTGTGGGAGATGTGGGTCATCGAGGGACTTGCCGACGGACAGATCGCCGTCATGTCGAAGATCCATCACAGCGCTGCCGACGGTGTCACCGGCGCGAACATCCTGGCTCAGCTGTGCAGTCTCGAACCGGATTCACCGGCGCTCGTGGATCCCACAGCACAGGGTGCGGGCGACGCGGGAACGCTGGACATCGCGATCGGCGGACTCATGGCCGTCATCGCCCGGCCCGCAAGAATTGCCCGTCTGGTCCCGGGCGGAATCGCCATGCTCCCGAAGTGGGTGACACGTGCGCGAAAGGGTGAAGCGATGCCTGCTCCGTTCACCGCGCCGCGGACCTCGTTCAACGGCGCGATCACCGGTCACCGCAACGTCGCGTTCAGCCAACTCGATCTCGCGAAGGTCAAAGCCGTCAAGGACCGTCACGGCGTCAAGGTCAACGACGTGGTTCTCGCGCTCTGCGCCGGGGCACTGCGTAAGTATCTGGAGGACCGGGACGAGCTGCCGGAGGACTCCCTCGTCGCCATGGTGCCGGTGTCGGTCCACGGCAAATCCGATCGTCCGGGCACGAACCAGATCTCGGGCATGTTCACGCAACTCGGCACCCAGATCGCCGATCCGGTCGAACGCCTGCACGCGATCAGCGATTACAACGCCACCTCGAAGAACCACAACGAGGCTCTGGGCGCGAACATGCTCCAGGACTGGTCGCAGTTCGCTTCGCCGGCGGTGTTCGGCGCCGCCATGCGCGTGTACTCGTCGCTCAAACTCGCCGAGCGTCACCCCGTCGTGTCCAACCTGGTCGTGTCGAATGTGCCTGGACCACCGGTCCCGCTCTACTTCCTCGGTGCCCAGATCAAGGGAATGTTCCCGCTCGGCCCGATCTTTCACGGGGCAGGTCTCAACGTGACGGTGATGTCTCTCGACGGAAAACTCGACGTCGGCATCGTCAGTTGCTCCGATCTGGCACCCGAATTGGACCAGCTCGCGCAAGGTTTCGGAGCCGCACTCGACGAACTGTTCGACGCTGAGGTGACAACCCCGGCCCCGACTGCGACGTAGAGTCAGTGACCATGTCCGAAGTCACCGATGATGCAACCGAGCCCACCTCCGACGTAGTTCCGCTGCTCGTTCCGCGTGACGGAGTTCCGGACGTCATCACCACTGCCGCCGGTGTCGCCGCCGCCGCGGCCGCGCTGGCCTCCGGCCACGGCCCGCTCGCCGTGGACGCCGAGCGCGCATCCGGATTCCGCTATTCGGCACGGGCGTACCTGATCCAGCTTCGACGCGAAGGAGCAGGATCGTTCCTTCTCGACCCGATTCCGACAGCGCAAGACCTGCAGCCGTTGGCCGAGGTGATCAACCCGTTGCAATGGGTGCTGCACTCTGCCGATCAGGATCTCCCCGGCCTCGCCGAACTGGGCCTGACGCCGGCCGAACTGTTCGACACCGAACTGGCCGGACGACTGGCCGGGTTCGAGCGAGTCGGACTCGCCGCGATCGTGGAACGAACCCTGCGAGTGGAACTTCGCAAGGGTCACGGGGCTGCGGACTGGTCGACACGTCCGCTGCCGGACGCCTGGTTGAACTACGCCGCCCTCGACGTCGAAGTGCTTCTCGAACTGCGCGACGCAATGGAAGCCGAACTCGAATCCCAAGGCAAGCTCGAGTGGGCGAAGGAAGAGTTCGAGTACATCCGTCTGGCCGGCCCGCCCAAGCCCAAACCGGACCGCTGGCGTCGTACGTCGCACATCACCTCACTCAAGACCACCCGCCAGTTGGCGGCAGTACGGGCGCTGTGGCAGGCGCGCGAGGATCTCGCACGCAAGCGCGACGTGTCTCCGAGTCGGGTTCTTCCTGACTCCGCGATCATCGATGCCGCTCTCAAAGATCCTCGGTCGCTGGACGCGCTCCGCTCGCTTCCCGTCTTCGGCGGACCACGTCAACGCCGTTATTCGCGTATCTGGATGGACGCACTGGAAGCCGCGCGGAAGCTCCCCGACAGCGAGCTTCCGCCGAAAACCCCGCCCATCGTCGGGCCGCCCGCTGCCGGCCGCTGGGCCCGCCAGGATCCAGCGGCGGCTGATCGGTTGACCGCGGCGCGCGCAGCACTGTCGGACCTGAGCAAAGAGGTTTCGGTGCCCGTGGAGAATCTGCTCCAACCCGACCTGGTCAGGCGCCTGTGCTGGGACTGGAAACTGGAACCCGACTCGGACATCGCCGAAGTCGAGAGTGCGATCGAGACCAAGCTCACTTCCGGTGGCGCACGTGGCTGGCAACGCACTTTGACCGTTCCCGTCCTCGCCGAGGCACTGAACTCCGTGGTCCCGGCCGAGCCCGAAGTGGAAGAGCCGGAATCCTGACCTGACCCCGGTGTGAGGTTGGAGCAATTCGGCACGTTAAGTTACCGGTCAGTAATGGGCAGTAGTACGCTCGATACGAGGCCGGACGCCTGGCCGTGATCGCCGAACCAACGTCTCACCGCCCTTCGGTGCGGTGGGCAGCTCCATCAGGAGGAATTCGCGTGGCTCCATCCACAAACAACCAACGCAACGTCGTCTTCGTCGACGGCATTCGCACCCCGTTCGGCAAGGCCGGCCCGAAAGGCATGTACGCCGACACGCGCGCAGACGATCTCGTCGTCAAGGCGATTCGTGAGCTGCTTCGCCGCAACCCGCAGCTCGATCCCGCACGGATCGACGAAGTTGCCGTTGCAGCCACCACGCAGACCGGCGACCAGGGCCTGACCATCGGCCGCACCGCTGCGATCCTCGCCGGTCTCCCCGAAACCGTTCCAGGATTCGCCATCGACCGCATGTGTGCCGGCGCGATGACCGCCGTCACCACGACCGCGTCGGGCATCGGCTTCGGCCAGTACGACGTCGTGATCGCCGGTGGCGTCGAGCACATGGGTCACCACCCGATGGGTGAGGGCGCAGACCCCAACCCGCGTTTCCTCGCCGACCGCCTGGTCGACCCGAGCGCCCTCGTGATGGGTAACACCGCCGAGAACCTGCACGACCGGTTCCCGACCATCACCAAGGACCGCACGGACGCCTACGCCGTCAACAGCCAGAACAAGTACGACGCTGCCAAGAAGGCCGGCTTCATCGCCGACACCCTGGTCCCCGTCGCCACCCGCAGTTCCGCGGGCTGGGGTCTGGCCACCGAAGACGAGCCGCCGCGCCCCGGAACCACCGTCGAAGATCTCGCGAAGCTCAAGACGCCGTTCCGCCCGGCCGGACGCATCACCGCCGGTAACGCAGCCGGACTCAACGACGGTGCCACCGCAGCACTGCTCGCCGGTGAGGACACCGCAGCCGAGCTCGGCCTGCCGGTCGGCATGCGCATGGTGGGCTTCGCCTACCAGGGCGTCGACCCCGCCGTCATGGGCATCGGCCCGGTTCCCGCCACCGAGAAGCTGCTGGCACGCACCGGCCTCAAGATCGAGGACATCGGACTCTTCGAGATCAACGAAGCGTTCGCCGTTCAGGTCCTCGCGTTCCTCGAGCACTACGGAATCGCCGACGACGACCCGCGCGTCAACCAGTGGGGCGGCGCCATCGCGTGTGGCCACCCTCTCGCTTCCTCGGGCGTTCGCCTGATGACGCAGCTCTCCCGCCAGTTCGCGACGCGTCCCGACGTGCGCTACGGCTTGACCACCATGTGCATCGGCCTCGGCATGGGCGGCACCGTCATCTGGGAGAACCCGAACCACGCTGACTACCAGGCAGGAGTCAACTAAATGTCTGATATTGCAACAGCATTCGCCGACGAGGTCGTGACGAACGCCTACACGAAGATCATCTCGGTCCCCGGCATCGAGGGCCCGTTTGCACTGATCACCCTCGACAACGGCTTCGACCACACCAAGCCGTCGTCCTTCGGTCCCGGCGGACTCGCAGCATTCGACGCCGCCCTCGACGAAGCCTTTGCCGCCAACCCGGTTGCCATCGCCGTCACCGGCAAGCCCTTCATCTTCGCCGCCGGCGCGGATCTCAAGGGTGTTCCCGCGATCACCTCTCGTGAGCAGGGACTCGAGCTGGGCCGCTTGGGTCACAAGGTGTTCCGACGCCTGCGTGAGTCGTCCGTTCCCACGTTCGCCTTCATCAACGGTGTCGCTCTGGGCGGCGGCCTCGAGGTCGGACTGCACAGCCACTACCGCACGGTTGCCGCCAATGCGGGCGCACTGGGTCTTCCGGAAGCATTCCTCGGTCTGGTCCCCGGTTGGGGCGGAACGCAGTTGCTCCCCAACCTCGTCGGCCCGTCGAACGCCGTCACCGTGGTTATCGAGAACTCGCTGAACCAGAACAAGGTGCTCTCCCCCAAGAAGGCACTCGAACTCGGCGTCGTCGACGTCGTTCTCGACTCTGCCGACTTCATCGAGCAGTCCCTCGCCTGGGCGTCGCAGGTCCTCGCCGGCACAGTGACCCCCGCTCGCCCCGAGATCGATCGTGGCCAGGGCTGGGACGACGCGATTGCTCGTGCGAAGGCGATCGTCGACGGCAAGACCAAGGGCAACGCTCCCGGCGCCGTCAAGGCCGTCGAGTTGCTCGAACTGGCTCGCAGCACCGACATCACCGATGCCGCCTCGCTCGACAAGGGCTTCGCGGCCGAGGACGAGGCTCTTGCCGATCTTCTGCTGACGGACGAGCTCCGGGCTGGTCTGTACGCCTTCGATCTGGTGAACAAGCGCGCCAAGCGTCCCGCCGGAGCACCCGACCGCTCGCTCGCTCGTAAGGTCAGCGGCGTCGGCATCGTCGGCGCCGGCCTCATGGCCAGCCAGCTCGCGCTGCTCTTCGTCCGCCAGCTCAAGGTGCCGGTCATCCTGACCGACATCGACCAGGAACGCATCGACAAGGGTGTCGGCTACGTCCACACCGAGATCGAGAAGCTCCAGGGCAAGGGACGCCTGTCCCCCGACGCTGCGAACCGCCTCAAGGCGCTCGTCTCCGGTTCCCTCGACAAGGCCGCGTTCGCCAAGACCGACTTCGTCATCGAAGCCGTCTTCGAGAACATGGACGTCAAGAAGAAGGTCTTCGCGGAACTCGAGCAGTTCATCGCTCCCGAAACCATCCTCGCCACCAACACCTCTTCGCTCTCCATCACGGAGATGGCGTCCGGCCTCGAGCATCCCGAGCGTGTGGTCGGCTTCCACTTCTTCAACCCGGTGGCCGTTCTTCCCCTCCTCGAGATCATCAAGGGCAGCAAGACCGATGATGCCACTCTCGCAACGGCTTTCGCCACCGCGAAGTCGTTGAAGAAGTCCGCCGTCCTCTGCGGCGACAAGGCCGGCTTCGTCTTCAACCGCCTCGTCACCCGCACCTTGGGTGAGGTCATGTCCGCCGTCGACGAAGGCACCCCCTTCGACGTCGCAGACAATGCCATCGCCGAACTCGGCATGCCCATGTCGCCGTTCACCTTGCTGGCCCTCGTCGGACCCGCAGTGGCACTGCACACCGGTGAGACCCTGCAGGAGTCGTACCCGGACCGGTTCAAGAGCTCACCCGGACTCGAAGCACTCGTCGAGGCCCGCAAGCCCGGCGTGTGGACCTGGGGCGAGAACGGTCAGGCCGTCGACCCCGAGGTCGCCGCACTGTGGCCGCAGGGTGACAAGGTGTCAACTTCGGAAGAGGTCCTCGAGCGCACACGTCGTGCATTTGCCGAGGAAATTCAGATCATGCTCGACGAGGGCGTCGTAGCGGCAGCCGAGGACATCGACCTCTGCCTGCTGCTCGGCGGCGGATTCGGATTCTGGAACGGCGGCATCACGCCGTACCTGGACCGCACCGGCACCTCCGAGGCCGTCAACGGCAAGCGCTTCCTCGCGCCTGGTGTTGCCAGCGTCTGAGTCAGTCGATCGACCCGTCACGGACGGCGTGCCTTCGGGTACGCCGTCCGTGGCGTTTGCGCAGGTTCAGAATAGGGTTCCCACATCGTCTTTCACGATGTTCTCGAGCGCACGCTCCGCGACGGCGGCGATGGTCATCGACGGATTGCACGCAGCGGAGTTTCCCGGCAGCAGAGCGCCGTCGAGCACGTACAACCCCCGCTGGCCCAGAACCCGCCCATCAAGATCGCACACCGAGTTCATGCAGGCACCGCCGAGAGGATGCCACGTGGACGGCAGTAACGCGTTCGTGTCGGTGAGCAGTCCTCCTGCCGCGATCCGGTGGGCGGCCGGCCCGATGTGGCCTTGCTGGATCGCCGAATCCCCGTCCTTCGGCCAACGGAGCACCGCCTCACCCCGCGCCGAGTCGTACACGAACCGACCTCGGTCGCGGCTCACACCGAATCCGACCACCACCGTGCTGTGAGCGTCGAACGCAACGGGCGGGAACGACGCCTGAATGACGGTGAACGCATTATGCGGGTCGTCCCAGTTCCGGCTGCCGTAGACGACCGGCCCGCCCTGCGTCGCACCGAAGTTCTCGGCGAGATCCGACCAGATGTAGATCCGATCGGCATTGGTCCCCCACCCTGCGCCGAGCTCGTCCGGCAGATCCGTGATCCGCCCCGTTGCCGCGGCGCGGACCAGGAGTTTGGTGGTGTTCATGCTGCCTGCAGCCATCACGAGCGCATCCGTCGTCAAGATCTTGTTCTCGAGAATCTTGCCGGAAATGTCGGTCCGGTCCACGTACACGCGCCACCGTCCGTCGGCGGCCCGCTCGACATCGGTGACCTGGTGCAGAGTCTCCACATTCACCAATCCGGTCGCTTCCGCAGCCGCAATGTAGGTGACATCCACCGAATGCTTGCCACCGTTGTTGACACCGAGCGCGCCGTCACCGTTGGTGTAAGACGGCTTCATCTCACCCCTCAATTCGGCCAACGCGAAGTTCCAGTCGATCGGCATCGGAATCTTCGACACGGGTAGACCGGAACGCGCTGCGTTACGCGCGAATACACGTGCCGCCTCGTAGTTCGGGCTGGAAATCAGTTCGTCTGGTGCAGTTTCCACATGCAGCATCCGCGCCACCCGCGGGTAATGGACGCGGCCCATTCGTGCGTAATCGAGCTCCTCCGGAAAGTGCGTGTTGAAGACCGCTTCTTCCGGTTGCAGCGTCATCCCTTGGTACACAAGCGATCCGCCGCCCACACCGGCTGCGCAGATCGCGGTCATGTTCTCACCGGTCACCGTCTCCAACAAACCCGCGTATGGCTCGAAGATCGCCGGCCTGCCGAACAGAGTCGGGTTGGACTGATGCCAGAGGATGCGCTTGTCCGGGCTGGCGGGGTGCGGGAAAGTTTCGGCATTCGGCCCGGTCTGCCACCGAATCCCTCTCTCCAGCAAAGTGACCGGAACCCCCGCCTCGGCCAGGCGAAGTGCCGTCACCCCGCCGCCGAACCCCGATCCGATAACCACGACACGGTGCACTTCACGTGTCAGCGGAATCCCTGTTGCAGCCCTGGCAGTGCGTGGCGCCATCATCGCGACTCCCACGGCGGCCGTACCGGCTAAGAACGATCTACGTTTCACTCCGGACATGACTGGTGCTCCCTCGAAGAATGTCGCCAGAGAATTCCGGGCACGCCAAAACTAGACACTCTGACGCTCGAGTGTCAAGGTTTTGGCGGAGCAGGCAAGGAACTACGAGGTCGACCGGATTGCGGGCCCGAGCCACCTCGAGAGAAAGGCCCGCAAGGAGTCGTCGGAATGTACGAGGTCACTGTCGAATGCAACAACCGAAAGCCCCAGTCGCACGGCAATTTCCACTATCTCATCCAACTCCGCCTCGGTGGCGAGGCCACGTTCGACCATAGGGGTGAGCATCTGACCAGCGAAAGGTATTGCTCGACTCATCATTTCGAGATCGAAGACAGGGTTTCCCCGCTCGGCGAGGAGCAGAGTCGCGAGCACCGGGTGAGCACGCACGGCAGTTCGCGCGGCAACGATGAATTCGACGACGTAGTCACACGCCGTGTCGACCGACTCCACCTGTGCCGTGATCTCCCCGAGAACCTCGACAGCGAGACCGCCCATCGCCTGGGAGACGACCTCTTCACGTGTGCCGAAAATCGAGTACACCGTCTGGCGCGAGACACCGGCCGCGGTGGCGACTGCGGCAATGTTCACAGCCTCGAATCCGCCACCTTCGATCAGTCCGAGGGCGGCGCCGAGAATCTTCTGCTGTGATCGCACGAGGAAAGTATTGCCCACCGAAACGGAACACTGAGAAACGCGGTCCAGATCCGACTCCCACCTGCATAAACGGCACAATCGGTTTCGTTTGGCTGCCGAAATTCAGTAGGTTAGGCTGCCCTTCATGAAAACTTCTGTTCGGGGCTTCACTGCCCTCGGTGCGGCTGCAATCGCGGTCACCGCACTTGTCTCGTGCTCCTCGGATTCAGGCACATCCACGACATCCCAAGGTACGGACGGATTCCCCGTCAGCATCGAGAACACCTTCGGCACCACGACCATCGACTCGAAGCCCGAGCGCCTCGTCACCCTCGGATGGAACGCGCAGGACATCCTGTACGCACTCGATCTGACTCCGGTCGGACAGCCCAAGTACACCTACGGTGCGGACGACAACGGCGTCATGCCCTGGGCGCAGGACTACTTCGACGCGGACAAGACAACGCTCTTCGACATGCCGGCCAGCGGAGAACCGCCGATCGAGTCCATCGCGTCGTTGACCCCCGACGTCATCCTCGCGCCGTACGAGGGCTTCGAGGAATCCGTCTACAACCAACTGAGCAAGATCGCACCGACGGCCGCCTACCCCGGCGCGGCCTGGCAGACATCCTGGCAGGACCAGACCCGCATCGTCGGCAAGGCAGTCGGCAAGAGCGAAGAGGCCGACAAGCTCGTCGACGGCCTCGACGCGACTCTCGCCGATACCGCCACAGCCCACCCGGAGTTCGCCGGAAAGACATTGGCAGTGGTCAACTTCGACACCGATTCGAGCAACATCAACGTCTATCTGCCCACTGATCCGCGGGTCCAGGTGCTGACGGAACTCGGATTCGTCAACGCACCGGGCGTCGAGAAGCTCGCCGCGGACAACGCAGGCGGAACCTTCTTCAAGACGATCTCCTACGAGAACATCGCCGACATCGACGCCGATGTGATCGTCGGCTTCACCGACGGCTCCGGTGATCCGTCCGGCATACCCGCAGTCGGTGGACTCGACGCGGTCAAACGCGGATCCACCGCATTCCTCAGCGACACCCGCGTCATCGGCGGACTGAGCAACGTCAACGTCCTGAGCACGCCGTGGGTCCTAGGCCAGATCACACCGACGTTGAGCGAAGCCGCAAAGCGCGCCTCCGCCTAGAAAAGATGCAGTGTCGGTCACGGTCTTTATGCTCACCTGCATGGCCGAACTTTCGATCTCCGTAACCAGGCACGTCAACGCACCGGCGGACACTGTGTGGCAGGTCCTGACGGACCTCGACAACGCTGCCGACACTCTCTCCGGCGTGATCCGTATCGAACGGCTCGCCGGAGAGGGATACGCCGTCGGCACCAAGTGGCGTGAAACTCGGAAGATGATGGGCAAGGTAGCAACCGAGGACATGTGGGTCACCGAGGTCGAGGCTCCCACCCGCACCGTCGTCAAAGCCAACTCCCACGGCATGAACTACACGAGTGGGTTCACCCTGAAGCCTGACGCCACAGGCACGATCCTCGAGATGTATTTCTCCGGTGAATCCGAATCCACTTCACGTATCTCGAAGATCTTCACAGCGGTATTCGGTCGGTTGGGCGCGCGGGTGACCCGGAAATTCATGGCGAAGGATCTCGAAGACATCGCAGCAAAAGCCGAGCGTCTCTCGGGCGAGTAAAGCGCCCTCACCTGCACTTACCATATTGTTTGCATAATAACTGCAATCAATACGACATCACTGTGTCCAGCTGATTCGCTGCGGGAATGGACTCAGCTGGGTAACGGCGCGTGAGTCCCCGCCAAATCTGCCCCGGTGGGCGTAGCGTGCAGAGTGCTCGCGGATGGATCGGCGCATCGGGGTGTCGACCGTAGGGCCTTTGAGGGGGCAGGAATGGCATTCAGCGGAACCGCCTCCGGCGGTGGATCCGGCGCTACTCGCGCCGACGTCGGACATGCAGTGCTCTTCGCCGGCGCCGCCGCGCTCGGCGGTTTTCTGTTCGGATACGACACCGCCGTCATCAACGGGGCGGTCGGTGCGATCCGAGACAAGTACGACATCGGCGCCTCGGGCACCGGGCTCACGGTCTCACTGACTCTGCTCGGCGCAGCACTCGGCGCCTGGATCGCAGGCACACTCGCAGATCGCCTCGGCCGCATCCGCGTCATGCAGATAGCCGCGGTGTTGTTCATAATCGGCGCCGTAGGCTCCGCAATTCCGTTCAGCGTCTACGACCTCACGTTCTGGCGCGTGGTCGGCGGCCTGGCAGTGGGTTTCGCGTCAGTCATCGCCCCGGCCTACATCGCGGAGATCTCCCCCGCCGCGATTCGCGGACGTCTCGGCTCGATGTACCAGCTGGCTATCGTTCTCGGAATCGCCGTGTCGCAGTTGGTCAACTACGCCCTCCAGGCCGCGGCCGGTGGTGATCGCAATCAGATCGCAGGCCTCGAAGCCTGGCAGTGGATGCTGATGCTCGAGGCGGTTCCCGCAGTCCTGTACCTGATCATGACAACCACGATTCCCGAATCTCCACGGTTCCTCGTGGCGCAGGGCAAGGACGATCGTGCTCGCAAGATCATCTCCGATCTCGAAGGTGGAGATCACGACGCCGTCACCGAACGCATGAACGAGATCCGCGAATCTCTGACGGAGAAGCAAGCCAAGACCACAGTCCGCCAACTCTTCTCGAAGCGGCTCGGGGTTTCCCATCTGGTGTGGGTCGGTATTGCACTCGCCGCGTTGCAGCAGTTGGTCGGCATCAACGTGATCTTCTACTACTCGAGCACCCTCTGGCAGGCGGTCGGATTCGGCGCTGACCGGTCCCTGCTGATCAGCGTCGTGAGCGCCTTGGTCAACATCGTCGGTACGTTTGTCGCCATCGCCGTCATCGACCGGGTCGGTCGAAAGCCGTTGTTGCTGGTCGGTTCCGCCGGTATGGCCATCTCACTGGGCACCGCAGCGTTCTGTTTCCATTCGGCAACAGTGACCAAGAACGAGATCGGCGAATCCGTGGCCACGCTGACCGGAGCCAATGCCACTATCGCTCTTATCGGGGCGAACGCATTCGTGTTCTTCTTCGCCTTGTCCTGGGGCCCGGTCGTCTGGGTGTTGATCTCCGAAATGTTCCCCAACCGCGTGCGTGCTGCAGCAGTCGGAATTGCGACCGCCACCAACTGGGTCGCAAACTTCCTGGTGTCCTGGACGTTCCCGGCACTGGCCGATTGGAATCTGTCGTACACCTACGCCGGCTACGCCGTCATGGCAGCGTTGTCACTGTTCGTCGTCCTGCGATTCGTGAAGGAAACGCGAGGCAGCACACTCGAATCCGTCCAGTAGCGAGATCTCACGGTTTCACACCGAAAAGCGGTGGCCCTCGGATTGATCCGAGGGCGACCGCTTTTCGAGATTATCGTGAGACGAGCCGTCAGCCTTGCGCGACTTCGCCCTGAGCCGACGCCGAGGACGCGTCTTCCTGGACGTGGACGCCGACGCTACCCATCCCCGCCACCCAGCCGGTGATCTTACGGGAGAGGTCCTGAGCCGTGAGTCCGAGTTCCTTGTGGATGGCTTCGCGGCTGGCGTGATCGAGGAACTGCTGGGGAACGCCCATGTCGCGGCACGACGTGTGCACTCCGGCGGCACGCATCGCGGCCGAGACCGTCGAACCGATGCCGCCGTGCAGACCGCCGTCTTCGATGGTGACCACGAGGGCGTACTTGTCCGCCATCTTCACCAGCGAATCCGCGACCGGCAGAACCCACCGCGGATCGACGACGGCAACCGAGATGCCCTGCTTGTCGAGCCGCTCGGCAATCTCGAGTGCCAGGGATGCAAACGGGCCCACCGCGACGAGGAGCACGTCGCCGCGCTCACCCTCGCTGGACTTGAGAACGTCGACCATTCCGTCGAGTCGCTTCACGGCCGGAATCGCTTCGGGTACAGCGCCCTTCGGGAAACGAACGACGGTTGGGCCGTCGTCGACGAGGAGTGCCTCGTCCAGCTCTTCCCGCAGTGTGTCGGCGTCACGCGGTGCCGCGACACGGATCCCGGGGATGATTCCGAGCAGCGAAAGATCCCAGACCCCGTTATGGCTGGCACCGTCGACTCCGGTGACCCCGGCGCGGTCGAGCACGACTGTCACCGGTTGCTTGAGCAGAGCGACGTCCATCAACAACTGGTCGAAAGCCCGATTGAGGAAGGTCGAGTAGATAGCTACGACGGGGTGAAGTCCGCCAAGTGCAAGACCGGCGGCCGAGGTCATCGCATGCTGCTCGGCGATACCGACGTCGAAGATCCGATCGGGGAACTTCTCACCGAAGGCCGCGAGGCCGGTGGGCCCGGCCATCGCCGCGGTGATGGCGACGATGTCCTCACGACGCGAAGCCTGCTCGATCAACGCGGCCGAGAAGACCGACGTCCAGTCCGGCGCGGACGACTTGGTGCCGCGACCGGTGACGGGATCGATGACACCGGTGGCATGCATCTGGTCGGCCACGTCGTTCTCGGCGTGTGCGTAACCGTTGCCCTTACGAGTGACGGCATGCACGATGACCGGTCCGCCGTAGGCCTTCGCCCGGCGCAATGCCGATTCCATGGCGGCTTCGTCGTGTCCGTCCACCGGTCCGAGGTATTTGATACCGAGATCGGTGAACATGACCTGAGGGCTGACCGCGTCTTTGAGACCCGCCTTCATTCCGTGCAGGACGGAGTACGCGGTGCGCCCCACCCAGGGCAGTCTCTTGACCATGCGTCGGCCACTGTCGAGGGCGCGCTCGTAACTCGGCGCAGTGCGCAGTGCCGAGAGATGGTCGGCGAGTCCGCCGATGGTCGGTGCGTACGAGCGACCGTTGTCGTTGACGACGATCACCACCGAACGGTCCTTGCCTGCCGCGATGTTGTTGAGAGCTTCCCAACACATTCCGCCGGTCAGCGCGCCGTCACCGACGACGGCAACTACGTGGCGATTCTGACCCGTCAGCGCGAAGGCCTTCGCGAGGCCGTCGGCATAGGACAACGCGGCGGAAGCGTGAGAAGACTCGACCCAGTCGTGTTCGCTCTCGGCGCGGCACGGATACCCGGACAGTCCGCCCTGCTTACGCAGAGTGTCGAACTGATCCTGACGACCGGTGAGGATCTTGTGTACATAGGCCTGATGGCCCGTGTCGAAGATGATCGCGTCCTGCGGCGAGTCGAAAATTCGGTGCAGTGCGAGGGTCAACTCCACGACGCCCAAGTTGGGCCCGAGGTGACCACCGGTCGCAGCGACCTTCAGCACGAGGAACTCACGAATCTCGTCGGCCAACTCCGTCATCTCGGCGTGGCTCAACTGACGTAGATCGTCAGGACCCTGAATGCGGGCAAGAACACCCAACGAGATCGCTCCCTCCGTGCTTCACAGCTGCACCGGTGCGCGCCGCGGCTGTCTTCGCGACAGTGCTGCCAGTCTACGGAGCGTTCCGGCGAACCGACACGCGGACTCGGCCCGATTCCGGTGTGACTTCGCGTAACAGCGAAATCCCGCGGATCGCTCGTGATCGCAATCACAGACAAATGGGATCCGTCGCGATCGACTCGGCAACTCTTCTTCCACAAAACGACCGCCATGTCAGCTTAAGGTCGACGTATGGGAACTGTGGTCGACGACCTGATAACGCGAGTGTTCGACGAAGTCCGATCACTCGACGAAGGCGAGTTGGCCGACTACATCCCCGAACTCGCGGCGGTCGCCCCCGATTCGTTCGGAATCTGCATCGCCACCGTAGACGGTTACGTCTACGAGATCGGTGACTCGCGAATCCCGTTCACCATTCAGTCGATCTCGAAGCCCTTCACCTACGCCTTGGCTCTCGCCGATCGAGGAAGCGAGGCGGTTGCCGCGAAAATCGACGTCGAACCATCCGGCGAGCCGTTCAACGAAATCAGCCTCGACCCGCTCACCGAACGGCCACGAAACCCCATGATCAATGCCGGGGCGATCACCGCTGCATCACTGGTTGCCGGACCGAATCCCGAGGCCCGCTTCGAGCGCATCCGCTCGGCGTACTCGCGATACGCAGGCCGCGAGCTGACCTTCAACGAAGCCGTCTACACCTCCGAGGCCCGCACCGGTCACCGCAACCGTGCGATCGGCCACATGCTGCGATCCTTCGACGTCATCACCGGCAATCCCGACGAGGCCGTCGACCTGTACTTCCGTCAGTGTTCGATCGACGTGACCTGCCGTGATCTGAGTCTGATGGCTGCGACGATGGCGAACAACGGCGTCAATCCGCTCACCCACGAGCGTGCGCTGGCACCCGCAGGCGTCGAACAGGTCCTCAGTGTCATGGCAACCTGCGGGATGTACGACGGCGCCGGCAAGTGGCTGGTAGAGGTCGGATTGCCGGCCAAGAGCGGTGTCGGCGGCGGAGTGCTGGCGGTTCTGCCGGGCCAGATCGGCATCGCCGTGTACTCCCCCAGGCTCGACGTTCACGGCAACAGTGTTCGCGGAGTTGCTTCTGCCCGGGCACTGTCGAAGGAACTCGAACTGCACTTCCTCCACGTGACGCGGGCGTCACGCTCGTCGATCCGGGCCAGATACAGCGTCATCGAAGCACCGTCGCGAGTACGACGCACCCCGACCGAACAAGCCGTGCTCGACGACGTCGGCAAGCGCAGCCGGGTCTACGAACTGCACGGCGATCTCCTCTTCACCGGTGCCGAATCGGCGGTCCGCGAAATCGGCTCGGTGGACGAGGGCCTCGAAGTTGTCGTCATCGACGTCCGCCGCGTCGACGAC
>NZ_BAAILK010000046.1:463762-467870 GCF_054589475.1 Rhodococcus sp. no. 34
GCCAGCGACGTCGCGGTGCGCATGATCACTGCACTGCAGGTTCAACTGGCCGAGCAGGCTTGTGCGGTGGCCGTCGTCGATCCGCAAGGACTGCTGGGACAACGAAGTTCGAGCATCGACCCCGCCAGAAGAAGTGGTCGGGTTTTTGCGGACCTCGATTCCGCCATGCAGTGGTGCGAAGACACGCTGCTTGCGGTGCATTGTGAGGCCGATCGGCAGGCGTCGACGATCTCGATCGAGGACCACCCAGTTCTCGATGCTCTGTCCGCGGCACAGATCGAGGGATTCTCGGCAGAGTTGGAGACGCGAACCTATGCCCGCGGCGAGAAGATCGCCCGCCGAGGTGAATCGGCGTCTGGCTTCTACCTGATTCTCAGTGGCCAGGTCAGCACCATGTTCACCGACGCGCACGGGGTCGAGCACCGCATCACGACGCTGTCGGCCGGAATGACGTTCGGCGAGATGACGATGTTCCTCGACACTCCGTTCCTCAACGACATCCGCGCCGATTCCACGGTCACCGTCGCTGTCCTGACTCCGGAGCGATATGCAGAACTGACCGCACAGGCACCCGAGTTGAAACTTGCGCTGCTCGAACGACTGGCTGCGGGTGCCTACGAGCAATTGGACCTGATGTTGCGGAGTGTCATATCCGCCGGACGAATCGGATAGGAACCACACATGCCGACCACCGCCTTCACCTCGGAACCGTCCACTGTCACGGTGACCGGAACCGCCACTGCAACAGCTGTTCCCGACATCGTGCGATTGACGATCGGAGTATCGGTGACACAGACGGCCGTTTCCGACGCATTCGACGCCGTCGCGCGTCTGTCCACTGCGCTGACCGAGACCCTGCACGCGCGCGGTGTGCGCGGAGCGGACCTCACCACCGCCGGGCTGAGCGTCCATCCGCAGACTCAGTGGAGCGACGGAGGCCGCCAGGAGACAACAGGATTCACGGCATCGACAACTTTCCGAGTCGTACTGCGAGAGCTGGAGCCGGAAGCGGCGAACTCCCCCGCTGCCGTCATCGCGGCATGTGTATCGGTGGGTGGCGACGCGATTCGGCTCGACGGACTGGAGTTCGATCTCGACGACCGCAGCGATCTGGCGACAAGAGCACGCGAATTGGCCTGGACGGCAGCCGAATCGAAGGCCAGACAGTTCGCAGACCTGGCAGACAAAGATCTGGTCGAAGTCCTCGAGGTGCTCGAGGACTTCGACCAGATAGTGCCGATGCGCGGACGTGTCGCGGCGATGAAAGCGGATTCGGTCCCGATAGCCGTCGAACGCGGAGAGATCGAAGAATCGATCTCGGTCCGCGTTCGATGGGCTATGGCGTGACAACAGTAGTTCAGAAGACGCTGCCGGCAGTAGACCAGCCGGGCATGCGGATCAGCGAGTGAGGTTCTTCTCCTCGTTCTTCTCTTCGCGTTCTTCTTCGAACTTCTGCTCGGCGTCGGGGGTTGCCATGTCGATGGTGGTGCGCAACGGACGGTTCGGGATGAAGATGACCGACACGAGCGTGACCACGGCGACCACGGCTGCGACCAGGAAGATCCGTCCTGTTGCGTCGCCGTAGGCGAAGCGAACGATCTGCGAGACGAAGTCAGGCATATTGCTCAGGTCGAGGCCGTCCTGGAGGCTCTTCACCGCCACAGGTTGCTGCTCCGGCGGCAAAGCAGCGACCGAACTGCCTGTCAGTGTCTTTACGCGGGTCGCGAGAATCGAACCGAGCACCGAAACGCCGATCGCGCCGCCGAAGGTACGGAAGAACGCCACGATACTGCTGGCCGCGCCGATGTTCTCGACGCTGACCGTGTTCTGCACGGCGAGCACGATGTTCTGCATCAACATGCCGGTTCCCAGACCGACGATGGCGATGAAGATTCCGATGGTCCAGAGGCTGGTGGCGTGGTCGATCGTCGACAGCAGACCGAAACCGACCAGCAGGAGAACAGCGCCGGCGACAATGAAGGGCTTCCACTGACCGAACTTGGTGATCAGCTGTCCCGAGCCGACGGACGCGACGAGCATGCCTGCCACCATCGGGATGGTGAGCAATCCGGCTTCGGTGGGATCGAATCCACGTGCGGTCTGGAAGTACTGCGTCAGGAAGGTCGTTGCACCGAAGAGGCCGACACCAACGGCAATCGAGGCGATGATCGCGAGAGCAGTGGTGCGCTCGGTGATGATCTTGATCGGCAGAATGGGGTCCTTGACCTTGGATTCGACGAACATCGTCAGGCCGAGCAGGGCCAGACCACCGATGACGAAGTAGGCCGACTCCTTCGAGAACCAGGCGTAGTAGTTGTCCTGGCCGGCAAACGACACCCAGATCAGCAGGACGCTGACACCGGCGGTGAGCAAGGTGGCGCCCATCCAGTCGATGGAGACGTTGTCCTTCTTCACGGTCTCGACGTGCAGTGTGCGCTGAAGCAGGAACAGTGCGATGACTGCCAACGGAACGCACACGTAGAAGCACCAGCGCCAGCCGGCAGTGTCCACGAGGACGCCGCCGAGGATCGGTCCACCGGACATCGAGACGGCCATGGCCGCACCCATGTATCCGGAGTAGCGACCGCGATCTCGCGGCGGGATGATCGTGCCGATGATGGCTACGACGAGAGCGGTCAGACCGCCCATACCGATGCCCTGGATGACACGCGCACCGAGCAGCAACGGAACGTTGTGCGCCGCGCCGGCGATGACCGAGCCGATCACGAAGATGACGATCGCGGTCTGGACCAGGACCTTCTTGTTGTAAAGGTCGGCAAGCTTGCCCCAGATCGGCGTCGACGCCGCGGTGGCGAGCAACGCTGTCGTGATGATCCAGGCGTACTGCGTCTGAGTTCCGTGCAGTTCACCGATGATCGTGGGAAGCGCTGTGGAAACGATGGTGCTACTGAGCAGCGCGGTGAACAGCGCTGCGATGAGTCCGGTGAGTGCTTCGAGAATTTCGCGGTGAGTCATCGCGCCCGCTTCGCGAGCCGATCCGTCACCTCCGGTACTTGCCCGGGTTTCTCCTACTGTTGCTGCCATGTGCCTTATCTCCCAATACTTTCTACGCCCGTGTGCGGAACTGCCGGTGAGGCCTGCCGATTCGATGCGCCGAACGTCTCGTTGAGACGTTGCAGCGATGTCACTGCGGCCATGGCCTCTTCCTGGCTCCAGTCTTCGAGCATGTTGCGCAAACGCGCCGCACGCCGCTGCGTGGTTCTCCGTAAAACGTCGTGTCCCTCTTCCGATACTCGGATGCGGAACGCCCGCTTGTCAGCCGGATCGGGATTTCTCTCGACATACCCAGCGTCGACCAGATCCGACATTTGTCGGCTGAGCGACGACTGACTGACACACAGATCGACGGCCAATTCGTTCTGTCGGCACTCCCCACGCGCTGCCAGCATGAACAACACACTGACCAGCGCAGGCGGCAGCAGGCTGTCTGCACCGGTGGTGACCGCGGCTCGCAGCGATCTGCCGAACATGAAGATCGTGTCGACGAGCGCTTGGGCCGTCTCCGGCTGTACCGACATTGCCTACCCCTGAATTCGAGTGGCCCGAACGAGCCGTGACTTGAAAACGGAAAACTACTTGCAGAACGAAACTATACGATTAGTTGCGTAATGCAAGCAACTGTTGTGAACGCGAGAAGCGTCACACCGTTTCAGGGAAAGATTTCGGGACGTCTCAGCGTTCGAGGAGCGCGATGCACTCCATGTGGTGAGTCTGGGGGAACGCATCGAACGCCCGGAGGCCACCGATTCTGAAGCCCTGCCCCAGGTAGAGGCCGATATCGCGACCGAACGACGCCGGGTCGCACCCGATATGGACTATCCGCTCAGCGCCCGTTGCGGCGAGAGCTTCCACGACCGGACGGCCGGCTCCCGCACGTGGCGGGTCGAGCACGACGACAGCAGGCGAACGCTCCAGATCCGCGATGATGTTCTCGACGCGGGCGCTGTGGAAGCGCACCTGACCGAGATCGGACAGCGCTGCCTGCCCGTCCGCGACTGCACGCGCCGAAGATTCGACGGACTCCACCACGCCGGACGGACCGACAAGCTCGGCGAGCGCTGCTGCGAACACGCCGACACCGCCGTAG
>NZ_BAAILK010000046.1:467939-468752 GCF_054589475.1 Rhodococcus sp. no. 34
AGATCCCAGGCCGTGTCCGCGGTAGCGGCTCCGGCCCACTCCCCGACCACCTGTGAGTAAGTGGCCGCCGCGCCGCGATGGGCCTGCCAGAAACCGGTCGCGGCCAGCGCCCATTCTCGACTGCCGACGCGCTCCGTCACTGTGTCCGATCCGATGGCAACTCGGGTCTTTCGCGGGCCGCCGCTTGCCGCTCGGCGTGCCATCGCGCCGCGTCGCCCGGGCGTCCGCCGTCCCGTCTTGGACACCGCGGGTGCCGCGATTTCCACGACGTGCCGCTCGCCCGCAGCGTCGAGAACGACCTGCAGCTCGCTACCTGGCGCCCACTGCGCACCGCCGAGACCGTCGTACGCGCTCTGATCGATCTGGGTGCACCGCAGGTCTGTGACGATCCGGTTGCTGCGGTACGCGTGGTATCCGGCGACACCGTGCCCGTCCACCGCCAACCGGACTCGCGTGCGCCAACCCGTTCCGCCTCCGGTTCCGGGCAGTTCCTCTACCTCGACGTCCGATTCGACACGAGCCAGTCGCAGAAGCTGCTCCCGCACGACCGAGGTCTTCATCTCACGTTGGACGCTCAGATCCGCATGCGAGTAGTCGCAGCAGCCCGCCCCGCCCGGGCCGGAGATCGGGCATGTCGGATCGATCCGATGCGGAGAAGCGTCGAGAACGGTGATCGCGTCGGCGCGGCAGAACGATCCGCCCTTGTCCTCGGTCACCCGGACCAGCGCCCGCTCCCCCGGCAAACCGTGACGGACGAACACGACCCGCCCCTCGTGCCGGGCGACGACGAACCCGCCGTGACCGGGGTTGCCC
>NZ_BAAILK010000046.1:468820-537381 GCF_054589475.1 Rhodococcus sp. no. 34
AGATCGACCTCGAAGGTCTGTCCGGTCCAATTCTCACTCAACGAACTACGCCTGCCATTTCGATGTTGCCGATCATTTTTCGCCGGTGATCATTTCTCGCCGGTGTCGTAACCGCGACGCGTGGCGCCTGCGGTCTTCTCGATGTCGAGCGGCTTTGCCTTTGCCGACGAACTCAGCTGCCACGGAACGCTGGTCACCATCACGCCGGGCTGGAAGAGCAGGCGGCTCTTGAGGCGGAGCGCACTCTGGTTGTGCAGGATCTGCTCCCACCAGTGTCCGACGACGTACTCGGGAATGAAGACGGTGACGACGTCACGTGGGGCATCGCGTCGTACACGCTTGACGTAGTCGAGAACCGGCTTGGTGATTTCGCGGTACGGCGACTCGATCACCTTGAGCGGAACCGTCACGTCACTCTTCTCCCACTCCCGCACGAGTGCGCGGGTGTCCGGCTCGTCGACGTTGACCGTGATGGCTTCGAGGGTGTCCGGTCGCGTGGCTCGCGCGTAGGCGAGAGCTCGCATCGTCGGCATGTGCAACTTCGAGACGAGCACGATCGAGTGCGTGCGGCTGGGCAGTACGCCGTCCCACTCCTGCTCCTCGAGCTCGGCTGCGACGCTGTCGTAGTGCTTGCGGATCATCTTCATCACGATGAAGATCGCGACCATCGCGACGATGGCGATCCATGCGCCGGCAGCGAACTTGGTGATCAGAACGATGATCAAGACGGTGGCGGTCATTGCCAGACCGATCGAATTGATCACTCGCGAGCGCTGCATACGGGCCCGCTGCGCCTTGTCGGTCTCGGACTTCAGATGCCGAGTCCAGTGCTTGATCATGCCCGTCTGGCTGAGCACGAACGAGACGAAGACGCCGACGATGTACAACTGGATGAGCTTGGTGACCTCGGCGCCGAACACCACGACGAATGCGATGGCAGCACCGGAGAGGAAGAGGATTCCGTTGCTGAACGCCAGCCGGTCGCCGCGCGTGTGCAGCTGACGCGGTAGGTACCGATCCTGTGCCAGGATCGATCCGAGTACCGGAAATCCGTTGAACGCGGTGTTCGCGGCCAGAACCAAGATCAGTGCCGTGACGATCGCCATGAAGAAGAAACCGATCGGGAAACCACTGAACACGGCTTCGGCGATCTGCGCGATCAAGGTCTTCTGATGATAGCCCTCCGGCGCTCCGACCAGCTGTTCCTGCGGATTGTGTGCGTAGACGATGCCGATCTTCTGAGCCAGGATGATGATGCCCATCAGCAGGACGATGGCGATCGACCCGAGCAGCAGCAAGGTAGTGGCAGCGTTGCGCGACTTCGGCTTCTGGAACGCCGGTACGCCGTTGCTGATGGCCTCGACGCCGGTCAGTGCGGCACAGCCCGAGGAGAATGCGCGGGCGATCAGGAACGCGAAGGCAATTCCGTACAGATGCGAATCCTCGGCGTTGAGCGTGAACGACGACGATTCCGCGTGCACATCCTCGCCGAGGACGTAGATCCGGAAGAATCCCCACCCGAGCATCAGGAACATGCCGACGATGAATGCGTAGGTCGGAATTGCGAACGCGGTCCCCGATTCACGGATACCGCGAAGGTTGACCGCGGTCAGCAACACGATCGCCGCAACCGCGAACAACACCTTGTGCTGCGCGACGAACGGCAGAGCCGAGCCGATGTTCGACGCCGCCGACGAGATCGACACGGCGACCGTCAGCACGTAGTCGACCATCAGCGCACTACCGACGGTCAGACCGGCGGTCGGGCCGAGGTTGACCGTCGCGACCTCGTAGTCGCCGCCACCGGAGGGGTATGCGTGGACGTTCTGGCGGTAGCTCGCCACCACCACAGCCATGACGATGGCGACGGACAATCCGATCCAGGGGGTGTACGCATACGCGGAAATACCCGCGACGGAGAGAACCAGGAAGATTTCTTCGGGGGCATACGCGACGGACGACATCGCGTCGGACGCGAAGACCGGTAGTGCAATTCGCTTGGGTAGCAGCGTGTGCCCGAGTTTGTCGCTTCGGAACGGCCGACCGAGCAGGAGCCGCTTGGTAGCGGTCGAGAGCTTAGACACGTGCAAAGCGTAAGCCGTCTCGCCCGATTCGGAGTCATCAGAGCCCCAACTTCACCTTTTGTCGTGACAACCGGCACGCGAGCGACCGTTGTACTTGCTCTTCCCGTGAGGGGCTGTACCGTTCGATTCGGCGTGCAATCGCGCCATGAGGGTCCATGAACGGAGTAGGGCGTGTATGTCGTCATCATGGGGTGCGGTCGAGTGGGTTCTTCCCTCGCCGCGTCCCTGACCAGGATCGGACATGAGGTCGCCGTCATCGACCGCGATCAGAGTGCGTTTCTGCGTCTCGATCTGGACTTCCCGGGAACCAAGGTTCTGGGAATGGGGTTCGACCGTGACGTGCTGGTCCGGGCGGGAATCGAGCGGGCCGACGCCTTTGCCGCGGTGTCCTCGGGAGACAATTCCAACATCATCGCAGCGCGAGTCGCACGCGAGACTTTCGGCGTCGAACGCGTCGTCGCACGTATTTACGACGCCAAGCGGGCCGCCGTTTACGAGCGACTCGGCATTCCCACGGTCGCCACCGTGCCGTGGTCGACGGATCGTTTCCTGCACACGTTGACCAAGGAAAGTCAGACTGCGAAGTGGCGCGATCCTTCGGGCACTGTCGCCATCACCGAACTTGCCCTGCACGAGGATTGGGCGGGCAAGCCGATCGCGCTCCTCGAGGGCGCGACCAGTTCGAGAGTCGCCTTCATCATCCGCTTCGGGACCGGCATTCTCCCCGACCGCAAGACTGTCATCCAGGCCGACGATCAGGTCTACATCGCCGCCGTGTCGGGAACCGTCGCCGAAGCTGTCGCACTGGCCGGCAACCCGCCGCCGAGCGACGACTGAGGGAGGCCGCAGATGACTGATCCGTACGCCGCCCCCCACAACAAGACTGCGACTGTGTTGCACTACAACGTGATTGGAAGTTCTCGATGAAGGTCGCCATCGCCGGAGCCGGCGCCGTAGGCCGTTCCATTGCGCGAGAGCTGATTCGAAGCTCACATGACGTCATGCTGATCGAACGCAAACTCGATCACATCGAACCGGAGTCGGTGCCCGAGGCGAAGTGGGTGCACGCGGACGCCTGCGAACTCAGCAGACTCGAGGACGCGTCGATGGAGTCGTACGAGGTCGTGATTGCCGCGACCGGAGACGACAAGGCAAACCTGGTCCTCAGTCTGCTCGCGAAAACCGAGTTCGGTGTTCGCCGAGTTGTCGCCCGCGTCAACGATCCCCGCAACGAGTGGCTCTTCGACGAGTCCTGGGGCGTGGACGTCGCCGTCTCGACACCGCGGATGCTCGCTTCGCTCGTCGAAGAGGCCGTCTCGGTCGGTGACCTGGTCAAACTGATGACACTGCGGCAGGGACAGGCCAACCTCGTCGAGATCACGTTGCCCGACAACACACCTCTTGCCGGAAAAGCCGTCAAGAAACTCGAACTTCCGCGAGACTGCGCACTGGTCACCATCCTGCGTGGCGGACGCGTGATCGTCCCGCAGATGGACGATCCCATCGAAGGCGGGGACGAACTGCTCTTCGTTGCGGCCGTCGACGCCGAGGATCAGTTGCGCGTTGCACTCCGCCTGGAGAATTGACCGACGAACACACTGACGACGAAAGGGAATCACATGGCACAAGCGCCCGAAAACACCGTAGTCACCGACAATCCGGCCCAGAGCCGGTACGAGATCCATGCCGACGGCGACCTCGCCGGGATCGAGGACTACACCACCTCCGGTGACGTCGTCTCGTTCAACCACACCGAGATCTACCCCGCCTTCGAAGGTTTCGGATTGGCCGGGGTTCTCGTCCGCCAGGCTCTGGACGACCTACGAGCACGCGGCCTCAAGGTTCATCCGGTGTGCCCGTACGTCGTGAAGTTCCTCGACAAGCACCCCGAGTACCAGGACCTGATCAGCTGAGATCTCGGTCTTCGCGCGGCTTCGTCAGATTCACCGAGCCCACCTCTTCGGACCCTGCGTCCGTGGCGGTGGGCTCGCTGCTTTCGGGCTCCACAACCGGTTCAGGCTCGACGATGCGATCGGCCTTACGCACAGCCCAGACCGTCACGAGCAGCACCAAACCGGTCAACGGCCAACCCATGCCGATACGCGCGACTGCGAGCCATCCGGTGTGGTCGGTGTCGTAGAGCTGTGACTGAACGAGATACCGCGCACCGAAGACCAACGCCCACGCTGCCGTCGCGACGTCGTAGAGCCGGACGGCGGAGCTGTGCTTGCGCCAGAGATTGCCGTGCCCGTTGAGATAACCCCAGATGATTCCGACGAGGGGCCAGCGTACGAGGATCGAAATCAGGAAGACCGCACCGTAGGCGAGGCTCGTGTAGATACCGAAGAGGAAATATCCTTTGGCGTCGCCGGTGCGGTAGGCGATGAATGCGGAAACTCCGACTCCGAGAAAACCGGAAATAGCGGGTTGGAGGGAATCCTTGCGGAAGAGGCGCCAGGCCGCGATAGCGACAGCGACGCCCAATGCGGCCCAGATTGCCGCGGTGAGATTCCAGATGCTGTTGACCGGGACAAAAATCAGAATCGGCAAAGACGAATAGATCAGACCACTCAGCCCGCCGAGTTGGTCGATTACCGATCGCTGTTGTGTTTCAGTCACCTGTCGAGGGTGCCACAGTCACCGAGTTGCACGGTAAATGCGGGAAACGCGCCTATTCGCCGCGCAGTTCGTAGTAAGGGTTGAAGATCGCCTTGCGACCGTCACGCTCGCCCACACGACCGCGGATCAGCAGGGTCTTACCGGTCTCGATTCCCGGGATCCGGCGACGCCCGATCCAGACGAGATTGATCACCTCGGTGCCATCGAAGAACTCCGCCTCGATACTGGCATTTCCCGACTTGGGACACGCGTCGACGCTGCGGAGTCGGCCCACCATCGTGACTTCTTCACCGCGACGACAATCGCATGCCTTCTGACCTCCGGAAGCCTTGTTGGACTCGGCCATCTCCTGGGCGTCCAACTGGTCGACGTCCTCGGTCAGACGCTGGGTCAGTCGACGAAAATATCCTGCGGCGGCGGGTGCCATTGCGCGCTCCTGCGAACATGTGTGACGCAAGGGTTTCGCGTCACGTGAAGGGCTGTGTGATCGCCACTGTAGACCCATTACGAGCGTGTAACCACACCGGTCAGTCCGCGTCTCGGGGGCACCGGGCAAGATCAAGAGATGCAGAACTCGGAATTGGCGACCGTTGCCGTCGTTCTCCCAGGTACAGGCTCTGACGCCCACTTCGCGGACCGCGCATTCCGGGCGCCGCTGGAGGCTCTGGGTGTGCGCATCGTCGCAATTGAACCGGACCCTCGGCGTGTCGTGGACGGCTATCTGGACGCGATGGACAGAGCCGCGGACACGCACGGCCGAATCATCGTCGGAGGGGTCTCGATCGGAGCGGCCGTTGCACTCCAGTGGGCCGCCGACAATCCCGATCGAACCGTGAGTGTGTTGGCAGCGCTTCCGGCCTGGACGGGCTCGGCCGACGACGCCCCCGCAGCAGCGAGCGCGCGGTTCACCGCCGGGCAACTGCGCTCCGAAGGCTTGGAGTCGGTGATCGCTGCGATGCTCGCGTCGAGTCCGGCGTGGCTCGGAGCCGAACTCGAGCGCTCCTGGCGCTCTCAGTGGCCCGATCTCCCGGCTGCGCTCGACGAGGCGGCGTCGTACCACTCACTCGGCGAGAGCGCGCTACGGGCGGTAGGCGTTCCGGTCGGCATTGCGTCGGCGGTGGACGATCCGGTTCATCCCGCGTCAGTGGCGCAGGCATGGGCGGCTTCACTCCCCCGCGGCGCAGTCGCCACGACGACGCTCGACATGATCGGGCGCGACCCCGCGATTCTCGGGTCCACCTGCATCAAAGCGCTCGCGGCGATCGAATCCGATACCACCGCGAGCGCCTGAAGAAAATCCTGTTACTGACCCAATTGCTGCATGGCAGAACCGGATTCGCCGCTACGAGGCGGCGGGGTCGGCCGTGCTGGAGGTGCCGGCGGAGCGGGCGGTGCTGACTGCTGTTGCTGCTGGGCGGCGACCTGTTGCTGCTGCGCTGCCGCCAACTGCTGCTCGTGTGCGGCCGCCAACTGCTCGGCGAGCACCTGCGGGAGCACCACGGGCAGCGGTGTCCGCACCGGATGCGGCTCTGATCCTCGGTTGACGACGGTGTCACGCAAGATGTCCCGTGCGATTGCCACCAGAGGGGCGTTCGCGGCGGTGGATCCACTCGGACCCGCGACCACGCAGCGCACCATCCACCGGGGACCGTCGACGCCGATGAACCGCAGGTCCATGTTGGCCGTCACAGCAGCCAGTTCACGGCCCCACGGGCCGTTCTCGACGCTCACCGCGGAATTGTCGTCGCGAAGCGACTGCGCGAGCTCGGCAACGACCTCACGCCACTGACCGGGCGATTTCGGGGCGGCGTAGGCAGCAACCGTGATGCGGCCGTGCTCGGTGACCAGGTGCACGGCCTGCGGCGAACCGTTGGGCGCCATCTCGACCTGCAACTGCCCGCCGGTCGGCATCGGCACCAGAACGGAACCGAGATCAAGACGCTGACCGTCACGGCCTGCCGTCGGATCGTCGGAATCGATCTCCGAGATGTCGTAAGGGCCTTCCGATTCGTCACCGAACTCGTCGCCGGTGACTTCGAGATCGTCTTCGACCTCGTCGATCTCCACCGACTCGTCGTTCTCGTCACCGAAGAAGCTGGTGGTTTCCTCGTCGACGTCTGTCTTCTTCTTGCGTCCGAACATGATTCAGACTCCCTCTCCGACTACCGCGCCAGGCGCATCGGTATCGAGTATCGCGTGCCCGCCGCTGGAACCGTAGCCTCCGGTTCCTCTGGTCGTGTCGTCCAGCGATTCGACTTCCTCGAAAACCGGAAGTTCGACTCGTTGAACCACGAGCTGAGCGATTCGGTCACCGCGGCGGATGTCGATGGCTGTGGCCGGATCGAGATTGATCAAGCAGACCTTGAGTTCGCCCCGGTATCCCGCGTCCACGGTTCCGGGCGCATTCACGATCGACAGTCCCGATTTGGCGGCGAGTCCGGAACGCGGATGGATCAACCCGACGGTGCCCACCGGCAAAGCGATCGCGATCCCCGTTCCGACCAGTGTTCGGTGGCCGGGTTCGATGGTGACGTCGCTGGTGGAGCACAGATCCACACCCGCATCTCCGGGATGCGCACGCTGTGGAACGGGCAGGTCTGGATCCAGTCGCTTCAAGGCGATGGAGAGATGGTCGCTCACGTGGGCCAAGACTACTCGTAGCGACGGACTATCCTTGACAGGTGCCCGAAACATCTCGACCTGACGTCGCCACCACAACGCCCCCGTCCACGACGCTGTACTCCGAGCGCCTGTGGGTGCCGATCTGGTGGTGGATCGCCGGGCTGGCCGTAGCCGGACTCCTCGCGGCCGAGGTCCACATGGGCCGCCCGGGGCTTCTCTCGTACCTGGCGTACGTCGTACTACTCCCGATCCCGATCTGGGCGGCATTCTGGCTCAGCCGGATGCGCGTCGAGGTGGTGGAGACAGCAGGGGTGAAGGAATTGCACGTGGGTAGAGCCCACCTGCCGGTCGAATTGATTTCACGGGCGGCAGCAGTGCCGGCTTCCGCGAAGAGTGCTGCGATGGGGCGCCAACTCGATCCGTCGGCGTTCGTCCAGCATCGCCCATGGGTCAAGACAATGGTGTTGATCGTGCTCGACGACCCGGAGGATCCCACGCCGTACTGGTTGGTGAGCACACGTCGTCCCGCTGATCTGCTGGCTGCGCTGGATCTCTGACCAGCGCGGTCACAGCAAAGCAGTACTTCCCGACCCTTGGTCGACCCTCGCGCTGACGGGTCGACCACCGGGAAGGGAGATCAGGCAGCGCAGTCCATGCATACGAGCTGTCCGTTGGCATCACTGGCCAGGCGGCTGCGGTGATGAACCAGGAAGCAGCTCGAACACGTGAACTCGTCTGCCTGCTTCGGAACAACTCGAACCGAGAGTTCCTCGCCGGAAAGGTCGGCACCCGGCAGCTCGAAGGACTCCGCGGTGTCCGTCTCGTCGATGTCGACGACGGCTGACTGCGCTTCGTTGCGTCGCGCCTTCAGCTCCTCGAGCGAGTCCTCCGAAACCTCGTCGGACTCTGTACGCCTCGGTGCGTCGTAGTCAGTTGCCATCTCGTCTACCCCATCCTCTTCGTGTATCCCGGTCCCGTGTGCGCCGAGAATCCGGTAGATCCTTGATGCGCATGGAAACCGCCGTGGCATCCAGATCATTCCCTGTCGCTGCATAACGCTGCAGGACTGGAATTAGTGCCCGGAAGTTCCTTCCGAGAACGTGATCTGCGCCTCATTTGGTTGTCATTTCGGCGTCCGGCCGATGCCCAGTTGAACGACCTGGGCCGCCAGACAGTAGCCGACGTGAGCACGAAAGTAGTAACCGAATCGGAAATTTCCGAAAAATGACTGCGAATTGTCACCAAGGCAAGAGCAAGCTGTGACCTTTCCACGATGTTTTCGGGCCGAATCCGGGTAGAAACAGGCCGGTAATCGGCCAACTGCCGTTTCTCAATCGACAAGGACTCGACGCGTCGAGCCTCGCTTCGGCTGTCTCGTCACACAGGCCCTCTAAGGTAGGCACCGAACGTCATGCCGGCGCCGCTCGGCCCGATGGCGAAGTAGAAGTTTCGTCAAGAAAGTCGAGGGATACCGTGGTTTCTCTGATCACCGAAGGCAGCTCTACCGATGACCAGGGACGTCCGTTCCGCCGTCGGCGCGCGTGGCCGGTGATCGCCGTGTTCGCGGTACTCGCATTGATCGGCAGTGTCTTGTGGGTCCGCATCCTGAGCGCCGAGGCGGAAGTCAGTGACACCGTCGCCTGCAACCTGCCGCAACCTTCGTCCGATCCTTCGGCAGCGGCGCCACTACCGCTGGGAACCGTCGTCGACCGCTCGAAGCTGCTCGACGTGGATCCCGCTCCCCTCGCCGCCACCAAGGTTCGTGTGTTCAACGCCAACGGTGAACACGGTCAGGCGGCCCAGGTGGCAGCGCAGCTGAGCGAGTTCGGCTTCTCCAGCGCGCCGGACGTCCAGGTCGGAAACGACCCCGTCTACGTCGACCAGAACATGGAGTGCCAGGGTCAGATCCGATTCGGAGCGAACGGCCTCGCCGCCGCCAGTTCCGTCTGGCTGGTCGCCCCCTGCGCCGAACTGGTCCAGGACGGCCGCGGCGACGACACCGTCGACCTGGCTCTCGGCACCTACAACAAGGGCGCCCTGACCCCCAACACCGACGCCACCGCGATCTTGCATGCTCTGGCCGAGCAGCCCGCAAACGCCGAAGTCGCCCCCATGGACATCGCACTGCTCAAAGCAGCGCGCACGGCGCGCTGCTGACAAGCCTCAGCTCGGAATCGGCTGATCTGCGCCGGTAGCTCCGAGCATGTGCGCGAACTGCTCGGCGATCGCCGGAGCGACTGCGTAAACGACATCGCCGTCGGCCGACGTGGAATTTGGCGCCGGGACGTTGATCACGGCGCCCGCTTCGGAAGCGATCAAGGAGCCGGCTGCCCAGTCCCATGGACTCAGTCCGTGTTCGAAGTGAGCGTCGACCCGGCCGGTGGCAACCATGCACAGATCCAACGCAGCCGAACCGATGCGTCGGATGTCGCGGACCTGCGGCAGGATCTGCCCGATCAACGTGCCCTGCACCTTCCGGCGATCCGCTCCGTAACCGAAGCCGGTGGCCAACAGCGCCATTGACAGCTCGGTCACCTCATTGGCTTGCAGGTCGCTGACGACGCCGTCGGCCGTGGTCATGGTTGCACCGCCGCCCCGATGCGCGGCGTACGTGGTTTCCAACGACACGTCGACGACAGCCCCGGCTACCGAGACCCCGTCGATCTGTACGGCCACCGAGATGGCGAACGCGGGGATTCCGTAGAGAAAATTCACCGTGCCGTCGATGGGATCGACAACCCATCGAACTCCCGCGGAATCGTCGGTGTCTCCGCCACCTTCCTCACCCAGGATCGAATCCGCAGGGCGCAATTGCGCCAGAAGGTCGCGAATCACTTGTTCGGTTTCGGTATCGACCACCGTGACGGGATCGGTGGGCGTGCTCTTCGCCGCAACCGAACCACCCTCGGCGGCACCGGAACCCACCAGGCCGAATACCTCGGGCCGACGCAAACGGACGTGTTCGGCTGCGCGTTCGGCGACGGCTACGGCTACTTCCCGCAACTGTGCGGGGTCCAGAGAATCGGCGGAAAAGTCGGGCAACGTTCTTTCTGAAGGGCGCACCGGACCATCGCAACACATCTCTACCGAGGGGCACCACTCGAACGTCTCGAGGCGGGCGGTTCGAGAGGACGCGCCCGGGTCCTTGTTCGGGTTAGTGTTTGCAACGGTAGATCGTGACCTCGAATTCGACACTCAGGAGCGCAGGACGATGACAACCACAGGTTTCGGGATCGACGTCGGCGGTAGCGGCGTCAAGGGCGGCACGATCGACCTGAGCACCGGGGAAATGATCGGTGAACGCATCAAGATCCTGACCCCGCAGCCGTCCACACCCGATGCGATCGCGGGCACTGTCGCCGAAATCGTCGAGCAGGCCAAGTGGACCGGTCCGGTCGGCATCACCTTGCCCGCTGTCGTGACCGGGGGCGTCGCGCGCAGCGCCGCGAACATCGACAAGTCCTGGATCGACACCGACGCCGCCGCCCTGTTCGGCAAGGCCCTGGGCGGGCGCGAGGTCACCGTCCTCAACGACGCCGACGCTGCCGGAATCGCCGAGGACTCGTTCGGAGCGGGCAAGGACACCTCCGGCGTCGTGATCTTGTTGACCTTCGGCACCGGAATCGGATCTGCCGTGTTGCACAACGGAGTTCTGTTGCCCAACACCGAGTTCGGCCACCTCGAGGTCGACGGCAAGGAAGCCGAGCATCGAGCGGCGTCGTCGGTGAAGGAAAAGAAGGACTGGAGCTACAAGGAGTGGGCGGTCGAGGTCTCCCGAGTTCTGACCACCTTCGAGAACCTGCTGTGGCCTGATCTCTTCATCGCCGGAGGCGGAATCAGCCGCAAGCACGAGAAGTGGATTCCGCACCTGACCAACCGCACGAAGGTCGTCCCCGCCACCCTCCTCAACACCGCGGGAATCGCCGGAGCTGCGCTCGCATCGGTCGGACTGACCAGGCCGGCCCCCGTCGCCGGATGAGAAAACCTGCACGTGAAAAGCGGAAAATCTACCTGTTACGGCCCGCCGTGACGTAAGAGTTTCCTGAGAGTCGTTACAATGGTGAAGTCCGGCTGCGCGCCGGCCAACAACCATTGACCTCTCCGCCGGATCACCACTCTGGCGTGACGCCGCACGACACCGTCACGAAAGGGCGTACGTGGCAGCCACCGATACACGTCAGACTGCTGATTCTCCATCAGAGTCAGAGCCACAATCTCCAGCCGTGGAGGCGGCCACCGTCACCGCTCCGGCAGCCAAGAAGGCTCCGGCGAAAAAGGCCCCCGCCAAGAAGGCAGCAGCAAAGAAGGCTCCGGCCAAGAAAGCTCCGGCCAAGAAGGCAGCAGCTAAGAAGGCCAGCCCCAAGAAGGCCGGCGATCCTGACGCCGAAGACGGCGATGTCGAGTTGGAAGACATCGACATCACGGACGGCGACCTTGCCGAGGTCGAGTCCGATGTCGTCGAGGTCGTAGCAGTCGGCGAAGACGAAGAGACCGCTGCAGAGCCGTCCGAGAAGGACAAGGCTTCCGGCGACTTCGTCTGGGACGAGGAAGAGTCCGAGGCTCTCCGCCAGGCACGCAAGGATGCCGAACTGACGGCGTCCGCCGACTCGGTTCGCGCCTACCTCAAGCAGATCGGCAAGGTCGCACTCCTCAACGCCGAAGAGGAAGTCGAACTGGCCAAGCGCATCGAGGCCGGCCTCTACGCCGTGCAGATCATGCAGGACCTCGCTGACAAGGGCGAGAAGTTGCCTGCGGCTCAGCGACGCGACATGAGCTGGATCTGCCGCGACGGCAACCGCGCCAAGAACCACCTCCTCGAGGCCAACCTCCGCCTGGTCGTCTCGCTGGCCAAGCGCTACACGGGCCGCGGCATGGCGTTCCTGGACCTCATCCAGGAAGGCAACCTCGGTCTGATCCGTGCAGTCGAGAAGTTCGACTACACCAAGGGTTACAAGTTCTCGACCTACGCCACGTGGTGGATCCGTCAAGCCATCACCCGCGCAATGGCCGACCAGGCTCGCACCATCCGTATCCCGGTGCACATGGTCGAGGTCATCAACAAGCTCGGCCGTATCCAGCGTGAGCTGCTCCAGGACCTGGGCCGTGAGCCCACGCCGGAAGAGCTCGCCAAGGAAATGGACATCACGCCGGAGAAGGTGCTGGAAATCCAGCAGTACGCGCGTGAGCCGATCTCTCTCGACCAGACCATCGGCGACGAGGGCGACAGCCAGCTCGGTGACTTCATCGAGGACTCCGAAGCTGTTGTCGCAGTCGATGCCGTCTCGTTCACCTTGCTGCAGGATCAGCTGCAGTCGGTACTCGAGACGCTGTCCGAGCGCGAAGCCGGCGTGGTTCGCCTCCGCTTCGGTCTCACCGACGGTCAGCCGAGGACTTTAGACGAAATCGGACAGGTCTACGGCGTCACGCGTGAGCGTATCCGCCAGATCGAATCGAAGACGATGTCGAAGCTGCGCCACCCGTCGCGTTCGCAGGTTCTGCGCGACTACCTCGACTAGTCACACCAGCTATGCACACAAGAGCCGCTCTCCGGATCTCCGGAGAGCGGCTCTTGTGCGTTTGCCGCCTCAGACCAAGAGTGTGTCCCGGAGTTGTGCGACATCGTCCTCGCTCAACTGAAGGCCGTCCCGGACGTAGTTGTCGAAGTTGCCGTACACCCGATCCACCGTGGCGAAAGACGTGTCCAGCCAAGACTGTTCGACGCCGTCGATGAACGCGCTCCCCGTGCGGGGTCCGGTGAGGTACTGATTGCTGAGCATGTAATCGGCGTTCACGTCGGTGCGACTGACGCCGAGGACGGCCAGGAGAACTGCGGTCATCCAACCGGTACGGTCCTTGCCCGCCGAGCAGTGGTAGAGGACTGCACCGTCGGTGTTCGCGACGTTCACCAGCGCGTCGTGGAATGCGCGGCTCGCCCCCGGATCGGTCACCATCAACGCGTACATCGTCGGCATGTCCACCAGCGCCGGGAGGTTGGCGGGGTTGGTTCCGATGACGTCGAACCAGTTGCTTCGCGCCCCGTTCGGAAGGCGATCCTGCGAGAGCGTTCGTTCGACGACCGTACGGAAGTCGTCGACCGATTCCACTCCGCGTTCGCTCAACGACGCGAGATCCGACGGTGTCAGCTTGTCGAGGGCATTCGAGCGAAATACCTTCCCCCACCGAACGGTCTGCCCGTCCGCGGCGTCGTAGCCACCGATGTCACGCGCGTTCGACGCACCCTCGAGGTGTAGCGATCGATCCGCGGCAACCTGCGCAGCTGTGGGTCCGGCGTGGTCGAGAGCGGGAATTCCACCGGCGAGCGCCGGGACCGGTGCACACGAGATGATCAGCGCACACAGAGCGGTCGCGGCGGGACGGGCGATTCTGTTCGACATCCGGACAGAATAGGACCGCAATCAGGACTTCGTACGAACCTTGATGTACAACGAGGCAACCGGTTCGATAACTCTTGCCGCCACCGGGCCGATGACCGCCATCAGGAGCACGTAAGCAGTTGCCAATGCGGCAAGTTCGGCGTCGACGGCGCCTGCGGACACCGCGAGGCCGGCGATGATGATGGAGAACTCACCGCGGGCGATCAGAGCGGCACCGGCGCGCGCCTGACCCATTCGCGCGACACCCTGACGTCTGGCCGCCCAAGCGCCGGTTACCAGCTTCGTGATCGCCGTGACCACTGCCAGGATCGCGGCCCATCCGAGGACTGGCGGAATGGAACTGGGATCGGTGTTGAGACCGAAGACCACGAAGAACATTGCGGCGAACAGATCTCGAAGGGGCTCGAGCACGCGACTGGCATTGTGCGCCGTCGACCCCGAGATCGCGATTCCGAGGAGGAATGCGCCCACAGCCGCCGACACCTGCATCGCCGAACTGATGCCGGCGACCAACAGTGCGGCACCGAGCAGCTTGAGCAGGAGCGTCTCACTGTCGGGACTGTCGAGGAGGGCGGAGACGTACCGTCCGTATCGGAGGGCCACAACAAGTACCACGGTGATGACCAACAACGAGATGCCGACCGCTTCGAGCCCGCCCATGAAGCTCACGCCCGCGAGCATCGCGGTCAGAATCGGCAGGTACAGCGCCATCGCCAGGTCTTCGAACACCAGAATCGACAGCACGACCGGTGTCTCGCGGTTACCGAGGCGCCCCAGGTCGCTGAGCACCTTGGCGATGATTCCCGAAGACGAGATGTAGGTGACGCCGGCCATGACCGTCGCCCCCACGACGCCCCAGCCGAGCATCAAGCCGACAACCGCGCCAGGGGTGGCGTTGAGGACGATGTCGACGATGCCGGCTACCCGCGAGCGTTTGAGACCGGTGACGAGCTCGGCCGCAGTGTATTCGAGCCCCAACAGCAGCAAGAGCAGGACGATCCCGATCTCACTGGCCAGATGGGAGAACTCGCCGATGTCGCCTAGCTGGATGAAACCGCCCTGTCCGAAGCACAGGCCGCCGATCAGGTAGAACGGGATGGGCGACATGCCGACGCGAGCAGCGAGCCGTCCGAGCAGTCCGAGCGCGAAGAAGACCGCGCCGAGTTCGATCAGTGCGAGGGTGGTTGTGTCCACGCGCCAGTCAGCCGTTGGCCAAGATTTTTGCCGCTGCAGCCAAACCGTCCGGCGTTCCGACTGCCACGAGAAGGTCTCCCCCGGTGAACGTGAAGTCGGGGTTCGGAGACGGGCTCACCTGCCCTGCGCGCATGACGGCGACGATGGACACTCCGGTACGCGTGCGCATGCCGGTGTCCCCGAGGGTCTGTCCGTCGTAGCGAGAACCGTCCTTGATGTAGAGCTGTTTGGTTCGAATGCCCGGAAGATCACGGTGCTCTTCCTCGAGCTGAGCAACGAGCTGGGGGGCACCCAGGAGATTGCTGAGCGCTGCCGCTTCCTCGGTGGTCAGAGGCAGCGAGGCAGCACACGCGTCAGGGTCGTCTGCCTTGGAAACGATGAGGTCGGTATGACCGTCCCGATGGGTGACGACACCCACGCGACGACCGGAAGACAGAACAAAATCCTTGCGCGTCCCGATCCCCGGTAGTGGGGTGACTTCTACGTTCATATACCAACGGTAGCGCCGATCGGTGACCTGCATCGCGGGAGGGCCGTTATCCGCGGGGAGCACTTCGCGGCGAGCGAACCGGCGACCTACCGAACCGGCGAAAACACGCCGTTCTCGTCCGGAAAATACTCGACGACAGCGGTGACGGCTGCGACGGGAATCGGGGCGTACAGATGCGGGAATCGCATCGATTCCGGGTCCGAGGGGACACCCGGTTCGTACTTGACCTGACCGCCGAGCAAGGCCGGATCGATAGCCAGAAGGACTATGTCGTCACGGCCGGCAAAGATCCGATTGGCCGGGAGATGAACTTGCGCCGGAGTCGACATGTGGACAAATCCCTCCGCCTCGAATCCGTCGGGGATACGTTCACCGAGCTGTTGTGCCCGCGCCCACTCCTCGCGCGTGCACATGTGGAGCAACTCGACGCTCTCGTCGACAAGTGGTTCGCGTCCCGGGTTCATCCGCCCAGAATATCGGGCTGAGGTCGGCGATCCGAATCAGCTGTCAGCGAACAATCTTCACCCGAGAATGCCTGCCCAGCGCATTTCCAGTGAGACACAACACTAAGAAACGCCTTCGGGAACAACCCGTAAACCCCAAACGTCTGTAAGAGTGGATCTACCGCGCCATTCCGACGCGGCGGACCAGGCCCCAGGCACGCGGCCCGAATGCCGCAAAGCCAGTACGGAGGAGTCATGCCCGGAACACTGACCAGCCCACAGTTGACCGCTGCCGACCGGTGCGACCGGTGCGGTGCCGGAGCACGCGTACGCGCCGTGCTTCCCACCGGCGGCGAGCTTCTCTTCTGCGGACACCACGCAACCGAACACGCGGATCGACTTCGCGAGATGAATGCCGTCGTCTCCGAAAGCGAACCCGCAATCTGACCTGTCAGCCGGGGGTGGCCTCTTCACGAGGCGCGCCATGAACGCCAGAACGGGCGATCACAATCACTGTGATCGCCCGTTCTGCCGTTCCGGGGCCGCAAGCACGCGAAGCGTGCGGGACCGGTATCGGCTGCTACCAGCTGCGGAGAATCGCGATGCGTTCGGTCAGCTGATCGACAGTAGCGATGGCCGTCGGCGGACCGCCGCACACTCGGCGCAGTTCCGCGTGAATGATGCCGTGCGGCTTACCAGTGCGGTGAACGTTCATCGCCACCAACCCGTTGAGCTCCTTGCGGAGCGCACCGAGCTGATCTGCCGTGGCCGCTCGATCGGATACCACTGCCGCCGTGGGTTGCGGGGCGGCGGCCTTGGCCGAGTTGGCCTCGACCTGCGTCTGCTGGCGTTGACGCAGCAATGCCCGCATCTGATCGGCGTCGAGTAGGCCTGGCAGACCGAGGTAGTCGGCTTCCTCATCACTTCCGGCGAATGTCGCGGTACCGAAGGATGATCCGTCGTAGATCACCTGGTCGAGTTCGGCATCGGCGCCCAGGGACGTGAACGCCTTCTCCTCCTCGCCCAGCTCGTCCTTCTGCTTGTTCGCATCGGCGAGCAGGTCGTCTTCGAGGCCGTCCTTCTCACGATGCGGCTTGCCGAGTACGTGATCACGCTGGGCCTCGAGCTGTGCGGCAAGGTCGAGAAGCACCGGCACCGACGGCAGGAAGACGCTGGCAGTTTCGCCCTTACGACGCGAACGTACGAAGCGCCCGATCGCCTGAGCGAAGTACAGCGGAGTCGACGCGCTGGTCGCGTACACACCGACCGCCAGACGGGGAACGTCGACGCCCTCGGACACCATGCGGACCGCGACCATCCATTTCTGGTCGCTCGCACCGAATTCGGCGATTCGCTTGGACGCGGTGGGGTCGTCGGACAGCACGACAGCCGGCTGTTCGCCGGTGATCGCGGTCAGGGCCTTCGCGTACTCGCGGGCCACTGTCTGGTCCGTCGCGATGACAAGTCCGCCGGCATCGGGCATACCGGTACTGCGCAGCTGCGCCAAACGGGTGTCTGCTGCTTGCAGCACGGCAGGAATCCAGTCGCCGGCAGGGTCCAAGGCCGTACGCCAGGCCCGAGTCGTCTGCTCGGCGCTCAGCGGCTCGCCGAGTCGAGCGGTGAATTCCTCGCCGGCGTTGTTTCGCCACCGTGCCTCGCCCGAGTAGGCGAGAAACACGACGGGGCGAACCACGCCGTCCTTGAGGGCATCCGAATATCCGTAGGAGTGGTCGGCTTTCGAGCGGAGCAGACCTTCCTTGTCCGGCTCGTACTCGACAAAAGGAATGGCACTGTCGTCACTGCGGAACGGGGTTCCGGTCAGTGCGAGACGCCTGGTCGCGTCGCCGAACGCTTCACGAATGGCGTCGCCCCAGCTCTTGGCGTCGCCGCCGTGGTGGATCTCGTCGAGGATGACCAGCGTCTTGCGGCCCTCGGTGCGCACACGATGCTTCGACGGGTGCGAGGCAACCTGGGCGTAGGTCAGCACGACGCCGTGATAGTCACTCGAGGTCTGGCCGGTCGAGTTGGAGAACCGCGAGTCCAATGCGAGGCCGGAGCGCTGTGCGGACTCCGCCCACTGGTGTTTGAGGTGCTCGGTCGGCGCCACGACGGTTATCTGGTCGACCGTCCGGTCACGGAGCAATTCCGAAGCTACCCGCAGAGCGAAGGTGGTCTTACCTGCTCCCGGCGTTGCGACCGCCAGAAAGTCACGCGGACTGCTGGAAAGGTATTTGGTCAGTGCACGGCGCTGCCATGCACGAAGGGAACCGGTAGGGGCGCCAGGTTGGGTTCCCGCGGATTGAGCTCCGGCGGGTTCGGGCGACTTGCCGAACTCGGCTGCCACGGTCTCAGACGTCATAGGCCGCGCCTCCACTGGAATCGCACTGTTGTCTCGCGCTCCTCGAATTTTCATCAATGTCCGGCGACGAGCCTAGCCGCCGCCACCGACGAAAGCCGCACTCGAAGCGCGTACTCATGGCCGTTCTCACTCCGGCCGGCGAGGTTTCGCTTCTCTCGCATCCTGCCGACCTGCACGCGAATTGTCTCAGAAATGTGCGACACGTCGGCGCCATGGTTGGGCAACCGGGTGTGTCGTCAGGGATGCTGGAGACATCATGAGTGAAGCGCGAGGCGAGAAGTCGAGCGGAAGTGATCTGCACCACCGCAGATGGCATCCGCTACGCCGCACCGGGCAGTTGATCGGTCGAACCCTGAGCAAGGCCTGGGACGATTCCATCTTCGGAAAGGCGGCTACGGCCGCGTTCTGGCAAACGCTGTCGCTTGCTCCCCTGCTGCTCGGCCTTCTGGGAATGATCGGCTACATCGGTGGGTGGTTCGGACCCAACACCGTCGAGATCATCGAATCCAAGATCGTCACGTTCAGCGGAACGATCTTCAGCGAAAGCGTCGTCGACCAGATCATCCGCCCGACGGTGACGGACGTCCTTCAGCGCGGACGCCCGGAGATCATCTCGGTGGGCTTCCTGCTCTCCCTGTGGGCGGGATCATCGGCGATCAGTACGTTCGTCGACTCGATCGTGGAAGCACACGGGCAGCAGGATGCCCGCAATCCCATCTGGCAGCGCATCTTCGCCCTGCTGCTCTACGTGATGTTCCTGGTGATGGCGGTGTTCATCCTGCCGCTGGTAGCTCTGGGGCCGACGCTCGTCGGGCGAGCACTGCCGGCCTCCTGGTACGTGGTCGGATCGAATCTGGTCGACACGTTCTACTACCCCGCTGTCGGTCTGCTGGTGATCATCGGCCTCACGACGCTGTACAAGGTCGCTCTGCCGAAGTCGCTGCCGTGGCATCGGCTGCTCGCGGGCGCCCTGGTCGCGGGTGTGTTCTTCATGGCCGCCAGCACCGGATTGCGCTGGTACCTGGGATTCGTCACCAGCACCGGCTACACGTACGGCGCGTTGGCAACGCCGATCGCGTTTCTGCTCTTCACATTCTTCCTCGGTTTTGCCGTCGTCCTCGGCGCCGAGTTCAACGCGACTGTTCAAGAGTTCTGGCCGGCTCGTGCCACCCGGATGGAGCAGATGCGAGAGTGGCTTGCGGCTCAGAACACCGACGAAAAGACCGGTCCGGTCACCAACCTGACCTGGCACCTGGCCACCAGCCCGATCCGCATCTCGGGCGACAAAGCGGATCCGGCCACGGTCCCCTCGTACGGGCGGCCCCGCAGCAGACAAACCGAGAGCAGACAAACGGAGTCGCGCCAGAACTCCTGCGTAGACCAAGAACCCTGCTACGAACCGCAGGCAGACGCGAAGGGCCCGGCGGCCGACTGCGTCGAGGCTGTCGATCCGCCGAGCTCCGGAAGTACTGCCGCTCGCGTGACCCGAGGTCAGTCGCCCTTGCGGAGTCCTTCGTAAATCTTCTTGCAGTCCGGGCACACCGGTGATCCCGGCTTGGCGGACTTCGTCACGGGAAACACCTCACCGCACAGCGCGACGACATGGGTTCCCATGACGGCGCTCTCGGCGATCTTGTTCTTCTTCACGTAGTGGAAGAACTTCGGGGTGTCGTCGTCGGTCGTTTCGTCGGTGGAGACGTCGGGACGTTCCTTGGTTTGAGTGCTCACCCCTCCAATAATGCCGTCTCCGTCACAGCGGTGCGACCCACGGGTCGTGTGCAATTGTCGGCCGAGAGTGGAACAGTGGAGTCATGGCACGAAATGGCGCGTTCGGCAGGTCCGACGAGTCCGGGACTCCCGACAATCCCGTACTGATCACCGAAGCGCAGCAGTCCGTCGAAGAACAGCACAAAGCCCGAGTGCGCAAGTACATGATCATCATGTCCTTCCGGTTCCCGGCGTTGATCCTCGCGGCGATCGCGTACGGCATCTGGGCCAACGCCTGGATCTCGATGCTCATCATCGGTGCATCGATTCCGCTTCCCTGGATCGCCGTCCTGATCGCCAACGACCGACCACCGCGCACCAAGGACGAACCGAGTCGATACGACGGACGAAAGAAGACCGCAGGCGAGATCGAATCCGCGACGCACCACACCATCGAAGGCTGACAAGTTCCGCCTGCGAGAATGACGGGGTGAGAAGCGAAACGCTCCTGTCCATCACCCCTGCGCTGCGTGAGGCTCTGCTTCGCAATCGATTCGACACCGGAACCATGCTCGAGGCGTTGGGTCCCGAAGTTCACGCTGCTCTCGGTCGAAGTGAGCCGGTGCCCGTGCGCCGCGCCACCCGAGAACTCGGGGACCTGGGCGTTCTCATCAGACTGTTCCTTCTCGCCGATGACTGCCCGGCGGGCGACGTCGCCGCGGCGCTGGCTCCGCTGACAATCGCGCAGTGCGTCGACGCCGGTCTGCTCGAAGGTGAGAACTTCGACAGTGAGAATCCGCTCGTGCGGGCCGCGGTGGATCTTCGCCCCATCGACGTCGGCGACGGCGATCGTTGGGTGATCTCGGATCTCGACGGCGGAATCCGTCCCAAGAAGGCCACGGCCGATCATGTGCTGGGCGTCGGGCATGCGTCACTGTCCTTGCTGCAGGCCACGCCCACCGCGAGGGTCGGCAGCGTGCTCGACCTCGGTACGGGATGCGGCATCCAAGCCCTGCACGCGAACACGTACGCCGATTCGGTCACCGCAACCGACATCAATCAACGCGCTGTCGACCTCACGGCAGCAACCATGGCCCTCAACGGACTGGACGTCGAACTCCTTCAAGGGTCCTGGTTCGAACCCGTCGAGGGTCGAACCTTCGACCAGGTGGTCGCCAATCCGCCGTTTGTCGTCGGCGAGGCACGCGTCCATCACACGTACCGCGATTCCGGCCTCGATCTCGACGGTGCGAGCGAATTGATGATCTCGCAATCGATCGACTACCTGAACCCCGGCGGCACGGCAGCTCTGCTGGCGTCCTGGGTGCACGTCGAAGGGCAGGACTGGCGGTCGCGGATCGCGTCGTGGCTGCCGGCCCACGGCGTCGATGCCTGGGTGGTCCAGCGCGATGTCGCGGATCCGGCTCTGTACGTCGGCACGTGGCTCAAGGACGGCGGGCAGGATCCTCGAGATCCGGAAACGGCATCGAGAGCAAACGCCTGGCTGGATCACCTCGAAGAAGCCGATGTCGAGGGCGTCGGCTTCGGTTTCGTGTTTCTTCGCCGCACCGACTCCCCCACCGACCTGATGGCCGAGGACCTCATGCACGGCTTCTCGGACCCGCTCGGGGCCGAGGCGCTCGCATACTTCGACCGTCTTGCCTGGTTGCGTGAACACGACGTCCTCGAGGAACGCTTCGTCCTCGATCCGGACACGGCTCTCGAACGCGTCTACCTCCCCGGTGACGAGGGATGGCAACAAGTGGTCACGCGCGTGCACCGCGGCAACGGACCGCACTGGCAGCACGAGATCGACGAGCTCGGTGCTGCGCTGTTGGCCGGACTCCGAGCGGATGGACTGGTGGTCGACGAATTGATCGAACTTCTTGCCGCGGCGAACGGCGAAGACCCGGACCAGCTACGTGAGGCCGTCGTCACAATGATGGTCTCGCTGGTTCGACACGGGTTGGTGCTTCCCGTCACGAACTGAGTTCCCGGTGAGTTGCAGATTTTTGTGTTCTCAGCAACTTCTCAGGACGACTGGGAAATAACTGCAGGTCACGGCGATTTAGCGGAAATCGGCACGGGAACTTTCCCGGAACTCTCACACGTTGAACTGTGTGAGAGACCGCCGATAGGGAGGCAAGTCATGACAAGCCCCAGCACCACTACTCGCATTCGTCCGAGCGCCGCAGATCTGGACGCCCAGAGCCCGGCCGCAGACCTGGTCCGCGTCTACCTGAACGGGATCGGTCGTACCGCACTGCTGACAGCAGCAGACGAGGTCGAACTGGCGAAGCGAATCGAAGCGGGGCTGTACGCCAGCCACGTCCTTGCCACGGGAAAGCGCCTGACAGTCGCCAAGAAGAGGGATCTCGCAACGATCGTTCGCGAGGGACAGTCGGCACGTAGCCACCTCCTGGAAGCGAACCTGCGACTCGTCGTGTCGCTGGCCAAGCGCTACACCGGCCGCGGCATGCCGCTCCTCGATCTGATTCAAGAAGGCAACCTCGGACTCATCCGTGCAATGGAGAAGTTCGACTACGCCAAGGGCTTCAAGTTCTCGACGTACGCCACCTGGTGGATCCGTCAGGCGATCACCCGCGGAATGGCTGATCAGAGCCGCACCATCCGGCTCCCAGTCCACCTCGTGGAGCAGGTCAACAAGCTCGCCCGCATCAAGCGCGAACTGCACCAGCAGCTCGGGCGAGAAGCCACGGACGACGAGTTGGCCGAAGAGTCGGGCATCCCGGCGCACAAGATTGCCGACCTGCTCGACCACAGCCGCGACCCGGTAAGCCTGGACATGCCTGTGGGCAACGACGAAGAAGCGCCCTTGGGCGATTTCATCGAAGATTCCGAGGCGACCTCGGCCGAGAACGCCGTCATCGCCGGTCTGCTGCACAGCGATGTGCGCAGCGTGCTCGGGACGCTCGACGAGCGGGAGCAGCAGGTCATCCGACTTCGCTACGGTCTCGACGACGGCCAGCCCCGCACCCTCGATCAGATCGGCAAGCTCTTCGGCCTCTCGCGTGAGCGGGTTCGTCAGATCGAGCGTGAGGTCATGGGCAAGCTCCGCGTCGGTGATCGCGCCGAGAAACTGCGGTCCTACGCGAGCTGATCAAACAACACAGCACGTGCGTCAGCGCGCCACACCACTCGCGCTGACGCACCGCACAAAGCACCGGCCACCGCTACTTCCCTCCCCCTCGGGAATGTGCGGTGGCCGGTGTTGTTCGCTGTGTCTACCGCAGCCGCCTGGGCCCCAGGTCGATTGCGCTCGGCTCAGGTCCGATTCGGACACGTGAATCGGTGATCTCCGCGCCGGTAGCCGAAGCGAGTACCGGCTCACAGGCCAGTTCGCGGACTTCGGGAATGTCGTCGGCCAGCGCCGAGATGCGCTGGACCAGATCAACCAACGCACCCTTGTTGACCGGAACGGCGTTGCGGTATCCGGAGAGAAGCGGCGCGGCCTTGGGCGCGTCGATCAATTCCGTAGCAGCGTCCTCGGTGAGTGGCAGTACGCGATAGGCACGGTCACCGAGGAGATCGGAGATCACACCGGCAAGCCCGAACGAGATCAGCGAACCGAACGACGGGTCGTCTTGGACACCAACCACACATCCGATGCCCTTGGTTGCCATTTTCTGCACGTGCAGCAGCGGTTCACCCGACGCGGCCGCAAGATCTCGGTAAGCGAGGCGCACCGATTCCGGTCCACTCAGATCCAGCCTGACACCGCCCAGATCCGGTCGGTGTCGCCACATTTCGCCGGTTGCCTTGACCGCGACCGGGTAGCCGACAGCATCCGCTGCCTCTACTGCTTCGTCTTCGCTCAGGACCGAACGGAATTCGACGACGGCGACCCCGTAACACTCGAGCAGCGCCGCCGCTTCCACATCTGAAAGCCAACGGCCAGGAGAGTTTTCAAGCCAATCTGCCACCATCTTCTGGGCTCGCTCGGAGTCGATACCCACGGGGCGAACCACCTTCGACGCAGGCTTGCTGCGCCACTCCGCGTATCGCCAAGCCCTCGCCAACGCCAGGGCGGCACGCTCCGGCCCCGGGTAGGACGGCACCGAACCGCGGGTCGGGTTACCGACTTCGTCACGAACTGCCAGGACGTCCGGCACACCCTCAGCTGCGAGGAACGTGGTGAGAATCGGCTTGTCCGAGCCTGCGACGGCGTCCTTGAGTGCTTTCGCGAACGGCTCGACCGGAATGGCTACCGGAGGAACGAAGACGGCGATGACGGCATCGACGTCGAACGACGCCAAAGCGTCGCGCACGGCAGTGGCGAAGAGTTCCGGACTCGCCTGGGCGCCGAGGTCGACCGGGTCGCTGACCTGCAGACCTTCACTGCGGGCCGCGTCCGCAGCAAGGACACCGAGCGCGGTCGAGTTGCCGATGACCGCAAGCCGGGGGCCGGCGGGCAACGGTTGGTATCCGAAGAGCAAGGCGCAGTCGAACAATTGTGAAATGGACCCGACCTGAATGACGCCCGCCTGTTCGAAGAGGGCGCGGACGATCGAATCGTCGATCTCGACTCCGGTGGCGGCGAGCACTGGCGGAACCGCGTGCCGACCGCTCTTCACTGCGACGATCGGCTTCTTCCGCGCAACTCGACGGGCGATGCGAGAGAACTTCCGTGGGTTGCCGAAGCTCTCCAGGTAGAGAAGGACCACTTCGGTGGACTGGTCGGAATCCCAGTACTGCAGAAGGTCGTTACCCGAGACGTCCGCACGGTTACCGGCGGAAACGAAGGCGGACAATCCGATTCGGCTGCGCGCGGCTTCGTCGAGAATGGCGATACCGAGCGCGCCGGACTGACAGAAGAAGCCGACGTTGCCTGCCACCGGCAAGACCGGCGCGAGCGTCGCATTCAACGAAATCGCCGGGTCGTTGTTCGCGACACCCAGCGCATTCGGGCCGATGAGGCGCATACCGTGAGCGCGCGCTGCATGGACCAGTTTGCGTTCGGACGAGCGCCCGTCCGGACCACTCTCACTGAAGCCCGACGAGACGACCACCAGCGCTTTGACGCCCTTGTCGAGGCAGTCGTCGAGTACCGAATTGATCGATTCTGCAGGTACAGCCACGACGGCGAGATCGACGTCGTCGGGGATGTCACGAACCGTCGGATATGCCCGAACGCCGTGTACCGAACGATGCTCTGCGTTGACGGGATAGACCGGTCCGGTGAATCCGCCGCGCAGCAGGTTGGTCAACACCGCGTTACCCACTTTGGCCGGGTCCGCTGATGCGCCGATCACCGCCACCGATCGCGGGCTGAGCACGTTTCCCATGCTGCGGGCCTCAGCTGCCCGCTCACGCGAATTACGTACTGAAACAAGCGCTTCCGTCGGGTCGATCGCGAATTCGAGTCTCAGCACGCCACCGTCGAAAGAGCGGCTCACCTGATACCCCGCCTCACGGAACACCGTCACCATGTTGCGGTTCTCGGAGAGGACCTCGGCGACGAACATCGTCAGACCGTTCTCGGCCGCTGCCGCTGCCAGGTACTCGAGCAGGATCGGGCCGAGGCCGCGCCCCTGGTGTGCGTCGGCGACGACGAAGGCGACCTCGGCAGACTTTCCGTCACCGACGTCGAGCAGTCGCTCGTATCGACCCACCGCGATGATCTCGTCGCCGAGCATCATCACGAACGCCACGCGGTTGTGGTGGTCGACCGTCGTGAAGTTCTTGACGTCGCGCGCCGACATCGTGGGGTACGGGCCGAAGTAGCGCAGATACCGGGTGCGCTCGGAGAGTTTGCCGTGGAATTCGACGAGCTTGTCCGCGTCTTCGGGAACGATGGGTCGCAACGCCACCGCTCCGCCGTCGGAGGCGAGAACATCGACTACCCAGGAATGGGGATAGGTGTGAGCGGGGTCGGTCTTCGGCGCCTGGCCGCTCGCCTCGCCGCCGGCAGCTTCGGTATCGGACTGTTCAGTCACGGGGATCCTCCGGGTCGAGTCCGAGTAGCGGGAACGAAGCGCGACGTGTCGCGATGATCGCCGAGTCGATACGGGTGAGTGCACGGTCCACCGAGGCGACACCTGTCTCCGGTGTACCACCCGGGCCGTCCCACGGCGTGTAGGCGACATCGCCGCCGTCCCCCATGGTCGGCGGGAGGTCGACGCTCGGCGCTCGCAGCTTCGTCGATTCCTTCCAGTCTTCCGGGACAGCGGTGTCGACGTCGATCTCGCGATCGAGCGCTGCAGCGATCAAGTGAGTCCATGCCCTCGGCACGACGCGCACCAGTCCGTATCCCCCGCCTCCGACTGCCAGCCACCGCCCCTCGGAGTATCGGTCGGCGAGGTCACGCATCGCCAAAAACGCGGCGCGCTGACCGTCGACGGTGAGGGCGAGATCCGCGAGCGGGTCCTCGCGGTGCGAGTCGACTCCGCACTGGCTGATGATGATCTGCGGGCGGAAGGCTGCAATGGCTCCCGGGACGACGGCGTGAAATGCACGCAGCCACAACGCGTCGACGGTTCCGGGCAGCACCGGGATGTTCACCGCCGTACCTTCGGCGGCCCCGTCGCCGACTTCGCTCGACCATCCGGTGTTCGGCCACAAGGTTGCCGGGTGCTGATGCAGCGAGACCGTGAGCACCCGCGGGTCCCCGAGGAACGCATGTTGCACTCCGTCGCCGTGGTGAGCGTCGACGTCGATGTAGGCGATGCGGTCGTAGCCGTTGTCGAGCAGCCACGAAATCGCAACCGCCGCATCGTTGTAGACGCAGAATCCAGAGGCCCAATCCGCCATCGCGTGGTGCATGCCGCCGCCGATGCTGACCGCGCGCCTCGTACGTCCCGAAGCGATTTCCTGCGCTGCGGCCAGCGAGCCGCCGGCGAGGATCGCACTGGCTTCGTGCATGTGCGGGAAGACCGGGTTGTCCTCGGTACCGAGCCCGTGGGGAACATCCTGGCCGCTCACACCGTTGTTCGCAGAGTTACCCGCGTCTTTGACCGCTGCAAGATATGCCGGTGTGTGGATTCTGAGGAGGTCGGCATCGGACGCGGCACTCGGTTCGAGAAATTCGACGCCCTCGAGAAGTCCGAGGCTTCGCGAGAGTGCCATCGTGAGATCGAGGCGAGTGGGATTCATCGGGTGATCGGCGCTCCACCGATAGCTCAGGTACTCCGGACTCCACACCACGACTCGATTCGCTCGAGACGCCGCGGGGTCCCCGTCAGATCTGATCGACGCGGTCATGGGATCACGCTACTTCCTTCTCGTTTCGTGCTGCACACCACACTCGTGGCCCGCTTCGGAGACCGAGATCGAGTGACACGAATCCAATTCGGACACGCGCTGGACTCGCCGCGGTGGAGGCGGCACCGGAACCACGAACTGAACGGTAGAATGATCAACTGACGAAGGGGTTGAGTGTGAAGGATCTAGTCGACACCACGGAGATGTATCTCCGGACGATCTACGACTTGGAAGAAGAGGGCGTAGTCCCACTCCGGGCGCGGATCGCCGAACGGCTCGAACAGAGCGGACCCACCGTCAGCCAGACTGTTGCGCGTATGGAGCGTGACGGCTTGCTGATGGTCGCCGGCGATCGACATCTGGAACTCACCGACAAGGGTCGCGATCTCGCGATCTCTGTCATGCGTAAGCACCGGTTGGCAGAGCGCCTGCTGGTGGACGTCATCGGTCTCAAATGGGAAGACGTACATGCCGAGGCATGCCGTTGGGAGCACGTGATGAGCGAGGAGGTCGAGCGTCGGCTCGTCGTCGTTCTGAACAACCCCACGACGTCGCCCTACGGCAACCCGATTCCGGGCTTGGACCAGTTGGGACTCGACGGCCCGGTTGCCACCACCGAAACATTGGTGCGCCTGACCGATATTCCGCACGGCGCACAGACAGCTGTGGTCGTTCGGCGACTGGCCGAGCACGTGCAGTCCGATCCCGAGGTGATCGCGCAGCTGCGTGACGCCGGCGTCGTTCCCGACGCCAGGGTGACGGTCGAAACCCGTCCGGGCTCGGTGACGATCATCGTGCCGGGTCACAGCGGGTTCGACCTGTCCGAGGAAATGGCTCACGCCGTTCAGGTCAAGCAGGTCTGAGGAAGTAGATGAAACTCCTGGTCACCGGCGGCGCCGGTTACGTCGGCAGTGTGTGCAGCACTGTGTTGCTCGAGCGTGGACACGAGGTTGTCGTCATCGACGACCTCTCCACCGGAAATGCCGACGCGGTGCCTGCCGGTGCCGAGTTCATCGAAGGAGACGTGGGAGCGCTTGCTGCCGATGTCCTCGGCAGTGCGGGTTCACCGGTTTTCGACGGTGTGCTTCACTTCGCGGCGCAGTCGCTGGTCGGCGAATCGGTGCTGCACCCCGAAAAGTACTGGCGCGGAAACGTCGTCACGACCATCGAGTTGCTCGAGGCTATCCGTGTCTCCGGTACTCCCCGCCTCGTGTTCTCGTCCACCGCCGCTACGTACGGCGAACCGGAGCAGTCCCCCATCGTGGAGACCGCTCCGACCCGCCCCACCAATCCGTACGGCGCGACCAAGCTCGCGATCGATCATGCGATCACCTCGTACTCGATCGCCCACGGCCTCGGTGCGACGAGCTTGCGTTACTTCAACGTCGCAGGTGCGTACAAGTCCGCCGGCGAGAACCGGGTGATCGAAACCCACCTGATTCCACTCGTCCTGCAGGTCGCGCTCGAACAGCGGGACAAGATCTCGGTCTTCGGAACCGACTGGCCCACGCCGGACGGAACCGCGGTACGCGACTACATCCACGTGCTGGACCTCGCCGAAGCACATCTACTGGCGCTCGAATCCTCGGTTCCCGGCGAGCACCGCATCTACAACCTCGGAAGCGGTGCCGGCTTCAGCGTGCGCGAGGTGATCGCCGCCTGTGCGCGGGTCACCGGCCTGCCGATCAACGTCGAGGACGCGTCACGACGGCTGGGTGATCCGGCAGTACTGATCGCATCGAGCGACAAGGCGATTGCCGAACTGGGTTGGACGCCCACGCGTACCGATCTCGACGTCATCGTCGCCGACGCATGGCAGTTCCTCCAGGATCTGGGCGACCGCTCACACGCTGCTCGCTAGCTTCCATTCGGCAGTGCCGGCGGCAAGCCGGTGATTCCGAGCGATTCCCCGATGGACAATCCGACGGCCGCGAGGTCACGGATTCCGTCGGGGCGCATACCGGATTGCAGCGATAGATCCAGCAATCCCGCCAAGGTGTGTTCCGAATCGGCCGACAGCGCGGCCGACAGCGCAACACCTGCCAGAGGTCCGTCGCCACGCACGTATGCAAAGAAGCCGAGAAGTGTTGCCGGCCAAGCTCGTTCGGGCAACGGGACTTCATGGGTGAGCACGAGCCACAATTGCTCAGCATGTGCCGCAACGGACGTGATCGCCAATCCCAGCACCACGTCGCGCACGCGTACGTCCGTCAATGCGACCACCAGATCGGCGCATTCCTGCGGGTCAGGGCGGTGAGCGCCTGCCTCGACACGGCGGACGTGTTCCAACACCAGATCGATCCGGCACTGAACTGCGGTTTCACCGCTCGGTTCCCCACTGTGCGCGCTCGACTCTCGTCGGCTCGCGATCAGTCGGGCAATCGTGTCGTGATTGCGAGCGGCGCCGTGTACCCACCGGACCAGTTCCTCACGCGAACGGCGAATGACCCTCCCGCCCAACACCTGTGCTGCTGCAACCGACGAAGATGCCGGGTCTGGCAGGGTGCCGCGGTGAATCGAACGCATGACGCTCGTCCACGGCTGGCCAGATTCTATTGCGGCCGTGCACAATACGTCGGCCAGCTCGACGCAGGTTCCGCAGAGCATGTCTTCGAATACCTCGGCCAGATCGATGGTTTCATCGATCAGAGTTTCAGCTGCCGAGCAATCGGTGATCACCACGAGAACGACCGCACGCGCGCCTTCCCCGTCACAGACGGCGGCGAACTGGCGCAGCGCCGCGCTCATCTGCCTCGCGGGCTTTCCCCTGACACTGGGAAAGTAGTCGTGCCGCATCACTGGTCCGAGCGTCGAGGCAGAGGCGCCCATCAGAGACAGCGCAACGACGGAGTTGGACGGATGGAAGCCCAGGAGTGCGGGTATTGCCGCGATCAATTCGCCTGGATCGGAGACGCGTTCGACGCATCCGAGAAGGGCGGCAAGGTCGTCGTCGGAGAATTCGAATTCTCCAGGAAGAGGTGATGTCGTCATGCACACACCGTCGCTGATCACCCTGACCCGGCCGTCTGCTCGACCAGGGAAAACAGCTGCGTCCAACTCGTCTGTGGATTACCGCATTTGTTGGGGACCAAGTACCGCGCCGCACCGAGCAGTTCCGCTACTTGTCGGACCTGTGTGCTGCGAAATCACTTGCCTGCTTTGACCTTCTGTACGGCTGCGGTGAACGCTTGATCCAGCGGTGCCGTCGAGGGCGTCGCAGAACCGAACGTCATCAGTGTTGTCGCCACCCGTACGTCGCCGACCTGCGCGATCAAGGTCAGCATCGTCTGATCACCGGCTGTGGCCTTGGGGGACACGACAGTGCGGCGAAGTGACATCGTCTTGTCGGCATCGATCGGCGACGGCGGAAGAATTTCCGTCGTCACTGTCGTAGTGACGCCGTTCGCAGTGACAGTCATGGACGGGCACTGCCGAGTTTGCGCTTCCAACTCGTCCAGTGGTGCATCGACCTTCGTGAGTTCGACCGAAATCGTTGCCCTCGTCGCGTTGTCGGTCCCGACCGCCATCACGGTCCCGTTCGGACCGTAATCCTGTTCCGGTGGCTCACATTCGGACGGATCGACGGTGGCACCGCGCGGGACGCCGACTAGATCCGGCGCTGCCATCGGAACGGCTTGCGGGGGCAGCACAACAGCGCCGAAGGGCTCAGGGAATTCCTCGGGAGTCAGCAGCAGTTCGGACAGCGGTGCCGCCGTTTTCGGAGAGGTGGATTTCGGCGTCGAGGATTTGGGTGCAGCCGTCGTACTCGGCGCCGCCGAGCCGCTGTCGGTCGCACCGGCAGTCGCCGGCACGGAGTCCGGAACGGGTGCTCCTTGGACAGACCCGGAGCAGCCCGCGAGTAGTGCAACGGCGGCCACCGCAGCAAGTGAGCATGCGGCCACTCGCCTGGACGATCGTGGACACACCCGCATGTAAGCCTCCGCACTCGACCGATCCCGACACTCGACCAATCCATTTCGGACAAATCGGCCGTGCCGACCTTGTCTTCCACTCTGCCATGTCCGAAGCCGCGCACCCGACATCTAGCGAACGCCCAGGCCAAGTGTCGAAAGATACCGCTCGGCTTCGCTCTCGGCGAACGCCCGTCTCGTCGGATCGGGAATGATCGGTCACCGACTCGGTGTTCTTACCGATGAACGTCTGATCCAGTGCTGTCGGGCACCTGACTCCGATGCTGTCGAGCGTGCGCCGATAGTGGACACTTGAGATCAAGACCGAAGAGCGAAGGGGACTGCGATGGACGAACAGTCGAGGATGTACGAGCTGGAATTTCCGGCGCCCCAGTTGGCGGCTGCCGACGGCCAGGGACCGATCCTGATTCACGGACTCGAGGGTTACTCCGACGCCGGTCACGCCGTGAAGTTGGCGACGACGCATCTGCGCGAAAGCCTCGAGACCGAGCTTGTCGCGTCGTTTGCTGTCGACGAGCTGATCGACTACCGCTCACGTCGACCGACGATGACGTTCAAGGCCGATCATTTCTCCGATTACGACGCTCCGGCGCTCAATCTGTACGCACTGCGCGATACGGCCGGCACGCCGTTCCTGCTGCTCGCGGGGATGGAACCGGACCTCAAGTGGGAGCGGTTCACCACAGCCGTTCGCCTGTTGTCCGAACAGTTGGGAGTGCGTCGAACCATCGGGCTCAACGCGATTCCGATGGCAATCCCGCACACCCGACCGCTCGGCGTGACAGCACATTCGACCAACAAGGACCTGATCCAGGACCATCAGCGTTGGTCAGGTGAACTGCAGGTTCCCGGCAGCGCATCATCACTGCTCGAGCTTCGTATGTCTCAGCACGGGCACGAGGCGATGGGCTTTTCGGTGCATGTCCCCCACTACCTCGCGCAAACGGACTACCCGGGCGCCGCAGAAACTTTGCTCGAAAACGTTTCCGAGGTTTCGGATCTGGAGTTGCCGTTGGTTGCACTGGGTGAGGCCGCGGCGCGCGTTCGGGAACAGGTTAACGAGCACATAGCCGGGAACGAAGAAGTTCAGACTGTAGTCCACGCTTTGGAGCGTCAATACGACACTTTTGTCGCCGCTCAGGAACAACAGTCGTCCCTTCTGGCCGGCGAGGCCGACCTTCCCAGCGGTGACGAGATCGGCGCAGAGTTCGAAAAGTTCCTGGCCGAACAGGCAGGAAATGACGACTTCGGCTCAGCTGGAGACCTCGATCGAGGCGACAACTGACGAAAATGTGACGGGCGGGGCGCATAATTCGACATTGTGCGCATTCCGCAACCCCTCCGTTACCTGGGCTGTTGTTCAGGACACATCCGTCGGATAGCCTCGAACTCTGTGTGATTTTCGTTGACGGCTCAACAACTGGAGCAGACAGTCAACGTGGTCACACGCCGAGCCAGGAGGCGACATGAGCAGACCACGGAACCGTCAGCTCCGACCGGTCCCCGACGAGGAACCGCGGATGATGTTCCGGACGATTCACGGCTACCGACGCGCATTTCGGATAGCCGGCGAGGGTCCGGCAGTACTGCTCCTGCACGGAATCGGCGACAACTCGTCGACGTGGACCGAGATCATTCCCCACCTCGCCAAGAAGTACACGGTCATCGCACCTGACCTGTTGGGTCACGGCCGTTCCGACAAGCCACGCGCGGATTACTCGGTAGCCGCGTACGCCAACGGCATGCGGGATCTTCTGTCGACGCTCGGCATCGAGCACGTCACCGTCATCGGGCACTCGCTCGGCGGCGGCGTAGCGATGCAGTTCTCCTACCAATTCCCACACATGGTGGATCGCCTCGTGCTGGTCTCGGCCGGTGGCGTCACCAAGGACGTCCATCCGCTGCTGCGCCTCATGTCCGTTCCGGTGGTCAACGAGGTGGTAAAGCTGCTCCGGATACCTGGTGCGATGCCGCTCGTCCGGATGGCCGGGAACCTTGCCGGCGTAGTTCACGGTTCAAATCTGCGTCCCGGCACCATGTTGCACGACACACCGGACCTGATTCGCGTGCTCGCTGATCTCCCCGACCCCACTGCCTACGAGGCCTACCTTCGTACGCTGCGGGCCGTCGTGGACTGGCGCGGACAGGTCGTCACGATGCTCGACCGCTGTTATCTGACCGAGAATCTGCCGGTTCAACTGATCTGGGGCGACGACGACTCCGTCATTCCCGTCTCCCACGCTCATCTCGCGCACGCGGCGATGCCGAACTCACGCCTCGAAGTCTTCCGCGGCTCGGGCCACTTCCCGTTCCGCGACGATCCGATGCGTTTCCTGCAGATCGTCGAAGATTTTCTTTCCAGCACCGCACCACTCGTCTTCGACGAGGCTCGCTGGCGCCACATGCTGATCTCCGGGGTCGGCGAGAACACCATCACCGGAACGTCGTCCACCCGCATGGCGGTGCTCGACGCCATGGGCTCGGACGAGCGAAGCGCAACCTGATCCACGGTTGCGGCTAGCCTGTACGAGTGCTGCTGACGGAACTTCTCCCCGACAACGCGGATCCTGATTCCGTTTTCGACGCCTTCTCTTCGTGGACCATCGAACGAGGTTTGACGCTCTACCCGGCCCAAGAAGAGGCCGTCATGGAGTTGGTCTCGGGTGCAAACGTGATCCTTGCGACGCCGACCGGGTCAGGCAAATCGATGGTGGCGATCGGCGCGCATTTCTATGCGATGTCGCTCGGCAAGCGCACGTACTACACAGCGCCGATCAAGGCCTTGGTGAGCGAGAAGTTCTTTGCACTGTGTGAGGTCTTCGGTGCCGAGAACGTCGGCATGATGACTGGCGACGCCGCCGTGAACTCGTCGGCGCCGATCATTTGTGCGACGGCCGAAATCGTCGCGAATCTTGCACTGCGCGAGGGCCCGAACTCCGATATCGGCCAGGTCGTGATGGACGAGTTCCACTTCTACTCCGAACCCGATCGAGGTTGGGCGTGGCAGGTTCCGCTCATCGAGTTGCCGCACGCCCAGTTCCTGTTGATGTCGGCAACTCTCGGTGAAGTCGACTTCTTCTCCGAAGATCTGACGCGGCGTACCGGGAAACCCACCACCGTCGTCTCCGGCACAGAACGCCCCGTGCCTTTGATGTTCTCCTACGCGACCACGCCGGTCGGCGAAACCATCGAAGATCTGGTGACCACCAACCAGTCCCCCGTCTACATCGTGCATTTCACGCAGGCCGCCGCCCTCGAACGCGCCCAGGCACTGACGAGCGTCAATTTCTGTTCCAAAGAAGAGAAGGAAGCGATCGCCGAGGCGCTGGGTGGTTTCCGCTTCACCACCGGGTTCGGAAAAACACTCTCCCGCCTGGTCCGGCACGGCATCGGCGTTCACCATGCGGGCATGCTGCCCAAGTACCGACGGCTCATCGAAGTTCTCGCACAGGACGGGCTTCTCAAGGTGATTTGCGGTACCGACACCCTCGGCGTCGGCATCAACGTCCCGATCCGCACGGTGCTGCTCACGGGTCTGGCCAAGTACGACGGTGTCCGTACTCGACATCTGAAAGCCCGCGAGTTCCATCAGATCGCCGGTCGCGCGGGTCGTGCAGGCTACGACACGATGGGCACCGTCGTCGTACAGGCACCGGAACACGAAGTAGAGAATCTGCGGGCAGTCGCCAAGGCCGGCGACGATCCGAAGAAGATCAAGAAGATTCAACGCAAGAAGGCTCCCGAGGGGTTTGTGTCCTGGAGCGAAGCGACGTTCGATCGCTTGGTCGCGGCCTCGCCCGAGCCGTTGGTGTCGCGATTCTCGGTCAGCAACTCGATGCTGCTCAATGTCATTGCCCGCCCGGGTAACTGCTTCGACGCGATGCGGCACCTGTTGGGGGACAACCACGAATCGCGTCCGGCGCAGCGCAAGCACATCCTCAAAGCGATCTCGCTGTATCGCGGATTGCTCAGCGCCGGCATCGTGGAACGCCTCGACGAACCCGACGAGTACGGCCGCATGGCTCGGTTGACGATGGACCTGCAACGCGACTTCGCCTTGAACCAGCCACTCTCACCGTTCGCCTTGGCGGCATTCGAACTTCTCGACGTCGAATCCGACAGTTACGCACTCGATGTCGTCTCGATCATCGAGTCGACGCTCGACGATCCGCGTCAGGTTCTGATGGCGCAGCAGCACTTCGCTCGTGGCGAAGCGGTTGCGCAGATGAAGGCCGACGGCATCGAGTACGAGGAGCGCATGGAACTCCTCGAAGAGGTTACGTGGCCGAAACCGTTGTCGGACTTGCTGTTCCCGGCTTTCGAAATGTACCGGGGTGGCCACCCGTGGATCACCGAGTTCGCCCTCTCCCCCAAGTCCGTGGTGCGCGACATGATCGAACGCGCCATGACGTTTGCCGAGTTGATCAGCCATTACGGACTCACCCGGTCCGAGGGCCTCGTCCTGCGCTACCTCGCCGACGCCTACCGCGCGCTGCGACAGACCGTCCCGACGGAAGCGCGCACCGAGGAACTCGAAGACATCATCGAGTGGTTGGGCGAGCTGATCCGTCAGGTCGACTCGAGCCTGCTCGACGAATGGGAGTCACTCACCGACCCCGGAGCCGAGGCAGATACGGAAGAGGTTGCGTTCGGCGCCGACATTCCCCGTCCCATCTCGGCGAACCCGCGCGCATTCCGCGTCATGGTGCGCAATGCGATGTTCCGACGCATCGACCTCGCGTCGCGTCGGCAGTGGAATGAGCTGGAAAACCTCGAGGACGGTATCGACGCCGCCGAGTGGGAGGAGCAACTACTCCCGTACTTCGAGGAGTACGCAACAATCGGAACCGGGCCATCGGCGCGCGGGCCGGCGCTCTTCCAGGTCACCGAAGAGGGTGAGTTCTGGCGGGTGCGGCAGGTGCTCGAGGATCCGGAGGGCGATCACGGATGGGCACTGCTTGCCGTCGTCGACATCCCGGAATCGGATGCCGCGGGTGAAATCGTGTTCGACGAGCTGAGCGTCGTAGAAGGCTAGCGCCTGTGCGCCTTTCTGGTAGTCGGCGCTACCAAAAAGGCGCACAGGGGGCGTCAGCCCCTTCGAGCCTTCCGCGGCTGGTTGCGGCGAGCAGCGCGCTTTTCCTTGATGCGAACGTTCTCGGCCCGCACCTCGGCCTGAACAGCGCGTTCCTTTTCGAGCCATTCGGGCTTCTCTTCGAGGAGTGCGGCGATCTGATCCGTGGTGAGTGCTTCTTCGACGCCGCCGCGGGCCAGGCCGGCGATCGATACGCCCAGCTTGGCTGCGATGACCGGGCGAGGGTGCGGTCCGGTGCGTCGCAGCTCCAGCAGCCACTCCGGCGGATCGGTCTGCAGAGCGGTCAGCTCGTCACGAGTCACGTCGCCTTCCTGGAACTGCGCAGGTGTTGCTTCCAGGTACACACCCAGCTTCTTGGCAGCCGTCGTCGGCTTCATCGTCTGGGGAGTTTTGTTCGACGTCATGCAACAAGAGTAACCAGCCGATACGGGTGCTTTTACCAAGGCGGTAGCCTTGCCTGGTGACAGACGCGGATAGTCAGGCAATTTTTCGACTCGCGTACGCCCCGGGGGTGACGCCCACCAAGTGGGTCCGGGTGTGGCACGAGCGGCTCCCCGAGGTGCGTCTGGAACTTGTTCAGTTCCCGGTTCTCGAACTCGAAGCTGCACTTCGCGCCGGTGAAGCAGATGCAGGTTTGGTTCGACTGCCGATCGACCGGACCGGCATCAGCGCCATCTCGCTGTACGCGGAAACCCCGGTGGTGGTGGTACCGAAGGATCACGTGTTCACTACTGTCGATCAGATTTCCGTCGACGATCTGGCCGACGAGATAGTGCTCGATCCTCTCGACGACAGACTCGACTGGCCGACCCGTCCCGGAAAGACCGCCGCCGAGCGACCCGCGACCATCGCCGACGCCATCGAGTTGGTGGCCGCCGGCGTCGGAGTTGTCGTGGTTCCCCATTCGCTGGCGCGGTTCCACCATCGCAAGGACCTGACCTTCCGTCCGGTGGACGGTGCGCCCGAGGCACCTGTGGCTTTGGCATGGATGGAGTCCAAGACCACAGATCTGGTCGAGGAACTTATCGGCATCGTGCGGGGCCGAACGGCGCAGAGTTCCCGCGGCCGAAACGGTGAGCCGGCGGAGAAGATCAAGGGCTCCGTCAAGGCCAAGATCGCGGCCCGCGAGCGTCGCGCAGAAGCTGCCAAGAACGGGCAGAAAGCTAAGGGCGCCGGCACCGCGAAGAACATATCCGGACGCAACGCCGGTTCCGGTAAGGCCAAGGCGGGCGGCAAATCAGGCAGCGGCAAGTCCGGTGGGACCAAGAGTTCGGGTGGCCGGTTCTCCGGAAAGCAGAAGGGCCGCTAGGGCTTCAACTGGCAACTCGGAGGATCGCTGCCGGACAATGCTGAACTGATCAGGCGCGACAGACTCGGGCTGTGGTCTCGCGAATTGGCGCATCGTCGAACTCCGTCGAGCATGATGAGAGTATGACTCCCGCGAGTTCTTCAGCCCTCGACGAATTGGTAGCGGCACTCCCCGAGGGAGCCGTCCTGCTGGATCCGGACGTGACCGCGGGCTACCGCCAGGACTGGGCTGCCGATCCGGCCGCCGGCCACCCCGCTGCCGTGGTTCGCGCTACGTGCACCGAAGACATCCAAACCGTGATGCGATGGGCAACCGCCAATCGCGTACCGGTGGTTCCCAGAGGTGCCGGCTCGGGCCTGTCCGGTGGATCCAGCGCCGTCGACGGTTGCATCGTGGTCAGCACCGAGCGAATGCGACAGATCACGATCGACCCGGTCGCCCGGGTGGCGGTTACTCAGCCCGGCTTGATGAATGCGGAGGTCAAGAAAGCCGCCGCAGAGCACGGACTCTGGTACCCACCTGACCCGTCGTCCTTCGAGATCTGTTCCATCGGCGGCAATGCAGCCACCAACGCCGGCGGACTCTGCTGCGTCAAGTACGGAGTTACCACCGACTACGTTCTCGGACTCCGGGTCGTGCTGGCGGACGGTACAGCTGTCAGCCTCGGAGGTCCCCTTCTCAAGGACGTCGCCGGACTCTCACTCACCAAACTGTTCGTGGGCAGCGAGGGCACTCTCGGCATCATCACGGAAATCACGTTGCGTTTGATTCCCGCGCAGCCGCCCGCATCAACCGTCGTCGCGTCGTTCGACTCGGTACAAGAAGCTGCCGACGCGGTCTTGGCGATCACCAGCAACATGCGTCCGGCGATGCTCGAGTTCATGGATCACGCCAGTATCAATGCTGTCGAGGATTCGGTACGCATGGGTCTCAACCGCAAGGCTCACGCACTACTGCTCGCGCAGTCCGACGCACCCGGCGCGGCAGGCGTGCTGGAAATCGAGACGATTGTTCAGGCGTGCGAAAACAACGGAGCCACCGAAGTATTCGCCACCGATGACCAGGCCGAAGGTGACGCTTTTGCGGCGGCACGGCGAGCGGTGTTCCCGGCCGTGCTCGCGATGGGAAGTCTGCTTCTCGAAGACGTGGGCGTTCCCATGCGCGCACTCCCCCAGCTGGTAACCGGGGTCGAAGCCATCGCAGACGACCTCGACGTCCTGATCTGCACGGTGGCGCACGCCGGAGACGGAAACACCCACCCGCTCATCGTCTTCGACCCCGCAGACCCGGACATGTCCGAACGCGCACAGATCGCATTCGGACGGGTGATGGATCTCGCCATCGCGCTCGGCGGCACGATCACCGGCGAACACGGGGTGGGTCGACTCAAGCGCGACTGGCTGCCGTCACAGTTGGGTGAAGACGTCATGGCCCTCAATCGCAAGGTCAAGGATGCGCTCGACCCGCTGGGAATTCTCAATCCCGGAGCGGTCATTGCCGTGAAAGAAGGCTCTCTCGACTAGCTTTCACGTCGACGTCGAACGAGTTACGTCATCGAGGAACCGTCGGGCTGACCGAACGGACCAGCTCGGCCAGCTGACGGAATCCTTCTGCTCGGCCACTCGACGAGCGGAACACGACGCCGATCGTGCGACCGGGAGCTGGCGAAGCGAAACGCGCCGTCGACAAGTCCCCGCGTCGAACCTCCACTGCAACAGCCGATTCCGGGACCAAAGTCACCCCGAGTCCCCCGGCCACACATTGCACGACTGTCGCGAGAGAGGTAGCCCGCGTGTCGCCGGCAAGCGGATGGGCGTCTACCGAACGGCACAGATCCAACGTCTGGTCACGCAGGCAGTGGCCGTCGTCGAGCAAGAGCAACGGCAGCGCGTCGAGCACGTCCGCCGTGAGATCGACACGTCCGGCCAAGGAATGATCGTTCGGCACGACCATCACAAAATCCTCTTCGTACACAGGAACTTCCACCAGGCCAGGTGTTCCGGCAGGAAGCGCCAACACCGCGACGTCGAGCGCTCCCGATCGCAGTGCATCGAGTAGGCGCGCCGTTTGATCCTCGACTATTTGCGGCGCCAACGACGGCAACTTCTCGCGCAGCTCCGGCAACAACCCCGGAAGAATGTAGGGCGCAACGGTCGGGATCAACCCGATGCGTAGCGGTCCGGTCAGAGAGTCGCCGGAGCCGGCCGCGCTCGCGACGAAACCGTCGGCAGCTTCGAGAATCTGCTTGGCCTGACCGAGCAAGCGCTGTCCGTCCGCGGTCACGAGCACGCGTCGCGTACTGCGTTCGATCAGTTTGACCCCTAGTCCCGCCTCGAGAGCTGCCAGCGCCTGCGACAGTGTGGGTTGGCTCACACCGGAACGCGCTGCGGCAGTACCGAAATGCCGATACTCGGCGACCGACACGAAGGCACGCAGCTGTGACAAGGAAGGTTGATAAGTCTGATCAGACATGCCTATCAGTGTAGTGCCACCCATCACCTTTACCTTTTGAACGGTTTGATGCAGAATGGACTCATACCAAAAAGCGCCGGTCACAACCTCGACACTCCAGTCGAAACCGTCCGACCCGCTGACGGTGACAAACCCTCTCGATCCAGCACGTTCGGCCGTCACAGTCCGAACAGCCGGATCGTGTGCGCAAGAAATTCCTGTTCACGAGACACGTAGGAGAATGAGACACATGGCTCTGCTCACAATCGGCGACCAGTTCCCCGCTTACAACCTCACGGCTGTCATCGGCGGCGACCTGTCCAAGGTCGATGCCCAGCAGCCCGATGACTACTTCACCACCGTCACCAGTGACGACTACGCAGGCAAGTGGCGCATCGTCTTCTTCTGGCCCAAGGACTTCACCTTCGTGTGCCCCACCGAGATTGCTGCATTCGGCAAGCTCAACGAAGAGTTCGCAGACCGTGACGCTCAGGTTCTCGGCGCTTCCGTCGACAACGAGTTCGTGCACTTCCAGTGGCGTGCACAGCACGAAGAGCTCAAGACCCTCCCCTTCCCGATGCTCTCGGACCTCAAGCGCGAGCTTGCCGAGGCCACCGGCGTCCTCAACGCCGACGGCGTTGCAGACCGCGCGACGTTCATCGTCGACCCCAACAACGAGATCCAGTTCGTCTCCGTCACAGCCGGTTCCGTCGGCCGTAACGTCGACGAGGTTCTCCGCGTCCTCGACGCTCTCCAGAGCGACGAGCTGTGCGCATGCAACTGGAAGAAGGGCGACCCGACCATCAACGCCGGCGAGCTCCTGACTGCGAGCGTCTGAGTATGAGCGTCGAGAACCTCAAGAACTCGCTTCCCGAGTACGCGAAGGACCTCAAGCTCAACCTGAGTTCCATTGCGCGCACGACGGTCCTGAACGAGCAGCAGTTGTGGGGAACGCTCCTCGCAACGGCCGCAGCCACCAAGTCTGCGTCCACGCTCAAGGAGATTGCTTCCGAGGCTGCCGACAACCTGTCGGCAGAGGCATACAACGCCGCTCTCGGCGCAGCGTCGATCATGGGCATGAACAACGTCTTCTACCGCACCAAGGGCTACCTCGACGGTAAGTACGACGACCTTCGTGCCGGCCTGCGGATGAACATCATCGGCAACCCGGGCGTCGACAAGGCCGACTTCGAATTGTGGTCGCTTGCAGTGTCCGCGATCAACGGCTGCAACCACTGCCTCGAAGCTCACGAGAACACCCTCCGCCAGGAAGGTGTCGACCGCGAGGTCATCTTCGAAGCGATCCGCGCCGGTTCCATCGTCGCGGGCGTCGCACAGGCTGTCGAAGCCAACGAGATCCTCTCTGCCGCACAGGTCTGATCACTCGGACCTGAGTGCAGTTCGACGAGCCCTCCCCACCGTGAAGGTGGGGAGGGCTTTTCGCGCGCTAGGGTGGACCGATGGGTATCGAGGTGAGTGTGGTCCGGGTCTTCACGGACGAGAACGGCAAGCACGGGAATCCGCTGGGAATCGTCGACGCGTCCACGGTTGCAGAATCGGATCGACAAGCCGTCGCGAAGGAACTCGACTACAGCGAGACCATCTTCATCGACGTTCCGGATGACGGCGCCTCGCGTGCGCGGGTCCAGATCTTCACTCCGGCAGCAGAACTCCCCTTCGCCGGACACCCGACCGTCGGTGCCACGTGGTGGCTGGGCGAACAGGGCCGTCGCGTGAGCGCCCTCGACGTTCCTGCCGGCAGTGTCGACGTCCGCCAATCCGGCGCTTTGACGTGGGTACGCGCGCGTGCCGAATGGGCACCGGAATTCGCGATCTATCCGATGGACACGGTGGACGACGTCATCGACGCAGATCCGTCCGACTACGAGGCGGATCATTCGTATCTGTGGGCGTGGCAGGACAAGCTCGAAGCTGCCATCCGCGCACGCATGTTCGCACCGGTGATGGGAATCGCCGAGGACGAGGCAACCGGATCTGCAGCGCTGCGCATCACGGACCGATTGAGGAAATCACTGCTCATCACCCAGGGACGCGGATCGGTGCTTCACACCACCTTCTCTCCGGAAGGTTGGCTCGAAGTCGGCGGCCGCGTCGTCGCCGAGCCGTCACGAACCTTGTGAGTACCCGGCGGGATTGCGTCCGGCCTCGAGGTCACGTGCACTCAGTGATACCGAGATCTCGTCACCGAGCGCAACTCCCGGCGCGAGGGGCAACTGATCTCCACTCCAGAACTTGCCCGGGTCGAACCAGTTGACACGACGATTGCCGACGAGCAGACCCATCGCTTCATAGGTCTTGGCAACCACTTCGGCGCAGTAGGCGCTCTCGACGGCCACTGCCGATACGTCGGACTTCTTGCGCAGCTTCGGGATTCGGCCTCCGAACCAGCGCGAAGCAAGCTTGGCCGTCGACGGGAAAGGCGTACCGTCCAGCCGCGCGATCGTCTCGAGCAGAGCGTCTTCCTGCTCCCGGGTGACTTCGTGGTCGAGCTGGCGCAACCATCCACGCTGCCCGTACTTGGCGCCCCAGACCTGAACGGCCGATCGCAGATCGTGCAGTTGGACACCACGCTGGAAGCGTCCGGTCCACATGTCCTGCAGCGAGTGACCGAGTTCCGCATGCCACATCAGCGGCGGGAGGTCGTCGATCACGACCGACATTCCGACGTGGTTGACGGGACTGTTGGTCAGTGTCTGAATGGCCCGGTCCGCCGTCGACTCTCCACGGAAGATCCAGATGTCGCCCGTGCGGGTCGCCGCAGCGGCCTCGTCGAGACTCACCTGCGAAAGCAATCGTCGGTCCATGCCTCTAGCGTAGAGGGATGAAACTCCGTACTCCTCTGCGCGCCTCGCACGTTTGGAAACTGGTCGGCCTCGCCGGTGCAATGGGCGTTGCCGCCACCGGGGTTCTCGTTGCGCGCGGCGAACGCCAGCGTCGGGCCTACTCTCCGGACGAAATTCGCTCGGTACTGCACGAGCGGTACACCCAGGCCTACGCCAAGCAGTCGGAACAAGAGGTTCTGGAACTCGAACCTGCACCCAACGCTGTGCGGCGCCGAATCGAGAAATTCTTCCGGCGCCGCAGCTGACTTCAGCCGAGGGCTGCGAGGATCCCTGCTGCCATCTCCGCGACCTGATCATCGGTCATGACGAACGTCGGCGAAATCTGCATCGCACCCTGACCCGCCGCGCGACCCGAAATACCGTGCTCACGAAGCGTCTTCACAAACGGCAACGCCTCCGCCGGATCAGCCAACTGCACCGCAGCAACCGCACCGAGCCCACTACGAACCTCCGCCACCCGCGGATGCTCCGCCAACGGCTGCAGATGCGTATGCAACGACGCCTCCAAACGCTTCGACTCCGCGAGCAGATTCTCACGCTCGAGAATGTCCAGGTTCGCCATCGCCGCCGCAGCAGCACCGGCATGCCCGCCGTAGGTGTACCCATGGCGCCACCACGAACCCGCATAGAACGGCTCCGCCACCCGCGGCGCGATGAACACCGCACCCATCGGAACGTAACCCGACGTCAAACCCTTTGCCGTGGTCATCATGTCGGGCTGCAAATCGAAACGGGTGGACGCGAACCACTCACCACCGATCCGGCCGAAACCGGTCACGACCTCGTCGACGACAAACAGAATGTCGTGCTCACGGCAGATGTCACGCACCTCGGCCAGATACCCCTCCGGCGGCAGATACACCCCACCCGCACCGATGATCGGCTCCGCGAAGAACGCAGCGATCTTGTTCGCACCGATCTTCTCGATCAACTCGAGCAGGCTCTTCGCATCGTCCCAGCCGACGGTCGCCGCATCCGCCATCAGCTCGCCGTACCCCTCACGGTTCACCGGAATACCAGCGAGAGCCGTTCCGGCAACGTGCATTCCGTGATACGCCTTCTGGCGTCCGACGATGATCGTCTTCTCCGGCTGCCCCACCTCGTGCCAGTACCGGCGAGCCAGCTTCGCCGCAGTGTCCACCGAATCCGAACCACCCGAGGTGAAGAAGATCTTGCTCCCGGCAACCGGCGCGATGGCCGCCAACCGCTCGGCCAACACCTGCGTGGTTTCGGGAACAAAATCACCGAAGTTGGAGAAATGAGCGATCTTCGACAACTGAGCCGCTACCGCATCCGCGATCTCCGTGCGCCCGTGCCCGACATTGGTGAACCACAGGCCCGCCGTCGCATCCAGATACCGAGTGCCCTCGCGGTCCCAGATGTACGCGCCCTCACCGCGTGAGACGACAAACGCGCCGTTCTTCTCCACAGCGCCCATGTCCGCGAACCCGTGCCACAATGCCGAAGCCATCATTGTCCCCTTCGAATACAAACGATGCTGGTGTGCAAACGATGTGCTGCGACTATATCGACACCAGGAATCCGCGCACGACGGCGCTCGCCCGGCACCGGCTTTCACGGGCGCACCCGTAATCTGTCGACCATGACTTTTGCCGACAATCTTGCAGCACTGCCCGCCATCGATCATCTGGCCGCCATCGAGGTACTCGACGCCGACGGAACCGTCCTCGACACCGTCGAGAACAAGCCCGGAAAGTCCGGCTCGGTCAAGGTGTACAACCATCTCGCTCAGGTCTACGGCGCGCTGACACCCGAAGCCGCCTCGGCAGGATTGACGATCTTCGCCGAGCACACCGAGGACGCCCGGGCGAACCCCGGTAAGCACCCGAACGTGGACCGCCTCGAGCAGGTGCTCGCCTCCGGCAATCCCCTAAGACTTCGCAGCGTTCCGTCCGCGTAACCCGGCTCCCAGCCGTCCGACGGCATTGACCGCCAACGCCATCAGGGCCATCGCGATGCCCAGTACGACGAATCCGATGAACAGGGCCAGATAGCCCTGGTGGCGAGGATCCATGAACGGATACGGATACCAGTCGACGATCGGCCCTCGAATCAACGTGTACACCGCGTAGATCACCGGAAACAGCAGCCACTGCAGTGAGCGGGCTTCGGAGATCCTGTGCCTCGAAGCGAAGAACACCCAGTCGAGAAGCATGACCAGGGGAAGAATCCGATGCAGTGCCGAGTTGATCCAGGCATCGTTCAAATTGACGTCGATATCGGCCAGGAGCACGGCGTAGATGATCCCGGTGATCACCATGTACAGCGTCACCGCCCCTCGGATCGACTGCCACGCCTGCGATTGTGGATCTCGAATTGCACCGACCAGCAACACGATCACCGCAAGAATGTTGCTCTCGATGGTGAAGTAGCTCAGATAGTTCGACAGAGACAGCTCAGCCGCGTCACGGATCGGGATCCACAGCAAAGCGGCAAGTCCGAACACAGCAAACAACAGTCTCAGGGCTCGCACGGCGATCGGCGTCGACAAGACAGGCACCGATGACTCATTTGCGGTATTTGTCGTCACCGGTCGATATTTGCACATCAGCACGATCTGCGAGCGGTAGTTGTGAACGCGTTCGATAGGCTGTCATCAGCATGTCTACAACACCACCGGCCCCGCTCTCCACCAAGCGGAGTGACCTGAAGAGCGCGCTGGCGCAGGTCTCACTCCGCGACGAGAGTCGACTCCGTCGCAAACTCGACCGTGCCCGCACACCAGACGCTTTGGTGGCGCTGGCCGAGGAAATCGAAACGGCGCGCACGCGGTTGGCCGCACGCTCCGCCAATGTTCCCGCAGTCTCGTATCCGGAAGCTCTGCCCGTCAGTCAGCGCAAGGACGACATCGCGACCGCGATCTCGGAGAATCAGGTTGTCATCGTCGCCGGCGAGACCGGCTCGGGTAAGACAACCCAGATCCCGAAGATCTGTCTCGAACTCGGACGTGGCGTCCGCGGTCTGATCGGACACACACAGCCGCGCCGGTTGGCAGCACGCACCGTTGCCGAACGTATCGCCGAAGAACTCGACACCGAACTCGGCGACGCCGTCGGATACACCGTGCGGTTCACCGACCAGGTCTCGGACCGCACCTACGTCAAGCTCATGACCGACGGCATTCTCCTCGCCGAAATTCAGCGCGACCGTATGCTCCGACGCTACGACACGCTGATCATCGACGAAGCGCACGAACGCAGTCTCAACATCGACTTCATCCTCGGTTACCTGGCTCAGCTGCTCCCCCGCCGACCCGATCTCAAGGTCATCATCACGTCGGCGACCATCGATCCCGAGCGCTTCGCCAAGCACTTCGCTGTCGACGGTAAGCCCGCGCCGATCGTCGAGGTATCCGGGCGAACATTCCCTGTCGAAATGCGTTACCGGCCACTGACCGTCGAATCCGGCGACATCACCTTCGACCGCGATCCCGTCGACGCGGTCTGCGAGGCGGTCGACGAGCTGAGCGCGGAGGGCGAAGGCGACATCTTGGTCTTCCTCTCCGGCGAACGCGAAATTCGCGACACCGCAGATGCTTTACGCGATCGGCGTCTTCGCAACACCGAAATCGTCCCGCTGTACGCGCGGCTGTCTGCTGCCGAGCAACACAAAGTGTTCTCGCCGCACACCGGCCGACGCGTCGTCCTTGCCACCAACGTGGCCGAGACCTCGCTGACCGTTCCCGGCATTCGGTACGTCGTCGATCCGGGAACCGCGCGCATTTCGCGATATTCGGTGCGCACCAAGGTTCAGCGGTTGCCGATCGAGCCCATTTCGCAGGCGTCAGCTCGTCAGCGTTCCGGGCGTTGCGGCCGCGTCGCCGAAGGAATCTGCATCCGCCTGTATTCCGAGGAGGACTTCGAGTCACGGCCGGCATTCACCGAACCGGAGATCCTGCGAACCAACCTCGCATCCGTGATCTTGCAGATGACGGCCCTTGGCCTGGGCGACATCGCGGCATTCCCCTTCGTCGAACCGCCGGACCAGCGCGCCGTGAAGGACGGAATCGGACTCCTCGAGGAACTCGGCGCCATCGCGCGAGGTTCCGAGGCCAGCCACCCCGAACTGACGCCGGTCGGCCGCGAGCTGGCCCAGATTCCGGTGGATCCGCGGATGGCACGGATGCTGGTGGAAGCCAAGAACAACGGTTGCCTTCACGAAACCCTTGTCATCGTCGCGGCGTTGTCCATCCAGGACGTTCGCGAGCGGCCCGCCGAGTTCCAGCAAGCCGCCGACGAAAAGCACGCCCGCTTCAACGTCGAGAACTCCGACTTCCTGGCCTACCTGAAACTGTGGGACTACTTACGCGAACAACGTAACGATCTGTCCTCCAACCAGTTTCGCAAGATGTGCCGGAACGAGTTCCTGCACTGGCTCCGCATCCGCGAATGGCAGGATCTGCACGGGCAACTCCGGCAGATCACCCGCGGTCTCGGCTGGACAGTGGGAGAGACACCGGCAAGCGAGAACGCGATCCATCAGTCGCTCCTTGCCGGGTTGCTCTCGCATATCGGGCTACGCGAGGGCGAGAAGCGGGACTACCTCGGCGCCAGAGGCAGCCACTTCGCGATCTTCCCCGGATCGGGACTGTTCAAGAAGCCACCACGCTGGGTCATGGCCGCCGAACTCGTGGAAACGTCGAGGCTGTGGGCGCGCATGTCCGCGCGTATCGAACCCGAGTGGGCTGAAAAGCTCGCCCCGCACCTGGTGAAACGGACCTATTCCGAACCGCACTGGTCCTCCAAGCGCGGCTCGGCGATGGCATACGAGCGGGTCACTCTCTACGGAGTTCCTCTGGTAACCGGCCGCGCAGTGACGTACTCACGAATCGATCCCGAGGCCTCTCGCGATCTCTTCATCCGCCATGCGCTCGTGCAGGGCGAATGGCAGACGAACCACAAGTTCTTCCACGAAAACCGTGCACTCCTCGACAACGTCGAAGAACTCGAGAACCGCGCGCGCCGACGCGACATCCTCGTCGACGACGAAACTCTCTACGAGTTCTACGACGAACGTATCGGCCAGGAAGCCGTATCCGCCAAGCATTTCGACCAGTGGTGGAAGACCGAGCGGCGCAAGAATCCGAGTCTGCTGACTTTCACACCGGAAACGGTGGTCAACTCCGACGCAGCTGCAGTACTGGGCGGCGAGTACCCGGACGCCTGGCGCCAAGGCGACATGCAGTTTCCGCTCACTTACCAATTCGAGCCGGGAAAGGACGACGACGGCGTCAGCGCGCACATCCCGGTCGGCCTGCTCGCGCAACTTCAGCCGGTCGGCTTCGACTGGTTGGTCCCCGGTATGCGCGTCGATCTGGTTACTGCTCTGATCAAGACCTTGCCCAAGAACATCCGACGCGCTGTCGTGCCGGCTCCGGATTATGCCGCCGCAGCATTGGCAGCAGTCAAACCTCGATCCGAGCCGTTGATGACCGCGATGGCCCGCGAACTCTCGCACTTGGGCGGGATCCAGATCGACGCCAAGGACTTCGATCCCGCCGCGCTGCCCGACCATCTTCGGATGACATTTGTCGTCGAGGACGAATCTGGCAAGGTTCTCGCGAAGGGTAAGGATCTGGCGCAGCTACGACGCACGCTCGCCCCGCGCGTGCAGAAGGAAGTGGCCAAGGCGGCAACCGGAACCGAACGGGCAGCGGCAACCGTCTGGACATCCGAAACGCTGGGCGCATTGGAACAGACCATCACTCGCTCCATCGGCGGACAGCAGGTGACCGGCTACCCAGCTCTGGTGCCGGAGAACGGCGGAGTTGCCGTTCGTGTCCTGAGTACGCCGGCCGCGCAGGCGCAGGCGATGAGGGAAGGTACGCGGGCGCTTCTCCTCGCGGCCGTTCCCACCCAACTCAAGGCAGTGACCGCCGGCTTGTCGAACACGCAGCGTCTGGCTCTCGGCCAGAATCCGGACGGCGGCTTGGAGGCCCTCGTCGAAGACTGCCGGGTGGCAGCTGCCAACGAAGTGATCGCGGCCCACGGTGGACCGGTACGCACGCCTGAAGCGTTCGATGCCCTGGTGAAGATCGCACGCTCCGAACTGGCCGGACGCGTTTCCGCGATCCTGCGCATGATTGTTCCGATCCTCGAACAAGCACACCAACTGAGCGTCGTGCTGGACCGCTCGCGCGGCGAGGCAGCCGACGACGTCCGAGAACAGTTGACCTCACTGCTGTTTCCGGGATTTGTCGCCGAACTGGGATCGGCCCGCCTACGCGATTTACCGCGGTATCTTGCCGCAGCAAAATTCCGTCTCGAAGCTCTGCCCGCAAGTGCACAACGAGATCAGCAGGCTATGGATGTCCTCGACCGGGTGTACGCAGCGTACGACCGGTTGTTGAGTTCGCTTCCCGAAGAGCGTCGCACTGCTCGAGATGTCGACGCGATCAGTTGGATGATCGAGGAACTGCGCGTGAGCTTGTTTGCGCAGTCCCTCGGTACACCCACACCGATTTCCGAAAAGCGAGTCCTGAAAGCTATCGAAGCGATCAAGCGTTGATGTTCGGCGAGAATTGCGCGATCAGTAGATTGTCTGAATGTTGACGTTGGTGAGGAAACCGCCAAAGGTGGCAACAGTGTTGGCGAACCCGAGGGTTACCAGGCTGTTCACGACTCCGAGAACTGCAACTAAGTTCATAACGCCTCCGTGAAGATCCGAGATGCGGACGAACGTACCTGGTAGACACTAAGCGAATAACGTGCCCGATTTGTTCGATTGTTCGCTTTGTGTTCTCAGCGTTACCTAAGACCGCTCTGTGCTCTCAGCGTTATCTGAGGCGAAGGCCTCAGTCGACGGAAACGGTCTCGGCGCCGGGAGCCTTCTCGGCGGCACGGGTCTCTGCATGCTCGCGCATGTCGGTGATCTCACGTTCGAAATCCGCAGCCGAGCTGAAAGACTTGTACACCGATGCGAATCGCAGGTAGGCGACTTCGTCGAGATTTCGAAGCGGATCGAGGATCGCGAGCCCTACCTCGTTACTGGGAATTTCGGCAGAACCCGAAGCTCGAACGGCATCTTCGACCTGCTGGGCGAGCAAATTCAGCGAATCGTTGTCCACTTGGCGGCCCTGGCATGCGCGACGCACACCTTTGACAACCTTTTCTCGGCTGAAAGGCTCCGTGACGCCGCTGCGCTTCACGACCGAGAGAACTGCCGTCTCGACCGTGGTGAATCGGCGGCCACACTCGGGGCACGAACGGCGCCGCCTGATCGCCTGGCCCTCGTCGGCCTCGCGCGAATCGACCACTCGGGAATCAGGGTGCCGGCAGAACGGGCAATGCATCGGGGTTCCTTCGTTGTCGCCGAAATGGCCGCAACTCAGATTCGCTACCGACTGCAAATCCTCCGACGATTTACAGAGCAGATCCACGTACTCAACGCGACCACCCGAGGTGGTGGGACTGTCAAGTGGACAGCTTACTCGCTGTGAACGGACTGCTCTCACGCTCGGTACGCCCCCGCCTGGTACGGGGTAGGTCAGCGCCCCGAGGCCGGCACGATCAGCGTTTGTCCCACTGACAGTCCGGAACTCGACATCGCATTGAGATCCATGATCTGCTCGATCACCGAACCGACAGCCTGGCCAGGTGCAACCTTGGCAGCAATATCACTGAGGGATTCACCCGCGGCAACGCGAACCACTTCGGTCGCGCCGTTTGTCGCAGCTACGTCACCACTCGACAAAGCGCCGATCCCCACCAACGCCAACACTGCGAATGCGGTGAATACGGCGCCCAGGAAAACCGTCTTCCAACTGACATCCTCGGCGGCCACTTCATGTTCGACCCGTGACACACCGACCCTGTTTCGGTGCGCGAAACTTCCTCCGTACGGGCGTGACGAATCGTGCTCGCTGTCCCACCGGCGAGGAGATTCGCGCAATGAACGCGAACCTGAAACCGCGCCCACCGCCGGAACCCGGCGAACGACGGCCGCCTGCGGTTCGTCGTCGACATCCCTGGCCACGCCACGCATTTCGGCCGCTCCGCGCCGTTCGAAGGACACAGCGTCTGCATCGGGCCCATAGAACGAGGGGTGGTACTTCAGTGCCGACGTACCGTCGAAACCAAACGCGTCGAAACCAATCGCGTCGTCGAAAACCCTGTTGCTTTTCAGTGCTGCGTTACCCATCGTGACCTCCGCTGGTCGACACCGATCGATGTGTTCGATCATGCGTTCGATGGAACGCATGTTCGAATTTCTACCACGCCTGGCCGACAATGTCTCTACTTGGAGCGACACGAATCGAACAGATGTTTGAAACCGCGAGCAAATCCGGCTAGATTCGTGTCAGACCACACAGCGGGAATTGCGAAAGCCTCCGTGTTTGTCGACAGCTCGAATGTTGGCAGGAGGCACCGACAGGTTTCTGCGCGACTTGCACCAGGCACTTTTGCAGGCAGTTTTCAAACACGACTTGTTCAGACACGACTTTTTCAGACACGACTTCTTCAGACACGGAGGCAACAGGCCATGAAGGACGATCGCTCCAGCACAGCCGCGGAGGCAGGAGCTTCTGCAGTTCCGTCTCCGTCGAGCGAGACGCTCACCGAGCGTCAGCGGCGCGTTCTCGAAGTGATCCGAGATTCGGTGACGGAGCGCGGGTATCCGCCGAGCATTCGCGAAATCGGGGATGCGGTGGGGCTTACCTCCACGTCGTCGGTCGCGCATCAACTGCGAACGTTGGAGCGCAAGGGCTTCCTTCGACGCGATCCCAATCGCCCTCGTGCAGTCGATGTTCGGGGTCTCGACGAGGTTGCGGCCGATACCGCCATCGCGTCGGTGTCGAAGCATTCCGGCGAGTACAACAGTGCCGACCCGCTGCCAGAGCCGGCGTTCGTCCCCATCCTGGGCCGCATCGCTGCCGGCGGACCGATCCTCGCCGAGGAAGCTGTGGAGGATGTGTTTCCACTCCCCCGCGAGCTCGTCGGCCAAGGTTCGCTCTTCATGCTCAAGGTTGTCGGTGAGTCGATGATCGATGCAGCGATCTGCGATGGCGACTGGGTTGTCGTCCGTCAGCAGAACGTCGCCGAGAACGGTGACATCGTGGCCGCAATGATCGACGGCGAAGCCACCGTGAAGACGTTCAAGCGTACGAAGAAGGAGGTGTGGCTGATGCCGCACAACGACCTCTTCGAGCCGATTCCCGGCAACAACGCCGTCATCTTGGGCAAGGTTGTCACGGTCATGCGGAAGATCTGAGTTCGCTCGCACCCTCGATCACAAAACTCTGGGCCCCGGCATCAGCCGGGGCCCAGAGTCTTTTCGTGACGATCAGCGGTCCATCACCCGAATCAGAGATTCAGCGAACGTCCGATGATCTCCTTCATGATCTCGGTTGTGCCACCGTAGATGGTCTGCACACGAGAGTCCATGTACGCCTTGGCAACCGGGTATTCCTTCATGTAGCCGTAGCCTCCGTGCAGCTGGAGGCAGCGGTCGATGAGCTTGACCTGAGCTTCGGTGGTCCACCACTTCGCCATCGCAGCTTCCTGCACGGTCAGCTTCTCGGCATTGAGCTGCTCGATGAACTTGTCCACCAGGATGCGCACTGCCGTGGTCTCCGTTGCCAATTCGGCCAGTACGAATCGGGTGTTCTGGAAGCTGCCGATCGACTTGCCGAATGCCTTGCGGTCACGGCAGTACTGGATCGTGCTCTCGAGAACCGATTCCATTGCGGCGGCAGCAACGACGGCGATCGAGAGTCGTTCCTGGGGAAGGTTCTTCATCAAGTAGAAGAAGCCCATTCCCTCTTCGCCCAGCAGGTTGGCAGCGGGAACGCGTACGTCGGTGAAGCTGAGTTCGGCGGTGTCCTGAGCCTTCATGCCGATCTTGTCGAGATTGCGTCCACGCTCGAAGCCGGGCATGTCCCGCTCGACAACGAGGAGGCTGAAGCCCTGAGCACCCTTGTCCGGGTCGGTGCACGCGACAACGATGATGATGTCGGCGTTCATTCCGTTGGTGATGAAGGTCTTCGAACCGTTGAGTACCCAGTGGTCCCCGTCGCGAACTGCTTTCGTCTTGATGCCCTGCAGGTCGCTACCGGTACCCGGTTCGGTCATCGCGATCGCCGAGATCAGCTCACCCGACGCGAATCCGGGTAGCCAACGCTGCTTCTGCTCCTCGTTGGTCAACTCCAGGAGGTACGGCGCCACCACGTCGTTGTGCAGCGTGAAGCCGATACCACTGAAGCCACCCTTGGTGGTTTCCTCGGTGATGATCGTGTTGTAGCGGAAATCCTTGACACCGCCGCCGCCGAATTCCTCAGGTACCGCGGTTCCCAGGAATCCCTGCTTTCCGGCCTCGACCCAGACGTCACGATCGACGATGTTCTGCTCTTCCCACTTCTCGTGGTTCGGTGCCACGTGCTGTGCCAAGAACTTCTGGTACGACTCCCGGAAGAGTTCATGTTCCGGTTCGAACAGGGTGCGCTCCACGCCGACTCCTTGCAATTCGATATACGGCACTTCAGTGATGTACCCGGTGGGGACGATGTACCCGGTCGGGATGTTTTCGCTGAGACTGGGCACGCCGAAGTTCGCGGGCCCACGTCACTGCCTCCGACGGTAGAACCTGTTGCGATACCCGTCGATGACCCGAACGATCACGATTCGTGACTGTAGCGGTTATCTGTTACTCGAAGTACGGAATTTGGCGAGGTATCGCATGATCGGGTAGGCGACCAGGATGCCGATCGACCCCCAAGCGATGCCGCCCAGCTCGACCGAACCAATGGTCAGCGTCAGGTTCCCGATGCCGGCAACCAGTGCGGCAGCGGCGACGGTCAGGTTGACCGGATCGGTGAAGTCCACCTTCGCTTCCATCCAGATGCGCACACCGAGAATGCCGATGAGTCCGTAGAGAACCATCGTCGCACCGCCGATGACGCCGTTCGGAACCGTGAAGACCAGTGCACCGAATTTGGGCGAAAATGCCAGGATCACGGCGGTGGCGGCCGCTACCCAGTACGCCGCGGTCGAGTACACACGCGTCGCTGCCATGACCCCGATGTTCTCGGCATACGTGGTGGTTCCGGATCCGCCGCCGGCGCCCGCCAAGGTCGTGGCGAGACCGTCTGCAAACAGCGCATTGCCGGCCAGATCATCGAGGGACTTACCCGTCATGGCGGACACCGCCTTGACATGTCCGACGTTCTCGGCGACCAGAACGATCACCACGGGCAGCGCGAGCACGATCACCGACCAGTCGAACGACGGTCCGTGCAGACTCGGCAGCCCGAACCAGTCGGCTTCGCGCAGAGCGGACACTCGTTCACTGTCGAGACCACCGATGACCGCGGCGAAGACCCAGCCGATCACGACGCCGACCAGAATGCCCAACCGGCCGAGCAGCCCGGGACCGACGACCGTGACCAGCAGGATCGAAACGAGCGTGACGGTGGCGATCAGCGGCTGCGATTCGAAGGAACCGACCGCCGTCGGAGCGAGGTTGAGACCGATCAGCGCGACGACCGCGCCTGTCACTACCGGCGGCATGACGGCGTCGATGACCCGGCTGCCGATCAGACGTACGGCGACGCCGATCAACATCAACACGATGCCGACGGCCATGACGGCACCGAGCTGCGCGGCCGGGCCCGATCCTGCCGACGCTGTCAGCGGGGCGATGAACGCGAAGGACGAACCGAGATAGCTCGGGATCCGGCCCCGGGTGATGAGCAGGAACAGCGCGGTGCCGATACCCGAGAACAACAGCGTCGTCGTGACGGGGAAGCCGGTGATGGTCGGAACGAGCAGTGTCGCTCCGAACATCGCGATGACGTGTTGCATCCCGATTCCGATGGTGCGCGGCCAACTCAGTCGTTCGTCCGGCGCCACGACGGCTCCGTCGGCGATCCGCTTGCCGTCTCCGTGGACAGTCCAGCCGATTCCGCCGGCCCCGGTCATTGTTTCTCGTTCGATCACAGGTCGAAATACTAGAGGTCAGGCGCTCGGTCTCCGACCGAGACCAACGAAACCAGTTCAGCTGATTGCGTCGGCCGCCGCTTTGCGCGCTGCCACCGGATCACCGGTTGCCAGCACCGCCGCCGCAGCCGCCTCACATTGCGCCATGGTGACTGACCCGACCTTCGCTCCCACACCCGCGACCGACGCCGCAGCGCACGACAGCGAGGAAACTCCGAGTCCGGCCAGAACACACGCCAACAGTGGATCGGCGGCCGCCTCACCGCAGACGCCGACGCGCTTGCCTGCCGCCTGACCGGCCTGGGCCGTACGTGCGACAAGGGCGAGCACCGCGGGCTGCCACGGATCGGTCAGGTCGGCGAGTTCGGAGGACATCCGATCAGCGGCCATCGTGTACTGAGCGAGGTCGTTGGTACCGATCGAGAGGAATTCGACGTGTTCGAGAATCTGGTCGGCCAACAGCGCCGCCGCCGGGATCTCCACCATCACACCGGGAACAAGATCGCGTGCCCGCACCGCATCGGCAAAACGTTTCGCCTCGGCCGGGGTGGCGATCATCGGTGCCATGACCCACGGCGACGAGTTGGTCGACGCCGCGGCTGCCGCGATCGCGTCGAGCTGGCGGTCGAGAATTCCCATGTCCTGCCAGGCGATTCGGACCCCACGAACGCCGAGGGCCGGATTCGCTTCCTCTTGATGGTTGGCGAATTTGAGCGGCTTGTCCGAACCCGCGTCCAACGTGCGAATGATGACCTTCTTGCCTGCGAAGGCCTCGAGAACTTCGGCGTAGATCGCCGCCTGCTCGTCTACGGTCGGTTCGGTCTCACGGCCGAGGAAGCAGAGTTCGGTCCGGAAGAGCCCGATGCCTCCCGCTGCGGTCAGCGCCGCGGCCCGAGCGCCGGCGCCGTCTTGAACGTTGGCGAGGACGTCTACCGGCCGGCCGTCCGACGTCCGGCCTGGTCCGGTCCACGTGCTGACGCGTTCACGATCGATCCGGGATTGTTCGACCAGTTCGCGCGCCTGCTCGGGATCGGGCTCCGCGATCACGTCGCCGGTGGTTCCGTCGATCAGAATCGGTGTTCCGGCCGCGATGGATTCCAGTTCCTTCGCGGCCACGATGCACGGGATGCCCAACTGCCTCGCGATGATTGCCGTGTGGCTGGTCGGGCCGCCGAAGATGGTCACGAGTCCGATGATCTTGGTTGCATCGAGGCCCGCGGTGTCCGCAGGAGCCAGATCGTCCGCGCACAGCACCGACGGCGTCTCGGGCATCGGAACTCCGGGTTCGGGCAATCCGGAGAGTTCGGCGATCACGCGGTCGCGGATGTCCTCGAGATCGGTGACGCGCTCGGCCATCACACCGCCGACCTTGGTGAACAGCACCACGAACTGCTCCGTCGCCGCGATCGCAGCCTGCACCGGGGGCACTCCGCCGGCGATCGACTTCTTTGCCGCCCCGATCCAGCCGCGATCGGCTGCCATCGCCGCGTTGGCCTGCAAGACCTCGGCGGCCGCGCCTGTGGCTTCGCCGGCCCGTCCGAGAAGGCGGTTCTCGACAGCCTTCGCTGCTGCGACGAAGGCGTCTGCAGCGGCCTCTCGATCGGCCTCGTCGAGGGCCGGTGCATCGGTGACGAGTTCTGGTCGGCTGGACGGCCAGATAGCCGGGCCGTAGGCAATTCCGGGCACGACGGGGGTGCCGTGCACGGTGATTCGGTTGAGCTGTTCGGTCATCTGTCCTCCTTGAGCGATGGGCCCGGTGTCACACCGGATCACCTCGAGCGCGTAAAGCCCTCACCTTCGTTGTGACGAAGATTACTCCCAAGTCTTGACATGTCAACACACTCGGGCGTAAAACAACATAAAGCAACATTCACTGTGATCCACAACGCACCGTCGGATCACATTTCGGAATCGGAGAGCACGTGTACGCGGAAGAACGCCAACAAGCGATCGGCACCATGGTGTCGCAGCGCGGACGCATGTCCGTGGCGGCGCTGTCGGAGACCTTCGGTGTGACCACCGAGACCGTGCGTCGCGATCTGGCCTTCCTCGAGCGGATCGGACAGATCAGGCGTGTGCACGGCGGCGCCGTTCCGACCGGATCCCTCCATGTGACCGAACCGGGCATGGCGGAACGCGATCAGACCCGCGCGCAACAGAAGGACCGGATCGCCCGCTGCGCGGTCACCTATCTCCCTCCTACCGGCGGCAGCGTCATCTTCGACGCGGGCACGACCACGGGCCGCATGATCCCCGAACTACCGACCGAGAACGACTTCACGGCCGTGACCAATTCCGTGCCGATCGGCGCACGACTGGCATCGATGAACTCGATTTCCCTGATCCTGCTCGGCGGACGAGTACGCGGGGTGACGCAAGCCGCGGTCGGCGAGGACGCTCTACGCCTGCTGAGCACGTTGCGGGTCGACGTCGCCTTCGTCGGAACCAACGCGATCAGCGTCGGACACGGACTCTCCACCCCGGACAGCGAAGAGGCCGCCGTCAAACGTGCGATGGTCAAGGCCGCCAATCACGTTGTCGTGGTGGCCGATTCCAGCAAAGTCGGCCGCGAGCACTTGATCAGCTTCGCACCACTCGACAGCATCGACGTCCTCATCACCGACGAAGAGATCAGTCCCACAGACACATCCGAGTTCCACGACCACGGAATCGAGGTGGTGATCGCATGATCGTCACACTGACAGCCAACCCGAGTATCGATCGGACCGTACAACTCGAGCAACGGCTCGAACGAGGCTCCGTCCTACGCGCCCACTCCACTCGCAGCGACCCCGGCGGCAAGGGGGTCAACGTGGCGCGTGTTCTCGCCGCAGCCGACCTCGACGTGCTCGCGGTGCTGCCGGGAAACGGTGGTGACCCTCTGCTCTCGGCGCTCGCAACCGGTGGGATTCCCCACATCGGCGTCGCCACAACGGGTCCGGCTCGCACCAACATCACCATCGCGGAACCGGACGGGACCACGACGAAGATCAACGAACCGGGCGCAACGCTGTCCGGTTCGACGCTCGACGCCCTGGCACAGGAGTTGATCGCCCGCGCCGATACCGCACTGTGGTTCGCGCTGTCCGGCTCACTGCCTCCCGGCGTTCCGCTGGGGTGGTACGGCGAACTGGTCGCCGCGCTGCGCGATCACCCGTGCAAGGTGGCGGTCGACACCTCGGACGCCCCACTGACGGCACTCGCCGAAGGCTTCCCCGGCTCGGCACCTGATCTGCTCAAACCCAACGGCGAGGAACTCGCGCAACTGACCGGCGTCGACGGCCACGTCCTCGAACGTGCTGCCGAGAACGGTGATCCCGGGCCTGCAGTCACGGCGGCGCAGCGATTGGTCGATCGCGGCGTCGGCAGCGTGCTCGCCACGCTCGGCGCAGCCGGTGCCGTCCTCGTCACGGCCGACGGCGCGTGGATCGCCACCGCTCCCCCGATTGTCGCAGTCAGTACCGTCGGCGCAGGCGATTCGTCGCTGGCCGGCTACATCCTCGCCGAAGCGGGCGGCGGCTCGGAATCCGAGCGGCTACGTCACGCGGTCGCCTACGGAAGCGCCGCTGCCTCCCTTCCCGGCACAACCCTTCCCACACCCGAACAGATCGATCTGGCAGCGGTTTCGGTATCTGCAGCAGATGCCGCCTCTCCCATCCCCGTCCCCACCGAACTCGCCTGACGCCCTAAGGAACCTGACATGTCCGATACCACCGCAGCCGGCAGTTCCGGCCCGGAGATCATCAGTCCCGAACTGATCTCACTCGACACCGACCTGGGTTCGACCAAGGAAGATGTCATTCGTTCTCTCGCAGCGCGATTGACTGCAGCGGGACGGGCGAGCGACGCCGCGGGACTGGTCGATGCCGCACTCGCTCGCGAAGCGCAGTCCGCGACCGGACTGCCCGGCGGAATCGCAATTCCCCACTGCCGCGCCGAGGCTGTCTCGTCCGCGTCCCTGGGGTTTGCTCGACTCGATCCGAAGGTCGACTTCGGTGCACCCGACGGCCCCGCCGATCTGGTCTTCCTGATCGCGGCACCCGAAGGCGCCGGGGCCGAGCACATGAAGCTGCTCTCCTCGTTGGCCCGAGCACTCGTCAGGCCCGCGTTCGTCACGTCACTTCGTGAAGCGTCGACGCCGGACGAGATCGTGAGACTGGTCGACGAGGTACTCAATCCCGCACCGAAGGATCCTGCAGCAAAGGCTGCGGCAGCGACACCCCCGGCACCTGTTTCCACCGGGAAACACGCTACCGAGGAGACCCCGGCACCAGCGCCCGCGGAGCGTCACATCGTCGCGGTCACCGCCTGCCCGACCGGAATCGCTCACACCTACATGGCGGCGGACTCACTCGTCGCCGCGGGTGAACGCGCCGGCATCAAGGTTCACGTCGAAACGCAAGGTTCGAGCGGAAGCACCCCCCTTGACCCTTCGGTGATCGCGGGAGCCGCCGCGGTCATCTTCGCCACCGACGTCGGAGTGAAGGGCCGCGAACGATTCGCCGGTAAGCCCGTCGTCGCTTCCGGTGTGAAGCGGGCAATCAACGAGCCGGACAAGATGCTCGCAGAAGCGTTGCGCGCCTCCGAGAATCCCGCCGCCGCCACCGTTGACGGCACCGCCGCAGCGGCCGCGGATTCCGATGCCGGTTCCGTAGGGTTCGGCACCCACCTCCGTCAGGTCCTCCTGACCGGTGTCAGCTACATGATCCCGTTCGTCGCGGCCGGCGGTCTGCTGATCGCACTCGGCTTCCTGCTCGGCGGATACGAGATCTCCGGTCCGGCCAAGGACATCGTTCTCAACAACTCGATCACCAACCTTCCCGACGGTGGTCTGGCCACCTATCTCGGCGCAGTGCTGTTCCAGATCGGTTCGTTGGCATTCAGCTTCCTGGTGCCCGCGTTGGCCGGCTACATCGCCTTCGCCATCGCCGACCGGCCTGGCATCGCTCCCGGCTTCACAGCCGGCGCGGTCGCCGTGTTCGTCGGTGCCGGTTTCATCGGCGGCTTGGTCGGTGGTCTCATCGCCGGTGTCGTCGCGCTCTACATCGGCCGGATCGCCGTCCCGCAGTGGCTGCGAGGCCTGATGCCGGTGGTAATCATCCCGCTGTTCGCGACGCTGGTCGTCGGAGCACTGATGTTCATCGTCCTCGGGCGTCCGCTCGCCGCGATCACCTCCGGTCTCACCGACTGGCTCAACGGACTGTCCGGCAGCTCGGCCATCTTCCTCGGCATCATTCTCGGCCTGATGATGTGCTTCGACCTCGGTGGACCGGTCAACAAGGCGGCTTACGCCTTCGCCGTCGCCGGACTCAACGTCAACGACCCGGCCACTTTGCGCATCATGGCGGCTGTCATGGCTGCCGGTATGGTTCCGCCGCTTGCCATGGCACTTGCCTCGACGGTGCTGCGTCCCAAGCTCTTCAGCGAAGCCGAACGGGAGAACGGAAAGGCTGCCTGGTTGCTGGGTTCGGCATTCATCTCCGAGGGCGCGATTCCGTTCGCCGCTGCCGACCCGCTTCGCGTGATCCCCTCGATGATGGCGGGCGGCGCGGTCACCGGCGCGCTGATCATGGCTTTCGACGTCACTCTCAGCGCCCCGCACGGCGGGATCTTCGTCTTCTTCGCAGTCGGCGGAATCGGCTGGTTCCTGGTCTCGCTCGCCGCGGGAACCGTGGTAGCTGCGCTCGCCGTCGTCGGAGCCAAGGAGTTCTTCCGCAAGGGGCCGTCCGATGCCGAACTCGACCCCGAAATCGTGCCCGCTGCGGCATGATCGACAGCAGGCAACACTGCAGTCACCACCTGAGTCACCAGATCTGCCCGAACACCCCATAACGTCCGCAACGACAGTTCTACAACGAGGAGATCCCATGCCCAGCAAGACAGTTGCCGTCGGTTCCGCAGTCGGCCTCCACGCCCGCCCCGCCGCTCTCATCGCCGAAGCAGTCGGAGCCTCCGGCGCCACGGTCACCCTCGCAGTCGCCGACGGCGAACCCGTGGATGCAGGTTCGGCACTGATGATCATGACGCTCGGAGCCGCCAAGGACACCGAAGTAACCATCGAGTCCGACGACGCCGACGCACTCGCCAAGGTCGCCGAGCTGGTAGCCGCTGATCTCGACGCCTGACCCGATGTCAGTCGGTGCTGTGTAGCGGGCCGGACACTCTCACGGAGTCAGTGCGAGTGTCCGGCCCAGCCAGTCCATTTCGAGTTCCAGAGCAGTGCCCCACACATCACCCGAGTGCCCGCCGGGAAGGGTGTAGTAGTCCACGTTCATGTCGGCGGCGCGTGCAGCCTCGAACATGATCTCCTGCTGAGGGCGGTAGATGTCGTCGTCCTCACCCGCGACAAATACACCCGACAACTGCGGATACCGATTCTGCGCCATCAGGTCTCGGGCGTTGACCGCGTCGAACGCGCTTTCGTCACCGTCGAACATGGCCGCCACGGTGTCCTCGTGATCACCGGTCGACGGTTCGTCCTGGCCGGAGAAGTCCAGGAACGACGGGTATCGGTCCGGGAAGTTCACGGCCATCTCGATCGCGCATGTCCCGCCGTAGGAGAACCCACCGATAGCCCATTGCGCAGCGTCCGGATTCACTTGAAGGTTCGATTCGATCCAGTTCGGGACGTCCTGGTCCAGATACGTCGCGACGTTGCCGAGCGCAGAATCCATGCAGCCGGGGTTGGCGTCGTAGTCCCCCAACGCGTCGGGCACCACCACGACGGGAGCAAGCCCGGAATGCCTCGACGCATAGGCGTCGACGGTGGTCGCGAGCCGGCCACTGTCCAGCCAGTCGCTGGGGCTGCCGGGCTCACCCGCCACCAACACCAGTACGGGCAACTCGGCACGCGGATCGGCAAGATAGGCCGGCGGGAGATACAGCGTCGCAGGCCTCGCGTCGAATCCCGAAACGTTTCCTGGAATCGCCGCTTCCGTCACGACACCGTTGCTCGGCATCCGCACCGGAACCTGCCAATGAGTTTCGGTGGGCAGTCCCCGTTGAACCCAAGGTTCGGCCCCGGGGAGCGAATCTAAGGCAACGTTCTCGACCGAGCCCACCGGCCAGTGCCCGACCAGTGAGCCGAGTGTGGGATAGGTGCCGGTCTGCGCGTTGACCTGACCCACTGCGACGATCGCGGCCAGCCCGGCGAATGCCGTCACCGAAAGGCCACGCGCAAGCCCTGGGCGCCGAAGGAGAACGAGTGCGGCGCCGATGACTCCGAACATCGCCAGCGCTATCCAGACAAAATTCGACACCGGTAGCTGCGCGGGCAGCGGCCGAAAGCTGAGCCACACGAACGTCGCACCGGTGGCTGATCCGAGCACTGACAGACCTAGCGCGACCAACGCGGCCCGACGCGGCAACCACCGAAGCAGAAGCAACGTGCCGACGCCGACGATGACGGAACCCACGAGCAGCGCTGCGGTGATGTGTCCGTGCTCGAGTGACATACGCGAGAGCCGCGTCAGGAGTTGATGCCCGTGCATTCGTTCCAGTATCCACATCTACCGTCGGTCTGCGAATTCGTGGAATTATCGGGAATCAGCGGCGTCGTCGAAATCTCACGAATGCCGCGCCCCCGATCGCACATCCTGCCGCGACCAACCCGGCCCACACGAATGTCCACGGATCGACCCCGACACCGACCGAACCGGCAGACGAGTCAGCCGTCGCTTCTGTCGCGTCCACGAGCGCTCGCATCACGTACACCGGAGGCAACGCTCCGCCGGCAGATTCCGAACCGATCAGAACATCGCCCGCATCGTTGAATGCCACCGCCTCACCCTGAGGCTCCTTCGGGAGCGGGATCCGCAGCGGTTCGGTACCGGTGAGCGTCGCGCCGATTCCGCCGTCCACGACTTCGTACAGGTACAGGTCGGAGTAACTCCGAAGTGCGATCGCCGAACCGTCCGACGACACCGCTCCCCCGGTGAACATCACCGACACGGGCTTCTCCGGTCCGAGGGACACGGCTCCGACGCGCTCGAGCGGCGTCGGGCCGGGCTGCGCCAAGTCACTCAGTTTCTGATCCCCGACCGGTGTGTAGACACTGCTTTCGCCGAACAATTCCTTGGTCACGACAAAAACGTGGCCGTCGGGGTCGAGCAGTATCGACTCGGTGTCGTGCGCACCGTCCGGGTACGTGAGGCGGTGCAACGTACCGTCACCGGAATCGAGGTCCATCGTGATGAACGCCACTGTTTCGCGGGTCCGGAGGTTGTCACCGGTGTCCGACAGAACGAGCGTTCGCCCACTCACCGCAAGATCTTCGACGTCGTAAGGATCTATCGGGACCGGAATCTGTTTCTGGACAACACAGTTCAGGTCCATTTCGAATACGAAGTCGTCACTGCCGCCGTCGCCCATCGCGTAGATCCGATCGTCGACGACGACCATCCCCGACAACTCCTGGAGCGCAGGATCGGTAGGCGTACAGAGTGGGGCGAACTCGCTCGGTTCGAACGACGACGCCTGTGCGAGCGCTCCGGGAAGCAGTGCGGTTGCCGTAGTCGCAGCAATCACCGCGACCACGGCCCCGAAACTACGCACTAGGTGCGTACTCGACCAATGCCGAGGCCAACATCTGCGGCACACGTGCGTGCACCCGCGTTCCCGCCTCTTCGTGAGTCGATTCCAAAATCGTTCCGTCCGAGTGGATTCGAGCCATCAAGTCACCGCGCGTGTACGGCACCAGCACGTCGACCTCGACCTCCGGCCGAACCAGCACCTCGCTGAGATGTGCTCTTAGTTCGGCGATTCCCTCACCCGTCCGCGCCGAGACGAACACGGCACCAGGCAACAGACCACGTAGTTGCGTCAACGTAACCGGATCTGCCGCGTCGATCTTGTTGACCACGATCAACTCCGGCGGAGCCTTCGAATCCGTCTCGCGCAGAACATCGGTGACGACTTCCCGCACAGCCTTGATCTGTTCTGTCGGCAACGGATCCGAACCGTCGACCACGTGCAGAAGCAGATCCGCGTCGGTCACTTCCTCGAGAGTCGAGCGGAATGCCTCGACCAACTGAGTCGGAAGGTGTCGCACGAAGCCGACCGTGTCGGTGAGTACGTACTCGCGGCCGTCGTCGAGTGCTGCGCGGCGAGTGGTCGGGTCCAAGGTGGCGAACAACGCGTTCTCCACGAGCACACCCGATCCGGTGAGCGAATTGAGCAGACTCGATTTGCCCGCGTTGGTGTATCCGACGATGGCGATCGACGGGATGTCGCTCTGCAGTCGACGTGTGCGCTTGGTGTCGCGAGCGGCCTTCATGCCCTTGATCTCGCGGCGTAGTTTTGCCATGCGCTCACGAATACGACGGCGGTCCGTCTCGATTTTCGTTTCACCGGGACCACGCAGACCCACACCGCCGTTACTGCCGGCACGGCCACCGGCCTGGCGCGACATCGACTCGCCCCAACCACGCAGACGCGGGAGCATGTACTCCATCTGAGCAAAAGCGACCTGCGCCTTACCCTCACGCGAAGTGGCGTGCTGAGCAAAGATGTCGAGAATGAGGGCCGTCCGGTCGATGACCTTGACCTTGACGATCTTCTCCAGCGCCGTGAGCTGCGCCGGCGTCAGCTCACCGTCGCAGACGACGGTGTCGGCGCCGGTCGCCAGGACTACTTCGCGCAGTTCCTGCGCCTTGCCGGAACCGATGTAGGTGGCAGCGTCGGGTTTGTCGCGACGCTGAACCAGTCCTTCGAGGACCTCGGAGCCGGCCGTCTCGGCAAGTGCGGCCAACTCGGTCATGCTCGCCTCGGCCTGCTCGGCAGTTCCCTGCGTCCAGACGCCGACCAGGACAACTCTTTCGAGTCGAAGCTGGCGGTACTCGACTTCGGTGACGTCCTCGAGCTCGGTCGACAGACCGGCCACGCGGCGCAGGGCGCCGCGATCTGCGAGTTGCATCTCACCGGTCGACGGGTTGCCCGATGCGGACGCTGCCGTGTATTCGGCTTGCGCGTACTCGGACTGCTCGTGAGCGGTGGACTCTTCGTTTTCATGTGTGTTCGTCATACAAGATCCATGGTCCCACGAAACCTGGGCACGGTGCATCCGTATTTCCTGCAGGCGTATTTCCCGCGGGCGATATCACACAAGCGATTGCCACCACGCGTCGCTGATCGTTCCGCTCGCCACCAGAACCGAGGGCCCCCGCAACGACCCTTTGCCGCCTTCGACGGTGACCTGTACCTCGCCGCCGAGCACGCGCACCAGTACCGAGCCTTCATCGCGGCAGTCGTACCTCAGCGCCGCGGCCGCAGCTGCGACCGTTCCGGTTCCGCAGGAACGAGTCTCGCCCACACCGCGCTCGTGAACGCGCATGTGAACCCCACCGTCGTGGATCGGAGTCACGATCTCGATATTGACGCCGTGCGGGAAGAACCCGGGATCGAAGCCCGGCGAAACACTCAAATCGAGCGAACTCAACACTTCTGGCGTCACGTGCTCGTCGACACACGCCAAATGCGGATTACCGACGTCGATCCCGACGCCGGCGAAGACGCGGCCGTCGATTGTTGCCGAGCTGGTGCCGAGGTCCTTGATCGGGCCCATCGCCACGGTCACGTCACCATGTGTGGCGTCGTAGCCGTGCACCACGACCGGACGTGCTCCGGCGCGGCTGCCGACCACGAACTCGTCCTTGCTCTCCAAGCCCGAGGCCTTGAGATAGTGGGCGAATACGCGAACGCCGTTTCCGCACATCTCGGCGATGGAGCCGTCGCTGTTGCGGTAGTCCATGAACCAGTCTTCGGCAGCGACGCCGTCGGGCAGCGCACCGAGCACGCCCGCGTCCGCAAGTGCGCCTGCCCGGGCGACACGAAGGATGCCGTCGGCGCCGAGGCCACGCTGACGATCACACAACGCTGAAACTCGCGCCGGCTCGAGATCGATCCGAACGTCGAGGTCAGGGAGAACGACGAAGTCGTTCTGCGTGCCGTGGCCCTTACTGAAATCCATGGTCGCCATCCTATCCGGACCTACCGAGCGACTTACGCAGGTGACGCGGTGACCACCACGTTCTGTTCGTAGGTGAAGCCGGACGGCAACGAGGGATCCGGCACCGTCGCGCCCCCGCAGGTCACCAGGACAAGCCTGGGCGCACCGGATTCGGAGAAGAACTCCGCAGGCAAAGCCACCTTTTCGTACAACTTCAGGCTCGCGGCGTGATAGGTGAACATCGTTCCGGTGTCGTCACTGACATAGATCGGTGTTCCGGGCTTCATCTGGTGCAGCGCCCACAAGGCGCCGTGCGTGCGGTCACCGTCGTCGACGTGGCCGGCAACAAGATTGGTACCCTCCGAAGATCCGAACTGCACGCCGTTGGTGAAATGCGAAACCTTGTCAGGATGCGGAAGGATCATTCCGCGGTTGGCGCCGAACCCACTGGTCACGATGTCGGCTCGCACATCCAGATCGGGAATCGCGAGCGTGTTCGGCGGCAGATCCGTTGGCGCAGGCGCCCAACTCGCCCCTGGATCGGTTGGGGCTCCCACGTCGAAGGGCGCTTCGGGAACAGGTGCGCTGATGGGCTTCCCGGCCGCACTCACCGCAAAGTAGATCAGTACCCCGCCGACCGTGAGAAATGTGACGAGCAGAAGAACCAGCGGTAGCCGACCCGCGCGTCGACGTTTCGGATGCGCGTGCGCCGCGGTCTGCGCCATGTTCGTTGTCCTCCAGTCCGTCGATCGCGAAACCGATCGATCGCGAAATAGCTAACTGTAAGATAGCTGATCCGCTCGATCGTGTTACAGACCGCGATCTGCGAGCGCCGCGAAAGCGGAGTTGGGCAGCTCCGGATCGGCACCGTCGAGCCAGTGCACGCGTGCGTCACGACGGAACCATGATCGTTGGCGGCGAACGTAGCGCCGCGTCCCGATGAACGTCCGTTCGAGTGCTTCGGCCAGATCGTATTCACCGTCGAAATGTGCGAGCACCTGTGCGTAGCCGATGGCTCGCGGCGCGGTGACGCCATCACGCAATCCTTGCTCGACGAGCACGGCAACTTCGTCGACAAGTCCGTCTGAAAACATCAGCTCTGTTCGCAACCGAATCCGGGCGTCGAGTTCTTCCGTATCCCGATCTACGCCGAGAATGCGAGTTCCCCATCGAGGGTCACCGATCTGCGGCGCCGAGGCCGCGAACGGCAGACCTGTCAGCTCGACGACCTCGAGCGCCCGAACCATCCGCCGGCCGTCCGTCGGCAGTATCGACGCCGCCGCTACCGGATCAGCAGCAACAAGCGCCGTATGCACCGCACCGACCCCACCGTCGGCCAGCACTGCCTCCCACTTCGCACGAACTTCGGGATCCGTTGCCGGAAAGGACCATTCGTCGAGTAGAGACTGGACGTACATCATGGATCCGCCGACGATCACCGGAACCTTGCCCGCCACGATCAGATTCTCGGCGATCGCGATCGCGTCGCTTTGATAACGCGCGACGGTGGCGGTCTCCTTCACGTCGAGAACGTCGAGCAGGTGATGCGGAATCCCGCGACGCTCGGCCGGCGTCAGTTTGGCGGTCCCGATATCCATGCCGCGATAGAGCTGCATCGCGTCGATGTTGATGATTTCACCGCCGAATTCCTCGGCCAGTGCCAGCGCGAGATCGGACTTTCCCGACGCTGTCGGACCGACAACTGCGATCGGGCGAAGTTCTTCAGGGACGTTCACGGCCGCCACGTCCCGACGTGGTAACCGACGCCGAACGGCGCATCGCTGTAGTCGACCGTCGCGCGAGGATGGGCCGACCGAGACGAGCCCGTAAAGGCACCGGCCAGGACCTGCCACGCCGCGCGCCCCTGGGCTCCGACACTGCGGCAGAGCCGCGGATCGAGAGCAAGCAGCGCCTCCGGGTCACCGGCCGTCAGGGCGTCGTCGATGGCCGACTGCACACCCGCGGCGCGCTCGTCGAAGCTTCCTGGCGCCTTTGCCGTCAGCGTGGACGCACCGTCAGCAACGATCAGAAGCCCTTGCGGTCGGTTGTCGCTGTCGAGTTGCTTGCGCAGCTGCTGCCCGAATTCACGACATTCATTCGCCGACGCCTTTGCACTGACGACGTGCATGTCGACGGTTATCTCCACGTCTGTTCGGCCACGCAACCAGCCGGCAACAAGGGCGCACAGTTCGAGAGATGGCACCGGTTCGCCTGCCGCATCCGCGTCCAGTGACGTCCGGACATCGGCGCCGAATCCAGCGAACGTACCGATCTGCCCACGTCCGACGCCCGATCGCCAGAGTTCGCCTGCTGCTTTCTCGGGTTCTGCATTCTCGGGGCCGACACCGACGCCCACCCAGTGCACCGCCTCGTGAGCGAGCCGGCTCACGGCGGTTGTCGCTGCAGCACGCACCTGAGCGGACTCGGCCGAATCACCGGACAATTCCGGCACGAGTAACGGCGCCGAGGGGACGAGAACAGCGGAAGTCAACACAGTTGCCACGCTAGTCGACCCCGAGGTGGCGACCTCACACCCTCTTACCTGATTCAATAGTCGGAGAACGTGAGTACCGGGTTCAATGGAACCAGGAATGCGATCAGGCAGCCGTGACGCGCGGCAGAGACGAGGACCGATGACCGAGAACAGTGAACCCACCACCGGCGCCGACAGCAGTTCGGCCAGCCCGAGCCCGGCAGCACCCAAACCCGGCGCTCCCAAACCTGGTGGACCACGCCCCGGTGCGCCCCGCCCCGGAGCACCTCGCCCCGGACCAGCAGCCTCGCATGCCGTCACCGCCGCACCGGCCAGCGACCCGAGCAAGTTCGGACGCGTCGAGGAAGACGGAACCGCCTGGGTGAAGACCGCTGACGGTGAACGTC
>NZ_BAAILK010000046.1:537454-561880 GCF_054589475.1 Rhodococcus sp. no. 34
GATCGGTTCGTGGCAGGCCGGCGACGCCACCGAGGGCCTCGCCCATTTCGGTCGTCGCTACGACGACCTCGCGACCGAGGTCTCGCTACTCGAGGCGCGACTGACGTCGGGCGCCGGAGACGCCAAGAAGACCAAGGCTGCCGCCATCGCTCTGTCCGAATCCCTCTCGACCGCTGCAGTGATCGGTGACCTCGACGCTTTGGCTCGCCGACTCGACGTGATCGTTGCCGGTTCCGACGAGGCCGCAGCGCACGCGAAGGAAGAGAAGGAACAGTCGCGCGCGGCAAGCACCGCCCGCAAGGAGGCCCTCGCAGTCGAGGCCGAGCAGATCGGCTCGGAGTCGACCCAGTGGAAGACCGCGGGTGATCGACTGCGCGAGATTCTCGACGAGTGGAAGACGATTCGCGGAATCGACCGCAAGGTCGACGACGCGCTGTGGAAGCGGTACTCCAAGGCTCGCGAGTCCTTCAACCGACGACGTGGAGCGCACTTCGCCGAACTCGACCGGGATCGTGCGAGCGCCCGTTCGACGAAGGAAGAACTGGTCGAGCGCGCCGAGAAGCTGTCGACCTCCACTGAATGGGGACAGACCGCCGGGGAATTCCGCGATCTGCTCAGCGAGTGGAAGGCTGCCGGCCGCGCACCGCGCGAGGCCGACGACAACCTGTGGAAGCGCTTCAAGGGCGCTCAGGACGTGTTCTTCGCCGCGCGCAACGCTGCTGCATCCGAGCGCGACGCCGAATTCGAGCAGAACGCAGTCGCGAAGGAAGAGCTGCTCGCTGCGAACGCGAACATCGACCCGGCGCACGGACTCGAGAATGCTCGTGCAGCGCTTCGCGACCTGCAGGAGAAGTGGGACGCGATCGGCAAGGTGCCGCGCGACCGAATGCAGGAACTCGAAGCGAAGCTCCGGGCCATCGAAACCAAGGTGCGCGACGCGGTCGACGCCGAGTGGCGTCGCACCGATCCGGAAGCACTTGCCCGGGTCGCGCAGTTCAAGGAGCGGGTGAGCCAGTTCGAGGAGCAGGCCGCCAAGGCTCAGGCTGCCGGCAAGACGAAGGACGCCGAGAAGGCTCTCGCTCAGGCCAAGCAGTGGCGTGAGTGGGCCGAAGCTGCCGAAAGCGCCGTCAACGAGTAATCGACGACGAGCTGTAAAGACAACAAAAACGCCGGCTGACTCCGAAAGGAGTCAGCCGGCGTTGTCTTGTGCTTTGGACGGACTGCCTGCTGTGTCAGCCGACGTTCCATTCCTGATGCTTCTCGGCTTCGGCCGCAGCAATCCGGCGTTGCTCCTCGGCAGCGAGCTGAATGTTGGTTCGTGTCCAGACCACCTTGAGCCAATGGAAGGTCAAGAACACGACGGCAAACCATCCGATGATCAGCCCGATCGACGGTCCTGCCACATTGAAACCGGCGGGAATGGTCTGACGCGACCAGACGGCCATCATGCCGAGAGCGCTCGCCACGGCACTGCCGGCGAGTGCGACCCAGGCCAGACTCCAACGCCGCGTGACCAGCGCGAGCATCGAGAATCCGATGCCGAAGATGACGACGAACCACACGAACAAGCGTGAGAACAGTGCAATCCGTTCGGTTTCCGCGTCCTGGTTGTACGCGAGCACATCCCAGCCGTTCGCAACTCCCGCATGGGGCAGGGCAAGGGTGCCGACCAGCACGAGCACCGCAACCGCGACAACCATGGCGCGCACACCCGGATCGATTTCTCCCGCGACCTTGCGTTCCGCGTCGTCGAGATCCTTGCGGTAGCCCTCGAAGGCGTCGTCGCCCGGCTGTGGTGTCGTGTTCTCGTGTTGCGAGGTCATGCGTTGCATCCCATCTGGACGGGTTGTGGGGCCGGGGCACCGATCTTCGGTAGTCCGAGACCTACGCCGATGGGCGGGGTCTTGGGTGTGATGCCCTTTTCGAACGAATCACCGGCGCGGGTCCGACGGTGCGTGAGCACTCCGTCATCTGCCACGAGGTGATGAGGGGCTCCGTGGGTGACGACGACCGTCACCACGTCACCGGGTCGGATTGTGCCGTCGAGGTTTCCCTCGGGGCGGAAATGCACCAGGCGGCCGTCTCGCGCGCGACCACTGAGACGTTGAGTCGCCGCGTTCTTCCGACCCTCCCCCGCTGCCACCAAGAGTTCGACCTCGGTGCCGACGAGCTTGCGATTTTCCTCGATGTTCACTTCTTCCTGAACGGCGAGCAATCGCATGTAGCGTTCCTGGACAACCTCTTTGGGAAGCTGATCGGCCATCTCCGCCGCCGGCGTGCCCGGGCGCTTGGAGTACTGGAAGGTGTAGGCGTTGGAGAATCGCGCCTTACGCACGACGTCCAGCGTCTCCTCGAAATCCTCCTCCGTCTCCCCCGGGAACCCGACGATGATGTCCGTGGTGATGGCGGCGTGCGGCATGGCGGCGCGCACCTTCTCGATGATCCCGAGGTACTTCGACTTGCGGTACGAGCGCTTCATCGCTTTGAGAACCTTGTCCGAACCGGACTGCAACGGCATGTGCAGCTGCGGGCAGACGTTGGGAGTGGTTGCCATCGCTTCGATGACGTCGTCGGTGAATTCTGCCGGGTGCGGCGATGTGAACCTCACCCGTTCGAGGCCGTCGATGTGTCCACATGCCTTCAAGAGGGAGGCGAAGGCTCCGCGATCGCGCGGTTGCTCCGGATCGGCAAACGACACGCCGTAGGCATTGACGTTCTGTCCGAGCAGGGTTACTTCCGAGACACCCTCGTCGACGAGTGCCTGCACCTCGGCCAGAATGTCGCCGGGACGTCGATCCACTTCCTTGCCACGCAGGGCCGGAACGATGCAGAACGTGCACGTGTTGTTGCAGCCCACCGAGATGGAAACCCAACCTGCATAAGCAGATTCGCGCTTGGCTGGCAGTGTCGACGGAAACGCCTCGAGTGCGTCGAGGATTTCGACCTCGGCGCGCTGATTGTGACGCGCACGATCGAGCAGCGCGGGCAGCGAGCCGATGTTGTGAGTGCCGAAGACGACATCGACGAACGGCGCCTTCTTGACGACGGTGTCACGATCCTTCTGCGCCAGGCACCCGCCGACCGCGATCTGCATGTCGGGGTTCGCCTCCTTGTTCGGGGCGAGCTGGCTGAGGTTGCCGTACAACTTGTTGTCCGCGTTCTCGCGGACCGCACACGTGTTGAAGACGACAAGATCAGGATCGGTTCCGGTCTCCGCCTTCGAATACCCGGCGTCCTCGAGCAGACCGGACAGTCGCTCGGAATCGTGGACGTTCATCTGACAGCCGTACGTCCGCACCTCGTAGGTGCGAACAGACTTCGCAGTCGGCTCCGGAACTGCAGTCGGCTCCGGAAGTGCAGGGGACATTTCGTCGATCAGTGACACGCTTCAGCCTAGCTCACGTCCACTACGACGTGTAATAACGCCCTGATAAACAGCCGAAACGCGACATAAACGTCGTCACAGTAAAATTTCCATTACATATGGCAAGAACCATGGCGAAATCACGGGCGTCGACGCAAACTACGCCTAAGGTTCTCGTTTATGACCCAAGCCGACGATGCGACGACGCCGACCACCTCCGGCGATTCCACATCCATGATTTCGATGACCTCGGTGAACAAACACTTCGGGGAACTTCACGTCCTGCAAGAGGTCAATCTCGAGGTACCCAAGGGCCAAGTGGTGATCGTCCTCGGTCCGTCGGGCTCCGGTAAGTCGACTCTGTGCCGCACCATCAATCGCCTGGAACCCATCGACTCGGGCACCATCGCCGTCGACGGCAAGACGCTCCCCGAGGAGGGCAAAGCACTTGCCGCACTTCGTGCCGACGTCGGGATGGTCTTTCAGTCCTTCAACCTGTTCGCACACAAGACGATCCTCGAGAACGTCATGCTCGCACCGATGAAGGTCCGCAAGGCGAAGAAGGACGAAGCCAAGAAGACGGCGCAGGCATTGCTCGAGCGCGTCGGTATCGCCAATCAGGCCGACAAGTACCCGGCGCAGCTTTCCGGCGGTCAGCAACAGCGCGTCGCGATTGCTCGCGCTCTTGCGATGCAGCCGAAGGTGATGTTGTTCGACGAGCCCACCTCCGCTCTCGACCCCGAGATGGTCAACGAGGTTCTCGACGTCATGACTTCCCTCGCCAAGGAAGGCATGACCATGCTCGTGGTCACGCACGAGATGGGATTCGCCCGCAAAGCCGGCGATCGTGTGCTGTTCATGGCTGACGGCCAGGTCGTCGAAGACACCACGCCCGAAGAGTTCTTCACCCATCCGAAGTCGGATCGGGCCAAGGACTTCCTCGGCAAGATCCTCACTCACTGATCACAGTCCCCTCCGACAGTCCTGTCCTCGTCCACAAGACAACTTGCTCGACTGCACCGTTCACCTCGGCTGCACCGTTCATCTCGACTGCACCGTTTGCATGTCGACAACTGAGAGGATCTTCATGAAGATCAATCGCTCCGTCCGTTTCGGAATCGGAATCATGGCTATCGCGTTCGCTGCCACGGCTTGTGGTGGCGGCGAGGAGAGCAAGTCGATCAGTGAGAACGCTGCTGACGGCAAGCTCACCGTCGGCATCAAGTTCGACCAGCCAGGACTCGGCTTGCGCAATTCGGACGGCACGTACACAGGTTTCGACGTCGAGGTCGCGAAGTACGTCGCAAACGAGCTGGGCGTGAAACCGGAGAACATCACGTTCAAGGAATCACCGTCCGCCCAGCGCGAGACGTTGATCCAGAACGGTGAGGTCGATTACATCGTCGCCACGTACTCCATCACGGACGCTCGCAAGGAGAAGGTCGGATTCGCCGGACCGTATTTCGTCGCCGGCCAGTCGCTGCTCGTCAACGCGGACAATACCGACATCACCGGCCCCGAATCTCTGAACGGCGGCAAGATTCTCTGCTCGGTGGCTGGTTCCACTCCCGCACAGAAGGTCAAGGACACCTACGCCAAGGACGTCCAGCTCCAGGAGTTCGACACCTACTCGGCGTGCGTCGAGGCGCTACGCAATGGCAAGGTTGACGCAGTCACCACCGACGACATCATTCTTGCCGGCTACGCGGCTCAGTCCCCCGGCGCATTCCGTATCGCCGGTGAGCCGTTCACCACGGAGAATTACGGCATCGGCTTGGCGAAGGACGATTCCGAAGGTCGCGGCAAGGTCAACGATGCCATCGAGAAGATGATCTCTTCCGGTGCGTGGGCCGAAGCATTCAACGAGACGGTCGGACCGTCCGGTTACACGATGCCCGCTCCGCCCACCGTCGACCGATACTGATCCAACTGAGCAGTAGCCATTCCAGGTGGGATTTCCATATTCGGAAATCCCACCTGGGCAAGCACTTTCAACAACGACCCATGAACTGGGGAGACCGTAAGTGAAAATAATCGACGATTACGGAAGCCAGATACTCGAAGCGTTCTGGACCACTATCCAGCTCACGATCTTCTCGGCGATCGGCGCATTGATCCTCGGAGTGATTATTGCCGCCATGCGGGTGTCACCCGTACCCGTGGCCCGATTCCTCGGCGCCGCCTACGTCACTGTCTTCCGCAATACGCCGCTCACCCTGATTCTGCTCTTCTGTGTGTTCGGTCTGTACCAAACTCTCGACATCAGTCTGGCATCAACCAGTTCGTCAACCTTCGTGATCGACAACAACTTCCGTTTGGCGATCCTCGGACTTAGCGTCTACACCGCGTCGTTCGTGTGCGAGTCGATCCGCGCCGGAATCAACACCGTCCATGCGGGACAGGCAGAAGCAGGACGATCCCTAGGGCTGACCTTCCTCCAGAACCTCCGACTCATCGTTCTTCCTCAGGCATTTCGCGCCGTGATCGCACCGCTCGGTAGCGTCCTCATCGCTCTGACCAAGAACTCCACCGTCGCCGCCGTCATCGGCGTGTCCGAGGCATCGAAATTGATGAAGGAGATTCTCGAAAACGAAGCCGCACTCTTCTTGACCGCAGGAATCTTCGCCGTCGGCTTTGTCATCTTGACGCTGCCGACGGGATTGCTCTTCGGCAAACTCGCCAAGAAATTCGAGGTCGCACGATGACCAAACAAGCAACCGTTCTTTACGACGCGCCAGGCCCGAAGGCCCGGGCACTGTACCGATTCGCGTCGGTTGTCGTAGCCGTCCTCGCCCTCGCCATTGCGTTGGTCGTGTATCGCGCGCTCGACGACAAAGGGCAGTTGACATCGGCCAAATGGGATCCCTTCCTACAGGCGGACGTCTGGACGACCTATCTGCTTCCCGGCATCAAAGGCACCTTGATCGCGGCGGCACTATCCATCGTGCTTGCACTGATCCTGGGCGCAATTCTCGGCATCGGCAGATTGTCCGATCACCGCGCAGTACGCGTTGTCAGTGGTGTCATCGTGGAATTGTTCCGCGCAATTCCCGTACTGCTGCTGATCATCTTCATGTATGCGGTTTTTGCCGAGTACAAAATTGTCAAGCTCGACTACTTGGCACTCTCCGCCGTCGTGGTGAGTTTGACGCTCTACAACGGATCGGTGATCGCGGAAATTGTTCGCTCGGGAATCAACTCACTCCCCCGTGGACAAAGCGAAGCCGCCAAAGCTCTCGGCATGCGCAAATCTCAAATCATGGTGACGATCTTGCTACCCCAGGCGGTCACAACCATGCTCCCCGCACTGATATCGCAAATGGTTGTTGCACTCAAGGATTCAGCGCTGGGCTACATCATCGGCTACACCGAACTTGTTCGGCAGTCCACGCAATTGGGCGCTGCATTTCAGAACTACCTTCCGGCACTCATGGTGGCTGCGGTCATCATGATCATCCTGAACTCCTCGCTCACGTACCTGGCAACCAAGGTGGAGAAGCGCCTGCGGTCCGGGAAGCGAAAGGGCAAGGGGCCCGTCGCGGCTCCGGTTGGCGACGCTGCCGTTTCGGTACCGGGTATGGACCTGACCAAGCCGTGAGCTGATCGACCTGCTGTTCCACTGACACGAGGAGCGGGGTGTGTCACCGAATCCGGTGACACACCCCGCTCTTGGTATTCGATGCCAACGGTGCTTTTTGCCTACGGTCTGGTTACCTACAGCTCTGCAGCAGCCATCTCGGCTTTGACCACCTCGTACGACATCCCAGCTGAATATCCCTTGCGTGCCAGCATCGAGACCAGTCGACGCGTGACCTTGTCACGATCATCGACGGGCTTGTTCTTCAGCTTCCGCCGAACCAGCTCCGCTGCTCGCTCGCGTTCATCTTCCGGATCGATCTGTGACAACGCTTCGGAAGCGGTGTCCTGGTCGATTCCTTTGAGCCGCAACTCGACTGCAAGCGCACGCTTTCCCTTGCCCGAGTACGTATGCCGCGAATGAACCCACTGGTTCGCGAAGTCTGCGTCGTCGATCAACCCGATTTCTTGGAGTCGATCGAGGACCTTGGCAATGATCTCGGGCTCGAAGCCGCGCCCGCTCAGCTTTGTTTCCAGCTCGGAACGACTGCGCGCCCGGTCGGTCAGGAGGCGTAGGCAAGCATCTTTGGCCTGCGCCTCCGTCCCACCTTCTGCGCGTTGCGACGGCTTCTCGGATCGTTGACGGGATCGACGCCGAGGAGCGCCGTACTCTTCACGAGCATTCTCGCCGTTGTCACCGTCGTCGAAGCTCATGACTGAACTCAGAAGTCGGCGGGAGCTTCGTCGGTTGCAGTGACGTCAGCACCGATACCGAGCTTTTCCTTGATCTTCTTCTCGATCTCGTCACGGATATCGGTGTTCTCCAGCAAGAACTTACGAGCATTTTCCTTGCCCTGACCCAACTGGTCACCTTCGTAGGTGTACCAGGAGCCGGACTTGCGGATGAACCCGTGCTCGACACCCATGTCGATGAGCGAGCCTTCCTTGCTGATGCCCTGGCCGTAGAGAATGTCGAACTCGGCCTGCTTGAACGGCGGCGCGACCTTGTTCTTGACGACCTTGACGCGAGTGCGGTTACCCACTGCGTCGGTACCGTCCTTGAGAGTTTCGATACGACGGATGTCGAGGCGGACCGAAGCGTAGAACTTCAGTGCCTTACCACCGGTGGTGGTTTCGGGAGAACCGAACATCACACCGATCTTCTCGCGAAGCTGGTTGATGAAGATGACGGTGGTGCCCGAGTTGTTCATGGCACCGGTGATCTTGCGCAGCGCCTGGCTCATCAGTCGAGCCTGCAAACCGACGTGGCTGTCACCCATCTCGCCTTCGATCTCGGCGCGAGGAACAAGAGCGGCCACGGAGTCGATCACGACGATGTCGAGGGCGCCTGAACGGATCAGCATGTCGGTGATTTCGAGGGCCTGCTCACCCGTATCGGGCTGCGAGACCAGGAGTGCATCGGTATCGACGCCCAGCTTGGCTGCATAGTCGGGATCGAGTGCGTGCTCCGCGTCGATGAACGCCGCGATGCCGCCGTTGGCCTGAGCATTGGCAACTGCGTGCAGTGCCACGGTGGTCTTACCCGAGGACTCCGGGCCGTAGATCTCGATGACGCGGCCACGCGGCAGTCCGCCGATACCCAGCGCGACGTCGAGCGCGATGGAACCGGTGGGAATGACGGCGATGGGCTGGCGGACACCCTCACCCAGGCGCATCACCGAACCCTTGCCGAAGTTCTTGTCGATCTGCGCCAACGCGAGGTCGAGTGCCTTGTCCCGATCAGGTGCCTGTGGTGCCATCGTGATCCCCATCCTTGTTTCAGTCTTCAGTGCCTGCCTGAGCAGACTCCGTCTCTTCAGCGCCTGCCTGAGCCGACCCTGTTGGTGTGTTGCGATCAGAGTAGATCCGGCCACCGACAGACTTTTCGATCTTGCTTTAGCGCTTGTCGATCACCGCGTTTGTAGGTCACCGCGTTTGTAGAACATCGAAAGTTCGCAGTTACCAAAGAAGCGTCACCACCGAACAGGTTCAGCATAGACGAACACGTGTTCGAACAGAAGATGGGAGACGTTCGACACGCCGAAGAATCAGCGGCGGGCGGGTGGTACGTCGAACTCCACACAGAGCGCACGCCACACTTCGCGAGGCTCCCAGCCTGCTTCGACGGCCTCCGCGGCAGTCATTCCGTCGAGACTCTGGAGTACATGGTCGATCAGCATCGAGTCGCCTCGTACCTGCCCGAACTCTTCGCGCACCATTTCATGAAATTCGGTCAACCGCACAGCCGCCACCGTAGTCCACAGAGCGGTGCACCTGCATTCAGGCGCAACGTGCTCACGCCGTCACACCTCCGTTGACCACCTGTCGGCACACCGCCACCGGATCGGTGACCTGCGACGCAGTCGCGGCAGCCGCTCTCGCAGCTTCCGCGAATCGTTTGTCGGAGAGCAACTGCAGTACGGCATCGCGAATCGACTGAGCATCTGCGGGCCGCACGATCACCGACGTCCCTGCCCGCGCAGCGCGATTGGCCAACTCCCACTGGTCCCCGCCCCCGGGAACGACGACCGTCGGCACGCCGGCCAGCAGGGCCTTCGCCAACATGCCGTGCCCGCCGCCACATACCAACACCGACGCGTCACGCAGCATCGCGTCCTGGCGTCCGAGACCTGCACGAACCCAATCGGGATGCTCGCCTTCAGCCCCGTCGAGCATCGACGCGATCAGCCGCACACCGGCTCCGCCGAGTCCTTCGACCGTGCCCTCGAACATTCCCACTGCGCCGGTGTGCGCCGTGGAGGGCGCCACCATAACCAGCGGTTCGTCACCTGGCGGTGGATCCAGAATCACCTCGGTCGGCTCCCACAGAAGCGGTCCGACGACGTGAGCGCGCTCCGGCCAGTCGGGGCGAGGCACTTCGAGTGCCGGAAGTGTTGCGATCAGCCGCGCTTGCGGACCGGGATCCAGAGCGGGCAGTCCGACACCGACACGGGCCTGGGATCGCTGGGCCAACCCTTGCTTGATCGAACGTCCCGTCGCTGCGCGCATCAGGGTATCGCGGAGTCGACCACGAATTCCGACGCCGGGAGCGAGCCCACTGCCGATCGGCGGCAACCCCCGTGAAGGTGAGTACAGCGGGTGAGGCGAGAGTTCCACCCACGGGATGCCAAGTCTTTCGGCGGCCAATCCGCCTCCGGCAGTGAGGATGTCGGAAACGACGAGATCCGGAGAGACGGACTTCAGGTCGGGAAGCAGTTCGGTGGAAATATAGGCGGCGCGCGAATGAATCCGAGCGCCTGCATCAAGATCGTCGTCTCCCGGCCGCGGGGCCAAGCCCTTGAGCGGCTCGGCTTCCACGCCGGCTGCTCGCGCTGCCTCGACCCACCGGGTCCCCGTGTACAGGATCGGTTCGTCGCCGGCCTGGATCAACGCCAGCGACAACGCTATTGCGGGAAAAGCATGACCCGGGTCCGGCCCGGCAACAACGGCTACACGCACCGGATCAGAGTGTCACACCGAGTGAAAGGCCTGTTCCGCCGCACCCAGTGCGCGTTCGCGATCCGAAGCCACCAATCCGATTCTCGTCCTGCGATCGAGGACGTCGTCGACGTCGAGGGCGCCTTCATGCGACACCGCGAAATCGAGCTCGGCACCGCAGATCTCCAAGTCCGCAACCGACCGGAGACGATCGCCGCTCGCCGCGGCAACGACCTCGGCCTCGGTGCCGTATCGCGCCACCAATGACGCGGGTGCCTTGATCTTCTTCAATTCCGCCGGTGATGCAGCGCCTACCAGCGGCAACGCGCGTGTCCGACATGCCCCGGCGCTCAGCGACCCGACCTCGACCGCAGCGTCGACGGCGTCTTCGGCCATCTTGCGGTACGTCGTGAGTTTTCCGCCCACCACCGTGACCAAGCCCGAGTCCGAACGGACTACAGCGTGATTGCGCGAGAGGTCGGCCGTCGAGCCTTCACCGGTGTCCAGCAGCGGACGCAGACCCGCGAAGGTCCCCAAGACGTCCCCACGGGTCAGCGGAACTTCCAACGCCGTGTTCACGGTGTCGAGCAGGAAGTCGATCTCGTCCTCGGACGCCGACGGCACGTCTGGCACCGGCCCCGGCGCTGCTTCGTCGGTCAACCCGAGGTAGATCCGGCCGAGCTGCGCGGGCAGGGCGAAGACGAAACGGTTGGTCTCGCCGGGAATCGGCACGGTCAGCGCTGCCGTGGGGTTCCCCAATCGCGCTGCATCGAGCACCAGGTGCGTCCCGCGGCTTGGGCGCAGGGTGATGCTGGAGTCGACCTGATCAGCCCAGACACCGGTCGCATTGATCACGACGCGGGCACGCATCAAGAACTCGGATCCGGTCAACTCGTCACGCAAGGTGGCCGACGTTCCGGATACGTCGTATGCACCGACGCGGGTCAGGATTCGCGCGCCGTGCGACGCTGCGGTTCTGGCGATACCGACGACGAGGCGGGCGTCGTCGATGAGCTGCCCGTCGAACGCGGTCAAGGCGCCTCGTAGGTTCTCCTGCTTGACCGCGGGAGCCAATTCGCGCGCCCGCGCAGCGCTGACCGTCCGTGATCTGGGCAGCACCGAAGCCGGGGTTCGCGCCGACATGCGCAGAGCGTCACCGGCCAGGAAACCGGTACGCACCAGGGCCTTCCCGAAGAACGACGTTTCGGGCAACAGCGGTACGAGTTGAGGCATGGCGCGAACGAGGTGAGGCGCGGTGCGCGTCATGAGAATGCCGCGCTCGACCGCACTTTCACGCGCTATACCGACATTGCCGGAAGCCAGGTACCGAAGGCCGCCGTGTGCGAGTTTCGAACTCCAGCGGCTGGTGCCGAACGCGAGGTCGTGCTTTTCGACCAGCGCAACACTGAGCCCACGAGTCACGGCGTCGAGAGCGACACCGACACCGGTGATTCCGCCGCCGATCACCAGGACGTCGACCGAATCGCCGTTCGCCAACTGCTCGAGTTCACGAGTACGCCGTTGTGCGTTGAGCGCTGAATCGCTGCCTGCTGAATCTAGGGGGCTCACAGCTATTCTCCCGAATTCTTGACGGGTGCCAGATAAGCAGCGACCGCATATCGAAGTTGCTCGACCGACGCATCGGAGGAAAGCTCCGGCTCGAGAGTCGGGGCAGAAATGACGACGGACTGAGCCATCAGTAGAACCATCGCCGCGATCTCGTTGACGCTTCCCTCGCGAATCGAACCATCCTGTTGGCCGGCCGCGACAACGGATGTGATCAGCTCGAGAATCGACTTCTGGCTCGCGCCGAGCCGGTCCACGATGTAGGTCGTCAGCAATTCTTGATCGGCTTGCCGAATTTTCACGAAGAGCGGATGGTCGCGAATCTGGCCGACGACGTCACCGATCGCCTCCACGAGCAACGTGCCGGCAGACCCGTTGAAGGTCACCTCGGGCAGCACCGATCGGATCTCCCGGGTGAGCAGGTCCGCGACGACAGCTCGCGTGTCCGGCCATCGCCGGTAGACCGTCGGTCGGCTCACGCCGGCGCGACGCGAGATCTCGGCAAGTGTGGTTCGCTGCATTCCGAAATCGAGGACACACGACCTTGCTGCGTCGAGAATCACGTCGTCGATCTCGCGGCTGGGGATGCGCTGACCATCTGCCTTGCGAGGGGCAATTGAGTCATCTGCGTTACGGATTACCATCGTGTGTAACACAATACCGGACAAGTCACCGGTAATCCCGTCGGGACTTGCGATTTCTCTCGCTCAGAGATCATCAGAAATAGTACAACTCGAAACCAACTGCTCGCTCGGCGTCGAAACCAGGCTTCGGTCCGCTGACCATGTCGATCTGTGCGCGCGCCTGTTCCCGGATCGGCGTGGAACTCAGCGCCGCCAGATATCGCGCATGTTCCGCGAGCGAATCCACGGCGCGATCGACCGTCGACGTCACGTCGACAAAGTGTGTGGGAGTCATCGTATTGACCGCAACCCACCGAACACCGGGCCACGGCGCCAGTCCCTGCGCCGTCAACGAGGGAAAGATCCATTCGTTTGCTGCGTCGGCAGTTGCGTCGAGAACGCTGATCCCGAGTGCACGGTGATCTGCGCTGTTCAGATAGCCGGGGCCCCAGGTGTGGGAGAAGTTCATCGTCACCACCAATTCCGGACGGTGGCGGCGAATTGCTGCGGCGAGAGTCGAGCGCAACTCCAAGCCTTCCACGAGACGACCGTCGGGCAGGCCGAGGAACTCCACCTCACCGACACCGACGATCGCGGCCGAGCGACGCTCTTCTTCCTCGCGGATCGGGCCGGACTCTTCGGGCGACAGACCGGCGATTCCGGCCTCGCCGCGCGTGGCCAGGACATATCGCACGTCTTTGCCGCGATCGGTCCACTGCGCCACTGCTGCGGCTGCGCCGTATTCGATGTCATCGGGATGCGCCACGATGACAATCGCGCGCTGCCAGTCCTCGGGGAAGTTTTCCATAGGGCAGATCTTGCCCGTCAGAACCGCGAAGCGGGCGAATTGTCGTCACTTCCCGACATCGCCTTCACCAGGAAGTAGATTCCGAAGCCGACAGCGCCGACCACCAGAACCCAGAAAAGCCCCTTGATCAGCGCACCGACCACCGCGAGTGCGACCCACACCAGTACGACGGCCAAAACGATCTTCCAAAACATGCTTACCTCCAACGTGCCGTTGAATAATCAGTCGAATCGGACAGGTGCTGCGTCGTCCGTAGAACCAGCCTGACAGGTCTGGCGTGACAAAGCAGCAGCTCAGCGGCAAGTTCAGGTAAAGATCAGGGTTCACCCCGAGACCGGCCCTCACGCAGGTCAGGTGTCCAACCCATGGGAGCTTGCTCCTGGCGTAAACTCGCGAAGTTCGATCCCGTATGCCGAAGGAGCACGTCCGCAGTGTCTACGACCCGTTTCCCCGCTCGCGATCTCGCGCATGTAGCCGTCTTCGCCGCACTCATCATCGCGCTGGGCCTACCCGGGTCGATCAACATCGGCATTTCCGGCGTGCCGATCACCCTTCAGTCCATGGGCGTCATGATGGCCGGCGCTCTACTCGGACCGCGCAAGGGTGTTCTCGCCGTCCTGACGGTCATTGCTCTGGGATTGGTCGGTCTACCGGTCCTTGCCGGCGGTCGCACCGCACTCGTGTCTCTCTCGAGCCCGACAGCCGGATTCCTCATCGGTTGGATCCCGACGGCGTTTGTCATCGGATGGCTGACCGCCAAGATGCTGCCCAAGTACCGGATCATCGCGGGCATCGGCATCAACCTCCTCGGCGGCGTCGTCGTTCTCTACGCGTTCGGCATCGTAGGAATGATGGTCCGCGGACACATGAGCTTCGTTGCCGCATGGTCGGCCAACGCCGCCTTCATCCCGCTCGACGCCGCAAAAGCAGTCGTCACCGCGTTGGTCGCGTCCCAGGTTCACCGGGCATACCCGGCACTACTGCGCGACTCGGTGATCTCGTCGAACAAGACCGTGGTGGCGAATTAATCTCCGATGAGTGAGATCGTCTTCGAGAACGTCGGACACAGCTTCGGTGAACGAACGGTCCTGCAGCAGATAGATCTGCGACTGAGCGAGCAGCGAATCGGAATCGTGGGTGCGAACGGAAGCGGCAAGTCGACGCTCGCTCGCATGATCAACGGACTGGTCGTTCCAACGGAAGGACACGTCCACGTCAACGGCTTGGACACGGCGAAGAAGGGCCGCGACGTACGCAAGCAGGTCGGATTCGTCTTCACCGATCCCAACCACCAGATCGTGATGCCGACGGTTGCCGAGGACATCGAATTCTCGCTCCGCCGTAGCGGATTGGGCAAAGCCGAGCGCGCCGCAAAGGTGGCCTCGGTGCTCGAACGCTACGGCCTCGCCGGGCACGCCGACCATCCCACCCACCAGCTTTCGGGCGGGCAGAAACAGCTCCTCGCGCTCGCGGCCATCATGGTGACGGAACCGAACGTACTCGTCGCCGACGAACCCACCACGCTCCTCGACCTTCGCAACTCTCGGCTGATCAGCTCGGTATTCGAGTCACTCGATCAGCAACTGATCGTCGTGACCCACCAACTCGATCTCCTCGAGTCCTTCGAACGGGTGTTGGTCGTCGACCAAGGCCGCGTCGTCGCTGACGGTTCCCCCGCCGACTCCATCGATCACTACCGGTCGTTGGTCTCGTGACCACTCTCGGCGTCTACCGTCCGGGCCGCTCACTCCTGCACCGGATGCCGACGGGAATCAAGCTCTTCGCCTTGGTCGTGGCCATCCTCGCCGTCTCGATCTTCGTGCGTGAGCCGTGGCAACTGGCAGCTCCCACGATCGTCGTTGTGGCCCTGTACGCGATTGCGCGCATTCCTCCGATGACTGCAATCCGGCAGCTGCGTCCGGCGCTGTGGATGTTGCTCTTCATCGGGGCGTTCCAGCTGGTAGTCGCGGGATGGCAGCGAGCGGCCGTCGTTTGCGGGGTTCTGATCATTTCGATCGCCTTCGCGGCGATCATGGGTCTGACCACACGGATCTCCGAGATGCTCGACGCGATCACCAGATTTCTGACACCCTTGCGACGCTTCGGCGTCAATCCCGAACGGATCGCCTTGCTCCTCGCAATGACGATCCGGTGTATCCCGCTGATGTTCGAGGTCATCACACAGGTGTCCGAGGCACGCAAGGCGCGAGGGCTCGGATTCTCGCTGCGATCCTTCGCAGTGCCGGTCATCGTCGGCACCCTGATGACCGCGGACGCAATGGGCGAAGCATTGGCGGCCCGCGGCGCCGACGACTGAGATTTCGAACAGTGTGCATCGATCAGGCGCGAGAGCCGATCAGTTGTACTTGCGGGTGATGTCGTCCACCTCGCCGATGGCGTCGGCAAGCGCCGAGAGCCGCTCGGCGGCCGCGTGCAGCGCCGAAAGCTCTCGGTTGAATCCCACGAGCGCCGACGGGCTGTGAGGCGCTGTCAGAGCAGCTGCCGAAGTCACCAGATCCTCGTACTGATCCAACCCCGACTGCAACTCACGGACTGCGCCGTCGATGGTGGGATCAAGAGGTTCGGTTACCTTCGGCGTCGCGGCCACAGCGCGTTCCATCGCGACGACATCCGAAGACACCGCGAACATCGCTCTCAGTGCCGAATCGGCGGTAACAGTGATTTCGTCCAACTCACCGGGGTCGATGGTGTCGGCGCGTCTGAGCACACTCAAGATCTCGAACAGCGAAGTCTCGGCGCCGATGAGGCGAGACATCGGGATGAACGCGCGAGACGACGACGGTGGCAAGCGCCGGCGAATCGGCGCCGACGGCGGTGGGCCGGAACTCATCGAACGGTAACGGCCGACCGCGATGACGGCGGGAACCGCGAACAGTGCCGCTCCCCCGCCTGCCACGACCACCGACCACTCGGGGGCCGACGCAACAGCAAGGCCGGCCGTGCCGACCACTGATCCGCCGGACATGAAACCCCAACGCTGAGCGCGTCGACGTGCACGGGCACGTTTGCGCTCGAATTTGGCGCGCGGGTCCTGCCACCGCCGAGCGGCATCCGCCGCAGACAGTCCGACCTCGCGCAATGTGTCCGCGGTGCGTCCCAACGCTCCGAAGGCGCCGGATACGGAAACGGGAACGGCCGACCGGGGCTCGCGCCCAGATCGACCGTCTCGTGAAGAAAACATCAGAGCATCACTGCCGACATCGAGGATTCGGCTACTGCCCGGTCTGACCGGCAGCCGGGGGCTGCTTCTCGACGGACGGAGTCGCAGGAGTGGCTGCTGCGCCGCCGGAAGGCAGTGCCTCGCCCTTCATGGAAGCACGAATCTGCTCGAGGCGACTGTGCCCTGCCATCTGGACCGAGGCCTGCTGGACCTCCATCATGCGGCCTTGAACGGAGTTCTGGGCGAGCTCGGCAGAGCCGAGTGCGTCGGCGTAACGCCGCTCGATCTTGTCGCGCACAGCATCGAGGCTGGGTGTGTTGCCGGGAGCCGACAGCGTGCTGTCCATGGACCGAAGGGACTCGCTCACGCGCTCCTGCATCTTGGCCTGCTCCAGCTGGCTGAGCAGCTTGGTGCGCTCGGCAACCTTTGCCTGCAGAGTCATCGCGTTCTGCTCGACAGCCTTCTTGGCCTGAGCGGCGGCCTGCAAGGACTGGTCGTGCAGTGCCTTCAGATCTTCGACGCCCTGCTCGGCCGTCACCAACTGGGCCGCAAAAGCTTCGGCAGCGTTGGTGTACTGGATCGCCTTGTCGTTGTCGCCGGCAGCAGCGGCCTGATCGGCGAGGTTGACGGCCTGGCGCGCGTTGGCGTTGAGCTTTTCGACCTCGTCGAGTTGACGGCTGAGCTTCATCTCGAGTTGACGCTGATTACCGATCACCGACGCAGCCTGCTGGGACAACGCCTGATGCTGGCGCTGTGCGTCCTCGATCGCCTGCTGAATCTGAACCTTTGGATCTGCCTTCTCATCGATCTTCGAATTGAAGAGCGCCATCAGGTACTTCCAGCCCTTGACGAAAGGATTAGCCATTGGTTTGATCCTGCCTCCATCTGATGCGCCGCGCCGAACGCGACCCGGAGCGCGACCGTCGCGCACCGAAACAAGGGCTGCGCCCTATCTGCTCTGACCCCACCTGCTGGAAACCGGCGGTTACGTACAAAATCTATCGGTTACGGCCGGTAGTGGCTACGCCGCCGCCAACCTTCGAGCGTTCGGTGCCGGAATCACGACGCGGGTGTCGCGTGCGATAGTCGGCGAACCAGAAGCCGAGACAGAGCCGGAAGCAGACACGGCAGGTTCGGCAACCTGCCGACCAGCTACCGGAGCGCTCTTCTTCGTGGCCAGGGTCTCGCTCACGTCGACCAGCACGTCGGACAGTGGGACTGCGAGCGCATCACAGATCGCCGCCAACAATTCGCTCGATGCTTCCTTACGCCCACGTTCCACTTCGGACAGATAGCCCAAGCTCACACGCGCGCTGTTCGACACCTCACGTAGCGTGCGGCTCTGCGAAACGCGCGTACGCCGGAGACTGTCACCGATTGCCTCACGCAATAGCAGCGCCATCTCGCTCCTCCTTCATCCGTGACCTCATCGTGCATGGTCGTACGTCTTCACAATCGTCAACGTCCGAACACATCCGATTGGTTCCCGAGCCTATCGTGCCGCACGCTCTGCGACACGATCACGTAACCGCGACACGGCAGTTGCGACTGCGGTTGTCCGAATCTCCCACCGTTCGCCGCCGAGCGCGAGCGGTACGCATTCGGTTCCGTCCGGGCCGGCGATACCGAGAAACACCGTTCCGACCGGGTGTCCGTCCTGCTCACTCGGACCGGCGACTCCGGTCAGTCCGATACCCCAGTCGGCGCCGCACCTCGTCCGGGCGCCGAGCGCCAACGCCACGGCGGTGCTCTCGGACACGGGGCCGTCCGTTGCCAGACGCTCGGGATCCACGCCCGCCAGCGTCGCTTTCAAGTCGGTCGCATACACGACCAGGCCCCCACGCAGCACCGCGCTCGACCCCGGCACGGACGCGACCGCAGCCGTGAACAATCCAGCCGTCAGAGATTCGGCGGCGGCGACAGTCTGCCTCGCGGCGCCAAGGGCGTCGACGAGTTCGACCACTCCGAGTGCGAGCAGCGGGTCCGTCATGACTCGACTGCGCGAACTCCGGCGCGAAGCCTGATCGCCTGCACGATGTATTCGATTCCCGTCGCCACCGTCAGCACGACGGCAGCAGCCATCAGCAATCCGCTGACGATGTCCCAACTGCTCGGCAGCGGGCAGAGGTAGAACCCGATCGCGACGGCCTGCACGAGGGTCTTGAGCTTGCCGCCCTTGCCCGCCGGGATGACCGCGTGCCGCAGTACCGCGAACCGCAACAGCGTGATTCCGAGTTCTCTGGCGATGATCACTCCGGTCACCCACCACGACAGATCGCCGAGAACCGAGAGCCCGATCAGCGCGGCTCCGATCAGCGCCTTGTCCGCGATCGGGTCCATGAGTTTGCCGAAATCGGTGACCAGACCGTACTTCCGAGCCAATTGGCCGTCGATCCGATCCGTGATCGCGGCGACGATGAACACGCCCATTGCCCCGAGACGCCACCACGTCGAGTGTCCGCCGTCGACGAACAGAACAACGAGAAAAACCGGAACGAGAACCATTCGGACCATCGTGAGAATGTTCGCGATGTTCAGCAACGGAACCGGGTTGTCCGCGACAGGTGTGCCGTCGGACGGGCCGACGGCGGCGCGATGGGCGTCGGTCTGATCGCGCGGGGTACTCATCGGATCACCGCACAGGCGGTGAGCCGAACCCGGGACAAAGCCGAGCGGCGCGGGAATTGCGTGGGGCGGACAGGCACGCGACTTAGAATATCGGTAGGGCCATTGACTAATGTGCACCACATGACTTCGACCGCGCCGACCTATACCGAGAGCCAGTTGATCGTGCGTCGCGCGCGAACGTCGGACATCCCCGAAATCAAGCGTCTGATCGACATCTACGCCGGCAAGATCCTCCTCGAGAAGAATCTCGTGACGCTGTACGAGGCAGTCCAGGAGTTCTGGGTCGCCGAGCGAGGCGGCCAGGTAATCGCTTGCGGCGCACTGCATGTGCTGTGGGCGGACCTGGGTGAGATCCGCACCGTCGCAGTCGATCCGACCGCCAAAGGCCAGGGCGCAGGTTTCCACGTCGTCGACAAACTCATCGAGGTCGCCAAGGAATTGGAGTTGGAACGGTTGTTCGTTTTGACGTTCGAGACCGAGTTCTTCCACCGTCACGGATTCGCGGAGATCGACGGCACCCCCGTCACCGCCGAGGTCTATGCGGAAATGTGTCGGTCCTACGACGCCGGCGTCGCCGAGTTCCTCGATCTGAGCTATGTGAAACCCAACACACTCGGCAATACTCGCATGCTCCTGACTCTCTGAACCGTTCAGACTCTTCACACACCACCATCTCGATCACCAGCCCCGAAAGCGGTTCACGATGTCGTTGTTCCTCGTCGAATACACCTACGCGCCCGAGAAGAACGCTCAGCGCGACGAAGTCCGTAGCGATCACCGCGCGTGGCTCGCGGATCTGGTTTCCCGCTCGATCGTCTTGTCATCCGGCCCGTTTGCAGATGGAAACGGCGCGCTGATCATCGTCGACGCCGCAGACGCCGACACCGTTTCCCTCCTCTTCACCCACGATCCGTTCGCGATCGCCGATTTGATCGAGAAGGTCCGGATCACCGAGTGGGTTCCGGTGTTGGGTCAGTTCAGCGCCTGAGAGCCCCGGCCCCGGCTTACTCCCCCGCCCGGTCGCGAGTCTTCAACAGGCTCGCGACCGTCGTCACCGCCAATACTCCGATGATCACTCCGAGTGAGAGTGCCGTGGAGATTTCCGGGACGGAGACGTGTTCACCTCCGTTGACGAACGAGAGGGTGTTCTCGTGCAACGCGTGAAGTACCAATTTCACACCGATGAACGCCAGGATTATCGAGAGCCCGTACGAGAGATAGACCAGCCTTTCGAGCAACCCACCGATCAGGAAGTACAGCTGCCGTAGACCCATCAGCGCGAAGGCGTTGGCGGTGAACACCAGATACGGTTCCTGGGTCAGACCGTAGATCGCCGGAATCGAATCGAGCGCGAAGAGCACGTCGGCAAACCCGATTGCGATGAGCGCCAACAACAACGGTGTCACGACGCGCTTGCCGTCGATCCGGGTGATCAGTTTGTCCCCATCGTATTCCTCGGTTGTCGGCAGCACCCGCTTCACGAGTGAGATGATGCGACTGTCGCGCTTCTCCTCGGCTTCCTTCTCATGCCCGTGATCGCGGATCAGGGTGTACGCGGTGTAGATCAGGAACGCACCGAAGAGGTAGAACACCCAGCTGTACGCATTGATGGCGGCCGCACCGACTCCGATGAAGATTCCGCGCATCACCAATGCGAGGACGATGCCGATCAGCAGGACTTTCTGCTGGAACTCTCGCGGGACGGCGAACGTCGACATGATGATCACGAAGACGAACAGATTGTCGACCGAAAGCGCCTTCTCCGTGACGTAGCCGGCGAAGTACTCACCGCCGTACGTGGTGCCCCAGATCCACATCACGACGAATCCGAAGACGATGGCGATCGAAATGTAGACCGTCGACCAGAATGCGGACTCCCGGAACGTCGGCGCATGCGGAGTGCGGACGTGGGCGAAGAAGTCGAAGACGAACAGGCCGAGGATCACCACGATCGTGATTCCCCAAGCCAACGGCGTCACATGCACGGGTTCCTCCGGTCGTCTGTCGACGGCTTGTCCGCCGAGGTGTCGCTACTCGTCTGCGGGTGCCTCGTCCGGGTCGCCACCGCGAATCGACCACAGCAGACCGTCGAGTTCCTCAGGCTTCATCAAAACCTCGCGTGCCTTGGAGCCCTCGCTGGGGCCGACGACGCCACGATTTTCCATGAGATCCATGAGTCGACCGGCCTTGGCGAACCCGACGCGCAGCTTGCGCTGCAGCATCGACGTCGAACCGAATTGACTCGTGATCACCAGTTCCACGGCCTGCAAGAGGACGTCCATGTCGTCGCCGATGTCGGGGTCGACGTCCTTCTTCTCCCCGGCCTTCTGTGCGGTGACACCTTCGGTGTACTCGGGCTCGGCTTGGTTCTTCGCGAAGTCGACAACCGCAGAGATTTCCTCGTCGGTGATGAACGCGCCTTGCATACGGGTCGGCTTGCCGGCGCCCATGGGCAGGAACAAGCCGTCACCCATACCGATGAGCTTCTCGGCGCCGGGCTGATCGAGGATGACTCGCGAGTCCGTGAGCGAGGACGTCGCGAACGCCAGACGCGAAGGCACGTTGGTCTTGATCAGGCCGGTGACGACGTCGACGGACGGGCGCTGCGTTGCCAGCACCAGGTGGATTCCGGCAGCGCGGGCTTTCTGGGTGATGCGGACGATTGCTTCTTCGACGTCGCGCGGAGCGGTCATCATGAGGTCGGCCAACTCGTCCACGATCGCCAGGATGTACGGGTACGGGCGGTAGACGCGCTCGCTGCCCAGCGGCGCGGTGATTTCCCCGGACTTGACCTTGGAGTTGAAGTCGTCGATATGACGCACCCGGTTGGCCTGCATGTCCTGGTAGCGCTGTTCCATCTCCTCGACCAACCAGGCCAGCGCTGCCGCTGCCTTCTTCGGCTGAGTGATGATCGGCGTGATCAGGTGCGGGATACCTTCGTACGGCGTGAGCTCGACCATCTTGGGGTCGATGAGGATCATCCGTACTTCTTCCGGCGTTGCTCGGGTGAGCAACGAGACGAGCATCGAGTTCACGAAGCTCGACTTACCCGAGCCGGTCGAACCTGCCACCAGAAGGTGGGGCATCTTCGCGAGGTTCGCACTGACGAAGTCACCTTCGATGTCCTTACCCAGACCGATCACCAGCGGATGGTGATCGCGTCGAGTGCTCGGCGCGTTCAAAACGTCGGCAAGGCGAACCATTTCGCGGTCGGAGTTCGGTACCTCGATGCCCACCGCGGACTTACCCGGAATGGGGGCCAGGAGGCGGACGTTGTCGGTAGCCACTGCATAGGCGATGTTGCGGGCGAGCGCGGTGATCTTCTCGACCTTCACGCCTGGGCCGAGTTCGACCTCGTAGCGCGTCACCGTCGGTCCGCGGGTGAAACCGGTAACAGCGGCATCGATCTTGAACTGTTCTAGGACTTCGCTGATCGCCTCGATCATCGCGTCGTTCGCAGAACTGCGGAGCTTGGGCGGGTCTCCCTCGATCAGCAACGTCGTCGGCGGGAGGTTGTAGTCGCCGTCGGTGACCCGATCGGTGACGAAGTGTTCCTTCTCCTCCGGCTCCGGTTCGGGTTTCGGCACGGGCTTGGCGATAGGGACGGAACGGGCCGGCACCTTGGGGCGCGGCGCCGGAGTCTCCACCACGGGCGCTGCCGCAGCCGCGACGGGCTCGTCGGGTACTGCGGTGTCGTCGGCGTTCCACAGTCCGAGGACTTCGGTCTTCTTGTCGCCCGACTCGAACTCGTCCGTCGGGTAGTTGTCGATCGGTGCGCGTCGGCTGGGCCGCTTGGCGGGCTTGAGCGGCGGCTCGGCGTAGGTGTCGACCGGGTAGCCGTCGGCGTCGAACAGTGAAGGATCGTAAGCAGATTCGCCGTAGTGGTGCTCACCGTCCTCGTCGAATTCGGATCCGTAGTCGCCGTATTCATCCGAGCGATACGAGGCGCCGAAGAAGGACTGGAACTTGCTCGGCACCTCACGCAGAGTCGTTCCGGTCAGAAGGAGGATTCCGAATCCGGCGGCGATGACCAGCAGCGGCGCAGACAGCCAGACGGTGAGCCCGTTGGTGAGCGGGCCGCCCACGACGTATCCGACAAACCCTGCGCCGTTGGAGCGACCGGTGGCGTCTGTCGGTGAACCCGAGATGATGTGCCAGAGGCCGAGCGCCGGCAGACCGACCAGCAGCGATCCCATGATCAGTCGGGGCCGGATCTCAGGTTTCGGTTCGGTGCGCATCAACAGGATCGCGAGGCCGACGCCGACGATGGGGAGCACGGCCGAGGCCGCGCCGAAGATCGCCCGCACGAGGGTGTCGATGCCGCCGCCGATCGGACCACCGGCCTTGAACCAGACGCCACCGGCGATGACGACGCTGAATGCGATCAGGCCGAGCGCTATTCCGTCGCGGCGGTGGCCGGCTTCGATCTCGCCGACCTTACTGACGGTGCGTGTGGTGGCGCCGACGCCGCGGGCAGCCAGGGACCACCCGGCTCCGATTCCCTTGCCCACAGCGGCCAACGGGCTGGCCCGCTGAGAGGTTTTCGATACCGGGCGGCGCGCGGCCGACGACGTACCGGACGCCTTCTTGGGCGCCGGCTTGGAGCCTTTGCCCGACGCGGGGCGCCCACCAGCCCTGGCCGAAGTCGTGACATTTCGAGGAGTCGATACGGTTCGCGTGGTGCGCGAGGCACGAGGTTTTGCGGTTGCGCGCGCGCTCGGAGTAGAGGCTGACGACCTGGTCGATGCCCTGGACGTAGACGTGCTTGTACTGGATCCCCGGGCGCTCGACTTACCTGCCATGGAGTTCAGGCTAGTCTGTGCGACCCCATCTGGACCATCCGCAACACCAGCAACACTGGTGGCGAGTGCGAAACGTGATCTTCACAACCCGTCTGTCGAGCTCGGCTCCGGCAGAAGGGGGCCATCAGAAACTGCGATCGAGCGCCATCACGGATTGAACGTCGGCCAGTTCACCTTTGGCTTCGATCTTCACCTCGTTGCGACCGAAAGCGTGCAGCAGCAACTCGGCGGGTTCACCCTGCAGGACAACACTGCGAGAGCCGGATTTGTGGACGACCGCACTCTCGCCGGACGGAAGTTCGAAAATGACCTCGACAGCGGCTTTGCGGTAACCCATCTTGCCGATCTGCCGGGCGTACTTCCACAGCTGAGCCTGCCGACCCTCCGACAACGGACGCGGCGCCCAGTTCAGATGTGCGCGTCGTACATCTTCGTGGTGG
>NZ_BAAILK010000046.1:561963-563295 GCF_054589475.1 Rhodococcus sp. no. 34
TGAACATTTCCGTGGTATTCACCTGCGCGTCGAGCCAGTACATCGGCGACCACCGAGGCGGCCCACTCCGAACGTCGTCGAGGATCTCCTCCCACGGACGCGCCGCTGCGGCCTTACGCACGCTCTCGGTGTGACCGGCAAGAGGGCTCAACATGATTCCGGGAGCGGCGTCGAGACGCCGCTCCCGGACTATCAGATGTGCTGCCAGGTCACGATTGGTCCACTCCCCACACAGTGTCGGAGCATCGGGGCCGAATTCGACCATGCTGTCCACCAGGGCGAGTCGTTCGTCATGAGCGAAGGTCACCTTCGCCAAAGTACTCGAACCGGACCGGGTTCGAGCGGAAGCGACCTGCTGTGCCGAATCTACGGAACCGCGATGACCGTCGGAATGATCATCGGACGGCGGCGGTACTTGTCCGCAACCCAGCGTCCGACGACGCGGCGCACCGACTGCGCGATGCGATGAGCGTCGATGACGCCTTCGCTCGCCAACCGGGCCAGGTCCGATTCCACGAGATCCGCGGCAGCCTTGAGCGCTGTCGGATCGTCGGAGAAGCCGCGACCGGACACCTCGGGGGTGCTGACCGCACGGCCCGTCGACTCGTTGATGACGATGGTGATCGCGATGAAGCCGCCCTCACCGAGCACGAGGCGATCGGACAGCGTCGGCTCACCGACGTCGCCGACGGACAGACCGTCGACGTAGACGTGCCCGACCGGTACGCGTCCGACGATCTCGGCGAGGCCGTCCACCATGTCGACCACGACGCCGTCCTCGGCCAATACGATGCGCTCTTCCGGCACGCCGGTTGCCTTTGCCAGCGCGGCGTTGGCACGCAGGTGCCGCCATTCACCGTGGACGGGCATGGCATTGGTGGGCCGAACCGCGTTGTACAGGTAGAGCAACTCACCGGCGGACGCGTGGCCCGAGACGTGAACCTTGGCGCTCTGCTGGGTCACGACGGTGGCACCGCGCTTGGCCAAACCGTTGACCACGGCAAAAACGGAGTTCTCGTTGCCCGGGATCAGCGAAGACGCGAGAACGACCAGGTCGTTGGCGCGGATGTTGATCTGACGGTGTTCGCCGCGCGCCATCCGCGAGAGCGCTGCCAACGGCTCACCTTGCGAACCCGTCGAAATGAGCACCAGGCGATCGTCGGGAAGGGTGGCGGCGGTGTCGATGTCTACGACGAGGCCGTCGGGCACCGTCAGGTAGCCCAGATCCTGGGCGATCTGCATGTTGCGGACCATCGAGCGGCCGACGAAGACGATGCGGCGGTTGTACCGAGCGGCTACGTCGACGACCTGCTGGATGCGATGCACGTGGCT
>NZ_BAAILK010000046.1:563370-578076 GCF_054589475.1 Rhodococcus sp. no. 34
GGCGAACGATGCCACGATGACGCGCTGCTTCGCCTTGCCGATGACGTTGTCGAGCACTCCCCCGATTTCGCGCTCGGGCGTGACGAATCCCGGAACCTCGGCGTTCGTCGAGTCGACGAGGAACAGGTCGACGCCCTCGTCGCCCAGGCGGGAGAATCCGGCGAGGTCGGTCAGGCGGCCGTCGAGAGGCAGCTGATCGAGCTTGATGTCACCGGTGTGCAGTACGACGCCGGCGTCAGTGCGAATCGCGATCGCGAGAGCGTCGGGAATCGAGTGGTTGACCGCGAAGTACTCGCAGTCGAACGGGCCATGGGTGGTGGTGTTTCCCTCGACGACCTCGACCAGGTTCGGACGCAGGCGATGCTCGCGGCACTTGGCGGCAACGAGAGCGAGAGTGAACTTCGCGCCGATGACCGGAATGTCCGCGCGCAGACGCAGCAAGAACGGCAGAGCACCGATGTGGTCCTCGTGTCCGTGGGTCAAGATGACGGCTTCGACGTCGTCCATACGGTCTTCGATGTAGCGGAAGTCCGGGAGGATCAGGTCGACGCCAGGCTGCTGGTCCTCGGGGAACAGCACACCGCAGTCGACGATCAGCAACTTGCCACGGTGCTCGAACACCGTCATGTTGCGACCGATTTCGCCGATGCCGCCCAGCGCGACGATGCGCAGACCCGATGCCGGCGCCTTCGGGGGTGTTCCGAGGCGACCCGTGGGATCGACGGCCGGACGGTTCTCGGGGCGCTTGTTTCCGCGCCCGTTGCCCGACTTCGATGCTGCCGGTCGGTTACCGCCGGAAGATTTGCGCGGCGACCTGTCTTCGGTCGACTTCTTGGGTGCAGCAGATTTGGTGGCAGCGGACTTGGTTGCTGCAGATTTGGTTGCTGCGGCCTTCTTGGGCGGGGCGGCTGCGGCGGGGGCCGCTTCTGCCGCCGGCGCAGCTGGTGCCTCTACCGGTGCGGCCTTTGCGGCCGTTTCGGGAGCCGGAGGCGAAGGCGGACCGGCTTGACGACTGGCACTACGACGTCGGGGGGGACGGGTCATTTACAAAACTCCTGCCGCATGCAGATCGGCGGCAAGACCGTCGATCTGCTCTTTAGTGGGTGCAACCTGCGGAAGGCGTGGTTCTCCGACATCGATTCCGATGAGTCGCAGACCCGCCTTCGAAGCGCTGACACCGCCGAGGCGGGCAACGGAACGAATCACAGGGATCAAACTGAGGTTTATCTCGCGTGCGCGGGCGATGTCGCCGGACACGAACGCGGTGTGAAGGTCACGGAGACGACCCGGAACAAGATGGCCGATGACGCTGACGAAGCCGGTGGCGCCGACAGCGAGCCACGGCAGATTCAGCGGGTCGTCGCCGGAGAAGAACTGAAGCTCGGTGGTGCCGATCAACTCTGCGCCGGCGTTGAGGTCGCCCTTGGCGTCCTTGACGGCCTTGATTCGCGGGTGCTCGGCGAGTCGGCGGATCGTCTCGGTCTCGATGGGAACGACGGAGCGGGGCGGAATGTCGTACAACATGACGGGCAGGTCGGTCGCGTTGGCGACGGCGGTGAAGTGTGCAAACAGTCCGGCCTGGGGCGGACGTGAGTAATACGGGGTGACGACGAGCAGACCGTGCGCTCCGGCGCGAGCCGCGTCACGTGCGAGTTCGACGCTGTGAGCGGTGTCGTTGCTGCCGGCGCCTGCAACGATCTTCGCGCGGTTACCGACGGCGTCGATCACTGCGCGGAGCAGGTCGAGCTTCTCGGACTCGGTGGTGGTGGGAGATTCACCGGTGGTACCGGCAAGAACGAGGCCGTCACAGCCGTTGTCGACGAGATGGGCTGCGAGGCGCACTCCCGCGTCGACGTCCAACTTCCCGTCGGCAGTGAACGGGGTCACCATCGCAACGGAAATGGTGCCGAACGGACGCTCGACAAGAGAAGCGGAATCACCGTAGGTCATGGTCAGAAGGTTACCCGGTTCAGCTCTTACTTCTGCACACGAGTCACGACTCGGCCGCAAATGCGCTGACGGCAATTTCCGATCCGTCGCTTCCGCGAAGAATCTCGTAGTCCCCGAACACATTTGGCGCGACATCACGAAGCTGACGCAGGCACTCGACCGCGACTCGCCGGATCTCGACATCCGCATGTTCGGTGGCACGCATCTCGACGAAGTGCCGCCAGGCCCGATAGTTCCCGGTCACGACCAAGCGCGTCTCGGTGGCGTTGGGCAGCACCGAGCGCGCAGCCTGCCTGGCTTGCTTGCCCCGCATCGGGGCACCGGGCACCGATTGCAGTTTCCCTTCGAGGGCAGTCAGCAGTTCCCCGTAAGCGCGACGGCTTTCGTCGGTGGCATTCAGAAACAGTGCTTCGAGCTCGGGATCACCTTCGACAGCAGGAGGCACGACGACGTTTGCATCGTTCTCACGGACGAATCGCTGCGAGAGTTGCGAGTACGAGAAGTGCCGGTGACGAATCAATTCGTGAGTGCACGAGCGCGAGATACCGGTGATGTAGAAGCTCACTGTCGCATGCTCGAGCACCGAAACGTGTCCGACCTCGAGCAGATGCCTCAGATAGCCGGCGTTGGTTGCGGTTCGCGGATTCGGCTTGGACCAACTCTGGTAGCAGGCTCGACCGGAGAACTCGACCAGCGCTTCGCCACCATCCGCGTCCGTCTCCCACGGAATGTCCTCGGGCGGGAAGAACTCGGACTTCGCCACCAACTGCACTTTCAGTGACACCGTGTTCGGCACAACCCACTCCTCGACAAGCACGAAACGACCAGCACGAAACCCGGGCGCCGTTCGCCTCAGGTGCTGGGCAACTCTATAGCGGTCGACCGCCCTCGATACCGAGTGACGTCATCACATCCTTGACTGACGTCACTTTTGACGCCACTGTGGTGTCATGGACATTTCGGAGTACACCGCAAAGCTGCAGAACGACCTCGCCACTGCAGCCGAACTCGGCGACGATCACACGCGCCGGATTGCGGCGTCGTTGTCCGCCGCCATCGAACCCTCGGTCCGCCTGGTCTTGTTGGCCGCGGCGACGGAACTGGCCAAGGAGATCGGGGCGAAGCTGGGCGACCGAGAGGTCAAGGTGAATCTCGACGGAAGCGAATTACTGGTCGACGTCGTTCGCCCGCCGAACTCGACCGGCGGCGAGGGTGCAAACGAGAAGGCAGACGACGAGAAGAAGGACTCAACCTACTCGTTCGACGACGTCAGCGGAGATATCAGCCGGGTGACGTTGAGGATGATGGAGCAGATCAAAGCCCGCGCCGAGGAGGCCGCCAATCAGAACGGAGTCTCCCTCAACTCGTGGGTTTCACAAGCCGTCCAGGGCGCATTGCGGGACCAGATGCGCAAGAACGGCATGGACTAGCTCGACGCCAACCCGATCACCGAATGATCTAATTGCGCAACTGCAGTAATCACGAACCGTTGCCGCAAGGCGAGAAGGAGCACGTTCATGGCCGTTTCGGGCGTCAAGGAATTCGAGATCAAGGCTGATCCGGAAACGGTGATGAAGGCCGTAGCAGCCGTCGATCGGCTGCCGGAGTGGTCGTCTGCACACAAGAAGATCACCATCGAGAGCACCCACGACGACGGTCGCCCCCATCGCGTTCGCATGGCCGTGTCCATTCTGGGAATCAACGACGAGCAGGTAGTCGACTACACCTTCGAGGGCGACGAGAAGGTGACCTGGACCCTCGTGGAGAGCGGTCAGCAGAACCAGCAGGACGGCTCGTACGTCTTGACTCCCACCGACGGTGGAACCAAAGTCACCTTCGAACTGACCATCGATCCCAAGATCCCGCTGCCGGGCTTCCTGGTGAAGAAGGCACAGAAGACGGCCCTGGAAACAGCGAGCAAGGGCCTGACGAAGTTCGTCGAAAACTTCTGAGCGCACACGCAATTCAGGCGGCCCTTACTTCGGCGTTCATCGCCGGGTAGGGGCCGTTTGCCGTGAAGCCCAGCTGCGATTTCTCGGAAGTTCTTGCCGATGTTGAACATTCGCCAGTAGCCGTGGACCGCCCGGAGTAACGTCGGCCGCGTGTCCGCCGAGACCGCAGAGCCCAACTCCATGGCACCCGTGCGCATCCTCGTCTACAGCGACGACGCACACACCCGCGAGCAAGTTCGGCTCGCTCTCGGAGAGCGACCACATCCTTCGATGCCCACCATCGACTACGTCGAGGTCGCGACGGCGCCGATCGTCGTCGACAAGCTCGATGCCGGCGGAATCGATCTCGCCATCCTCGACGGCGAGGCGAGTCCGGCGGGCGGCATGGGCGTCGCGAAACAACTCAAGGACGAGATCGTCGACTGTCCACCGATCCTCGTACTGACCGGTCGACCCGACGATGCGTGGCTGGCGTCGTGGTCGAGAGCGGAAGCCTCAGTGCCGCAGCCGATAGATCCGATCGAACTTGCTTCCACCGTCATCGCGCTTCTGCGTCGACAACTGAGCCGGTGAGCACCCGTTGCAGCGGTGATTCGTTGCGGCGCCGACTACTTCGGACTTTCGAGAGCGAAACTCGGCACCCCGAAAACGAACCCAATGTCGGAGGCCTCCCCTAGTGTGGGTGTCGCAGATCACATAAGTATCGAATTGCTGGCAGTATCGAAATCGAACGGCACCTTCGGGCTGGGCGGACATCCGCACAGCGGAGAGGAGTTCGGGTGACATGAACGCTTACATCCCCATTCTCGTCCTCGGGGTCATCGCGATGGCCTTCGCTGTGGTGTCGGTTGTTCTCGCGTCCGTGGTCGGCCCGAAGCGGTACAACAGGGCGAAACTCGAAGCCTACGAATGCGGAATCGAACCGGCACCCCGTACCGCCGGTGGCGGGCGGTTTCCCGTCAAGTTCTATCTGACGGCAATGCTGTTCATCATCTTCGACATCGAGATCGTTTTCCTCTACCCGTGGGCGGTGCATTTCGATTCGCTCGGCTTGTTCGGCCTCGCGGCGATGGGCCTCTTCATAGTCAACGTCTCGGTGGCATACGCATACGAATGGCGACGAGGCGGTCTCGGTTGGGACTAGGCCAGCGGACACAGGTACAGCACACATACGTCAGACAAAACCGGTCACACCGCAGCTGTTACGACTGAAAAGAGTCGGATATGGGTCTCGAAGAAAAGCTCCCCAGCGGATTTCTACTGACCACTGTCGAGGGCCTGGCAGGGTATGCCCGCAAAGGATCACTGTGGCCTGCCACCTTCGGGCTCGCGTGCTGCGCGATCGAGATGATGGCAACCACGTCAGGTCGCTTCGACCTGGCGCGGTTCGGCATGGAGGCATTCCGCGCGTCGCCGCGACAGGCAGACCTTCTGATCGTGGCCGGGCGGGTCAGTCAAAAGATGGGGCCGGTACTTCGTCAGGTCTACGACCAGATGGCCGAGCCGAAATGGGTTCTGGCCATGGGTGTGTGTGCGTCGTCCGGCGGAATGTTCAACAACTACGCAGTGGTACAGGGCGTCGACCACATCGTGCCGGTCGACATCTACTTGCCCGGCTGTCCGCCGCGGCCGGAGATGCTCCTGAACGCGATCATCGAACTGCACCGAAAGATCCAGGAGATGCCCCTCGGCGTGAACCGCGAAGAGGCACGCGCGGCAGCCGAGCGCGCCGCACTGGCATCCACTCCCACCATCGACATGAAGGGGCTTCTGCGATGACCGCGGGCAACAACGGATCGAGGGGGATGTTCGGGGTCCGCGGCAGTGGTGACACCTCGGGCTACAGCCGGCTCGCCCCGCCGATCTCAGTAGAGGACAAGGCCTCTCGACCGTTCGGTGGATACTTCGACGAAGTTGCGGACTCCTTGGATGCCGCATTGCGCAGCGCGGGCAGCACTTTCACCGATGCAATCGAGCGGGTAGTGATCTTTCGAGACGAGATGACGCTGCATGTCGAACGGTCTCACCTCCCGCAGGTCGCGCGCAGACTGCGCGACGAATCGGAACTGCGCTTCGAACTTTGCCTGGGTGTCGATGGAGTCCACTATCCGCAGGACACCGGTCGCGAGCTCCACGCCGTATATCCATTTGCTTCGATCACGCACAACCGCCGGATCAGACTGGAAGTGTCCGTGCCGGACTCCGATCCACATATTCCGTCCATCGTCGGGATATACCCCACCAACGATTGGCACGAGCGTGAGACCTACGACTTCTTCGGGATCGTCTTCGACGGTCACCCGGCCCTGACCCGTATCGAGATGCCCGACGACTGGAAGGGCCACCCACAGCGCAAGGACTATCCGCTCGGCGGTATCCCGGTCGAGTACAAGGGCGCCCAGACTCCTCCACCCGACGAGCGTAGGTCGTACAACTGATGAACGAGACGACAGGAAGCAACTCCGGTGCCACGACGGAAACCGTCGTCACAGCATCGGGTCAGGACTGGGACGACATCGTCACCGCGGCCGCTCGCCAGCGAACCGGCGAGGCCGAACGGATCGTGGTCAACATGGGCCCGCAGCATCCGTCCACTCACGGCGTCCTGCGCCTCATTCTCGAAATCGAGGGTGAGACAGTCGTGGAAGCCCGGTGTGGAATCGGCTACCTGCACACCGGAATCGAAAAGAATCTCGAATACCGGAACTGGACGCAGGGCGTCACTTTCGTTACTCGAATGGACTACCTGTCACCGTTCTTCAACGAAACCGCGTACTGCCTCGGAGTCGAAAAACTTCTCGACATCACCGACGACATTCCCGAGCGAGCCACCGTCATTCGCGTGATGATGATGGAGCTCAATCGAATCTCGTCGCACCTTGTCGCCCTGGCAACCGGTGGAATGGAACTGGGCGCCGTGACGGCGATGCTGTTCGGATTCCGCGAACGCGAATTGATTCTGGACGTGTTCGAGACGATCACCGGACTGCGGATGAATCACGCCTACATCAGGCCTGGTGGTCTCGCTCAGGATCTACCCGACGGGTCGGTCGCGAAGGTACGAGAACTGTTGAAGGTCCTACCGAAACGGTTGCGTGACGTCGAACTGATGCTCAGCGACAACTCCATCTGGAAAGCCCGCACCCAGGGAATCGGATATCTCGATCTCACCGGCTGCATGGCGCTCGGCGTGACGGGGCCGGTCCTACGCGCCACGGGTCTCCCCCACGATCAGCGTCGAGCGCAGCCCTACTGCGGCTACGAGAACTACGAGTTCGACGTCGTGACGCACGACGGATCCGATTGCTACGGAAGGTACGTCATCCGTGTAGAGGAGATGAAGGAGTCCCTCAAGATCGTCGAGCAGTGCCTCGACAAACTGCAACCGGGGCCGGTCATGGTGGACGACAAGAAGATCGCCTGGCCTGCCGATCTCGCTGTCGGACCGGATGGCCTCGGCAATTCGCAGAAGCACATCGCCAAAATCATGGAGTCGTCCATGGAGGGTCTGATTCACCATTTCAAACTGGTCACCGAAGGAATCCGCGTGCCGCCCGGCCAGGTGTACGTCGCCGTCGAGTCCCCGCGTGGCGAGTTGGGTGTGCACATGGTCAGCGACGGGGGAACCCGGCCGTACCGCGTCCATTTCCGGGATCCGTCATTCACCAACCTTCAAGCGGTAGCGGCGATGTGCGAGGGAGGCATGGTGTCCGACGTGATCGCCTCGGTTGCCAGTATCGATCCCGTCATGGGCGGAGTGGACCGATGACCGGCCCGAGCGGCTCGTCAGGGGTGTTCATCGAACTCGGGCCGCGCCCGGACGAGCCCACGCAACTGGTACGCCCTGGCGCACGATCGAGTTATCCGCCTGATGTACTCGCCCGACTCGACGCCGATGCCGAAACCGTCATCGCTCGTTACCGTGAGCCTGACGCCGCGGCGACCACCAGTCGATCAGCCCTCCTGCCGCTCCTTCATCTCGTGCAGTCCGAGGACGGGTACATCACCCCGGCCGGGATCGATTTCTGCAGTGCCAAGCTGGGTTTGACCGGCGCCGAGGTTGCCGCCGTTTCCACCTTCTACTCGATGTATCGCCGTGGTCCGACGGGTGAGTATCTGGTCGGAGTCTGCACCAACACGCTGTGCGCGATCATGGGCGGAGACGACATCCTCGCAGCACTCGAAGAGCATCTCGGGTCAGCAGGCTCCAGAGACGAAGGCGGACAATCCATCTCGACGTCCGACGGCAAGATCACCCTCGAACACATCGAGTGCAATGCGGCGTGCGACTACGCCCCCGTCATGATGATCAACTGGGAGTTCTTCGACAACCAGACTCCGGAATCGGCGCGCTCACTCGTCGATGCGCTCCGCGCCGGAGAGCGCGTGACGCCCAGTCGCGGTGCCACACTGTGTTCGTTTCGACAGACCGCACGCACCTTGGCCGGGTTCCCCGATACGCGAATCGAAGCAGCCGAAGCACAAACAATCGGCGGGGCAACTCTTGCCGGACTGCGTATCAGCCGATCTCACGACGACAACCCACCCGGTTCGGCCTCAGCAGCCGACGCTCCCGGCGAAGGGAAGTGACATGACACTCGCCCCCGTCCTGAGTCGCTACTGGGATCAACCGAACTCGTGGACTCTCGACAGCTACCTTCGTCACGACGGCTACCAAGCCCTACGCAAAGCGCTAGCCATGTCCCCCGACGCCGTGATCGAAACGGTCAAGGACGCGGGCCTTCGTGGGCGCGGTGGCGCCGGTTTCCCGACGGGCCTCAAGTGGAGTTTCATCCCACAGAGCACCGAAGACAAGCCAGGAGACGGCAAGCCTCACTATCTCGTCGTCAATGCCGACGAGTCCGAACCGGGCACATGCAAGGACATGCCGTTGATGATGGCGACCCCACACACGTTGGTCGAGGGAGTCATCATCGCGGCGTATGCAATTCGAGCGGCCAAGGCGTTCATCTACGTCCGGGGCGAGGTGGTCCCGGTCCTGCGACGTCTGCAGACCGCCGTGGCCGAGGCCTACGCGGCCGGATACCTGGGCCGCAGCATCCTCGGTTCGGGATTCGACTTGGATCTCGTCGTGCACGCCGGAGCAGGCGCGTACATCTGTGGTGAGGAGACAGCCCTCCTCGATTCGTTGGAGGGACGACGCGGTCAGCCTCGACTGCGGCCGCCATTCCCCGCCGTCGCCGGCCTCTACGCCTGCCCGACCGTCGTCAACAACGTCGAGTCCATCGCGAGTGTGCCGTCGATCGTCCTGGGCGGCCCGGAGTGGTTCCGGTCGATGGGAAGCGAGAAGTCGCCGGGGTTCACGCTGTACTCGCTCTCGGGACATGTCACCACTCCCGGCCAGTACGAGGCGCCACTCGGCATCACGTTGCGAGAACTTCTCGAATACGCGGGCGGCGTTCGCACCGGGCACACCCTCAAGTTCTGGACTCCCGGCGGATCCTCGACACCGATCTTCACCGAGGAACACCTCGATGTCCCACTCGACTACGAGGGAGTCGGCGCGGCGGGATCGATGCTCGGCACCAAGGCACTGCAGATATTCGACGACACAACCTGCATCGTGCGCGCGGTGCTGCGGTGGACCGAGTTCTACGCCCACGAATCTTGCGGTAAATGCACGCCGTGCCGCGAAGGCACGTACTGGCTGGTGCAGATCCTGCGGCGACTCGAAGGCGGAACAGGCACTGAAGCTGATCTCACCAAACTTCTCGACATCTCGGACACGATCCTCGGAAAGTCCTTCTGTGCGTTGGGTGACGGAGCGACCAGTCCGATCATGTCCTCCCTGAAGTACTTCCGCGAGGAATACGTCGCGCATTTCGACGGCAACGGATGCCCGTTCGATCCTCGCCGGTCTGTTCTCGCGACAGGAGCGTTCGTCTCATGACTGCAGCCGACGCCACCAAGAACGACGCCACCAAGACCGACACGGCACCGCCCACTGATCTGGTCACCCTCACCATCGACGGCCGGGAACTCCAGGTTCCCAAGGGCACGTTGATCATTCGCGCTGCAGAGATGATCGGCACACAGATTCCGCGGTTCTGCGATCATCCTCTTTTGGACCCGGTCGGGGCGTGCCGACAGTGCATCGTGGAGGTCGAAGGTCAACGCAAGCCGGTGGCGTCCTGCACAACACCGGTTGCGGACGGAATGGTCGTCACCACACAGCTCACGTCACCGGTGGCAGAGAAGGCGCAGCGTGGGGTGATGGAACTCCTGCTCATCAACCACCCTCTGGACTGCCCCGTGTGCGACAAGGGCGGCGAGTGTCCGCTCCAGAACCAGGCGATGTCGACCGGTCGCACCGAATCCAGGTTCGGTGAGGAGAAGAGGACCTACCCCAAGCCCATCCCACTCTCGTCCGAAATCCTCCTCGACCGCGAGCGTTGCGTCCTCTGCGCCAGATGCACGCGGTTTTCGGGCCAGATCGCCGGCGACCCGTTCATCGATCTCCTCGAGCGCGGCGCGCTTCAACAGGTCGGGATCTACGCCAACGAGCCCTTCGAGTCCTACTTCTCGGGCAACACCATCCAGGTGTGCCCGGTCGGTGCGCTCACCAGTACGGCATACCGATTCCGGGCGCGTCCGTTCGATCTGGTGTCCAGCCCCAGCGTGTGCGAACACTGCGCCGACGGATGTGCTCAACGCACCGACCATCGTCGCGGCAAGGTTCTTCGTCGTCTCGCTGGGGACGACCCCGAGGTCAACGAGGAATGGAACTGCGACAAGGGCCGTTTCGCATTCACGTACACGACCCAAGGTGATCGGATCACCACTCCCCTCATCCGCAACGCTGACGGCGAATTGATTCCGGCGTCGTGGCCCATGGCACTCGACCTCGTAGCGCGGGCCTTCGCGCAGGCCCGCGGTGACGCAGGCGTACTCGTCGGCGGACGCTCGACCTGGGAGGACGCGTACGCGTACAGCAAGTTCGCGCGAGTTGCTCTTGCTACCAACAACATCGACTTCCGGATTCGCGCTCATTCTGCCGAAGAGAGCCGTTTCCTCTCAGCTCACGTTGCGGGCCGCACGCTCGAAGAATCGGTGACGTACCAGGATCTCGAGTCGGCCCCGGCCGCATTGCTGGTAGCTCTCGAGCCCGAGGAGGAGTCACCGATCATCTTCCTGCGGCTACGCAAAGCCGCTCGTTTCGGCAAGACAACGGTGCTCTCCTGCGCGCCATTCGCTACTCGCGGACTGCAGAAGATGGGCGGCGCTTTGCTTCGGACCGTTCCCGGAAGTGAAGCAACCCTGATGGATTCGTTGGCTCTCCCTGGAAGTACGGAGGGTCAGCTTCTCCGACAGCCCGGTGCAGTGATCGTGTTGGGCGAACGACTCAGTGAGGTGGCGGGCGGCTTCTCGGCGGCAGTACGTCTCGCCGAAGCGACGGGAGCTTCCCTGGCTTGGGTCCCACGCCGCGCTGGTGATCGCGGCGCCGTCGAGGCCGGCGCGCTACCGGGATTGCTTCCCGGTGGACGCCCCGTTGCGGACCCGGCAGCACGTCAGGAGGTGGAATCAGCGTGGGGGGCCTCCGTCCCGGCATCCGACGGGCGCGACGCCGCGAGCCTCCTGGGTTCAGAGCGGTCGACTGCGGCGCTTCTTGTCGGCGGCGTGGAGTTGGGTGATCTCCCGAACCCAGCAAAGGCACGAGCCGCGATCAAAGCCGCAGGGTTCGTGGTGAGTTTGGAGATCCGTCACAGCGAAATCACCGAACTCGCCGACGTCGTCTTCCCGGTGGCGCCGGTCGCTGAGAAGCCCGGAACCTTCCTCGACTGGGAAGGGCGCGAGCGCGTGTTCGACACCGCGTTGAGAACGACAGGAGTAATGCCAGATCAGCGTGTCCTTCACGCGATCGCAGCCGAGATGGGTATCGATCTGGGCCTACCCGACGCAGATTCCGCACGCTCGGAGATACACCGCCTCGGCGCGTGGTGCGGATCGCGCCCCACCTCGCCTCAGGTCCCGTCAGGCACCATGCCCACACCGGCGCAAGGCGAGGCAGTGTTGTCGAGTTGGCGAATGTTGCTCGACAACGGCCGACTGCAAGACGGCGAGCCCAACCTGGCGGGTACCGCACGGCCGTCGCTCGTGCGTTTGTCGGCCGAGACCGCTGCCGAGATCGGCGCCGACAACGGCGATCACGTTGCGGTGTCGACTGAATCCGGTTCCATCACATTACCGTTGGAGATCACCGAACTCCCGCCTCGAACAGTCTGGCTTCCGCTCAATTCACCGGGTAGCACGATCTACGAAACGCTCTGCGTCACCGCGGGGTCCGTGGTGAAGATCGCGAAGGCGGGAGCGCAATGAACACCCACGAGTACGGGACGGTCGCAGCTCCGGTCGACCTGTCGGCGTTCGGGCACGACCCGTGGTGGTTGGTGATCGGCAAGGCTCTCGCAATCTTCGTGTTCCTCGTACTCACCCCGCTGGTGGCGATCTACGCGGAACGAAAGGTCATGGCACGCATGCAGATGCGTGTCGGACCGAACCGCGTCGGCCCCCGCGGAATGCTCCAGAGTCTCGCTGACGGAATCAAGCTCGCACTCAAGGAAGGCATCACTCCTACCGGAGCCGACAAACCGATTTATCTCCTCGCGCCCGTCATCGCGGTCGTGCCCGCCTTCATGGCTTTTGCTGTCATCCCGTTCGGTCCACAGGTGTCGATTTTCGGAACCCTTTCACCCCTGCAACTGACCGATCTACCGGTCGGCGTTCTATACATCCTGGCCGTCACTTCTATCGGTGTGTACGGGATCGTCCTTGCCGGCTGGTCTTCGGGATCGACGTATCCATTACTGGGTGCACTTCGATCGACCGCGCAGGTCATCTCGTACGAGGTAGCGATGGGACTGTCCTTCGCCGCAGTCTTCCTCTACGCCGGAACGATGTCCACATCCGGAATCGTCAGTGCCCAACAAGGGGCCTGGTACGTCTTTCTTCTCCTGCCGTCTTTCCTGATCTACGTGACAGCGATGGTCGGCGAAACCAACAGAGCGCCCTTCGACCTTCCGGAAGCCGAGGGTGAGCTGGTAGGCGGGTTCCACACCGAGTACTCCTCCCTCAAGTTCGCGATGTTCATGCTGGCCGAGTACGTGAACATGGTGACGGTGTCCGCTCTGGCCACCACGCTGTTTCTGGGCGGGTGGCACGCACCGTTCCCGTTCAATCTTTGGGACGGCGCCAATTCCGGTTGGTGGCCGGTGTTGTGGTTTGTCGCGAAAGTGTGGGGCTTCCTCTTCGTCTTCATCTGGTTGCGCAGTACCCTTCCGCGGTTGCGCTACGACCAGTTCATGAATCTCGGCTGGAAGATTCTCATCCCCGCAGCCTTGGTGTGGGTGATGGTGATCGCGACCGTTCGTGCCTTCCGAAACGAGGGTTACAACACCTGGGTCGTACTTCTCTGCGTCGCACTGGTTCTCGGAGCTGCGCTCCTGATCGTGTTGGCAGGGACTTACCGCGGCCGACGACGTACTGTCGCGTCGGTCACCGCTGCGGGGAACATGCCTTTCGATGCAATGTCGGGCGGCTTCCCGGTTCCACCGCTCCCGGGTCAAACACTGCCTGGTCAAACGGTGCCCGCTCAAAAACTGCTGGGCCAGAACGTGCCACCGCCGCGGCGCACAGATGTTTCCGACACATCGGAGGACTCCCATGCCTGATTTCCTCGGACCTATCGCGGGTTTCGGAGTGACGCTATCGACCATGTTCAAGAAACCCGAGACCGAGTTCTATCCGGAGGAGAAGCGCCCCACCGCGCCCGGATACCACGGTCGCCATCAACTCAACCGGTATGCGGACGGACTCGAGAAGTGCATCGGTTGCGAGTTGTGTGCCTGGGCCTGCCCCGCCGATGCCATCTATGTCGAGGGCGCTGACAACACCGAAGAAGAACGGTTCTCCCCCGGTGAGCGCTACGGGCAGGTGTATCAAATCAACTACCTGCGGTGCATCGGCTGCGGCCTCTGCGTCGAGGCCTGCCCCACTCGGGCCCTCACCATGACCAACGAGTACGAGATGACCGACGACAATCGAGCTGGGCTGATCTACGAGAAGGACCGCCTTCTCGCGCCCCTGAAACCCGACATGGCAGCGCCGCCACACGCGCTGCGTCCCGGCACAACTCAGGACGACTACTACAGGGGCGACATCAAAGCAGCTCCCGAACAGGCGGTACCCGAGCAAGCAGTACCCGAGCGCGAGCCGAACCCGGAGACCGAGAAATGATCGCGGCGATCACGACCACGATCCTGGCGGAGGGAACGATGACATCGACCTCCACCGGCGAAGCGGTGCAGTTCTGGATCCTCGGAACCCTTGCGGTGATCAGTGCTTTGGGTGTGGTCGCCGCCCCCAAGGCCGTCTACTCTGCGCTCTTCCTTGCAATGACGATGATCATCCTGGCCGTCTTCTACATCGTGCAGGGCGCACTGTTCCTGGGTGTCGTACAGATCGTCGTCTACACCGGCGCAGTGATGATGTTGTTCCTGTTCGTCCTGATGCTGGTCGGCGTGGATTCTTCGGACTCCTTGGTCGAAACGCTACGGGGACAACGCGTCAGCGCGATCGTGATCGGCGTCGGATTCGGACTGCTCCTCATCGGCGGCCTCGGAAATGCGTCGATCTCGGGCTTCACCGGATTCACTGGCCTCGACCAGGGCAACATCGACGCTCTCGCCGATCTCATTTTCATCCGCTACGTCTGGGCCTTCGAACTGACCGGCGCACTGCTGATCACGGCGACACTCGGCGCAATGATGCTCGCGCATCGGGAGAA
>NZ_BAAILK010000046.1:578149-609261 GCF_054589475.1 Rhodococcus sp. no. 34
ATCGGAGCCACGCTCAGCCAACGCGAACTCTCGCAGCAACGATTCGAGTACCTGGGCAGCGATGAGAACAATCCAGAAAAGGGCTCGGCCACTCCCCTCCCCAGTCCCGGCGTGTACGCACGTCACAACGCAGTGGACATGCCGGCACTGTTGCCCGACGGAACGTTCTCGACCCTCTCCGTCAGCAGCGCCCTCACTCCGCGATCCCCGGATCCCGATACCGGTGAGGAGACTCAGCGATGAATCCCGAGAACTATCTGTATCTGTCGGTCCTGTTGTTCACCATCGGGGCTGCGGGAGTCCTCTTGCGCCGCAACGCCATCGTGGTGTTCATGTGTATCGAATTGATGCTCAACGCCGCCAACCTGGCATTCGTGACCTTCGCGCGCATGCACGGCAATCTGGACGGCCAGATCTTCGCCTTCTTCACGATGGTGGTCGCCGCGGCCGAAGTAGTCGTCGGTCTGGCAATCATCATGATCATCTTCCGATCTCGGCGTTCTGTATCCGTCGACGACGCAGACCTGCTGAAGTACTGACATGTCAGGAGGAATCACGTCCGCCATCTGGTTGCTCCCCACCCTGCCGCTGTGCGGTGCCGCTGTCCTTTTGCTGGCCGGTCGTCGCACGAACGTGTGGGGTCACCTACTCGCCTGCGTCATGGCTCTCGCGTCGTTTGTCGTGGCAGGCGTGTTCTTCATCGCCATGCTCGGCCGTGACACCGCCGACCGTACCGTCACCGAGCACCTTTTCAGTTGGGTCCCGGTCGACAGTCTACAGGTCGAGTTCGGACTGCAGCTGGACCAACTGTCGATGTGTTTCGTTCTGCTCATCACCGGTGTAGGTTCGCTGATCCACATCTACTCGGTCGGCTACATGGCGCACGACCCCGAGCGTCGTAAGTTCTTCGCGTACCTCAATCTCTTCCTCGCTGCGATGCTGCTCCTGGTCCTCGCCGACAATTTCCTCGGACTCTACGTCGGTTGGGAAGGCGTCGGTTTGGCGTCGTACCTGCTCATCGGATTCTGGCAGCACAAGCCGTCGGCGGCGACCGCGGCCAAGAAGGCTTTTGTCGTCAATCGGGTGGGCGACATCGGCTTGATGATCGCAATGATGTTGATGTTCAGCACTTTCGGGTCGCTCGCGTTCAGCAACGTCTTCGGCGGCGCCTCCGGCGCAAGCGAAGGTGTCCTGACGGCGATCGGTCTGATGCTCCTCCTCGCTGCGTGCGCGAAGTCGGCGCAGGTGCCGCTGCAATCGTGGCTCGGCGACGCGATGGAGGGCCCCACCCCCGTCTCCGCTCTGATTCACGCGGCCACGATGGTCACGGCCGGCGTCTACCTGATCGTGCGCTCCAATCCGATCTTCGATCTCGCACCCGACGCTCAACTCGTGGTTGTCATCGTCGGTGCCGTGACGCTCCTGTTCGGTGCGATCATCGGCTGCGCGAAGGACGACATCAAGAAAGCGCTCGCCGCGTCGACCATGAGTCAGATCGGATACATGGTCCTGGCTGCGGGTCTCGGACCGGCCGGATATGCCTTCGCGATTTTGCACCTCATCACCCACGGATTCTTCAAGGCGGGTCTGTTCCTCGGTGCAGGTTCGGTGATGCACGCGATGAACGACGAAACCGACATGCGGCGTTACGGCGGACTCCGAGCGTTCATGCCACTGACTTTTGTCACGTTCGGACTCGGTTACCTTGCCATCATCGGTGTTCCGCCGTTCGCCGGGTTCTTCTCCAAGGACAAGATCATCGAGGTTGCGATCGGCGAGGGTGGCGTCAAGGGTGTAGTGCTGGGCATCGTCACTCTGTTGGGTGCGGCGCTCACTGCCTTCTACATGAGCCGCGTGATGCTGATGACCTTCTTCGGGAAGGCCCGCTGGGAGAACCAGAAACCTCACGAATCTCCGGCAGTGATGACGTCTCCGATGATCATCCTGGCGGTGGGGTCCGTCGGCGCCGGCATGCTCCTGACCATCGGGTCCAGCTTGCAGAACTGGCTCGAACCGGTAGTCGGCTCCCATCACGTCGAACCGCCGATACCCGCATGGTCGATCACCGCACTGGCGCTGCTCGCAGTTGCCGCCGGCGTCGCGATTGCGTATCGCGAGTACGCCACCCGGGAGATTCCACTTGTGGCACCGACTCCGGTTTCACCGTTGACCGTTGCGGCTCGCCGCGATCTGTACGGTGATGCCTTCAACGAGACGGTGTTCGTGAAGCCGGGACAACAACTCACCAAGTCGTTGGAAGTGGTCGACACCAAGGGAATAGGCGGCGTCGTGGGCAGCTTTGCGGTGGTCGTCACCGGGTTGTCCGCGCTCACGCGGAAGCTACAGACCGGGTTTGTTCGCTCGTACGCGCTGGTGATGTTTGTCGGAGCAACACTCGTGGTCGCGACAATGATGGCGGTGACACTGTGGTGATCGAAGCGGCGGTGAGCGACTCTGTGACCAATGCCGGCTTCCCTGCGCTGACGGTGCTCTGGCTGCTTCCGCTCATCGGAGCGGGTGTTGTCCTCGCTCTACCGGCACGGTCGTACCAATTTGCGAAGTCTCTCGCATTGGCTGTGTCCGTGGCAGTCCTGGTGGTCGCCGCCGTTCTCGGAGTTGCGTTCGACCGCGGCGGCGAACAATTTCAATTTGTCGAAAGCCACAGCTGGATACCGGCTTTTGGTACCAGCTACACACTCGGACTCGACGGGATCGCACTCGTTCTGGTTCTTCTCACCGCCGTGCTGGTGCCGTTACTCCTGATCGCGGGCTGGAATGACGTCCCCGCAGACCCGGCATCACCCAAACGCATGCCGCACACCTATTTCGCGCTGATACTTGTTGTCGAGTCCATGGTGATGATTTCGTTCAGCGCCTTGGACATCCTCTTGTTCTACATCTTCTTCGAGGCAATGCTGATACCGATGTATTTCCTCATCGGCGGGTTCGGTGGAGTGGGTAGATCTCGTGCCGCCGTGAAGTTTCTGCTCTACAACCTCCTCGGCGGCCTGGTCATGCTCGCTGCAGTCATCGGCCTGTATGTGGTCACCACGCGCGACGAGAGTCCCTTCACCAGCGGCACTTTCGACTTCCGGGCGATCGCCTCAGCGGCAAACAACGGTGAACTCGGTGTGGGCCCCGGGGTGCTCAACGCCTTGTTCCTCGGATTCATGTTCGCGTTCGCGGTGAAAGCGCCGCTCTGGCCGCTACACAGTTGGTTGCCGGACTCCGCGGTGGAATCGACTCCGTCGACAGCAGTGTTGATGATGGCGGTCGTGGACAAGGTGGGCACGTTCGCGATGATTCGCTACTGCCTGCAACTGTTCCCGGAGTCGTCGTCGACTTTTGCACCGTGGATCATCACGCTCGCCGTGATCGGGATCGTCTACGGCGCAATACTGGCGATCGCGCAAACAGACGTCATGAGACTGATCGCCTACACGTCGATTTCGCACTTCGGCTTCATCATTCTCGGAATCTTCGCGATGACCAGCCAGAGCCAGGCAGGTTCCGCGCTGTACATGGTCAATCACGGAATCTCCACCGCCGCGCTGTTCTTGATTGCGGGCTTCCTGGTCTCGCAGCGAGGTACACGATCGATCGCAGCGTACGGCGGCGTCCAGAAAGTCGCACCCGTCCTGGCCGGCACATTCCTCGTTGCGGGGTTGGCAACGCTGTCGCTGCCGGGTCTCGCGCCGTTCATCAGTGAGTTCCTGGTGCTGATCGGAACGTACTCGCGCTATCACGTGGCCGCTATCGCGGCGACTGCCGCGCTTGTCCTGTCCGCGATCTACATACTCTGGCTCTACCAGCGCATGATGGGCGGACCCGTGAAGGAAGGGCAGGGAACGATCCGCGACCTCGCTCGACGCGAACTCGTGGTGGTCGCCCCTCTGATCGCACTCCTGCTGCTTCTCGGCATCTACCCCCAGCCTGCCTTGGACGTCATCACTCCTGCAGTGAGCCACACGGTCGTCTACGAGGCACCGACGCCGCTCGTCGCCGACCACGAAGGAGGTGTCCACAAATGAGTTCCTTCAACGACGTGACCATCCTCGGCTCGGCCGACGCGGCATCACCCAGTATCGAATACAGCTTGCTCTCGCCGATGTTGATCGTGTTCGGTGTTGCGGTGGTCGGGGTACTCATCGAAGCCTTTGCACCCCGGCGTATTCGGTACCCAGTGCAACTCGTCCTCGGTGTCGGAGGTTTGGCGGCCGCGTTCGTGGCAGTGCTTCTGCTCGCCGGCACGCGGTCGACGGCGATGATGGGTTCTGTTGCTGTCGACGGACCGACGCTGTTCTTGCAGGCCACGATCCTTCTTGTGTCGATCCCCGCGGTACTGCTGATTGCCGAGCGAGGCTCGGGCAACACCGCCGAAGTGATTGCGCAACATGACGCGCTCGGCAGTTTCACCCCTCAAGCGTCGAGCGTCCCGGGAAGTGTTGCGGAGCAAGAAGCAGTGAAGGTGGGTATCGCCCAGACCGAGGTCTTTCCGCTCACCCTCTTCGCTGTCGGCGGCATGCTCCTTTTTCCCGCGTCCAACGATCTGCTGACGATGTTCGTTGCGCTCGAAGTGTTCTCACTGCCTCTGTATCTCCTGTGTGGTCTAGCACGCCGACGTCGCCTGCTCTCCCAGGAAGCTGCGCTCAAGTACTTTCTGCTCGGGGCATTTTCGTCGGCGTTCTTCGTTTTCGGAATTGCGTTGCTGTACGGCTATGCCGGGACGGTCACGCTCTCCGGTATCGCCGACGCAGCTCGCATCGGGTCGGGCACCGATGCCTTTCTCTGGCTCGGAACGGCCCTGGTGGCAGTGGGGTTGCTTTTCAAAGTCGGTGCCGTGCCGTTCCATTCGTGGATTCCCGACGTCTATCAAGGGGCGCCGACGCCGATCACCAGTTTCATGGCGACGGCGACCAAGATCGCCGCATTCGGTGCCATCCTTCGTGTCTTCTACGTGGCCCTGCCCAACGAATACGTGAACTGGCGTCCGCTGATGTGGGCGGTCGCGATTCTCACGATGGTTGTCGGATCGATCGTTGCCGTCACGCAGACCGATATGAAGCGAATGCTGGCCTATTCCGCCATTGCACACACCGGATTCATTCTGACCGCCGTGGTGGCGAACTCGGATGCCGGCCTCGCCTCGGCGATGTTCTATCTTCTGGCTTACGGATTCAGCACCGTGGGCGCGTTCGCCGTCGTGAGTCTGGTTCGGGACGCAGACGGTGAGGTCGCGACGCTCTCGCGCTGGGCCGGATTGGGCCGGCGCTCACCGCTGGTCGGAGTTGTGTTTGCACTGTTCCTGTTGGCTTTCGCCGGGATCCCGTTGACCAGTGGGTTCATCGGAAAGTTCGCGGTGTTCAGCGCGGCAGCCGAGGGCGGGGCCGCACCTCTCGTGATCGTCGGCGTCCTGTGCAGCGCGATCGCCGCGTACTTCTACGTGCGAGTGATCGTGTTGATGTTCTTCACCGAATCGGCCGCAGACGCTCCGACCGTCGTGGTACCGAGTGCACTGACCAGCAGTGTGATCGGCCTCGGCGCCGGTGTCACGCTCATCCTCGGCATACTCCCCCAGCCGGCGCTCGACCTCGCCGAGCGTGCAGCGGACTTCCTACACTGAGCCGATGCGTGAATCTGACCTCGACCCCGGGCTGCCGAGCATCATCCGGGCCCCATGGTTCGTCGTGTTTTCAGCGGTAGCGATTGTCCATCTGATCCTCAATGCCGCTGATGCTGCGCCCTGGGACGGGATCACCAAGGTCATGCTCGCTCCGATTCTGGCTGCCTGGGTTGTCGCCCGACGCGGACCTCGAATTGTTGCTGCTGCGCTGATTGCCTGTGCTTTCGGAGATTTGTTCCTGATCTGGGAGACCACGTTTGTCATCGGGATGGCAGCCTTCGCGATCGGTCACCTCTGCTTCATCCGATTCTTTCTCTCACACGGCGCGCTTCGGGAGATACGAAGGCGGCCATGGTTTCTGTGCGCTTACACCGTCGCTGGGATCGCTCTTGTGTCGTACACCTGGACCGGTCTCGAACCTGAACTTCGAATTGCCGTCCCCGTGTACGCCGCAATACTGGTGGGAACCGCATCAACCGCACTGACGTACAACTCGATCACCGGTATCGGCGGCGCGCTGTTCCTCACCTCTGACGCCCTCATCCTGCTCGGCCAGGCGAACAAGTGGCAGCCCGCCGCTGCGGGCATCTGGATCATGACGCTGTACATCCTCGCTCTGTTGCTTCTGACAGTGGGAGTTCTCGGCCGGAGTAAGACGCCAAACCGTCCATTAGCTCAGAGGCTGTAAGGATCAGCAACCAGCCGGACATCTCTTCATATGACCCCGAAATCCGAGGAACAACCGCCGCCGAGCGGCGAAGAGCGGTTCACCGCCCTGTGGGACGCCTACGCCGGTCGGGTGTTCGCGTATACCTGTCGCCACGTTGATCATCACAGCGCGCAGGAGGTTGTCTCCGAGACGTTCCTCGTTGCCTGGCGACGCTTGGACGAAGTGCCCGAGCAGGCACTTCCATGGCTGTTGGTGGTGGCTCGAAACACCGTGAACAACAACCGTCGCAGCGTTCGGCGCCTTGACGCGCTCACCGAGAAGATGGGACGCATCGAGCAGATTGCGGCATCGACGCCGGGCGCCGACGTCACTGTCACCGAACGCACGGAACTGCTCGAAGCACTGGCAACACTCACCGTCACCGAACGTGAAGCCCTGCTCCTGACTGCCTGGGACGGGTTGACCGCCACCGAAGCCGCGCGGGTCGCTGGGTGTTCGGTTCCGGCCATGCATGTTCGTCTCTTTCGCGCTCGGCGTCGATTGCGCGCCGGGTTGACTTCAGAATCCGTCACCGTAATCCCGATGAACACCGCCCGACCTTGCGCTGCCGCCGAACACGGGAGTACCCCATGAGCAAAGATCTGCTGACCACGCTCGAGAAGCTGCGGCCGAGCGATACGGTTTCCGCCGAACTCTGGCCCGAGAACGTCCAAGATGCCGTACGCACCCGAATCATGGCTACCGAAAACAACATTGGGGCAACCAAGGCTCCACGCCGTCGCGTCGGTGCCATCGTTCTCGTCGCGGCGATCTGCGCAGCAGTGGTGGTGGGCTGCGCCGCTGCCACGGGGATGATGCCGAAAGCGTTCACCGACATGTACTCGGGTTGGCAGACGATGCCGGGAACCAACGGCGGAATAGATCCGTCCACCGCCGAGCGGGTCGGGTCCATTCCCGGACCTGACGGAACCTTGTTCAGCGTCTTTGTCGCCCACGGCGCCAAAGGCTGGAGGTGCGTCGCCCCGGTTTTCGAGGCGTCAGCCGACATCGACAAGGTTGGTCCGTCGAAATTCATCGGCCTCGGACACGGCTGCAGATCAATTGACTTGTACGGCGCAGATTCATTCGGGGGCGGCGCCGGGTACGAGGCCGGTCCGCACGAGGCGACCTACGACGCAGGGGCGGGAGGTGCTGTCCGAGCCGAACTTCACACCGCAGACGGCCAGATCTATCCGACAATTCTTGCCGAAGACCGCTTCTACGGATGGATTCCCCTGTCGCTCACCTCCCCTCGTCCAACCCTCGTCGGATATGCCGCAGACGGGACGGTCGTCGGCACCCGGTGAGCTGTCGGTACCCTCGAAAGATGACTGCACACGCCCCGAACGAGCGCATCCCCAGCCAGTGGGAAGAGATCACTGCAGCCGACTCGACGCATTCCACACGATATGTCGAGCGTTTCCGTTCCATGAGAGCGGACGGCAAGGACATTGTCGGGGAAGCACGTTTGATCGACGCGATGCTCGGACGCGGTGGCCGGGTTCTCGATGCAGGGTGCGGGCCTGGCCGACTCGGCGGTTATCTGCACGACGTCGGGCATGTGGTTGTCGGAGTCGATGTCGACCCGGTTCTCATCGCTGCCGCAGAAGAAGACCACCCCGGGCCGACGTGGATTGTCGGCGATCTCGCCGAACTCGATCTGCCGGCCCGCGGTGTCGAGGCAGATTTCGACGTCATCGTGTCGGCAGGCAACGTGGTGGCGTTTCTCGCGCCGTCCACCAGGCAAGCAGTATTGTCAGGATTTGCTCGTCATCTCGCTCCGAGCGGCCGAGTGGTCATCGGATTCGGTGCCGGCCGTGGCTACGAGTTCCCCGAGTTTCTCGCCGACGCGACCGCGAGTGGCCTCGAGGCTGATCTGCTGCTCTCCACGTGGGATCTTCGCCCGTTCAAGGAGGATTCCGAATTCCTGGTCGCGGTGTTCTCCCGCGCCTGACCCGGCACTTCCCCCGCAGTCCCTGCGATCCGTCACACAGCGATCAACTCACCCTGATCACAATGGTGGCGACTGTTGTTCACTACGAACATAATTGGATCAATGCGGGTGTGGCCGAGCGGCAAGGCAGCGGTCTGCAAAACCGTCCACGCAGGTTCGACTCCTGCCATCCGCTCCCCTTGAGATTCCGCCTTTCGTTACGGAGCAACCATGGTATCGCCGCCGGGCTTTCGTGACATAGCTTCCGCTCGAGCCGAACCATTGCCCTGGAAACATCGCACCACCAAGATGTTTGGCATGCCCCCGGAGCACTACGGTTCCGTACGTGTCGCCGAACGTCCCGGCCGATGCGGGAACTGCGCGGACCCCGCCCCTTCGCTGGAGCGCGGCTGGATCGAGCGCTGCCTCAGGTTCGCACCGCAGCCCGCTCGGTGTGCAGAAATCCTGGTGATGGACCACTACACCGGAGCGATGGAATTCTGCCGGTGCCGACATCCGTTCCACGGGTCCTGATCGCGCCGGATCCTCGAGATCCGCTGTCGAGCCGAGTCCCTCGGCGCCCCGGCTCGACAGCGAAATCACACCTGAATCAGCTCAGCGAGCTCAGCAGCGGCTCGAGAAGCTTGTAGAGCTCGAAGATTCCGATGATCGTTGAAATAGAACCCATGATGATCCTCCGTGATTCGTGAACTTTCCGTGACGTCGCGTCACAGGCAGAAAGCTAACAAACCCGGCATTCAAACGGGGACCTTGAATGTGTCCGGCAGATGAACTCCCTGCTCGGAGAAGCATTTTGGTGACCAGCGTCATGCTCATCGAGAAATGAGCCCCACCGTCACATCACCTGACACCGACCGGCGGTAGCAGCAAAAGTCTGCCCGTTGCGATCTGGCGATACATGGCACCATTTCCAACCCGTCCGACTCTTGCTTTGTGCGCTGAATCCGATTACATTTCTCCACAATAACGGTACGCGTAACGAAATAGCGGGACGGTCTACTTCACAGCCCGATTATCCAGTGCCACAACCCTTCCGGGATCTTGGAGGGGCGGCGTTTCGTCGCGTCCATAAGCTCCTCACTCCCCGATCGAAAGAGAGCACGATGACCACAGAGAGCGTCTCCGGCAATCAGCCGCGACCGGTAGCAACTATCGCAAGCCTGACCCTGCTGATCGCTGCCGTGGCCGCGCTCGAAAGCATCATCGTCCCCGCACTCCCCCTGATACAGAGAGACTTCGGAGTGACGGCCGACGTCGGAGCGCTCGCATCCGTCGCTCTGACGTTGAGCACTGTCCTCGTCACGCCGATGGCCGGGCGAATAGCCGACGTGTACGGCGCCCGCCCCACCTTGCTCGCGATCACGACAATCGTTGTCCTGGGCGGCAGCGTGTCCGCTCTCGCAACGATCTTCCCGCTGTTCGTCCTCGGCCAATTTCTCCAGGGATTCGGGCTCGGGTTGCTTCCCGTGAGCTTCGTGGTCCTACGACGCACTTTATCCTCGGACCGACTGAAGACGGCCACGGGTTTGCTCGGGGCTGTTGTAGTGGCCGGCGGCGCTCTGGGAGTCGTATTGTCCGGGCCCGTCGCGGAAAACGTCTCACGCACCGCGATGTATGCAGTTCCGACCGCGTTCGTTTTGCTCGGCGCAATTGCTTTTGCCGTGAGCACACCACGAGATCACATGTCGAACGTCGGCGGCCGACTCGATTGGCCGGGAGCGGGCGGATTGGCTCTTGGATTGTTGACGCTGACGGCGTGGCTGGCGAGCGCATCGAGCAACGGGTGGGGCGCACCGACGTCGATGCTGCTGCTTCTCGCTTCCGCTGCCGTGTTCGCGATCTGGGCCAGGTATCAGAGCCGGACAACCGAGCCGATGGTCGACCTGACGATGATGCGGCATCGTTCGATGTGGAGCGCCGTGGTCGTCGGCGTGGTTTTCGGGTTCACCTACGGCGCTGTTGTCTATCTACTTCCGCAACAACTCGCCGTGCCGGCAGAGAGCGGATTCGGCCGCGGTGCGTCGACCAGCGCCATCGGCTTCCTGCTGTGCGTCGGCTACGGCGCAGCGGTCATCGCGTCGGTGATCTCCGGAAAGCTCGCACAACGGGTCGGCACGAAAGCCATTGCGGTAGCGGGAGTTGCCTTCCTCGGCCTGAGCGGCGCCGTCGGCGTCTTTGCAACAACGATGTGGCAGATCGTTGTGGTGCTGATCCTTGCGGGTACCGGCGTTGCCGCCGCGTCGACGGCAGTGTTCGTCATCTCCGCCGACAGCGCACCGGCAGACCGCGTAGGTGTCACGACGGCAATAGTCACGATCGCCAGATCGCTGGGTTCTGCTGTGGGAACCCAAATTGCCGCCGGGATCATCGCGAGCGCGACTTCATCCGGCGGCCTTCCCCAGCACTCGGCATTCGCCACAGCTTTCGGAGTGGCGGCAATCGTTGCGATTGTCGGACTCGTTGTCGCGGTGACGATGCCGAAACCGGCATCAACCGATGTTCAGTGGTCGTCGTCGTCCTCGTCGAAGTCTGCGACTCCGCGCTTCCAGTAGCCCGTGATCAGGTGGTCGCCCGAACTCAGGCCGAGTTCGTCGCGCACGAATCTGCGAATGGGCTTGAGACTGGTGGCCTCACCGGAGATCCAGGCGTAGAGGCGCTCACCTTCGGGCACGGTGACCGTCCGTACTGCCTGCTCGAGCAGATCCGAGTGACCGGCTGGGACGTCACCGCGGTGCAGCCATCGCACCTCGACGCCTTCCGGAACAGTGAGTTCGATTTCCTGTGAAGGGTCGGTGATCTCGACGAACACCCACCCGGCGGCAGCAGCGGGCATCATCTCGAGCCAACGAGCAATGGCAGGAAGGGCGGTGATGTCACCGGCCAGCAGATAGCGGTCGTACGTCCACGGAACCACGACGCCACCGGGCGGACCTGCCACGTGCACCCGAGTGCCGACGGTGGCCGCCTGAGCCCAATCAGAGGCGTACCCACCATCGTGGAGCGCGAAGTCGAGGTCCAGCTCCCCCGCCTCGGCGTCGTATCGACGGACGGTGTACTCACGCGAGATCGGCAATGGACGAGGCCACTTCAGGCTGAATCCGTCGCGTTCGGGTAGACGTAAAGTTCCGTCTGCATCCGGGTAGACCAGGCGAACATGCTCGTCGGGAGCGTGCGATTCGAAGCCCGCCAACTCCGGTCCACCCAAGGTCAGACGCAACAGTCCGGTCCCGACCATTTCGCTGCGAACAACTTCGAGTTCGCGAATGCCGATGGGGTACGGCACTTTTGCGCCGGTGGTCCCCGCCAGAACTTCGGCGATGGTCGCGAGGTGGTCTCCTCGGTTCATGAACTACCTTCCTTTTCCGGCGGAGCATTCCCCACCGGCACAGTGTTTTCGGAGAGATCGACTTCGTTGGTCTCCGAAGTTACCCGGCGCACCGAACCCAATGCTGCCAGGAGAACCAGGCCCAGTGTCACACCGGCGAGCCCCAAGACCAGTAGCGCGGCGCCAGGCTCGAGCCACTGCCCGAGGAACCCGGCTGCCATCGAACCGATCGCCGTACCCGTGACGGCTTGCACCATCCACAGACTGGACACGCGTCCGCGCAATTCGTCCGGCGTGTTCTGTTGAAGGACTGCAAATCTCAGAATGTCGTTGAGTGCGCGGCCGAGGCCGAATCCGGCCAGGCCCAGGAACGCGACAATCGCTGCTCCCGACGCACCCAGTACCACCAGGCCGAGAGGCATCAGCGCAACAGAGATCAACATCGCGGCGCCGTTGCAGTGGACTCGTCCGGTCCAACCGCTGGTGAGGGAACCGACCACAGCGCCGACAGCGGGGGCGCCGTAGAGCAGACCGAGCATGGTGGGTCCGCCGCCGAGGACCTGGTCGACGAAGGCAGGCAGCAACACCATCGGCCCGCTGACGAACATGACCAACAGACCGCTGATCAGGATGCCGCGAATGACTGTGTGCGTGCCGGCGAATTTCACGCCGGTCACCAGCGCGCGCATCGGGCTTTCGTGATTCGTGCCCGGTGCAGGAGAAGGGCCGATGGCTTGGAACAACGTGACAGTTGCTGCGGTGGCCACCGCAGCAACAAAGTATGTCGCGGGAATGCCGCCGGAGGCGATGATCACGCCGGCGATTGCCGGCGAGATCATCGTCCCGATGTCGGTGGTCAGCGCTACCAAAGCGCCGGCCGCAGCCATCTTGTTGCGCGGCAACAACGTCGGCATCAAAGCCATCAAGGCCGAGCTGCTGACACCGCCGGCCAAGCCGTCGACAGCTGCCGCGACGTAGATGACCCACATCGACGGGTGTGGCAAGAGCGCATTGCACCCGAGAATGACAAAGCCGAGACCCGCAGCACTGCGGGCCAACTGGATGGTGCGTCGCCGATCGTAACGGTCAGCGAGCACGCCGCCGAACAGGCTGCCGAAGAACATGGCGATGGCCATCGCCGTGGACACTCCGGCGACCTGCAAGGTCGAGCCGGTGAGCTGGTACGTCTGCGCGGGGACGGCTACGACGAGCAGTCCGATCCCGAGCAGCGAGATCAATCGCGCGGAAAAGGCGTACCTGAAGGGACGGCTGGTCCGCAAGGGTGAAACATCGATCACCAGCCCACCGAATCGAGTCATGCGAAGGTCTGGCCGATCAGGTCGAGGGTAGCCATTGCGCCGTCGTAGTCAGGACGGTAGCTGCTGGCGGGGAGCTCGAACGTCGTGCCTGCCTTGAAGGACGGCAACTGCGAGTAAAGCGGATCGGTGGCAAGTTCGGCCATCGGGCGACCGGACACCGGAATCACAAAGGCGACAGGAGCATCGGCGACCTGCGAGAGCAGTTCCGGGCTGACCTCGAACGAGTCACCCGAGCCGAAGAGCTGCGGGTTGCCGGCCTTGGCCATGACGTCGTCGGCCTTGAAACCGAGCTCGGCGAGCATCGCGGGCAGCGCGGCCGTCGGCGGAACGAGGTACGGCTTGTTGCTCGAGACCGAGAGGAAGTAGACGACGTTGCCCTCGGGAACCTTGATCTTGCCCTTGACCTCTTTGACCTTGTCCTCGTATGCGCTCATCAGCGCCGGAACCTGGTCGGAACGGCCCGCCGCGTCGGCGACGATTTCGAGCTGCTTGTCCCACGCGGCGACCGTCTTGGGGACCAAGACGGTGGGTGCGATAGCAGTGAGCTGATCGTAGAGTTCCTCGGACTGAACGGAGGTGATTCCCTGGCCACCGCCGATGATCAGGTCGGGCTCAGCCGCCGCGACGGCTTCGATGTTGAGCTGCTCGCCGGCCGGCAATTCCTTGGTGCCCTGCGCCTTTGCGGCGTCCGCCCAAGCCGGCGGGAATCCACCGTCGAGGTTCGTGACACCGAGGACGCGGGTATCGGTGGCAACCACCGGTGCGTCCAGGGCGTACAGGTATCCGGCGAGACCGCCGCTCAGAACCACGATGCGCTCCGCCGACGCGGGCACGGTGACCGAGCCCTTTTCGGTTTCGATCACGCGGGTCGTGGGCTCTGCAGCCTTGGTCGGTTCGTCGTTCGAATCGCTACTGCAACCGATCATCGCCACGAGTGCGACGATCAGCAACCCTGCGATGGCGACGAAACGTCGCCAACTCCGTATCGCCAACGGTGGCGTGGAGGTCGTCCTACTTTCTCCTACAGTCTTGTTTCGCACTGAGCCGTCTCCCATGTGGATTCTTCAGTTTGTGACGTGACCCGGCATTCGAATGCCAGGGCGTTCCACGAGAGGCTGCTGGAGCAACACTCACTGAATATGGGTAGCCTAAACTAATAAACTCGGTGACAAAAATCTCCACTAGCAATTGACTGCAAAGAATCACAGAGGCACATCAGATCGTCATGACAGCAGCGACCGTTGCCCCCAGCTCATAACATCGGTCGCGGACCAATTTGTCGACACTGCCAGTACTTTCAAGAGTGTCGACCACGCGATTCAGACCGAGTCCCTTAACGATCCTGTTCACGGAAGACACCGCACCAGCGGTGTCGTTGTTGCCGTGAACCCATAACCCGTACGGTCTCCCCTCTACCGCCCCGAGGCATTGGTAATAGGTGGTGTCGAAGAAGTATTTCAACGCACCGGACATATATCCGAAATTCGCAGAAGTTCCAAAGATGTAGCCATCCGCACCCAATACGTCGGGCACCGTTGCAGCCAATGCCGGAATCACCTTGACTTCGACACCCTCGATATCGGGATCGCGGGCACCGGCCACAACAGCATCGAGAAGTTCATGTGTTCCAGGCGAGGGTGAGTGGTGAACCACCAAGAGCGTCTTCACTGGTCCGACACTACGACGACCCGACGCCGACGTGTCGCAGAACCCGCATTGCAGTCAGCAATGTTCACTGCCAATGTTCACTGCCCCGAAGTAGCGAACAGATTCGAGTACGAGTTCACCTCCGCCGCGCCCGCGATTTCTGCCCTCATCGACAGAAATCGTGGCGACGTACATCCTAGAAACTTAGGCTAGCCTCAACATAGCAGATGTTCCAATCGAACTGGAAGGGTGTCCATGTCCGCACTCGCCGAAGTCTCCGAATTCCCGTTGCGCAACAACCGGACTGACGATGAAACGGACTCCGTTTTCCTGCTCTCACGTAGGCAAACGTCGATCCGCACTTCGGGAGTAGTCGAAAAATTCGACTCGGCCTTCGACGCCGCCGAAGCCCTCAAGACCGGGCGCATCGACTCGGTCGTCGGCGCCCTGCCGTTCTCCCCGGAGACGCCGTCCGCCCTCACCGCGCCACTGAGTTTCACACGGGTCCGCGGTGATCTATATCACTCCAACATCCCGTCACTACCCACTTCGCGGGTAGCCGGATTCGAACCCAGCCCGCAGATCCACACCGACAGGGTCCGCGGAGCCATCGAACGACTTCGAGCAGGCGAACTCGACAAGGTTGTCCTCGCACGCTCCCTGACCATCGAGGCCGAGTCCACGATCTTCCCCGCCGCTCTGGCCGAGAAACTGATTGCACTCGATCACGCGCACAACGGTTTCTGCGTCGACCTGTCCCCCGCCGGAGGAAAGTACCGCGGGCGTTCGCTGGTCGGTTCGACGCCCGAGGTTCTGATCGAAAGGCGAGGCGGCGTCGTTTCCTGCCACCCGCTGGCGGGCTCGATTGCACGCCACCCGAATTCGGATCAAGACGAGGCGAATGCCGAGCAACTCCGCGCGTCGACCAAAGATCTCGCCGAACACGCGTTTGTCGTCGACTCCATCAGCGCGATACTCGGACCACTGTGCACGTCCTTCAATGCACCCAGCGCACCGGAAATCCTTCGGACACCGCAACTGTGGCATCTCGGGACCAAGATCGAAGGTGTCCTGATCGACCCGAGCCTGACCTCGCTCGAACTCGCAATGGCGCTGCATCCGACTCCCGCTGTCTGCGGCACACCGACGGTCGCCGCACGCGAGCACATCACCGCAACCGAAGCCGATCGTGGGTTCTATGCCGGTGCCGTGGGCTGGTGCGACCGGACTGGAGACGGCGAGTGGATGGTAGCTATTCGTTGCGCCGAGATCGCAGCAGACGGCCTCTCGGCGCGGGCCTACGCCGGCGGCGGCATCGTCGCTACTTCCGACCCGGAAATCGAATTGAGAGAGACCAGTACAAAATTCCGCACGCTACTCAGTGCGTTCGATCTCGCTGAACATCAGCTCTGACAGGGCGTCACTTCTTCGAGGTGTTCAGGGCAATCGCGGCGTGAACGAGTGCCTTGAACGCCTTTTCGTCGACGGCTTCGCCCTCGTGGAAATCGATCGCCCGTCGCGTATTGCCCTCGAGGCTGGAGTTGAAGAGTCCTGAAGCGTCGTCGAGTGATGCGCCTTTGGCAAAGGTCACCTTCACTGCGCTCTTGTAAGTCTCACCGGTACAGATCATTCCGGCGTGGTACCACACGGGAACACCTCGCCACTTCCATTCCTCCACCACATCCGGATCCACTTCTTTGATCAGAGTTCGTATCCGGGCGAGCATCTCGCCCCGCCAGTCTCCGAGTTCCTCGATTCGCTGGTCGATCAACCGAGACGGGGAATCTGCGCCTTGCTTGTCGGACTCACTCTTCGCCATCGCTTCGTCACTTCCTGCTCGTCGCCGCCGATCTCCGGTGAGTCGAGTATCCCCTCCTGCACGCGGATTCACTCGGTGAATCACTGACGCATCACGACGTTTCGGCATAGGCGATTTCTTGCAGTTTCTGTCAAAGTGAGACGGACGTCCAGTATTCTCTGGGTACTAAGTCCCGATTCTTCGGCCTGGAGGACTGCATCGTGATCTGGAATCGACCGCTCACCCACTCAGTCGCTTGGGCTGCCGGATCGGTTGTTCTCGCCGCCGCGATTGTCGGCGTTCACACCGTTCCTGCGGCGGCGCAACAGGCCCGCGTCGTCGACGTACTGTGCACACCCACCGATGCAGGCCTTTCCGAGCTGTCCGGACTCACCGTCACCGCGGCCGGGATGTACGCAATCGGCGACAGCGGCTCCGACGATCGGGTCGCCGAACTCGATTCGAACTGCCACGTGCAGCGCTGGATCAGCGTGGGCACCCCTCGTGTCGACGTCGAGGATCTGTCGTCGACTCCCGACGGCCATCTGTGGCTGGCAGACATCGGCGACAACAACGCGGTACGAACGTCGGTCGGGCTGATCGAACTCGATCCGGCTTCAGGTGCGGCGACCTCCTACCCCCTGGTCTATCCCGACGGCGCGCACGACGCCGAGACACTACTGATCCAGAGCGACGGGGTTCCCGTCATCGTCACCAAGGACTACCTGGGTGCAAGCGTGGTCTACACAACCGCTGAGCGACAGCAGGTTCAGGATCTGAGTACGGGCTCGCCGACCATGTTGGCCAAAGTAGGTCAGCTCAGATTTACTCCCACCCTCACACCCGGTGGGCCCGTCCCCCACGCCGGAACGATGGCTGTCACCGGCGGCGCCGTGAGCAAGGACGGCACGGTGGTAGCGCTCCGCACGTATACCGACGCTTACCTGTACGCAGCTCCCGACGGCGATATCGTGAAAGCGTTGAACACCAACCCGATTCGCGTCTCCCTTCCCGACGAGCCACAAGGTGAGGCGATCGCGTTCGACGCTGCCGGTGATCTGATCAGTGGCTCCGAGGCATACCGAGGGCCATTACCACCAATCCGAATTCTTCGCGGCGCCAGCGACATCGCACTGTCGGACGGAGCGAGCGGCTCTCTCGGGTCGTAGTCGATTCGCGTCCCCGGGAAAGCGGACAGGCGCCGCTATCATGGCCGAGTGAACAAACAACTTCGAGCGACAGTGGTGGTCTCGGCAGTTCTCGCACTGGCTTCGTGTGCGAATTCCCTCGAAGGATCACCGCGCCCGGATGCGTTTGTTCCGAGCATCGACAACCCGGATCCGTCCGAAGCCATCGACGGAGTTGTCACGGTCGACTACCCAGCAGCCCAACACGTACGCCCGAACGAACGCGTGGCGTACACATATTCACCGCCCTTCGGCGGCCGTCATGACTCGGTCTGGGCAAACTGCACCGGAGTTGTTTATCCACAAGCGATTCGGACCGAGAATGCGGTCCATTCTCTCGAGCACGGGGCCGTGTGGATCACGTACAACCCCGACCTCGTCTCGAGCGAGGATCAGGCTCGCTTGGCACAGCGAGTCGAGGGCATGAGCTACACGTTGATGTCGCCGTATCCGACCCTGGATTCGCCGATCTCGCTGCAGTCGTGGGGCCGTCAGCTCAAGCTCGACAACGCCGCGGACGCGCGCATCGATCAGTTCGTCTCGGCTCTGCGCGTCAACCCGAACACGTATCCCGAAGTGGGCGCGACCTGTTCGGTGCCGGTGACGAGCTTCGACCCGAACAACCCGCCGCCATTCGACCCCACCACTCCGGATCCGTCATCTCCCACAACCGTTCCGGAGCGGTAGCGTCTCAGCAGGCCCCGCTTCGCGGCGTAGACACCTACTTGCCTCGTGAACGGCGTTCCAGTTCGACTGCCCGTCGCATGGTTTCCCGAGCCCGGCTTCGGTCACCGGCATAGTCGTAGGCGCGAGCAAGTCGGAAGTTCTGCTTCCAGTTGTCCGGGTCTGCTTCCCAGTCGACCTTGATCTGGGCGAACAACTCGTCGGCAGCCGCTCGCTCGATCCGGCCCGAAGGCAATTTCGGAAGCGCAGACGCGTCGACAGCGAGGCCCTCGTCGTGAATCTGCTGCGCGAGGCGCTGGTGCGTGAAGCCGGCACGGAGCGTGGCGATGACGAGCCACAGCCCCAGGAACGGCAGGATCAGCACGCCGATCCCTAGACCGATCGCGGCGCCGCCACCGTCCTGGATGAGCTGGATTCCGCGCTGACCGAGCAGCACGAAGTACACCGCGAGCGCGATGCAAATCGCGACGATCAGTGCGACGGTGCGGGTGGACTTGTTCATAGATCGAGAAAGGAATCGATACCGACCGTCAGACCCGGACGCGAGCCGATCTGGCGGACACCGAGCAGAACGCCCGGCGCGAACGAATTCCGGTCGATCGAGTCGTGGCGAATGGTCAGCGTCTCGCCCTGAGTTCCGAGAATCACTTCCTGATGCGCAACCAGTCCGGCCATCCGCACGGAGTGAACCCGGACGCCGTCGACGTCGGCTCCACGCGCACCCTCGAGCTCGGTCGTGGTGGCGTCAGGGCTACGTCCGACGCCTGCTTCCGCGCGAGCCTCGGCGATCATGGCGGCCGTTCGGTATGCGGTGCCCGAGGGAGCATCTGCCTTGTTGGGGTGGTGAAGTTCGATAACCTCGACGGAATCGAAGAAGCGCGCCGCGGCAGCCGAGAAGCGCATCAACAACACAGCACCGATGGCGAAGTTCGGGGCGATCAGAACACCCGTTGCCGGCTGGGCGTCAAGCCAGGACTGCACAGTCGCAAGCCTGGACTCGTCGAAACCGGTGGTGCCGATCACTGCGTGAATTCCGTTGGCCACGAGAAATTCCAGATTTCCCATGACGACGTCGGGGTGCGTGAAATCGACCACTACCTGAGTGCGGGTGTCGACAAACGTCTCGATGCGATCACCGGTGTCGACCTGAGCGACGAGTTCCAGATCGGGAGCAGCTTCCACTGCCTCGCAGATCGCTCGACCGACCTTGCCCTTGGCTCCCAGAACCCCGACCCTGATGGGTGCTGCACTCACGTCTTCCACGCTCCGTCCGATGCATTGTTTGAGGTGAAGCCTACGCAATCACCCCGATGCGCTCACCATCAGTCGGGCGGGAGTTATGTCACCACTGGCACACTGGACGTAGTGAGCAACCGTCCGCAAGTCCGCGAAACCGGCAACCTTCGACCACTCGAGTTGGCAACGGGTGCCGTCATGGCCGGATTCACGGTCGCGTTGTCCGTGATTGCCACGGTCATCCCCATGGCCAGCGCCCTCAACCTCGTGGCCGCCGTTCCGATGGGAATTGTTGCCCAGCGCTTCCGAGTCCGCGCCGTGACGACGGCCGGTATCTCGGCCACGGCAGTCGCCTTTGTCGCGGCGGGTTCGGGATCTGCGGCGGCGGTCGCATTGAGCGCTCTCCTCGGCGGAATCATCGGTACGGTCAAGCGGCGCGGTCTCGGCTTCGTCTCCGCATTGCTGTCGTCATTGGTCATCGGGCCCGCGCTGGCGTTGTTCTCCATAGTCCTGTTGCTTGTTCTCGCTCCGCTGCGCACCTTGTTGTTGACCTCGCTCGAGAACACCGCGTTGGGCGTGGCCGAGATCTTGAAGCGTGCCCCCACACTGGTCGGCGCAGCCGAATGGATCGAGAACAGCATCGGCTCGATCATCGACTACTGGTGGTTGTGGATCGGCGTGTCCATCATCTCCGGAATCGTCCTCAGTACCGTCGTCTCCTATTTCGTCCTCGGCGCCGTCCTCGACCGATTGGCTGCACTCCCTTCGGCCGACCCGCTCCAGACAGCACCCGACGACCGTCCGATCGATCCGCTGCCGGTCACTTTCGATCACGTGGGCTTCACCTATCCGGGTGCAACGACACCGGCCCTCGTCGACGTCAACTTCACCGTGCGACGAGGAGAGTTCGTCACCGTCGTCGGCCACAACGGCTCGGGCAAGTCCACACTCACCCGGTTGCTCGCCGGTCGCGCGCCGACTGTCGGGACGCTGACGAGACCCGGGTCCGCCGGTCTCGGCCGACACGGCGGAACCGCCGTCGTCCTCCAACGACCCGAAAGCCAGATCCTCGGAACCCGCGTCGCGGACGACGTCGTCTGGGGGCTCCCCCCCGAGTCGCATCCCGACGTCGATGCACTGCTGGCCGAGGTGGGACTCGCGGGCATGGGTATGCGTGAGACCTCCGGGCTGTCCGGTGGCGAGATGCAACGTCTGGCTGTTGCAGCCGCGCTGGCGCGGCGCCCCGCTCTGCTGATCGCGGACGAAGCCACCGCGATGGTCGATCAGGCCGGCCGGGAGGAATTGGTCTCGCTCCTTGCCGAACTTCCGCGACGCCACCCGATGGCCGTGGTACTGGTCACCCATCACCACGCCGAAACCCGCAACGCAGATCGGGTGATTCAACTACAACGCGGACGGCAGATCGATCACCAACCAGGTTGGATGACGTCGACGTTCGGGGGTCCTCCGTCTGCGCCGTGGCCGGTCAGCACTCGAGCTGTCCTCCAACTCACCGATGTCACCCACACGTACAACGACCGGACTCCGTGGTCGCGGCGCGCCTTGTCGGACGTCAATCTCACAATCGGCGACGGCGACGGGCTGCTGGTTCTGGGCGGCAACGGTTCCGGTAAATCGACTCTGGCCTGGATCATGGCGGGCTTGATCGCACCGAGCAAGGGAACCGCAGTCTTCGACGGCAAACCCGTCTCACGCCAACTCGGCACCGTCGGTCTCACGTTCCAGCATTCGCGACTGCAGCTGCAACGCCGAACCGTCGCCGAAGACATCGAGGCCGCCGGAGGTCCGGAGATCGGATCGGTGCAAGTCTCGTGGGCGCTCGACGCCGTCGGACTCGACCGTCACATCGCCGGCCGCAGCATCGACGAGTTGAGCGGCGGACAGATGCGACGCGTCGTCCTGGCCGGTCTCCTCGTGCGCCAACCGCGGGTACTCATCCTCGACGAACCGTTGGCCGGTCTCGATCCACCCGGTCGACACGAAATCCTGAACGTACTCAGGTGGATTCGTCGGAACGGAACCGCAGTAGTCGTCATCTCCCACGATGTCGACGGCATGGACGCCGTGTGCAGCAGAACAATTCGACTGTCGGAGGGTCGCATCCTCGACCCTGCCGCCAGCAGCGCCTTGGAAGGATCGACGACGTGACAACACTTCTGCGCGAAGTCCCGACTTCATCGCCGATCCACCGATTGTGGGCCGGAACGAAGATCGTTGCCGTCGTTCTCGTCAGCATCGTGGTCGTGACCGCTCCGTCCTGGCCGGCGATCGGCGTCGTACTCGGATTGTTGTTGCTGACCGCGGTGATCGGACGCATCCCCCCGACTGCAGTTCCGCGACCTCCGTGGTGGTTGTGGGCGCTGATCCTGCTCGGCGCGTTGATCAATCTTCCGATCGGCCTCGACGCAGTGTTCATCTACCTGCAAGCGGTGGCGTTCGGTCTTGTATTGCTCTGCGTCTCACTGATGTTGGCATGGACCACGTCGATGAGCGATGTGGCGCCGGCACTGGCAACACTCGGTAGACCGCTACGATTCCTCAAGATCCCGGTCGACGAGTGGGCGATCGCGACGGCCCTCTGCATTCGTTCACTTCCGCTCTTGATCGACGAGATGCTCACCCTGGTGGCGGCGCGACGACTACGCCCGAAAGCTGTGGTCAACAGCGCTGCCGACAATTCGATAGTCGATCTGATCACCACGACCATGTCGGTGGCAATTCGGCGCTCTGCCGAGATGGGTGAAGCGATCTCCGCTCGCGGGGGCACCGGTTTGATCGCGGCGTACCCCAAGCGCCCTCAGCTCGCCGACCTGTTCGCACTGACCGTCGTCATCGCCGCGTGCGTCAGCGCGGTTGTTTTGACTCTGGTTCTGCGCTGATCGGGTCACCACTGACAGAATTTCCCTGGGCGATGATCGCAGAACCCATCCAGCGCCGTAGGTATCGCCGCAGTTCTTCGTCGCTCCGCTTCGGGTCGCCGGGCGCGAGGAAAAACGACTGCATCGTCCGCAGGACGTATTCGACCAGTTCCTGAAGTGATGCGTCGTCGTATCCGAAACGCACCCAGTCCACGTCGAAGCGGGTGATCATCGCCATTCCGAAGGCCTGCGCCTCCTGAGAGGTCAGACCCTCGGGATGAAGACTCGAATTCGTGCTGGTGAGCAGAATGCCGAGATGCGGCGTTCGGTGGACCTGGGTCAGGGTGTAGACGACACCCTCGGTCATCGCCTCGACGGGATCTTCGATGCCGCTCACGTGTGTGGTGAGTCGATCGAGATAGCCGTCGACCGACGCGATCGCCGCTGCCCGCATCAGAGCGTCAGCGCTGGGAAAGTATCGATACACGGTCTGCCGGATCACGCCCAGTGACTCGGCGACGTCGCCGATGCTGATTTCCGAACTTGTCCGTCCGATCAACTCGACCGCGGCCTCGACAATGCGACGAGACGCATCTTCGTCACTGTCCGGTGGATTGCCGCCCCACCCACGCCTTCGTGCCACTGCCCACTTCCTCGCTCGAACGAGGCTCGAACCATGTCTTTGCGCTCGAAGTCCAAGAGCCACAGGCTAACACAGGCAGGTTTTGCATCTGCGCCCCTCGAATTCACTCCCCTCGCCGAAAGTAAACATACAACTGCACACTAATATGTATGATTACCGCCACACGTGGCTTCCAGTGCCAGAGCGGCCACCTGACCAGCCCCTCCGAAAGACGAGGTTCGACAAGTGACCAACCTTCAACCCCGAAAAATGGACTTCGGATTCGAGGATCAGGACGTTCCCTTCCTGTGGAACCCGGAGAACCCGGCCTGGTCGAGCATGTCCAACGCGGTCTCGTTCCTGGCCATCGGTTTCGAGAAGATGATCGTGAAGATGATCATGCAGACCAAGTCGCGGATCAGCGATCCTGAAGTGGCCGAGGAAGCCGTGGCGTTCATGCGTCAGGAAGGCCATCACTCGACCGCGCACCGCCAGCATGTGAAGGCTCTGATCAGGCGCTACCCCGGACTACAGAACACGCTCGACGCTGTGATCGGTGAATTCGATCTACTGACCGAGGCGACCTCGCTGAACTACCGGCTTGCATACACCGCGGACCTGGAGGCGACCTTCACTCCGGTGTTCAAGCTGATGCTCGACAACGAGGCGACCTTGTTCCGCCCGGGAGACGACCGCGTCGCGTCGCTGTTCATCTGGCACTTCGTCGAGGAGGTCGAGCATCGCAGCTCGGCTCTGATCATCTTCAATTCCGTTGTCGGAAGCGAGCTTTACCGGATGCGGATGGCACCGTCGATCTTCGCGCACGTGATGAAGGTGATTCGTATCGCCTGCGCAGGCTTCAACCAGCACGTTCCGCTCTCCGAGCGGCAAGTCGACTCACTGTCGATGTTCGCCACCCACCGCACCAAGCAGAAGATTCTGACGTCGTTCGCTCCGTATCTGACCAAGGGCACGATGCCTCGCGCCTTCGATCACCTTCGACTCGGAGAACAGCTCGTTGCACTCGGCGGTGTCTTCCGCAGCCAGATGCCCAATCACAACCCGGACCACGAGAAACTCCCCGCACTCGCCGACCAGTGGTTCAAGCGTTACGACGACGGCTACGACTGCACACGCTGGTACACCGCCGAATCTCAGGCACAAGCCGAGTCGATCACGTCAGGGGCCAACTGATGGCAGAACACTGCTCCCCCACGTTTTCCCAGCTCGCAACAGAACTCGGTTTCTCCTGTCAGGAAGCAGGTGGACTCGTCGAGTTCCGTAACCCGGCGGCGCTGGAGAACTGGACCCTGCCCGTCCTCGAATGGACCATCATCGTCGGCTCGGTGCTCGCACTGGTCCTGGCGATCGTGCGGTTGCGCCGCAACGGCGACCCCACCAACCTGGTCCTCTGGTTCGGCGCCACCGCCTACCTGTTCATCATCGAGCCTCCGCTGTACTTCCCGGCGGCGTTCGGCATCGAAGAACAAGTGGACACGATGTTCGCGCACAACGTGTTCACCGTCGACTTCATGTGGGGTCGACTGCCGCTGTACATCGTTGCCATCTATCCACTGATGGCGACGTTGGCCTTCGAAATAGTCAGAATGCTCGGCGTTTTCCGCAAATACGGTCCACTACTGGGCGCTGTCTGCGTCGGCTTCGTCCACCATGCGTTCTACGAAATCTTCGACCACCTGGGGCCCCAGTTGCGGTGGTGGGAGTGGTCGACGTCGAACCCGATCAACCAACCCATGTTCGACGCGGTTCCACTTCCCAGCGTGGTCGTCTTCGCCGCGCTGTGGCCGATGTCGTTGGCATTCTGCGTCCAGTACTTCGTCGGACGGCACGTCGATGCCGGCAAGCACTTCTCCGGACTTCAATTGGTATGGCGCACCATCGTGATCGGCCTGCTGGCCTCGCTGGGTACGTTCATTCTCCCGCTCCCGGCGACGGTCTTCGGTATGGGAAGCGACACTGTCCGCGGGTTCCTCTACGCCGCTGAACTTGCAGTCCTCACAGTGGTCGCGATCGTGGTTCTCGTCCGCCAATGGACGCATCTGCGCTCGGCAGAATCGAACACTCCTGCACACACCAACAGGTTCGTGCAGATCTACAGCGTGGTGTACCTGGTTGTCATGGCCGTCCTGTGGGCGAGTGCGCTTCCCGACTTCTTCGACGCGGTCGACGGTTCCACCAGCGCTGGAGATCCCATCGGGAACCTCTGGTACACAGTGGCGTGCTTCGTCATCGCAATCCTGTGTGTGAGCGCAACTTTCACCATTCCGAAGCGGAACTCCGGGACGGCCGACGCCGAGCTCCTCGGGGCAAACTCAGCGACTCCGGCTACCTAGGCGACCGGGACGAGACCGCTCGGGTCTCGTCCCGGTTTCTCGGTTTCACGGGACGCGGTGAGTCCACTCTTCGGTTCTGAACTTCGTGTCCACCAGCTTGCGCGCCTGCTCCAACTCCGAGTCCGTGTAATCGCTGTCGTGGGTGTCGTATTGACCTCGGAAGTGCTGCGCAAACGACTCCAGGATTGCTACACGCGTCATTCCGGTCTGCGAACGCAGCGGATCGACGCGCTTGGCCGCACTCTTGGTTCCCTTGTCCGACATCTTCTCTCGTCCGATTCGCAACACCTGCGTCATCTTCTCAGCGTCGATGTCGTAGGCCATGGTCACGTGATGGAGCACAGTGCCGGACGCGAATCGCTTCTGAGCGGCGCCGGCGATCTTGCCCTTGTCCGAGGCGATGTCGTTGAGCGGCACATACCGAGCGTTGATACCGACCTCGGCAAGCGCTCCCATGACCCACTGATCGAGAAACGCGTAGGACTGCTCGAAACTCAAACCCTCGACCAATGACGCCGGTACTGCCAACGAGTACGTGATGCAGTTGCCCGGTTCCATGAACATCGCGCCGCCACCGGAGATTCGGCGCACCACCCCGATGCCGTACCGCGCAGCCGCCTCGGAGTCGACCTCGTTACGCACGGACTGGAACGATCCGATCACGACCAAGGGCGAGTCCCAGTCCCAGAAACGCAATGTCGGCGGACGCTCACCCGATGCGACCTCACGCGCGATGACCTCGTCCAGCGCGACGTGCATCGCGGGATCGAGAACCACCGGCGGGATGAGGTCGAACGTGTGATCCGCCCAGCTCGTGGCGTGGCCGAGTGCGCGCCGGATCGCGATGCCGACCGACTGCGGCGTGAAGCCGATCATCGAGACGGACTCGTCGAGCGCAGTGGAGATGGCATGCGCCAACTGTTCTGCATCCGAGTCGGCGGGCATTCCGCGCAACGCCGCGTTGATGTCGTCGAGCGCGCTGTCGGGCTCGAGGAAGAAGTCCCCCGAGACTGCGACTTCGGACAGCCGACCGTCCGCCACCTCGACGTCGACCGCGACCAGTTTTCCACCAGGAACCTTGTACTCTCCACGCATCCGTCCAGCCTATCCCTGCGGGATTCTCTGCGGTGAGCGCCGTCGAAGATCACACCGCGCGCGCAGTGCGCATCTGTTCGGAAGGCAGGGCGACCAAGTAACCACACCTGTAAGTCGCTGCGGGGCTGCATAATCGCGCAGACGGGACCGCACGTGTCGACCCCTGGCAATTTGGCCGAGCAACGGCCCTGCTTCTGCCGACAGGCGAGATGATCTCTGTGGTGGGAGGATTGCCGCAACGAGCCAACTCCCTGGCGAGCCACAACGGAGGTAGACATGAAGGTCCCGGCGTTCCACTCGACGGTTCCTTCGGATCTCGACGTCTATCACGACAACGAAAGCTGCATTTTGGCCGCGCGCATCGCAGTGTCCCATCGTGCCCCCGGAGTCGACGGCCGACCGTGGTGCACTGCGTGTGCGTCTTTGGACTGACGAGCGACCACCAGCTCACTCACACCCACGTCGCCGATTCGGGGACAACCCCGTTGGCCCGAGCATTCGCATCGATGACAGCGCGGAGCCACACTGTCAGACCGGTCTCGACCTGCTCGTAGAACGCGGTGAATCCCGGATCGGCCACGTACATCCGTCCCAGACACACCTGCATCGAATGTGTGCAGTCGAAGTAAACCCCGATCGACGCTCGGTGCCGTTCTGCCAGCGAATTCGCCTCGGCGCTTCCCGGTTCGACTCCGGACCGGCACGCCAGCGCCAGGTCTTCGTTGAGCATCTCGACGCAGTCGGCAATCTTCTGCCAATCCTCAGCGGTCCTACCTGCCGACCGTTCCGCGTGCTGCGCCCACTGCGCGCTGTCACCCCAACGCTCGTGCGCCTCCGGCCCCCATGACGGCTGCCAGTGTCGGCCGAAGATCGACACCTGCTCGTGTGCCGGCAACAGCACACCCGACTTCCTGGCATCGATGATGCGATCCAAGGACTCGCCCAGTTCCTCCAAGTCGGCTATCCGTTGCCGCAACTCGGCGCGCTGCCCACGCAGCGTCTCGTCCACGTGGGCTGCGGGCGCATCGAGCAATATCCTGATCTCGTCGAGCGACAAACCCACGTCACGGTAGACAAGCACCCGGCCGATGCGGCCGAGGTCCGCGTCGGTGTACTGCCGGTAGCCCCCGTCACTGCGCCCGGACGGACGCACCAAACCGATTGCGTCCCAATGATGGAGGGTACGTACGGTTATGCCTAGTCGTGATGCGGCAGCACCGACAGTGAGAGCACTGTCTGCCTCGTCTCCGAAGAGTTGGTCCGTCACGTGATCCAGTCTGACAGACGCGGTTCGGGAGGCCACAGCGTCAGACCTCGGTTCAGTCGACGGGTCCGTCAATTCCCATGCCTCGCAGATGCTCGGCCTCGGCACTGTTCGGGTCGTACGGACGAGCGGCCGTCATGATCACACGCGCGTTCTCCGGTGTCACAATCTCCAACTCCAGTGAATTCCACGGCTTCAGATGTGGACCGCTGGTGCATCCGGGCCGCAATTCCTCACACGCCTTGGCTATCTGATCGATCTGACTCAGCACACACGCAAAGCTCACGCTGACGGACGGTGGTGAATCTGCACATTCGCCGGGCACGAGCAGAACGTCTTGAAATGCCCAGCGTCGCAGGTGCGTCAGTCGATCCGGTACCGAAAAGAGGTCGAAGAAACCGAGCCCACGGATCCAGAAGTCGGCAGATTCGGCCAGATCCGATGTCGGAACCGACACGAACATGGGCATTCCGTAGAGACCTCGGAACTGTTCCGGAGGCACGGCGTCTGTAGCGGGGACAGGGACGGGGCTGATGTCGAATGCCGGGTAAGTATCGGTCATGAAGTCATCGTGAGCCCTCACGCTACGTCAGGGTCAAATCGTGTGAAATCCGATCGAACCAGATTGCGCGATCACACCGTGCGTGCGAATGCGCCGTCGTCTGCGAATACCCGTTGGGCAAAGCGTTCGCCGATGAGACGGTGCGTCGCAGCGTCCGGATGGAGCTGATCGGGAAGCGGCAACTCTTCGTTCTCGGCCGCACCATAGAGATCGCACCCGTCGACGTAATGCAGATTGGGATCAGCCGCCGATCGCTGGGTTACGATGCGCGCCAACTCTTCCCGAATAGAGCGCAGCGTCAGCTTTCCGGCTGCACGCTCGGCAGGATCGCCGGTAGCAACGAATCGCATTTCGCCTCTGGCAAGCGCGTCGAAATCGAATGCACCAGGTCCAGGCGTGTCTTCGTGAATCGGGCAATAGACAGGCGAGACGACCAGCAGTGGAGCCACTGGATGACCGTCGCGGACCGTGTCGAGGAAGCCGTGCATTGCCGACGTGAAGGCCCGCAGGCGCATCACGTCGGAGTTGACCAGATTGATGCCCATCTTGATGCTGATGAGGTCGGCAGGAGTGTCTCGCATAGCGCGGGCGACGTACTGGTCCAGCAGAGCGCTGCCGCTGAACCCGAGGTTGATCAGATCCACGCCGCCGAGGGAGGCTGCGAGAGCAGGCCAAGTGCGGGAGGGACTTTCAGCGCCGGAGCCTTGACTGATCGAGCTTCCGTGATGGAGCCACACACGGCGCTTCGTGCCGACTGCGAGTTCGAGTGGGGCGTCGGTTCGCAATGCGACAAGTTCGGTGGTTTCGTTGTGCGGCAACCAGATCTCGACGGTCTTGGATCGCGCGGGCAAGTCCGCGAAGCGGATGGTGCTGACGGGTCCGGATTGTCTCTGAGCGGTACCGGTCGCCATGTCGATCGTCACCGTGTTGCCACCCTCAGCGATTGCGTGCACGGTTGGTTCGCCGTCGACGATCAGGTCGTACACCCCTTGCGGCCTCGGCGGAGCACCGATGTAGATCATTTTCGTGGGCAGAGTGTCGAGTTCGATGGCCGTAGCGCTGGTTCGGAACACCAGCCGCACTCCGGACGGTTGTGATTGCGCCATTGCCATCTGCCCGTCAGCGAATTGCGTGCGAGCCCTGGCAGGCAGACGGTGTGTCAGCACACCGCGTTCGGTCCGCTCGAGCTCGAGGGCTCCGCGCACGATTTCCTCGGAAATTGCGGTAGTAATCCAGCTGCTCTGGCTATGCATTTCATTCACCTGAAAATTGTTTACGGAAGTTTGCTACTACTGATAGTAATTTGCCTATACCCTTTAGGCAAATGGTTTACCCTTTCGACGAACAGGACCGATTGACATGCCTCGCGCAGGACTGACACCCGACCGCCTCGCCGTGGCGGGCGCCGAATTGGCCGACGAGGTGGGCTTCGAGCACGTGACCGTATCGGCAGTCGCCAGGCAGTTCGACGTCAAGGTCGCAAGCCTGTACTCGCACGTGAAAAGTTCGAACGACCTCAAAACCAGAATCGCGCTGCTTGCTTTGGAAGAGATGGCCGACCAGGCTGCCGACGCCGTGGCCGGTCGGTCCGGCCGCGACGCCTTGACCGCCTTCGCGAACGTGTACCGCAACTACGCGAGGTCACACCCTGGTCGGTACGCCGCGTCACAGATGCGCCTCACCCCGGAGGCCGCGGCCGCGAGCGCGGGTTTCAGACACTCGCAGATGATGCGATCGATTCTGCGCGGGTACAACCTCACCGATCTCGATCAGACCCACGCAGTTCGGTTGCTCGGCAGCGTTTTTCATGGGTACGCCAGCCTCGAGCTGGGTGGATCGTTCAGCCACAGTGCACCGGACAGCGCCGAAAGCTGGGCAAGAATCCTCGAGGCACTCGATTCGATGCTGACCAATTGGCCAGCGTCGAGTCCATGACCAAGCATGCTTTTTGCGAGCAAAGTTCTTGCGCCACTTGGTGATCGCACACGGCCAAGAAACCTCGGGCCCACCACGGGAGCGGCGCCACACAATTGCGCGCTCCCTCAACCATCAGTCGCACTGGGACACCAGAGGGTCCGAGTGGGTGTGGGGCTGCGCCTAGAGGAGAAGCTTGGCGCGCAGAGAGTCGACAGTGCCCTGGTCGACGCCGAGGCCCTCCCGAACGTAAGTATCCATACCGCCGTAGAGCCGGTCCACCTGTGCATACGCCGCATCGAGCCACGACAGGTCCACCGCGTCGTCCCGGCCCAGGTACGTGTTCGACGCCATGAAATCGGCATTGATGACCTCACGCGGGACACCGAGGATGGTCAGCAGGATCGCGGTACCCCAACCGGTGCGGTCCTTCCCTGCACTGCAGTGGTAGACGGTTGCGCCGTCGGAGTTGTTCGCGATCGCAGTCAGCAGGTCACGGAAAGCGACATCGGAACCACGGTAGTTGACCATGAACGGGTAGCCGATGCTCTGGCCGATGTTCGAGGTTCCCTTGACTGCGCCGTCGATCAACGCGCGACCAAGGGTCAGGGGAACGAACTCGTGGAACGCGATGCCGTGTTCGATACTGACGACGTCGGCGACCTGGTAGGTGACCCCGGCGGGGATCCGATCGGGATCCTCCGCACGTTCGGAGGCGTTGCGCAGGTCGACGTCGAGGGTCAGGTTCGCGGCGGTGAGTTTTGCCAGATCAGTCTCATTGAGCGAGCTGAGCTTGTTGGAACGGAACACCAGGCCTGTCCGGACGGTCCTGCCGTCGGTAGTCCGATACCCGCCGATGTCGCGGAAGTTCCGCGCCTCGTCGAGCCTGATCTCGGCCGCGGACGGCGGTGGGATCTCCGGCAGCGGCGGTTGCTCCCCC
>NZ_BAAILK010000046.1:609333-642277 GCF_054589475.1 Rhodococcus sp. no. 34
GATCCGAACTGACTCGAACCCAATTGCAGGTCGCCGCTCGAGGCGGAGGCGAGTGTGGGGCCTGTCAGGGCCGCACCCATGGCGACCAGCGCAGCGAGGGCGATTCCGAAAGGGCGCGCCCCTCGGCGGCGCGTGTAGACAGTTGTCACCTTCATCCTCTCATTCGCTGTGCGGGATACCCCGCGCCCCGCAAACTCCCGTGCGAGATTACAAGGGTGGCGCGCTCCTCGTCCCGACTTTGCTCCAGAAACCGGACATGTGTTCAGGTGCCCGGCCAGCCGCCATCCTGCAGGAAGAAACTCTTGCCCGTCACTGCGTCGCCATCGACCACGCCGGGCCCGTTCGAACGACAGACCGCGGCCGCGGCGGCAGCCGTAACTGCACAGCGCCGAACAACTTCACTGTCGAGCAACTGCACGAATTTCCACCTCGAGCTGGTATCCGTTGGGACGAAATCAATCTCATGCGCTACCGGCCGTCGACCATGACCAGTGCAGGCTGAGGAATGTCGGACGAAGCGTCTGCGAGAGCAGCAAGAGTGCCGTCGAGCGCGACAAGGTCCGCACGACGACCCGGCGCCAAGATCCCCACCCGTCCTTCGTCATGGACCAAGTACGCACTGTCCACAGTCATGGCCTGCACTGCACGCTGCACTCCGATCCGTTGGTGGGCGCCAAGCACGGCACCGCCCATGGTCAGCCGATTCACAGCAGTCCTAATCGTCTGGAGGGGATCCATCGGCGTTATCGGGCAATCCGAGTGCAGCCCGAATTTCAAGCCGATGTCATCGGCGCACGCCAGCGGGTCCAGGTTGCCGGCTCTCTCAGGACCGAGGAAACGGTCACGGTGACGATCGCCCCAATGAAAAACATGGTTGACGAAAAAGCTCACCCCGATCTCGGCATCACGTATCGCCTCGAGATCCGCAGGCCTACTCACCTGGCAGTGCTCGATACGGTGCCGCGCTCGACGTCCGTCACTGCGGTGCGCACTGCGCAGCGCCGCGATGGCGGCGGCTACAGCCGCATCGCCGTTGGCGTGCACCGCGACCTGACCTCCCTCGCGGTGCACCTGGAGAACCATGTCGTCGAGTTGCTCCTGCGGATAGAGCAGATCACCGTGATGGTTCGGGCTGCAGGTATACGGAGTTCGCAAGGCTGCAGACAATCCTTGAATGGACCCATCCGCCCAGAATTTGGCGCCGGCCAGGCGGAAGCGTGACCCTGGGGCCGGTGCAGCCGTGAAAGCGATGTTCCTTTCCTCCAGTTCTGCGATCGCGAGATCACCCCGAAGGAAGCCAACCGTGTGCACGGGCATCTCGCCCATGGTGTCCAGGGCACGATAGGCGGCCAACTCCTGCATGCCCGCCGACAGGCCGACCCCTAGATCGTGGACGGTCGTGATTCCTCGCGAACGCGCCAGTGTCAAGCTACGCAGCAACGCGGTCTGCACCTCTGCCTGTGTCAGGTCTGGTATCGCGCCGCTCAACCGTGCCACGGCGTCGATTTCCCAGGCCATCCCTGTGAGCCTCCCGTCCGCCCCACGCGGAAACTGCGAGTCCCCGGGATCCACCGTCGATTCGTCGATGCCTGCAGTTGCAAACGCAACAGTGTTTGCCACCGCAAAGTGCCCCGAGATGTGCAGAACGATGATCGGGCGGTCGGTGCAGACTGCGTCGAGGTCATCGCGTGTGAGATGGCGACCTTCTCGAAGTTGTGTGTCGTCGTACCCCCATCCACGTATCCAGCCGTGAGTGGGAGTGGAGTTCCGCAGAGCCCCTTGGATATCCGTGATCGAGGCGCACGGTGGCGTCCGGCAATCAGCCCATCCGTCAGTCAAGCCGGAGTAGGTCGGGTGAATGTGCGACTCGATCAGCCCCGGGATCACAGTAGCGCCGGCGAGATCGAGCCGACGAGTTTCCGGTCCGGCGTACTCCCCCATGTCCTTTCGACTTCCGGTGGCGACAACCACGCCTCCATCGAGGACGAGCGCCTCAACCTGGGGTGACGCTGCGTCTTGGGTGAGGATTGCATCTGCGGTGAGTAGTGTCCGAGTCATCGGATATCCGCCTTCGCGGTCGGGACTGCGGGGCAAGGCACTGGTGCCGATCGATTTTCTGCACGGAGGCCCGAAACCGCTTCGACAGGAGGCCACATCACCCGGGTGGCGGACACGAACAACACGTTCAGAACAAGGGCTGCGGCACCGATGTTTATGCCTTTGTCCGCCAACCACATCGATACCGTGCCGTGTGTGTCGAGGTACAGCCAGAGCACCAGCACATCGCCGAGCACCACGCCCATCGCGAGCGCTGCCGGTCGCAGCTTCCATCCGAAGATCATCGTCGCGAACACCACCACGGCCTGGGTCACCCCGTAATACGCGGTATTCACCAGCGTCAGCAGCAATTGGGGGGCGGCGAGGGTGAGGATCAGCGAGAGGCCGAGGTAGGCGACTATGACCCCGCGCACCCACACTCTCTGACGTGATTCGGGTATTCCAGGAACGATGTTTCGCGAGACGATCGAGCCGATTCCCAGCGCCGAGCCACACAGAACAACGATCGCGCACAGTGCCGCACCACCCGCCACCACTCCGGTCAGCCAGTCCGGGAGCACGAGGCGGGACAGTTGCAGGAGTACCTCGTTGGACTCTGCGCCCTCGAGCTTGTTGGGCAGCAATGAAATTGCTCCGAAGGCAGCAGCGACGAGGAAGGGATACATGAGCATGTACAGCGGGTTGAATCGGGCGACTCGCTTGAGGGTTGCCTCGGACTTCGCCGAAAGCACGGCCTGCACGATGAAGGGGAAGACGAAAAAGCCGAGTGACTGGAACACAATTGTGGTGAGCACGAAGGTCAGCGACGAACCGGTGACGGTGGATTGCGAGGCCTGCCCGGCCCCATGGGATGCCGCATCGGCAAAGAGCTTCGTGATACCGCCGGATTTGGCCGTGGCGGCCAGTCCGATCAGGATCGCTCCCAGCAGCAGAGCGGCGTCCTTGACGTAAGACACGAACGCCGGTGCACGTACACCCGAAAGCAGGAGGAAGAGCAGAGCAAGCGCAGCGCCGACGAAAACTGCCACCGTCGGGTTGATGGTGATGCCAAGTCCGCTCAGTGCGACCTGGAGGCCGGCAAGCTGCAACTGCCCCCAGGGAATGAGGAAGACTACCGAGGCAATCGCGATTGTCAGTTCCAACCCGCGCGACCGAAAGTGCCGCCCGGCCACATCGGGCAGCGTCATCGCGTTGTACCGCTTGCCTGCCCGCCAGAGGTAGGGCGCAAAGAAGTATCCGATCGGATAGGCAAGCAAGATATATCCGATGAACCAGACGCCGTAGCTTGCCCCGTGGGCGTACACACCGCCGGGGAATCCAATGAGCGTACCGATGCTGTAGGCCTCACCTGCTCCCAGGATGAAAACCAGCACGGGACCGAAAGATCGCCCGCCCACGAGGTAGTCGGAGATCTCTTTTTTGCTTCCACGGCGTGAAAGCACTCCGGCGCCGAGCGCGAGGAGTAGCACGAGCGTAAATGTTGCAGCGATCATGTCGGATCCCCGATCTCGGTCTTGGCCTGAGCCAGTTCGTTTCGTTCCGATTCCTCGAAGTCCCTGCGGTCAAAGAACTTCCATGCCAAGTGGAGACACAACGAGGTCAGCGGCATCCACAGGAAAAGCCACGCGAACAAAATGGGAAATCCGAGAACAGTCAGTTCGGATCCGGAGAGCGCAACTATCCCGCCCAGCACCCCGACGAACGGAACTCCGATTGCGAGCAAGGCACTCTTCGCCTCGTTGGACATGATTGTGGCTCCTTAGCCGTTGATCGATCCGGAGCAGATGAGGCGAGGGGCGTTTTGCCGTCGAATCGTCGTCCGGTCTAGCGTTGAGTGTGCCTCCCGTCACTATGGCGGGACCATGGGTGAACCCCGGAATCCACGACGCTCGTTCGTGAAATTCACGGGACGCAAGACCAAGCACGCACAAAGGAGTAACCCCGTGGACGTAGCCGACGTCGAAGAAGAAGACACGATCCGTCGGTTGTGTCGCGAGGTTTCCGACGAGCTCGAAGCGCTCACCGAACGCGCGGTACAACAGATTCGCAGCGAACTCCCGGCCTACTCCGCGGTACCAGTGGCCGAGCAAGGCAACTACATCCGCAAACAGTTGTCCGCAATGCTGTGTGCCGTCGCCGAGAACGAAACGATCACCACAGAAGACACCGACCGAAACCGCGAACTCGGGCGCCGTCGCGCGATGCAAGGGCTCCCCCTCTCCGATGTCATCGAGACCTATCACATTGCATCTCGTGAGCTCTGGGACACGATGGTCCAGCGGTCCACGAAACCAACACACGAGCTGCTGCAAGCAGGCGGCAAACTCTGGGACCTCGTTCACGCCGCGACGAGCGCAGTCGCAGTCGGACACTCCGAGGCAACGCGCAGCGAGCAGGCCATCCGCGCCGGCGTTCGATACCGATTCTTCGAAACACTGCACAGTGCAACGGATATGGAACTGAGCAACGCCCGAGAGCTGGCACAAACCCTCGGATTCGATACACAGAAATCGTTCCAAGCACTGTCGGCCGTCGAGGAGGAATGGTCAGAAGCACAAGTGGAAAACCTGCAACGAACCCTGGATTCCGTGCATGCTGTCGCGCATTGCAGTCGACATGGCTCCCGAGTAATCGTGATGTGTCAGGGCGAACCAACCGAAGTCATCCACGCAATCATGCGAGATCATCCACGAACGTCACTAGGTATCGGGATGCCCCGGGTCGGGCTCGTCGGCGCAGCTCAAAGCATCACCGACGCCGAGCGCACATTGCAGTTGGCGACAGCGCCGGGCACGACGGTCAGTTTTGCCGACGAATGGCTCATCGCCACTCTTGCCACCCACCAGGACGAGCTGCTGCCGCTTCTACAGGCTGGGGCGTCCGTGGCCGAAGAGCACTCACATCTGATGGATGCCGTCCGCGCCTTCGCCCGAAGCGGGTTCTCCGTCAGCGCTGCCGCCCGTGACATCCACCTACATGCGAACTCTGTCACGTATCGACTCGACCGCTGGCAGCATCTGACCGGATGGGATGCGCGAACCCTCGACGGCTTGATGAAATCTATCGTGAGCCTCGAACTGTTTCATCGCCGAACGCTCGACCACCATCTGACACCGAACACGCGCCGCGTGTCCTCGGCACGCTGAACCGCGCCCGTGCTTGTCACTCCGACTCGCCGTCGAGACATTGCCCAAGCCAGGCACCCATATCCGACGCAGCGCGGCGGGCAACAGGCGTTGGATGGTTTGTAAATCCATGCGGGACATCAGGATAGAGACGCAAGTCGACGTCGTTTCCGGCCGCCGACAGTCGCGCCACCATGGCAAGGTTCTCTGCCAGGACCACGTCTTCTGATCCAACGACAACGAGGGTCGGCGGCAGGCCGCTGAGGTCGCCGAATGTCGGAGAAATATCCGGGAGAGTGCGATCATCGACATGGCCGACGTAGGCTTCGATGAAGTATTCGTCGCTGATGGTGCGGCCCGCGGGAGTCTGGGCACTGACGTCGTACGTGCCCGCTTCCAGCACCGCACCCGAAAATGCCTTGGCCAGACCTCGATCACGAAGGCGCAGCAACGTCGTCGTCACCAAGGTTGCCCCCGCCGACATGCCACCGATGGCGAGCCTGGTCGTCCCGAACCGTTCGGCAGCGACCTCAAGCAGCCACAAGGCGACTGCCTCACAATCGTCCGGCGCTGCCGGCCAAGGGAATTCCGGTGCAAGCCGGTAATCGACGGTAACCACTACCACCCCGACCTCGTCGGCAAGTCTCATGCTTCGGGCGTCAGCGCTGGCCGCTGAACTCATGTAGAAACCCCCACCCGGAAGATACAGATAGACCCCGTTGACATCGCCGTCTTTCGGAGTGACTACGCGCACCGAAACGGATCGGCCCTCGATGTCGAGTCTGTGTTCAACAGCCCGGCTCGCCGTGGGATCAACCACCCTGGATGCTCGCACCACAAGCAGTTCCTGCAGGGAACTCGGACCGACACCGGCAGGCCGCGACGCATAGAACGCTCGCGTACTCGCCAAATCGTCACGAGGCATTTGTTCGATCAGATCAGTCAATGCAAGCTTCACCAGGGCTCCCTCGGGTCGAGACTTGTCGACAATGATGACACCTCCAGCAGGAGCACGTGTCCGACGTGTTCTCGGCAACGCGGGGCCGTGACAGGTATGAGCAAACCGCGCCGGAAAGAGGTCTTCTCACGCTAGCCTCGACTCGGAATTGGACGTTTGTCTAGAAAGGTCGATGGATGCGTGCGCTGTTGCTTGCCACCCTCGCAATCCTGGTCCTCCAGATTGCAACTCCGGCGGCGAACGCTGCACCACCGGATCCGGGCTGGACTCTACCCCAACTGACCGTCGCAGATCGAACGATCAAGGACGTCGACGGACGAACGGTGTTGCTCCGCGGCGTGAACGCCAACGGTCTCAATGACTACGCAACCAACGGCACCGGTCTACCCACCGTTACGCCGCTGGGAAGAACGGACTTCGCGCAGATGGCAGCGCTGGGCTTCAACGTCGTCCGACTCAACGTCGCGTGGTCCCTCCTGGAACCGACCCGCGGTGCATTCGACACTGCGTACGTCGACCGCGTTCGAGTAGCGGTCGAGGATGCAAAAGACCACGGCATCTACACCGTTCTCGACATGCATCAGGATGCATGGGGCCCGTACGTCGGCACCCCGAGCGACCAGTCGTGCCCGTCATTCATGCGGCCGGGAGTCGGCTGGGACGGCGCACCCGAGTGGGCAACCCTGACCGGCGGATGGACAACCTGCAACATCGGTGGACTCAGGGAAGCCGCACCCGCGATCGCCCATGCCTTCCAGGCGTTCTACGACGACGAGCAAGGAATCCAGAGTCGCCTCGTCGCGACGTGGGCGCGGTTGGCTGCCGAGTTCAAAGACGAACCAGCTGTAGCCGGATACGACCTGTTGAACGAACCGAACCCCGGCCTGCGCGATCCATTCACGGCAGCTGATCAGATCGGGCAGTTCTACAAGCGGGCCACCGACGCCATCAGGCAGGCCGAAGCAGGAGGATTTCCACACCTCGTGTTCTTCGAGCCCAGCGCGATCTGGTCGGCTTTCGGCCTCGACGCGCTGCCTCCACGCCATTACCTGACCGATCCCCTGGTGGTCTTCTCGCCCCATCTCTACAGCGAATCGATAACGGTCAGTAGCGAATTTCCCGGAATCGAAGACGGATTCAAGATCGCCGACCGCGCTGCCGCCTGGTACGACGCACCGTTGTGGACAGGTGAATGGGGTTGGTTCGGCGACGCCGACGAACAGAGAGCAAACGTCGACCGCTTCGTCGATGCCACCGACAGGTACCGGATGGGCGGCGCGTGGTGGTCGTGGACACAAGCGTGCGGTGACCCCCACCCGGTTCGCGACGGCAATACCCACCAGCCGCAGGGAAATCTGAATCGCATCGACTGCCCGTCCGGTGAATCACTCGGGCTCGTAGAGGGATTCGCCGCGCCACTCTCGCGAGCGTATCCGCGGGCAGCGCCCGGCACGCTGACGGAGGTATCGCGTGACGGGTTTGACGGGAGCGGCACCGGACGGGTCGAGGCCTGGTACCCCGGCACCGACCGGCCACAGCTCGAGACCACGAATCTCTCCGACGTCCGACTGTCCCCGATCGAGGGCGGATGGCAACTGATCGGTCACGCCGACGGCGACTACGCGGTCAAGCGCGCCTGATCGAACGATCATCCGGGAATCGCGCGTTCACACCACGCGAAAGAGCGGGTATCAGAAGATTCCGCCAATTCCCTTGCCGATCAGAACAACTCCGACGACCAAGATCAACACACTCATCACCGTGGTGTTGTTGTCCTCGAGCCAGACTTTGAGATTGGCCAATGGCTTTCGCAGGCGATCAGCAGCCACCAGGTATCCGATGACCGGGATCGCGACAGTTGAACTGGCGATGACCGTGAATACGAGAATCGAGGTGATCGCTCCGCTGGTCGCCAACGACGCCGAGCCGATCGACACTCCGGCCGCGATGCACATGAGCAGGTTCTTCGGGTTGATCGCGGCGAGCGCGAATCCAAGGCCCAATCCCTTGGCCGCGGTCATCTCGTCGACGGCTTGCATCCACTTCGGTGTTTCGTGCTCGCCGCTGCGCCCCCGCCACTGCTTGACCCCGACGGCCAACAGGAGGACACCGAGAGCTAGTTTGATCCACGAAACCGTGGCGGACGGTCCGTCGTCTGACGTGCTGACGGCACTGGACAAGATGACGAAAAGAACTGTAGCGATGAAGATTCCGAGTAACCAGCCCACCGCGAACCCGGCGCTGGTGCTACCCGCTCGCTTGGAGAGCAACATCAAGATAGTGGCGATGACGGCCACCGGCGACACGGCGACACCGACGGCCAATGGGAGAAGCTCTCCGACAACGGAACCCATGTCAAAACTCATTTCTGATTGCGGCAAGCAGGATAGGCGGTAGGCGAGAAAAGGCGCCCCTGTCCGCCACGACGGACAACAGAGCACAGCTGATACCGCTGCGCGACAATGCTGACACTGCGAGCGCCTGCGTAGTTGATGCCTCATTCGAAAGGGATGAGTGCCTGAACCGCAGGCCTCGATTCCCCACCGAAGATCGCGAAAAGACTTGGCTAACGGTGTGTCGGCTGCGCTCGCAGCAGAGCGCAGCCGACATCATCGAGGAGGATCACCAGACACAATCTCGAGTAGTGACCTCACGCGTAAAGACGGGTTACTTCGCGCAGCCACTGCCCTCGAACGCGAGCTTGGACGTATATTGCCCGTCCGGCAAATACTCTCCCATCACGGCCTTCTCGTCGCCGGGCGTCTTGGTATCGTGTGCAGCGTGGCTGAAGTCCTTGGCCGGCAGCATGTTCCGCATGATCAAGAGGGAATCGTCGGGATGCCCTGCGCCGTCACCGGCCGGCGAGAGCGAAAGCCATGACACCCCACATTCCTTCGTAGCGTTTGCGGGTCGGTCTTCAGGGAGCGACGCGACAATCGTGTAGCGACCATCCGCATCAGTGGCCATCTGCTCGTCGAACAGACACGTCGCTACCTTCGTCGTTGCCAGCGATTCATTGCTGCACATCGACCAGAACCGCATGTCGACTGCGCTGTCGAGATTCTTTGCGCCGCCTGTAGTCTTCGGAGTCCTCGGCAACTCTCCCCGAAGTACTAGAACTTCGCCGAACCCACGGTTGACTTCGGCTGTGACGTAGCTGTTGTCGATGTTGGAGTACTGCCCGCCCACCCGCTGGGGTGTGCCATCGCATTTGCCGAGATAGGTACAGCCGAGCGTGAACTCGGCGCTGTAGTACGCCCGCCAGACTGGTGCCTGCTCTGAAGGGAATGTCGCAGGCTTGCCCGGTTGGTCACGCAATGCCTTGTACGTGTCTAACGGCAGCGAAGCCGGCTTCAAGATTCCGTTGTCCGCACCGACCGCTGAACACAGATCCTGCCCCCGCAGCACCTGACCACCGGGAAGGTGCAGCTCTGGCTCAGGCAGTCCTACGCCGCCGGTGAGATCACGCCCATTGTCCGGCAGGTAGATGCGATAAAGCAGGCTTATCCGGTTCTGACCTGGCACACCGGCATACAAGGTGTTGGGTTTCGGCTCAGCAGGTGAGGCCTCGTTGAGGACGGAAGCCGTGTACGACCTGGCACCTTCGTTCGCTCGATCGGCACCGGGAAGATAGGTATTGCGCGAGCCTGCGTCCGGAGCAGTCGAAATGTCATTGAGGACGGCGGTCGGCATCGCGGTTGCCGCGTTGTACGAGTTCAACGACTGATAGCGAGCATGCGCATACTGCCCTCGGATAACCAACTCGGCGTTCTCGGGGATTGTGAACTGCGCAGCCCAGTAAATCGCCGCAGTGTCAGGAAAGGCGTAGTTGAGCTGTGGGTCCGCGCGCTCGGGATTGATCGGCACGGACCAGAAGCAGGTCGACACCGGATGCTCGACGTCCGGTCCGCCGGATCCGAAATCGACAGAACCAGATTCGGATCCGCTAGCCGAACCGGTTCCTGATCCGGATCCGCTCGACGAACCGAAATCGACAGATCCGACCGGCGCGGCAACCGCGGACCCAGCCCCGGCAAATACAGTGATCGCGCTCAGCGCCACCGCAGCTACGAGTGTTCTTGATGAATGCATCGCGCTCCTTGTTAGATAGCTGACAAACAGTGATAGAACGATCTAGAGCGAGTACTCCCGGTCCAACGACGAGAGACCGTCACGAGGTCCGCACTCCGCACTACTACTTGGTGGGTTGAAAGTCGTTCGTCAGAGCGCCGCGAATCGCGTCGGTGTCCGACTGAGACCAGTTGTCGGGGTGCAGGATCCGCGCCCACATGTCCGCCGCCTCGGCACCGTAGTTGTGCCCGTGACCTGGCGGAACGTCCGCCGAGAAGACCATGTCGAGTGTCACCTGCCAGAATGTCACGAACGGTATCCACGTCATTCCCGGATCGACATCACGGCCGAGAGGCTCGGCAAGCCAGTCCGGCTTGTTCAGAAGCAGGTCGAAAGACCACCAGACAATTGGGTCGCTGGCGTGCTGCCAGTACACGACGCGTGAGTCGTTCCACGGCGCATCCAGTTCGAGATCCTCCGGATAGGCAGCGAAACGAATCGACTGCCCGTCGTCGATCACCGGCACGGCTTCCCGTGAGCCGGAGTCGCGACTGCTGGTGATCTCCTGCCATTGAGCGGTGAAGTTCGGAGTCCCCGACCACAATGCCCCATCCACCCGCGTCGCCATGTCCTGTGCTCCCGCGAACGCGGCCTGTCCCCCGTACGATCCGAGGCTCTCGCCGAAAACGACAAGCTTGGGGCGCTTGTCGAGTGGCAGATCGATCCACTTCGCATAGACAGAGTTGAACAGCGCCCGGCCTGCGGCCATCGGGGTTTCGCGATCGGCGATGAATGCCAAAGGGCTGGGAAGGAACGAGTACTGCATCGCCGCGATGGCGGTGTCGCCGCCCTGGACGTATTCGAAAGCGGACGCCACGTCGTCGTTCACCCAGCCGCGGCCGGTGGTGGTCACTACTGCCAGGACGGCACGGTCGAAGCCGCCGGTGCGCTCGAGTTCGTTGACGACCCGCTGCGCGACACCGTCGACGGAATCCGACGACTCACGGCCGGCGTACACGCGGATGGGTTGCTTCGCGTCCCGGCCGGTCAGCGCGGAAATCTGCACCGCAGACGGCCCGCTACCCATGAAAGTGCGACCCTCCTTGCCCAGCGAATCCCATGCCTCGGCAGACATGGGTGAACCACTGCGTTCGGCGATCAGAGGCTGGTCGATACCATCGGGCGTGTCGTTGTCCGCGCCGGAGAAACTCCAGTTCGCAAAAGCGATGAGCCCGTTGTAGAGGGCACCGTTGACGACGAAGATCGCCAACGCGAAGACGACGACCAAGCTCGCGACTTTCGCTGCCTCCTTGGGAACAAACCGCAGAGCAACGGCAGCGAGCCCTCTGGTGAGATGCCGCAGACCGCGACCCACCTCCAACAAGATCAACCACACCACCAGCGAAATCAGCAGCACCAGAAGATAGTTCGCCCGGTTCACGCGAGGCGCCTCGACCAGATCACGGACGATCTGCTGCCACCACGAACCCAAGATCAGAAAAAGAGGCACCAATATCACTGCCAGTACGGCGAGTACGGCCCAACCGATCCGCTTGGTCCGGTCCGACCATCTCGGTTCGACTCCGCATTTGCGGATCATCCACGCCACGATCACACCGATGCCGTACCCGGTGGCGACGGAAATACCGGTTGCCACGCCCTGCAGGTACCACGCGCGCGGTAAGAGGGACGGGCTCATCGAGAGGACGAAAAACACCAGACCGAACGACAACCCGACCGAGTGCAGTGTCTTGCCGTAGCGCCGCACACCTTCCCACACACGTTTCATGCCCGAATCGTAAGTGCGCCAGAAAGATGAAATGCGCCTCTCATCCCTTTCGAATGAGGCGCGAACTATGTCGGTGGAAAGTGTTCGCTATTCCGCGTCATGCACCGAAAAGCTTCGGCCCGACGGCAATCACGGGCGAACGCCGGTGGTGCGTTGACAGATTTCACACACGCGATTCCGCGTACACTGTGTGGGGTCAATCCACTCAGCACGTACAAATTCGGCGCGATTCTCATGGCGGCAAAACGAGGAAACCTACCGATCGAACTGAGCAGTTTCGTCGGTCGTCGGTCCGAGGCCAAAGAAGTCCGACGCCTGCTGTCGGACTACCGGCTCGTGACCCTTACGGGCCTGGGTGGGGTCGGCAAAACCCGCTTGGCGCTCCGTGCCGCCGATGATTCCTCCCGTACGTTCCCCGGGGGCGTCTGGTTCGTCGACTTCAGCGAACTGCGGGAGCCGGCACTTCTCGATCAGACGATTCTTGCCGCACTCGGAGTACAAGACCGATCTACGCGGTCACCGCGATCGGTACTGATCGGCCGTCTCGTCGACGAACGTGTCCTGCTTGTTCTGGACAATTGCGAACACCTCATCGGCTGGGTTGCCGACACCGCCGCCGAACTTCTCCGGTGCTGTGCCCGATTGGCACTTCTGGCGACCAGCCGAGAACCGCTCGACATTCCCGGCGAGATGGTATTACGGGTGCCGCCTCTGCGATTTCCCACCGAGGCGCCGTCGCCAACCGACACCCGTGATGGTGATGCGATGATGCTGTTCGAGCAGCGGGCACGTTCCTCCGTGACGGACTTCCGCATCACCAGCGAGAACAGCGCGGCTGTGGAGAAGATCGTCCGCCGGTTGGAAGGACTACCGCTGCCGATCGAGCTGGCGGCTGCCCGACTGAGGGCGATGTCGGTCGATCAGATCCTGCAAAAACTCGACGACCGCTTCCAACTGCTGACGCGGGGCAGCCGGAACGCTCCAGCGCGTCAACAAACGCTTGCACAGAGTATCGACTGGAGCTTCGATCTGTGTACGCCGCCGGAGAAGTCGTTGTGGGCGAACTCGAGCGTATTTGCGGGTAGCTTCGATCTCGGGTCCGTCGAAGGAATTCTCGCCGACGAAGCACAGAACGACGACTTGGGCGATCTCGTGATGTCCCTTGTCGACAAGTCGATCCTCATCCGTGAACAAAACGGCTCGTACGTCCGCTACCGCCTACTCGAGACTCTTCGCGACTACGGGCGTGAACTGGTGTCAGTCGACGAGTGGGTCTCGCTGCAGCGCAGGCACAGTGAGTGGTTCAGGCAACTCGTCTTCCGCGCCGGAGTCGACTGGACGGGGCCGCACCAAATCGACTGGATGACGCGGATCGACCGCGACTTACCCAACGTGCGCACCGCGTTGGAATTCGGTCTGACCGAACCCGACTCGGTCGAAGACACATTGCGTACCGCAAGTGCTCTGCATGATTACTGGCTTGCACGTGGTCGATTCAACGAAGGTCGCTACTGGTTGGGTCGCGCCCTGGCCGAGGTGCCCGAACTGACCGAGGGCACTCTCGGTGAGGCGGTAGTCGAGGCCGCCGCGACAGGCGCACTGCTGGCAGCCCTCCAACGAGATATCGCTTCGGCGACAAGCATTGCCGAAGAGGCTCGGCGACAGGCCGAGATGCAGCGGAACGACGACGGACGCATACTGGCGCGGTACACGCTCGGATTCGTCGCGGTCGCCGACGGCGATCTCGTGCGCGGTGCCGAGTACCTGGAGCAGGCTGTCGCAGCATTCCGGGCAAACGACGACATCGCCCGTCTGGTACCCGCGCTCTACTGGTTCGCCTTCGTCGTCGACGCACTCGGCGAAACCGACCGGGCTGCAAGCATTTACGAGGAGGAGTTGGCCCTCACCGAATCGCGCGGCGAAATCTTGTGGCGGTCGATGACGATGTCGGACTACGGATCCGCCCTGTGGCGTCATGGCAACCACGCTCGCGGTATCGAGCTACTCGAAGATTCTCTCCGATTGCTTCGAGGGCTGGGTAACCGGTTCGGATGTGCATGGTGCCTCGAGGAAATCGCGTGGACGCTTGTCGACCGGGACGTAAAGCTGGCAGCCACACTGATGGGAGCTGCCGACACGCTGTTCACCGCCACGGGCAGCCCGATGGACACCTTCAGGAGCATGGTCCCGTACCACGAAAACAGCGTGACCGAGGCTCGTAACCGGATCGGAGACAGGGTGTTTCAAACAGCATTCGATCATGGACGAGCTCTGACTCTCGACGACGCAGCGGCCCGCGCGCTGAGAGAGCAACCGCCCGGGGGATCACCGAAATCGGCGGCTGACGAAGTGCTGACTCCGCGGGAGCAGCAGGTGGCCGAACTCGTCGCACAGGGCCTGACCAACCGAGCAATCGCGGACAAGCTGGTCATTTCTCAGCGCACTGTCGACGGCCACGTCGATCACATACTGAACAAACTGGGGTACGACTCGCGCACCAGGATTGCGGCCTGGGTGCTCCAGCACACAAACGACTTCCGCAACCCTTCGACCTCGTGACGGTCGGTGTCTTCGATCGATCGCGGCGCGGCGGGTAACCCGGCCGAATCCTGTCGCAAGAATCCGACCGTCGAAAGTTTTCTCAGCCTTCGTGATCAGCGAGAGTCCAGTGTCCCGCACCACGCAGTTCGAGTTGTCGATTGTGAAAAACGTCGAGAGTGCTGCGATGCCCGACGCTGACAATGATGCTGTCGGGCAGTTCACGGCGAAGGATGTCGTAGAGCGTGTACTCGAGGCCTTCGTCGATTCCGGATGTCGCCTCGTCGAGAAATGCGGTTCGCGGTCGGATCAGGAGGACTCGGGCGAACGCCAACCGTTGTTGTTCGCCCGGCGACAGAATTCGAGTCCAATCAGCCGGCTCGTCGAGCCGACCGATCAAATGTGCGAGATGCACCTCGGCGAGCGCGTCGTGGAGCCTGCGGTCGTCGAAGTCCGAGCGCCCGGTGTTCGGCTGACCTGAGGGCAACTGGTCCGGATATACCAAACCCGCGCGCAGAGAACCCAATGGTAGGTATGGCCGTTGTGAGAGGAACAGGACGTCTCCGACCGGGGTGGTCACGGAACCGTTTGTGTACGGCCACAACTGCGCGATGCTGCGGAGCAGCGTGGTTTTGCCGCTACCCGACGGACCCTTCACCAGCAGTGCATCGCCGGGCCCCAGTGACATGTCGAGTTCGGAGATCAACGCCTCACCAACCGGCGTGCGCACGTCGAGTCCCCGAACAACCAAATGACTGCCAGCGGAGAACGCGTCGAGCACGGGAAGTGCGCGGGCACGACGATTGGCATCGGCGAGCCCGGTCAAACGGATCAGTGTGGCCCGGAAACTTGCAAAATCGGCATAGGACTCTCGAAAGAACGACAACGAATTGTGCACCTGGCCGAATGCTTGAGCAGTTTGCATCACGTCGCCGAAAGTGATCTGCCCGCTGAACAATCGAGATCCCTGGACCAGAAACGGAAACACCACCGCTGTCTGATCCACTGCCAGATTGAAGCCACTGAACTTGAGCGTCCGGAAGACGATCGCCCACATATTGCGGATCACTGCAGCAAAACGTAGTCCGAGCGTGCGTCGTTCGACGTTCTCTCCGCGATAGAAGGCGATGCTTTCGCCGTACTCCCGCAGTCGAACCAACGCGTACCGGAAGGTGGCGCCGAGTTTCTCGTTCAAGAAGTTCAGCATGATCAAAGGCCGGCCGATCCAGAATGCGAGTGCCGTGGTCACCAACACGTAGATGTAGACGAGAAAGATCATCGCTCGCGGTATCTCTGCACCGAAAACAGTCAACGGCCCGGACAGATCCCACAGGATCTTGGTGAAGCTGACGATCGACACCATTGCGGCGACGGCGCCCATGGACAACGTGCGGGACGACGTCGCGAATGCGGTGATGTCTGCCTGAATACGTTGGTCCGGATTGTCGACCGGGTTCTCCAGGAAGTTTCCGCGATAGTACGCGCGGCCGTCGAGCCAATCGTCGGTCAATGTGTCATTGAGCCAACTGCGCCAATTGATATCGAGTGTTTGGCCTACCAGGTAGACGACGAGTGAGTTCGCGACGTGGACTGCGGCCAATATCGCGAACACTCGCAGGTAGTGCCAGAAAGCGGTTTCGTCGAGGTTCTGAATGGCGTCGTAGAAATCCTTGTACCAGTACGAGAACAACACCGTCACGCGGACACCGAATATCGTGAGCAGCAGCAGTAACGCGAGAATCGACAGCGGAATGACGGTGCGCCGGGGATCGAAGTAGGGCCAAGCCATTCGCCGAAACTGGTTGCCCCAGGGGGTATACCGAGCAAGCAGCAGCGCGGTGACGACGAGAACCACTACCGTGATCGCATATGCCTCTGCCAACCACAGTGCGCTGTCCGGTACCGCGCTACCCCAATTCACCGTAGCCTCCGTCCTGGAGGGGAACTGACGATCACATATCGGTCGACAGCATTCGGTTCGCGATCCGCAATCCCGAGTCTTCCGCGGCATCCAATGCACGTGATTGCTCTGCCGTTATCCTGTCGCACACCCAATCCCAGTGCATCGTCACCACAGCGCCGGCGACGGGCATCGCCGCTAGCGCGTTGCCCTCGACCCTCCACCGCACTCTCTGCGTTGCCGGTCGGCCGCGTGCGAGTTGCTCACCGTCGAACTCGAGCGGGGACGAAACCACCAATGCATGCTCCTCGCCGACGTCCTCGACCACTCCCCATCTGATCCGGCAGTTCTGGAGGACGGACAGTGGGACCGCACCGCGCTTCCGAAGAAGCTTGACCCACGGATACACCAGAAATACGTGAAAACTGTGGTGCGCAAGCGCGCGGTCGCGACCCCCGAGGACGGGGAGGAACCCGGTGTTCTCCCGTTCACCGAAGGCTTTTCTCAGGTGCTGCAACAACTTCCCCGAATCGAGAGAGTCGAGGAGATCACCTCCCACCCAATAGGCTTCGATCACTCGCGAATCCAGGGGGTCGTCGATGCCCGCTCCTACAGCCAATGCCTCGAGGTACGGCCACGCACCGTCGAATTGACGAGCGTGATCACGGTCGCCGCTGCCCGAGTTGCCGCTGGCCAGACGAAGCAGCACTGAAGGATCGTCGGGTCCGCAGTAACCCAACTCGTTCGGCGGATACGCGTAACGGGCAAACAATGCCGGCCCGTTCATACCGACGGCAGTCATCAGCAGATCCGCGGAAGTTGTTCACCTGCCGGCAGATCCACTACCCGATTGCCTCCCAATGCCGTACGCGCCACCACCATTGTGCGATGTTCGGCCACGCACTCCCCGATCACGGCGGCTCCCACACTCAGTGGATTGCCTTGCATCGCTTCCAGAACCAGGGCGGCATCTTCGCGTGGAACGAAAGCGATCAACTTGCCCTCGTTTGCGACGTACAACGGATCCAAGCCGAGTAGCCCACAGGCGTCGCGCACGTCAGCGGGAATCGGCAGATCTCGCTCCACCAGCGCAACCCCGATGTTCGACGCCTGAGCGATCTCGTTGAGGGTCGCGGCGACTCCGCCCCGCGTAGGGTCGCGCAGGACGTGGATGTCGACACCGGTGGCAATCATGTCGGCCACCACGCCGTTCAGGGCCGCACAATCACTGCGCACTTCGGTCCCGAATTCGAGCCCTTCGCGACAACTCATCACGGCCACGCCGTGAACGCCGATGTCGCCGCTGACGATCACGACGTCACCCACTTGTGCGCGAGTGGGGCTGATGTCCACCCCGTCTGCGACAATCCCGATTCCTGCGGTGTTGATGAAGACTCCGTCGCCGTGACCGGCATCGACGACCTTGGTATCACCCGTCACCAGCCGAACGCCGGCAACGTGCGCGGCCTCACCGAGCGCCTTCGCGATTCCCGCGATGTCGGTCAGCGCCGTTCCTTCTTCCAGGATGAATGCCGTCGACATCACCAATGGCTGCGCTCCCGCCATCGCCAGGTCGTTCACCGTTCCGTTGACAGCGAGATCGCCGATCGTTCCGCCGGGAAACACCATGGGTTTGACGACATACGAGTCGGTCGAGAACGCGAGCCGCACCCCGCCGACGTCGAATACGGCCGAGTCACCGAGTTCTGCATCGGCAGCGCTTCCGAACGAGGGCAGGAACAGGTGCTCGATGAGCTCGGCGGACATCGCTCCTCCACCGCCGTGCCCCATGACGATGTTCGGCGAATCACGCAGCGGCAGTGGGCAGACCCACGCCGACAAGTCCACTACAGCGGTCTCCTCAGCCGGCATGACCCGCCTCCTGAAGTTCCAGGCGCCGGTACAGGTAGTACGCGGCGCACGCCCCCTCGGACGACACCATCGTGGCACCGAGCGGATTCCGCGGAGTGCATTCCTTCCCGAAGGCACTGCACTCGTGTGGCTTGATCAAACCTTGCAACACTTCTCCGGAACGGCAGACGCTCGACTCGTCGGTATGGATATCGGTCACCGAAAAACGCTCTTCGGCATCAAAATACGCATACTTCGGTGCCAGCTGCCAACCGCTGTCCGGGATCGATCCGATGCCGCGCCACGTCCGGTCCGACACGGCGAACACATCCTCGAGCATCGCTTTCGCTGCGGTGTTGCCCTGCGCGGTGACGGCACGGGCGTAAGCATTTTCGACCTCGTATCGACCCGATTCCAACTGCAGCACCGTCTTTCTGATGCCCTCCAGCAGATCCAGCGGCTCGAATCCGGTGACGACGATCGGGACCTTGTACTTCTCGGCCAGCGCCGGGTACTCCGACGTTCCCATCACACTGCACACATGCCCCGCCGCCAGAAATGCCTGCACGCGGCACTCTGGCGAATCCATGATCGCGGCCATCGCCGGCGGGACCAGAACGTGCGAGACGAGTAGGGAGAAGTTCTCGATACCCAGGCGATTGGCCTGATAGACGGTCATGGCGTTGGCCGGCGCGGTGGTCTCGAATCCGATCCCGAAGAACACCACTTGCCGGCCCGGATTCTCCTTGGCGATAGTCAGTGCATCCAACGGTGAGTACACCACCCGCACGTCACCGCCGGCGCTCTTGATGCGGAACAGATCCGACGAACTCCCCGGAACTCGCAACATGTCCCCGAAGGAGCAGAAAATGACATCGGGTCTTGCCGCGATGTCGAGAGCTTTGTCGATGATCTCGAGCGGGGTGACACAGACCGGGCATCCGGGTCCGTGGATCATCTCGATCTGTTGGGGAAGTAATTGATCGATGCCGTGTCTGATGATCGAATGTGTCTGACCACCACACACTTCCATGATCGCCCATCGCCGTGTGGCCAGCGCACGGATCTGATCCAGCAGTTTGCCGGCCAGTTCCGGATCGGAGAACTCGTCCAGATATTTCATGATTCCGTCTCCTTCGGTTCGATCCCCGCGGCCCGGGCAGCCCTTTCGAACCCGTCACCGAATTCCTCTTCGAGTACGCCGAGGTGCTCGAATTCCGCCAGCGTGCTGCGAGCGGATTCCTCGTCGAGTCGCTGGATGGCAAATCCGACGTGCACCACGACGTACTCGCCGACTTGGGCGCCCGGAATGTACTCGAGGCACACTTCTTTTCGGACGCCACCGAAGTTCACCACCGACATCGTCGTTCCGTCGCGTTCCTCCAGGGACTCGATACGTCCCGGTACGGCTAGGCACATGGCACAACTCCTGACCTCATGACGAACTCCCCACCAGCACTTGGCCGTAGGCGAGACCGCCGTCGTTCGGCGGCAACTCCAGTCCTGTCAACGGCGTGAATCCAGCGTCTGAGAGCAGAGCACACGCCCGAACGAGCAGTAGAGGGTTCTGAAAGACACCTCCGGTGAGTACTACCTCGTCCACTCCCGCCAGTTCCCGGCCACGAATTGCCCACTCGAGCACCAGGTGCGCTACGGATTCGTGGAAACGGGCGCCGATCACTTCGGCGGGCAACTTCTCCCGGAGATCGCGGACAACAGCCCGGATGACCGACCGCGGATCTGCGGTCCAAGAATCGTCGTCCGACTGCTTCCAATCGAAGGTGTACCGCGAACCGGCGCTGTCGACTCCCCTCGACACCCCCTCCAACTCGATGGCAGCCTGCGCTTCGTAGTCGACCCTCTGTCGGACCCCGGTCAGCGAGGAGACTGCGTCGAACAACCGCCCCATGCTGGAGGTGTCCACGCACCCGAAACCGGTTTCCATCTGGTGAAGCAGGACCGACTGCTCTCGGGGCGGACAGGCTGCCACGGGCGCGAGGTCGGATTCCCAGTCCAACCCGGCATGCCACAGGTGGGCGAGCGCCATTCGGTACGGCCGTTCCACTCCGGCATCGCCCCCGGGCAGCAGTACGTATCCCAGATGCGCGAGACGGCGATAACCCTTGTACGTCGCCAGCAGTAGTTCCCCTCCCCACACTGCGCCGTCCGCCCCGTAGCCGGTGCCGTCGAACGCTATTCCGAGAACTGGTTCGCTCCCGTCCCGGCCGTTCTCCCCCATCACGGAAGCCACATGTGCGTGGTGATGCCCGACGATGCGCACCGGTCGGTCACCACTACGACTGCGAGCCCACGAGGACGAGCGATACCGCGGATGCTCGTCACAAGCGATCTGGTGCGGCACCACCCCCGTGATCGATTCGAAGTGACTCTCCGACGCAGCAAAACTGTCGATGACAGCGAGGTCGCCCATGTCTCCGATGTGCTGACTCGGCCACACATATCCGTCCTCGGCAAGACAGAAGGTGTTCTTCAGGTCGGCCCCGACCGCCAAGGTAGGCGGTACGTCGAACGGCGCGGTGACGGGCAGCGGAGCATATCCGCGCGAGCGACGAAGCAACTGTCTTCCACTGCCGACTATTCGCATCACCGAGTCGTCACACGGCATCAAGATCGGACGGTTGTGGGTCAATACCCCGTCGGCCAGGTCAGCCAATCGTTCGAGATCGTTGTCGGAGTACAGAATCGGCTCACCGCCGATGTTCGCCGATGTCATGACCAACACCGCCGGGCCCGCAGCTTCTCCGGCCAAACCCAGAAGAAGATGCTGAATCGGGTTGTAGGCCAGCATGATTCCGATATCCGGAATGCCGGGGGCAATCAAGGGGGAAAGCGCGTATCCAGACGCTTTGGCAACCAGCACAATCGGGCGCTCGTGCGAGGACATGGCATCAGCCTCGGCATCCCCGACCACACCCAACTCTCTGGCTTCTGGCACATCGCGCACCATCACCGCCAACGGCTTGCTTGCTCGATGCTTGCGTTCACGCAACTCGTGAACCGCGCGGTCGTCGCGGGCATCACAAGCCAGGTGAAATCCTCCGATTCCCTTGACAGCAAGAATCTTCCCGTCTCGCAGTAGGGATCGGGCTCGTAGCAGTGCACCCTCACCGGTCACGGCGGGCGCGTCCCCTTCCACGAACGATAGCGTTGGACCGCACTGCGGGCAGGCAATCGGTTGCGCATGAAACCGGCGGTCGGAGGGATCCACGTACTCCGCCGCACAGTTCGCGCACAACGGGAATCGCTTCATCGTCGTAGCGGCCCGGTCGTAGGGCAGCGATTCGATGATCGTGAATCGCGGACCGCAGTTGGTGCAGGTGATGAATGGATGATGATATCGCCGATCGCTCGGATCAGTCAGTTCCCGGAGGCAGTCGTCGCAGATCCCGACATCCGCCGGCGCCAAGGTTCGCCCGACCGACCCCGCATCCGTCTCGACTATGCAAAACCCCTCACGACCAACCGGCCGCGAGTCCTCGCGCTCTACCGACTCCACCCGTGCCAGCGGTGGGGGGTGGTTTCGCACCCGAGCGACAAATGCATCGATTGTCTCTCCGTCGCCTTCGACGTCGATCACGACACCGAGAGCAGAATTTCCCACCGAACCCGACAGTCCCAGTTCGGTGGCGGTCGCATGGACGAACGGCCGGAATCCAACCCCCTGGACTACGCCACGAACGATGACACGGCTGGCGATCTTCATGTCCCGACCTCGCCGGTACGAGTATCGGACTCGTCGATCTCACCGTCTTGACCACGGCCCATCAGTTCGAGGCCGGCCCGGGCGCGCTGCGCTCCCTTTTCGTCGACCTTCTCGACTGCAAAGCCCATGTGGATCACCACCCAGTCACCTGCCGTGACGGTGCCTTCGTCGAGCATTCCGATGTTGACCTTGCGCGGTGCACCTTCCACGTCGACGAGGGCGAGTTGACCGCCGTACCCGTCCAGTAGTTCGCGTACCCGTCCCGGAATCCCCAGACACATGACTCACACCTCCGGCCCCAAAGTGGTGGCATCACAATCCACGTCGATGGACCGGACGAGTGCCAGCACCGCCGAAGCGGCTTGCCCTACCGAATCACGCATCTCCGCACTCAATCCGATTCCGTCGCCGATCGATTTCGCATGTGCCCCCACCACGAACGTCCGCGGGAGTGTTCCGCCGAGGGCCTGCAGGCTGGCAAACACCGAACTCGGATGCATCGAGTGCGCGTCGAAACCTCCTTGCGGGCCTTCACTTTCGGGGTCCACTTCGATGATCGCGAGCTTGCCCGGGACTCCGGTCGCCGGTAAGGCATCGATCAGGACCAGGGCGTCCCACGACTCCAACAAGTCGTACGCCAGATGCACGCCCCGAATCCCGTAGTCGACCAGGCGAGCTCCCGATGGGAGATTCTCATGCTGCAGCGCCCGAACAACTTCGGGGCCGAATCCGTCGTCTTCGAGAAAAATGTTTCCGACACCTGCAATCAGCACGCGCACAGCGCTTTACATCTTTCGCATTCGCAGATAGCGCTGGATGTCCGGCATCGACACCACCAGGACGATCGCGGCTGCGATCGCGGTGGCGCCGAGAAGTGCCGTCGACAGCAATCCCATGCTCCTCATGGCGAGTTCTCCTCTCGATAGCTGTGAAGTTCGATACCTGTGAGTACGTCACGCGCTGTCGCGCGGCATCGGCTCTATCTCGTCCGGCGCGAAGTACAGGTAGCGGCCGTACCAGTTGTGCAGATCGGCGGCCGGATCGTCCAACAGTGTCACCCCAACATGAATGTCGCCGTCCACGTCTTCATGAATGGTGGCGACGTGGGCGATCCGGCCGTCGAAGAACAGGTCCTGAGCATCAGCGCGGCGTGAGGGGTGGAGCCGAACCGTACTTCCACCAGAGACACGGACGCCGTTGATCAGAACTGCGTCGGTGCGTGGTTGAACACTGGTGTCGGCTTCCGGGGTCCACCAGTCCACACCGTCAGGCACCTCGGGTATCAGATCAGAACCGGCATTCGAATCTCGCAGCACGCCGTGCAGGCCGGCTAGATCGTCGTCCGTCAATCGCTCACATCGGTCGATGATGTCGGCAGCTCTGGAGTCGGTAGCTCGCGCCCGCGCCTTTTCCTCGTCGGTCATGGCAAGGATTCTCAGGGTGAGAATTTCGTCGATCTCGGTCGAGTCGAAGAGAGATCCCTCGCTCTGCGGCGCAATCTCGGGAAAGTCGTACAGGATGATCGGTGACACCAGAACGGTTGGCGATGTGCCAGGGTAAGTGGGGTTCTCGGTCCCCGCAAGCACCGGATAACAGCGATTTTGCCGCAACTGCTCCGAGTGATCTGCTTCTTCGAACAACGACAGGAACCTCGAGCCTGTGCAGTTCACAATGACGTGAGTCCCCAGCATCGATTGCGCGGTGGCCGTGCCCTTGTCCCGTGCGTCGACGCTCGTGGCGTTCATGATCTCCACCGAAATCACCGTGCGTCCGTCCCCGGCGGAGGCGCTCACCGCCAAGAGGCCATTCACCGGAAGCCGTGTCCGAACGATCCGTCCGACCACCCTGCCCCGAGAGTCCGACAAAGTCTCTCCTTCGACAACTCCGGCCGCACAGAAGGTTTCTTCGACGCCGGCCTCGAGTTCGTCCAGACCCCACGGACCCAACACGATCTCGGACTCGGTGGCTTCGTCCCACGAGATCGACTCCCGCTCGCCGACTACCAACCGATCGACCGGGATCCACGCCCCGCCGGCGCCGAGTCGTTCAACCGTCCGCGACTGGTGGTGCAGAAATCTCACAGTCGCAGAAACTTCGACGCCGTTCCGCTCGAATTCGCCGAGCAGACATTGCGCGGACATCGACGGTTCCTCGCCGACTCCGACCTCGGCGGCGCCGGGCGGTCCGAGAACCCCGAACTGCCAACGGGATTGATTCTTCGCCGAGCCGGCCCGGTAGGGATAGAGAAGATATCCCTCGTACAGGACGGCGTCGGCCACGGCCCGAACGTCGTGATCCATCCCCGTTCGAGTCATCGCGGCACCTGGCTCGCCGTCAGCAACTGCCGCACGGCTGAATCGAGGTCCGTGAGGCCGTGCGCTGCCTTGAACCGCACGAGATCGGCAATCGTCTCATGGTCGAGGCGTACCCAACCAGACGCCGGATAATGCGCAGCCATCAGCTGTTTCCACACGTCGACCGGCAATTCGTAGGCAGCAGATCTGTCCCACGGGATCTGCTGCACGGAGAAACCACGCGGTCCGTCGGTGAATACCGTGCCGCTCAGTAGAACCACGATCGGAATCGTTCCGTCTCCGAGTGCGTGCATGTACTTCGACGCCGTCACCGAGAAGTCGTACGTACACGCCATGGGTAAGGCCGCGACCGTTGTTCCGGTGAATCCTTGAACGACCGTGGAACATTCCATCCACAGGAAGGTGCGCAGCGTACTCGACCAACGCTCCCGCGGACCGAAGAGATCGCGCAGACCTTCGCCTTCGGCGTCGGAGTACGGTCGGCGGTGTGGTTCGATTCGTACCTGCGCGCGCAGAGCCACCGCGCGGACGGTCGTGCCGGTGGATTCCGACATTCTCAATCTCACCGTCAGATTCGGCGTAACCGCGTACGGTTCCACCTCCATGTTGTCGACCGAGAAGTCGAGAACAGTCATGCCGACCTGCTTCGCGCCTCGACGCGCCCGAAGAACTCGTCCACTGCGCGTGCGGCATCCTGGCCACCGTCGAATCCGCGCCACACGGTGCGCAATCGTCCCACCAGTTCGTAACAGGCGTCGATGGGAACAACGAAGCATCTCGGCGATTGTCCTGACGTGGGCACCGACACGATCAACGCCTCGACGTCGGCCCGCATCTGCGAGAGCCCCGGATTCTCCGCGAGCACAGTCTCGAACGAGTCGATAGGCAACTCGGATTCGGTAGCTCCGGCCGGTCCCGGATAGAAGACTATGTACTTGTCGAGGAGTGAGTTGCGGAAGAAGAATGCCAGGCCGACGGGGATTTCCAGAGACTCCCACCGGCCAGGGCCGAGGTCGAAGTCCGGAAACTCGAGGTACCGATCGGGAACCGCTTTGTATCGAAGGTCCGCGTCGACCGGTGCAAAGAGTAGATAGCACGGTCGGCACACGCACATCAGGCTCCGGACCTGTACGTCCACGACGTGCTGGTGTTCGTCGCCTATGCCCGCCGCACACATCTCACACCTCGGTCCGGTCGGAACGACACGCGACGAGGCGATTCGTGTTAGCACCTCTCCCACAGTGACTTTCATGACGGGGCTGCGTTCACGGCTAGGTCACCGGTATCACAGACTCGTCAGCAAGCGCGACCGAGAGCACTCCGTCGCGAATCAGCACCGGCACAGGCGCCAGGTGCTCGGAGCCGGTGCCCACCCGCGCTCCCGCCCCGTACACACTGAAGTGGGCAGAGCACGTCGGACAGGTGAGGACAGCGGCGTCTCGGGCAGGACGGCCCATCATGCGTTCGAGCACAGCCCCCGCCATCGAGTGCTCACACACCGGGCAACGGTCGCGATACGCGTACAGATCGTAACCGGAGCGGCAGACCAACAGATCGGTGCCCGACACGCGGAAGCCCGCGACCTCTCCCACCTCGACTTCGGCGAATTCGGGGACCTCCACCCAGTGCGTACCTCCCCCGTCGGCGTGAACGTGCGAGAAGAGGGACTCGACCGAGATCACACCCGACTTCACCTCGTGCGGATCCGGTGTTTCGACGTCGATTCCGGTGGTCTCGGGTGCCGCCGCCTGCACCGCGTCCTGGACCGCGGTTTCGAGGGTGACCGAGGACGAAGGACAACTGTTGCAGCTCCCGAGAAGCCGTAGTCGCACTACGCCGCCCGCCACCTCGATCAGTTCGACGTCGCCTCCGTGCGAACCGAGGTACGGACGCACGCTGTCGAGCGCAGTGCGGACGCGGGTCTCCACGTCGTGCGGGTGAAGTCCGTGCACCAGTAGCAGGCTGGACACCAGATCGTCGCGAACCATCGCATCCATCGTGGCCGGATCTGCCAGAGCGACGGTGCGTTCGAGTGCTGCGCCGTACAACTGCACGACCTCACGCACCAGTTGCTCGGCGCGATCTCTCGCCACCGGGCCTGCGCCGGCGTTGGCCTGCAACAACGTCTCGATGCGCTCACCTGCTCCGCGCCAGTAGTCGGCCGATTGCTCCATCGATCACTCCCCGGTCACGGACTGCGTCGGAGAGTGCAACTTCTCCAGGGTCTTGCCACCGCCGAGATACATGTGAACACCACACGGCAGGCAGGGATCGAAACTACGCACGGTCCGCATGATGTCGATGCCCTTGAAGTGGTCTCGATCGTTCTCCTCGAAGATCGGCTGACCCTGCACGGCATCCTCGTACGGACCGGGGGTTCCGTAGCTGTCGCGCGGGCTCGCATTCCACGGTGTCGGTGGGTACGGGTGATAGTTCGCGATTTTTCCGTCACGAATCACCATGTGATGTGAGAGAACTCCGCGGACGGCTTCGGTGAATCCGCAACCGATACCCTCGTCCGGGACCTCGAACGACTCCCACGTCTTGGTCCGGCCGGCCCGGATCTCGACAAGCGCCTTCTCGGCGAAATGAAGGGCAGCCGCGGCTGCGTATGCCTGGAAATACGTTCGCGCGCGGTTTCTTTCGAGGGTATTGCTGCCATGTTCGGGAATCTTCCACTCGAGCGAGACAGGACCCTTCAGTGCTGTTTTCGGAAGATTGATCTTCACACTGTCTCCGGTCGACTCCAGGTATCCGATGTCGACCAGGCCGGCCAGAGCGGTGCTCCACAGACGAGCCAATGCTCCCCCGCCCGTATCCAGAGCAAGGTTGTCTTTTCCGTCGAACCATCGCGGTGACATGACCCAGCTGTACTTGTCCTCGAGGTTCCGCTTCTGCGGGTGGGGGTTGGTGTGCTGATTCCACGGGTGCCTGCGATCGACCGGGTTACCCAGCGGATCGGTTTTGACGAACATCTCCTGATCACTCCAGTCCTCGTAATACGAGGAGCCCAGCATGATTCGGATACCGAGGTTGATGTCCACCAGATCCGTGGTGACCAACTTTCCGTCGACGACCACACCGGGAGTGACAAACATCTTCCGGCCCCAGTCGGTCATGTCCTTGTAGGAGAAATTGCAGTACTCGGGGTCTTGGAACGATCCCCAACAACCCAGCAGGGTCCGCCGCAGGCCAACCTTTTCGTAACCAGGCAGCGCCTGGTAGAAGAAGTCGAACAGGTCGTCGTGCATCGGCACGACCTTCTTCATGAATTCGACGTACCGCATCAGCCGCGACATGTAGTCCGTCATCAGTTCGATCGTCGCGACGGTGCCGACGCCGCCGGGATAGAGCGTCGACGGGTGAACGTGCCTGCCCTCCATCAAGCAGAACATTTCGCGAGTCGAACGCGAGACTTGCAACGCTTCGCGATAGAACTCACCCGTGAACGGATTGAGAGTCCGCATGATGTCCGCGATCGTGCGATACCCGTGCTGCTCCTCGTGCGGGCAGCGCGTGTTCTCTGCCTGCGCCAGCACACCGGGATTCGTCTCGGAGACCATCTTCTCGCAGTAGTCGACGGCGACAAGATTCTCTTGAAAGATGTTGTGGTCGAACATGTACTCGGCGGCCTCGCCGAGATTGACGATCCACTCGCCCAGATGCGGCGGCTTGACGCCGTACGCCATGTTTTGTGCGTAGCACGAGCACGTGGCGTGATTGTCACCGCAGATGCCGCAGATACGACTGGTGATGAAATGCGCGTCGCGCGGGTCCTTCCCCTTCATGAACAGGGAATACCCACGAAAGATCGACGACGTGCTGTGGCACTCCACCACTTCGCGATTGGCGAAGTCGATCTTGGTGTAGATACCCAGACTGCCGACGATTCGGGTGATGGGGTCCCACGCCATCTCGACAAGACCGTCGCGGTCCGCAGTCGAGGTGGGTTCGGGAACGATGGCCGTCATTGCAGTGCCTCCCAGAGACGTTGCTCACGAACTGATTTGAAGGTATCCGGTCGGTCACCACGTACGCGTCGCACCGGTGAGCAACTTCGACCCGCGCTCACGCCAGTGCGGTTCCTTGTCCAACGTGTGACCGGTGATCCGGCGCAGACTGTGGATCACGGACCCGTACATTCCCACCGCATTGGTGGAGAGTTTGCCGCCAGGTGGTTCATCCATGAACGGCATGAATTTGTCCGGGAATCCCGGCATCGTGCAGCCGATGCAGATCCCGCCGACATTAGGGCACCCGCCGACTCCGTTTATCCAACCGCGTTTGGGGACATTGCATTTCACGACCGGTCCCCAACATCCCAGCTTGACGATGCACTTCGGCGACCCGTACTCCGTCGCGAACTCGCCCTGCTCGTAGTACCCGCCACGGTCACAGCCCTCGTGAACGGTGGCACCGAAAAGCCACTGCGGGCGGAGGGATTCGTCCAAGGGAATCATCGGCGCCTGATCAGTGGCCATGTACAGAAGATAAGTCAGGGTCTCGGAGAGGTTGTCCGGCTGAATGGGACACCCAGGAACGCAGACGATCGGGATGCCCGCCTTCGATTTCCAGGTCCACCCGAGATAGTCCGGCACGCCCATCGCACCGGTCGGATTGCCGGCCATCGCATGTATGCCGCCGTAGGTTGCGCACGTGCCGACCGCAACTACCGCAGTCGCTTTCGGCGCAAGTTTGTCGAGCCATTCGCTCGTGGTGACCGGTTGGCCGGTTTCACGATTGTTCCCGAAACCACACCAGTACCCTTCGTCGTGAAGTTTCTCGTTCGGTATAGATCCTTCGACAACGAGAACAAAGGGTTCCAATTCTCCCCGGTCGGCTTTCCAGAACCATTCCAGGAAATCGTCAGCGCCACCCTGCGGTCCACATTCGAAGTCGATGAGCGGCCAATGAACCGCTACCTGCGGCAGGCCCGGCAACGCACCGAGCGCGATCTCCTCGATACTGGGTTGCGTGGCCGCGGTGAGCGCCACCGAATCACCGTCGCAACTGAGACCGGCATTGATCCACAGCACGTGGATCAGAGTTTCTTCCGCTTTGGCCGCTGCGCTTTCGGGGGTAGCTGCGCTTTCGGAGGCAGGTTCCGCCGTGGTGCCAGCAGTCGATTTTTGTGTGTCCATGTCAGCCGCTTTCACGGGTGCACTTGCGCCTGATTCTCGGCACCGCTACTGCCTGACACGCTATGGCCTCAATTGCTGCGGCACCGAAACGCTGACGCCACCGGAGTCGAACCTCGGCCCACTTGCGTGGCACCCACTCATTTCATTAACTACCCGAGCAGATCAGTTGTCAACGGCCACCGGAGAAATCGCCGAACGACTACCGATCCACTCGTACCACTCGCCCATGCCCTCACCTGTCGTGGCAGACAAAACAACAACGCGCACAGCAGGATTGAGCATTCTTGCCTGCTCGACGCAGGCATCGACGTCGAACTCGACGTATGGGAGCAAGTCGATCTTGTTGATCACCACGAGGTCCGCGACAGCGAAGATGTGTGGGTACTTTTTCGGCTTGTCTGCCCCCTCCGGCGTCGAAATTAGGACAACCTTGCCTTCCTCGCCGAGGTCGAAGAGCGCGGGGCACACCAGGTTTCCGACGTTTTCGATCAGAAGCAGCGATTCTTCAGCGGGATCCAAGGCGCGCAGTGCGCGGTCGATCATCGCGGCATCGAGGTGACATCCGGCCCCGGTATTCACCTGCACCACCGACGCGCCGGTCTCTCGGATCCGCTCGGCGTCGAGCCGGGTTTCCTGGTCACCTTCGATCACGGCTATCGGTCGCTGACATCCGAGCTCCCGGATAGTTCGCGCCAGCAACGTTGTCTTCCCCGCGCCGGGGGAACTCATGATGTTGAGCGCCGTGATTCGGCGGCTCCGCATCCACTGACGATTGTGAACAGCAATGCCGTCGTTCTTGGCGAGCACCTGTTGCTCGAGAATCACGGTGTGGTCGGGGTGGCCGTGCTCATGGTCATGCTCGTGACCGTGCCCGTGACCGTCGTGTTCCTGCTCGTGTTCTCCGTCTGCGACTACCGACACCCGAGGTCCTGTGGTGTCCCCGCACCCACACGTCGCGCACATGCTCAGCTCACTTCCATCGACAGGATCCGTAACTCTCGGCCGGCAAGCACCTCGACATCAGCACTGCCGCATTCACACAGCAAGAACATGTCGGGCGGCGAGAACATCACGCCGCAGCTTTTGCATCGCGCGCTGGTTGCAATCTCATCGATGTGCAAGCTGGCACCTTCGGCGTGAGTACCCGCGGTGACGACGTCGAAGCAGAACAGCAGAGAGTGTGGAACCACCGCGCAGAGTTGCCCTACTTCAAGCCGCACGCTCGATACTCGTCGCTCGCCGGCACGCTCACACACGGCTTCGACCACACTCTGCGCAATGGACAGCTCGTGCACGGTGAAACCCACGATTCGTGATCCGGAAACCTCCCTTCCACGATAAGCACCAACGGTCGTTGTGCGTAACCCGTACACGAAAACAGGCTGCGATCCGCAACTAATTGCGGATCGCAGCCTGTGACAGCGTTATTCGTGTGACGAACGCCGGCGAGAAGGATTACGGGTTCGGAACCGGCACCTTCGTCGTCGTGGTCGTCGACGTCACTGTCGTAGTCGGGGGCGCCGTCGTTGCATCCGTTCCCGCTACCGGTGTGGTCGGAACTGTCGACGTCGGCGTCACTGCCGCCGAACCCGTCGGAGTGGCAACCGCTCCCGATGTGACCGACGCCGATCCTGCCGCAGGCACCTGTGACGTGGTTGCGGGCGCTCCAGCAGATCCCGTGGAGCCAGTGGTCCCGGCCGGTGCCTGACCGGTTCCGGTGCCTTCAGCCACCGCGGCGTCGCCCTCAGCATTGCCGTCAGCCATGTAGGCATCGACAGCAGCACTGATCTGTTCCGGGGTCGGCTTCGCAGTTGTGTCGACGGGCTTTCCTTCCTTCGCCTGCTGGGCGAGGTAGGTGAGCCAGGCCGCTGCGTACTCAGCTGAAGTCAACGGCTTGCCGTTGGCCGCATCCGCATCTCGCCAGTAATCGAAGTGGTGTCCGACGTCTGGAGCGAGTGTCTGCTGGTAGGGGTCGCTCAAGATCACGGGAATCGTGTTCTGGTTGGTAGCAATCAGACCGACAATCTCCTTGAAAAGCTTCTGCGGCAGATATGCCAGCGGAGACACCTTGTCGGTGGACACCGTCTCGCCCTCGGCTACCGGCGCGGGCGCGGGTGTTTTTCCGGGCTTGTACTCCGGATCAGAGACCTTGAGCATCACCTGAAGGAATGTCTCGTCACTCTGCATCCAGTTGGGATTGGACGAAATGTCTGCGAACGCCTCGAAGACGATCTGGCCGAACACCACCGCGACGTCCTGGCCGGTGGCCGGGTTCAGACCCTGTGATTCGAGTTGGTCGATATTCAACTGCCGACCGACATTTGCCGCCAAGATCAACAGAGAGATGTTGCTGGGAGCCGAGCAGGTGAAGTCACCGTCCGAGCAGAAGGACGCGACCTTGCCGTTCAGCTTGCCGAAACCTCCGGCAGTGCCGGGGAGGACACCTTCGCCGGGTGTCGCGGAGGTGCCGCTCTGGTACTTCGTATCGAAGTTGTCCGGGTTCGTGAACGGATTCTTGGCACCGAGGAACGTACCGTCGCCGGCTTCGCGGCCTGCATCCGCCAGCATGACCACGCCGACAACCTTGTCCGGGTCGACACCGAACTCGTTGTTCTCCTGCGTACCGATGTCCATCGCCACACGACGCACCACATCGGCGCCCTCGCTGTAACCGACGATCGAGAACTGAGTCTTCGGGCATTCCTTGGCGATGGCACTCATCACGGACTGCGTATTTGCAGCACCGGCAGCGACGGCGTCCTCGTAGGACGCCATGTTGGCCGGATATGCGATGTACACCGCTGCGTACGAGCCGGGCTTGTTCGCGTTGACCGAGCCTGCCGGGTTGATCACCTGGTCGACGCGTTCACTCTTGTAGTCACCGGACAGGGCGGCCGGCAGCGGCTTCCCGTCGGCTCCCAGCAACATCTTCACAGTCGAAGCATCCGGCGTGTCGTGTCGACCGGCAACCGCGATGCTCACCATGTCATGGCACTCGGTGACCGACGACGTCAGTTGCGTCTCGATCGTGCGTGACTCCGGAGAGTCCACTGCGACCGCAACCGCGACCAGTGCGGCCACGCCGAGCGCTGCGGGCGCTACTGCACCCGCCAGTATTCGATGTCGCGAAAAGAACCCACGAACCGGCATATCTTCTCCCCAATCAACTTTTGGAAAACGTACGACCGACCCCCGGGGCGTCACGCAACGTCATTCGAGTAGTCGTCCAGTACGAGAGGAGCGTTACAACGGGTAACGATTTTCCGCGGCGACTCGGGAGGGAATCGGGGGCGCAAACGCCTCATTTCCGCTGCATAACACCGACGTGCACCTACTCCGCGTCGAAGATAATGACCTGTCGGATTGCTTTTCCATCGGCCAGTTCGTCCATGCCGGAATTGATGTCGTCCAACTCGATTCGCGAGGAAATGAGCTTCTCGACCGGTAGCTTCCCGTCCCGCCACAATTGCGCGT